>NZ_CP054142.1:1329143-2658287 GCF_017893965.1 Treponema parvum
AAGTTCCGCCAGTAAACGCTTTCTCAGGACTACAGGAACAATTCTGTCCTTTTCATCCGCTTCGTCTTCGCTGAAAAGTTCGTCTTTGGTATTTTTTTTTATCGTCGCCACCATGTTTTTTATGTATAAGGCCGGAGAAAGATCCGCATCGGGAATAAAATCTTTAAAATTCGAAAGAATACACAGGGTTTTTCCCTTGTCCGCAGCTATGATAGGCAAATAATACTGTTTTGAAGACGGAATGAGAGAGCTGTCGAGAATCACATATTCCATTCCGCAAACTTGAAAACCTGAAACGAGCGAAGGATCCCAACTGCTCGCACAAACCTGTAATCCTCTAGGCCGTTTGCCTATGGTCTTTCTTATTTCGGAAGACAAAAGCTCTATCTGCCCCGCCCTGTCTACGGGATACAGCAATGGAAAAACAGGATCGTAATATCCGCCGCCTAAAACTTCAACCTGTTTGCGTCCGCTCAATTCTCCGACCAGTTTTAAAAATTCGGGATAATTTTTTTTGTACCAGGAAATTTGTTCGCCCGTAAATGAAAATGTAATTTTACATTCCGGATGCGTGTATAAAAAGGATACGAGGGGTTTGTATATGAGCTTATAGTTTTTTAGAAAATTATCTGAAACTTCCGCCTGAGAATGATCTGAAGATAATACAAAACATATACTTATTTTATCCATAAAAATTTAAAAAAGTCGTAAATCCTGCGATAGCCTTTATTCTATTATATAATCTGCAAGACGGCAAGCGCAAAAATAGAGCAAGTCAATATGGCAGAGCGGCCACCGCCGTACGGATCCGAGCGAGGGATAAGCGCTTTTTTCAACCGCCCTACCCCTTTCTATAAAAACACTTCAGGATTTAACCACGAAATATTCCAAGCGGAAACGGCGATGAGAATAATCGCCATGTTTATGTAAAAAAGGCTTATCGTATCGATATTTACCGGAGGCTTAAAAAAAGAGAAACGTTTTTTTAAAGATACGATCAGCAAATGTATGATGGAAAATGAAAAAACGCAAGCCGCGCCTATTACGGCGGAACCTAATACGCTTGAGCTTTCATAGATTGAAAGTAATGAAAAAAGAAAAACGAGAGGAAATTCCTTGCAGGATACGTAAAGCTTTTTGTAGAATAAAAGATTAAAACCCGTAAGCATGATAAAGTAAATTAAAAGCGTGAAAAACGGAAATAATTCACACATGGACAGGCGGAAAAGCACAGTGTCCGTAAAAATTTTCGATAAAATTGTCGTAAGCTCGACGCTTACAAATATTTTAAGAAAATCATATGCAAGCGGCTTGATCCTTTTATTTATGAAAAGCAGCCGGTCAAAACCTATTCCGTAGACCAATACAGCGGAAGAAATCAAAAGATAATAGAAAAAACCGTTCATTTTCCCTCCGAGGATTCGTCGTCCGCAAATATCGTTTTTTCTTTATTTTTTCTAAGATAAGGTATAAAACTCAGAATGACGGAAGAAAGTATTGCGGCGCCGGGGATCGACGCAAAGAAATTCATGACAGGTAATACGGAAACTGCAGGGATAAGCTGAAACGAATGTACGCCCAGCGAGGACGGTAAGCTCAAAGTTCCGAAGCCCAAAACGTCGCGGATAAAAGAAAAGCAAAATGTTACTGCAGAAAAATAACCGGCGACGCGCAGATTTGATTTTAAATCCGCCTTGATCGAAAGCCCTTCAGGCCTGTGCAGCACATAAAGCATATACGCCGAAAATGCCTGTATATAAGGAAGGAGACCGAGTTGCAAAGCTATTACGGGTACAAGCATCATCAATACGAATCTTTCGCATGTTACAAATGATACGAGAGCCAAAGGCATTATAATATGTGAATACGAACAGATATCAAGTTTTTTAAGTAAAAAATTAAGCAAAATATAAAATAAAAAAATAAAATTAAATGTAATTATGAATATGATACCGTAGGCTAACCGGCCGGGCGCGGGAATCAAAATCGCAAGCAAGGCTGCCGTGCAAATCAAAAGTTTTTTATCTGTCATCTTTGCCGTCCTGTAATGCCCAGTATTTCAGGATTTTTTTCCAGCCAATAGGAAATCGAAGAGTTTTTTGAAATAGCGGCAAGTCTCTTTGAAAGATCGGGCGGAAGGCACAAAAAATCAACAAAAGACGTTTTTCCGTCCGAAGAACGCATAAAAACCGCAGGATATTGTCCGTACATAGTCGTGATACCCATAATCACGGCGTAACCTGCATCCGCGTTGTTCTTATCTGTCAATTTAAAAGCTGCGCCGCCTGCATAAAAACCCGACCGTATAGCGTATTGTCTTTGAATTTTATAAGTATTGGGATAATGAGTTTCTAAAACTTGACTTACGGCTTTTTGCAGTCCCTTGTTCCAAGGATTTTTTGCCAGCGACATTAGAAGAATCATTACCGAAAATAAAAAAAATAAAATTCCGAAGCCTAAGCCGATCTTTTTTATGTTTTTATGTTTTATTTGATCCATCATTCAAATCCTTTTTTAAAATCGTCTTTCGAAATCTGTCGTTACCGGTGAAAACAATAATTTCTTTTTCTGAAAGGAGCTCCATTTTTCTTTTTGCAAAAAAATCTTCAGCCTGCTGATAAAAAAGAGAAACCGTGTTTGCCAAAATCACAGTAAAAACGGATCCCGCAGGGGACGTTCCGCAGCCTACGATAAAAAAGGCTATCATACCGGCTGAAATTCCGTAAAAAATTTTTCCGGTACGGGAAGCAGGGGCGGTTCCGAACCAGCTTAAAAGGAATATCGACGTGAACAGAGTTCCGCTTGACATAAGCGCCAGTATTACATCGCCTGAACCGGGCATACCGCCGTATGCGACGGAAGAAACAAAATAAACCAAAAGCCCATATACGACGATGTGACATGCGGGAATGATACCGGAAACAAAATCGAAGGCAAAAAACACTGCGGAAGTTATCAATGTGATAAGATTAAATCTGAACGCCGGTATTACGGAATTTGAATCCCAAAGTAAAGATATATATCCTTCGGGAATCGAAAGCCCGAAGACGTTGAAAATTTTTTCATTAAGAAACAGAGTAATCTTCGTATCAAACGGTAAAACGGGAATTTGACCGTTTTGAATCAAGATAAGAGACGGATTGTGCGAAAAAAGATTTTCACCCGTGACTAGAAAAGAAGGAAATGCCGAAATGTTAAAAATCCATGCCAATGCAACCGTCACTGCAGCAGGATTTATCCACGGATGCGAAAAGCCTCCGAAGGCATATTTAAAAATCAAAAGAGAAAATAATGTAAGAAAAAAAACCGAAATCACAGGATATCCGGACGGCAAAAGCAAGCCTATGATGATCCCCTGAACGAGCGACAAAACTACAAAGATTTTTTTCTTTGACAGCATGGAATTTATGCTTTCGGCAGACAGACTTCCGATGACAGAAGAAAGTATAACATACAGCGACGACACGGTTCCTGATAACCACAGCATTACAATTTGCGGGATCAAAAACAATAAAAACGCGGATACGGTATCGCTTGAAGAACATGAAAAATGAACGAAAGATCTTAACTTAAAATTGTCTTTTATCAAAGAAGGTATGTTCAGATCATTTAATAAATCTTTTTTCATGACTGCGACTCCTTAAGGGTCTCTATCGCCTGACTCAAAGGCAATCTGGAAGAACACACGGCATTACACAAGGTACAGCCCATGCATAAACTTGAGGCTTTCAATAAGCCCGCTTCCATTTTATGAATGTCGTTAAGCATTTGATTGAACAAAAGATCGGGGCTCAGCCCTGAAGGGCAAACGGAGCGGCATTTTCCGCAGCGCACGCATTCGTTCGGAGTAAAAAACGGAAATTTGTAGGATGACGAGAATGCGACGGACTTTACATTTTTTGTTATGGGCACGGATCTTTCTGGCGCAAGATAACCGGTGAGCTGCCCGTTTATGATTATTTTTGAAGGCTTCTTTAAAAATCCTCCGCATTGCGCCGATAAAAAATCTATCGTCGACCCTAACGGGAGCCTCAATATTCCCGAAACTTTGAGACAGTCGCCGTAAACGTATACGTATTGATTTATGACGGGTCTGTGAAGCTCTATCGCCTCATACAGATGAATCAGCGTAACGCTGTCGACGAGCAGATCGTAAATATTTATTTTTGAAAAAATTTCATCGGCTTGAAGTTTTTTTAGTACGGTTTCAATAAGTATGCGCTGAAAGCCCGCCGGATAATCCGTACAATCGACGCCGACATATTTTACGGGAATTGAATTAAAAATATCGTGATTTTCGGTTTCTTCGGCGGTGTTTTCGGGGCTGGGTAAGGCGTCGTTATACGCAAAGACAATGCCCGAAGCGTTCATAGCATAGGCAAGGATAGCGGCTCCTTTTTTTATTCTGTCAAAGCCGGTGTTGGTGAGAAAGGAATCGGTACAGCGGTACGGATCTTCGTCAAAAAGTCTTACTACAAGAACATTTGAAGCTTCTTTTTTTTTCGTTTTTATCTGGGTTGCAAGCGAAAAAGGTTTGTTTATGAAAAAAGTGTTTATCACGCCGTAATAGGAGATCATTTCAACTATTTCGGAAGGAGAAATATCCGACCACTTATTCGGTCTTGATTTTTTACCGCGGTAAGAAAATTTCCCTTCGAGCATAATAAGCACGGCGTCGCTTTTTTTGCCGTCGAAAAGCGGTACGGAAGAAAATCCCGTTACAATACCGGGTATGGGCGAATGAATTTGTGCAGCCAAAGGTTCAAGCGGATCCTGGCTGCGCGCGATAACCTGCCCTTCCCTTACGCGGTCTCCTTCCGAAACAAGCAATTTATAATTGCCCGATCTTTCCGTATCGATCGGAACGGTCACTACGCGCGGTAAAAAAGAGTCTATGGCTTGGTAAGAAATTTCTTCATTTATTTTTTGCAGTTTTATCATTTTTTTATGTACTTAGCACTGATTAATTCGAATGCGAATTAATCAGTGTTTCCTTAATATAAAAAAAATCAACACGGCCGGAGAAATCATGAATTCTATCAACAGAATAATAAAATCACTAAAGCCGTTTCCGCCCGATAAAGAATACACGGCCGCATCTGCCTTTCCTTGTTTTTTCAAAATTTTTTCCAATGCCGTATCCGGCAAGCCGTCAATATTTTTAACCGTCGAATCTATAAATGCCTTATCAAAGCGGAAAACAACTTCGTTTCTCTCTCTTATGACGTTTCCGTCTCTTTCATAACGAGGAATAATTACAGCGTCTCCTAACCTGACAGTTCCTGATGCAGAAACCTCGTCGTGCAAAGATCGATACGGATATGTCTGGGCGTACCAATCGGACACAACATAGTCCGTCAACGAAATAATCGAAGTTTTGTTATTATACCGCGCCGGAGCGGGAAGCAACAAGTCTTTTGAACCTTTTGAGGACAAAAACCTAGATGAAAAGATGGACAGAACTAGAAAAAGTCCCGTGCTCAGCGCACAAAAATACATAAATAATACGGTTTTACGGGTTGTCAATCTTATAAACTGAGACGGCAATATCAACACCATGCTGAATGCCGACTTTTTTGCGCGATAATTTTCATAATCGTGTAACAAATTTTCTGCGGCAAACGAAGCCGATAAAGCTACAATAAATATGATTCCGCTTGAAAAAGAAGAAAAAAAGCACAAAACGATCGGCAAGATCATAAATAAAACAGCATATCGGCTGTGCAAAAACACGTAAAGACTTTCATTTCTTCGGCGAAGATCCTGTAATACGTAGAGCCCGTAAAGCAAAAGACATACGGCTCCGATACGCGAGAGCGAAGGCCTGCTCAGAGCAAACAAAATCGGGAAAATGGCCGTTACAAAAAAAAACAGCCGCGATTTTGAAAAAAAACACAAAACCGAAGCAAAAATAAAGCACACAACGAGCGGAATTTTCGGGAAGTCAGCCTTCGAGTCAAGATACAAATCCGCATTGTAATCCCGATTCAGCGTTCTGAACGCTTTTTCTGTCGAAGAGGAATATCGTTCGGGTATATAATAAAGCTGAAAATCACCTTTTTTATCGAAGAAAAATTCTTTTTGTCTTTCCGAATACGACGGAGTTTGCGCTTTTTTTTGTACGGGACTGTAAGGTGAAGATTGCATTTGTGACTGCGACGACAGCGACACGACGGAGCTGCAACCTGAATTATTTAAAACTTGAAGGACGTCTTCTTCGGCCACGGTTTTTGCAACTGCAAGCGTTTGATAACCCGTCCATAATTTTTTATGACTCACGCGGCGAAAAGCGAACAAGGCGACAAGGCTTAGAAAAACAATTGTAAATGAAATTACGATATTCTTTTTTATCCGCATATTTTAGGATCACAGTACACTGAAGGCGGTGCCGATAAAAAAACCCAAAAGGCAACCTACAAAGACTTCCATAGGCGAATGTCCCTGAACTTCTTTTATCGGTTTAAAATTCGACAATTTTTTTTCATTCATTATCTTAATGATCTCGTTTAACCGTTTCGCCTGAATTCCGTTAGCCCGCCTTACCCCTACGGCATCCCGTATCGTTACAAGAAAAAAACAAAGCGAAAGAATAAATATATCGGAATCGACGCCGGATCTGTACGCTATAGCTGTGGAAAGGCATGCTACCAGCGCCGAATGGCTCGACGGCATACCGCCCGTGCGCCAAAGCAAAAGTTCAAAAAGCTGCTTAAACGAATGTATCTGGCCGTAAAACAATTTTATGACGGTTTTTATGAATTGAGCACAAAACCAGCTGAAAACACAGGCTATCACGATCGGGTTGGAAAAAAGAAAATATAGTTTTTCACCGGTATACATAGCAACTATTTATTTTACCGACAGGGAAAGTTTTGTCTAGTAGCGGGTATTTATTTTTATCACTATAATAAAAATATGGACTTTAAAACTTTTTATTGCGGCAAAGACGACGAAGGCAGACGCCTTGATAGAATAGTAAGAAAGTTTTTAAGCGAAGAATCTCTTTCCATTCTTTATAAGTCTATAAGAAACGGATTTATAAAAGTAAATAAAAAGACGGTAAGTCCTTCCTACCGTGTGCGGGAAAACGACGCGCTTTTTATCGCATCCTCGTTGGCTCCTGCCGTAAGCTTTGACGAGAGCGCCGGACGTTTCCCGCCTAAAGAGCGCTACCCTGCATTTTCAAAAGAGAATACTATTTTTAAAAATGAAGCTATAATTGTGATAAACAAACCCTACGACGTTTCCGTGCAAGGCAAAAATTCTCTTTCCGATCAAATCGTCAGTATTTGGAAAGGGGAAGAAAAAACAAAAGACGGCAGTTCTTCTCTCTCGTTTATTCCCGGTCCCCTACACAGGCTTGACAGAAAAACGACGGGAGTACTAATTTTTTCCCAAAATCTTAAAGGAGCTCAGTGGTTTTCAAGCGCGTTTAAGCATAACGCGATCAAAAAGATATATTTGGCGCTTTTACAGGGCAGACTTGATGAGCCGGTGTTTTGGCATGACAGCATTGTAAAAAAAACGGATAACGACAAAAACTTTCACACCGTAAACATCGTGAGCGATAAAACCGAAGCCGGCAAGGCGGCCGTCACAAAAGCGGAGCCGCTATATTACGGGATTTATGAAAATCTTGACATAACGCTTGCAAAGATAACGATAGAAACCGGAAGGACACATCAAATAAGGAGCCAGGCCGCCTTTCACGGATTTCCGCTTTTAGGCGATACGGCTTACGGAGGAAAAAAAATAACGGCCGACAGGGATTTTTATCTGCATTCCTACGCCCTGCTAATTCCTGAAAACAATCCATTATCCGTTCCCAAAAAACTAATCGCATTTATTCCGACAAAATTTGAAAAAATGTTAAGTAAAACCTTGATAAGTCCTCTCCGTATTAATATAATCTAACTAACTATGAAGTCGCTCAGTGATTTTTTTCAAAAATTTACAGGAATAACGGTATACGCCCTTGTGGGAGAAAGCGGAACCGGAAAAAGTTTTCGCGCCAAATTGCTTGCCCAAAAATACGGGCTTACTGCCATCATTGACGACGGACTTCTAATTCAAGACGACAAAATCTTGGCGGGACATTCGGCTAAAAGAGAAAAGACTTATATGGGCGCCGTGCGGGTCGCCTTGTTTGACGACAAAGAGCACCGCGATGAAATAGCTAAAATGCTGCACAAACTGCGCATAAAAAAGATTCTGCTTTTGGGAACCTCCGAAAAGATGGTCATCAAAATAGCGACGAGACTGCAGCTTCCCCCTCCTTCAAAGATCATAAAGATCGAGGACATCGCATCGCGCGAAGAGATTGAAAAGGCGATCCGTTCAAGGCAGATAGAAGGCAAACACATTATCCCCGTTCCCGCCATAGAAATAAAACGCAATTATCCGCAGATATTTTATAACTCTATCAAGGTGTTTTTTAACCGTAAAAATATATTTCATAAAAAAGAAGATTCCGCCTTGCAGCCTTTTGAAAAATCCGTCGTCCGTCCGGAATTTTCAAAAAAAGGCAGGATAAGCATATCCGAAGCGGCGTTGACGCAGATGGCAATGCATTGCGTTTCCGAATGCGATCCTAAGATCCGTGTAAAAAAATTTACGATAAAAACCGACAGCCGCGGTTACAGATTTATAATAACGATAGACGTTCCGTTCGGTAATCAGCTTACAGGAAAGATCCACGCTCTGCAGCAATACGTTATAGACAATATAGAGCGCTACACAGGCATCTTGGTAGAAGAAGTAAGCATAATTATCGATAAAATCACGGGAACGGAAAACATATAAGCAACGAAAGCTCCGAAAAATTCTTCAGGTCTTATCGCCGATTTGGCGTTATCTGCGCCGAAGTTTTTTTCTGTTTCCTCTTTTTAGGCGGCTGCATTGAAATTCCGAGTGTTTTTAAAACTTCCTTTATCGCAAATTCGAGTTCGGTTCTCTGAGGATTCATCGGCAGAACAAAATTTCTGCATTCCGTCCATGTTAAGGCGTATAATTCGCTCGCGGAGGGATGAAGATCAGCCTCTTTTTTCCAGTCGGTAAGCTCGTAAATAAAATCGTAGATCAAATAAAACAATTTGCGCCCGAGCCTTATGTCCGCGTCGCGGGCAATGGTTTCGTCAAGTTTTTTAAGACTTTGAAGATACTTTTTTTCAAAATCAGGCCTTGCGTACATTATTGCCGTTGCGGACGGCTGTAAATACATGTACAAGTCGGTTTGAAGAGCTTTTGAGACAATTTCAAACGAATGTCCGCTGCCTATTATTTTTTGAAGCTCTTCCGTAAGCCTTGATGGCGACACCGACGAAAGAAGATGTGCCGATTTTAGAATTTTTCGTTTAAGGGAAAAAGGAAGGCGGCAGCCGGTAGCGGCGGAATACTTTATCGCGCGAATCATTCTGACGGGATCTTCGACAAAGATTCTGTCGATTTTTATTACGGGTCTAATGATATGTTTTTTTATGTCCCGAACGCCGTTCACATAATCTATGACGTGTTCCGTAAAAGGATCGTAATACAAAGCGTTCAGTGAAAAATCCCGCCGTTTTACGTCTTCGTCCATAGTTCCGAAACTGTTTCCGACAGAACCGTCTATTATTGAACGGAATGTGCTTACTTCAAAAATCTTATCTTCAAAAAAAACATGCACTAATCTGAAACGTCGGCCGATTATCCTTGAATTACGGAAGATTTTTTTTATGCGCGAAGGAGTTGCGTCGGTGACTATGTCGAAGTCTTTCGGAGTGCGATCCAATATGAGATCACGCACGGCGCCGCCGACTATATAACTTGAAAAGCCCGAGTCTTTTAAACGCTCAAGGATATACAGCGCATCCGGATCTATTTTTGAAAGCTGTATTTTATGTTCGTTTTTTGTGTAGATTACGGCTTTTTTTACAGGCCGGCCGTTTTCGTCTGCAGAATATCGGATTAACACGCTTATTAATTTACCTACTCTTTAAAGACATAGTCAATAGGCTTATTTAACCTCGCCGGCTTTTATCCAAAAAAGAAGATCTCTGAAAACGTCTCTGCGGTTTATTTCATTTATAAGCTCGTGTCTGCATCCTTTATAAATCTTTATGGAAACATTCCTTTTACCGCTTGCTTTGTAAATTTTATAAAGTTTTTTTACCGCCGAAGAGTATGAACCTACAGGATCTTCTTCCCCTGAAATAAAAAGTATCGGCATAGTACAAGGAATAGAGTTTATGTTTTTTTGTTTTCGGACGAAATTTAATCCCCAAAGCAGATCGTAAAAAAAACCGAGAGTCGGCATGAAATTACAAAACGGATCGCGATCGTATTTTTCAACTTCATTTTCATCTCTCGATATCCAAGAATGCGGACTCAAAGGTCTTTTTATTTTTTTATTGTTCATTTTAAAAAACAGCATATTCACGAACGGGACGCATTCTTTTGCGCCGAACAAATTTTTCGCCGTTCCCACAAAAAAAAGTCCCGTGTAAATAAGTTTTGCAGAAGGGAAAGCCGTTCCGCATAAAACGCATTTTTGTATGATGCTTCCGTATTTTTCAATGAATGCCTGACCTACAAAGGAACCGAACGAATGTGCGAACAAAATTATTTCTTTTTCCGGGTAGTCTCTCTTAAATTTTTCGATCACTTCGCGAAGGTCTTCAACTACTGCCGTAAAGCCGTCCTTTTCCGCAACAAAGCCTAATTTTCCTCTGTTTTCGTTTTGAGCTTTTTCGCCTGTTTTACCGTGCCCTCTGTGATCGTGGGCAGAGCAAACATAACCGTTTTCCGTCATAAATTGAGCGAGAACTTCATATCGAAGAGCGTGGTCCACCATACCGTGGCTTATCTGAAAAAGCCCGCGTATGTCTTTAGGTTCACACTCGGGTATCCACCTTATGACCGAAACTTTGGCGCCGTCGCGCATGGTTTGAAAAAAAGTTTCTTTTTGCATACTCCCTCTTTGTCCGATTATTTGGTAATATATAGCGATGTCGTCACATAATATTATAACCCGAGAAATGGTTTTAGGCGGAGACTGTATAGGGCAAATCGACGGAAAAACGATATTCGTCCCTTTTGCCGTTCCCGGTGAAAAACTGAAAATAGAGACAGTGTCTTGTAAACGCGACTATGAAACTGCAAAAATAGTAGATATTCTTGAAAGCTCCGCGCACAGAATAAAACCTCCCTGCAAATTTTATGAAATTTGCGGCGGCTGCAATATGATGCACATAGAAAGCTCCTTTCAGCGTCAACTGCGGTCGGATATGCTTAAATCCTGCTTTAAGCGCGAAAAAATTGAAACACCCGAAATAATTGCCTTATACGATAAAGACGGCGGGTATCGCTGCCGCTTCCAATTTCACGACGGAGGACTTTCCATGCGTCAATCGAATACGGTAGTCCCGATCGACAGCTGTCTTATAGCGAGCGACGAGATAAACGAATGGCTTAACGCCGTACCCCAAGAGCAAAGACCTAAAGGAAGGATTCACGTATTCGGCGGAAGTTGCGTAGTCGATAAGCCTGATTCATCGCCTAAAGCGGCTACGGTCTCTCCCTCCTCCCCATGTCTTTCAAAAACTGGGTTAAACGCATTCGCTCGAAGATTTCCCCGCTTGCTGATCGAATCTCCGGAACTTATTCCTTCTTCCGGCGGCGCAGGCGGCGCTGCAAATAATTTTTGCGGGGCGGCGCCCAAGACGTCAAAAAAGAAAAAAAAGGCCGTAAATAATTTTTTTTCAGGGACGATATTAAATCATTCCAATATTGCGACCGTCGTCATTTCAGGAAAAAAAATAGTCTTCGATATACGGGGCTTTTTCCAATCCAACGTCAGCGTTTTAGAAAAGACGATAGATATTTTATGTTCGGATCTTTCGGGAAAAAATGTTCTCGACATGTACAGCGGAGCGGGAACTTTTTCGGTGTTCCTTGCCGACAGGTTTAAAAAAGTCACTATGGTAGAGCATAACCGCGACGCGATGGTATTTGCAGAAATAAACATGAAAGGAAGACCCCATGCCGCCTACGGTTTAAGCGGCGTAAAATGGGTGTCAGAACACGCTTCTGCGATAGTAAAAAACGAAGGGAACTTTGACGCTGTGGTAATAGATCCGCCCAGAAGCGGGATAGAAAGAGAAGTTCTTTCATGGCTTTGCAAAACACATCCTTTGCGTATACGATCGCTTTCGTGCGATCCTGCGACGCACGCCCGCGACGCGTCTTTTTTTGTGAAGGCAGGATACAAACTTTCCAAATTGTATCTTCTGGATTTTTATCCTCAAACGTCTCATATCGAGAGTTTAGCCTTTTTCGACTATTTGAATCCGTATTAGGTTAAAATGAAAATTAAAGTTTTTTTTGTTTTTACGTTTTTTTTCGCTTTGAGCGCTTTGTCAGCCGCCGGCTTCCAGCAGGGAGCTACCTACGGGCAGATCAAAGAACGGGTGTTGAAGCAGACTGGATTAAAGGTATCTTCTCTGTATATCTCGCAGGTTAAGCGGAAATACGGGCTGGATGTGGGGCAGAATTATAAATTGTCAAAGAAGGAAAATGCCAAACAGCCGCAGTGTCCGCCGGAAAAAGAAGCAGCAATCGTGGAAGCGTTGAAACATTTTGGAATGGTAATTGATCGATAATTTGGAGGACATACTACATGAAAATATTAGTAATAGATGCTCAAGGCGGCGGGATCGGAAAACAAGTAGTCGCTGCAATTAAACGTGAACGGCCACAGATAGAAATTACGGCGGTGGGAACGAACAGTACAGCTACAACAGCCATGCTGAAAGCAGGCGCTGATCATGCTGCAACTGGAGAAAATGCAGTCATTGTTGGATGCCGGACAGCCGATGTAATTATTGGACCTATTGGTATAGTTATTGCAGACGCAATGTTTGGAGAAGTGACTCCATCTATGGCGGTAGCTATTGGGCAAAGTACGGCAAAGCGGCTTCTGATTCCCGTGAATCATTGCGATAATATCGTTATCGGTATCTCAGACCTGTCTGTAGGAAACCTAATAGAAGAAGTACTGAAAGAAATAAAATGACATTATAGCCGCATGCTCTCTCTTGTTTTTTTGATCATGCAGTGATATAATATATATACTCATGCAGGAAGCTGAGAAATGATGCCGAAGCATCAAGTGGTAGAATAATCAAAGCAAACAGATGAAGATTATGTATACACAAGAAGGTATACGATTCCTCTGCAGAGGAGCGGTATGCCTTCTTTTTTTTTGGCGTAAAAACATCTGTGAAATTTAGGAGGTACATAATTATGGCATGTTTTCTCGTTCCGGCTGCGGAAGCTATCGTCACTACGGTCGCTGCAAATGTAATCAAGTCCAAGGAAAAAGAAGAATCTGTAAAACTCTCTCTTTCTGACGGTTCTGTTCAGGAAGCAACCAAAATCAAATTTTCCACCAAGCTCGGTTGGCTGAATAAGCTGCTCTGGGGCGGTTCCGCGCTTCTGGCGTTTGAACATCTGTGGCACGGCGAGGTGGTTCCGTTCTTCCCGTTCCTGACGGCGGTCGAAAACGGAGAAACCGCTGAAATGCTCGCAGAAATGGGCAGTGCAGGCGTCATGATGGCTGTTCTTGTTACGGCCGTATGGGTTGGTATGCTTGCCGTTTCTTCTGTTGTGGAAAAGAGAGCGCTTCGTGCTCCCAAGCTTGCACAGGAGGGCGTATAAAGTATGACTTTACTGACAACGGTTTTTGCAGCTATTATTGCTACGGTCATTTGGTATAAGGGTGCACCGAAAAGTGAAATGAAGGTTGGCACTCTTTGCTGGCTGTACTGGGGTGCGTCCCTGATGTGGCTTGTTGATGCGATATTTGAGTATGCGGAACTTGGCGCTGAATACTTCGCCCCTGCTCCTGTGGATATGCTCAACGATTTTTATCTTGGCTTGTCTGTTGTAGCCCTTGGTTTGATCATCTGGCTGGTCATTCTGCTGGTGAAAGATCCAAAGGGTGTTGCCACACGACAAGAGCATGAGTTGTAAAGGCAGCATTATTCAAGAAAAAGTAAGTGACATGGCTGAGCGGTTCTGTATGCAACACAGAACCGCTTTTGTTATACTGGGATTAAAATATGAAACTGAATGATTTCTTTATAGAGCACCCGAAAGTCGCAATCGCATTTTCCGGCGGTGTTGATTCCGCATACCTGCTGTATTCTGCAAAGCAGAACGGTGCTGAGGTGCGGGCATACTATGTGAAATCTGCTTTTCAGCCGCAGTTTGAGCTGAATGATGCCCAGCGAGTTGCCAATGAATTGAATATTCCAATGCGGGTATTAGCCGCCGATGTTTTGTCCTCGAAAAAGATTGTGGATAATCCGTTGGATCGCTGCTATTACTGTAAACGCATGATTTTTGAAACAATCGCTAAAGCGGCATCAGAGGACGGTTTTTCGGTACTGCTGGACGGAACAAGCGCTTCCGATGATGCGGGAGATCGACCGGGGATGCGGGCAATTTGTGAATTATCCGTATTATCTCCGCTTAAAGAATTTGGATTGACAAAAGCGGCAATTCGACAGCTTTCCAAAGAAGTGAAACTGTTTACATGGGATAAACCTGCGTACGCCTGCCTTGCCACACGGATTCCCGTCGGAGAAATGGTTACCGAAGAAAAATTGAGAGCAACAGAGATAGCTGAGGATTTTCTATTTTCTCTCGGCCTAAAAGATTTCCGGGTACGGCGGTTTGGAGAAGCTGCAAAAATACAAGTTCCCGATACTCAGCTTGAAAAGGTAATTGGAAATAGAGAAATTATCCTTGCGGAGCTGAGAAAGTATTATTCTGCTGTTCTGCTGGATTTGGAGGTGCGGGGATGAAAACGGAAATCAAAACCGTTCTGGAAGCTGTGAAAAATGGCAAAATGTCCGTGGACAATGCTCTTTTAGCCATTAAAAAGGAGCCGTTTGAGGATATTGGTTATGCGAAGATCGATCTGCATCGCGGTATCCGCCAGGGTATGCCGGAAGTTATATACGGCGCCGGAAAAACAGCGGAGCAGATTAGCGGAATCGCAGAGAAAATGAAGCAGCGTGGGCAGAATACGATTCTGATCACAAGACTTTCCCCGGAAGCGGCGGCGCAGGTCGGGGCGATGCATGAAATGGACTACCATGCGGAAGCCAGTGTCGGGATCATCGGGCCGATGCCTCTGGCAGACGGCATCGGAAAAATCGTAGTCGCCACAGGCGGAACCAGCGATATTCCCGTTGCGGAAGAAGCGGCGCTGACCGCCGAAGTGCACGGCAACGAGGTCGTCCGCCTGTACGATGTGGGTGTGGCAGGGCTGCACCGTCTGTTTGCCCATCTGGATGAAATCATGAGCGCAAGCGTTATTATTGCCATAGCCGGTATGGAAGGTGCGCTTGCCAGCGTGATCGGTGGGCTTGCAGATTGCCCCGTGATCGCTGTTCCCACAAGCGTTGGATACGGGGCGGCGTTTGGTGGCCTGTCCGCGCTTTTGTCTATGCTCAATTCCTGTGCCAGCGGGGTGTCGGTCGTAAATATCGACAACGGTTTCGGAGCTGGATATCTGGCAAGTATGATCAACCACATGGAGACAAAATAATATGAAAACATTATATCTGGACTGTGGGATGGGCGCGGCGGGCGATATGCTGACAGCGGCTTTGCTAGAGCTTCTTCCGGACAAAGAAGAATTTCTTGCCGTTCTGAACAGCCTTGGGATACCCGGTGTCACGGTGACTAGTGAGGCATCCGTCAAATGCGGAATCCAGGGCACGCACATCACGGTAAAGGTCAACGACGAGGAAGAATCTGAGGGTATGCGCACCCATAAGCATAGTCATTCGCACGAACATGAACATGACCACGAGCATTCCCACGACGGCGGGCGCCACCATCATCACAGCGGTATGCATGAGATCGGGCATATCATTGAAGATCTACCGGTATCCGAAAAGGTAAAAGCGGATATTCTGGCAGTCTATTCCATGATCGCAGAAGCGGAAAGCCATGCCCACGGCGTTCCCGTAACGGAGATCCATTTCCATGAAGTCGGAACGATGGATGCCGTTGCGGATGTTACGGCGGTTTGTATGTTAATGGATCGTCTGTCGCCCGATCAGGTTGTGGTCTCCCCGATTCATGTCGGCGGCGGTCATGTAAAATGCGCGCACGGTATCCTTCCCGTTCCTGCGCCGGCAACCGCATATATCCTGCGGGATGTGCCGATATACGGCGGCGGGATCAAAAGCGAATTGTGTACGCCCACTGGAGCGTCACTGCTGAAATACTTTGCCACAAGATTCGGTGATATGCCGGTAATGAGAACGACGGCCATCGGTTACGGTATGGGCAAAAAGGATTTTACCGCTGTCAACTGTGTGCGCTCTCTGATCGGGGAAACAGAGGATACCAGCGATACGGTCACGGAGCTGTGCTGCAATCTGGATGATATGACGGCGGAAGCGATCGGGTTTGCGGAAGAACAGTTTTTTACAGCGGGAGCTTTGGAAGCGTATACGGTTCCTGCACAAATGAAAAAATCGCGCCCGGGTATACTTCTTTCCGTTATGTGCCGCGAAAAGGATAAGGAACAGATGCTGAAACTGATCTTCCGACACACCACAACGCTCGGCGTGCGTGAAAACGCCAGCCGCCGCTATACCCTTTCCCGCACCACGGAAACGGTACGGACAAATTTGGGAGAAGTACGGAAAAAAATATCTTCCGGTTATGGCGTAAAAAGAGAAAAATACGAATATGAAGACATGGCACGAATAGCAAGAGAACAGGACATGAGTCTTGCCGAAGTAACGGCTTATATCAAAAAGCAGGAGAAGTAAGTATGGGCGAAGTGAAGTACGCTTCTCTTGAAAGTCAGCTTGGAAACGCGCCCTGCCTGTGCGAAGATACGGAAGAAATGTTCTGGCTGCGGGAATCGGACGATTATGAGAGCCGGGTAAAACTGGGAAATCTGCTCGCGGGGCAATACCGTTTTCGCGAGGCCATAGACGCTTACCGTGCGGCGAAGAAAATCCGTGCCGACGATCCAATGCTGTATATCAGTTTAGGCGGAGCTTATCTGACTCTGCGGCATTTTGACGAAGCAAAAAAAGCCTACGGAAAAAGCCGTTCTCTCGGCGGAAACGAAAAGTTTGCCGCATATCCGATTGGTGTATGGCATTATCTGCAGGGAAATTACAGGGAAGCGGCAGACTATTTTGCAAAGGTACTGCCCTGTGGGGATGAGATGAAGATCGCAATCCTTTACTGGAACGCCCTCTGCTGTATGCGCGAAAATCTGCCGGACAAACTGCTCGCAACATACCGTGATGATATGCAGGTTGGACACCATACGGCTTATCGATCAGCGGTAGAGGTTTTTCTCGGGAAAAGACCTGCCGAAGAAGCGCTACGGCAGGCAGAACAGGATAAAAATGATCTAAATGCCGTTGTTTCAATGTACGGTATTGCGGTTTATCTGGAACACGGCGGCAAAAAGACAGAAGCGGAAGAAGTAATAAAATCACTGTTCCGGCGGGAATCTGCCTGGCCATGCATATCGTACCTTGCAGCATGGAACGATATGACGATAACAAATATTTGATATTGTTCATCTGCAAAAATAAACGGCTTAAACTACAGCAGTTTAGCCTTCTTCGACTATTCGAATCCGTATTAGGTTAAAATGAAAATTAAAGTTTTTTTTGTTTTTACGTTTTTTTTCGCTTTGAGCGCTTTGTCAGCCGCCGGCTTTGAAAGCGCCGCACCGGAAGAAATCGAGCCGCAGGAGATTGAGCTCTGCAAAAGAAAACCGTCCTGGACAAAGGTCTTCGGCGGAAAGACGGTTAAAAGGCCCGTGCTGTTTTCCGACGGAGCTGCGCTTTTACACGACGGAAACAAAATTTGCGCCGTATCCGAAGACGGAATCGAACTGTGGCAGAAGAAAATTTCAGGAATAAATTCAAAAACCCTATTCGGCGCCACAAGGGACGACTTTTTATATTTTTCGGATAAAAACAACGTGCTTCACATAATAAACCGATCCGGATACACGGTTTTAAAGATCGGTCTGCCTTTTATTCCCGTAAATACGGTAATCGAAGGCTTCGACGGATGCCTCTTCATATTCGGGGAACAGTATGTCGGCTGTTACGGATTAAACGGAATATGCAAGTGGTACATACTTACGCCAAAACAGAGTTCGTGTCCGGCGCAAATGCTGCAGGACGGAAGCATTCTTATTTTTTTTGAAGGAGATAGGAATACAAAAGCCTTTGCTACCAAAATCGGCCGGTTCGGTAAAGAAAAAGAAAAATTCGTTTTTGATGCGAAACCTTTAAAAAGTTGCAATTCCGAAGACGGCGTTTACGTTCTTTTTTCGGACAGGACGGTTACGCGCTTTTCTTGCCCTCATGAAGATAATGAAAGCATTGAAACAGAGTCTCGTATTCTTCCACCATTGATCAACATCGATATTTTGAGGTCTTCTTTGTTTTTTGCATATGACGGCCAAACAAAAGACTCTCTCGTGCTTTCCGATTCCAACGTATTGTTTTCTTTTTTATTTTCATCGAATTCGGTAATGAAAAAAGTAAATTTGGATATAAAGGACATAAAAGACGAGAGGTTTGTTTCGGACGGAAGTTTTTTGCTGTACTGCACCGATTCATGGGAAACTGTCTTTTACAGATTTTCCCAAATGTCTAAAAAGAAACCGATAAAAATCGAAAAAAAATACAAAATCCCGAGCACAAAATATGAAGAATACGAACGCCTTGCTGCGGCTGAAACCGAAAAAAAACTTTCCGAAGGATATTACGGTGCAAATGAAGAAACATACATATCCGAATTGCAAGGTTTTATAGAAAATTATCTGGCTTTTTTAAGACAAAAAGTCACGAATGTTCGCGCCGAACCGCCGGAATACACAAAAGATATTCAGTATTTGGCGGCAGTATTTTCAAATCTCGGTTTATACGGAACGGATACGTTTACGTCGCTCACTGCCGAACTCATATCCATGGAACGTTCCGGCCCTCTTCTTATAATTCTTATAAACGCGGCAGGCAATATAGGCTTTGACAATAACAGACAGCTTTTTTTTGCCATAAGAAAAAAAATTACGGAATCTTCAGGTCAGTTTGAAAATAACGAGGCAATAATCGTTGCGTGTTGTCAATCCTTATACAAACTCAGCCTTTTTATGGGAAAAAAGTACGCGGACGAATCGTGCAATCTTATTTCGGGATTATTGCATCCTCACTACGGAAAAAACATAAATAAAGCGGCAAAGGAAGCTCTTATAAAGATTTCAGACTTAAAGCCTTAAATAAAGTGTGCGGGGAAAATTCTCCAATTTACTAGGCTGTCCACGTGCAGTAAACGCACACACACACATCGCCGTCAGAGCGCTTCCTATTTTGACGAGAAACGATTATTATCGAAGTGAATAAAAAATCCATGAGAATGACGGCAAAAAAATGTTACTCGTGGAAAAATCAACACTTGAAAACGGGAGTATAACGAAATGGTAAAAAAATATAATAAAATATTTCCTCAGTGCGAATTGGGAGAAAATTCCAGATGGAATGAATTCGATCAGATGTTCTATTACACGGATATTGTAAACGGCGCCGTTTATAGAACGGATTTGAAAAGCGAAATGGCGGAATGCGTGCTAAAAACAAATTATCAAATAGGAGCGTTCCTTTTCGATTCCAAAAGCAACATCGTACTTCTGACGGAAAAGGGTCTTATCTATGCATATAAAAACGGAAAAAACTATGCTCTGTCGGATAAAACATACATCAGTTTTTCTTTTGAACCGGGGGAAAGATTCAATGACGCAATCGTCGATTCCAAAGGAAGAATTCTTGCCGGAATAAAAAAAGAATCGAACAGCAACGGCCGCCTTATTTCCATCGATAAAGACGGAAATATAAAAACGCTTCTTACCGGTCTCGGAATAAGCAACGGAATGGGATTCGATGATAATTGTAAAATTTTTTATCACACCGATTCTACAACGGCAACAATCACACGGTGGAATTATAATCCTGATACCGGTGATATTTCAAACCCTAAGGTAGTGATTTCGGATTATCCTGAAGGACAAGTTCCGGACGGTATGTGCTTGGACAATAACGGCGACATAATAAGCGCCTGCTGGGGCGGGTCCTCCGTTTTACGAATTTCAAAAACCGGTGAAATACTGGAAAAAATAGAATTGCCGGCTACGAACATCTCATCGGTTTCTATCGGCGGTAAAAACATGGACACATTGTTTATAACATCGGCATTCAGCAACCTAAAAAAAATCGAAGAAGCAGACGGTTTGTGTTATTACTTAACCGACACATCAATTAAAGGTAAAAGGGATTATTTAGCCTAAACTTCGAGTTTTATAATTTTAGGGCGGCTTCTGCCAAATCACCGATCAAGCGTTCATCAGGAATTCCGACTTTTAATCCGAAAACTATTCGTTTTATTTACTGTTCCGGTTTCCAATGTCAGGTTTTATTCGCCTGAAACGCACCTCAAAATACTTAAGACTTTTTTTTCAACAGCCTCTGCCGAAAGGCCGAATTTAGATTTCACTGCCTGTGATTTTCCGGATTCGGTAAAAACATCGTTGACGCCGACATATTCAACAGGACAACGGATTGACGAAGTGCAGAGTGTTTCCGCAACAATACCGCCAAGCCCTCCGTAAATTGAATGATTTTCTACCGTAACGATGGCCTTAACTTTTTTTGCGATATCTAAGATGCCTATATTGTCAAACGGTTTTAATGACGGAACAGCCAAAAGTTTTCCTTTTAGCTTCTTGTCTTCCAAGCGCATAAATCCGTCACAGGCTTGTAAGGCGGCACTGCCTTCATATATGATTGCAAAATCATCACCTTTGTCACATATCATTTCCAGTTTATCGAATGAGAATTGCGTGTTTGAGGAGTGAAGCACCGGTGTTTCATCACGCGGCACTCTGATGTAAACAGGTCCTTGTATCTGCAAGGCATGAAGCATGGCGGCGCGTACTTGAAAATGATCGGCAGGCGACAGCACTGTTAAGCACGGTATTGTCCGCGTGAGCGCTATTTCTTCATTTGCATGATGTGTTCCGCCGTCAGGCCCGTTATCCATGCCCGGGTGCGTTGCCACGATCTTTACATTTAAGTTTGAAAAACAGTTTTGACGCAACTGTGTCCAACAGGTTCCGCTGGAAAAGAGTGCAAAGTTAGCATAAAAAGGAATCAGTCCTTCGGCTGCAAGGCCGGCAGAAACACTCATGGCGTTCTGTTCGCCGATTCCCATTTCAAAAAATCTGTCGGGATAAGCCTTAGCAAAAGCATCCGTTTTTGTTGCGGCAGCCAAATCGCAGTCCAGTACAACTATGCGAGGATCTTTTTTACCGATTTCAACCCATATATCACCGAGAAAAGATCTGGGTGAAACCGTTTCAGTATACAGCGAGTTCATACTACTTCTCCCAATGCCGCCATTGCGCTTTTGTATTCATCATCGGACAGACCTTTGCTATGCCATGCGGGATTGTTTTCCATATAGGGAACTCCCTTGCCTTTGACCGTTTTTGCAATTATACATAAAGGTTTTTTAGGATGTTTTTTCGTTTGCGTAGGATCCAGCGCTTCGATAATAGCGTCAAAATCATGCCCGTCAATACTAATGCAATTCCAGCCGAAACTCTGCATTTTATCTGCCAAGGGTTCAGGTACTGTAACCTTTCCATGGGACGAAAATCCGTTGCGATCTATGATGCACACAAGATTTTCAAGCTCAAAAGACGGCGCAAACATAGCAGCTTCCCAAAATTGACCGACTTCAATTTCTCCGTCGCCTACTGCAACAAAAACACGATGAGGATCTTTGTTGCGTTTTTTTGCCAACGCCATGCCCATCCCAATGGATAAGCCCTGTCCAAGTAATCCTGTTGTAGCATCGATTGCGTTCGGCAATTTAACTGTCCAAGGATGTCCTTCTAGAGGAGAATCAACGGCTCTATATTGCGATAAAAGACCTTCGTCGAGCAAACCTTTTTCACAAAGTATCGCATATAAGGCCGGCACGGCATGCCCTTTCGACAAGATAAATTTATCTTTGCCGCTTTTATCTTTTGTCATATATTTTTGAAAAATGACGGTAATAATATCCATTATAGATAAAGAACCGCCGGGGTGTCCCGCGTTTGCTTTGTATATCATTGATATAATGCGCCTTCGGCATCTGGCGGCAACGGCTTGCAAATCTTTTTTCTCATCCATGAATCGACCTCTAAATAAGTGAGGATGCTTTGCTTTTAAGCATCCTCACATTTTTCATAAACTGATACAGTTTCCCTTCGCGTAAAGGGAATATCTCATCAGTATTTCCTAGATCTTTCCGAAAAGTTTACCGAGATAGTAAATAACCAATCCGATTACGACAAAGTCCGTTTCAGGGAACGCTGATCCGGCAAGACCCATCTTTGCAAAAACAGGATACATAAGAGCAGGGCCTACGGCAATGAGAATACCGGTTACAAAACCGCCGGCAATAGCTCCCTTCCAACCTCCGGTTGCATTACCGAAAACTCCTGCAGTTGCACCGATAAAGAAATAAGGTATTGCAACGGGAATGATAACCGCCGTCCCCAACAGAGAAAAGATACCCATGCAGATTAATCCGGCAACATAAGCGGAAATAAAACCGATAACTGTTGCGGTCGGAGCATAAGGAAAAACCACAGGGCAATCCAACGCCGGTTTTGCATTGGGAATGAACTTTTCAGAAATACCTACAAATGCCGGCACGAGTTCCGATAACATTAGGCGCACACCGGTAATAATTACATATACGGCGCCGGTAAACATAAGACCTTGCATTAGAGGGAACAACAACCAATGAGTATCACCTGCGATTTTTTGCACAGCTTCTCTACCGGCTGAAAAGGCGGATATATAGTAAAAAATAATGATAGAAAGAGCGATAGATACGATATAATCTTTAAAAATAGAAAGCCAACCGGGTAATTTTAATTTTTCCGTGCTATCTTCAGGGTTACCCACTTTTGATCCTATCCAGCCGGAAAGCGCGTATGTTAAGGTGCAATAATGTCCAATAGCAAGTTCATCGCTTCCTGTAACTTTTTTCATAAAAGGATGGGCAATTGCGGGATATATAGCTGCGGCAAACCCAAGTATGACGGAGCCTATTATTACAGTGAGTATATCGCTTAAACCTACCGCTTTTAACGATACGGATAGAAGTGCAGCTAAGAACAAATTATGTTGGCCGGTAAGAAATATAAATTTAAATTTTGTTACGCGCGCAATCAGCAAGTTGGCGCAAAATCCCAGCACCATAATAAGAGTTATGATAGTGCCTAAATTTTTTTGAGCCATACCGGTAATAGCTTCGGCAAGCGGCAGGACGCCTTGAAGATTAAACCCTGTTGCAAAAAGCTGCTGGAAATTAGCCAGAGCTCCAACTGCGGCGCCGCCACCGATACCGAAAATAAGAAATCCGACAATTGTTTTGACCGTTCCGGTAATAACTGCGCTCGGTGACTTTTTTTGCAACAACAAACCGATCAAGGCCATAAGGCCGACAAGTAATGATGCTTGCCCAAGCAACTGGAACACGACAAAGCGTGCAAGATTCCAAATAGTTCCCATAATACTTTCCTCCTGTATTTAATTTTCTTTTACTCTAAAAGTTGTTTTTAAGACTGTTCGGCAAAAAATTTGTCAAGCTCGTTTTTTATTGCCTTTTTATCCAAAATATTTTCGATGCCGATACAGTATTTAAACTTCCCCTTAATTTCCGGTACCAGATCATTCATTGTAATAACAACATCTACATCATGGTATTGCTCAATACCGCTTAAAGCATCATGAACTAATTCCAGTTGATAGCCGTTTTCACGAATAACCTGATCCACCTTAATTCTCAGCATCATACTGCTTCCCATGCCGGTTCGGCACACAATTAAGCCCCTTTTCATTACACCTCCTTTTTTTGTTTTTTATCGGCACCCGTAATTTTTGCCGAAAGAATCTCTTTTTTTATCTTTTGAATATTTGCCGGTGTCATACTGAAGCAGCGTAATCCCAAATTCAAAAGTTCCTGTGTAAAGAGCGGATTACCCGCCATTTCACCGCATACACACACATGTTTTTTATATTTTTTCCCCGCATCTATTGTCATCCTAATCAACTGTAAGACTGCAGGATGATTTTCACGATACAAATGAGCAATCTTTGTATTATTACGGTCGGACGCCAGTGTGTACTGGGTTAAATCATTGGTACCTATACTGAAAAAATCGACGATTTGAGCAAGCTTATCCGCAATTAATGCTGCGGCAGGCGTTTCAATCATAACCCCGACTTTTACATTGCGACCATAGGGAATTTTTTCTTTGTGCAAATCTTTTTTTATACGCTCAATTGAAGAAAGCAGGCTTTTTACTTCTTCTTCCGTTGTAATCATCGGAAACATAATGTGCAGTGTGCCGTACACGCTTGCACGCAAGAGGGCGCGCAGCTGCGTATGCAAAAGCTCCGTATTGTCCAGCATGTACCGAACGCCGCGCCATCCCAAAAAAGGGTTTTCTTCTTTGGGTAAATGCACGCACGGATACACTTTGTCGCCGCCGATATCGAAAGTTCTGATCGTTACGCTTTTTCCGTTCATCCCTTGCAGTACGGCGCGATAGGTTTTAAATTGATTTTTCTCTGAAGGAAAATCCGTTCCGGCTTCGCTTAATAAAAATTCGGTGCGGAACAAACCTACCCCGTCCGCCCTTTGTGCGACAGCTTGAGAGACTTCTTGAACCGAGCCGATATTTGCCATAAGTTCTATGCGTACGCCGTCTTCGGTTAAGGCGCGCTTTTCAACCAAAGCGTTAAAATATTCTTTTTCTTTTTGCAGCTCGGCGGTTCTTTCAGCATAAAAAGAAGCTGTTGCGGCATCAGGATTAAGCACGCACAGTTTTTTTTCCGTGTCGATGACGGCTTTATCGTTTTCCTTAATTTCAGTATACGGAATACCGGAAATCATCGGTATGGCGTAGGAGCGTGCGATAATAGCGGTATGAGAGGTTTTACCCCCTTCTTCGCTGATAATACCGAGCAGCAAATTTTTGTCGACTTCGGACATATCTATTGGACTGAGCACCTTTGCCGCAAGTATGCACGGTTTTTCTATGTGCGGCCTTTTTTGAACATTTCCCGAAGCGTACGACAAAAGCATGGCGAACAGCTGTTCAAAATCCTGCGCCCGCTGTTTTAAATAATCGTCTTCGAGTACGCTCATATCGTAGGTATATTCTTGTGCAGTAAGCGTTAAAGCTTCGGTTAAAAAAACTTTTTGTTCCCGTATGCATTGCAATACGTCTTTTTCGAGTTCCGGATCGTTTAATATGGCAATATAACTGCGGATAATTTCAGCTTTTTCCGCGCTGCCTGCAGCGGCGGAATCGTTTTCGGCACAAGTCAAAAGAGAAGTCAACTTAGCAGCAACAGCGTTTTTTACTTTGCGGAAGCGGTCGCATTCGGCATCTTCGTTTAAGAGCGTTTGGCGCACCTCCGCTGCTTTCGATTCCGTGTAATCTAAAGTAATCGAATCGTCCGTCCACTTAACTATGCAGCCGACACACACACCGTCGGACAGCACGTTTCCCGTTATCCGCTTTTCCATACCGCTCTACTCTTCTAATCGATCAATAAATTCCGCAAGCGCTTGTACGGCCTTTTCTTCATCGGCGCCGTCGGCTTCCAAAACAACCGTATCGTTTTGAGAAATTCCTATACGCAGCAATTTGATTATACTTTTTGCATTTGCCGTTTTTTCGTTTTTCCGAATACTGATGTCCGATTGAAAAGTATTTGCAAGCGTTACAAAATCGTTTGCCGGACGCGTATGCAAACCCGTCGGATTTTGTATGGTTATTTCTCGTGAAATCATGCGTTCTCCCCCTTACTTATGCGGAAAATTTGGCGTAAATCGTTTTCGGTTTTCGCATTCCGCAAACCGGACAAAGCTTTGTCGCTGTCGAAGAGCGTCATTACTTCGATAATTGCCTGTTCATTCAGAGCTTTTTTATCGGGAGCCGCAATGCATAAGATGACGTCAACAGGATCGTTTACCTTATGACCGAAAAAAACGGGTTTTTTCAAGCACACCAAGCTGTATCCCAGTTTGAGCGCCCCCTGTTCGGGACGCGCATGCGGCATAGCTATTCCGGGTGCAATAACAAAATAAGGTCCGTATTCTTTAACAGCGTCAAGAATCGCTTCGTAATATGAAGGCAAAGCACATCCGACATTTATCAGTAAATCCGCGGATTTTTTTACCGCCTCTTGCCATGTCACCGCATCGGCTTGCAGCAAAAAGGTTTTATGTTCCAAAATAAAATCGGAAAGCATATCATTCTCCTCTTTATACTAAGGGCATTCTAAAAACTCGCCTTTAGCGATTTTTTAGAATATTTTTTATTTTTTGTATGTCCGAACCGTCCAACTGAACGGATATGTAAACGGCGGGCACCGATAAGGGCACGGTATCTATAACGGAAATAATAAAATCAATGCCTTTTTCCTTTATATATGAATCGGTGAGCTTTCGCACGGACACCGTTTCGATAAGGTCGAGTTCGGGAAATTCCTTGCATATACGTTCTTTAAGAATGCTGCTCACGACGATACCTGACGCACATACCAGAACGGCCGATATTTTTTTTATGTTCGATCTAAAAAAAGGAGCTATAAAACTCAGCAAAACTCCTGCTTCTTCTTCGGAAACATCAACACGGAGGCGCGATTGTAAAAAATCCGCAGCCGGTTTTACGATTTTTTGTATGCGGTTGTCTTTATTTAAAATATTTTCGGCAAACGACGCCGTATATTTCTGCATCGAAAAAAGCTGCCGGCGATTTTTTAATAGATGCATTATTTGTAAATATACGATATAGGCTACCTTTTTATGTTCGGTAACGTATCCGTCCAAAGACGCTTCTATAAATGACACAAAATTTCCGGCAATTTGTCCGTAGTGTTTCTGGTTTTCAAACATACTTGCCGCAGCTTCGGTACTTTGTAAAATTTCCGTAAAAAACAGCGTTTCGCTTTCGGCATAATCATTTTTGTCTTTTAGAAAATGTAAAGAACGGCAGCTTTGTTTTATCTCGGCACTTATCTGATCGTCTTCATGGGCTTTATCGTTTTTACGAGGCGCCACAAAAAAGCCGTTGGCGCAACGAAACTCCATAATACTGACACATAAAAATAAAAGTACAAAGTCTATATCCGAAAAAGAAGTTGATGAGAGCGTTTCGATTTTTTCCACAAAATCAAAATTTCGCCTTATATGTGTTTTTTCGTTTAAATATTCAAACACGGCGCACGTAAAAGTATAGATTTTAAGTCTGTTTTCGGGGATTGCCGGTTCATGAATATAGGTGTACAACAAACTCATAAATTCATTAAAATTCAGATAAAGACAAGCCGTATTCAAAGCCGCTTGCCGCGCGGCGATTTCATTTCCGCTGATATATGTTCCGACTCCTCTTTTACGTAAAATTACGCAGCCGGATTTTTTAAGATTTTGTTCAAGCTCGGTAAGTATTTTTGACACACCCGTTTCCGAAATATTAAGACAGCGGGCAAGTGACGCAATTTTAACCGTGTCTTTCTCATTCAAAAGATAAAGCAGCACCAAAAAACTTTTTTCTTCCAAAGAAAATTCCCGAGAATAGTTTTTGCT
Organism: Treponema parvum; assembly: GCF_017893965.1. Lineage (NCBI taxonomy): Bacteria > Pseudomonadati > Spirochaetota > Spirochaetia > Treponematales > Treponemataceae > Treponema > Treponema parvum. Next base: position 1,356,903 of record NZ_CP054142.1, read on the forward strand.
CTCAAAATCATTGATAAGGGTTTCTTTTGCGTTCTTACTTCCCGTGAGCATAAATCCCTTGCCGCGTAATTTTACAAGGGACAGGTCATACGGTTGAATATATTTTTCAATTTGCGGCAGTAGACGGAAAAAAGTGCTTTCGCTTGCATCGATTTTTTCGGCGATTACTACGGAAGAAATATAATCGTGTGCATCAAGAAGTACGTTCAGAATACTTATTATCCTTGAGTCGCCGATATTCATATTTTTATTATGTATCGACTTTTACGAAGCTGTAAATAAAAAGTAAATTTTTATTGACACTAAGAGTTGTTGTCATTTTGTTTATTGAGTAAGGTAAATAAGCTGGCCATGTTCGCTAAACTTTCAACTAGGCTTGCTTCTATGTAGCGCGTCTGCATAACAATTTCTGCACCAATGTTTTTTCGGCTTTTAAAACCGTGTTATGTGTTTTTATCTTGTCCATCAAAAAGAATATGAACAAAATCTTTCCTTGAATATAGTATTCTTACAACTCGTACTACTTCTTTTTCGATTCTATAAAAAATTGAATAATTGTTTGCAAGTACAAATCTATAATCTGTAGGAAATGAAATATATTTTGTTACTGAAATTCCGGAATTAGGAAAATTTGACAAATTTTCATATGTTTCAATAATTTTTAAAACAGTATTTTGTGCCGCAATTGGATTTTGAAGTTCATTTTCTATATAATTCTTTATTCCAAGTAAATCTTCTGCCGCTTGGGGAGAAACTTTTACCTCAAACATTACAGTCCAACCAGCGTCCTAACAGTCCCAGTATCCAACCAGCCTTTTTCCACCACAGAATCTTCTCCTTTTTTCAATTCCGAGGCAAGGGTTTTCGCTGCAGTTAATTTTTCATAATCGCTTATTGAGATTACTGCATAACAGCCTCTTCCGTTTTTTGTAAGGAATACAGGTGATTCATCTGCAACATCTTGTAACACCACATTGTAATTACGCAAATCGGAAACAGGTTTTATTATCATAATATTCACCTCATTAAAATTCGTAATATTTTATGTAATAATTATAGTTTATTTTATCCATGATCTCAATAAATAAAATGCGCTTATTTGCAAGTTATATTCTGCTTTTATAAATTTTATCACGGAAATCAACTTTTGGCTAAAATGTGTAATAAGCCGAAAGGATTCATAAGAGCACGGAACATAATGCCGTAGACCATTCCTCTCTGGAATGATGAAGGAGTTCCTCAGCGCTTAGAGCCTTACTTGAAATATAATAATGCTATTCTTCGGTTATGCCTTTATTCGTCTTAAATTGAGTACGGACGGCTCCTATGCATTTGAGAGAAGGCCATGCCTTACCACCCACCTGCCATGAAACATCATAAGTCGTATATGCACTTCGTGTTTCTATTCGTCCATGTCCTCTTTCTGTTTTGGTAACACTGTCCAATGCTTTGATTGTACCGTTTCCAATGCTAGGGTAAGTCCTAATTCCCCTATTTGTGCTCTGACTATGTTAAGAGGACTGTCATATTCCTTGTAGAGTGGATTTCTTTTCTGTCTATTGCAACTGTAAAGGGTTTATTCTTTTTCTTATTATGACCTTCCTCTTCCGTCGCTATTTTTGATGAAAGATGCGGGACAAGAGTATTAACCCAGTTTTTCATACCTCGATTCAACAATTCGCTCTTTATCATTGCAAGAAGATTCAACAGCCACCGATAACACGGAAGGCGTTTGATATTAAACTCTTTTTCCAGAAATTTTCTGACATGTTCGGTTATTGTCCACTCGTGTATTTTCTTTACGCTTTTTAAATCACTCAAGCTTCCCAAAATCACAATTACAACGACGTTTTTTATGCTGCAAAAATATCCGTCATATTCCCTTTCTGTCTCAAGCGCTTCAAATTCTTCCCATCTCATGCATTCGTTTTATCACTTTTTTAAACAGTGTATGTGAAAATTGATTTCCTATGGATGTTTGGCTTTTCCTAATTTATATGCATCTTATCAATATTCAGTGCTTACTTTTTGTAGTTTTCATTGTCCCCACGATAAATGCAATAATCATGTTGAACAAAATTATGCAGAGATTAACTGCTTATATTCCATAATTGCAACTTCCTGCCCCGATGCAAAACAATTATCTGCACGATTATAAATATTTTGAGCTGTCTGTTCGTCAAGGTAATATTCTCCGCAGTCGTCACAGATTTTTGCAGGGACATTACGGAAAATAACCGTCGCACTTCCGCGGGTAAGTACAACTTGTGTAAAACCTTCTTTCATTTTTCCAAACTTGCAAATCGGACATTTCATATCAATCCCTCCTCTGTGTGAAATCAGAAGTCCACAGTTGTGTATCAGGTTCATAAACTGTGATAATATATTCCATATCATCATTTTGATCATAAGATGAAACAACATGAATCGGTCTATCACCATCATACCCAAGCATAAGCCTGCTTGGGTATGGAGTATCATCAGGATATTCTTTTATTACCACACCATTTTTTATGACATCTTTTATCATATTCGGCGAAAAACCACGTTCTGCCATACGCTTAAAAACGTGTTCTGAAAAGAAATATTTCACAAAATAACCACCTATTTTACTTAAAACATTATAGCATAATATCTTTGCCTTTCGATATACTTTTTATGAATACGTCGGCAATATGATATGTCGTTCGAACATCTCATCGGTTTCTATCGGCGGTAAAAACATGGACACATTGTTTATAACATCGGCATTCAGCAACCTAAAAAAAATCGAAGAAGCGGACGGTTTGTGTTATTACTTAACCGACACATCAATTAATGGTAAAAAAGATTATTTAATATAAATTTACAAAAAAAATGGAATTTCTTAATTTGCTTCATTAAATATTCACTATCCCCTATTTTTTTCGTCGATTTCATAAAGAAACTGGAATAAAAATCTTTCTCATAGTATAATCCATCAAAGAGGTCTTAAATGAAAAATGCATTTCTAAAAATTGTTTTTTTATGTGCCGTAGTATTAATAAATTTTTCAATGCTTTTTGCATTGGAAGTCAACAGGGATGAAATCACAAGCACAAGAGCGGAAACGGTCATTTTTGAAAACTATACGGGACCTCATTCCGTAATCGAATCGGTACAAGCGATAAAAAATATAGGAAGAAAACTTGGAAATTCACTGTCCAATCCGGCTGTTTCTGCAAGAATAGGCAGCGGCGGAAGATATTACGTTATCCATGCGGTAGATTCCAACGTAAAAGAAAAATTCGACGCCGATATTTTTGTTCTAGAGCCGTCGGCGTCAGTCGATCATATTGCAAACCTGAGAAGGATAATTTCTTCCTATTTATCCTCCGCATATAATTATTCCGAAAGCGACGCCGATACCTTATCCGTTTTTATTACCGTTTATAACGCAGTTTACCGCGGTAAAATCGATTTTTTCAAAAGCAAATACAAAGATGTCGTAACAAAAGAATTAACGCCTGAAAAAGCCGGTCTTGCGTTGAGCTATACGCAATGGCCGGGGATGACGCAAATCGTAATTCCTCTTTCGGATCCTGTGTCGGGCGGGCTCAGCACGGTTGATACGTCCGCTATAAGCGACTCAAACGTAGTTTCTTCCATGCGCGAAGAAAGCGACAAGGGAATCGATGTGCGTAAAAACATGGTTGAAATAAAAGAAAAAGAAGCCGCCGTGGCCGAAGAAAAAGCTCAAGCTGCGCAAAAACAGGCCGTCGAAGGTCAAAAACAGCTTAAAGCCGATCAGGAAAAATTGGCCGAACAAAAAAAAGAAGCCGAAAAAGCGCAGAAAAAAGCCGAAGCTGCGCCCGACAATAAAAATTTGCGCAAAGAAGCTCAAGCTGCAGAACAAAAAGTGGCGCAAACCGAACGAAAAATTGAAGAGCAAAAACAGAAAATCGAAGAGAATGTACAAAAAGCGGAAACGGAACAAAAAAAAGCCGATACGAAGAATTCTGAAGCCGTAACGGAGAGAGAAACCATTGCAAAAGACCAGCAACAGCTTATAAATGCCATGGCGGCAAATGAAAACGTTCCGTCCGCTTACGCTCTGCGCCTTTACAATGAAGCAAAACGGCTTTCCGTGCTTGTGAAAGTCAATAAAAAGACGGGCGAAATAATAAACGAGTCTCCTGTGACCGTTATTCGAAACAGAGCGATCTATCCTGCAGGAGAAAATTTTACGGCGATAGCCGGCGAAAATACCGGAAACGGAATTGTAAAATTGGTCCTGCTTGATAAAGAAAAAATGGAAATAACCGCCGAAAGTCAGGAAACCGTAGCGGAAGATTCGGTTCTTGTAGAACACAACAATGAACTTTACTGTGTTCTTTCGGAAAGAAATAAATTTTACGTTGCAAGGTACAACAAGGAACTAAAACTTCTTGCAAAATCAAGCACGGCCGTAAAGAGCGGAACGCCTATCACAGTCGACGAAAAAACTCTTTATGTTACCGACGAAAGCGGAAAGATAGCGCTTTTATCCGCTTCCGATCTGAAGCCCGTAAAATAGCAAAAAGGTTTACTATTTTGCAATGTTTTCAAAGCGCGTAACCGAAGGCAAAAACAAAAGTTCTACATCTCCGATAGGACCGTTTCGTTGCTTTGCGATGATCAGCTTCACATTTAAAACTTGCTGCTGCTCCGCCTCATCGGCTTTTTTTCGTTCTCTGTGAATGAACATTACGACGTCGGCGTCTTGCTCGATAGACCCCGAACCTCTTAGCTGGGCAAGATTGGGCTCGTTGCCTTCAGCGTCCCTGGCAAGCTGACACAAGACAACTATGGGAATGTTCAATTCACGCGCCAAGGCTTTCAGTGACTTTGAAATTTCCGAAACCTGCTCGTAAACCGGAGCCGCTGAGTTTTCAGTAGTAATAAGGCCTATATAATCCACAAAAATTATTTTTACCTGCTGATTTATAACCATACGGCGCGCCATCGCGCGAAGATCTAAAAGTTGCATATTCGGCGTATCGACGATGTACAGCGGCGCCTGATAGCAAAGCCCCGCCGCATCCTGTATCTTCTGAAGATCCTGCAATGTCAGCATTCCTGATCTGATTTTTCCGCCTGGAACGCGCGATACTTGAGATAAAAGGCGCTGCCCGATTTGCGCGTAGGACATTTCAAGCGTAAAAAAACCGCAGGGGATTTTTTTATCTACGGCTATGTACTGTATCATTGAAAGAGCCATAGCGGTCTTTCCCATCGAAGGGCGCGCGCCTATTATGATAAGCTCCTGATTCTGAAAACCGCTTGTCATGCTGTCCAAATGCAAAAATCCTGAGGGGATTCCCGTATAGCCGCTTTTATTTTCTATGCGTTTTTCAATCAAGGCTATGGTATCGTTGACCACCTGCTTCATACCGTTGATTTCGGTAGTTTGATTTCTTTCTGTGATATTAAAAATCTTCTTTTCAGCCTCTTCAAGAATGTGCTTGCTGTTTTTTGTCTCATCAAAAGAAGACGCCTTTAATTCCCCCGCTATAAGGATAAGTTCTCTGCGGATCGCCGCGTCCATCACTATGCCGGCATAATAATCTATATTTGCGCTTGTCGGCACCGTATCGGTAAGCGCTGCAATATAAGCCGTTCCTCCGGCCTGTTCAAGTTCGCCGGTTTTAGTCAGTTCATTTATTAACGTCAGCGTATCGCCGTGGATGTTTTGCAGCGCCATGGAAATCATCGCTCGGTAAATCGTTTTATTTTGAACGGAATAAAAATTATCAGGTTTTAAATATACCGCAACATCGGATATTGCGCCCCAATCCAAAAGTAGAGCGCCCAATGTGGCTTGCTCGGCTTCAAGATTGTGAGGAGGAATTTTATCTTTTAAAACCTTATCCATGATAAATTATCCCAAAACCTACTGCGCGGTAAAATGATTAAAGACTTCCCAATCAACAACCTTGCCGCAGATTCCAGCAAAGCTTCAAGCGGCGCCGGTTACTGTTTACAGTGCCGAAGGTGTTGCCCCCCCCCTCCCCTAAAATGCGACATTACAGAAAATATCAATTTTAGAAAATGACGCATTTGTGCGCTCTTTGTGCACAATAATAAAGGCCGGACTCACATTTATGCGTTGCCGGCCTTCGATAATTAAAACGGAAAATCAAGCCCAAGTTCTTTACGAAAAACTCGCGGCAAAATAATTTTTTATTATGAAGAGACAGCTTCGCTTCCGCTTTCGGAAGTTTCTTCCTCTACTGGCTCGGTCTTTGCCTCTTCAGGCTTGGGCTCAGATGAGGCTTCCTCGGTCTCTGTCTCTGCGCGGGCATCCTCGGAGAAGCGGCGTCCTTTTTCTTTCTTTTTATCGGACGGAGACGCTTCTTGTGCCGTTTCCTGAGCTTTTACGGTCAGTTCAACCGTCGCAGTCTGCGCTTCATACAGTTTGATCGTAACATGATACTTGCCGGTAGATTTGATCGTAACGCCGGGAATTTCGATGCGCTTGCGTTCGATTTCAAAACCGCTTTTATGCAAAAGCTCTGCGACGGTCAAAGCGCTTACAGCGCCGTAAAGTTTTCCGTTAGCTCCGGCAGGCATTTCGGCTATCAAAGCGGTCTGTTCAAGTCTTTCTTTGAGACTTGCGGAATCCTTTCTCTTTTGTTCTTTGCGCGCTTCGATTTCAGCCTTGCGTCCTTCAAAAATAGCTACAGTCGCTTCATTGTACGGAACCGCAAGCATACGAGGTAAAAGATAGTTACGGGCATATCCGTTAGCTACCGATTTTACATCGCCTTCTTCACCAAGATATTTTACGTCTTTATTAAGAATAACTTTCATTTTACAAGCTCCTCTTTTTTTTAAAGGCCGCGTCACCAGGAGTCGGATCGCTTTGCCTTAATTTTATTTAGTCGGCTACAAACGGCAAAAGACAAATCGACCTTGCTCTCTTAATCGCAACGGCGAGCTCTCTTTGGTGTTTCGCACATGTGCCTGTGATGCGGCGCGGAAGAATCTTGCCTCGTTCTGTCGTATAACGACGCAACGCATCCGATTCTTTGTAGTCGATCTTTGTTTTATTTGCACAAAAACGGCAGACCTTTTTATGAAAAAAAGTCTTTCCGCCCTTACCGTGGCCACGTCCTTCGTTTTCACGTCCGGAATCCTGAGCCACAGCGGCGTTCATATCTTCATTTACTACATCTTCCATAGCGATATTCTGTATTTCGTCAGACATAATTTTCTCCCCTAAAACTTAAAAAAATATACGGATATTCTTTAAAACGGAATATCCTCGGGAAAAGCACTTGCATCCGTGCCGAATGAATCCATATTGTTATCCTGCATAGTATCCTGTTTGGGTTGGAATTTCGGAACATATCCCCCGCTCTGCTGATTGGATTCCGTTTTTCCGCCTAAAAGCTGAACATTTGTAGCAGTAATCGTTACTCTGCTGTTTTTTTGTCCGTCTTTTTCCCATCGATCCTGCCGCAGATAACCTTCAACGGCAATCTGTTTGCCCTTTGTCAAATACGGCTTAAGGCTTTCAGCTTGTTTTCCCCATATAGTCACGTCAAAATAACTTACTTCATCCACCCATTGATCGCCGTTTTTACGGCTGCGGTTTACGGCAAGGCTGACGTTAGCACGCGCCTGACCGCTGGGAAGGTATCCGAAAGAACGCTCATCAGTACCGACGTCACGCGTAAGCCTGCCGATAATGGTTACATGATTAAGATCTGTCATTTTTACCTCTGTGCATGATATAAATTATTTATTGACTCGCGCGTATCAAATCAGCGCGCTTTTTTTTCGTCAATCCTAACAAAAAGATACTTGAGCAAATTGGCATTCAAATGAAATTTCCTGTCAATTTCCTCTAGTTTTCCGGGATTTATATTTAATGAAAACAGAATATAACGGCCTCGGTTTTGTTTTTTTACTTCATAGGCCAAATCACGATCACCGTACGGTTCTTCTTTTTCGATTTCCGCACCGAATTGCGCCAAATCGGAGCGAAGCAATTCCGCACCGTTTTTTGACTTCTCCTCGTCTACCGGGAAGACAGCCATAAGCTCATACTTTCTCATATTAACTCCTTATGGACATATGGAAGCCGCGTACGCAGCTCCAAGGGGGATTTTTAAGATAACCTAATGATATTGATTTTAAGAGCGACAGTCAAGGCGAACTTTCAGGAATTTCAATAAGTCGCCTCCCGATTCCGCCGCCCTACTTTTTCAAAAACAAGGATTTTTCCATGCGAGTTGCGGATATGGGACTCAAACATTCTATCCCCGATTGACCACAACACTTTATCTACTATAATATTAGCTGATGAAAATACGGCCGTTGAAAAAAAATTTGTCATTCGCTCTGTTTTTTTTAATCGCGCTGTATTCGTGCCGGCCTCTGTTTTCATCAGGAAAAAGAAACAATATCGCTGATACGGTAAAGTCCGGCACTCAAAGAGAAATAAAAAAATCATTGATGAAGAATATCGATCTTGTTTATTACAAGGCGCCCGGCACGAAAAACAATCTCTTGCACATCGCTTTGGAAGCCGGTCGTGAAAAAGATATTGTCGCGCTGCTTTTGAAATTCGGAGTTTCTTCATCATACAAAAATGCAGAAGGCGTTACGCCTCTCATGTACGCGTGCAAACACAACGATCCTGAAATTGTAGAATCGATATTGGATTTTGACAGATACTTTTCATGGCAAAAACGGCACTTCGCTTTGAAAAAAGATAAAAACGGTCTTACCGCATTTGATTATTCTGCGGACAATACTGAAATTCTTTCCCTGTTGGAAAAAAAGACAAAATATATTTACCCCAAGCCGGCGGAAAGCAAATCTTATTCCATTATGCCTTTAGAAGAAGTCGAGCCCGCGATCTCGGATGAAAAAGCCGTCATGGACGCAGGAGCGGCTGCGCTCGCCGTAATATCAGCTGCCGATCCGTCTGAGCAAGAAACGGCTTCAAAAAATTCCGAAACGGAAGATATTTTAACCGTCGAAGACAATGCCGAAAACAATATCGAACATATTTTACCGGAGGAGGAACCTATTGCAGCGGCGGACGCCATAGTTGTCGACGACAATGAAACGGCAGATTTCAGTGAAAAAGATTTTGCCGATGAGGAATCAGGGTTTGATGATCTTCAAGATAGCATCTCAAGCGGATTTTCTTTAAATAATGTGTCCGTGTCCGCCCGTTCTTTTCCCGTTTATTTGTTTGACGATTTTCCTGAAGAAAAAGAATACGATACAAAAACGGCCGACAGAATTGTAAACGCAAAAATTACGAGTAAAGCCGACGCAAACAAAGCCGATAAACACGGCCGTACACAGCTTATGAAGGCCGCAGCCGACGGCGACACCGATCTAATGCAAAACCTCATATTTTCCGGCGCAAATGTAAACGCTTCGGACAGCGACGGATGGACTGCGGCGATGTGGTGCGCGCGATACGGCGGCGACTATTCGTCGTTAAAACTTTTATCTGAAAACGGCGCCGATCTTAAGCTTAAAAACAAATACGGCATTTCAGCTCTTCAATTGGCTTCATGTTTTTCAAACAATGAAAAGATAGTTTATCTCTTGCTTGAAGGCAGATCTCCGGACGAACAGGAAGTAAAGGATTCTTTTATTTCGGCTATATGCTCTGACAGGCCTCACGCGGTAATAGACGCTTTTTTAAAAAACAAACTTTCCATAAATCAATTTTACGCAGACGGAAAAACACCTCTCATGCTTGCAGCTGAAAACTGCTCCAAAAATGAAACCATCGCTTTTTTACTCCAAAGAGGCGCCGAAAAAAGTCTGAGATCGAGGGAAGGCAAAACCGCTTTTGACTATGCAAATAAAAATAAAAAACTTGACAGAGATAAAACATACTGGGCTTTAAGTCTGAACGGCGGATTTTAATGCGGATCACAGGAGGAGTTTTAAAAGGGCGCATAATAAAGTGTCCTGACGGCATAATACGCCCGGCGATGGACCGCATGAGGGAATCCGTCTTTGCAGTGCTCGGAAATTTGGACGGAAAGTCTTTTCTCGACTTGTTTTCAGGATCGGGAACGATTGCAATAGAAGCTGTTTCACGCGGAGCTAAAAAAGTCGAACTCTGCGAGAGGGACAGATTAAAGATCCGTACGGTTTTGGATAACGTGTTTATAACGGAAAAAGAGATGGGCGTTAAAATTCAATGTCATTTTACGTCCGTGGAACTTTTTGTAAAACGCTGCAAAGATAAATTCGATTATATCTTTTTAGATCCGCCCTTCCCGTACAAATTTCACGCCGACCTTATCGAACAGATATATAAACGGGATCTTTTGCTTGAAGGCGGCACGGTTTTGGTTCACAGGCCGGAAGAACACCATATGCCCGACACTATAGCGGCATTTAAACTTACCGACCGCCGCGTTTACGGCCGGTCAATAGTCGACTTTTATCAAAAATCAACGCCGGAGATTCAGGGCGAAACTGCAAACGGCGTAAAGTAATTGTTTACAGCGACGAAGAATTGAATTCTTTGCACGAATAAAACATTTTTTTACATATGTTCTACAATATGTTTTACAAATTCTTGACATTAAATTTGTTTGTGATACCATTGAAGCAAAGATAAAAGTATTTTATTGGCAGAGAAATTTAATGACGGAAGATTTAAAAAATAAGATAAGCTCGCTTTCGAGTTCGGGCGGTTTTATAAAAGTTACGGATACTCCCGTTGACGGCTTAACTTCGGCCCAAAAGGTTATATTAAACAGAAAAGGCAACACACTCCTCAACGAGGGGAAGATCGAAGAAGCTAAAAGAATTTTTATAACCACGGGATATTCGGACGGACTTACAAGAATCGGCGATGTTTATCTTAAAAAGAACAAGAGCATAGACGCCCTTAAATTGTTTTTGCTCGCACATAATAAAAAAAGAACGGAACCTATTCTGGAAAAAATAGCTTCAATAATATCAGTAATGATAAAAGAATGATTTTAGCCGCAGATATTGCGCGATTCGGGCAAAGCCGAAACGTCGCTGATTATATGTGCGCAATAAGCGCACCAATTCAACAGCCGAACAAAATATCAATTTTGAAAGTCTGTTGAATTTCAATGGAGTTAAAATGACCGATCAATCCCCTGATCATAAAACCGAGCAGGAAAACCAAAACGCCGAAGCGGATCCTAAGCTTGTAAAAATATCCGAGCTTTCAAAATCAGGCTATCAGTTTATCAAAGAAGATAAACTGAACGAAGCCGAAAATGAATTCAAAAGCATTCTCGAACTTGATGAAAACAACAATTACGCTCTGGTAGGTCTTGGGGATACGGAGCGGAAACGCAATCATTTTAAAGACGCCGTAAAATACTATTCGCAGTGTCTGTCGTCGCATCCGGGCAATAATTATGCGCTGTTCGGACTAGCGGACTGTTACAAGGCTTTAAATCAATATCACCGTGCGATTGAAATTTGGGAACAATACCTTATCCATGACGACAAAAACATAACAGTTCTTACCAGAGTGGCGGACGCTTACCGTAAAATAAAAGATTTTAAAAAATCAAAGCAGCTTTATTTAAATGTTCTTAACATGGAAAGCAACAACGCATATGCGCTTATAGGCTTGGGACATCTCCATTACGATTTTAAGGAATATCGCGACGCCCTATATTATTGGACTAAGATGTTCGAGTTGAACCCAAAGTCGGCAGACATAAGAATTTTAACTTCGATAGGAAACTGCCACCGCAAACTTAAGACTTTTTCTGAAGGTGTATACTTTTTTGAACGCGCCCTAAAACTCGATCCTAAAAATTTTTACGCTCTGTTCGGCTTGGCGGATTGTTACAGAGGAATGAACCAACAATTCCGTTCCGTTGAATATTGGAATAAGATCCTTGAAATGGATCCTGAAAACAAAGTTATCCTCACCCGCGCCGGAGACGCATACCGCAATACCGGAGATTATCGCAAAGCGGAAGAATATTACACAAAGGCTATGGACATAGACTTCGACATATACGCGGTTCTGGGCCTTGCCCTCATATACAAGGGCGAAGGCAGATACGAGGAAGCTATCGAGCGTCTTAAAAGCCTAATACGAAACGATCCTAAAAATTACAGACCGTATATAGACCTTGCGGATTGTTACGTAAAGATCAACAGAATGCAGGACGCTGCAGACGTATTGAAAAGTTTTCAAGCGTTCGGCATACATAATCCTGCGGTAAACGATATGCTGGGTAATTTGGAAAATTCCATGCAAAACCGCTAAGGGACGAACGATCATATGCTCCCCGGTGTTTCTAAAATTTTTTTGACCGAACTTTTGCCGGAAGAAATCTGCAAAAAATTGGAATTATCTCCCGCTTTCCGCGGAAAACAGATATTCAAATGGATCGGTTCAGGCGTAACTTCCTTTGACAGGATGACAGACCTGAGTAAGGATCTGCGCGTCATTCTTAAAAACAAAGCTCTGCTAAGATCGTCTTTCGTATCAAAGGTGTTAAAAGATCCTGACGGTACGATAAAATTGCAGCTTGAATTGCACGACGGCCTTGCCGTAGAGACAGTGCTGCTTACCGACAGCGAAAACAGAAAAACAGCCTGTGTTTCCTGCCAGGTAGGATGCGCTATGAAATGCGGATTTTGTCAGACAGGCCGCTTGGGACTTGCAAGAAATCTTTCGGCCGGAGAGATAGTCGAACAGTTTCTTTTTTTAGAAAAAGAAGCGGGAAAACTGTCGAATATCGTATTTATGGGCATGGGGGAGCCTATGCAAAACCTTGAAGCCGTAAGAAAAGCCGTAGCGATCCTAACCCACAAAGAAGGAAGAGCCCTTTCTTCAAAAAGAATAACAATTTCAACGTCGGGGCTTGTTCCGGGAATCTACGATCTTGCGGATAACGGGCCGCACCTTCGCCTGGCCGTTTCGCTTACCACGGCGGATCCTAAGCTAAGGGAAAATCTTATGCCGATAAGCAAAACCTACGGCCTTAACGAACTAAAAAAAGCCATAGATTACTACGCACTGAAAACAGGCAAAAGAGTAACTCTTGAAGCGGCTCTTATGGGCAATGTAAACACGGGAGACGACAGCGCAAAAAACATGATCGAATTCGCTTCCGGCATGAACGCAAATATAAACCTCATCCCGTGGAATCCCGTAGAAGGTCTTCCGTTTACAGAGCCGACCGGCAATGAGTGTAAACGCTTTGCAAATCTTTTACAGGAAGCCGGTCTTAACGTGACGCTTCGCACCAAGCGCGGAAGAAAAATAGGAGGAGCTTGCGGACAGCTGGGTATAACGCGCGCGCGGCAATGAGACGCGATAAGTTTGAGGCGCGGCAATTCGAGGCAGAACAGAACGCCGCAAAAATCGGGCTCAAATCTGTCCGATTACAATACAGTACAGGCGGGCAAGTCCCAAGAGTCCGCCCAAGCGGCCGATTACAGGCGGCAACCGCGAATACGGACGGAATACAAAGAATAATATTGACACAGACTTAATGAATAATTAATATTCTTAATTATAATTAAAGTTTTTTAACGCAGTTTTTACGGGAGAAATAAAAAGTGGCGGCTGAACGGCTGACGCTTTTTAGGAGAATATATGGGAAAAACCATCGCACAAAAAATTTTTGACGATCATCTCGTCGACAGACCCTTTGAGGGAACCTATGTGTTAAAACTTGATCGAGTTTTTTGTCATGAAATAACCACGCCGATCGCAATAAACGATCTGGTATCGCGCAAAAAAGACAGAGTCTTCGATCCTGAAAAGATAAAGGCTGTCATAGACCATGTAAGTCCTGCAAAAGACAGCAATACTGCCATGCAGGAAAAAATTCTTCGAGACTGGGCAAGGCGCAATAACATAAAGGATTTTTTTGACATAGGCTGTAACGGAGTTTGCCATGCCCTTTTTCCTGAAAAAGGCTATGTTCGGCCGGGTTTTACAGTCATAATGGGCGACAGCCACACATGCACGCACGGAGCTTTCGGAAGTTTTGCCGCAGGAGTAGGAACTACGGATCTTGAAGTAGGAATACTGAAAGGCGTCTGCACATTCCGGGAGCCCAAATCCATAAAATTCAATCTAAAAGGAAAACTTCGCAACGGAGTTTATGCCAAAGACGTCATATTATACATAATAGGACAGATCGGCGTAAACGGAGCCACGAACTGCGTAATGGAATTTTCAGGGCCAATCGTAGACAATTTTGAAATGGAAGAGAGAATGACGCTCTGCAACATGGCCGTAGAAGCCGGCGGAACATCGGGAATATGCGCACCCGACATGAAAACGGTAGATTATCTTTGGGAATTCATAAAAGACGAATACGATTCAAAAGACAGCGCATTTAAAAGCTTTTCAAAATGGACTTCCGATGAAGACGCAAAATATGAAAAAACGTACGATTTTGATCTTTCGAACCTTGAGCCTGTAGTGACCGTCGGCTATAAGCCGGATCAAATAAAAACCGTAAAAGAAATGTCGGGTACAAAGGTAGACCAAATATACATAGGAAGCTGCACCAACGGCCGCATTTCAGACCTGCGCATTGCCGCAAAAATACTTAAGGGGAAAAAACTTGCAGCAGGAGTCCGCGGAATAGTAAGTCCTGCGACTCCAAAGGTATATAAAACGGCTCTTGACGAAGGAATCATATCGGTCTTTCTTGACGCCGGATTTTGCGTAACCAATCCTACGTGCGGAGCCTGCTTGGGAATGAGTAATGGAGTTCTTGCGGAAGGAGAAGTGTGCGCCTCTACCACGAACCGTAATTTTAACGGTAGAATGGGAAAGGGAGGAATGGTGCACTTGATGAGTCCCGCGACGGCTGCCGCTACGGCGATTTCAGGCGTGATTACCAATTCTTCTTTGTATAAATAATACATCTTACAGGAGTGATCCTATGAAACAATTTGGCGGAGAAGTGCTTTTTTTAGACCGTGCCGACATCAACACTGATGAAATTATTCCGGCAAAATATCTTACCGAAAATACTAAAGAGGCGCTAAAACCCTATCTGTTGGAAGATCTTAAACTTGAAAACTTTAATCCTAAGACGGACATCGCGGGTAAAAAAGTTATTATCACGCGCGAAAATTTCGGCTGCGGTTCTTCCAGAGAACACGCGCCGTGGGCTCTGGAAGTAAACGGTATCTATGCCGTAGTGGCGGTCAACTTTGCGCGTATTTTCAGGCAGAATATGTATAACTGCGGAATGCTCGCCGTCGAACTTGATAAAAAATCCATTGACGACATGTTTAAAACATTCGCCGCAAAAGAAACCGAATGCAAAATCGTATTAAATGACAGCGGAGACGCAAAGGTAAAACTTATCGCGGGAAGTCTTTCAAAAAGCTACGCGTTCAAACTGGACAATTTTGAAAAGGCTCTTGTAGAAAACGAAGGATGGGTCGGTTACGCAGACAAAAAGTATTAACCTTCTCTTTCAACAAGTCCCCGCTTCAAAAGCTCCTTCAATATTATGTCGACTATCCGATCGGGCGCATACTTTAAAGTGTCTATCTTAAGATCCGCAAATTCATAATCGTCGTTGTCGATCTTATAGAGCCGTAAATACCTGGCGGAGTCCTGAGAGTCGCGCATAAGCGTAAAGGACTTTACTTCTTCAAACTCCCCTCCTTCGCGCTTTAATATGCGTTTTACCCGCTCATCGGGAGAAGCTATAAGATATATTTTTAAGTCGGCTTCTTTAAGCATCCAAATCGCAAGACGGGAAGCTAAAACGCAGGACTCCTTTCGTGCAAGCTCCAGCTGTCTAGTGTCAATTTCAATGTCGTATGAATCGTCCGTCTTTGCATTTTCCATAACTTGAGCCAAACTTATGCCTTTTTCAGCTGCAAGCTGTCTGAATGTAAAATTGATCAGTTTTATTCCAAGTCCTTCCGCCAAAAGCTTGCTTACGGTCGTATTTCCGCATCCTGACTTACCTGAAATTGCGATCCTAAGTTCTCTGCCCGAGGCTATTTTATAAGTTGTCATGCACGCTCCCCTGTTTTACGGAATGGAGTATAGCACATATCGGAAAACTTCGCACTCCGTGCTTGCTTCAAGCTTGTGCCCGGTTGAAGCGCATCCGGTCGCAAGCGACGCGGCGGAACGTAAAAAATCGTTTTTTACAAACGGCCATGATATCTGGAACCATAGGTCAAAATTTGATATGATAATTCGCCTGAATGTTGGCCTTAATTGTAAGCCGCGCATCCGTGCGCGGCTGCAGTCTAAAATATAAAAACTCAGAGTTTGAGCTGTTTAACTCACAAAATAACGATTTTGGAGGTCATTATTTTATGAAAGCGATACAAATTTCATCCGGAATATACAGTATTCATGCGGATATCGACGATAAAAACGCCCTTTTTGAAGGTTTCTGGCCTCTGCCTTATGGAGTTACGCTGAATTCCTACATAGTACAGGGTGAAAAAACGTGCCTCATCGATCTTTTTAAAGAATGGAGCGATTCTCTTGCCCAATACGAAGAGCAGCTTATTTCCATAGGCGTAAAACTTGAAGACATCGACTGTGTGGTGTTGAATCACCTTGAACCCGATCATACGGACTATTTACGCGAACTTAGAAGGCGAAACCCGAAAGTGCAAATCATATCTACCGAAAAAGGCGTGGCGATGCTGCAAAAATTCTTCGGAATAAGCGAAAACCTAAGGTCGGTAAAGACCGGCGACACTCTCGACCTCGGCGGAAGGACGCTTACTTTCTATGAAACACCGAATGTTCACTGGCCTGAGACGATGATGACCTTTGACAACGAAAGCGAAATTCTTTTCAGCTGCGACGGCTTCGGCTCTTACGGATCGCTAGGCGAAAAAGTTTTCGACGACGAGTTTTCGGCGGAAGAACACTTGAAATTCGAAAAAGAATGCCTTCGCTATTATTCAAACATAGTCGCAAGTTTCAGCCCCTTTGTAAAAAAAGCCGTAGAAAAATTAGCCGATCTTAAAATCAAGGTTGTCGCTCCAAGCCACGGAATAATATGGAGATCTGAACCTAAAAAAGTAATCGAACGTTATTTGCGCTACGCGGGCTACAACACGCCCGGTTCGGGACAAGACCAAGGGAGCTCTCTTGAAAAAGAGATTTGCATCGTCTGGAGTTCGATGTACGGATACACGAAAAAAGGACTTGACGCCGTTATCGAAGGGATAAAAGAGATCGGCGTTCCGTTTTCAATCCATCAGCTTCCGCAGACAAATTTTTCCTTTGTTTTGGCGGATGCGCTAAAATCGGCGGGACTTGTTATCGCAATGCCGACCTATGAATACAAGATGTTCCCGCCTATGGCGCATTTTATTGACCTTTGCGGAAGAAAACACATTACGGGGAAAAAAGTTCTTCGTATCGGCAGCTGGGGATGGGTAGGCGGTGCAAAAAAAGAATATGAAACTTCTACCGCCGCGCTGAATTGGGAGCAAGGCGCACAGATAGAATGGCAGGGAATTCCGAGTGAGGAAACTTTAAAAATTCTAAAAGAACAGGGAAAAGATCTTGCGCTGAAGATAAAGAATTCATAAAAATTTTGTGCCGTTTTGTTTGAAGCCGCGCTGCATACGTTGCGCGGCTCTTGAGATGCAAAACGGCACAATGGGTCAGTTTTTTATAACGAGAACCTAAGGCTGAGAGCTCCGGCCGGAATCTTTGCAGCGAAATCGTAGCTTAGGCTGAAGGTAAGATCGACAACGAAAATATTGAAACCTACGCCGCCGTAAAGCTGAGGCCTAATTCCTTCGACAAAGCTAGTGTCTCCGCTTCCGCTGAATTTCGTAGGAAGTAATCCCCAATTCTGAGCTTTTTGTAATAGGGCGGCATTTTGTCCGGTATATATTTTGCTCCAATCAGCGTCTATGCTCCAATCGACATTTGTCTTTGAAAACAAAACTCTGGCGCCTGCAAACGGAACAAGAAAAAGAACCTTTGAGGACACCTGTGATGAAACGAACAGCGTTGTGGAGTTAAAATCAAGATCCGCGGCGGCGCGACTGTCTTTTACGCTTACCCCGCCATTTGTGTAGTAAAAGCCGCCGCCCACCGAAACCTTAGGAGTGATCCCGCCGCCCTCTAAAAGAGCATAGCGCACATCTCCTCCGATCGTAAAAAAATCAATCGAAGCGGGATCAAAAATTCGGTCAAAAGCACCCATTTTCGACGTATCTATCGAACAAAATGTAAATCCTACGTCGAACGGGAACACAAAGCCGCCTACGCGAAAATCCGCCGTAACGGTGGGAAAAACGACGCCGTCATTTAACCCGTCCACACCAATTCCTAAGGCGTTTGCGGTGTCCTTGAGGCTTGATACGTCAAGGCGCGATACGCCTGTATTTATTCCGAAGCCGAAATGCGGAAGCGGAAGAATCTTTCCTATCCATGCTTCAGCCCAAACATTCTGCTGCGTCTGCGAATTCGGAAGGGAGTCTCCTATGTCGTCGCAAAAGTCGTTAAGTCCGGACTTCGCTGTTTTTATAGGATTCGTGACGTTTATACCGTAAGAAGAAAGGCTGTTGTAGGCAGCTATGATCTCTGCCGCGGCATTATTTACGTCGCCTACCGTCGCTCCATTAGCCGCGAGAGCTTGCTCAATAGCAGCCTTATTGGCGTTTATAATATCCGCAACCTCGTCGGGAACGGGTATGGATTGAGAACCTAATCCCCAGTCAAGAGTAACCGAGCCTGCAAAAACGCCTGAAGAAAAAACAAAGCCTGTCAGCGCCGAACATAAAATTTTTTTTATCGTTTTCATAAATTCACCTCCTATAAAAACTTTTCCAGCTACCCGCAGCAAGGCTTCCGGCTACCTGCAGTGAAGCTTTCGCAAAGGGTAACTTCCGAAAAAACGCTGCTATTTCGAACAATGCGCAGAAATCGCGAACGTCTCCTGATAAATGATAACACAAAACAGGACTTTAGTACAACATGTACGGTTTATTTGTAAATTTTGATTATGATTGTTGATTTTTTTCATTATTTACTATATTTACTATTATAGTAAGTATAGTAAGATAAAATGATTTGATCAGTGAGGTTACTATATATGTATAAATATTTAAAAAGATTCGGTCTTGCAGTTTTATTTTTTTTATCGGCTTTGATCGCATACTCTCAAGAAGCGTTAAAATCCTATGAAGAAGAATATTACGACTTTCTTTCACTGCAGGGGCTCGTCGAACGCCCTACCCTAAACTACAGAACTTTAAGCGATTCGGTATGGGAACTTTCCGAGGAAACTCAAAACGATTCGCGCAATATATGGAAAGACAAAAATCTCGGAACAACTCGTTTTATCGACGGCAATAAAAACCTTTCGTGGAAAATCCACGGCCCCGAATGGTATAACAGTTTTAACACCGCAGCCCCCTACGGGCAAAACGACGGAGCACTGTGGCAAGGTAAGGGTTATAACACAAGTCTTTCCGGCGGAGCGGGAATCGGAGCTTACGGATTTCAAGCCGTTTTTCTCCCTCAGCTAAGTTTCAGTCAAAATAAAGAATTTGACTTTATAAGTCCGTCCGTTTATTCCGGAAACGACTATAAAGATAAAGCCGATACATACGGATACTACGGAGTCACCTACAGTCTTGATGCGCCGCAGCGTTTCGGCGACAAGTCTTTTGCCGTCTTCAATTTCGGCGACAGTGAAATCCGCTATACGTGGAAGGCTTTAACGCTCGGATTGGGCACGCAGGCCGTGTGGCTGGGACCGGCGCAATTAAATCCGATCATTCATTCAAACAACGCGCCGAACTATCCCAAAGTCGATTTTGGAGTCAAAAAGACTTCAGTGTATTGGCCTTGGAGCGACCGATATTTGGGCGATATCGAAATCCGAGGCTGGTTCGGAAGATTAACCGAAAGCGATTACTTTGACAATATTGACTCGAACGATCACAACCTGATTTCCGGTTTGGCTTTAGCTTGGGCGCCGCCTCATTTGACAGGGCTCACACTGGGTGTAAACAGGACGATGCTGAGCAGATGGAATGAAATTACCGGTTATTCCCTTTTTAGAATATATAATCCGCTTATGAGCGGTTCCAAAGAAGGCAGTGACAACAGCGATCAAAGGATATCTTTTACAGCCGACTATCTTTTACCCTCTGTCGGTTTTGAAATTTATTTTGAATGGGCAAGAAATGACTTCAGTCCTAATTTGAACTATATCAGCCGTTATCCGTTCCACACACAAGGATATACATTGGGTGGCAGAAAAAACATAAATTTTTCAGACAAATACTCAGGCGAATTATCATTGGAAATAACGAACCTTGAATGCTCCAGAGATTACAACAGCTACATACCATATCCTTCTACTTTTTATGCACACCACATTATCACACAGGGCTATACAAACGGAGGGCAATGGCTGGGAGCCGGTATAGGAACAGGCGGGAACAGCCAATACATGGGTTTTAAGCTCTATCATCCGAACGGTTTTTGGAAAATCTTTTTCCAGCGAAGAAACCCTGATCTTGACTATACATGGCATTATGACGTAGCCCATTCCGGTTGGGGAGCGGAAACAAATATCCGTGTTCTATTAATCGGAGGGATGGAAACACTTTATTATTTGTCAAAAGATATTTATTTTACAGCCGGACTTACAGTCATACGTGAAAAAAGTCCGTTGAATAACGGCAATCCGGCAAACAGAAACGGATTGCATGCGCAATTCTCTGTTAAATATAATTTTTAAACAAAATTTATGTCGCAGAAGTCTTTAAAAAACAATGCTTTTTTTAACTTCATACGTTCGTTTTTGAATATTGCGTTTCCGATAGTATCATTTCCGTACGCTTCCCGTATACTCATGCCGGAAGGTATCGGAAAAGTCAATTTTGCAAATTCCGTCGTAGATTACTTTGTCTTAATCGCTTCTTTAGGAATTGCACAGTATGCAACGCGGGAAGCCGCAATACTAAGAGAAGACTTTAATAAACTAAGCAAATTTTTAAAAGAAATTCTACTGATAACACTTTTTGCTACGCTATTCGCATACATACTGCTGATTATCTCTTTATTTGCAGTTCCGAAATTCCATGAATACCGAATGCTTATGATCGTGTGCTCAACTAAAATTCTTTTCGTTTCGGCAGGAATAAATTGGCTTTTTATAGCCCAGGAAGAATATTCATATATTACGCTGAGAACCGCAATTTTTCAAATCGTAAGTTTAGCATCGTTATTCTTATTTGTACATAAAAGCGACGATTATCTAACATACGCATTCATAGGCATTTTTTCCAATGCGGGTTCAAATATATGTAATATTTTTTATTCAAGAAAATTTATAAATATACTGGTAAAAACAAAACTTCAATTGAAAAAACACATAAAACCGGTGTTTTATTTTTTCGGCATTTCATGCTCGCAGCAAATTCTTAATGGGATAGATTCCGTAATGCTAGGATTTATTATGAACGACACGGCTGTCGGCCTTTATGCAGCGGCAATAAAAATAAAAAGTCTTGTAACGCCTCTTATCGCCACAATAACGGGAACTTTGCTCCCTAGAGCTTCTTTTTACGTAAGCAACAATAATTCCAAAAAATACGACGAACTTATACAAAAAGGATTGGGAATTTCTTTGTTTCTTTCTTTTCCCTGTACAGTCGGAATGATCTGCATTTGCAGACCTTTCATATTGTTATTTTGCGGAGAAAATTATTTACCGGCAGTCAGCCCGATGATCGTAATATCTCCTATGATAATCGCATCGGCTTTTAATTCATTTTTAAATGATGCAATCATAAATCCACTGAAGATGGAAAAAAAATCATTTTATATACAATTTTCAGGGGTTGCGCTGAACGTATTTCTCAACTACATATTGATAAAAAAGCTCAATGTATTGGGGGCTGCCCTATCCACCGTGATCATCGAGTACATATTAACGGTTGCAAGACTCTATATCTGCTTTCCGACAATAAAAAACACTTTTAAACTCAGAAGTATTCTAGATCCTCTCATATGTTCTTTTTTAATGGGGATAATAATAAATTTTCTTGCAAAAGCAATACAAAATAATTTTATATATTTATCAGCCTCGATCGTTTTTGGTTTTTTTTCTTACATAGCTTTTATGATTGTTATACGAAATCCCATAATGAAACTATTTATTATCTTTTTTCAATCTTCCGTCGCTAAAATTATATCTTAAAGCAGACGATTGGCCGTATGTTAAAATTTAAAATAATGTAAAAGGAGTATGGCGAATGTTTATTCCATTTTTTTTTAAAGTAAAAAATTATATTAAAACAAAATATAATCATATAATTTCTCCGTTTTATGAAGCTTATTATAAAAGAATGAATCCTAACGATAACTGTCTGAACACCTCCGAACGAAGAGAAAATATAGTCATTTCCCTTACAAGTTATCCGGCAAGATTCAATACCCTTGACCTTTGTATAAAAAGTATATTTAACCAGTCGGTAAAGGCGGATAAAATAGTCTTATACCTTGACGATTTTGTTTTAGACAGTGAAATACCGAGTAAAATTAAAGAACTTTGTAAAAACGGACTTACAATAAAAAAAATCCCTCATAACCTTCGCTCACATAAAAAATATTTTTTTGCAATGCATGAATATACCGATTCAATCATTATAACCTTTGACGACGATGTCATTTACAGGAAAAACACAGTAAAACATCTGCTTAACTCATATTTCAAATACCCAAAATGCATATCCGCTATGCGCGTTCATAAAATAACGTATTCAAAAAACGGTGCAGCGGAACCCTATGAAAAATGGAAAAAAGAATACAGAAAAATCACCTCCCCTTCTTTTTTGCTTTGTGCAACGGGCGTAGGCGGAGTACTTTATCCGCCGCATATTTTACCGAAAGACACCTTTGACACGGAAGCGATAAAAAAGCACTGTTACAAGGCCGACGACATATGGCTTAAATTCATGGAACTTAAAAGCGCCGTCCCCGTCGTATGGAAAAAGACAAGACATGTTCACCCAGTTGAAATTGCGCTGCACAGAGACACGGGACTTAATCTTGAAAATGTAAATAAAAATCAAAACGATAAATACATAAAAGATATGGAAAATTTTACGGGAATCCACTTAGACGACTGGAAATCCGTATAGGCCAGTCGAATGTTCATGCCGACACAAATGTGATTGACCGAATATATGCAGTCTGCAACAAGACGACAACTCTGTTCGATCAAAGCTCAAAGCTATTTTATTCTGTATTCGTTTACCTGCGGATTTTTTAAAATTACATAATAAATCTCGAAATTTCCGAAAATGGAATGATATATTAATAGTTTATTTTTTCAATAATAATTTGTATAGTTATGAGGTTAACATCTTTTATAACTAGCGTTATAAAAAAATGAGGTAGGTTATGAATATAACAATCGCAGGAACTGGCTATGTTGGCCTTTCAAACGCAATTCTTTTGGCGCAAAATAGCACGGTTACGGCTGTTGACCTTGTAAAATCTAAGGTTGATTTAATAAATAACAAAAAATCTCCTATCGTCGATAAAGAAATCGAAGAATATCTTTCACAGAAAAAACTTGATTTAGTTGCAACTACTGATGAAAAAACCGCATACGACTCCCCAGACATCGTCGTCATTGCAACTCCTACAAATTATGATACTGAAAAAAACTTTTTTGACACTTCTTCTATCGAGTCTGTGTTAAAAATTATCGAAAGACGATGTCCTAATACCACCGTTGTAATAAAATCCACAGTTCCTGTTGGTTACACAGAAAAAATCTATTCTCGTTTTAATATAAAAAATCTTCTTTTTAGCCCAGAGTTTTTGCGCGAAGGTCATGCTCTTTACGATAACCTCTACCCTAGCCGTATTGTTGTAAGTTATCCCCTTGAACAGCCAGAACTAAAGGCAAAGGCTTTGCAATTTGCTGAACTTTTAAAACAAGGTGCTATAAAAAAAGACATCGCGGTGCTAACTCCAAATTGCACAGAAGCGGAGGCGATTAAGCTTTTTGCAAACACTTATCTTGCGCTTCGCGTTGCTTACTTTAATGAATTGGACACGTATTCAGAAGTGCGTGGATTAAACACTCGACAAATTATCGAAGGAATAAGTTTAGATCCTCGCATTGGAGATTTTTATAACAATCCTTCGTTTGGCTATGGTGGCTACTGTCTCCCAAAGGACACAAAACAATTGCTTGCAAATTTCAATTCTGTTCCACAAAATCTCATCCAAGCGATTGTACAATCTAACAAAACGAGAAAAGAGTTTATCGCTTCGCAAATTTTATCGAAAAATCCGAAAGCTGTTGGAATTTATCGCTTAACTATGAAAGCAAATAGCGACAATTTCCGACAAAGTTCCATTCAAGATATAATGAAAATCCTTAGAGGCGAAGGTGTTGAAGTTTTAATCTATGAGCCAACTCTTACCTGTGATGAATTTGAAAAATTCCGTGTGATTCATAACTTCGACGAATTTGCAAAAAATTGCGATGTAATTCTTGCAAACCGTATGTCAGAAGAACTGTCTAAGGTGCCAGAAAAAGTTTATACTCGCGACCTTTATTCACGAGATTGATTTTATAAATTGATTTTGCTTTATGATTAAAAAGATTGTTTTTATAACGACACACAATTGGAACTCAAAACGACAGGGAGGCTTTCATAAATTTGCAGAAGCAACCTGCCTTTCTGGCATAGAGAGCGTTTTTTTTAGTTTTCCTCGTCCTTATTATGGTCTTTTTATGAACAGGGAACAGTTAAATAAGGATGTTATTAAAACTCTCTCTAAGGGTAAATACTACGATGTTCAACTTCCAAAAATAAATGAAGAACAAACTTATATTTTTGACGAAAAAGCAAGCGATTTTTATGTTCAAGGTGGCAAAGAAAAAAGTAAAAAATTGCTAAACATCACATACCCTACTTTTAGGGTTCCAGACAGTGCAGGACGATTTTTAAACGACAAACTTATGAACTGGCTTTTGATGCATTCTTTTAAAAGTTTTAAGAAATTTTGTAAAAAATATTTTTCAGGCACAGACTGTTTCGTTTTTGAATCCTGCGAAGGAATTGCATTCATCGACAAATTGAAAAAGTATTTTCCAGACGCAAAAATGATATACCGTCCAAGCGATCCTATGGTCTATGCAACAGTGCCACAGCGTGTAAAAAAATTGGAAAAAAACATCTTATACAAAGCGGATTTAAGCTTAATCGTCAACGAAGAAGGTGTAAATTGTTACAAAAAAACTATTACAGATTTTGAAAACAAGGTTCACTACGAAATTTTATCAAACGGAATAGATATTGCATCATATACGAAAAAATATCCTGTACCTCAAATTCTTCAAAAACCAAATACTGTTTTATACGTTGGTGCTTGGGAAGTTGAATGGAAGCTGCTTTTTTTCGCAGCCGAAACAAATCCCGATTTCAATTACATTGTCGTCTGTCCAAATTATCCTTCGTCTGCAATTCAAAAAAAAGTTTGCCAATTCAAAAATCTTTTTTATGTTCCAGGAATAAAACCTCAAGAAGTTCCTGCATGGATTACAAACTGTAATGTGGTAATGGTTCCTTACCAAACGGATTTTTATAAAGACAGACCTTTGGGCATTACCGCAAAATACTATCAAGCGATGGCAGCAAAAAAACCGATTGTTGCCTACTGCGATACACCAAAACTGAAGGATGCAGGCATAAGCGTAAATTATTCTTATGAAGATTTTATAAGTGAAATTCAATCTGCTATGACAAAAGGTTCTTGCACTTATAAATTTGATTTGCAAGGGCGCAATTGGAATGAAATCTGCAAGCGATTCATAAAAGCATGCGAGAAAAATCATGAAAATCACTGAACTTTTTGATTTAAAATTGCTCAAATTTTTAATCGTAGGCGTAATAAATACGATTGTTGGTGCAGGAACTATGTTTTTGCTTTACAATCTTGCTCATTGTAATTATTGGCTTTCTTCATCATGCAATTATATAGTAGGCGGAATTTGCAGTTACTTTTTAAACAAATATTTTACATTCAAAAATCACAAAAAAAGCTTTGGTCAAATTATTAAGTTTGTTGTATTGCTTGTTATCTGCTATTTAATCGCATACGTTCTTGCAAAATATTTCATCTATCTTATTTTTTCATCACAAAGCGTAAAAATCAAAGATAATATTGCAATGCTCACAGGAGAATTTTTATACCTAGCAATGAATTACCTTGGTCAAAGGCTTGTTGTGTTTAAAAATAAGGAGTAAAATACAAAAATAATTTTTATATAAGGATTTTGTATGTCTAAAGTATCTCTTATAGTTCCTTGTTATAATGAAGAATCGAATATCATACCTTTTTATGAAGAAATATTGAAAACTTTTAAAGATATAGACGCTGACTTTGAATTACTTTTTATCGATGATGGCTCTAAAGATAAAACTTTAGAAAAGATTAAAAATTTGCATAACGATGATAAGCGAGTAAAATGCGTTTCATTTGCTAGAAATTTTGGCAAAGAAGCCGCTCTTTTTGCCGGCATTAGAAATGTTACAGGTGATTGTGCTGTTATTTTGGATGCGGATTTGCAACATCCTCCTTGCGTCATCAAAGAAATGTTCCAAAAGTGGAAAGAAGGTTTTGAAGTTGTTGAAGGAATAAAAACTTCCAGAGGTAAAGAAAGCATTTTGCACAAAGCCTTTAGTCAAATTTTTTACGGACTTATGAGCAAAGCAGTAAAGATGGACATGAAAAATTCCAGCGACTACAAACTTCTCGACAAAAAAGTCATCGCTCAACTTGCAGCATTAAAAGAGCGCAATACTTTTTTTAGAGCGCTTTCGTTTTGGGTTGGTTTTAAAAAGACCACAGTTTATTATGAAGTTCAAGAACGCATGTCTGGAGTTTCAAAATGGTCTACAAAAGCCCTAACTCGCTATGCAATAAATAATGTTATATGCTTTAGTTATGCACCTTTACACATAATTGCAGTTGTTGGTTTTATATTTATTTTTATTGCAATTGGCGTAAGCATAGATGCGTTAATAAGTTTTATAAGAGGCAATGCTGCACAAGGATTCCCTACGATTATCCTTGTTTTGCTTTTAGGATTTGGTGCAATTCTTATTTCGCTAGGAATAATTGGAGTTTACATTGCCCAAATTTATGATGAAGTAAAAATGCGTCCTCAATATGTAATAGGTGAAAAAATTGAATAGTCTTATAGATTTTCATGCAGACGATTATGCTTTATCACAGAATTCCGACGATGACATCATAAATCTTTGCAAGGAAGGAAAACTCGACAGCATAAGTATTATTCCAAATTTACAAGTTTTTGAAAGCAGTGTATTAAAGTTAAACGAAGCAAAAAAACATTTTCCGAAAAAAATAAAGATTTCTGTTCACTTAAATTTTATGGAAGGAAAACCTGTATCCGATTGCGACCTGATTCGAGATTTGGTTGATAAAAAAGGTTTTTTCTGCGTTAGTTGGGGGAAACTTTTGATATGGAACTACAACCTATTCAAAAGAAAAAAGATAAAAGAACAACTTGCACGAGAAATATCTGCACAAATAGAAAAATGCATAAAAGCGGAAGTTTTTCATATTGATTGTTTAAGAATAGATAGCCATCAACATCCACACATGATACCACTTTTCAGACAAGCGATTTTTGACGCGCTAAAAGATAAAAATTACAAAATAGAATATATAAGAAATACAAACGACCCGATAAATTTCTATAAAAAATCAAAATCAGGAAAAACAAATTTTAGCAATATTCTAAAGTGTTTGATTTTAAACCACTACTCAAAAAGGTTTTCTAAGATACTAAAAAAAAACAATCTTCCGGACAGTTATCTTTGTGGAGTTTATTATAGCGGCAAAATGGACGAAAGAATTGAAAACGCACTTCCAATTTTTAATGGCGAAGCAAAAAAACACAATCGCCAATTTGAACTTTTATTTCATCCTGGCACAATGCTAAAAGAAGAACTCACACAAGAATTTACAAAAGAAGGTTTTGTAGAATTTCATCTGTCAAAAAACCGAAATATTGAATATTCCATGTGTAAAAATATGAAAAGGAATTGATTTGTGACTGATAACATTATTCAAATAAAAAAAAATAATATAGTACTATTTATTTTATCTGTAATAACTCTCCTATTTTTTGCTGCCTTATCCTTTAATTATACAAGCAGTCTTATAATAGAGTCGATGGATAAGGTTATTGGCAGAAATTTACGAGACCCCCAAAAATGGTCAAGAATTTTAAAAGGTATATTGCACATACCTGTTTTTTCCTGTGCAATTTTTATTTTTAATAACTTTTTTACCTTAGGTCTTAAAACTGCAGAAAAAATAAAGCAAATATTTTTCAACATTTTTTCAAAGTTAAAAAAATCAGATCTTATCGCCTTTATTCTTTTTTTTACAGTTTTCTTTTTTATCGCTTATTATAAAATTATAGATTCTGACTTTTATTATGCAGACGACAAAGCAAGGCTGATTGGTGACGACAAAACCTCATGGATTTCCTTTGGCAGATATGTGTCCCAGTTTTTTTCAGTTTTTATTCACACATCTTTTCCTTTGGTAGATGTAGCACCCCTAACTCAATTCTTTTCAATACTCATAATGAGTTTTTCATTGATGATTTTAATCTTAATCTTAGATAATAAGATAAAAATTGCAAAATCATTTCCACTGACATTCCTTTTTATATCACCTTTTTTTTCACAATGTTTTTCTTACAGATTTGATAACATATACATGACTCTTGCAGTATTTTTTACCTTAATACCATTTTTATTTAAAGATGATAAAATCTCATTCATATATTTATCAATTGTATTTTTAGTGCTTTCATGCATGAGCTATCAAGCGGCAACATCTGTTTATATAATGCTTGTAATCTTTATAAGTTTGAACAAAATAAAGAAAAATGAAAACATAAAAGAAGTGATAAAATTCATTCTTAGTTCTGTAATTTCGTTTACGATTGCTCTTCTAATCTATAAATTGCTATTCGATTGTTCTTCTGATCCAAAATATTTTGTACCCGCTACAGAAGAAAATTATTTTTCAACTTCGATTTCAATACAGGTGATTCCTCAAAATATTAAAAATTATGTTTTGATTGTTGCAAATAATGTGGGCGGTATTTGGTTAAAGGTATTTATAATTTGTTCTGCAATAATCTACTATGTATTTTCAATAAAAAACTCAAAAATAAATAAATTTATTTTTGCAGCGGTTTCCATTGTGTTTATTGCAACTGCATTTATACTTTCGCTTGGCCCATATATGATATTAAAAAAACCTTTGCTCGCCCCGAGAGTTTTTATGGGTTTTAACATGTTTATCGCCTTAATTTTATATTTTTGTGTGGAAAACATACTCTGTTCAAATCTTTCAGTAAAGAATAAATATATATTTTCAATTCCAACTCATTTTGTAATATACGGTTGCATAACCTTTTTATATGCTTATGGAAATTGTCTTTCGCATCAAAAAGAGTATTCTGACTTTAGGTTTCAGCTTATCATCAACGATATGAATGAATATATAAAAGAAGGCGATGTTTACATATCGTTCAAAGGAAAATCCACAGATTACTGCCAAGCATTAGACGTCGCCGTAAAGCAATACCCAATAATAAATCTGCTTTTAGAAAATCAACCTTCGCCAAATTCATCTTGGAATGATGAATATCTATATAAATTCAATTTAGTTTCGGAGCAAGAAAATTCAAAAGAAAAACTCCCCTTATTAAAAGAATCTTATTATCACGATTTATATGGAAAAGATAATCACTTTGTTGTAAATCTAAAAAAATAGTATTGGAGAACTCATTATAATATTAAAAGCAGGCCTAAAAATTAGTTTATAAAAAATTAAACAATCGAAAATTGGAGAAAATATGAAAAAACAAAATAAAATCATCACCTTAATTTTTTCTAGCCTCATAATATTAGCGCTTATTCCTTGTCTTTTTCCTCAAATTCAGCATTTGGCGGTTTTGTTTGTAGAAAAACTAAAACATGATGATATACACGATTCTTTTTGGATGAAACAGATGTTTGCGTTTGCGATATGCATAATATTTACGATATTGGCTATAAATGCAGTTCTGTTTACGCAAAAAGGCAGAAAAATCTTTGAACACAATATAGAATCATTCAAAAAAATATTAGATTTGATTAAAGATGATAAAAAGTATCTTTTTACAATTTTTCTTTTATATCTGTTTGGTTATATAACAATATTTAGGGCAAATTTTTGGAACAAGGCGATTGATGACCTTGCAAGACAAATCGAAGGTTCACGAGACTGGATGAATTGGTACAGATATATTTCTGAAATCGGCTCTATATTCATTCACACATCAAAGCAATTGATTGATATAGCACCTCTAACCCAAGTGATTGCATCTTTTTTTGTTGCCCTAGCCTCATTCTTCATAATCCACATATTCAATAAAAAATTCACTTATTTTTCGTGTATAGCGTCTTTGCCTGTGGGATTGTTTCCATACTTTCTTTCAAATCTATCCTACAGATACGATTCTCCTTACATGGCTTTTGCAGTTTTAGTCAGCATAGTACCTTTCTTATTTATTGAGGATAAAACGACTTTCATCACGATTTCTGTTTTGTGTTTATTTTTTATGTGTACTTCATACCAATCCGCTTCTGGAATATATATTTTTATGTCGATGCTTTGTGTTTTTACGATGTGGACACAAGATAAAAAGCCAGTGCAGGAAATTCTAAAAACAACACTTATATGCATATTGTGCTATGGATTAACGCTTTTTGTTTTTTCAAAAATTTTCATTCCAAAACCGGATTACGAAGTCTACGCAGATGAAGCGATAAATATCTCTTGCCTTATTCCAAATACAATAACTTATATAAAAAATCTTTTATCGCAGTTGGCTGGAACTCCAATTCTCTACTTTTCAATGGCAGTTTTTGTTCTTTTTATTGTTCACTCTTTTATTAATACAAATATCAATCGCTTATTTTCAAGTTTTCTTTCTGTCCTCATACTGATTATCGCGATACCTTTTACCTTTGGCTCGTATCTTGCTTTAGAAAAACCTCTATATTCAGCAAGAGCATTTATAGGAATTGGAGTCTTTATTGGCTGTCTATCTGTAATAGTATTATCTAATAAAAATTCAACTTCAAATAAATTTTTAAACCTTTCAAAAATACTAACTTTTTGTCTTTCATGGTGCTTGTTTGCTTTTTCATTTGCATATGGAAATGCACAAGCAGATCAAAAAGACTATATACATTTTAGGACAACGCTTTTATTGAAAGACCTTTCTGAAGTTATTGAAGACACAGACAAAGATGTTGAACTTTTATTTGTATCAGATATAGGTCATTCAAGGACAGTTCAAAATCTTATTGAAGTTTATCCAGTTGCAAAAGAATTAATTGACATCGGTTTAACTCCTCATAGACCTTCAGAATTCGTATTACAGTCTTACAATTTTTGCGAATTAAAGGCCGGAACAAATACCGATTTTAGAAAAGATGATTTACCAGTTTTGGTTGATAATCAATACAATAAAATTCAAGGGAAAAACAACAAGTACCTTATCACATTTAAAAATCCTCATTTTAAAGTTATAAGAACAAGAAACATAGAAGGATGATGTGTTTGTTTCCATAAAAAAATAACCTAGGAATAAAAATGATACTGATTAACGGTTCTTTTCTGTGCCGAAGTTTAACCGGCATAGAGCGCTTTGCTTTTGAAATATGTAAAAATCTCGATGAGCTTGCCTTAAAAGATGAAATTGCAATCTGCATTCCAAAGAATGCAAAAACAAAAGTTGAATATAAAAACATAAAATGCATTTATTCCAAAAAAAATTGCAAAAGTTTTCCGATTTGGGATCATATCACTTTTTCTGTTTTTCTTAAAAAAAATGGTTTTATTCCGCTTGATTTTGCAAATGTAACTCCGTTTTTTACTCCAGGGCTTGTTTTTATTCACGATATTTACGCAAAAGTTTTTCCTAAGGATTTTACTTCTTTTAAAGAAAAACTAATAAAAACATATATGTGCCTTATGTACAGACACGCCATAAAACACGCAAAAAAACTTATGACAGTAAGCGAATTCAGCAAAAATCAAATTGCAGAAGTTTACAATGTCGATAAAGATGAAATTTCTGTAGTTCCAAACGGATGGGATCATTTTAAAAATATAGATGAAGATAAATCCGTCCTCGAAAAATTCCCAAAATTAAGCGAAAAAGAATTTTATTTTACCTTGGGAAGCCTTCAAAAACGAAAAAATTTAAAGTGGATTGCTAAATATGCAAAAAATCATCCAAACGAGTTATTTGCCGTTTCTGGAAAAATCGTTTCCGGAATGCAGAGCAACGATATAAAAGACTTGCAAACATTGCCAAACGTAGTGCTGCTCGGTTATGTTTCGGACGGAGAAGTAAAAGCTCTGATGAAAAAATGCAAGGCGTTTATCTTTCCAAGTTATTATGAAGGTTTTGGGATTCCCCCACTTGAAGCGCTTTCTGTTGGCGCACAAATTGTAGTTTCAAAAGCCTCTTGCCTGCCAGAAATTTACGGGAAAACAGCGCACTATATAAATCCTCAAAATTGCGATATTTCGCTGGAAGAGATTTTAGCACAGCCAGTTTCTTCTCCAAAAACGATTTTAGAACATTACACTTATAAAAACTCTGCTAAAAAATTGTATGGGATACTTAAGGAATGTAACCAGTGAGATAAAATGCTGGTTTTATCGATGTTGAACAAAAAAAATTATTGTGTTATAACGGTCAATATTTTCTGGAGATTTAAACATATATGTCTTTCTCAAATATTTTGTATACTCTTGTTTTGTATCCATTGGTTCAAGTAATTGGAATCGCTTTCCGCATTTTTGACAAACTTTTTGATAATACCGGAATCGCTGTTATCGGTGTAAGCTTTACGGTAACCCTCTTGTGTCTTCCATTGTATATAGTTGCAGAACACTGGCAGCAAATTGAGCGTGATGTTCAAAAAAAATTAAAACCCGGCATAGACCGCATAAAAAAGACTTTCAAAGGCGATGAGCAATATATGATTTTGAGCACATTTTACCGTCAAAATCACTACCATCCGCTTATGGCTTTGCGTTCAAGTTTTGGGCTTTTAATCCAGATTCCTTTTTTTATGGCAGCGTATTCCTGTCTTTCTAAGATGCCAGCCTTGCAAGGAAAATCTTTTTTATTCATCGCGAATATGGGAAGCCAAGATGCAATTTTTCATATTGGAAACTTTCCAGTAAATATACTTCCTATAGCGATGACTGTTATAAACATAATCGCCGGTGCAATCTATACAAAGGGCTTTCCTATAAAAGAGAAAATCCAAATTTATGGCATGGCATTGGTTTTTCTTGTAATCTTGTATTCAAGTCCTGCCGGATTAGTTCTTTATTGGACTATGAATAATGTGTTTTCTCTTGTTAAAAATATCTTCTATAAGTTAAAAAATCCTTTAAAAGTTCTTTATTATTGCGCTGTAGCGGGAATTCTTCTTATTGCTGTTTATGTTCTTTTTATTTACGACGGCGGAGCAAATATGCAAAAGCGTTTAAAAGCGGTAATTCCTATGCTCATGCTTTTGCCAATACCTTTGTATCTAAAGGCTGTAAAATGGTTTTTGTCTTACCCTCTTTCAACTCTCGTAGAAAATAAAAAACTTAGATTGAATCTATTTTTATTTTCGTCTCTTGCGCTTACGGTTTTAGCAGGTCTTGTTTTACCTTCTTCTTTGGTATCTTCTTCAACTCAGGAATTTTCAAATGTAGGAAAATTGGCTTCGCCTACGATTTATTTTAATTGGTCATTTTGGCAGGCTGCGGGACTTTTCATATTTTGGCCAGCTTGTATTTATTTTCTTTTTGGGAAAAAATTGCAGTCGATTATAGCCTGTTTTTTTGCGATTGCACTTTCTTGTGCGATTCTAAACGCCTTTGCTTTTAATGGAAATTATGGCTCAATGGACATAACCTTAAAATTTATAGGCGGCATGAATAACCCATCAAAACTATTTATGATTGCAAATACGGTAGTTATCCTTTTTACTGCTATGATAATCATTGGTTTATTCAAATTTAAAAAAATAAAAATTGTAAATTCTTTGACTTTAATTGCGCTCTTTTCTTTCGTTGCACTTTCAACAATAAATATCACAAAAATAAAAAAAGCGTATGCCGAATATTCAAAAATCGTTGCATCAAAAAACGGCAAAGAAGAAAGTGATTTATCTACAAAATTTCATTTTTCAAAAACCGGTAAAAATCTAGTGCTTGTAATGCTGGACAGAGCGGAAAGTTCTTATTTTGAAGATATTTTGCATGACAGACCAGAATTGTATGATATTTACAGTGGATTTACTTTCTATAGAAACGCTTTATCGTGCAATGGACACACTTTTATGGGCGCTCCTTCAGTCTACGGCGGTTATGAATATACACCGTATGAGATGAATAAACGCTCAGATGTACCATTAAAAGAAAAACACAACGAAGCGTTGCAAGTATTGCCGAGGATTCTGACAAAACAAGCAAATTTCAATGCAACTCTAACGGATTTATCTTGGTCAAATTACAGTTACTATTCCGATATGAGAATATTTGAAGGAAAAGAAAATATCCAAGGCTATAAATTACGCGGAAGATATACAGGAAATTTTAAAAAACAATTTTTGGGTTCTGCAAAAACAGGATCTCTTTCGAACGGATTAAAACGAAATCTTTTTTGGGTGAGTCTATTTAGAACTTCGCCTGCAATTATTAGGCCTGTCGTATATTACAAAGGTTCATGGTGGGCAAATGAGGCTACCAGCGACGTAGATTTGTTTGTCGATTGGTATGCGATTCTTCATTACTTGCCTCAGCTTACGGATTTTTCAAACGAAAAAGATAATTTAATCGTTATGACAAATGAAACAACACATACAGGTCAAGACATTTCGTATATGAACTTAACTGACGAAAAAACTCTTTCTGTAAAAACAAAAGATGATGATTGTTACGCTATAGATGTTGTTTCCCTTGAAGCATTGGGAAGATGGTTTTCTGCATTAAAAGAAAACGGTGTTTACGACAATACCAAGATTGTAATAGTTGCAGATCACGGAATTGGCTATGGAGCAAGACGTACAAAAGATTATGACATCCCAGATGTAAACGGCTATCCAAAAGATCATCTAAATCCGCTCTTCCTTGTAAAAGATTTTAATGCTACAGGAAAGTTAAAAACCGATATGACATTTATGACAAATGCAGACACAATCGAGTTTCTTTTAAAAGATGTCGTAGAAAATCCGATAAATCCTTTTACTCATAATAAAATATCATCAGATGCAAAAAAAGACGGAGTTCTTGTTACGACAGATGACATGTTTATGCCTCATCACAGCAAAAGCAAATATATTTTTACTGTAGATAAAGATTCTTGGTATAGAGTTAAAGACGATATATTTAGAGATGAAAATTGGCTAAAGGAGACTCCATCAAAATGATATATTTATTGCTTTATATAGACCCAGGTACGGGGTCAATGCTATTTTCTATATTGGTAGGTGCAGCTGCAACGTTATTTTTTTTAGGGAAGGCTATTTGGTTAAAATTTAAGCTTGTTTTTTCAGCAGGGAAAAAGGGACTTTCTACAAATATAGATTCAAAATTAAAAAAATATGTCATATACAATGAAGGAATTCAGTATTGGAATGTCTTTAAGCCTGTCTGTGATGAATTTGAAAGACGTGAAATTGAACTTACTTATTACACTTCTGCAGAAAAAGATCCTTGTTTTGAACAAAGTTATAAATTTATAAGGCCTGAATTTATTGGGGAAGGAAATTTAGCTTTTGTAAAACTGAATATGCTTTCAGCCGGAATTGTTCTCATGACCACGCCCGGACTGCAGGTATATCAATTAAAGCGCAGCAAAAAAGTAAGACATTATTCGCATGTTCTGCACATGCCTAACGATGCGACTACTTACCGTTTATTCGGGCTGGATTACTTTGATTCCGTCCTTCTCACGGGGAATTATCAAAAAGACGACATAAGAAGCCTTGAAAAGCAGCGAGGCTTGCCGCCAAAAGAACTCGTAACGGTTGGATGCTCTTATCTTGACGTGCTTTCTTCAAAGATGGCTTCTATCGAAGAAGAAAAAGATCACAGGTTTACGGTGCTTGTTTCTCCGTCATGGGGGAGCGTAGGCGTTTTATCCAGATACGGACAAAGGCTTTTGGATCCGCTTGTAAAAACCGGCTGGAGAATAATAGTGCGTCCGCACCCGCAGTCAAAAAAATCCGAGGCTAAAATGCTTAAAGATCTTGAAGACCGCTACAAGAACAGCAAAAATCTTGAATGGGACTATAACGGCGACAACATATATTCTTTGAAAAAGGCCGACATAATGATTTCCGATTTTTCGGGGATCATATTCGACTATACTTTTTTATGCAATAAACCGGTCATCTATGCGTCTTCGGATATCGACTTACGTCCTTACGACGCATGGGACTTGCACAAACCGCTGTGGCAATTCCGAATGCTTGAAAAGATGGGAATAAAGCTTGAAGAAAAAGATTTGGACAATATCGAGCGGATCATAAAACAAGTATGCGACAGCCCTGAGCTTTCGGCAGCGAGAAAAGAAGCGAAGGCGGCTGCGTGGATGCATACGGGCGAAGCGGGCAAAAACATCGTGGATTTTATGATAAATACGGTAACCGAAAATCTATCATCCGATGACAAAAATAAAGGCCCTAAATGAAGGCCGCATGTGCCTGTCATAAGGATAAATCTTACGATTCTATGCTATAATTTTCTACGGCCATGAATTTTGAACAGGAGAGTGCAAATGAGCAAAACAGTATATCTTGGAATGACAGGCGATATAATTCACCCCGGAATAATCAATATAATAAACGAAGGAGCCAAACACGGGGATCTCATAGTAGGACTTCTGACCGATTCGGCAATAGTTTCACACAAACGTTTACCCTACCTCACATACGAGCAGCGAAAACAGGTTGTCGAAAATTTAAAAGGCGTTTCAAAAGTTGTTCCGCAAGAGGACTGGAGTTACGTTCCGAATCTTAAAAAACTAAAGCCGGATTTCATAATCCACGGAGACGACTGGAAATCGAACTATTTAAGCAAAATCCGAGACGATGTTTTTGACGTTATGAAGGAATGGAACGGGCAAGTAATTGAAATTCCTTACACTAAAGGAATAAATTCTTCCGCCCTTGTAGAAAACGCAAATACGATAGGAACTACGCCTGAAATAAGATTAAAGTCGCTACGGCGTCTCATAGCGGCAAAAAAAACAGTGCGCATAATGGAAGCGCATTCGGGTTTGAGCGGGCTTATAATTGAAAATGCGGCCGTAGAAAAAGAAGACGGCATTCACCGCTTTGACGGAATGTGGTCTTCGAGCCTTACCGATTCGACAAACAAGGGCAAACCTGACATCGAAGCTGTGGATCTTACGACTCGCCTTCAAGATCTTACCGACATACTTGAGTGTACGACGAAGCCCATAATCTATGACGGAGATACAGGCGGTATTACCGAACACTTTGTGTTTACGGTACGAACACTGGAAAGAAACGGTATTTCCGCGGTGATAATCGAAGACAAGGCCGGTTTAAAAAAGAATTCCCTTTTCGGTACCGAAGTAAAGCAGGAGCTTGAAGACGAGCAGGAATTCTGCCGCAAAATTTCAGAGGGTAAAAAAGCGCAGATAACAAAAGATTTTATGATAATCGCAAGAGTCGAAGAGCTTATAGCAGGACGCAGCATTGAAGAAGCCCTTAAAAGAGCCTTCGCCAGCGTCCGTGCGGGTGCGGACGGAATAATGATACACAGCCGCGACAAATCCGGACAGGACATAAAAACTTTCTGTGAAAAATTCAGAGCGGAGTATAAAAATGTTCCCATAGTTTTGGTGCCTACGTCATATAATCAGTTTACTGAAAACGAGCTTGCATCGTGGGGTGCAAATGTGGTCATCTACGCAAACCACATGTTACGAGCCGCCTATCCTGCAATGAAAAACTGCGCCGAAACCATCCTTAAAGCGGAACGTTCCCTTGAAGTCGATCAGATGTGTATGTCGATAAAAAGCATTTTGGAGCTCATACCGGGAACAAAATAAACCGTGCAGGGCGTCAGTTAAACGTCCTCGCGAATAAAACATTGATTTGGGTGATAAGATGATAAGACCGGAATTATTTTATAATGAACTTAAAGCTAACGGAACCGATTTTTTTACGGGAGTTCCCGATTCGCTTTTAAAAAATTTTTGCGCTTACGTGACGGATAATACTCAGAAAAACAACCACATAATCGCTGCAAACGAAGGGTGCGCAACAGGACTTGCCGCAGG
Source organism: Treponema parvum (assembly GCF_017893965.1). Classification (NCBI taxonomy): domain Bacteria; kingdom Pseudomonadati; phylum Spirochaetota; class Spirochaetia; order Treponematales; family Treponemataceae; genus Treponema; species Treponema parvum. The sequence continues at coordinate 1,395,344 of NZ_CP054142.1, forward strand.
TTACCATTTTGCAACCGGAAAAATTCCTCTCATCTATATGCAAAATTCCGGATTGGGGAACACGGTCAATCCTCTTTTATCCTTGATGGATCCTGAAGTTTATTCCGTTCCTGTCGTCCTTGTCGTCGGCTGGAGAGGCGAGCCCGGCGTACACGACGAACCCCAGCATATAAAACAGGGAAAGGTTACCATTCCGCTTCTTGAAGCGATGAAGATTCCTTACGTCATTTTAACCGCCGACGAAGGCGAGCTTAAATCCCAAATTTCCGAATGTTACAATTACGTAAGATCGCATAACGCCCCCTTCGCCTTTGTGGTCAAAAAAAACACTTTCGATGCGTATAAACTTAAAAACGACGCCCCGGTACAAGCCGAACTTAGCAGAGAAGAAGCGATAGAACTTATCATGCTCAATTGCGAGCCGGGATCCGCCTTCGTTTCCACTACAGGGATGGCAAGCCGGGAGTTGTTTGAGCTTAGGGAAAAACACGGCATGAGCCATAAAACCGATTTTTTAACGGTAGGCAGTATGGGGCACGCTTCACAGATCGCCCTTTCAATCGCAATGCAAAAACCTAATCGAAAAATCTATTGTCTTGACGGAGACGGCGCGAGCCTCATGCATATGGGAGGAATGACAACGATCGGCACTATAGGGGTGAAAAATTTTACGCACATAGTATTGAACAACGGCGCTCATGATTCGGTAGGCGGACAGCCGACCGTCGCGTTAAAAATCGACTTATGTCGGATCGCAAAAGCTGCAGGATATGAATATACGGCGTCGATTTCTACACCTGAAGAATTAAAAAAGATCCTTTTAAATCCTGAGATAAAAAACAAACTTTCGTTTATCGAAATAAAAGTACACAAGGGAGCCCGTTCAAATCTGGGACGCCCTACTTCTACACCAGAAGAAAATAAAAAAGCATTTATGGAGTTTTTATATGATTAAACAGGCTGTAATAGTCGCGGGCGGTTTAGGCGAACGCTTCGGCGGACGCACAAAAGAAATGCCTAAGGGATTTATAGAAATAGAAGGCGTCCCTATGGTGGAACGCTCCGTGCAGAAACTCATAAGAGCGGGAGTCGAAGAGATAATCATAGGAACGGGACACTGCAATCAGTGGTATGACGAACTTGCAAAAAAATACTCTTGCATAAAAACTTTCCGAAATGAAAATTATGCAAACACAAGCAGCATGGGAACGCTCGAAGTATGCGCTCCGTATGTTAAAGGGGATTTTTTGCTGTTGGAAAGCGATCTCGTGTACGACGCTGCAGGCCTTTTTGCCCTGATAAACGACGAGCGCAAAAACGTCGTTCTGGCTTCTGGAAAGACAGGCAGCGGCGACGAAGTGTATCTTTCATATGACGAGAACCGTATTCTCACAAATGTAAGCAAGGATAAGAATTCAATGCCCGACGCGGGAGCCGAGCTTGTAGGAATTACAAAGCTTTCAAAACAGGCGCTTGACGCTATGGTAAACTATGCGAAAGCGCATCATGCCGACATGCCTAAAATCGACTATGAAAACGTCATGAACGCCGTTGCAAAAGAATGCGATATCTATGTAAAAAAACTTGAATACTATGCGTGGATAGAAATCGACGACGAAGAAATGCTTTCCCGCGCCTTAAATCTAGTTTATCCTCGAATAAAAGAAAACGAATCCGTCACGCGTGTCCGACGGGAAGTCCTTCTTAATCCCGGTCCGTCTACGACGACAGACAGCGTAAAATACGCTCAGGTTGTTCCTGACATTTGCCCGAGAGAAATGGAATTCGGGAACCTTATGGAACAGACGGCATTCGATCTGACAAGCTTTGTCGCTTCTCCCGACGAATACGCGACTATTATGTTCGGCTGTTCGGGTACTGGGGCTGACGAGGCTATGATATCTTCCTGCGTTCCTCCCGGAAAAAAATTACTCATAGTGGACAACGGTTCTTACGGCGAGCGGATGGCGAAGATCGCAAAAATCTACGGTATCGACACTACGGTATTTAAAAGTTCCACATACGAACCGATCGATATTCCTAAGCTCGAAAACGAGTTTAAGACCGGTAAATACGCGGCGTTCGCAATGGTATATCACGAAACTACGACGGGGCTTTTAAACAGGGTTGACCTTATCTGCCCGCTTGCAAAAAAATACAATATGATAACCATTGTCGACGCTGTAAGCGCTTACGGCGGCATGCCTATGGATTTGGAAAAATTGGGCATAGATTTTATGGCTTCAACGTCAAACAAACACATACAGGGCATGGCCGGGATAGGATTTGTAATCTGCAAAAAAACGGAATTGGAAAAACAAAAAGACTATCCGATGAGAAACTACTATTTTAATCTCTACGATCAGTATAAGTATTTTGAAGAGACAAAACAGACGAGATTTACTCCTCCGGTACAGACCTTCTATGCGCTGCGCCAAGCGATTATAGAAACGAAGATAGAAACCATAGAAAACCGATTTAAACGCTATACGGAATGTTGGAAAATCCTTGTAAAAGCGCTCAAAGAAATCGGATTGAAAATGCTCGTAAAAGAAGAATTTCAATCGCATTTCATCACGGCGATACTGATTCCCGATAAAAAGGAATACAGTTTTGACGCACTTCACGATTATGCAAAGAGTTTCGGCTTTACGATCTATCCGGGAAAATTAGGAAATATTACGACGTTCCGCATTGCAAATATGGGCGACATAAGGCCCCAAGAGATGCAGCATTTTACGGGAATACTGCGCGATTACATGCACGGCATAGGCGTTTGCTGATCTGAGTTTTAGGAGAGATCGAGGTTTAATAGGATATGAAAGTCGCCATAGTACATGACTGGCTTGTAAATTACGGCGGAGCCGAACGCGTCGTAGAGTCATTCTTGAAAATCTATCCACAAGCGGACATCTACACCCTTGTTTATGACAAAAAAAAGATGGCAAAGATTTTTCCTCCTGAAAAAGTCCACACATCGTTTATACAGAAATTTCCGATGGCGACAAAAATTTATACAAAACTCCTTTCTCTCATGCCCAAGGCATTCGAATCGTTCGATCTTTCATCCTATGACCTAGTCTTGTGCAGTTCTTCTTCTTGTGCCAAAGGAGTGATAACGCCTCCTTCGGTTCCTCACGTGGCTTACGTGCACACTCCCATGCGCTATGCCTGGGATTTGTTTTTCGATTACAAAAAGCGAAGCGGCCGCGTTACGCGTTTTTTTATGGACAGATGGATGCCCGATATCCGCATGTGGGATTTTATTTCCGCTCAAAGAATAGACAGCGTAATTGCAAATTCAAATTATATAGCGCGAAGAATAAAAAAATTTTGGGGACGAGACGCTAAAGTAATCTATCCTCCGGTGGACACGCAGCGGCTGTCGCCTAATTACAAAGAAAGCGAAGATTTTTACGTAGTTTTTTCGCGCTTCGTTCCGTATAAGCGCGTAGATCTTGCTATATCCGCATGTATACGCCTTAAGCGAAAACTTGTCGTCATAGGAAGCGGAAGCGGCGAAAAAAGTCTTAAAACTCTGGCAAACGGAAACGCCGACATAATATTTACCGGCAGGATAAGCGACGAAGAAGTTAAAAATTATCTGCAAAGGTGCAAGGCGCTCATCTTTTGTGCGGAAGAAGATTTCGGGATAATTCCCGTTGAAGCGCAGGCCTGCGGACGTCCGGTAATCGCGTACGGCAAGGGCGGCGCGCTGGAAACCGTGATAGACGGAAAAACCGGAATTTTTTTCGACCGGCAAGAAGAAAAAAGCCTTGTCGACGCAATAGGGCGCTTTGAAAAACTGGGCGCGTTTTACGATCAAAAATCCGTTTACGAACATGCGGCGTCGTTTTCCGAAGAACGCTTTAGAAAACAGATGGAACAGACTTTAAATGAAATTCTATCGGAATTTTATCCGGCAGGCGAATGCAAAAACGGAGTTTTTAAATGAGGCTTGCAATAGATTGCCGTATGATCGATTCCGGTGGAATCGGCACTTATGTAAGCGAACTTATTCCCTATTTTCTTAAAAAAGACCAATGCCTGCTTTTGGGAACTCACGAGCAATGCACGGCGTTTTTGCGTAAACAGAACGTAGAATTTTGCTTTTGCGACGTAAGACCGTTTTCATTTGCGGAATTCTTTTCATTTCCTAAAGATGTCCTTGACAAAATAAATTCGTGCGACGCCTACTATACGCCATACTGCAATATTCCTTCGGGAATAAAAATTCCGATCTATTCCACCATTCACGACGTGGTTTTTTTGGACGTAAAAGGCCTTTCTTCTCCTCTTGGAAATCTTATGCGCAAATTTATCTACAAGCGCGCGATAAGGCTGTCAAAAGCTGTTTTTACCGTATCGGAATTTTCAAAAGACAGAATCTTATACCGATTGCATTGCAAAAAAAACATAATAGTCGGTTATAACGGCCTTCCTGCGTGGGTTTTAAAAGACGATGAAGATGTGCCCGAACTGCCGGAAGAGGATCAAAAGCAGACCGAAGATCAAAGTCAAACGTCAAAGTCCCTCAAAGACGAAAATACGATCTTATTTGTGGGCAATATAAAAAAACACAAGGGCCTTTCGGTTTTGCTTGAAGCATATTCACAGGCGAAAAAGCAAATAAAGGATTTGAATCTGATGATCGTGGGAAACGCGGAGAATTTCAGAACCGGCGATAAAGAAATCATCGAAAGATTTCAGGATATTACCGACGGTTCAGTCACGTTTACCGGAAAAATCAATAATTCAAAGTTAAAAAAACAGTATAAGAAAGCTAAACTGCTCGTTCAGCCTTCTTTTTACGAAGGATTCGGCATTCCGCCGCTCGAAGCCCTGTGCTGCGGGACGAACGCCGTAATTTCGGATATTCCCGTGTTTAAAGAAATATATAAAGATTTTCCCGTGATATTTTTTAAATGCGGGGACGCAGAAGATCTTTCAAAACAGATCGTTCTTCACTTAAACGACGAAGTTCCAAAGCTCCCTGAAAACATATATTCATATAAAAACACCGCCGATATAATCTTAAACACGATCTGCAAAAACTTATAAGTCGCTGCGCTCAAAATCCGCTTGCGGATTAGGGCAACGTGACAAATAGCTTTATTAATCTCTGCATTTTCTAATACCGGTTTACGGTCGTCATCAACTACGGCCGGTCTATAAAAAACTAGACACTTATCTATTTTTTTGTATAATAGATATAATAGAGCATCTCGAAAAACTCGCCTTTAGCGATTTTTTTTTCGAGATTTCGACGAGTTGTAACTTACTGTATTATCGCGAGTTACAACATCGTGTTTTACCGGCTCATGAGCGGCAGTTACCTCTAAAAACTGCAGTTTTTAGAGGTAACCAATAGGATTTTATGACAACGGACGAATACAAGGCAATATTTCATCAAAAATACAGATGGACAAGTTCATTTTCCTCAGGAATAGCGCTCATGATCGTTGACTGCATCACGATCATGCTTTGCATATGCACTACTTTTTTTATAATAAACGCCGTAAATCATTCCCTGATAAATTTCCGCTCGTTCGTCACATATTCTATTTATCTTCCGTTCATACTTATTGTCTTTTATTTTGCAAACCTGTATCCGGGTATAATGCTCAATCCTGCCGACGAAGTGCGTCATCTTGCCATATGCTCTACTTTCAGCTTTATAGGCATCGCCTTGTCGATTTCGGTAGAATCCGACGAGAGAACCGCAATCATCATCGCGTTGATCTTAGCAGCTCCTGTGGCGGCTTTTTTGCTTCCCGCCATGCGCGAATTGTCGCGTCACATGTTTGCAAAGAGGGCTTGGTGGGGAGTTCCCGCCGTGATTTACGCTTCCGGAGACAGCGGCGATTTTGTGGTATCCAGGCTTTTAAAATGTCCGAATTTCGGCTATAAACCGGCTGTAATAATAAACAGTGAAGCAAGACAAGGACAGAGTTTTAAAGGCGTCCCTATCTTTTCAAATTCCGATGAAGTAAAGCAGATGATCCGAGAACTCGGAATAAAAGTAGCCATACTGTGCGATTATACCGATGAAACGCCCGACATAAGGACAAACTACCGTTACACCATATATCTACCTAAAGTCCAACCCATCATCGGAAATATGCACGCACGGGAACTCGGCGGCATTTTGGGTTTTTCGATCACACATAATCTGACAAAGCCCGAATGTCTGCTCGCTAAACGCGCCATAGACATTTTTTTGCTGATAGTGTCGTCGCCGCTGGTGATCCCGCTTACGCTGATAATAGGCCTGGCGGTGAAATTTACGTCCAAAGGACCTGTTTTTTACGGGCACAAGAGAGTCGGAAAAGACGGAAAGGAAATCAAATGCTGGAAATTCCGTTCGATGGTTATGAACGCCGACAAGATGCTTGACAAGATCCTTGCCGAAAGTCCTGAAATGCGCCTTGAATGGGAAAAAGACAGAAAATTCACAAACGATCCGCGTGTAACAAAACTGGGTAAATTTTTAAGACGGTCAAGCCTTGATGAAATTCCTCAACTGTGGAATATATTATTCGGAGAAATGAGCTTTGTCGGCCCGCGTCCCGTAACGGAATCCGAACTCGGTAAATACGGAAAATTTTCAGATTTTATTCTCTCGGTAAAACCGGGACTTTCCGGTATGTGGCAAATTTCGGGAAGGTCCGACACGGGCTATGAAGAGCGCATAACACTCGACACCTACTATATACAAAACTGGTCAGTATGGCTTGACATCTGGATAATTATAAAAACAATTTGGGTAGTGCTCAGAGGTAAAGGTGCTTATTGATGAAACTTAAATTCCTTGTTTTCTCGGCCTTGCTGACTTTTTCGGGCGTTTTTGCACAGCAGTATAAAATCGAAACGGTAACATACAATATCACAGGAGCAACATGGAAATATTCCATCGAAGAGAATATAAAAATAGATAAAAAACGCGTTTTCACTTCCGAACAGGAATTTATGAGTTATTTTCGCGATTTGCAGCAAAGATTTTACAACGAACGAATTTTCGAATCTGCAACGCTGGATTTTACTATTACGGCGCCAGCTAAAAGTCTGCCGAACGATAAAGAAGCGAATGGCGATGATGCTGGAATGCAAAACACGATGCCGGAACAAGAAGGTCTTTATTTGGTGCACATAACGGTTACTACGGTTGATTCCCATCACTTCTTATTAGTCCCTTATCCCAAATACAATTCCAACAGCGGAACGACTATAAAGCTCAAAGTAAAAGATACGAATTTTTTAGGCTCCATGGAAGAATTGTCCGGCGACATATCGTTCGCCATTGAAACCGATAACGAAGACAGAGGCAAAGACTATGTTTTTGGACTTTCTGCGGATTTCGGCATTCCCTTCCCGGCAGGAGTATTTAAAGCAAAATGGATAAATTCGTGGGCAGTATCGTTTACGGTGGGCGAAGATATGCCCGAATGGAATGTTTCCACGGGAATAGTCTTAAGCCTGCCCTTCGACAAGTTTTCTCTCGATTGGACGTTCAAACAATCTACGGCGCACGATTTTGATTATATAAAATATGGCGACGAGTTTTACTATACTGAATATGCGGAATTTGCCATTCCCATAACCTTGCATGAAATAGACAACTGGGGCAAGGTCTACTATACGCCCCTGATATCCGCAACATACAACTGGGACACTGACGGAATCGACAAGGACAACGACGATCTATCAAGTCCATTTTACAAAATCGGTCACGGACTTTCGACGGAGCGCGTGAACTGGTACGGAAATTTCCGCCACGGGCTTTCACTAAAATTCGACCAATATATCGGTTACAATACCCAGCGTTACGACATAGTTCCGTTCGTTTCAGGCGAGGCCAAAATATTTTTAGCCTTTAAATATCTCGGAATGAACATGGATGCATATGCCTTTGCCAGCAAAAACAGCACAACTAAGATAGGCGGAAGGCTAAGAGGAATAAAGGACGATCAAAAATATTCTACCGGAGATCCTGAAATCGACTCTCACTATGCGACGCGTCCGGACAGCGCCATCGTAGTAAACATGGATATGCCGTTTCATATACTTACGTTTAACTTCAGCGATTCAAAGCATCTGCATTTCTTGCGCGTATTCGACTGTGAATTGCAGATAGCGCCTTTCTTTGATTTCGCATTGCTCAGAAACAAGGCCACGAACACGCATCTTTGGTTTAAGGACGGATTCTATGCCGGCGGTTTGGAATTTTTAGTATTCCCCCAAAAATGGAGAAGTCTTGTCGTGCGTGCAAGCGCGGGAATCGACCTCGGCCGGATTATAGTTCCGTCAAGTTACATAAACAAGGATTGGCGAAAGGAAGTTTCAAAATACGAAATCGAAATAGGCGTAGGCCTTCACTATTGACGGGCAAGTGGCGCGGTGTTTTGCAAACCCGCCGAACGCCGCAGCCATAACGCCGAACGGTCAGTTTTGCGCCCTGCAGAATGCTGTCAAAATTCATTCAGCTAGGAGCGTCGCCGCCCTGTCCCGCCAATACTTTTCAGGCGCGGATTCTTTTATGACATTTAAAAACTGAACCGCAAACAGGTCGCTGCCTCTTTTTTTTGCCAGCTGAATAAAATTAAAAAACATGTCCCAAATATTATTGTCTTTTGCCCAAACGTCGACGTCGTCCCAGAGCGGCATTCTTGAAAAAAGGTCCGCCGGGCCTGCGTAAGTGTATTGAGGATCGCGCTGTTTTATTATTTCATATAAGCGCGTAAAAACGCTTAAACTTCCCAACGCGGAAATAAAAAGCGCGTTTTCCGAATCCCCATTTTTATCATAAAATTCCGAAAGCAGATAATACGCTCGGTAAAAATAGCGGCTTTCGGCACGGTAGAGTTCAAAAAATTTTTTAAGCGGTTCTTTTTCCGTCTTCAGTCCTATCGTCCTGAGGACGGCCGTCTTAAACGTCTTATTTTTGTAGTGCTCGTTATCGTCCGCAAGAATCGCTAAAAGATAAGTTTCGTATTCGTCGGCGTTCCCCTGTTGAAAGGCAATATCGGCCATATTGTATAGGATATCGTATTTTACCGAATAAATATCAAGAAAAGACGCATTTTTTACGGCGGAATCGTAAAACTGCATAGCTATCCTATATTCGCCTTCAATTTGATATATTCTGCCGCAAAGATAGTCCGCTTCAGGATAAGCCTTAGATTCGGAAACGTATTCTATAAGACGGTTTACGGAATTATTAAAAAAATTCAAGGACTTTATTTCGATAAGAGAATTTATGATATCTACGGCGTTCTTTTCATTTCTTGATTCCAACACCGGGAGCACGTCGCTTATGAGGTCTCCCGCTTTTCTTACGGCGGCAGGCGACAGAGCTTTTTTTAACGTAAAAATCCGCCAGTCGGAAAGCTCTTTTCTAATTTTTTTCGCTTCAACGGTGTCCTTTAAAGCTCCTCCGTAATCAAGCGCGTCGTACTTGCTTTGGGCTTCCATGAGAAAAAGATAATCTTTTTTTTCAGGCTTTTTTAAATTTTGAGAATAAACGAAACAGACCGGTAAAGAAAAAAAGACGAACCATATTATTTTTGCATTTTTCACAGGGATTCCAATTCCTCTCTGAATACCTTATCGGCATCTTTTGCGTCGATCGTTCGCACTATTTTTCCGTGTTTGAAAATTATAACCTTGTTTCCAGCTCCCGCGATACCTAGGTCGGCATGTTTGCCCTCTCCGGGACCGTTTACTATGCATCCCATGACGGCGACAGTAACGTCCTTTTGCATCGAAAGAAGTTCGTTTTGCCAGCGCGCCACAAAGGCGTGAACGTCAAAGCCTACGCGTCCGCAGCGCGGGCAAGAAACAAGTTCCACTCCGCCTGGCCGCTTACCGCATTCCTTTAAGATCTGCTTTCCCGCGATAATTTCATTTTCCGGAGATGAAGAAAGGCTCACTCTGATCGTACTTCCTATTCCTTCGTTTAAAAGAGCGGAAAACGCCATCGTGCTTTTTACAATTCCCACGATGAGAGGGCCGGCTTCCGTAACTCCTATGTGCAGCGGAATGTCGTACTTTGACGCGAATATTTCGTTTGATTGAACGGTTTCTTTTACGGAAGAAGCCTTCATGCTTACGACAACATTGTAAAAATTAAGCTCGTCAAATACGGCCGCTTCGCGCGCAGCCGCTTCCGAAAGCGCTTCGGCACGGCTCACAGCGCCTTTTTCAACCTTTTCTTCCAAATCTTTGGGGATGCTTCCGCTGTTGACACCTATGCGGATTGCAACTCCCTTACATCTGCAGCCTTCGACGACTTTTTCCACATTGCTGCGGCTGCCTATATTTCCGGGATTTATGCGGATCGCCGCAACGTTTCCTTTAAGGCACTCCAGCGCCAAGCGGTAGTCAAAATGAATATCCGCCACAAGCGGCATTGAAGTTTTTGAAGCGATAAGGCATAAGGCTTCGGCGCTTTTTATGTCGGGAACAGCAAAACGCAAAATATCGCAGCCGAGGGATTGTAAAATTTCTATACGTCGTATCAACGAATCAAGGGCGCCGCCGTCTTCGTTTATATCGGCGATGCCCTCTTTCCACATCGTTTGGACGGAAACGGGAGCGGTTCCCCCTATTTCCATCGACTTTGTAATTCCCATGCCGCCTATGACAACACGGCGGGGAGATTTAAACATATTTTAACAGACGATCATTGAGAACACCATTGCGAACAAAGCGACGGTTTCGCAAAGACCGACTACCATAATGTACTGTGCAAAGCCCTTTCCGGTTTCACCGAGAGCGTCGGAACCCGCGGCTCCGGCCTGTCCCTGTGCGATTGCGGAAGCGCTCATCGCAAGGCCTGAAGCAAAACCGAGCCCCAGCAAAAACCAGGGATCTTTTTGCGAAGACATCATAGTCTGCATGAGCAAAAAACCGTAGATCGTCTGCGTAAGCGGTGCGCCCGCAAAGACGGTTAAAATAAAGGGAGCCGGTTTATTATTCAAATAGCAGCGTTTCCACGCACCGATGGCCGAACGGCCTGAAATTCCAATACCCATCGCCGAACCGAAAGCGGCAATTCCCATACAAACAGCAGCTCCAAGCATTCCAAAATTCATAAATTTTCTCCTGTCCGCAAAAGCGGTTATTTGATTGCCGTCTCACTGAACGGCGCATATTTAAATCCCGACCACGACATGCCCAAATGTGTTGAAAACTCCAACGTATTTAAGCGCACGCCGTGAACGATTACCGAAAGTACATTTAAGACCATATTGAGGCCGTGTCCGAACACTAAAAGTATCAGAAAAAAGACGACCATGCTGAGTTTTCCCCACATGGGGCCCGCCATCTGATTTACAGTCGCGGATATGGCAGAACCTGCAAGAGCTACTGCCCACAAGCGTATGTAAGAAACTATATCCGAAAAGACGTTTACGACGCCGAGCAATACGGAGATAATGTTTTTTACGCTCTCCAATACCGACTCCAAAATATTTCCGGCATAGTTGGAAAATACAAAGCTCAAGGCAAATCCTACGCCCACGGCACATACCGATGAAAGCCCCAAAGGAATACCGTAGAATTCCCTGTCGAAACCGAATATCTTTGCGTCCACAACCATCGAAAGGACGACATAAAACATTCCCCATATCATGAGCATGGAGCCCAAGTCTCCAAAAAACTTCAGAGACCGGATGTTTTTTATCATCGACTTTACGTGCGCTAACGAAAGCTGCAGGACGGCTATGGAAAAGCAGAATATCTGAAGGTTTTGAGTAACCGTAGTTACGCCCTTTTTTCCCGAATAATCGGAAACGAAAGCGTTCGAAAGCGGTTTTACAGACAAATTCTTAAGCACATCGGGAATTTGATCCATACGCAGACCGAACCACGTACACGTTACCGTTCCCCAAGCGACGGTCGCAAGGCTTACCAAGAGCAAAAGTCCTAAAAACGGATCCACTCTTTTTTTCTTCGCAAGCGAAATAAATATTCCTATCAATGCGGAAGCGGTAAGCAAAAGACCGTAGCCTGCGTCTCCGAAAATCATTCCGAAAAAGACGGTAAAAAACAGCAAAAACCAGCCTGAAATATCATATTCGTAATATCCGGGCACGGTTCCCAAAAAGTCGGTCAAAGGATAAATTAAACTTACCAATTTATTGTTTTTAAGCTTCGTAGGAACCATGTCGTCAGATTCCGGCTCCGTAACGGAAAGCGCCCAATTTTCCTTTGCGGCGGTCTTTTTAAGCGTATCGATGCTGTCAACGGGCGCAAAGCCCGAAACCCATGCCAAAGGAACACCGTTGGTATTGTCGTCCTCTTTACCCATGCCGGAAACTACGGTTTCGAATTCCATTTCCTGCTGCAATCGCGCGCCGTATTTTTTTAGTGCAAAAACATACACCGCTTTTTTGACTTCTTCAGCTTCAATGGCCGCTATCTGTTTTTTTGACGACTCGATCTGCATTTTTAAGTTTTTAGTCGACATCGAAGGCATGGGAACGGCATAAGCTTCAGGCGGAAGGCCTGAAGGACGCTCGTCACTCTTTTCGTCGCCGACAAATAAAAACCTTATCCTGTTTTTATCACGGTTTACGGTTAAAGTTTTTACATCCTTGTCTATTAAATTCCATTTGTCCTGAGGAATTTCATAAGGCGAAAGATAAATTCCTTTTTCCGAAAGATAATCAAAATCCGAAGGATCCACCTCTCCCCACGATGCAAGCCTGTCAAGTTCGGCTTCGCTTTGGCTTACAAGCTCGGAAAGAGACTTTTTCTTTTCGGCGCCTTCGGTAATTTCAGCGCTTAGAAGCTTGAGTTTTTCATCGGAAAGAGTATGTTCTACCGACCCCGCTTTTTTTGGCAGTTTTACTTCGGATAAAATTCCAACGGCATTTCTGCACAGTTCAAACGAAGTTCTTAACTGCGTAAACCTTTCTCCGCTTCCTTCAAGCTCTTCAAGATGCAAAACTCCGACAGAGCGAAGTTTTTTTAAAGCTTTTTCCTGTTCTTTTTTCAGCATTACAAGAGAGACTTTTTTCATTTCAACTATCATTTTGTCTCTCCTCCGACAGCTTGCAGTTTTTTCTTTGAAATTTTACTTCGGACTACGGCAGCAACTTGCTGGTCACCTAGGTAAACGCTTATCTTTTTTATGTTGGCCTTCGTTTCCGGAATCATAACCTTTTCAAAAAGATTTACTCTTTGAGTTGTTGTTCTCAGCTCCTTGGAAAGCAGTCGTACCTGCTCGTCAAGCACGTCGGCTTCCAAGTCGAGAGAGAGCACTTTTTCCATGCGGTCTGCGGCGAGGTCTATCCACAAAGGAGTTTCAAACAGATCGTAGTCACCCCGTCCGAAGTCCGCCCCTTCATAGATCGGGATGGAAACTCCGGCTATATTGCCGTATCCTTTACGAATATTCTTTACGGTTACCGTTTCAGGCCTAAAAACGTCCGCTTCACCGAATACGGCGATCCATTCATTAAATTCCCTTTCGAGGGCTTCTCGCTTTTCGCGCACTTGTCTGGCGCGAGCGTCGATCGTTCTTATTTCGGTCTGAAGCTGTTGTTTTTTTAGAGTTAAAGTCGGAAGATACCGCTCGTACATTTTAAGCGCATCTTTTTGGGCTTTTTGCTCGTTTTTTGTCAGCTTTATTTTAGCCATGGATTATCCTCTTATTTTGACGGCCAATGTTTTTCGATTAAACTTGTTTTAATACCGGTTTCATCCTTATTAAAACAATCGGCTAATATTTCCCATCCCAGGTCAAGAGCCTGCTCAAGCGGAAGGTTTACCGAAAGATCCATCATCTTTTTTTCAAACATGTCGCCGTATTTTAAGAGCTTTTCATCCCATGACGACATCATAAAGCCCATGGATTTCTTTTCCAAAGTATCCTTGTAAGAAGAATACAAACGTATCATACCGTCCATCAAAGCGCGATGATCGTCGCGAGTTTTGCCGTTTACGTTCTGCTTAAGCCTGGAAAGAGAACCGAAGGGTTCTATGCGTCCGCCTTTAAGATAATACTGGCCTTCGGTAATGTAGCCAGTATTGTCCGGAACGGGGTGAGTAACGTCGTCGCCGGGCATAGTCGTAACGGCCAAAATGGTAACGGAACCGGCGTCGTCAAAGTCGACGGCCTTTTCGTAACGGGACGCAAGTTGGCTGTACAGATCGCCCGGATAACCTCGGTTGGAGGGAACCTGTTCCTGAGTTATGGCAACTTCTTTCATCGCGTCGGCGAAGTTTGTCATGTCCGTAAGAAGAACAAGAACGTTCTTTCCTTTCAGGGCGAACTGCTCCGCAACGGCCAAGCTTAAATCGGGAATTTTTTCACATTCTACGGTCGGGTCCGAAGCTGTATGGATAAACATGACGGTACGGCTTAAGGCGCCGCCTTCTTCCAGTGTGTTTCTAAAGAAAAGATAATCGTCGTATTTTAACCCCATGCCGCCCAGCACGATCACGTCGACTTCAGCCTGCATCGCAATACGGGCAAGAAGCTGGTTGTACGGTTCTCCCGAAGAACTGAATATCGGAAGTTTTTGGGAAACTACTAGCGTGTTAAAAACGTCGATCATCGGAATACCCGTACGAATCATGCGTCTGGCCATAATACGCTTGGACGGATTTACCGAAGGGCCTCCTATTTCGACGAGGTTTTCCGCAAGGGAAGGCCCGTTGTCGCGCGGTTCGGCCGAACCGTTAAAAATTCGCCCCAACAGATCGTCGCTGAAACTGATCTGCATGTCGTGCCCCAAAAAGCGTATGTGATCGCCGGTTGAAACGCCGCGTCCGCCCGCAAATACCTGCAAAGACACCATATCTCCGTCAATGCGGTTTACTTCGGCAAGCGATTTTCCGAAACGCGTTTCTATTTCGGCAAGTTCGTTATATTTTACGTCGGTAGCTTTTACGGTAATAACGCTGCCGTTGATCGACTCGATCCTGCTGTATACCTTATTCATTTTTCACCGTCCTTCAATAAAGCCTTAGCTTCCGCAGTCAATTTGCCGCTCTTTGTTGCATACAAAGAATCAATGTCTTTTTCCTTGCCTTTAAATGCCGTGCCCTGCCATTCGGCAACATTCCAGTCGATAAAATTCTGCCTGAGCTGATTAAAGAATTTTCTGGCGTCATCTTTGCTTTCAAAAACAAAGTCGGAGCCGAGTATCAAAAGAACTTTTCTAAAATCATAATTTTGACGCTCTACGGAACAGGCCATATCTACGGCGTCGAACGAATCCTGCTGCAAATATACGGAATCAAGGAATTCCGATTTCAAGTATGTAACAAAGTCTTCCAGGCTCGTTCCTTCCTCGCCTACAACCTTCATCATCTGTCCCACTTCGACGCCGCGTCTGAGCACTCTGCGGCTGTAGTCGACCAGATCTTTTTTGATTACGGAATTATACTTTGACCATGAATCCAGAGGATCTATAGCCGGATATTTACGCGCATCGGAGCGCTCTCGGCTCAATCCGTGGAATGCGCCTACAACTTTAAGGGTCGCCTGCGTTACGGGTTCTTCAAAATTTCCTCCGGCAGGAGAAACCGTTCCTCCGATCGTTACGGAGCCCTTGGAACCGTCGCGAAGCCGAACCTGCCCCGCTCTTTCGTAAAACGCCGCGATATAGGATTCAAGATAAGCCGGGAAAGCTTCTTCTCCGGGAATTTCTTCCAAGCGGCCGCTCATTTCGCGCAAGGCCTGAGCCCATCGGGACGTAGAGTCTGCGAGCAACAGGACGTTAAGTCCCATTTGACGGTAATATTCGGCTAACGTGACGCTCGTATAAACGGAAGCTTCGCGCGACGCAACCGGCATCGAAGAAGTATTGCAAATAATGATAGTACGCTCCATCAAAGATCTTCCCGTGCGCGGATCGGTAAGCTCCGGGAATTCTTTGATCGTCTCGACCACTTCGCCCGCGCGTTCGCCGCAAGCCGCAATTATGACTATGTCGACGTCGGCGTTTCGGCTGGTAGTGTGTTGAATAACCGTTTTTCCGGCTCCGAAAGGACCGGGAATACAGTACGTTCCCCCGCGGGCGACGGGGAAGAAGGTGTCTATAGACCTGGTCTTCGTGACCATGGTCTCAGTCGGTTCCAGCCGCTCTTCGTAACAATCTACGGCGCGTTTTACCGGCCATGAAAAGCTCATGCTCATCTTTTTCTCGTTGCCTTTTTCATCGACAAGGACGGCCATCGTGTCTTTTACGGTATAGGAACCCTGCTTGGTTACGGATTTGACTTTGTACGTCCCGAAAAAATCGAAAGGAACTAAAATCTTGTGCTTAAAGGGACCTTCGGGAACAGTTCCTATCGGATCTCCGCGGTAAACCGTATCGCCGGCTTTTACGGTAGGAGTGAATTCCCATTTTTTTTCATAAGGAAGCGGTTCCACGTAAATACCGCGCTCCAAAAAATATCCCGCTTTTTCCGCAAGGATCGGCAGAGGATTCTGCAGACCGTCGTAAACTTGTCCGAGCAGTCCCGGTCCGAGTTCCGCCGTAAGAAGGTTTCCGGTAAATTCCACCTTGGATCCGGACTTTATTCCCTTTGTCATTTCATAGACTTGCATCTGTGCGGTGTTTCCGCGAATGCGGATTACTTCACTTTTTAGATTTTTGTCTTCAACTTTCACATAGCCGACTTCATTTAACGAAACAACCCCGTCAAATTGAACCGAGATCATATTGCCGTTAACTGCGACGACCTTACCTTTTGTTTCCGTCATTTATTTTCTCCAAGAATTCTATCGTATATAGTGTGGTAGGAAGCCTTGCCCCTTTCCTCATTAAACAGTTTTATACGTCGTATGAGCATCAGCTTAAGTCCGTAAGCAAAAACGGCGTCCGTCGAAAATGTGTCGAGCGGAGACAGCTGATTGATTACGTCCATCCTATACTGATACAGATATTGTTCTGCGGACAGAGGGCTGTCCATTCCGGCCGCCGTGCGCGCCGCCTGCAAAACGTCGCCGGTACAGGAACCGTTGAGCGGAACGCTTTCCTTTTTCATGTTAAGCGCACGCACTTGAGCCAAAGCCAACCGAAGAGCGCGCTCTTTATCATACCATGCGTCCACAAAAGCGGAACCCGTTTTTATTTCATCCCGAGGCGGAACAAGAGAGAGGGCTTTTAAAATATTCAAACTTTTTTCATCAAGAAAACGAGAACAAAGCTCTCTAAAATATTCTTCCGTGATCGGCAATGATTGTTTATCGACCGCAGAAACAACATCGGGAAGCTGTGCTACCAGATAATACTGATTTCCCACTATTTTTTCCTTATGTTTTATTTTCCTTCGGTTACAGCCGCTTTCATAAGCGCTGACACCCGCGGATTAAGATAAGCCGAAAACAGATCCGCTACGGCCTCGGCAGAATAATCGTAATACGCTTCCCCGTTGTTTATACCTATTCTAAAGCCGGCGGAGATCGTTTTGTCGGCCTTTAACTCAAGCCCTTTGGCTATCTGCGTCTTCAGAGCAGCGTGAAGGCCTTTTTCCAGCTCTTTAAGCGATTTTTCGTTTAAAATAACGGAAACGTCCTTGGCGTCCTCTTTGGAAACCCACGCCTTTACGGTTTCAGGAATCAACTTTTCCATAAGCGCCGGTGAATAGGCCTTTGCCGCCTCCGCTTGAACGAGTGCATTCAATTCGGAAACTATGCTTTCTCTAAAAGAAATAATCAGGTTACGTCCCGCCTGTTTAACCGCGTCTTCGGCGGCCTTTTCCATCCGGTCGGTCTCCGTCTTTGCGTTTTTTAAAATTCTTTCAACCTGCTGTTCGGCGTCCGCAATTATTTTTTTTGCATTTACTTCCGCTTCGGAAATGATATTTTCCGCAGAAGTCTTTGCCGCAGCGACGCCGTCCTTTTTGATCTTGTCGATCAATTCCTGTAATTGAACGTCCATTAAAACCTCTCTTAAATAATAGGCCGGAATTTTAAAACAAAGACCGGCTTCTAATATCGATTTTTTATTATACACCTAATTTAAATTGAAAGACAGTAGAGAATTTCGAAAAATTCGCGTTTTGTGTTTTTTTATTTAAAACAAAAATTCATAGACTGTCAAGGCTTTGTATTTTTTACCCGGATAAAGTATGCAAGACGGAAAGTCTTTCTTATTGGGCGTATCGGGGAAACACTGGGTTTCAAGGCAAAACGCCTCGTGTTTGCCATATTTCATTCCGTTCCGGCCGGTTTCGCCGTTCAAAAAATTACCGGTGTAAAGCTGTATTCCGATCTGATCGGTATACACTTTCATCGCACGTCCCGAGACAGGATCTTCTATTGTGGCCGCGTATTTTACTTCGCCGTCAAAGGCGCTCTTCATATCGGGATCGTAAACTTCCGTCACAAAGCAATGATCGTATCCGTTCCCCGTCTTTTTTATATCCTTACCCAACTTTTTGGATTTAAGAAAATCAAAGGCGCTTCCGTTTACGCGGATCAACTTTCCCGTAGGAATAAGGTTTTTATCAACTTCAAGATATGAAGGGCAATTCATCTGTAAAACATGGTCTTCAACGGAACCGCGGCCTGCCAAATTAAAATATGTGTGATTTGTGATATTGATAGGAGTTGCTGCGTCGGAAGAAGCCTTGTATTTAAGAGTTATGCGGTTAAATTTGTCCAGAGTATAAACCACTTCGAGCTTTACATTGCCGGGAAACCCCTGCTCCATATCGCGTGAAGTTCTCGTAAATTTGACGCCGATGCCGTTTTTATTTGAAAAGACTGAGGATTTCCAGAGCATTTTATCATACCGTGTGTATCCTCCGTGAAGGCAGTCGGCGCCGCAGGAATTGACGTCAAGAGCGTAGTCTTTACCGTCGAGCGAAAATTTTGCGTTTCCTATGCGGTTTGCAAAACGGCCTACTATGGCGCCGAACGATGAAGTGCCGCATGCGTAGCCGGTGAGCGTAGAATAACCGAGCGAGACGTCTACCTTTCCCGATCGCGGATCCGGCAGCAGAATGCTTGTTATGATACAGCCGTAATCCGTAGCCGAAAAGGACATTTTTCCGTTTGAAACCGTGTACAGCGATGCTACGTTCCCGTCCGAAAGCGTTCCGAACACTTCTTTTTTTACTTCCATGCAAACCCTCCTCAAAGATGCTGTTATTCGTTCATATCAAGCGCAAATTGAACTTCCGTAACGGAACGCGACAGAGCAGCCGCAATATCTTCGACCGTTTCGCCGCGGCGGTAAAGCTCGTTTACCTGTGCGTTAAAACTTTTTTTTATGACGATAGGATCGTCGGACATGTAAATGTTGCTTATGCCGTCCAATCCTTTTGCCGCAGCTGCCGAATCCGTAGCGGACACCGAGGCATCTGAATCCCCAAAAGCCGCCGAGCCGCCGTCCGTTACATTGAAATTTTTATCGCCGAAAACATTTTCGCCGGCGGAACCGCCTTGACCGGATGAGTCCCTTTGTCTTTCAAATTCAAAAAGTTTTTTTTGTGCGTCGTTTTCAGGATTTTTTTCTTTACCGCCCGAAGACTCGGAGCCGGCCGCAAACGATAAAGAAGAACCGTCTTTTAAAGGAGAAGACTTCGGCGGGAGCGAATTTTTTTTATATGCGGCGGCGCGCGACGCAGAACTTCCGCTTCCGTGAACGGCGCTATCGAGTTTTTCTTTATAGACTGATCCCAATTTTCGCTTTTGCTCTTCGGCTTTTATAAGAGAAAGATGCGTATCGGCTTCGGATACGGCGGCCTTCAAATCGCTTATTCTCGATTCGATAAGAGTTATGTTGCGTTCCGCATTGCGGTTCACATCAAGGATCATACTGTTCAGTTCGGCACGGGTGTTTTCTATGATGCTGTCCGTAGAAAAGAGACGCGTGAATTTTTTAAAAAACAAAAACCAAAGAAAAAGATTTATTATGCAGAGAGTGAAAATTATTATAGCGGCCACAAATCACCTCATAATATCTATGTGTTGTCCTAAATACGATTCCCGAATTTCGGTTTCTTTTTTTTGGACGGGCTTGTCCTCTTCTTTGTTTTTTTTGCTTCGATCCGAAGGAGTTTGCGAGCCTTGACTTCCGTCGGGTTTTACTTCCAGCGTCTTCGCTTCGTCTGAAGCCGATTTTTGAACCGTAGCGATCTGTTCGGCGGTTTGCTGAACGATCTTATTCTGCTGCATTGCGTCCGTCAATTCGCCGCCTTTTTGCTGCTGAGAGGCGATCTTTGCAACGTTTGACATCTGAGAATACATTATCTGCAGATCAATAGGTTGAATAGCCATCGGGTCCTTTTATATCATCGATGTTGGGAGGTTCGTATTTGCCGCGCCTCACGAAATTGTTTTCAAAGTAGAAAGTAACGTTTTTGATATTCGCCCGTACTTCATCAAGAACGTCGCGGACATATATCTTTACGCCCGAATAAACGGTTCCTTCCGCCTTGACCTTGCCCATAACCTTGAGTTCTCTGAGCCTGTTTTGAATGTCTTGGATTTCTTCGGATATCTTTGCGGATTCTTCGGTTATTTCCGTATGCCGATCCTTGAGTTTTGCAAGATTTTCTTCTTTATCCTTGGGCAATGTACGGCGAATCTTTTTTTGGTTTTCAAGCGTAGAAAGATCCAGTTCGTTTTCTTCAAGTTCCTTCATCAAAAGAGCCTGCATACCCTGAAGATCTTTTAGGCGCTGCTTAGCCTTGGGGTCAAAGCCCACTTCAAGTATGGTTTCAGTTCCGCCGGGAGAACCTATGTTCCTTGCGCATATCTCTTCCGTAGCGAATAAATGCCCTCCGGTTATCTGAGCCTTTTTACCCCTAAGTATGATGCGCTTCATCGCCGTTACGTTTGAATTCATGATGCTGTCGGATACCATAACGTATTCGGCGGCTTCGACCTTTGTAGCCTGTATGAATTTAGCCCACAACGAGCCGCCGGTGACGATGGAGCCTTCGTCGTGCCCGAATACGCCCTGCGAAACAATGATGTTTCCGTCCGCTTCGATGTTGCTTTTGCCGACGGTTCCGCTGATTTCGATATTCCCCGAAGCCTTAACGGAAAATCCGTCGTCGACGCTTCCTTTAACGATGACGGAGCCCAAAAAGGTTATGTTTCCTGTTTTTATGTTAATGCCGTCCAATTCAAGAACAGGTTCCACATTTATTTTATCGTTGACCAACAGTACCTGACCGTTTATGTTCGACAGAATCGTGCATCCGTCGGAATCGACCGATACGTTTTTTCCCAACGGAAGGGAAATATCTTTACCGTTTTTCGCTTCAAGATAACGCCCGTACAGGGTCTTGCCCGCCTTTCCTTTTTCTGCGAGCATTTTTTGCGCCAGAGGTTGGCCGGCGACTACGTTTTGGATTTTGTTGAGCTCCTTAAAATTCATCTGGCCGGCGGCGTCTTCCTTTGCGCGCAGTTTCGTAGGATCGGTTTCAAACTGATAGGCGATATAGGCGTCCCTTCCGTCCACAGGAAATATTCCTGACATTATCTCATATTCCGTATTATAAATCGGGTTATCGACAAAATCGTTTATGCGGTCTACGTCAAGCTCTATCACGACGCCCTGCGTTACCAGCGCGTTTTCAATCTGATCGGCGGAAATGTCGCAGCCGCCTACGGCAGGCGCCGTCGCGGTAAGATTTGCATGCATTTCATCGTTTGAAATTTCAATTACAACCAAAGCATCGCCTACGCGGGTGTGAGCAAAGGTTCCTACCTTCACATATTCGCCGCCGGTTCCGTCCTTGACGAGAGTTCGTATCAAATTTTCATCAATCGACGTAGTATCCGAACGCTTTAGAGAAGCAAGAATGTCCTTTAGAGCTGCGGGAGTTCCCTCGCCTTCGGGAAGCGTAACTTTTAAATTCAGACCGTTCGTAAAACGGCGCACATAGAACATGCCGTCCTTATTGACGCTTTTATGTTCCTGAGAGAGCTCGTCGCTGATATTGATCGCGCCGCTCGTCTGATCTTTTTTATTTGACACGGACTTTGCAGATTGATAGACTCTGATTTTCCACGGGCGTTTGGATATTCCCCATACTCCCTGTGAGCCCTTTTCTACAACTTCATATTCAAGATTGGAAGCCGTAAGATCCAGCTGTATTGCCGCGTCGGCAAGAGCGTCTTCAAGGGTGTCGGCGTTTACATCAACGGATTGAAGTTCCTTGTCAACCTTGAGCTGTGTCTTCATATCCCTGCGTATCGCATCCAATGTTATCATCAAAAAATTCCCTTTCTAAAATTGGTAAGTTTGGCGCGAAGACGTAAATTAGCCTTTGCGTGAAGCTGCGAAATACGCGATTCACTCACTTCAAGAACTTCTCCTATTTCTTTAAATGTAAGATCTTCGTGATAATACAAAACGATAAGCATTTTTTCTTTTTCGGGAAGCTCGTTTATGGCTTGGATTATGACTTTTCGGATCTCTTCGCGCTCAACTTGTACGTCGGGGTTCAAACTGGCGGGGGATTCTATGCTGTCGCCTATCGACAAATTGTCGCTGTCGTCGGACGAGTACCACACGTCGTTTAAAGACAACATGCTGGTTCCCGAAACCTTCATGACTTCGCGCTGATACTCTTCTTCCGTGAGCCCCATCTGACTTGCCACTTCGGCGTCGGAAACGGTCCGTCCCAATCTGGCTTCAAGTTCTACGATAGTGTCTTCAATTTCGCGAGCTTTTTGGCGTATGGAGCGCGGTATCCAGTCAAGCTGACGCAATTCGTCAAAGATTGCGCCGCGTATTCTCGTTACGGCGTAAGTTTTAAATTTTACGTTTTTTTCAGGATCGAATTTGCTAATTGCGTCAAGCAGTCCGAATTGACCGAATCCCACGAGATCGTCAAATTCTACGCTGCTTGGCATTCCCACGGACATCTTTCCGGCGACATATTTTACCAGCGGCATGTACTGACGAATAAATTTATCCCGCAAAGCCGGCGATTTTGTTTTTTTGTATTCCAGCCAAAGTTCATCCTCGACTTTTTGGGCATCAAGCTCTTCCGACATATTCCCACACCTTTCAATTATCGTTTGCGATCACAGTTCTGATCGCTTTTGCAATTACTTCAGAATCATTCATATCCGTGATTGAAGACGAACGCGACTGTTTTGACGAACCGCTTGAACCGACGGATCCTGCCGAAACGGGAGAAGAAAAATCCGAGTTGTCCGTCACGGTATAAGTTCCTTCGCCCTGTTCATCCGCAACGAAATTTCCCAGATCCGGCAAATCGTCAATCCCGCCCGAGTTTTCTTCGGATCTTTCGGACACGCTTTGATTTTCCGCCGGCTGAGAAGCGCTCTTATCCTCCGCTTTATCAAGTCCTGAAGATTCTTTAACTTCGCCTTCCGGCTTGGAATAGCCGTCTTTTTTGCCTTCCATCCCGAACAAAAAACCTTGTAAAGAACCGGATTTCGACTCGTCCTTGTCGTCTTTATCATTCACAGGCGCGTTTTCTTCATGGAACGGCACGATTTCGCTTGCATCAGGAGCGGCAGAAGAAGACTTGTTCGGAGCCTTACCTGAAGACGTCTCCGGAGATCTTTCTGCGGCAGAATTTACGACGGCGGCAGCTTCCGAAGTCTGCGCTTGGCTCAAACTGTTTTTACGGCCGTTATTAGTGTCATGATACGCTCTTACGGCCTTGGTTACGGTAAAATCCGTGCTGTTTTCTTCGGAGGGAAGTTCCTCGTCCGCGATCGTGATGTCGATCGTACCGCCTGAAGCTCTTTGCGCCGAAGCGAATTTTTCGGAAACATCGGACATGGAAACATCCGCGTCCGGTGCGAATAAGAATTTGCCGGCGACAAAATTCGCCCCGAATCCCAATGCGCCAAAAACAAGCGCAAATATAAAAGCCCTCAGTAAAATGACAGGAATACCTGCGCGGCACAAAAAACCGACAAAACAGGATAAAAAAAATCCAACCATTGCCGAACCAACAATGACTTTAGGATTTATCATTATTCCTCCCATTCAGTATCAATCATTTTAGTATACACTAAAACGCTCAAAAACACCATATAAAAGTCACCATTCAATAATAAAGCCGTTTCTTATCACTTTTGCCGCTTCGATTTGCACGGACATGTGTAACGGAGCCGCAGCAAAATAGTCATTTGCGTTTACCTAAAAATTTTTTTAAGAAACTTGAAACGCCGTCATTTACCGGCAATTCGGTTTTTTCGACTTTTCCTACGATGTGTTTAATACATATCGAAGGTCTCGAGCCCGGACTCATAACGATAAACGGCTTTTGGCGGATCACCGAAGCTGAAACCACAGGATCGTCATAAACGAAGCCCAAATAATCTATTTTATAATTCAAAAACTGCCCTACTATGTTTATGATACGGTCGGAAATACGCCTTCCCTCGTCGGCCGAATGCACGCGGTTCACAAGAAGTTTCAGATTTAATTCCCGGTCGATTATTTCAGTCGTTATTATCTTTATCATTCCGTAAGCGTCCGTTATCGCGGTAGGTTCGGGCGTAGTGACTACATAAACTTCATCCGCAGCGGACACGAATTGCAGAACGTTGTTAGCGATCCCCGCGCCGGTGTCGATTATTATTATGTCCGCGTTGCCTAACGAGCAAAATTGCTTGGCAAAATAATCAAGTTCTTCCAGATTCAAATTCGCTATTTTTGAAAATCCGTTTGCGCTGGCTATGAATTTTATTCCGAATTCGGTATCAAGTATTATTTCCTCCATCTTCTTTTGCCTGTTTATAACCTGCATAAGATTATATTGAGGAACTATGTTCAAAAGAACGTTTACATTCGCCATACCGAGATCCGCATCTACGAGGATAACTTTTTTACCCGTCTGCGCATAAGCAATGGCGAGATTTACAGAAAGGTTCGTTTTGCCCACGCCGCCTTTGCCGCTAGTAATAGCGATAATGCGAGTATTGTGTCCTTTTCCTCCAGCCGCCTTGCTTTTTGACGAATTTCCACCGCCCATCAACGCACGTAATTCAGAAGCCTGTTCTTCCATAACTTATTTAACTCCAAATTTATCATCTATGTGAACTCTATCGATTTTAAAATCGTTCAATCCCGTTAAGAAATTTACCACGTCGGCGCGGTGAATATTCCTAGGCACTCGCTGACCGTCGGTGATATATGAAACGGATTTTCTTTTTTCGTGCAATGCGCTGATCACGTTGCCGTATTGCCGCGTTTCATCGCATTTTGTAATAATCACGGACTGAAACGCAAATGGTTCGTAGTTCTGAATTATCGTATTGAGATCCCTAGCCTTCGTAGTAGCGGAGACCGCCAGATAAACGTCGGCATGAAGATCTTCCAAGTCCAATATGGAACGCATTTGCCCTATGTTTTTAGAGTCGTTGGGGCTGTAGCCGCTGGTATCTATGAGAATTGCGTCCGTGCGGTCGCGGTATTCGTTATAGATGGTTCTTACGTCCGCAGGCGTTTCGGCCTTGTCAACCGGGACGTTCATTATTTCACCGTAATTGACCAGCTGCTCCAATGCGCCCACGCGCGTTTTATCTATCGAAATAAAGCGCATTTCCGGTCTGGTGCGGTTGTTTTCTTTAGCGTCTAAAATAAGATTTGCGGCAAGTTTTGCGATAGTCGTGGTTTTGCCCACCCCCGTAGGCCCGACAAGGATAATCACATGAGGAGGCCTGAACACCTTTATTTCATGAACGGAAATGGATTCTCCTATCCAGTCTACGACGGTTTTTTCAACTAAGTCAAAGTCATCCAGCTGTTCCAAGGAAAAATCGGAACCGAGCCGTTTTGATATTGAAGAAATATATGAAAAAGTAAATTCGTTTTTTTCAAGGAGTTCTTCTATTTTTTGAATTGTGGGATGCTTTGAAGGAGCGCCTGAAATTGCCATCTCGACTTTTTCATTCAACATAGTCTTAAGTTCGTCTACGGACTGCTTTATCGAGGCAATCTGTTTTACGGAATCTAAGTTCGCTCCAGCAGCACGCAAAACATCATCTCTTGCGCGCTGAAAATCATTTGCCGACTCCGAAGCCGGAAAGCCGGCGGAGATCGAATAAGGCGCGTCTGGCCGGAAGGCGGAAGATGAAAAAGTAGAAGACGGCTGCCCCTGAACTCCGTTTTGACGAGCACGCCTTACCATGCCGTGCGG
This sequence comes from Treponema parvum, assembly GCF_017893965.1. Lineage (NCBI taxonomy): Bacteria > Pseudomonadati > Spirochaetota > Spirochaetia > Treponematales > Treponemataceae > Treponema > Treponema parvum. The sequence goes on from NZ_CP054142.1 coordinate 1,421,453, forward strand.
ACGCAATATATAAGTCACTTCGATAGCCTCTTTTTGAAAAAAACCTAAAAAGCCTCCTTCAAGGACTTGACGCTTTCCTATTATTTGATAGTCGTCGCCGTACTGTTTGTTAAGCTTTATTCTACACTCTTCATAATTGGCCCCGCGTTCCGTAAATACCGGCGCGTCCTTATCTTCAGCGTACATCTTCAACCTCGTTTATTTCGCCCAAAACTTCCAGATTTATGCTGTTGCCGGCCGCCATAACCTCGTTTATCGAAAGAACTATCAAACCGGGAATTTCACGCTCCGTGGACGTTTTTACCAGTTGCCTGACTTCGGACGCGCACAAAACTATGGGCATCAGATTTCTGTTCTGCATAGCGACAAAGGCGTCGCTGATCGACCTTATCCACTTTCTGCCGTCAACAGGATCGAAGGCCACGAACGGACGCGACAGATCCGGCGGTTCCACCTTGTGTTCCAAAAGTTTTTCGGACAGTTTTTGTGAAAGATTCATAACGCTTAAAGTCCGTTTGCTGTCCGCATACTGCATACAGATCTGGAGTCCCAGAGCTTCCCTTACCTTTTCAATGAGGATCCACGGATTATGCGTGATGGAAACATAGTTGGCGATGGTTTCAAGTATTACGACCATGTTGCGTATGGAAACCTGTTCGCGCAAGAGACCTTGAAGGATCTTTTCGATTTCACCGTAAGAAAATTTATTGTCGTCCTTTCTGTCGCCCTTAAGTATAACCTCTTCCACGACGACGGGATTTCTTTCTTTGATTTTATTGATAATGGCGGCGACTTCCTGACGGCCGAGAATTTCGGCTGCGTGGTTTTTGATTATTTCAGTTAAATGCGTCGCAATTATCGTAGGAGGATCCACTACGGCGTATCCTGCGCGCTCGGCTTCTACGCGTCTTTCTTCAGGAACCCACACGGCAGGCATACCGAAAGCGGGATCCGTCGTTTTTTCTCCCTGAATTTCTTCGGTTACGCCGCCCGTATTCATGCACATATAATAACCCAAACGTATCTTGCTTCGGCCGGCTTCTATTCCCCGTATCTTAAAGCTGTACTCGCTGGGTTCAAGCGTCATGTTGTCGATAATTCTTATGCTCGGAACGACAAGCCCCAGATCCAGAGCGGCCTCACGCCGTATACGGACTACGCGCTCTAAAAGTTCGGCGCCCTTTTCCTTGTCTACAAGGGGAATGAGCGCATAACCCAATTCAAGCGACAGAGGATCCAGCGGAACTACGGGGCTTACGTCTTCAGGGCTTCCGCCGGTTTGAGAACCGCTCTTTGCAGCGGCTTCGGCGGCGAGTTTCTTTTCACGCGTCTGCCTGTCAAACCTTATCAAACGGTATCCGCTTAAGGCGCAGGCGACTCCCAGCGGGATCAGAATGTACCACGGCATTCCCGGAACAAAGCCGAGCAGCGCCATCGCGCCGCCTCCGATGCAGTACACCTGGCCTGAAATTGAAAATTCCCGTTTAACTTGAGCGGAAAGAACTTCGTCCGTATTGCTTCCGGTAACTATGAGGCCGGTAGCAAAAGAGAGAAGCAACGACGGAAGCTGGCTCAAAAGTCCGTCGCCTATGGTAAGACGGCAATATGTCGTAACTGCGTTTTGAAACGGTTCTCGCCGCAAAACCATTCCCGTAATGACGCCCGCAAAAAGGTTTATTACCGTAATAAATATGCCGGCCTTTACGTTCCCTGAAACGAATTTTGAAGATCCGTCCATAGCCGAATAAAAATCGCTTTCACGCCTGATTTCGGCCTTTCTTTTGGCAGCTTCTTCGGACGTGATCGCGCCGGAGTTGACTTCGTTTTCTACGTCAAACATCTTTCCGTTCATGGAATCGAGCGCAAATCGTGCGGCTACTTCTGAAACGCGTGTGGCTCCCTTTGTTATGACTATCGCTTGTATTACGATGAGTATTATAAAGATAACCATGCCGACAACGATTCCCTCATTGCCTCCCGAACCGCCTACGACGAAGGAAGAAAAGGCTCTAACCATGCGGCCGTTAAATTTCATTCCTTGGGTAAGGATGAGTCTCGTGGAAGAAACGTTTATTCCGAGACCGAAAAGCGTTACGAACAATATCACTCGCGGAAAAGACGAAAAATTCGATGATTTGGAAATGTATAAAACATTAAGAAGAATTATTATGGAAACGCCGAGGTTCACGGCCATAAAAAAATCAAGCAAAACCGCAGGCAAAGGAATGATCAGCATTAGAACGACTACGATCGCCGCCACGGCGATTATGTTCTTCTGCATAAGATCAATTAAATTTACGACTCTCGTATTTGCCATCAGTCCCACCCAAAAGCAAGCTACCGTTTGTGCTTGGAGATATAATCTATCTGCCTATATACTAAAGCAATAGCATTAATATAGACAGCAGGAATTATATCACCTATGCGGCTTTCTGCATAGAGCCCGCGCGCAAGCGGTCTGTTTTCTACGATCGGCACGTCGTTTTCTCGTGCGATGCGCTTCATCGCCTGAGCCACTTCGTCCGCTCCCTTGGCGGTAACCTGAGGCGCATCCGCAATATCGGGCCGGTAACTGAGCGAAACGGCAAAATGCGTAGGGTTTGTAACGATTACGTCGGCCTCTGCTACGGCGCGCGGCATATTCCTTGAAAGAAGTTCCCGCTGCGCCCTTGTAAGGCGATTTTTTACTTCGGGATCGCCTTCCATTTCCTTGTATTCCTGTTTGACTTCCTGCTTAGTCATCTTCATCGATTCCATAAACTGGCGCCTCTGCACAAAATAATCGGGAACGGCTATGGCAAGAAAAAAGACTGCTACATAGGCGAGAAGCCCTGCCGCCATCTGCGCTATGCGCCCTACGGAACCTTCAACGTTGCCGGCTTGAAGCATGAACAGCAGTTCGGGAAGATCGTTTCTTATAAGCAGATACGCTATTGCGGTTATTACGGCTACTTTGCCTAAAGACTTTGCAACGTTAAACCCGCCTTCAAACGAAAAAACCGTCTTTCTAAGATACTCGCCGAAATGCGGAAGAATCCTTGAAAATTTGGGTTCTATAGGCTTTGTGCTGTATAAAAATCCTCTGTTTTGAATTATGTTGGCTGCAACGCCCGCGGCGGTTCCAAGCAAGGCTATCGGCAACACGGTCATCAAAAGAAAACGGTAGCCGGCTGCGGCAAAAACAGGATCGTTAACCTGATTTTCAGTACATCGCGTAAAAAAGAAAATCATCACTTCACGTAATTTTACAAAAATCCACGACCCCAGCAGAATGAGCGTTAAGACGACAAATAAAAGCACAAGAGCGCCGTTAAGTTCGTTGCTCTTGGCTACGCGGCCTTCCCTCCTCGCTTTTTGAAGCTTTATCTCCGAAGGCTCTTCCGTGCGGCCTTCGTCTTCGGCGGCAAACCACTGCAGATCTATTTCATTAAAGTCTGTAAGCGGGCACGCAGCGTTTCGATTGTGCAAATACGGCTGCCGAATAAAAAAGGGCAAATTATAAAATTTCATAATAGTCCCCCTGAAAGACTTACAAAAAGGCGCTCCAACTTTATAAATCCCGTAACAAACGAGCGATCGAAAAAATCACAGAGCGAAGGCATGACGGCCGTGATGATAAAAAACGAAAGCAGCATCATAACAGGGAAACCTTCCGACAAAAGGTTCATCTGAGGCGCGGCCTTGGACAAAAGGCCTACGCTTACCGAAACCAACAAGAGAGTTCCCATAAGCGGCAAAGCGATTATGAGCGCGTCGGTGAACAAATCCGTAAGTCCCGAGACCATAAATAAAACAAGATTTCGGCGGGAAATTTCATTGACGATCAAAAAACAGTTGAGCGACTTAAAACTCGACACAAGCGCGCCTAAAAACAATCTCTGCGCCCACTGCCCTTGAAGAAAGATAAGCATGGCGATGAGATTGAAATATTGCCCCATGAGTGGATTTTCAACCTGCGACATGGAATCGTATACTTCGGAAGCGCTGAATCCCATCTGAAACGCAAAAAACTGCCCGGCAGTGCTGAAAGCGGCAAAGATGATTGTCACATAAAATCCGTTTATGACACCTATAAGAATTTCACCTGCGAGCACAAGAATATAATTCAAAGCCGAAACACCGTCTTCTCCGATAAAAACCTCATACGAGCTGAAATTTACCTGTGGCAGAATAAAATACGCCATGTATCCTGCCAGAGCGACTTTTGCCGCCCTGGGGATAGTCCTCATCGAAAAAAGAGGCAGCGTTGAAAGGAGCGCAAAACAGCGGGCAGCCGCAAGCAAAAAAAAAGGAGCTTGGTTTAAGATCCAATCGAGCAACGGCGACGGCATAAAATCTTAAAACCGCGCCTTAACGCGCAAGCTGCGGGATCATGTTAAACAGGTGAACGGCGTATTCGGCCGTAGAAGAGAACATCCAGCCTGCCATCAGAGCTATAACACCTAAAATCACAAGCATCTTAGGCAAAAATGTAAGGGTCTGCTCTTGTATTGACGTCGTAGCCTGAAATATTGCGACGATCAAACCGATTATGAGAGCGGCTCCCAAAACGGGAACCGACAGCATAAACACGCGAAAAATGCCCCCTCTCATCAAAGAAACTATCTGTCCCAAAGTCATCTTTTATCATGCCTCCGATAAAAATTTCCACAAACTAAGGAAAAACTACTTGATCACCGAATTGAACAGCTGCTGCGTAAGCAGTCCCCATCCGTCTATGAGCACAAAAAGCATAAGCTTAAACGGCATGGAAATCTGAACGGGCGGCAGCATCATCATTCCCATGGACATAAGTATGCTTGCCACAACCATGTCGATGACAATGAACGGAATGTAGAGCAAAACGCCTATCTTAAACGCCACGGTGAGTTCGTGAAGAATGTAAGACGGAATAAGCACGTACGTCGGCACGTCGGCAAGGGTTTGAGGGCGCTCGAGACGCGACATCGCCATAAACATTGAAATGTAAGACGTGTCGCCCGCCATCTGACTGTACATAAAAAGCCTTACCGGCGATTCTGCTTCCCTGTAGGCCTGTTCGATCGTTATCTCACCGTCGGAAAGAGGCCTGTACGCGTTATTGTAAATCTGCGTAAACGTAGGCCACATGACAAAAACCGTCATAAAAAAAGCTATTCCCTGTAAAACCATCGTAGGCGGCACTTGCTGCAAAGAAAGGGCGCGTTTTATAAAGTCTAAAACTATTGAAAAACGCAAAAAGCACGTAAGAAGGATGAGCAGGCTCGGCGCGAGCGTCAATATCGTCAATAAAAGCAAAAGCCGCACGGAAAAAGCCACTTCCGTTCCGGTTTCCGGCTGCGTTATATTTATATCTATGTTCGGAAGAACGACCGGAGAAACGTTCGTTCCCATTACGGTTCTGCCGTCGGTCGATCCCGCAGGGAACCTTGAATTTTGCCCTGCTCCGGACGCTGCGGCGGGATTTTGCGCTCCGGACTGATTTTGAACCGGCGCCGTTCGCCCGCTCTGCGCCGTAGCCGACTGCACCGACTGTCCCTGACGCACCGTTTGTCCTGCGGATGCCCCCTGTGATTGTGAAAAAACCGGCAAGATTCCAAATATCACCGCTAAAAAAAAGCAAAGAACAGTCTTCATAATTCACCGCCGTCTTTATTAAGACGTTCTCGCTGTTTTTTCAGCAGATCGGCGGCGGTCTCTGCGGATCTTTTAAACACATTTTTATTTTCCGCGGAATTAGGCATAAACAAGGCCAGAATATCGTTAAAATTCTTAGGTCTTGTAGAATTTTCGTTTTTATCTGCATAAAGATTCATCGAATCTATGAGATCTTTGTCGTCTATTTTGTCTATTAAATTAACCGAAGAATCGCTTACGCCTACAATGTAAGCGCGGTCCAACAATGTAAACACCTGTACGGATTTTCCCGGCGAAAGCGAAACGGAGGACACAAGACGCAAAAAGGGATCTTTGTTTTCAGGACGGCGAAGTCCGTTTCGCATAAAGCGCACGATCACATACATTAAGGCTACAACAAAGATGAGCACCAAAATCATGCGTATAAAGACCGAAAACGTGGAATACGCTTCGGATCTTCGGGATTCTTGTTCGGATTCGATCGGAAGCGAAGCCTCCAACGAAGATGAAGATTCAGGCTGACCGCTTATTACGATTTCGCTTTCAGGGCTACTCTGAGCCGCCGCCGGCAAATTTGAAGAAGCGTTTTGAGCGTGCGCCAAAACAAAGGCACACGCATAAAAGAACAAAACCGCCCTCAGTTTTTTTGAGAAATACAATTTTTACCCCACCCGAACGGAAGAAAACAAATTTACATTGCAATCTTCCGTCTGTAAAAATATATCAGCTGAGCGTAGACACGCGCTCCATAGGCGACAAAATCTCGGTTACACGAACGCCGAAGTTTTCGTCGATAACTACGACTTCGCCCTTTGCTATAGGTTTATGATTTACAAGGATGTCTACAGGTTCGCCTGCAAGCTTATCCAATTCGATTATAGTACCTTCGCCCATCACAAGTATATCTTTTATCTGTTTTTTCGTACGTCCAAGCTCTACGGTCATTTCCATGAAAACGTCCATGATAAGACCGATATTCCCCTGCTGGACTGCGCCCGCGCCGCCTTGAAGGCTCGGGAACTGCAAAGATTGAACGTTAGGAATATTCATACCGGGAGAAATAACTCCGCCTCCCATCTGCGGCATTGCGCCTCCTCCCGCGAGCGATCCCATCGCGGCCATATCCGCTGCAGAAAGCACGCCGCCCATACCGGACATCGCTCCGGCTCCAAGCGCGTTGGCGATTCCCGAAGCTACGTCGGAACCTACGGCTTCCCACAAGGTATAAGCCTGGCCTTCGAGCATAAGCGGATAGCTGAACAAAGTAAACGTATTCTGCGGAATGCGAGCCACGGCCTTAGGAACGTTAAGAGCTTCGGCGGGGCTGCACGCTATTCCTTTAAGCCTGCCGGTTTTTTCGAGCTCCGTTATTTCGTTTCCCGTGTGTTTTGACACTATCTCCGAAACTACCGAGAGAGCCATGTCGTCAATCTCGACGTTTTGTTCATGATTTATAAGACCTGTCAGTTTTTTTGCAAATTCATGGGAAAGCACATACAAATGTTCTCCTACGAGAGCGTTTGAAAAGTCGTTCGTTACCGCAATTACCATTTCCGGAAGCTTTGCTAAAAACTGATCTTTGCCGACGGATTCAATTACGGGATTTCCTGCAGAAAAACTTGCTCCCGTCATCGTATTCAAATCGGCGGCAAGTTTGTCCTTAAGACCGGACGCGAAACCGCTTAACACAGCCGTATCTGCCGAAACACCCGTGTCGACTGCGCCGCCGCCTCCGCCAACATTTACGCCCGATAACAAGGCATCAATCTCATCCTGTGATATAGCGCCATCACTCATAGTGTTTCATCTCCTTCTGCGGAAAGTTCTTCAAATTCTTCTGTATCCGTCTCTTCAATTTTTCCGGTGATCTGAACCGCCATCTTTTTGCCGACCACTCCGGGCTGGCAGTAAAATTTTTGTCTGCTTCCAACGCTAAGCGTGATGGGATCGCCTATCCTTACGTTAGCAAGTCTGACAATGTCTCCTGTTTGCAGCGTAAGAACGTCCCGTATGGGAAGCTGTATGGAACCTATTTCCGCAACTATATCCATATCCACGCCGGAAAGTTTTTCTTTTAACGTTCCCAAATATTGAGTTGTAGAACTTCTTCTAACCGAAGAAAACCAGAACTGAGAAGACAGTTTTGAAATTATCGGTTCAATAGTCAAATACGGAATACAGAAATTTATCATTCCCTCTTCTTCGCCGACCTTGGTTTCTAGGGTGACGAGAACGACCATTTCGGACGGAGGAACGATCTGCGCAAACTGGGGATTAGTCTCAATCTGCCCGAGTCTTGGCCTTAGGTCTATTACCTGTGTCCAAGCTTCGCGCATATTGGCCAAAATACGCACTATAATGCCTTCCATTACCGACTGCTCTATGTCCGTCAGATCGCGGTTTTTATTTCCTGCAGTTACTCCCTTGCCTCCGAAAAGGCGATCTATCATGGAAAATGTGATCGTAGGGTCAATTTCAAGCACGGCGTTACCTTTGAGAGGATCCATGTTTATTACGGCAAGAGTGGTAGGCGTAGGAATGGAGCGTATGAATTCCTCGTAGGTGAGCTGATCTACGGATGCTACGTGAACGTGAACGAGGCTTCTCAGCTGCGCCGAAAGGCTCGTCGTGGTAAGACGGGCGAACGTTTCGTGCATGATAGATACCGTTCTTATCTGCTCTTTTGAGAATTTGTCCGGCCTCTTGAAATCGTATAATTTTATTTTACGGGTATCGCTTACGGGTTTAAAATCATCCGTATCGGTTTCACCGGAGCTTATAGCCGTTAAAAGTTGGTCTATCTCATCCTGTGACAGAACTTCGTTCATGCACTTCCACCTTTTTTAAACTGCCTGCTGGCCCTACTGTTCAATGACATCGAGCTGCTTAAAACGAACGTCCCTTATCTTAGTAGACGTCAGTATGGTTTCGTTTACAGCTCTTATGATTTCACTTCTAAGATTTTCTTCATTTTCAGGTTTTAGTTCCGCAACCGTCTTCTGTGTAAAATATCGGCGTAAAAAGTCCACAAGTTCAATGCTGCGTGAAGTTATTTCGGTAGAAACGGCCTTATCGTCTTTTTTATAGCCTAAAACAACATCTACCGTGACCGTCGCAGGAGTGTCGTCGCTGGTCTTGGTTCTGATAGCTCCGAGCGAAGTGTACCAGTCGTAGATTTCTCTGCGTCCGCTGTATTCTTCACTGACAGGGTATGCCGCGACAGGCGAAGTATTAGCCCCCATTACCTTCATAGTAATGATAACTACGGTGACTATCATCAGTATTGCGCCGATTGTGATCGCTACCCATTTAAGCAGCGACGGTAAAAGAGCCCCTACGCCGCCTTTTTTAGCGGAAGCGGACGATGCGGCACCGGATTCTTCCTCAAAATTAATATCGTCGTTATCTGCCATCATCTTCCTCCGCTTTTTTTATTTTATCAATTTGGAAATATATTACCATTAAAAATGTCCTTCGTCCAGAATAATAATATCCACCCTGCGATTGTACGCGCGGCCTTCCGGCGTGTCGTTTGAAAATTTCGGCCGCGTATCCGCATAGCCGGCGATAGAAAACGCATTTTCGTTTACGCCGAAATCGGCCAGATAATGGAGTACGTTCGCCGCGCGAGCCGTAGAAAGTTCCCAGTTGCTGGGAAACATGGCTGTGTTTTGAACGGGAGTATTATCGGTGTGACCTTCTATACGGAAATATCTGCCGGAAAGTTCGGGCTCGTTAAAGAATGAAGAAAGACGCAGCAAGGTGTCTCTCGTTTCGTCGATATTCAGATCTGCGCTTCCTTCTCTAAAGAAGGCGTCGGAAGCGAGCGTTATCACAAGACCTCTCTCATCGCTCGTTATGGTTATTCTGTTCGATTTTACGTCCGGAGCGAAAAGGCTTACAGCCTTCTTTTTTGCAAGCCCTAAAGAAACGCCTTTTTCAAGAGACGGCAGAGAATTTATATTGTTTCCCAGATCCGAAAGCCGACCGGCGGAAAGCGATATACCTCCCGTAGTGCTTGACGTAATCTGCAGCGAAGCCGCCATCTGCGCCAAAGACGTGGTGTCTACTTCGGAAGGATTATACAACATTACGAAAAAGCAGAGCATCAAGGTGATCATGTCACCGTAAGTTCCCATCCACGCGGTAGACGGTTTTTCAGGCGCTTTGGACTTTTTAGCCATAACACTAATCCTTTAACACTTCGGCTTCTATGGATTTCCGCGTAATCGGATCTAGATATGTGAGCAGTTTTTGCGCCATGATGCGCGGATTTTCGCCCGCCTGAATCGCAAGCACTCCTTCTATGATCATCTCTTTTGTTTTTATTTCAGCTGCGTTGTGCGTAAGAAGTTTTTGCGAAAACGGAGTTATAAGCCAGTTAGCCAACATGGAACCGTACAAGGTTGTTATAAGGGCGACAGCCATATTGGGACCTAAGGAAGATTTGTCTTCAAGCCTATAAGACCTACGACGGTACCCATCATACCGAAACCGGGAGCGAAACCCGCCCATTGGTTTATTACGGTTATCCACGCCATATGGCGGCCTTCTACCTGATTCATTTCATTTTCAAGTATCGAACGAATTATAGCTCCGTCCGTGCCGTCTACTACAAGACGCAGTCCCGTACGCATAAACGCGTCTTCAATGTCGTCAAGCCCGTCTTCAAGCGCAAGAATTCCTTCCCGCCTTGCCTTTTCGGAAAGGGCTACAAGGTTTTGGACTATTTGTTTTTCGCCGAAATCGGGAACTTTAAAAGCCCTTCCCATGATCTTAAAAAGCCCCAGCGTCTTACTCAGAGGGAATCCTATGTACAGTGCAAAGTACGATCCTCCGATTGTCATAAACACCGACGGAATATCGATTATCCCTCCGAGCGTTCCTCCGGACGTCATGACCGACATGATTATCATGGCGCCGCCGCCGACAATACCTATTATGGTTGCTACATCCATCTTATTCCTCTTGTGTATTTATACCGATTTTTTTACGGTAATCTATTATACTTGAAATAACTTTTTCAGGCGCGTCCCTAAGAATTATCTTTCTTCCCGAAAGCATGACAAGCGTAAGATCAGGGGTCTGTTCCATACTTTCAATCAGATGAGGATTTATCCAGTAAGTCTTGCCGTCCAGCCGCGTGACCTTGATCATAATGTTATTTTCTACGCTTACACCTCAAGCGTCAAGTAGAAAGCCGGAAAGTTATTCACAGCCTGCAATTACAGATGCAAAAACCGATCTCCTAAAGTATTAAATACGGCTCTCGCCGATTTTAAACTACCCATTATGAGTATCGGAAAAACCCGAACGTCTGTTTAGCAAAAGAATATATGTGATACCGCCGCAATATATAAAAACCCGAAAAGACGGCTGTAAAAACAACGTTATTGCAGCAATGTTCCCTATTGTCTTTTTCAAACAGCTTTTGTATCGTATTAAGGAAGCGCCGATTAAAGCGAGGAGCGCATTTAATCAGTGTTCCCTTAAAAGAGGTGTTAATATGGATCCGCATATCCTTGTCATAGAAGACGTTCCCGAAATGGCAGATCTTATTTCGATGTATTTGAAAAAATCCAATATGAAGGTTACGTCTGCGGGAACTGCGGAAAAGGCGCTTGAAATTTTAGATACGATTCACCCCGACCTTCTGCTTTTGGATTTGAATTTGCCGGGGATGAGCGGATTCGACTTTCTTGAAAGGTTCAGAAAAAAATACGGAGCATCCGTGCCCGTCATAATAGTTTCGGCGCGGGATTCGGACGAAGACATCATAAACGGACTTGGTATAGGAGCGGACGAATTTGTGACCAAACCTTTTTCTCCGCGGGTTTTGGTAGCCAGAGTGGAAAGCAGTCTTAGACGCAAAGCCGAAACCGCGGCTGCGGCGGAAGAATGTATAAAATTCGGAAATTTCACGGTTCTTTTAAACAGCTGCGTGCTTAAGCAGGGCGCCGTAAAGATTCCTCTTTCAACAAAGGAATATGAAATGCTCGAGTACATACTCAAACACAAAGGGCAAACCCTTTCGCCCGAGACGATCTATAAGGACGTTTGGAAAAACCGGTACGGAGACCTTACCGCCGTGGCCGTATACGTACAAAGGCTTCGCAAAAAAATAGAAAAAAATCCCGCCGATCCTGTCTATATTAAGACGGTATTCGGACAGGGATACAGATTTGAAGATCCGGACAAATGAAGTTAAAAAATCAATTTAAGCTTTTTATTGCGGGAAGCATAATAATTCCTCTTTTGTGCGCCGTCGCTCTGCCGGTTTATTATTATTTTACGGATCCCAAGCACGCTTTGCTCAGGGATTACGGTAAAACGCATAAAATATGGGATTCTTTTATTTCAAAAAATGATTGGAATACTCTTAGGGAAATAATAAAGCAGATGCCGCCCAATATCGAATCCGCCATAATTATGAATCACAGGTACGTATTGCTTTCGAATATTCCCGAATTAAAAACAGGCGGAGAAATCGACGACAGTGTTCTTTTTACGACGCTTGAAATCAACAGTAAAAAATATTTTTATCAGTTTGTAGCGGCTGCTCTTGAAGAGGATTCGGCGGATATTCTGATCATAAGAAGAATTCCCCGTAAAGACGCGCCTAAAAAAATCCCGCATATTCAGATAATGATGGGTATGCTCTTTACGCTGCTCGTAACCGAATTGTTTACCGTCGTCTTTATCGTAAAAATTTCAAACACAATTTCGCGTTCTATCAGCATTTTAGGCGAAAACACAAGGCGGATCGCGGACGGAGAACTTGACGTAGAACTGCACGTCGACGTAAACGCGAAGTACAGCAACGAGATAACGTCGCTCACAGAAAACCTCGACAAGATGCGAAGGATTTTAAAAGAAAGTCAGGAACGCCGCACAAGGTTTATCATGGGCATAAGCCACGACTTGCGCACTCCTGTAGCGGTAATAAAGGGGTATACGGAAGCGATAGCCGACGGCATAGCCGACGATCCTGAAATGATAAAAAATGCGCTCGATATAATAGGAGCGAAAACCGATCAGCTTGAAACCATGATCGAAACGCTTATAAATTACGTAAAACTGAATAACAGCGATCTGAAAGAAACGCTTTCCAATCAGCTCATAGAGCCGGTTTTAAAAGAATTTACAGAAAGCGCGGTTATGACCGGTAAGGTTTTCAAACGCAGCATATCGTCTTCAATAAACGTATCTAAGACATTGTCGCTTCCGTTCAACAAACAGCTTTTATTGCGCGCTCTTGAAAACATATACTCTAACGCTTTGCGCTATAGCCGAGACGGAGACCTCATATCAATAGCGGCCGAAGAAGATAAAAATGACGTAAGAATTTCCATTTCCGACACGGGAATCGGTATCGACAAATCGGAGAGGGAACGCATATTCGACCTGTTTTACAAAGCGAGCAATTCCAGACGTGAAGAAGGCATGGGCATAGGGCTTTCCGTAGTCAAAAATATCGCGGACGCACACGGCTGGAAGATCAATGTCGAAGAAAACAAGGGCGGCGGAACAATCTTTACAATAGTGATTCCAAAAACGAATTTAGAAACAAAAGACCTTCAGAGCTAAGCGCGTAATTTATTCCGGGATTAAAGTAGTCGCCCGTACGGCGTAAGGCGAGTTTTTTCTTTTCCCAACGGTAAAAACATCCGCCGTCAAAATCGCCAAGCCTTATACCCAAGTCGCCGCCGAAGCGTTTTTTGTATACTGAAGAATTAATTCCCTCTCTAAGCCTCAGCCCCATCATCAAAAACTCAAATTCCTGCGTTTTCAGGTCAAGAATTTCCGTATTCCGTGCGGATTTTAATAAGTTTTCACAGCGAAAAAAATTTGAAACGCCAGCCTCGTTCCAAAAAGAAATATACCGACCGATATCGGCCGTATTTGTCCAGCGCACGCCCTCTTCTGATGAATTCCGGCAGGAATACACGGCGCCGCTCGCCCCCGCCCCCACGCCTACGTAATTTTCAAGACGCCAATAAACCTTATTGTGAGCGCTTTCAAATTCCGGCTTTGAAAAATTTGAAACCTCATACTGCGGGTATCCGTTTTTTTCAAGAAAATTTCTGCCGCATATCCAGCATGAATCCGCGGCGCCGTAATCGTACGGCATACGTCCCGAAAGAATTTCTTTACCCAAGGGAGTTTTTTTTTCTACGCTCAGCGCATAAAGGGAAATATGATCGGGACAAAAAGACATCAAAGTCGAAATATTTTGTTTAAGCTGCTTTTTGCTTTCCTGCGGAAAACCCGCGATCAGATCCGCAGAAAAACGGCGTTTCCATTTTCTTTGTATGAGGTTCAAGGCGGCAAGGTTTATATCTTTCGTACAGCGGCGCCCCAAGCCTTTAAGAATTTCATCGTCAAAGGTCTGTATTCCTACTGAAAGCCTGTTCACACCGGCGTCTTCGGCCGCAAAAAGAAGATCGGGTGAAACATCGTCGGGATTCATCTCAACGGTTATCTCACATCCGGCGGAAAAAGGCGTCGTACGCGAAATTCCTTTTAAAAGCGACAAAATCTGCGACGAAGTCATGAGACTAGGAGTTCCGCCGCCTATGTAGACCGTACGCCAACTGTCCACGCCGTATTTTTTTGCATAAAACTCCGCTTCAAAAATTACAGCTCTTATATACTCGTCGGGAATTTTATTTAAAGCGCATTCTACGCTGAAAAAATCACAATAACCGCATTTTTTTTTACAAAACGGGATATGTATGTAAAGCGAAACGGAACCGGACATAAGGGCGGATCAGAATATTCGCATACCGCTCAACGGGAAATATTGAAACAATCCCTTGCCGACGATCGAACGGCGGCTTAAACTTTCCCAAAGTCTCGAATCCAAAGAGCAGGTTCTGTTGTCGCCTAAGACAAAGTATTCGTCTTTGTCCAAAAAAACAGGATCAAAGTTACCTATGGAGCCCAGAGTTGAATCCCACTCGGAATTTAAAGGATCGATGGAAACCTGATACGGAGTTTTCATATATTCGAATTCCGTAAGAAAATATTGCTGCCCTGCGGGCTTTATGTAAAGCACATAATCCTTCATGTATATCGTATCGCCGGGAAGCCCGACCGCGCGCCGCAAAAGAGGCGTTTCCGCACCCCTCGCCTTTGAAAACGGAAAAACCTGCTGACCGGTAAAAAAAGCGGCTACATAATCCAGCGCTCTCAATGCAAACGGTATCTTTACCGCTCTTTTCGGCTGAACAAGAATAAGCTCCCCGCGTTTAATTTCATTATATAACCGGCTTATCATTATACACGCGCCTGGAGAAACGGACGGTTCCATAGAGACGGATTTTTGTCTTACGGGAAAAACGAAAAAGTTCAATATGAGCGTTATAAAAACGCAAAGGAATACAAAAGATGAGACGCTTACGATAATGCGCAGGTGAAGCTGCCGCTTTAATTCATATGAAAGTTCATAAAGATCGTTTTTCTTCATAAAATCAGAATATCACAATGCAAATACTGAAGCAATCACAAGTTGAAAACAGATCGGCTATAACGTATATTATATGTGATGAGCGAAGAACGAAAACTTATAGCTGTAAATAAAAAAGCCCGATTTAACTACAGTATTGAAGAATCAATTGAATGCGGTATAGTTTTGGAAGGAACCGAAGTAAAGTCCGTAAAAGCGGGAAATATTTCATTTCCCGACGCTTTTGCCGAAATTATAAACATGGAAGTTTGGGTAAAAGGTTTGCATATTTCAGAATATTCGTTTTCATCCGTGTTCAACCATAACCCGGACAGACCGAAAAAACTCCTTTTGCACAGGGAAGAGATAAAGCGACTGCTCCGCAAAACGGACGAAAAAGGATATACTCTCGTTCCTCTGGATTTTTATCTTAAAAAAGGACGAGTAAAGATAACGCTCGGTCTTTGCAAGGGCAAAAAACTGTTTGACAAAAGGGCTGATATAAAAGCGCGCGATGTCAAGCGCGACTTGCAAAGGGAATTAAGGCAAAATCAGAGATGAAGCGTTTTTTTAGTTTTTTTGTTTTATGCTTTTCTCTTTTATGCGTAAACTTCGTAAACGCGCAGGCGGAATTCCAACAGCTAAACGTCGATTTTTACGGAGTGTATTCGTCTTCGGGCGATAAAAACATGATAGACATGACGCGGAATTTATATTTTGCTCAGCTAAAAGAGATGAATTTCGTCACCGTCAAAGACAAAAGCGCGGACGCATTTTTTACCACGGAGGGAAGCGAGGCCTTTATCGTTTTAAAAGAACCGTCGGCGACAAGCACGGATTCCGTTATTTTTTTTGTAGAGATAGAAACGTCGGGGAACGGCAACTGGAAAAGCATACTGCACGCGCAATCGCAAGATTCGTCCAGAAAGTCCGTGTTAAAAAAAGAATACACATCGTACTACAAAATACTCACCGAAGCGAAAAGCGCAATAGAAGAAACGCTCCGCGACTACATGGATCACATGGATCACACAGAACAGCCGTCCGATTTTCCGGAACAACAGCAATCCAAGCCGCAAAAATCGGCCGCCGCGCTTCAGGCGACTACGGAATCCATTGCAGGAACGTGGCAGGGAGAAAATTTCATAGATAAAATCGTCATATTGCGCGGCGGCCGCGGCTTTATAATTTACAAAAACGGCGCCACTATGAATATACTGGTTTCCGTACAGGAAAATGCCGACGGATCTTCGGTAGTGAGCATCACTCAGGCAGGAAAATCAAACGCCTCGTTTTTTCCCGAGCTTCCGAGAAAAACCGCCCTTGAAAACGCTCCTACGGCGGCGCCTCTCGAATGGCTGCTTACTCTTACGGACTTAAACACCATGCAGGGAAGCAAAAAGACTCTTGTCGAAGATAAAAACGCGCCGACAGGGGCCGCACAGGGAACGGCGGAAGTTACGTGGACAAGAAAATAATCAAGAACCTTTCCGCAGATGCAAAGTGAAGCTTCAAGCGGCGTCGGGTATTGAATTCTGTGATCGCGTCATTACATACCGTCCGGCACGGCGCTAAAGCTCTACCTTAACTTCGCCCTGCCTTACGATCTTTATGTGCGGCTGAACCAAACTCACTATAGTCGACGGAATAGAATCTTCGGTATCGCCCGCATCGACAATCAAATCGCAATATTTTTCAAATTCTTCACATATCTCACTTATCTTATGCAGCACGGGGCGGCCGCTTCTGTTTACGCTTGTCGAATATATCGGAAAACCGCAAGACTCTATGACCTTACGAAGCCATGCGTCTCCGGGACAGCGGAAAGCGGTAGTTTTATCGGAATTTTTGTTTTTTACGATCAAGGTCAGCGCGCCGGGCCATTTTTCCAAAAGTTTTAAAGGAATCTCGGTATCCGTGTACTTGTATATGTCTTGGGGACGAGCGATAAGCTCTATCATCGGCTTAGCTTCGCCGCGGCCCTTTATACGGCGGATAAGATCGGCTGTTTTAAACGCGGTTCCATCTCCATGTCCGTCCGCAATCCCTGAAAAACCGTAAACAGTGTCCGTAGGCAATATCACTATTTTTCCTTTACGTAACAGAGAAGATGCCTTTAACGCAGAATCCTCATCAGACTTGCGGCAGATCATATATGGGAATTCCCCTTATTTTTTTACCGTTGTTTCCGTGTCTTGTATCGAGCTTACGGCTGTAATCGGTTAAAAACAGAATGCTCAAAGCGATAAAAAACACCGTCAGAGCGAACGCTTTACATACCCATTCCGAAATATAAAGAACCGGCTGCCTTTTTAAAACGGTTCCCGTATTATACAATGTTACGGGAGCGGCGTGAAGTCCCGTTATTTTTACAAGTTTTTCATTTTCACCCACATAGCCAAGTTTTTTTGCATAAGCGGCGATCACATCGGGATCCTTTTGAAGGGCGGTATATTCGAGCGTCAATTCGTCGTTTATTTTTTGAATTCCTGCAGTGTGAAGGCTTAAAAGGCGTTTTTGTTCGTTTAACTGTTTTTCAGACCACAGCCCGTTTTGTCCAACGGTGAGAGAAAGAACTACATAGGAGAGAACTCCGAAAAAAGCGGCGATCAAAAAAGAAAAACATTTCATTATATGTATTCATATCGACACAAATTCTATTTTTCTGGATTATTATTTTAAAGTTATGTGCTATATTATATGGTATACTGTGATAAAATATTTCAGTTTTGATTAAAATGTACCGATATTCATAAGGTAACGGCATTTGAGTAGATCGTAAAATCAGCTGCAAGATACGCTCTCTCATATGTTTACGCAAAATCTATTGCCTTGCGGTAACAAGGAAAGTATAAAGAGGGGATTGCATGATAGATTCCGATAACAAAAATGCTCTTGACAACTACGGAGTATGGGTAAAAAAGAGCCCAAAAGACATTCCATCGGAAGACAGTACGTCGGACATGACGGCGGAAGATTCTTTTGACATAACCGCAGACTTGCCGGACTTTTCCTCGATTGACGACAAAGCCGATAATTCCGCTTCAAAAGACAACTTTGCCGCAGGAGAAACTTCTCTCACAAGCGAAGAACTGCTCAACATAACGGACAATATAACAGAAACGGATTCTATTGAAAGCGGTAAACCCCTAGACGACGCAAACAAAGACGCCGATGCCGATGATATTTTCGATCAGTCTTTAGAGGACACTAAAGATATTTCAGACGGCGATCCATTCGATATTTCATTTGACGATGAGGGCGCTCAAGAAGATAAACAAAAAGGCGAAACTCAGAACGAATACGAATTACCCGACATAGACGACATGATTCAGGAAAATTCCGCCGCAAATCCTCTTCCCACCTTTGACGACATAGAGCTGACAGACGAAGTAAAAGAAGAAGCAAAGAACGAACCGTCGGCCGACGAGGATTTCTTTGCAGATATGGATTTCGACGAAAAAGACGACAATGCGTCCGACAAACCCGAAACGATCGATATAGACGAAAACATAGCCGAAAATGCCGATACGACGGATGAAATTTCATGGGGAAATGACATACTGGAATCAGATGAAGATACGGTTTCTACGATTAGCACAGATTCGGCTGAAAATCCTGAAATTCACGGTGAGGCAAAAAACGAATCCGAAAAACCGGATGAAGAAGGCGAAGATATTTCGGCGGAACGGAATACCTTCGTTCCCGACATATTCGATGAAGAGACGGCATCTTTTACCGACGAAGTGCTTGACCAGGATGTAAAAGAAGATCAGTCTTACGCTGCCCCGCTGTCCGATGATCCAAAATTTTCGGTCGACGCAAAAGATGAAATAATAAACCGCAGCAACGCGATACTCGAACAGATTCAAAAAGAACTTTTATCGCTTCAAAATGAAATTTCCTCGCTTAAAAGCGATTTTGCCGAATTTAAAAGCGGCAATGTAAAAACTGAAAACGCATCCGCTCCGGACGATAAAAAAGGCGGATTTTTCAGCGACATCGACGAAGACGAAACCATATCGCTGTCGGGGGACGAACTTAAAAACATAATGAACAACGCCGATTTTACGGAAGAACAGAATGCGGCGCAGACTCCGAATGAAGACGTTGCGGCCTTTGACGCTGTTCCCGCAACGGAAAGTGCGGACGATATTGCCCCGATTCCCGTTCCCATGGACGACGATAGTTCAGTAGATTTCGACGGCGAACATTTGGAAGAGCCTTCCACAGAAGACTTAAAACCTGGCGAAGGCGAAGAAGACTCGGAAATTATCCCTGAAGAGATGTCCGTGCCCAAAATAGAAGACGTATTGGTCGAGTCTTCGTCCGTAGATCTTATCGATTCGGCGGGCTCGTCGGACTCAGACGCGGAAATTGACGATACGGTGGAAGATTCATCCGCGGAACTTGATAGCGCGGAGGATTTATCTGCCGCGGAACTCGACGAGAGTGCGGAAGATCTATCTGCGACACTCGACGATAATGGAGAACCTTCGTCCATGACGGCGCTTGATAACACCGATAATTCCGAGCCGCCTCAAGCTGAAAAAGACGAGGCTTCGGAGGAACTGCCGCCGATGGAAGATTTTTTTGAAGACGTACAGACTGCTCAGGAAAGCGGCGGACAAGAGGATGCGGATTTAAATACTTTGGACGAATTATATCCTAAAGATCCTCCTATCGCAGACGCGCTCACGGAAGATACTTTAAATTATCTTAATAAAGATTCCGAACAGGAAATCGAAACCCTTGAAGAGGCTGCAAAACAGATTCCGTTTTCAAACGACGCGGATGCAGAATCTTCTACGGGGATGCCCAAAGACCTTACAAAAGACATTAAGGCCGTTCTTTCATACATGGATCAGCTTTTGGAAAACCTTCCGGACGAAAAAATTTCGGAATTCGCGCGGTCGGAACAATTCGTCACTTATAAAAAGCTGTTTACAGAGCTCGGATTAGCCTAAATGGGATTGTTAAAGGAAGCGCTGCTTTCTTTTCGGACGGCAGAGACAGGACAAAGCGACGGGCTGCTTTCCAAGATTGAAAAATCCGCTTCTCCTTCCGATTTTTATCGATGGGCGAAGCAAAATAATTTTGAGCATGCGGCGATTTTTAAACCTCATGAAAAAAAATACGTGATGACGGACGCCGCAGGAATCGACGCGAAGACTGTCTGTTCGTCGGTTTCAAGCCGCGATTTTTTTTACGGAACTTTTTTGCAAAAAGACGGCTGGCAGTCCGTCATTACAGGAACAAAGCCGGCCGAACCGTTTTATCAGCTTCTTTCGGAGGATTATAAAGAATCCGTAAAGCGCATAGATTTTTTGAAACTTAAAAACGACGACGAGTCTCCCGTGATCATGATCTTTTCTTTCGATTCAAAAGAAACCGTCCTGCCTTTTCCCGTTTCCATTAACACGGAAGACGGCGATGTCGGGCCGACGGCCGCGTCGCCGGTAAATACTCCTTCAAAACCCGCTCATCTTTTCCTTATTTCTTTAAAAGCGGCTATAAAAGAAAGCCTTGCCGCCCCCGGCCTTTACGATGACGATGTAAACACAATACTTGAAAAAACCGTATATAAGGAGCTTTTCCAGATACTAAGGGATTCGTTTTCAAGCGACCACATGTGTTTTAAAGGACAAAACGATGAAATAAAGGCTGCGATGTTTTTTGACGAGGAGCCTGATCCATTGCTTTTGCAAACGCACATTTCAAAGGCTTTTAAAGTCATACTAGGTGAAAAAGCGGCGTCCAAAGTTCTTTTGCTTTCCGTAGGAATCTCTAAAAACCCGGCAGAAACTCACAATTTTTTACTCACAGGCTGAAAAGAGGAAGCTCTTTATGGAGATTTCTTTTTTCCGTGCAAAAAACGGCAACGAAACCTGTTCCGTAGGCGGAATAAACATACATTCGTCCTATGATCCGCAAAAGGAAGCCGACCGCTTTGCAGAAAACTTGGAAATTCCCTTCTCTCCTTCTCACATACTTATAACGGAACCGGCTCTTTCTTACTGTCTTGAAAAACTCCGCTTAAGATTCCCGCTTACAAAATTTCTTGCCGTCCGCTACTGCAGCTATTTTAAAAACAAGGATAAAAACTGGGACAAGGTTTTTTACTTCGATCCTGCAAAATCGCTTGAAAATGAAATTTTCGATTTTTTGGGCGAAGAAGGAGTTTTAAACTGTTTTTTCGCTGCATGGCAGCCGTCTTCAAAAGCTTTCGAAAAGCAAAACACCCTCGCATGGCTTGAAATAAAGGCCGCCGTAGAAAAAAGCAGGGCGGTTCTTGCTACACGCTCCTATTTTGCAAAAAGATGGCTTAGAAACTCGTGCCGTTTTTTCCTTGAAATCAATAAGATCGTCGAAGCGCAAAATATCCGCACAGGGAATTCTCAGGTATTTATCACGGCGTCGGGACCCAGCCTTAAAAATTCAATCCCGTATTTAAAAAAATACAGAAACCGTATCTTTATTATTGCGCTTTCTTCGTCGATAGAAGCCCTGCTCTACCACGGCTTAATTCCCGATATGTGCATTTCGACCGACGGAGGATACTACGCAAAAAAACACCTTGAAATTCTAGAGCGCTGCGAAAAAAATAATATTCCTCTGGCTTTAAGCTGCGAATCCTGCTGCCCCTCAAAAATTTTGACAACATTTCCCGTAATTCCTTTAAGTTACGGTGATTTTCCTGAAAAACTTTTTTTTGACGCGTTCGGCATAAAAGCGTCGCCTGCCGCCAGAAACGGAACAGTCAGCGGTACGGCGGTGCAATTTGCGCTTTCGATAACGTCCGGGAACGTTTATTTTTGCGGATTGGACATGGCTCAGACGAAAGGATTTCAGCACATTCAACCGAATGCACTTGAGAACGAATATAAAAATACATGCGATCGTCTCGGCCCTCTTTTAAGCCGAATCACAAAAACGGAATTTTATTCGCCTGTGATGGAAATATACCGCAACTGGTTTTCAAATCAAAAAAAAGAATTTTACAAACGCGTAAGACGGATAAGCTGCAATTTCAAATATTCAAACAAACTCGGAAATATGGAAGATTCGGATTGGGCCGATTTTTCTCCCGATAAAAACGTATCTCTTCCGTCTTTTTCAGAAACTTCCGTTCATGAAAAAAAACAAACGCGAATAAAGAAAATCGAAGATCTTATACTTTCAATCGATAAAACCGATGAATGGCTTAAAAACGCTTTTCCGGCGGACTACATATGCTTTAAACGAAGCATTTTACAAGAAGACAAGGAACGCTTCAGACGGATCCTCGTAACCCAAAATAAAGACTTAACGGCTTCTTTACGGCGGATTTTAAATGAACATGTTGTATGAAAAAATAATAGAGTCAAAAAATTCCTCGCCCGTACCCGTATTTTTTGGCGGAAGACCTATGCATTCAAAATACGATCCCGAAGCTGAAGCGCTTTCTTTTGCCGCGCAGCTTCCCGAAAAATCCTCCTTCGCCGTCATCCTAGGGATAGGCGGAGGGTATCACATACGGGCAACGCTAGAACGTTTTCCTGACATAAAGATAATAGCGGTGGAAAATTCCGAAAAAGACATTTCATTCATATCAAAAATTCCATGCGTTCGGGATCTGATGAAAAACAAGAACGTAATATTTTGTGCTGCGGAAAACGGAAACGAAGCCGCTCAACTTCTAAAGACTCTGTATGTTCCCGCTTTGCACAAGGATCTTAATATTCTGGTACACAGAGCGTGGGCTTCCGCCGCCGAAAAAAAAGAAAAAACCATAATATCGGAGTTGAAAAAAGAACTTTCCGCAATATCTGCGGATTATTCGGTACAAAGCCACTTCGGTAAAATATGGCAATATAATATTGTGCGGAACCTGATATTTTTAAGTAAGGCTTTAAAAAACAAAGACGGTCGCATAAATAAAAAAATGGTTTTTCCCGTAGAAAAGACCGCCGCCGTCATTGCCGCAGGTCCGAGTCTTGACGATTCAGTAAAAAAATTAAAAAACGAAAGAGAAAGCTATTATATAATTTCAACCGACACCGCCTTGGGGACGCTTTTAAAACATAAGATAAAACCCGACGCTGTCGTTTCCATAGACGGCCAATTTATTTCGCACACGCATTTTATGCTTGAAATACCCGAAGACATCCTGTTTATCTTTGACGTTTGCGCATCTCCGTGCGCCGTTCGCCGCGTTCACGCTCTAAAAAACAAAATCCTGTTTGTCAGGACGGGACATCCCATGCTGTCGGTCGAAAAAGATTTTATGAGCTTGGAAACTGGAGCGGGAACGGTAACGATAGCTGCGGCGGATTTCGCCGCAAAAGCGGGTTTTTCAAACATTAAAATGTTCGGAGCGGATTTCGCATACATTTCGGGAAAGCCTTACGCCAAGGGTACTTATCTTGAAAGCCAGTTTTATTCCCAGTCATACAGGCTTTGCCCCGCCGAACAAAGATACTGCGCATTGATGTTCCGCACTCCGCTCTTGGAAAATGCAAAGGACCCTGAAAGCCGCACGACTCAAATACTAAATTCATATAAAAACACGTTCGAGGTATGGAAGGAAAAGTTGAAAAAGAGCGGCGGCACGTGTCACTGCGGCACAAGTAACGCAAGCGGCGCAAAAGGCGACAGGGCGCAAATGATTGAAAATCCTCAAAATTTTGATTTTTCGGTTTTTATGAAGCACTTAAGCGACCGATCGAATTTCTTCGCTTTTTTGCCATTTATCGCCTTTTTGCGAAAAAATCCTGAATTAAAAGACAAAGAATTCGACGAACTGCTAAAACTTGCACAGACCTCTCTCTTACGTTATAATTATAAGATATGAAATCCAAAAAGATCGGTATCGTTTCAGGCATTATTTCAGTCATGTTTTTGCTGACTGTCGCAAATCTTATCGTAAGCACTGTAAAAGATTATCGAAAAGGCATAAAAGATTCTTCCGAGAATTTTTTATATCTATCGAAAAAGACATCGGATATTATTTCAGAGACTCCCGTTCTTTCGGAAAAATTCATACCGTATTTTGTAAACGAAGTTTCAAAAGCTGCAAACCTTTTTTCCGTCCGGCTGGAATATAACGGCAAAACGCTGTACGAGTTTCCTCCGAATCAAACGGGCGCCGATTCCCCTCTTGTAAAAACTTTTACTACGCATATAGAAGCACCCGAAGGGACTATCGTCCTTACCGAAACTTTGTATCTTCTTACGCCCTATTCGATATTTGACAACACCCGCATCGCCTTTTTTATAATACTGCTGGGGACGCTTATTACCGCTATAATGCTTTTATACGTATATCTTTCTGAAAAAACGCCTGAAGCCGCCGGTACGGCAGGAAACAATTTAAACGTTACGGGCGACACGGCCGGCGGCGCTTTTGATTTAGGCATGGAAGATTTTACGATCGGAGAAGATTATTCGCCGGAAAGCGAAGATGCCGAAGGCATTGAAAACAGCGAAGCCTCGGCGGAGGAAGACTTGGAAGAAAGCAAGGCGAATGAAAATTGCGACGCTGAAAAAGCATGTGATGAAAACACGGGCGCTGAAGACATGGGTGCCGGCGAACTCTCAACCGCAGCGGAAATGAGTGAAAAAACCGGTGAAGAAAAAGACGGCGAAAAAATAATCGAATCCGAATGGATCGACGACATTCCCGTAAATACACCCCAGTCGGATCAAGAGCAGTCCTCAAATATTGAGCCGCACAAGGACGAAGAGCTTTTTTCTCCGTTGACGGGATTTTGCAGAGAGGCATATTTAAAAATACGGCTTGAAAATGAATTGGTAAGAGCGGCGTCCGTCGAACAGGATCTTTCGTTTTTAATAATACGGATTCCGGGACTTGAAATTTCCGACGAACGCATAAAAAAAGTCGTTCCTGTAATTAAAGAATATTTCAGTTTTGTAGATATGATTTTTGAATTCGGCAAGGACGGCTTTGCCGTAATAAGACCTGCGATAAACCTCGACACCGCTTTGGGTATAGCCGAAAATTTTCATGGCGAGCTTATCACTGTCTTACGCAGCGAAGGATTAAATATGATGCCTGCGATCGGTATTTCAGCGCGTTCGCTTCGCCTGATTTCATGCGACAGGTTGATTGCAGAATCGGAGCAGGCTGCGGAACACGCTCTAAACGACGCAAATTCTCCGATCGTCGCCTTCCGCGTAGACCCGGAAAAATACCGCAAATTTCTAGCTCAAAATTAACTTGGACACACGTGGGGCCGACCGGTAGTAATCGACGCGTCGGGCGCATTTATTCGGTTGAAGCGGCTTTCTTGCTTGGCGCAAATTCTTTTAATTGACACGGTTTTAGCCGCCTTATTCGCTCGAAGCTGTTTCCCCCGCTTTTTCTTTTTCTTGGGCCTCTTCCGCTTTCTCGGATCCTTCGGCTATTCTTTTTTGAAAATTTTCTATGTTCGCGTTGTCCGGAAATTTATTTTTGAGATTAAGCAGCTCTTTTTCCGCGAGTTCGGTCTTTTCAGTATGGATAAGCAGGGAAATATAATTGCAAAGAATCTCGGAATTATCGGGATTTTTTTTTGTCAAGTCTAAATACATTTCAAGAGCCGAAGCCGTTTTGCCGCTCATCGCTGTGATGTAAGCCAAGGATTCCGCAAAAGAAAGGTTTTCAGGATCTTTTTTTATCAAATCGGTAAAAACTTTTTTCGCTTCGTCCCATCTTTTTGAAAGCGCGTACACGCGTCCCAGCTGATAATAGGATGCGCTCCTTAAGCTTTTTTCTCTCATGGCAAGCTTATAATAAGTTTCGGCCTTCGTATAATTTTTTAAATCGAAGTACGCTTCCGCAATGGAATAATATTCTGAAGCTATGTTATCCTTTAAGACTTTTTGTTCGTTCGGGACGGGAATGTCTAAAACTTCTCCGGAACGGCAGGAACAGCAAAAAAACGACGCCGCAGATAAAAGCAAAAGCATGTATGCCGAATTTTGTAAGCGCAACAATCGAAGCGTCGCGCCGCCAGATGCTCGCCGCGCTGAACAACGAAAGAGTCGGGAAACCATCACTTTCCCAGCACAGTCTGTTCGATCTTAAACAGCTGTGAGCGGTACAAGCCTGAAATATTGCTTCCGTAATCCGCAATTAGCTGGATAATATTGCGCGGAGAATCATAGTTGTCGCACCCGTTAAGGCGGTCGCCGGCATCGCCCAAACCGGGCATAATATAAGCTTTTACGTTCAAGACCGGATCAAGCCACAGGGTATAGCACGTGCAGTTTTCAAGTGCGCGCGTAACGCGGATGCTTCCCTTTAATGCGGATATCACGTTAAAGAATTTTATGGACTTAGGTTTTACGCCCTGCGACTGCAAGTATCTTATTACGGTAACCAAGGAACCGCCTGTGGCGTTCATGGGATCGGCAAATATGAGATCCTTGCCGTCAAGTTCTTCAAGATTAAAAAAAGAATTTTTTAAATTGAGAACATATTCCATATTGGATTCCGTCTTTGTGTCGTCCCTGTTAATCTTAAAAAGCGCAAAAGGAGTAACATAGTTATGAGACGAATACTCTTCTATTTCCTTTGACATGATCATGCTGGGCAGCAAGGCTCCTCGAAGCATTACGCACATTACGGAATTTTCTATTTTTGCATCGATGTTCGGTATTTTATGTACGGCGAAATTCTGCACCGGCGAAGTTACGGGAGTTTTCACCGTTATATAATTTTTTTTATCGCTGTGCTGGTCGGTATAGGCCATTCTAAAAAGCATTTCATACGCACGCTGACTGTAATACATAAATTCCTGATGATTCGTATTGACGTCCCGCAGTTTTGAAATGACCCGAGAAGCTTCGGCATGAGCCCCTTCTTCAGTCACAAACGAATAAACCTGTATGTCCGGATGTGCGGCGCAAATTTCCTGCATCGCATGTCCCATCTTATCGTATTGGGAAATTATTTTTTCTTTATTTTCTGGCTGAAAAAACCGCATGGTCTCGCTGTACATCTCTTCAAGCCGATTGAGATTAAGTTTATCCTGTCTTGTAAGATATCCGTCAAGGTCTTCTGCTTTTAAAATAACTCTGTCATCAACCACGAAAAACTCCTTTTAAGGCAAAATATTATGTACGAAAATTTCAAGAATTTGCTCTTGCGTAAATCTCATATCCGTAAGTTTTAACACCGTTGCGGACTCGCCCAAAGCGATATTTTTTCCGAACACCAAAGTCAGCGCAGCCCTAGCCGCCTTTGCAACCAGAGAATTGGGAAATTCAAGTTCAAGAGTGAGTTTAAACGATCCGTCGGCGCCTTTTGCCAAAGCCCCGCGCGCGCAGACTATGGCGAAGCGCATATCGGTTCCTAAAAGCGAGGCCAAAAAGGCCTGAGGCCGCAAAACACAAAAACGGATATCGGAAGTCTTTTCGCTCATCCATTCATAAGTGTTTGAAGTCCACGTATCTTGCGGACGCATGATCGAGCCGCTTTCGGAAACGGATTTAAGCTGAGCGTTATACCTCTTAAAAAGAGGATCAACATCCTTTGCAAGAACGATGTTTTTAAGAGAGGCGAGTCCGAGCAAATAAGAAGTGTCTTCACGGGAATAATAAATATACGGAATCGGAATACCTCCGACAGAGGCGTTTACCGACGACTTTTTCATATTCCAACCGTTTTTAGACGTAAGGGCGGCTTTAATCGCCAAAGGAGGAATATAGCCGTCCGCCGAAAATTGTATGCGTCCTGCGTCTTTTGCACTTCCTATGCCCGCACAAATATTGTCTATCTTCGGAACGATCAAAGAAGCGTTTTCTTCCGTAAGCCCGCTGATCGCGCTGCACAGCATTTTTTTTACAAAATCCGAATGCTGCGCTACCGGTATTCTAAAATAGACTGCGCTGTCTTCTTCGAGAACCGAAAGCGCGTCTACGGCGGGAAGGGCTTTTTCAACCGATTTACACGAAGACATTATAAAAACAAAAACAAAGATAAAAAATAAAACGGCTGCGTTAATACAGAGGGTGTAACGTTTTTTTACAAAAGGTAAATCATGCTTTTTCAAGGCTAACTCTCCAAATTTTATCGTCGGCTTCAATTTCTACCCAATCCAATGAATCCTTCCATAGGGTTTTTACGGCGAGCGTCTCGCCGGCAATGAATCCGCCGAACATTTCATAAGCGGCCTTCAGATCTTCGGAACCGGAAACACAAAGTATTATACGATCGGTAACTTCAAGCCCCGATTCCTTTCGCAAATTCTGAATACCGCGCACCAAGTCGCGCACATAGCCTTCTTTACGCAATTCGTCGGAAATTTTAGCGTCGAGCCCTACGGTGAGAGTTCCGTCGTTTATGACCTTCATTCCTTCTTTTTCGATGCGATCGACGATGATTTTTTCCGCCGTAAGTTCAACGATTTTTCCTTCTATTTCGATAGACAAATTCGCGCCTTCCATTATGGACTGAACGGCGTCCTGCCCGAGCTGTTCGATTTTTTGCGACGCCTGCTTCATAAGAGGTCCCAGCTCTTTTCCGAGCACGCGGAAGTTAGCCTTGGCCTTGTATTCTACAAGCTCGTCCTCACGTTCATGGAACACGACCTTTTTAACGTTCAGCTCTTCTTTTATGGAATCTTCCATTTCTGAAAGCACGGCCTTTTCTTCTGGGTTCTTTGTGATAAGGGCGACGCTCGCAAGCGGCTGGCGGTTTTTAAGGTTGAATTCATTCCTTAACGACCGTCCCATAGAAACGGCTTTTTGAACGGTGGACATTTTAAATTCCAGAGCTTCGTCGCGCCATGCGCCGTTGTATTCCGGATAATCTTCAAGATGAACCGATTCCTTATCTCCGTCAAGTTTAAGGTTTTGCCAAATCTGTTCCGTGATAAACGGAATTACGGGAGAGGCAACCTTCGTAAAAGTCTTTAACGCTATGTAAAGAGTTTCATACGCTTCGGATTTATCGGCGTCGTTTTCGCTCTTCCAAAAACGTCTGCGCGAACGGCGTATGTACCAGTTATTCATAAGGTCGATAAACAGAACTATAGGATCTATCGCGCCCGAAAGATCGTAAGAATCCAGCGCGTCCGTAACTTTTTTTACGAGCTGCTGCGTCACGGAAAGCATCCAGCGGTCGAGCGGATTTTCAGGCAGCTTAAGATCAAAAGCGCGCCCCGTCGGTAAAATCTTATCTATGTTCGCATAAGTTACAAAAAAGCTGTAGCTGTTCCAAAGAGGAATTATTATGCTTTTAAGCACGTCGCGTACGCCGTCGTCCGAATATCTTAGATCATCGGCTTTTACAACGGCCGAGTGCATTAAAAAAAGGCGAATCGCATCCGCGCCGAATTGATTTATAGCTTCTACGGGGTCGGTATAATTGCGAAGACTTTTTGACATCTTCTTTCCATCCGAAGCGAGGACGAGCCCGCTCACTATGCAATTTTTAAATGCCGGACGATCGAGAAGATTCGACGCAAGCACGGTGAGGGTATAGAACCATCCGCGGGTTTGATCCAAACCTTCCGAAATAAAATCGGCGGGAAAATGCCGCTCGAAATATTCTTTATTTTCAAACGGATAGTGATTTTGAGCGTACGGCATCGCCCCCGATTCAAACCAGCAGTCAAGAACTTCCGGAATGCGGCGCATCGTCTTGCCGCAGCTGCAAGGGATATTGATTTTATCGACAAATTGTTTATGCAGATCTTCAGGATAAACGCCGGAAAGTTCTTTTAACTCGTCACGGCTTCCCACACAGAGGGTTTTGCCGCATTCTTCGCACTTCCAAATCGGTATGGGGTTACCCCAGTAGCGGTTACGGCTTACCGCCCAGTCACGGGCGCCCTCGAGCCACTTGCCGAAGCGTCCTTCCTTTATGTGCGCGGGCTGCCAATTGATACGGCTGTTAGCTTTAAGAAGGTTTTCTCTTTCTTCTTCAACTTTTACAAACCAAGAACCTACCGCGCGATAAATGAGAGGATGAGAACATCTCCAGCAATGCGGATAAGAGTGAAGAATCTGATCGCGCTTTACAAGTTTTTTTTCTCTTTTTAAGCGTTCGATTATGTCTTTATCACAGTCTTTTACAAACCGGCCTTCATAGTCGGGTACTTCGGAAGTAAACTTGCATTCTCCGTCTATCGGGCAAACAGTAGGTATTCCAGTGCCTTTAAATACCTTGTTGTCCTCTTCGCCGAAACCGGGAGCTGTGTGTACAATACCGGTGCCGTCTTCCGTTGAAACAAAATCCGCAGTAAAAACACGGAAAGCCCCGTCGGAACCGTCCTTGTTCTTTGTGAGTTCCGAAAAGTACGGAAAAAGAGGCTCGTATTTTGCGCCGGCAAGTTCGAGTCCCTTATATTTTCTTATAATCTTATACTCGCTTTCGCTTTTGTAATATGCGGAAAGCCTTGATTCGGCTAAAATATAAAAATCATCTCCGT
This sequence comes from Treponema parvum, assembly GCF_017893965.1. Taxonomy (NCBI): domain Bacteria; kingdom Pseudomonadati; phylum Spirochaetota; class Spirochaetia; order Treponematales; family Treponemataceae; genus Treponema; species Treponema parvum. The sequence goes on from NZ_CP054142.1 coordinate 1,451,936, forward strand.
CTTTTACTTTTACGTAATCAATATCAGGCCCCACCGCAAGTCCAAGGTTCGACGGCAATGTCCACGGCGTAGTAGTCCACGCAAGAAAATACGTACGTCCGTTAGTCAATTCAGAATCGTTTATGCTTTCAGGCGCTCGGGTAATTTTAAAACGCAGCGTTACGGCGGGATCGTAGACGTCCTTGTATCCTCCGAGGCTCAGTTCATGGTTTGACAGAACCGTAGAACAGCGCGGGCAATACGGAAGGATGTAATGACCTTCGTAGATCATCTTTTTATCCCAAAGTGTTTTCACTACCCACCATATGGATTCCATGTAATCGGCTTCCATAGTCTTATAATCGTTATCGAAGTCAACCCAGCGCCCCATACGGGTTATTATCTGCCGCCACTGTGAAGTATAGCGTAGAACGCTCGCGCGGCAAGCGTCGTTAAATTTTTCAATTCCGTATTTTTCAATATCGGTTTTACTGTTAAGCCCCAGCTCTTTTTCAATGAGATTTTCTACGGGAAGGCCGTGACAGTCCCAACCGAAACGGCGCTCGACCTTTTTTCCTTTCATGGTCTGATAGCGTGGTATTATATCCTTTATTGTAGAAGGAATAAAATGACCGAAATGCGGCAGTCCCGTAGCAAACGGCGGACCGTCGTAAAACACAAACTCATCAGAGCCTTCGCGCTGCAAAACTGATTTTTTAAAAATATCTTTGTCTTTCCAGAATTTCAATACGATGTTTTCCTGTGCGGGAAAATCTGCCTTAGGATTTACAGGGTTGTACAAAATGCTCCTCTTTACTATGACTTGAAAATTAAAAGATTCCGAACGGCGACTTCCTGCCGGAATCCGTCATAATTAGTTATTATCGCACAAATAAACAAATTATTCTATAGGAGTATTTATAGGATTTTCGGACGCAGGGATTGTAACCGCAGAATTTTCAGAGGCAGAATTTTCAGCCGCAGGGGTTTTAGACGACGTTCGCTCGCGCAAAAACAACTTTTGACGCTCGGTTAAAAAGCGCTTTTGGCGTTCACGAAACGATTTTATAAGTGGATTGTCTTTTTCGAGCCGGAAAATATCGTCCCAATGCCAATTTAAATCGGAAGGGGGAAATAATGGAGGAGGATCGGGTTTTCTTCTGGAATTGGCGGAAACGGCAAGTTCCGCATAAGCGTTGGTCATTTCAATTTCCGAGACGGCTTCGGAAGATCCTTTGCGGAGCGCCATGTAGGGTTCTCCCAGCGCGCAGATGGAATATGAAGAATCGAACGTATAAGATGAAACGTCGAAAGGAGATCTTTCAACGTTACGGATTCTTACGCTGCGGCCGGAAACGCACGTGTATATCTTTGAAGCGGACGCGATGTGTTTTGCAACATAAAATGTCTTTTCTCCGTCGGAAAAACTTGCCGCCAGCGGAGAATATTCCATATCGGTCTGCCAATAGCGTATGTGATACACGGAGTCGTCGACGATGTAAAAAGACGTGAGCTCTCTTGAAATAAAAGGCTCGGAAGCTGTAATTCCGCTTGCCCTCCCCGCTCCTTTCCAATATCCGTAAAATAAATTGTCTTCGGATAAATTCACGCTTTTATCTCGGATCCAAAAATTCAAATACAATTTTCCGTCGATCACCGCTACGGGAACGTCTGCAAAACTTCTGTCGGCGTATGTAAGGCGCACTTCCCAGACACCGCTGTTTTTATCTTCCGAAACGGTTCTAAATTCCGCTTCCGCACGGCCAGTGTCCGAAAACTCTGCCAAAACGCTTTCTGCATCTAAAGCCGTCACGCTGTTTAAATCGCGTTTATTTTCCGAAAATTTTTCAGGCTCGGCAGCCCTGTCGTAATACCAGCCGTAAAGAGTTTTCAGAATTACGGCCGCATAAGAAGAATTTTTTGAGTCTTCAATCGAGGCAAAATAAACAAATCTGTCTTTTCCTTCCCATATTCCGGAAAGCAAGGCGGGGATTTGGGGCGTAAATTCTTTTTGCACGGCATGCGCCGTATCTGAAAAACGTTCCCCCGATTGCCGATCAGCTGCAAAACAATGAAGGTTATAAAGCGCCGTCAAAAAAAATACCGATATTTTAAAAATCTTCACTTTAAAAATATCGGCACAAAGTATCGGTTAATAAAGCTATGCTTTCGGCGGGAATTTCGTTCGAGCGGCTTGCCTGTTCGGAATAAAAAACTTGTGTTTTTATTTTAAATTATTTTGTAGGCTAATGCCGAAGTTCGGAAATCTCGGCTGATTTTAACAGTAAAAAAACTATATCTTCTTTGAAATGTGAAGATGATTTGAAAATTCCTCCGGGGAATAAATTTGAACATCTGCTCGGTGATTTGAAAGATTATTGTTCGATACGAATAAATGACCAATGGAGAATACGGTTTAAATTTCAGAGCAACGAAGCTTATGAAGTAAAGATTGTGGATTATCACTAAGAGAGGTTTATTATGGATGAAAAATTTGAATTGCCGAAAATCGGCGATATCATTAGAGAAGAAACCTCTTCAAAAAAAAGATTCAGGACCTTTTACTGTCTTTTTAGTCATATTTTCGCCAACTTGAAGTACCTGTCAGGGGTTTCCGTTGGTCTACCAAATAGTTTTTACATCATAAAGCGAAATGTTTGCATCGGTTGTTACAATAGTTAAGTCATTTTCGATTGCTTGTGCAATTAGAATTCTGTCAAACGGGTCATTGTGTTTTATATTTTCTTGAAACGGTAAATTTTTAACTTTATTAAAATCGTCAAGCGTAATCGGAAGTTTTCTAAATCCCGCCGTTCTGCACATTTCATCTATTTCAAAAACGGTGTGCTCAATCTCAAGTTTCTTTTTGCTTTGCTTTATAGAAATTTCCCAAAATGAAGCATAACTGTAAAAACAAATATGTGACTCAATTATTCTTCTTGCGCTTTGTGACAAACGGGAGTCTCCGAATAAATACCAAAGAATTGTATGAGTATCAAGCAGATATTTCATTACATGTACTCCGCAAAGTCTTCAAGCGGCTCATCAAAATCGGAAGACATGTAAAAATGATCATCTTTCCAAATTCCATACATTGATTTTTGCGTAGAAGCGGTATCGTCCTCCGGAAATTTCAGTTTTACCAAGCGAATAAAATCAATAACCTCACTTAAAGCTGCTCGGGGAAGTGTTTTAATCTCTTTTTCCACACTTGAGTAGGACATAATTGACCTCCTAATCGACCTTTATTATATTACATTTTTGGGAAAAAAACAGATACAAAGTTGTGTTTACGGGCGTTCTTCATAGTTGCAAGATCTTAACAGCCTTCGTGCTATGGTATGGCCGTGTAGCGTTGAACGCAGGCACTTTACACACGGTCATATCGCTGCAATCCATCACGTGCTTATATAAACGTTTCTAAAGTACTTTAAATTATTTTAGGAAGATTTTTTATGTGCGAGAAACTACTTTGCAGCTTCTGTAGAAAAAGCGTACTCGTATTGAATACATTTTTTCTACAGCTCAAACACCATGATTTTGAGCCGCTGCTGAATTGTCAAAGAACGAAACTGCAAAATATTTCATGGGATATCTTGCAGAAAATCTTTCAAACCGTTTTATTATAATGCACCAGTCATAATTGTAAAATTCTTACTTTCGGTTGTTATAGAATTATTTCACACCATCAAAAAGTTTTTGTATTTTTTCAACCATCGCTTCTTCCCCGCTCAATTTTGCCGCTTCAAGACAGCTTTCGTCTACAGCTGCTCCGTATTTCAGTAATAAATCTACTTGACTTTCCCATTGTATTCCTTTCTTTATAGCTTCATACAACGGTGTAGTCGCCTCAGCACTATTAAAATATTTAAATGCTTTTTTATCCGTAAAAAAAAGTAATTTCTTACTTTTTCCAAATGGGAAAGGATGTCCTTTCATATTCGGATCTGCCCCTGCCTCTAAGTAAGCTTGTAAAAGTCTATTGGCATCTTCAACAAAACAATTTTTTTGGAATTTGATATCGGAAGAAGACTCTCCTCGAAACTCCCTTTCTCTCTCCCAGCTCTTTAGATTCTTATTATTAAAAGAATATACTCTATCCCATATATAGGGTAATTGATTTACATGAGCTCCATTTTCAACCAGCAATCTTAAAATTATTAAATCGCTATAATTCAGCGGTTTTTCTTCAATCTTGTTATAATAATTATTAGTAAACCCCTCAATCAAAACTTTCAATGGAATACTATCAACCCAACCAGCTTCTCCCCTACATTTATTGGGATTATATCCTGCTTCAAGATGCTTTTGCACCCATTTTACATCTTCCCTATAGACAGCTACATAAAAATAATAGCTACTCAGCGGCATTTCTTGTGCTCCTAAAATAACAGTCAATAAAAGTAAGCTAATTGTTATAATTACTTTTTTCATACTATTCTTCTTGTTTAGTTCCATATCTGAAATTTACCGAATTCCTATTAATACTTATACTGACAGCCCCTTTTCCATTCCAATAATATTTTTCTGCATTTTCTTTTTCATCCTTTATTTGATCAAAAAAATTCTTAGCACTTTCTTCACCCTTAAAGTTTAGAGTAAATTCTGCTGTAAGATCATCTTTATGTCGATGATTTGTTGGAGTAAATCCTGTTGTCCAAAAACTTGGCTTCTTTTCCTTATTATTTAACAATATCTGACCATTCTTATTGTCAATAAGTTTGAATGAGGATGTCTCTATTCCCAGTTTCTTTAAATCATTTCTGTTTAGCGAACAACCTTTCGGACTATAAAGGCCTATTTCTCCTCCTGCACCTACAAGTCCATAATTACCTTTCCACATTCTTACCGTAAAGTCTTGCCCTTCTAATTTTGTAGCATTAATATTAAACCCTAACATAACTGATGCTACATCATATCCGTCAAAATATCCTGCCAATCGCTGAGGTGCATGATGGCTCCATGATAAAGGTGAAAAAATGAAATGGTACTCTCCCATGTTAGCGGCAAGATTTTACGAGACACTTTAGTATTCTCCTTTCTTTTAAACCGAAAACATAGAATTTAGCCATTGCGTTTTAAACTTAGGATATAATATAAACCCCAACCATTCTTCCTTGATACTTCCATCGGATAATTCAAACTTCACTTTTAAACTTATATATATCGGTGCATCGTCTTCCATATCATCCAAATTAAATTCTTTCGGCAAATCATATCGTTCACCTTCGGAATCTGTAGTTGAAAATAATTCATTGCTTCTATACTCAAATGTATTTTTATTGACAATAACTTCTTCAAAAGTAACGGTTTTACATAATGCATTCTTAATATCACAAGTTAGTATTAGTTTATAAGGAGGTACATCACCTCCATTTCCAATGTGGCCAAAAACATTAGCGTATATTTTAACACCATACATAAAATCAGAATGATTATTACGAAAATACGTTTTAGTTTTTGCAGGGTAAACCAAACATGAGGCCAATAAGAATGGGAGAAATAAAATATAAAAGCACTTTTTCATTTTTTTAATCCTCCGTATTGGTTTTCTTTTTGAAAAGATCGTTAAAAAAAGCACCAACCCTTTTTATACCGGAGTCTATTAGTTGACCTGCTCTATCTTCCATATTTGAAGGATCATCTTCACCGGTTCCTAATAAACCCCAAAGTAAAACATCTTCTCCATGTGTAATTGGATTATTATTTCTTCCGCGATTAAATGTTCCTCGTGCTTTAGGATCTGTAACAGGTTTGTTGTTTGTATTATCCCAAATAATCTCACCTCCCGTCTCTTTACCATCCTTAATTGTTTTGTATTTTGTAATACTTATACCTTCAACTTGATGGAAATCGTCGGCTTTATCTATTTTAAATGTTTTCAAATCTGCAGGATTGCGACCCCCTTCATCCCCAAAAGCTTCTTTCAACGCTTTCTCATTTTCCATATCTCTTAAAGGACCATTATAGTTTTGTAAATCTTTTGCTGCTACATAGCCCATCAAGGCACCTACTATACCTCCTGACAATCCGCCTATAGATATTCCTTGCGCTATCCCTTGCATGGTCATAACACATTCAACAACTCTGTAATCACGTTCACTTTTTCCATCCGGATCTATATATTTCACAGGATTATTTCCTGCATAGTGATATAGCTGTAAGTTAACGATGTTGAATATGCCTCCTTGTCCCGGTAGGCTTTGATTGTATCTCTTCGCCTCATCGTTCACAGGCGCTTGCGGAATGTACTCCCCTACCGCAGGATCCGTGGATAAACAGCGGGAGTACTTCGCATCCAAGTACCTTGCACCGTAATAGTATAGTCCTGTCTCTTCATCCTGCTCTTTTGCTGTGAACGCCGCAACCTTACGGTTGCTTCCCGAGTTTTGCGCTGCAAAACTCGTAGAAAAGAGGCTTCGATCTGAGCTCCATTTCATTTTCTGACTTCTTCTCTACCCACAGCTCTCCATACGGCGTGTATTCAATACGTTGGTATTCGTTTCCTTCATAGTCGGTAATTAGTTGTGCCGAGCCTAGGTGGTCAGGATGATAGTAGTACCTGTGATGATATTCATCGCTTTGCCCATAGCTTATATCAAGTTTACTTGTCTGCTTGGTTACGATCCTTGTCTCACCTAGATATATGTGCTTTGAATACTGCAAGCTGCAGGTAAAGAATTTTTATCCTACCGTTCCATTCCGAATTTCAAAACTGGTTTGGATCAATTATCCCAATTGTTATTTATTCATCATATACTTCTCGACGATGCCCTATTCTTACAACAGTTATCAAAAGCTTATCATCTTTTATTTCGCAAATCATTCTGTAGTCTCCTATGCGGTAACGCCACAAACCTGCAAGATTACTTTTAAGCCTTTTTCCCCTTGTTCTTGGATCCTTAAGGCCTTTAAGCTCATGGATATATTTTAGTATCTGCTTTTGAATGCTGCCATCCAGTTTCTTTAATGTTTTAAACGCAGTTTCAGAGAATTCTACTCTCATATCCCAAGCTCACTTTCTACTTCAGAGAGTGAATATACGGCTTCCTTTCCGCTTCTTACGTTTTTTACAATTTCTTCTGCAAGAAATATATCCTCCAGATCATCCAGATACTCATTAAGCAGATAGTTATAGAAAAATGAGGCAGGTCGTTTTGTAAGTTTTGCAAGTTTTTCTATTCGTGATTTACATACGGGATTTACCCTAAAATTTACTGTTGCAGTATTAGTCATATTTAGCTTCCTTTTTTGTATTACATTGTATCACAAATCTGTTTTATAATCAATAATATTTTCTTAAAATGTTCGTAATCACGAAGTAAATACAAAATCGCTCTCGCAGGACAATATTACAAAAGAATTCCGTTCTTTTCCACTTGTCGTTCAGACACAGCTTTTTACGTCCCTGAAAAATCTTAAACAAACAATATTAACAAAGCATGTTTTGTACGCATTCTTTTATGTTCATCTTCGTAAAATTGAATGGGCTAGGTAAAACTAATATATTAAAATTTTCTAAAAATATCTTGCAGCTTCTGTAGAAAAAGTACACTCTTGGCGAATATGTTTTTTCTACAGCTCAAACGCCATGATTTTGAGCCGCTGCCGAATTGTCAAAGAACGAAACTGCAAAATATTTCATGGGAATATCTTGCAGAAAATTTCTTTCAAACTGCTTTATTATAATTCATCAATGGTGAATTGTAAAAACACTTTCTTCCCTGTTGTTATGGAATTATTTCACACCTCTACTGGAACTTGTTTGGCAAGAGTAAGGAAAATGTAATGTCCACAGACGGCAGCGCAATGGGCATGTGTCTTTCATTTTGCAATAGATACTTTTGTTATGAAAAAGTTTTCCACCGGAACTTTAGATTATTTATCCGGTGAAAGCCTTTATTCGGGAGACTGCGTCAGTGACACCGTAGTTTCTTCAAAAACTACGGAGTTTAGAATTAACAATTTTTCAATTCGTTTAATAAAAAGATCATATTTAACGATTCCAATTCTTATCTATTTTTATCCAAATAAATAATAACAATGCATAAATTACAAAAAAGAGAATTACTAATATATTATCACTTACTTTTTTTCCAATAGAAAAAAACTTTGTAAGTTTTATGCTTATTAAAATAGATAGTCCTGCTGATATCAAAACAAGAAATAAGTATATTAATGCAGAAGATATCCTTTTCATGTTAGTTGTCTCCTGCAATACTATTTTTTATATCAATTATAGTTGGAACAACACTTTCTCCAACAACACCAGTTGCGCCTGCCCATTTTGGTTGATTGATATTAAACTCTTTCATAGTGCCGGTGAGGACATTACCAATCTGTCCAGAAGTTGTTGTTCCTGCAGCAATCACACCTTGTGTTACGCCACTAAATAAAGCTGCAGATAAAACACCTTTTCCCATAGTAGAAGCTATTTCTCCAAAAGATTCTGATTCCCCTTTTATTGCATGAGTCACAATATCTTTAGCACCAGCATCAACCGCACCTGCCACGGTATTAATTGCCACCGTCTTTACTGCAATTTCACCTATAGCTTGAGCTCCGGTTTTCAATCCAGCTGACGCTGCCGTAGTTACAGCTTTTGTAGTAGCATTTACGGCCAAACCTGATACACCAGATGTAGCAGCACCAATCAATGTTGATGTTCCAATAATTGCCAAAGAAGTTTTATCTGTAAAGGTATTTTTTACAGCATCTCCAAAACTTTGACCATTAATCATTCTTCCACCAATCTCTGTTGCTGCTGAAGATACGAAACCGACTGCAGCACCAATAGGAACATTTACAAATCTTCCATCCGGATCGGTATATTTCACCGGATTATTTCCTGCATAATGATATAGCTGCAAGTTTACGATGTTGAATATCCCGCCTTGTCCCGGTAGGCTCTGGTTGTGCTTCTTTGCCTCATCGTTCACAGGCGCCTGCGGTATATACTCTCCTACCGCAGGATCCGTGGATAACCAGCGGGAGTATTTCGCATCTAAGTACCTAGCCCCATAGTAATACAAGCCCACGCGCGAGACGCCGGCTATCGTGCGTGCTTCGTCCTGCTCTCCTTTAGTAACCTTAATTTGAATATTATTAATTGCTTTATTGATTAACAATTAAACACCTTTCTGTATATCCATATTAATAAACCCTCTGGTAATGCTAAAATAAATAAAAACAATACAAATCTTGAAAGCTGAATATTTTTTACTATCTGTAAAATAATATTATATAAATCAAAAATAAATTCATACTTTTTTGTCACATATAAAATAAAAATTCCATAACCAAGAATTAACAAGTAGAACCCTATTTCTTTTATAATTTTAATCATTATTTCCATCTTCGTTTTGCATCACTAAATGTGATAATATTTCCTGCCATAATCCAATAAATACATCTTTTGTCGCTTCATTTTTGGCAGTATCCGTTAATCCATTTTTTGACATATACATAATCTTCGAGACTGACTCACCAGTTAAAGAATTCTTATATGTTCCTTTTGCTCCAGTATTTGCTGTTGCTCCTGTTATAATGCCTGCAACACCTGCAATAGCAGTATTAACGCCTACATTTTCGGTCAATTCATTACCATGTATTGCATTATCTGCGACTGTGCCAACAGCGGCACCTGCCATATTAGCTGATGCATTCAAAATCATATTTGCCGCTTTATAAACTTTTACAGCATCTCCTATAGCTTTTATTGAACTTACACCGCCTGTTATGGCACCAGTGACGGCTCCACCTAAAAATGCAGCACCTACAGATTTTACATCAACATTTTTAACGGCATCTGTAAAATTTTGTCCGCTGGTCATATTAGACGCAGTTTGTACCACAAAATTGGTAGCAGTACCGGTAATACCACCTACAATAGCACCGACTACTGCTTGTGGCATACGACCGTCAGGGTCTTCATATTTTACCGGATTATTATTTGCGTAATTATATAGATGTGAAGATAAAGTATTATATATTCCTCCCCCAGGTAATTTGGAGTGATCTGCCCCTGCCACCGGAACATACTCCCCGACCGCCGGATCCGTTGACAGCCACCTTGAGTACTTCGCATCCAAGTAGCGTGCTCCGTAGTAATACAAGCCCACGCACGAGACGCCGGCTATCGTGCGTGCTTCATCTTGTTCTTTAGCTGTGAACGCCGCAACCTTACGGTTGCTTCCCGAGTTTTGCAATGCAAAACTCGTAGAAAAAGGCTTCGATCTGAGCTCCACTCCATTTTCTGACTTCTTTTCTACTCACAGCTCTCCATACGGCGTGTATTCAATACGTTGGTACTCGTTTCCTTCATAGTCTGTTACAAGCTGTGCAGAACCTAAGTGATCAGGATGGTAGTAGTACCTGTGGTGATATTCATCGCTTTGCCCATAGCTTATATCAAGTTTACTTGTCTGCTTGGTTACGATCCTTGTCTCACCTAAGTATATGTGTTTTGAATACTGCCCTTCAGGAAGTCCCGTATCAGTATGCCATGTCCACATTGTGTTAAAGTATAATGTCTCACTTGAGTTAGAAAGAGTCCATTTGGCAGCTCTGTTTCCGTCCGCACTATATGCATAGCGCGTATCATAGACAGAGTTTACGCTCCTCTGGCAAACGCCATTTAAAACTTACTTTGAAAACAGCGACTTTATCTGCTTTTCGTAGATCTTTACGACCTTGTGGCGCATGACCTCCATCTTTGCGTTTATTTCCTTGCCTTGCTCAAAGCTTTCCGGCAAAAGCACAAATTTATATATGTATTCACAGGGTCTGAAACCTTCTTCCGCACAAATACGTTTGTCAAGCTCGCCTCTTATAAGCGATTGAATTTCGTTTGATTCAAGCAGAGCTTCATATGTTTCAAACACAATACGGTTTTCTTCGGCGTACGCAATAACGGCGTCTTTTGAAGGGACGACCAGCGCTGCAATGTATTTTTGATCCTGTCCTTCAAGCACGACCGTTTCAATATAACTCGAAGTGCACGCGGCTTGTTCGATCGGCAAAGGTTCGATGTTTTCTCCGCCCAATAATACTATCGTATCCTTAGCCCGCCCTATTATTTTTATTTCATTGTCATAGGTCATCATTCCTATGTCGCCGGTGTTAAGCCATCCGTCTTTGTCGATTGTCTTTTCCGTAAGCTCAGGATTTTTGTAATAGCCTTTCATTATTTGCCTGCCTTTCGCAAGCACAAGCCCTGTTTTACCCGGCGGCAGAGGTTCTTGAGAAAGTATTTTGCCATCTTCCATAGCGACGATCTTTACCTGAGCGGAAGCATATACCTGTCCTACGCAGCCGGAACGAGGTTTGTACGGTCTCCTTACCGAAAGGATGGGACCCGCTTCGGTAATTCCGTAGCCTTCAAGCAATTTAAAATTTATCGCGTGATAAAAAGCGTCGGTGTCCGGCTGAAGGCTTCCGCCGCCGGATATCGCATAATGCATATTTCCGCCGAATTTCGCTCTGATCTTTTTAAAAATTATAAGATCGAATAAGGCGTTAATAGGCGCAAGCAATAAAAACGGAACTATGCAGACAACAGTATCGACCAATCGCATAGTTTTTCGGTAGCGGCATATAAGTCCGAACACGCGATCCTTCGCCCAGTTGTAAACTTTACCGACTGAAACGGCGGTGTCAAAAAGAGCGAGCGTTATTCCGCCCTTCTTTTTCATGGCGCTGAAAAATCCCTGTGCGACCGATTCCCACAAGCGGGGAACGCCGCACATCGTGTTAGGATGCAGCGCTTCCATGTCGGCAAGCATTACGGACGCAGCCGGGCGGGAATAAATCATTCCGTTTTTTAAAGCGATGATAAGATAATTAACGGCTCTTTCAAACGAATGCCATACGGGCAGGATGGAAAGCCAAATATCGCCCTGCTTTAGAAAAGGCAAGGCTTCGTGTATAACTTCGCACTGGGCTATATAGCTGTCATGCGACAGCATGACGCCTTTGGGATTTCCCGTAGTGCCGGACGTAAAGATGATCGTCGCAATTTCATCGGGGGATGTTTTATCCATCTCTTCTTCAACGCTTTTTCGTTCGTCTTCAGTGCTTTTACGGCCTTCGTCCTCAAGATCGATGAATTTGTGTACTCGTATGCCCTTTTCTTCCGCCAAAGACTTTATTTCGGCGTCGGCGGAATCAAATAAGACGGCGTCTTTTAACAAGGGAACTTCTTCGATCTTTTCAAGAACTTTTTGAAGCTGGCGGGCGTTTTCAAAAAAGCAAACGGCGCATTCCACGTAACTTAAAATAAAACGGATTTCGGATCCCATAGAGTCGCATCCGCGGGGGACGTCGGCCGCTCCCAGCGAAAGAAGGGCCAAATCGGTAACCAGCCATTCGCGGCGATTGTCCGAAATAAGTCCCACCCTGTCGCCCCTCTTTATGCCGAATTTCTTAAGCACGGCCGCCAACTCAACTACGCGAGTATAAACGCGGCGGTACGTATACGTATCATATTTTTTGTCGTCGTTTTTCACATATTGAAGAACCACGTCCGGACACTCCTGCATCCGGGAGCGCAGCATGAGAGGAACATTTTTACCCAAAGTTTTGTCGTTTTCCAAAATCAGAGCCATTTTAATTCCTTAATTTTATTCGTAAAGTTTTTTCATTTGACGGGCATAAATTTTTACGATCTTATGCCGCATTTTTTCCATCTTCGAATTTATTTCTTCGCCGACGGTAAAGCTTTTTTCCAAAAGCGTAAACTTAAAAATACGTTCGCAAGCTCTAAAGCCTTTTTCAGCATTTACTCTTGAATCTATTTCGTTACGGATAAGGCTTATTATTTCGTTCGATTGCAAAAGACCTTCGTAACTTTCATATACTACACGATTTTCTTCGGCATAGGCAAGGACGGAATCCTTTATAGGAACTATCAGAGCCGCAATGTATTTTTGATCTTGCCCCACCACCACTGCGGTTTCTATGTATTTGCTTGAACATACGGCGTTTTCAATCACCTGCGGCTCGACATTTTCGCCTCCCAACAAGACGATAGTGTCTTTGGCGCGTCCGGTAATCTTTATTTCATTATCCTGAGTGAGCATACCGAGGTCTCCGGTGTTGAACCAGCCGTCTTTGTCTATTACGGCTTCGGTCAAATCCGGACGTTTGTAATATCCCTTCATAACCTGACGGCCGCGCGCAAGTATGAGCCCTCGCTTTCCGGGAGGAAGCGGTTCGCTCCCGGCGATACGGCCGTCCTTTTCGGCTACTACCTTTATTTCCGCGCAGGGCATGACTTCGCCTACGCAACCAGAACGCGGTTTTTTGGAATTGCGAAGAGAAAGGACGGGCGCGGTTTCCGTAAGACCGTAACCTTCCAGCAATTTAAAACCTATCGCGTGGTAAAAAGCGTCCGTTTCGGCTTGAAGGCTTCCACCGCCTGAAATAGCGCCCGACATTTTTCCGCCGAGTTGTGCGCGGATCTTTCTAAACACCAAAAGATCGCATACGGCGTTTGGAATTATCATAAGTAAAAAAGGAATAAAGGCGTAAATCGTATCAAAGATGCGGATCGTCTTACGGTAGCGGCATATTAGGCCGAACACGCGATCCTTAGCCCACCAATATGTCTTTCCTATAGATACGGCTACGTTAAAAAACGCATAAGAAAGAGAGCCTTTTTTACGTATTTCGGAAAAAAAACGCTTGGCGATCGCATCCCAAAGGCGCGGAACGGAGCACATCCACTGAGGATGCATAGCCGCCATGTCAGCCAAAATTCTTGCCGCCACGGGCTTCGAATATACGCAGCCGTTTTTCAGAACCGGAATGAAGTACTGGAAGGCGCGTTCAAAAACATGCCATACTGGAAGAACCGAAAGCCAAAGATCGCCTTCTTTTGAATCCGGCAGGACGTACTTTATCACCTGGCATTGAACAAGAAAATTGTCGTGCGTGAGCATAACGCCTTTCGGGATTCCGGTAGTTCCCGACGTAAAAATTATCGTAGCTATGTCGTCAGACTTTACGTTGTCGATTATGTCATTTATCTCTTTTCTGTCCTCTTCGCTTGTGGAACGGCGCGCGATCTCTTCAAGATTTATATAGTTATGAATTATAATACCGGCCGCTGCGGCGCGCGTTACAAGGGCGGGATCCGCGGAATCGAATAAGATCGCATGCTTGAGACAAGGAACTTCGTCAGGTTTTTCAAGAATCTTTTCGAACTGTTTGGCGTTTTCAAAAAATGAAAATTTACATTCGGTAAAATTTAATATAAAACGTATTTCCTGTCCCGTGGAATCGCAGCCTCTCGGCACGTCGATCGCCCCGAGCGACAAAAGCGCATAATCGGTTGTCATCCATTCTCGGCGGTTGTCGGCGATAAGGCCTACACGATCGCCGTGTTTTATGCCCATTTTTTTTAACTGGCAGGCCATGTCAAGCGCCCTGCGATAGACACGTTCATATGTATAACAGTCGAATTTGTCTACTTCGTTTTTGACGGCTTGAAGAGTAACATTGGGACACTGTGCGACGCGCTTTCTGAGCATATCGGGTATGCTTTTTCCCAAAGTCATGTCATATTTACTTTTATCAAATAATAATTGGGATATCTGTCTAAAACTAACCATGTTCGTGACATTATCACACTTTTTGTCTTTATGCAAGAAAAAAAAGCAGTTCAGCTTGCGCCGGTATCCGCGCAGGACGTTTGACGCAGAGCCTAACGCATTGCCGCCCGCAACGGGCATTCACGCGGGACGCTTGCTCGCTGCAATCGCCGGTCGCGGACAAAAGCTAAGTACCCCGCCGGCCGCCGCCAATCATGCCAAACTTTGCTTGCCGTAAAAAAAACTTTAGGTTATACTGCCGTACATGACGTATCTGGCAAAGCTGGGCGAACTGACTCTGAAAAAATCGAATTTAAAAGAATTCGAGCGGCGTCTGGTAAATAACGCGCGCCTTTATCTTGAAACGGTAAGTGCAAAAGTTTCACTCATCGCGGGACGGCTTTATATTGAAACCGACGAATACGGCGAAAAAGCCGTAGAGTTCACGCTCAGCCGCCTTATAGGGATTACCGGCTGGGCAAAGGCAAGCGTATGTGAAAAAGACATGGAATCAATAAAGAAAGCCGTCCTTGAACAAGCCGTATCGGCAAAACAAAACGGAGCCGAAACATTTAAACTTGAAACAAGGCGCGCCGATAAAAATTTTCCCTTAACTTCATATGAAGTAAATTGCCGGGCCGCCGCCGACATTGACGGAAAGCTTCTTAAAGTAAACGTTCATAAACCCGACGTCGTCATAAACATTGAAATCCGTGAGAGATGCTTCGTTTATGCGGATCAAAAAAAGGGCTGCCGCGGACTTCCCGTGGGTTCAAGCGGCCACGGACTTCTTTTGCTCTCAGGCGGCTTGGATTCTCCCGTAGCCGGATACCGCATGATCCGCCGCGGAATGTTCGTAGATTCCGCTTACTTTCATTCTTACCCCTATACGTCCGAAGAGGCTCAGAACAAGGTAGAGGTTCTTGCGGAAAAAATTGCACAATACGGCATTGTAAACCACCTTCATATAATCCCTTTTACCGAAGTTCAGATGAAAATAAAAGAAAAAGCGCCCGAAGAATGGACGACGCTGATGCTTCGCGTCTGTATGATGAAGGCGGTAAATATAATATCCGGCCTTATAAAAGCTCAGTGCGTTATAACCGGCGAAAGCCTGGGGCAGGTGGCAAGCCAGACTATAGAAAACATGAGCGTGACGGAAGACGCCTGCTCCATTCAGCTTTTACGACCGCTAGTCGGAATGGACAAAGAAGAAATAATCGAGGACGCAAATTTCATAGGAACTTATGAAACCTCAATTCTACCATATGAAGACTGCTGCGTGCTTTTTTCTCCGCGCCACCCTGTGCTACGAGGAAGTGTCGAAGACGCAAAAAAAATTTACGATTCGCTTGAAGTAGACGACTTAATAAAAAAAGCCGTAGAAAACCGCGTAATAAAAAAATATCACGTAAGGAATATAGTCGAAAAGAATTTCTAAAAGGCGCTCGTTTCGTCGGCCCACTCATTTTCGTAAACAATTCCGGCGGCTTTTAAAACGTCCGTGTCGATCTTTACATCATCAAAGCGCCGGGACGTCTTTCGCGCAAGGCTTTCGTCCGTAAGTATTTCGTTTATCTTATCGAAAATTTTATCCGGGTCGCTTATGAACCACCCGAGTTTGTTTTTTACCACGTAACGCACGTTTTCAAGCTCCTGATTGTGTATGTAGCGGCATATTATCACAGGTTTTTTGCATTGCAGAACTTCCATCAATGTGGCAGGACCGGCCTTTATAACCGCACAGCTGCAAATTTTTACAAGTTCGTCCATAAAATCCACAAAACCGAAAACGTGAAGACCGAGCGAAGGGTTCTTTTTCGAAATAGCTTCAAGCTTTTTTTTGCCCGCAGCGTCGCGTCCGCAAACCACGGCAATCGCAAAGTTCGCGGAATGCGAAATACAGCGATTTATTATCTTTAATATGCCTGCAAGCCCTTCTCCTCCGCCGGCGAACAGGACAATTTTTTTACCGGGAGTAAATCCGTGCTTTATGAAAAGTTCAGTCAATTCCGCTTCCGAAAGCTTTTTTTGAAATTTAGGATCCGACAAAAAGGGTATAAGCTTTATGTGAGAAGGTTTTACGCCGCACTCCGTTACGGCTTCTTCCTTCATCCGTTCGGAATAGACTAAAAAACGGCTTTCCCGTTCGTAAAACCATGCGTGCGTTCCGTTAAAAGGATCGGTAACGACCTCGGAAACGTTTACTTTCCACGGAATATATTTTAAAACTTTGACAAGCGGAGGCGTAAGCGCAAAGTGAAAAGAAATAACGTCTGTAATGCGGCTTTTAAGTATAAACCGGCGTAGCCTTTTGGGAACGCGCACGGAAAGCCCCGCCACATACAAGGATTGTACAAAACGATGCTGCGCGGTATCGTAGATTAAAGGATAAAGACCTGGAATATAGTTACAGGCCAAAGCGTATATTTTTTCAAAGATAAGTTTGCCCAGATTGCGCCCTTCGCCGAAGCCGTGCAGCAAATGCACTTCCGTGCCGGGATATTCGTTTTCAAGCGCATTTTTTAGGGTTTTTGCGGCGCTTATGTGTCCGCTTCCGGTATTCAAATACAAAAAAACGAATTTTCTTTGCACGGCTTTCTTTTTAATAAACTAATTTTACCGAAAAAGACAGATAATTGTTAATGGAATCGTAAAGCTGATCTTCCCACGCTTTTTTAGCAGTCCTGTAGTCTCCGCCGCCCGAACGGCCGCTGTAAATGGCGTTCTGCACGCCGTTATTTATTATGTATTCCCACGTCCAGCCAAAGTTAAACGTAAAAACTCCCAACTTCATACGCGAAAGCGTATAAGACATGTCAAGACCCGCCTGTATCACGGTCATCACGTGTCCCTGGTTTAAAAGATTAAGGTGATCCCACGCGGTGTCCACATGTACGTCGTCGCCGATCAGTTTCTGCTGAGAAAAGGCGGAAGAATTTGTGGAATAGACGTCCCCTCTTTCAGTATCGATCCTGATATAGTCGTTTTTGTTGGGAACTGGCGCCTCATAAGCCGCTTGGGTTATAGGCGTTCCGTCGCTCTTTTTGACATAAAAAACACCGTCTCTGTGGGAATAATAGTTAGCCAAATAAATTTTTTTCGCTTCTTCCGAGTCTAAAGATTCATAGGCGTTAGCATGACGCATAAAATTCGAGCGCACGGTAACGTTAAAATTCTTTACAGGCCTAAACTTAGCCGAAAAACCTATCCTGTCGGAATTCGGCGGTAAAGATATGCCGATCGCAATTCCGCGGTTCATATAGTTAAAATAATTATAGCTCGTATCGGTAAAACTCTTCCCGTCCTCGTCGTAACTCCAATGAGCGTATGTGTACGGCGCAACAATCGTATAGTTCAAATTCATAAGTTCGAGCGCAGTGTCTGTCGGAGAGTATTGAATACCGCTTTCTATTCCGACCCTTATCTTTGTGTCGAACTTCAATTTCATAATATCGTTAAGGGGAAGGTCGTCCGCAAAAAAATTGGAAGACCATTTCAGTCCCCGAACGGGAGAATATTCTATGAGAAGTCCCATCTGACTGTTGTCATTCGAATCGCCTATGCCTTGGATCGCCATAAACGGAGCGGGAACCATGTAAGCGATGTCAAAGCGTTTGCCGAACACGGTAGATTCATAATACGAAATTGAAAGCGTTTTTAGCGGATTTACTCTTATGGAATGAAGAGCAAAAAATTTGTTTACTTGAGAAGACGCCATAAGATCTTCCCCGTTATTTAAAGAAGCGCCGACGGATTGAATTATATGGGAATAAGACCATGCGCCGCCGTCGTAGTAAAACGCGAATGACGGAGCGTGAAAAGCGTTGTCGCTTAAGGCAAGGTCGTCGTTTAAAAACGGTCCGAAACCGCTCCTGTTTATTCCCGCCTGAACATAAATTTTTTCAGTTCCCACGGCGACATTCGAGTTCATGTCTATGTTCAATCTGAACGGCCCGATTTCAGTGGAATCCGCGACGGTGTCGTTTTCCGAACGGGAAAAAACGGGCATTACGTCGATGTCGTCTTCGTTTACGGAATAAATGCCTAAGTCGTATCCTACGGAAACGATTGGGGAAATCATAAGATCGCCGATGACGCATGGGCCGCCGTTATACTGGCGGGTTACGGTCTTTCCCGAATAATTGTCATATTCGATCTCGTTTCGTACTCCGCCGGCAATTACGATGTGCCACGGGCGCCCCGTTACACGCTCGTAGTATTCCTTTGCTATTTCGGCATCTCGCTCGTTTCCCTTTTCGATCACCTGTGACAATATGTTTTTTATGACAGTAAGAGGATACGGGCGCAGTTGCGGAAGTTTTTCTACATATCCTTTAAGTTCCCAACTCTGCGCATGAGTATAAAACTCGTCCTGCGGATCTACGCTTAAGTGAGCAAAGGCGACTAACGCCGTAAACATAAAAAAAAGCGAAGCGAATACTTTTTTATTCATCTGTATGTAAACTCCGGTTTTAAACTTATCTATTTTATAATCGACCATTTGACGGCAAAGGCTATTTCAACACCCTTGTCGGTTTTACCTGTCTTATTACCGTTATTGAAAATTATAACATAGGACGGTACAAGAGTAAAAGAAAAATTGTCCCAAACTTTCCACGTTCCGCGCAAACTCAGGCGGTTGGTATATTGGGGCGTTCCCGTAGGAGCGACAGCGTACTTATTGCGTCCGTTGCCGTCGGTGGGATAAGCCCATTTATCCTTGTTGGCCATGTCAAAGTAGACGTCGGTTCCGCCCCATTTAAAGCCGTCGTTATGAAAAACTCTCGTTCCGGAATTTTCACCTTGGCACAGATAAAGATATGTCAAGTTGACCGACCAGCCGTTTATTCTTTTTCTGCCGAAATCTGCAGCCTCAAGCGAATCGGCTGACCGCACATCGGCGTTCCGTTTGAAACCTGAGTTTTCATATCCTAACGTTATACTGCACGCGATAGCGTCCGGGCCGAAAGGAGAACCCACCCACTCGTAAAACGGCTTTTTATCGCCTATGTTTTCCTCGTAAGTCCGGCACAGCGACCAGTCCGGGCTTTGCTTTATGTACAGGTACGGATTGGCGTAATATCCTTCGACGCCGAAATGAAAGCTCCCGCCGCCCGACGGAATAAAAGATTCAAAGCCCAACTGACCTCCCATCGAATTGGGGGTGTTATCGTCCGGATAGTTGGAAGTTTCATATGCGGTCTGAAACTGGTTCATTGCAAAAAGTCCGTAAAAGCGGACATTTTTCATCGGCGCGTATTGGATTGAAATCCCTAAAAATTCACAGTTATGGGAATCTTCGGCATCCGCGCTTGTCGCCTTATAGTCGCGCCAAGGGGCGGCTCCGTGAAAGACCGTAAGAGGATTAAAATATCGCAATTCCAGTTCGGCGTTTGTCAAAGTGGATTCCATAACCGAAACGGTAAGTTTTTTAAAAAATCTGAACTCCAGGCGATGAGAATACATGTATTTGTCAACGTTAAGCTGAGTTACAAGCATCGTGTACTTAAAATTCGGCGAGTAAAACGAAAGCTGCCCGTAAGAAGCCTGCGTCATGAAGTCGGAATATATTACGCTGCCCGTCTGCGTGCGGCCGATCGAAGTTTCGCCCATCCCAAGCTGAAAACTCAATCCTGAAAGATCCGTAAATTTAAATCCGGTAGAACCGTACGCCGCATGCGGAAAATTTATGTCAAAATCATCGGCGGATAAGGGCGCGTTAAAATAATTGTCCGAATGTTCCATAGCGCATTGATTTTGTCCCAGATAAAGATCCATAAACATGGTCGCATAATCGCTTACCGAAAGTATGACAGGAACGTCTATGAAAGGCCTTCTTTTGTAACGATCGTATACCCAATCGATATCATCGTTTGATTTGTAATACGATTGGGGATTTATCGAAGGATCGATCCCGAGCGATAAAACATCCGAATCGAACGAAAGATATTTTTTTGAAAAATACTCTCGGATTCGAGCGTATTGATTTCGCCCGGAGAGACTCAAAGAATCAGGATCGATTTCATACAGATATGATTTTATTTCGCCGATCGTAAGAGGCGTATTGTCCGTAAATTGAACTATACCGCTTTCAAGCGCAACGGCGGTAAGGGCGTCGTAAACCCACGAATTCGGCGCGACAAGCTCGTTTTCTCCGCGGCGGGACACAGAGCGGCGCGGCGCTGACAGTTCGGAGGGGATCATGCATTCCGCTATCTCTTCGGCTACGAGACCGAAAGCAAAAAAACAAAGCGAGAGCGCACAGAATAAAAATTTGTGGAAACCTCTTATGCCGTAATCCTTACCGCACATGTTTTTATCTTTCCTCTTTTTTTAACTTTATGGCCTTTTCATAGCACAAAACCAAATCCTTTACGAGAGCGCCCATAGACCACTTTTTAGCCCATTCCAACGCTTCCGCCGATTTTTTTCTGTGCAAATAGGGATTTTCGATAAGATCGCAGACCCGCTCGGCAAATTCTCCTACGTCGTTTTTGACCATAAACCCGCCGTTGTCTCCCTGCATCACGTCGAGCGTTCCCATCTCTCCAATAGCTACTACGGGCAACCCGTTCATCATAGCTTCGACGGTAACAAGGCCTTGGGTATCGGTAAGACTCGGAAATACGAAAACCGAAGCGTGCTTGTAATAATAAAGCAGATCCGTGCGAGCCGCATAACCTGTAAAGATCACATCGTCTCCGAACCCCCGTTCCGCTGCAAGTTCTTTTAATTCTTCAAGGTAAGGACCGTCGCCCACAAACATTAAAGCCGTTTTGTATTCCTTTTGTTTTACAAGTTCAAACACGTTCAACAAAAATGCAAGATTTTTTTCTTTTACTACCCTTCCTACATACAAAAGGATTTTTTTATCCGCGATCGACGGATAAGAGGAAAAAATCTGAGAATGTATTTTAAGATCTCTTTCAAAACTGTATTTAAATATCCAGTCGGGGATTCCCGTGGGTAAAAGCTCGACTTTTCTGTCAACGCCGTATTCTTTTACGACATCGGCGATCCGCTGCGTCGGCGCGATTATGACGGTAGCCCGTTTAAGATAGAATTTGACTATTTCCCTTCCGATTTTTCTCGTGGAAGCTTCGGGCAAAAAAGAAACATAGTTATAAAGATAATCCTCCCACAAAGTGTGAAAAGTGAAAACATAAGGAATGTGCCTGTGAAGAGCGTATATCGCTCCGAAATATCCCACGACCCATTCGGAATTTATATGGATTATGTCGGGGCGGAATTTATCCATTGCCTTTTTTAAAAAGATCCATTTGTCGAATCTTGCGACGCGGTCTTCTTTTGACCAGATCAAACTCGTAGAAGGAATTCGAACTATCTTAAACGGGGTTTTTAAATCCTCCACCTTTTCGTCAAACAGCGCGCTTTTTTGCTGTTCTTCCGAATATTCAAGACATACTACGCATACATTGTGACCAAGATTCGTCAATTCAAGCGCATAAGAATGAACGGAAATCGCGACACCATTAATCCTCGGAAGATAAGCGTCGGTAAACATCGCAATATTCATATTTTCTAAATACTACAGCATTGTTGCACGAACGGCAAGCAATATGCTATCCTTAAAAACACAGATGAATTCCTCCGACAAAAATATTATTTACACGCTTCTAAAAACAGCCTCCGATCATATTTACGGATACGGATCCCCCGATTTTCCGGACGAACCTCCGGTTTTTTATGACGATCTTGAAAATTGCGCCATAGAAGAAAAAAACGCACAGTCAGGGCAGTTTGCCGCAGTATCCGTAGAATCCGTTTCAAAGAAAATTTCCGAATGCTCCCGCTGCGCTTTAAATTCTACCAGAAAAAACACGGTTCCGGGCGAGGGAGTCTTACATCCCGTCGTGCTTGTAGTAGGAGAAGGACCGGGCGCAGACGAAGACGCTACGGGAAGGCCGTTTGTAGGCCCTGCGGGAAGGCTTTTGGACAAAATGCTTTTATCGATTTCGCTCGACCGCAAAAAAAACTGTTTTATCGCGAACATCGTAAAATGCAGACCGCCTAATAACCGCGATCCTAAGCCTGAAGAAGCGGAAGCATGCCGGGCGTTTTTGGAAGCCCAGATCACCCTCCTAAAACCTGCGATGATCCTCGCCGTCGGGCGCATAGCTTCTCAAAATTTGCTTAGAACGGAAACCGGCATAGGGCGCCTCAGAAATACGTTCCACGACCTCAACGGAATTCCCGTATTGTGCACATATCACCCCAGCGCCCTCTTAAGAAACGAGGATCTCAAGCGCCCTGCGTGGGAAGACCTAAAAATGTTCAGAGACAAGCTTCAATCTCTCGTTCCCGGCTATGAAAATTATACGGACACGTTTTTTTCACCGTCCGTACAGTAAAGAGGCAATGTAAATGCTTTATCTTGATATTGCCGTAAATGTGCCTATCAATCAGACATTCACATACTCGTTTCAAGAAGGCGCCGACGATTCTTCCGCAAAGAGAGAGTCTTCCGACTCGGCTTCCGCAGCCAGTTCGCCTTCTGTTGCGGCGGCTCTTTCTGCAGCAAATATGCCTTCCGCAAAAAAAAAATCCGCCAAAGGAATCCCTGAAGTCGGAAAAAGAGCCGAAATTCGATTCGGCAGCAGAAAGACCACGGGGTTCATCGTCGCCGTCCACGAAAAACTTCCGCAAAATTGTCCGGTCGAAGAAGATAAGATAAAACCCGTCATAAGAATACTTGACGATCAGGCGCTTTTCGGCGAAGAACTTTTGTCGCTCGCTCTTTGGATGTCGAAATATTATCTTTGCTCGCTGGGAGAAGCCATAGCCGCAATGCTCCCTACCGGAAAACGGGAAAGCGATGCAGGAGGCTTTTCATACGCCGAAGAAATTCCCGACACAAGCCCGAGGAAACTGTCCGAAGAGCAAAGCGCCGCCGTCGAAGGTATTTTTACGGAAAAAAAGGACAAAACATACGGAGTTCCGGACAAATTTCACTATTTATACGGAAAAACCGGCTCGGGAAAAACGGAAGTTTTTCTTCAAGCGGCCGAAAAAATTCTAAATCAAAAAAAGGGCGTAATATATTTGGTTCCGGAAATAGGCTTGACACATCAAGTGATAGAAGCCGTATCTCAGCGTTTCGGCGGCACGGTTGCGGTTTTGCATTCAGGGCTTACTCCGAGTCAAAAACTCAGCGAATGGCGCCGCATACTGAATAAGCAAGCGCGAATCGTCATAGGAGCCAGAAGCGCGGTCTTTGCGCCTGTTCCGGATCTCGGGATCATAATAATCGATGAAGAACACGACGCTTCTTATAAATCGGGAACGACGCCGCGCTATCACGCGCGACAGGCGGCAATGTTCCGATCGACAAGATTATCTATCCCTTTGGTTATGGGAAGCGCAACGCCGTCCGTGGAAGCGTGGCACCTTATGCAGACCGGCGCCATAAGGCGGCACGTTCTTACTAAGCGGCTCGCCGGAGGCGACATGCCGGACATCCGCTGCGTGGATTTAAGCAAACAAAAGATAAGCGGCTGCATTTCAAATAAACTCGCAGAAGAAATACGTTCCACAATAGAAAACAAGCGTCAAGTAATACTCTTTCTTAACAGACGCGGCTTTACACATTTTTTCCGCTGCCAGAGCTGCGGCTATGAAATGATATGCAAAAACTGTTCGGTTCCTCTCACTTATCACAAAAATGAAAACCGTCTCATGTGCCATTACTGCGGGTGGTCTACGGAAGTTCCCGGGGAATGCCCCAGATGTTCTTCGTTTGACGTAGGTTATTCGGGCTTCGGAACCGAATTTATCGAAGCCGAAGTGAGGGCAAAATTTCCGGCTGCGCGTATTGTCCGCGTAGACACCGACAGCCTTACAAAAAAGGGAGAATTACAGGAAAAACTTACGGCTTTTAAAAACGGCGATTTCGACATTATGCTCGGCACTCAGATGGTCGCAAAGGGACTAAATTTTTTGAACCTTCAGCTTGTGGGCATTGTTTTAGCCGATACGGGACTTCACCTGCCGGATTTCCGCGCGTCGGAAAGAGTTTTTTCATTGATAACGCAGGTAGCCGGACGCGCAGGCCGTTTTTCGCCCGACGGCAAGGTGATTGTGCAAACCTATAATCCCGACCGCGCTCCGATATATCACGCGGTAAACGGGAATATCGAAAAATTCTACCTTGAAGAGCTGGAAATCCGCAAGGCCTTGGGCTTTCCTCCTTATTCAAGATTGATAAGACTTGTGTTCAGATCGCCTTCAAAAACAAGCGCGGAAAACGCTTCCGAAGAGGCGTTTTCCATACTTGAAAATTCGATCGCAGATCTTTCCGGAAGACACGGCGATCAGGCGCAAATACTCGGCCCGTCGGAGTGTCCCATTGAAAAGATCGCGATGAACTACCGGTATCAGATATTGCTTAAAGGTAAAAACATATCCTTCCTTCAAAAGCTCGCTTTTCATCTGTTAAACGATTTTAAACGTCCTCAGGAAGTCTACATCGAAGCGGACGTGGATCCCGTAAACCTTCTTTAGACTATTTCTTTAGAGACCGAAAGACCATACGAGCGCGTCGCCGCCTAACACAGAGTCACACATGGCGCCGAACGCCGTCAAATTTTATCTGCCAAAGGAAGAGTCCCTGCGCAGGAGCGGTTACGCCGGCCATGCTTCTGTCCCCGGATTCAAGAACTTTTTTTAAAAACAAAGCGTCTTTTCCGTCACGTTCAAATTCGATCAATGTACCGACTATCGAACGAACCATCTTCCACAAAAAAGCGTTAGCTTCGATCTCAAACATAAGAAAATTTCCGGACGGGAAAGCCGAAGAATAAGAAAACGCCGCTCTTTCCACATAACGCTTTGTGGAAACGCTTTTATCGCCGGATGCGGCGAAGGCGGCATAATCGGTTTCCCCTAAAAGACAGGCGGCCATTCCATTTAAAGCTGAAATATCGGGCTTTCTGTGAATGAACCACACATAAGGCATTTGATTTGCAAGAGGAGTTTCATCTTCCGCAATATAATAGCGATAAACCCGGCTTGTCGCGCTAAAGCGGGCGTCGAACTTCTCGGAGACTTCCCGCGCTCCGATAATCCGTATATCGTACGGAAGCATTGCATTTAATGCGGGAATATAATTGTTTACCGGAATTGAATCGATGGGTGAAAAAAAATTTGCAGCCTGTGCGGCGGCGTGCACCCCGCTGTCCGTACGTCCCGAACCGTGAAGTATGATACGGCGGCTTGTGTGAAGTTTTTCAAGCGCGGCTTCAATTTCAGATTGAACGGTGCGGACGGGCTTCAGATTTGCCGAGTGATCCTGCCGCTGCCATCCGCAAAAGTTCGTCCCGTCGTAAGAGATCGTAAGAAGGATGTTTCTCAAATCTTATAAATCTCCGACCGAAATATTCGTACTGTCTTCAAGTTCCTTTGTCATATTGTCGTAAAGCGTACGCGAATTTTCAAGCAGCGGCCCGGGTTTGTTTTTTGACGATTTTCCCAGTCCGAAAATTCTCGCTATGGCAATCTTGTATTCGTTGAGTTTTTTTAAGCGTAATTCGTGATCTTCTTTTTGACCGTATTTGTATTCAAGCTGGCCGCACAGATAAATAACGCCGTCCCAGCCGTAATTTTTGTCTATGTCCGGACCGAAATTCGAAATCGAAGAACTCTGTTCAACCCGCGCAGACTCGTTTATAACGGCCTGCTGGTAAAAGAAGACCGCCTTTCTCACGAACACTTCAGCCATAACTTCAAAATTATGCCCCGGAACGGCAAGCTCGAGATCCCTGCAAAGCCACGAAAGCCTAAGAGAAATTATCGCCTGTTTTATCGTAGGAACATAGGCCACATTCATCTTTTCATAAGTGAGAAGAGCAAGATAATACATGGCGGCGCCGTCGTACAAACTGCGTTCGTGTTCCAAATTAAAATACGGGAACACCTTATTTACCTGTTCCACGCGTGTTTCTTCGTCGTCGTAAATGCGGTTTATAGTCTCTTTGTCAGTGAGCTTTGTAAAATCGTCCCAAAACATCGCAGTGTGGCAGTGCGGGCACGCACCCACGGCGTAAATAAGCGGATACACTTTGCCGAATCGAGCGGACGGTTCAAAAATACGGTGCAGCTCATCGGTAAGTGCTCCTGCGATCATTCTGCCGTTGCCGGTAAACATTTCTTCATGAGCAAATTCTCTAGTACAGACGGGACACAGGCATTTTTGTTTTGTCCAATAAGATATGACGGCTTTTTTTTGAACCTTAGGCTTGCTTTTGGACCGAATCATCATTCCTCCGTTTTTCAATCACAACAAATGCGACGGCATAATCCGCTTCGTGACTCAGCGTTACAAAAATCTCGGCGTTTTTGCATCTTTTTTTTAACAAATCCAAGGCCTTGCCCCGCACACAAAGAAAAGGTTTGCCTTCTTCATTTTTTTTAATAAATACGTCTTTGAGAGCGAACCCCGTTATACCTGTTCCCAAAGCCTTTGAAAAAGCTTCCTTTGCCGCAAAGCGCACCGCATAATACCGGCATAAATAATTTTCACTGCGCAGATCGCCGTCTTTACTCGCGCAGCCCTCCCCGCTTCTATGTGATTTTTCACCGCCGGAAGAATTCCCGTCTGAAGAAAAATTTTTTACACCGTGAAATTCTTTATCCCCGCTATGCATTTCTTCATCGCAAAAAAACCTTGAAATCAAGTGAGGATCTTTTAGCCAGTTTTTCATGCGGTCGATTTTAACTATGTCAACGCCTATCCCGTAAATCATAACACAATTTTCAAATTTTTGTTAATTTTCTGAATCGGCACGCGATGAAGCATTTACCACCGTTATCTTAACGCTCTCGGCGGAATTTTGCAAAAGCGTAACGTTTTCAGGAAGAATATAATTCAGACTGATTTCATATTCTCCAGGAGATTTTATGCTGCTGCAATCGGCTTGAACTACGAACGAATTTTCCGTAAGCTTTTCCACATGCAAAAGATCTCCCGACACGCTAAAAGAAACAGGATCGCCTCCGGAAGCGATTTTTAAATCCGGATTCAAATACACAAAAGAGACGGCTTTATCCTTGTATTCGGCCGTCGTCATTATAGGCTGTATCGTAACTGACACGACAACCTTTGCGTTATTTTCAACGGAAATAAGAGAATTAACTGTCGCTATGGAAACTTGTGAAGAAAAACTTTCCGTGCGGTCGGCCAAAGGAATTTTATCCGTAAAAAGTTTTGTCGTCTGCTCTACGGCGGAACGGGAACCGGTAACGCGCAGCGAACTCGGATTTACAGAATATGAAACTATCTCATAACCGTGAGGAATTTCTTCGGCAAAGGAAATTTGAACATCTTTATATTCCAGTATCTTATCTTCAATGCGCATGTGAATGACGTCCGGTACAACGCGGACTTCAAGCGGATCGATCAAAAGAATTTCCTTTGAAAGATTAAGAACTACGGGAATATCGTAATCGCCGGATTTGGTATATTGTTCCAGATTTACGACGGCTGAAATATCTTTAGCGGTAACGGACGCAATATCTTCGGCATTCGCACGAACGACTACGCGTACATGTTTTTGATACGAGCTTACGGGCATCATTTGCCCGTCGGAAACCACGTCAAGTTCTATTGGAAATGCTTTGCTGTCTAGGCGTGAAACATTAAAAAAGAAATACAGCAGCAGAGCGATCACAACACAAAAAACTTTTACAGGCCAGTTTTCAAAGAGCTTATCGATTATCGGTTGTATTTTCATCTATCGTATCCTCTATCGTATAATCTTCGGTTTTAAGTTCGAGAAGCGTCTCAAGTCTCTGCATAAGTTCGTCCGAATTAAGATCGTAATGAAGACGGGATTCATACGCCAAACTTATCGCGCCGGATTCTTCTGAAACAACCAGAACTACGGCGTCCGTGGCCTCTGAAATGCCTAACGCCGCGCGGTGCCGCGTTCCGAACGTTTTTTTAATGTCATATTGTTCGCTCAAAGGCAAAAAACATCCTGCGGCTATAACCTTGCCTCCCTGAATCACACACGCTCCGTCGTGCATTGTGGTGTTGAACGCAAATATCGTAAGAAGCAGACTTGACGAAAGGTCGGCGTTAAGTTTCGTTCCTGTTTCAATGATATCGTCAAGTTTTGTGCGCCTGGTAAACACGACGAGCATACCGCGCTTCAGTTTTGAAAGCTGATCGGCGGCTATGAGAACGGCATCCACATACGAATGTTTTGTGCGGTTACGGAATGCAAACCAGTTTACCTGCCCTATTTTAAGAAAGATTTTACGAAGCTCGGGCTGAAAGACAATGGCAAAACAGATCAGAATTCCTTGAGCAAGTATATTTAAAATCCATTGCAGCGTGGAGAGCTTAAAAAGCAAGGCCGCCGCATAAGCGAAGGCAATAATAACGGCGGAACGGATGATCTGAACGCTGTTAGTCTTACGCATAACGGCATAAGCCTTATACAAAAGGAAAGCGATGATCCCTATATCAAAAAACGGGCGAATAAAATCATACAACTTGGAAAGATCGTCAAATATATTCACTTTTTTTTCCCTATTCAAGAGTTTTCAGTATTTTCATTGAGTCGACCGCAGCGGCGACGTCGTGCACACGAATCATAAAAGCGCCTGCAAGCACGGCGATAACGTCGGCGGCAATCGTTCCGAAAAGGCGATCTTCTACGGATCTTCCCGTAATTTGACCTATACAGGTCTTTCGCGAAAGCGCCATAAGGACGGGATATCTGCCGTCGCAAAGTTTTCCGCAATTTTTTATGAGCGCAATGTTAGCTTCAAGATCCTTTCCGAAACCTATGCCGGGATCTATTATGATTTTTTTTGAAGATATTCCCGCCTGCATCGCATATTCGGCGCGCGAAGTCAAGTATGCGCTAACTTCGGCGGTAACGTCGTCATAGTGTATCGACCCTTTTTGCATTATAGCAGGATCGCCTTTTTTTTGCATCAGTATCAAAGGAATTTTAACGGAAGCGACAAAACCCGCCAGTTCTTCATCGTCTTCCAATGCGGAAACGTCGTTCAACATGTCCGCTCCGGCGGAAAACGCCGCCTTCATCACTTCGGACTTTCTCGTATCCACAGAAATAGGAATATCGGAAAAGCGCCTTATGTGTTCGATCAGCGGGACTATGCGTTTTATCTCTTCATCCGCGTCAACATATTCCGATCCCGGCCGCGTCGATTCTCCGCCTATGTCAAGTATGTCCGCGCCCTCGTCAATCAAGCTAAGAGCCCTGTCTATTCCTCCGCGGCTTCCTTCCCAAAAAGAATCGCTCGTAGCGTTTACAATTCCCATTACAAACGCGGCGTTTTCGGTACTTACGCTGCGGTCCGAGAGACAAAGTTTTTTTACATCATCCGTCATTTTTTACCTTCCAAAAGACAGTCAAGTGCCGCCGCCGCTATATCTTCGGGCGACATACCCGAATCGCTGCAAATTTCAGAACGCGTTCCCTGCGACAAAAAGCAATCAGGAAAGGCCTTTATCTTGACCGTCTTCATTCCCTGTTTTAAAAGGAAATTTTCAACGTATTCGCCGACGCCGCCTGTTTTTACCCCGTCTTCCGCAATAACCGCGGCTCCATAGTTTTTACAAACTCTCCAAATGTCGTAGGTGTCGATCGGCTTTATAAAGCGAAGCACATATATGTCAGTTACGACGTCTTTCATCAAAAGCAAACGGGCGGCCGAAAGAGTTTCGGAATAAAATCCTCCGGTACATATTAAAAGGACTTTTTTTTCAACCTTCGCGTTTTCAGCCGGCGCAAGAGTCGGAGCGAAACTTGTGCACGGAATAAAAATTCCCTTGCCTTCTTCTATCGGGTTGGAAAATTCATCCGTGTCGGACGGACAAGAAAGTTTAGGGTAACGGATGACTACAGGAGTTTTAGCCTTGTCGACGGCCCATGTAAGGCACAGTTCAAGGTCGAAAGCTCCGGCGGGCGTCATAATCGAAATATTCGGGATCGGGCGTAACAAGGCCAAATCAAAAAGCCCCTGATGCGTTTCACCGTCGTCCGGAACGACGCCCGCCCTGTCAAACACAAATATCATATGCAGTTTTTGCAATGCCGCGTCATGAATAATCTGATCGACGGAACGCTGTATGAATGTAGAGTAAATGCATATGACGGGTATCATTCCGCCCGCTGCAAGCCCCGCGCCGAACGTCACCGCATGCTGTTCGGCAATTCCCACATCAAAAAAACGGTTTTTAAAATTGCGCGCAAAGGTTTCAAGCCCTGTTCCCTTTGTCATAGCCGCGGTAACGGCGGCGATATTCGGATGCGTTTCGGCAAGGTTTACTATCGCGGTGCCGAAAGCTTCGGTAAAACTTGTAGTGTCGATTTTTTCAACTTTTCCCTCGTCAAGGCACAACGGACCTATCCCATGAAAACGCGCAGGATCGTTTTCTGCAGGACTGAAGCCCTTACCCTTTTTTGTCACTACGTGAATTACGACCGGACGCGGAAGTTTTTTAACATGGTCGAAAACTTTTTCAAGTTCGTTTATGTCATGCCCGTTTAAAGGGCCGACGTATTCAAAACCTAGGTCTACAAAAAGGTTGTTCATTAAAAACATACCTTTTATTCCGCGTTTAAGGCGGAAGATCATTCTGCTCAAGTATTTGTTAAAATAAGGAATTTTATCTACAATGTGATCGACCGTATGCCTGAAATTTTGATAAGACGAAGTTACTGTAAGACGGCTGAGATAGCGCGACAGGGAACCCGTGTTCGGGTTTATAGACATCTGGTTGTCATTAAGGATGACGATAAGATTCTTTGATATGAGTCCGGCGTGAGAAAGCGCTTCAAACGCCATGCCGCCCGTCAAAGCCCCGTCGCCTATGACGGCAACCACCTTTCCGTCGCGCCCTTCATGCTGCCATGCCGTAAGAAGTCCGAGCGCGCATGAGATGGACGTGGAAGCGTGACCGCTATCAAAAAAATCATGCGGACTTTCTTTTTTCTTTGTAAAACCCGAAAGACCTCCATGACGGCGCAGCGTATGAAACTGCTCATAGCGGCCGGTGAGTAATTTGTGCGCATAACACTGATGGCTTACATCCCATACGATGGCATCGGACGGACTTTTAAAAGAACGATGAAGGGCTATCGTCAGTTCAACAACACCTAAATTGCTCGCAAGATGGCCTCCGTTATTGCCCACAACGTCAATGATCGCTTTGCGTATTTCGGAAGCTAGAATCGGAAGTTCTTTTTTAGAAAGATGTTTAACGTCATCCGGCGAATGTATACTGGAAAGTATCGTACTGTTACTCCTATAAAAACAACGGGATCGGGAACCTCACTCTGAAAAACTTTGCTTCGAAGTTTCCGGCTTTTAAAAAAAAGACCGCGTTAGTTTTTCAACTTCGCGGTCTTTCGTAAAACGGCAGTTTACACTACTTGTTCTTATGCCGATTTTTTCTAAGCATCTTCTTTCGCTTATGTGTCGCCATCTTTTGGCGCTTCCTCTTCTTCCCACAGGGCACAATGGAACTCCTTCGTTCTTTGATAAACTTTATTTATTATGCAAATTTTACGTTCTTACGTCAAGTATGCGTTTTCATAAAATCTTCCATTTTTTGCAAAACGGAAACGGAAATTTCAGATCCTTCGGTAAGAGGACAAAATACGGCTCCGGGAATGTTTTTCATCATGGTATACTGTTTTTTTGCATAATGGCGGCTGTTCAGTTTTATCAGTTGTTTGATGCTTTCCAATCTTTTAAGCGTTTCATCCGAAGGATCGGATAAGTTTGGCACGCCTTCGGGAAATTCGCGGATGAGTTCCCTGTAGCCTATCGCCGCCATTCCGGGATCGTCTTCAGTATAACCTTTGTCTACAAGAGCGTTAAATTCACGGACGAGCCCCTGTTCAAACATTTCATCAACGCGTTTGTCGATCCGCTCATATAATTCGCGCCGGCTCCGTCCGAGTATTATGATACAAAAGTCAAAGCCGGCTCTCAATTCATCGGACACGGCAAAGGATGAAAGAGGTTTCCCCGTACACAAAAAAACCTCCAGAGCTCTTTCGATGCGGTAAGCGTCATTTTTATGTATCTTTGCGGCCGTAATAGGATCGCAGGTTTCAAGTTCCCTATAAAGAGAGGCAAGACCTTCTTTTAGCGCTCTTTCACGGAGCATTTTTTTGACACAGGGATTTCCTTCGGGAGTTGCAGGAAGCCCGAATAAAAAACTCTTTATATAAAAGCCGCTTCCTCCTGCGACAACGGGAATTTTCGATCGTCTATAAATATCTCGGCAGCAAAGATCGGCGGCTTTTACGAATTCGGAAGCGGAAAATTGCTCCGAAGGCGGACAAATATCTATCAAGTGATGCAGAAGTTCTTTTTGCAAAGCCTTGTCGGGTTTTGCAGTGCCTATGTCCATTCCCTTATAAACTTGCATGGAATCGGCGCTTACGACTTCGCATCTTCCTTTAAAAAAATAAGGACTGCCTACGGCGAATAATGAACGCAGCAAGGCAGTCTTTCCGGCCCCCGTAGGACCGAATATTACAAGAACGGGAATACAGATATTATCAGTACTGCTGGTCAATTCTATAGCTGACCTTTTTTGAAAACAGCTGCTGAGCCGCTAAAGAAACAACCTTACCGTCATTTTCTTCTATCAGAGGATCTTTTATGCGGAGCATCTGATATGCGCGGCGGTTCGTAGCAACTGTCATTTCATATATATTTCCGCTGAATTTTACAAGTTCTTTTAAAGGAAAAAGCATAAAGCACCTCCAGCCTGTATCAATATACAAAATCGCAAAGGACATGTCAAACGAGTGGCGAAAATATTCTGGACAAAAATATTCGAAAGACATACAATATTTGTGCATGGAAATGCGCTTCGACGCATGATTTTGGCAGAGGTATTATTAGGAGGCATATATGAAATTATCGGACAATCGCGTTTTGTCGAAAATTGCGGTTTTATCTGTGTGCTCAGCCATGATGCTCTCATTGGCTGTGGGCTGCAGCAGCGGCTCGAAAGTTAAATGGGATTATCAGGCAGACGTCGTCATCGTCGGTGCCGGCGGCGCGGGTTTGCCCGCCGGTCTCAAAGCTATCGAAGACGGCGCATCGGTTTTGTTTGTAGAAACAAACTGGGATGTCGGCGGGCACGCGGCGGTCAGCGAAGGTCAGCTTCACTCCGGCGCCAGCACGGTTTCGCAAAAGGAATGGGGTATCGAAGATTCGGCCGACCTGTATTACTACGATCATACCAGAGGCCAAGCGGTAGATTCGCGCTATAACGAAACGTCTCAAGTACGCTCCGTCGCGAACAGCATGGCAAAAGCTTACGACTTTATCTTAAAGAACGGCGTTAAAATTTTGGAAATCGAACCGATGGTTCGCAACTACTACCGCGACGGCGGATCGGATCCGGACAGCGTCGGACGCATGACGTACTCCGACAGCGGCGAATGGAAAAACGAATACACAGGCACGACGGCCGCAGGCGTTGCGGTTACCCGCCCGCTTGAAAAATCCGTCCGCGAAAAGGGCGCAAAATTCCTTTTGAACTATCACATGGACAAAATCTACCGTGAAAACGGTCAGTCGGGAAAAGTGCTCGGCGTGCAGGCGCACTATACGCCCCACGTACTTCCGGGCGAAAACACACCGCTTAAGAGTCTTATGTCCGACGGCAATATCGACAGCACCAAAGAAACGCTGAACATCAAAGCCAACAAAGCCGTTATCATAGCGACCGGCGGTTCGACCGGCAACGTGCAGTTCCGCACGATGTTCGATCCGCGCCTCGGCCCCGAATACGACGGCTTGGGCGGTATGCCCTTCTCCGATCAGGATGCATCGGGTGAAATCGCCGCAATGGAAATCGGCGCGGCTCTTATGTCGCTTTCGTCCTATCAGA
The DNA here is from genome assembly GCF_017893965.1 of Treponema parvum. Taxonomy (NCBI): domain Bacteria; kingdom Pseudomonadati; phylum Spirochaetota; class Spirochaetia; order Treponematales; family Treponemataceae; genus Treponema; species Treponema parvum. The sequence goes on from NZ_CP054142.1 coordinate 1,486,424, forward strand.
TGTCCGAAGGCGGCGCGCAGATGAAAGCGCCGAACCGCATCGGCTGTCAGTACGGCTACGGCCGCGGCTTTATGAAAGACAGCAAACTCTGGAAACTCTCGAGAGCTACCGGCATTGAAATGGATCTCAACAGCATGATTGTGGTCAACATGCTCGGTCAGCGCTTTGCCAACGAAGACGATTACCGCGGCGTATTCCCTGGTCCAGAATATCAGCGCTTTTTGAACAGCGCCGCAACGAGCGTGTTTATCGACGCGGACGGTGACGGAAACGCCGAATGCTACGGCGGCCCGGTATGGGCGATCGTCGACGACGCAGCTGCAAAACGCAACGACTGGGTTATGGAACAGGGCGTTCTCGATTTTGAAGGCGGCTATGCGTTCAAAGCGGACACGATTGAAGAACTCGCACAAAAAGTCGTCAACAAATACTACGAAAACATCAAAATGGATCCCAAAATCCTCGCCGACACGGTCAGCCGCTACAATTCGTTTGTCGCGGCGGGCAAAGACAGCGATTGGGGAAAAACCACGCTTCAAAACCAAATCAAAACAGGTCCGTTCTACGCGCTGTGGGCGGTGTCGAACATTCACGATACGCTCGCCGGTTTGCGCGTCGACGACAAAATGCAGGTTGTCGACTTGCACGGAAAACTCATTCCGAACCTCTTCTGTGCGGGCGAATCCGCCGGCGGTATGAGAGTGCACGGACTTGGCCGCGTCATCACGGCAGGTTATATCGCAGGACGTTCGGCCGCGTCCGTAGATAAAGACGGATTTGCAACGGCAAGCACGGCGCTCGATCCCGCATTTGCCGGAGCCGAAACGAACTACAAGACAAAGACCGACAAAGCTTCGTACTTTGCGCTCCGCGGTTCAACGCGTGCAACGAAAACGCATTCCGAAAAAGAAGCCGAATTGGCGGCAATCGCAGCCGGTCAAAAAACGACCGCCGCATCCGGTTCCATCTTCAACTATACGAGTATGTCGGGAGCCGCGAACAACACCTTTACGGGCGCATCCGACAAGGGTATGGGCGGAACCGTTCGCGTACAGATTACCGTTAAAGGCGGCAAGATGACGGACATCAAAGTGATCAAACACTCCGAAACCCCCGGCATCGGCCCCGAAGCGATCGCGAAGCTGACCGAGCAGGCGCTGCAGAAACAGAGTGCAGAGCTCGACACGGTTTCCGGCGCAACCATGACGTCTACGGCGTTCAAAGAAGCGCTCGCAACGGCTATGAAAAAAGCCGGTTTAGCAAAATAAGGAAACGGGCATCTCGAAAAACCGACCTTGAGCAACTTTTTCGAGATGCCGACGAGTTGTAACTCGCTGTATCGTCGCGAGTTACAACATCGCATTTTTAAAGTTTGCTTTGCCGCTGCTTCGGCGGCGGTAAAGCGGTGTACGGCGGTTTTTATTACATACCGGCGTTGAAAATACCCCAAACGGACATTCATACAAAGATTGACAGTGATAATTTCGGTTGTATCATGAATTTTCAGATAGCGACAATAAAAAATTCCGTGTTGCTGCTAAGACGAATAAAGCTCAAATCGATAGCAACGAAAAAACGAAAATTCCCTCCTTTGCATAAGATAATATTTATTATATAATAAAATATGCTCCGGAATTCGATCACAGATGCGGTCGTACTTTTTGTATCGCCTTCAGGAGAGAACAACAGAAGCGTCTGCGTCTTTTCCATGGAACTCGGCATAATATATGCGATCTTGTACGGAGGTCCTAAAAGCAAGCTTAAGGGTCTTGTTTCTCCTTTTAACAGGGGAAAGATGTATTTGTATCGCGATACGGTAAAAAATTCGATAAAAATCACCGATTTTGACGTGACAAATTTTCATCAGACGTTTAGAGAAAGTCTATTTAAATCATGGGCGGCGTCTCTTGCGTCTGAAATAGTCATAAAGACAAAATGCGGAGGTTCCCCCGCCGAGTGCTGGAAAATATTCAACGGTTTTTTGGACGGGATCGAATTATCCGATGAAGATAACGGAAGACTGGGCCTTATAAGATTTTTGTGGAGATATCTTGAACTTTTGGGGATAAGACCGGACACTTCTTTTTGCGCCCGATGCGGCAAGGCTTTTTTTTCTGAGCGCGAAACTTCTGCCGCAGAACACGGTAAAAGCAATTCGGCGGAGTACGGCAGCAGCCGGGTGGAATACAGCCGGACGGAACCGGCGGAGCTAATACAAACCGCAGCGATATATATGCCTTCGGAAAACGGCTTTTTATGCACGTCATGTTCCGCGCCCGACAAGGGAGGTTTTCGTCTTTGCAAACAGGCGCTGCATTATCTTACGGCGGTATCGGAGCTTGAACCTAAGGAAGTAAGATCTCTGCGATGCACGGCTAAGGCCGTAAATGAAATGCGCGATCTTACCTTTTATATGATAGAAGCGGCGGCGGGACTTAGGCTTAAGTCCATAGAATCGGGATTGGGGATACTATGAGAGTTACGGACATTATCATGAAAAAACGCGGAACCTTCGTGCGAGGCTCCGACGGGACGCAAAAAACTGCTGGAAATACTCAGCTTACAAAAGAAGAAATAAAATTTCTTATCGACGGTTATGTAAGCTCCAAAATTCCCGAATATCAGATCGCCTCGTGGCTTATGGCGGTTTATTTTAACGGAATGACTTTCGAAGAAACAGGAGCTTTAACCGAATGTATGCTTCATTCAGGAGAAGTTATAGATTTACACGACCGGGAAGTTAAGGGTCTTACAGGTCCCTTTGTCGACAAGCACTCTACCGGCGGCGTAGGAGATAAAATTTCACTTCCTCTCGCCCCGATCGCAGCCTGCTGCGGTGTTCAAATTCCGATGATGAGCGGAAGAGCTCTTGGACACACGGGCGGAACGCTTGACAAGCTCGAATCCATCACAGGCTATACGACTTCCCTTTCGCCAAAAAAATTCAAAGAACTGATCGCCAAAACGGGTTTTGCCATGACAGGGCAAAACGAACGTATAGTTCCGGCCGATAAGCTCTTATATGCGCTTCGCGACGTAACCGCGACCGTAGAATCCGTTCCCCTTATCACATCGAGCATTCTGTCAAAAAAAGTTGCGGAAGGATCCGACGCTCTCGTCTTCGACGTAAAATACGGTTCCGGAGCGTTCATGAAGTCCGTCGCCGATGCGGAACTTCTTGCCTCGTATCTGGTAAAAACGGCGCAGGCGATGGGTAAAAAGGCTGCGGCTTTTATGACAAACATGAATACTCCGCTCGGAAACAAAATCGGAAATTTCCTTGAAATAGAAGAAACTCTTGACTGCCTTAACGGGTTCGGGCCTGAAGACGTAATGGAACTTACATATGCGTTCGCTTCCGAAATGGTTTTATTTGCCGAAAAGGCGAAAACAAAAAAAGAAGCTCTTGAAATGTGCAAAGACGCGGTAGCGTCAGGCAAGGCTCTTAAAAAATTCCTTGAAAACATAGAAGACCAGGGCGGAGACGTTTCCCGCCTTCTTGAGGACAACGGTAAGCGGCGTTCCGTTCATCGTGCCGAATTTAAGGCGCAAAAAGACGGCTATTTGAAAATCGACGCATATATGACGGGACTCGCAGGCGTGTATCTCGGCGTGGGACGAAATAAAACCACAGATAAGGTATGTGCCGAAGCGGGAATCATTCTTCACAAACGCGAATGCGATCATGTAAAAAAAGGCGAAACAATTATGAGCGTTTACGGCAAAGACGAGCAATGCCTTTCTCCCGCTATGGAGCTTATCGAAAAATCCGTTTCTTATTCCGAAAAAAAAGTTGAAAAAGCAAAACTGATATACAAGGAAATTCGCTAGTGGCACTCTGGAATAAAAAACCCGTTTCAAAAGAAGTTATAAAAGACCTATGTTCCCGATTTAGAATAGATCCGGTGAGCGCTTCGATATTTGCACGGCGCGGTATTACGGAAGGAAAAGACATAATGTATTTCCTTGAAAACGATCTGCGCTTTCAGCACAGCCCGTTCATGTTTAAAGACATGGAAGACGCCGTGGACAGAATCCTCGCCGCAAAAGAAGAAGGCGAAAAAGTTCTGATCTTCGGAGACAGAGACGTAGACGGAATTTCAAGCACCACTATTCTGTACGAATGCCTTAAAGAGATGGAAATGGACGTTCAATGGAGCATTCCTACGGGTGACGAGGCATACAGTCTGAGCAATCAAGTGATCGACGCATTCGCAGCCAAGAACGGAACATTGATCATAACCGTCGATTGCGGAATCACATCGCAAGAAGAAGTCGCCTATGCAGCAGAAAAATATATCGACGTGATCATAACCGATCATCACAATCCCGGAGAAAATCTGCCCGAAGCCATAATTCTTGATCCTAAAATAAAAGATTCGGGTTATCCGTTCCGCGACATTTCCGGCGCGGCAGTGGCTTACAAGCTGACGCAAGCGCTGCGCTTTACAAAAAGCGAACTATATAAAGAAGACATATGTCTGATGAACGTTCTGCCCGTAAACGAAGCCTACACGATAGAATGTATAAAACTCAGGAATCTTGCCGTAAAAGACAGATTGTTTGAAACGATAATTCCCGGAACCGTAGATATTTCCCGCACAAAATTGCTTCCCTTTTTAAACGGCCAGCAGATTTTCGTATGGGATGAAAGAGTCGTAAAAAAACAGCTTTCTAGAATTTTCGGGAACGGAATAGAATTCAACCTTATGGATCTTCAGCAAGAAATTTCCAATCTCATCCCCTCTGTGTCGGGCAAAAGCCTTTTAGCTCTGAAGGATCTGTCAAAAATAGCATTCTATTCGGAACAGCCTTCGACGGAGATCGAAGGGTTTTACAACCTGTTCGTGAGCTTTGTCCAGAAGAAAAACGCAAAAATTTTTCCGGAAGACGTCAAAGCCGAACAGAAAGATCTTCAGCTGGTTATGCTTGCGGCGCTCGCAGACATTATGCCTCTTAAAAACGAAAACCGTATCTTCATAAAAAAAGGCCTTTCCGCCATAAACGAGGGGCAAACCCGCCCCGGGCTGAACGAACTGCTTGCTCTTTTAAATATGACGGGTAAAAAACTCACGGCAACGGATATTTCTTGGAATGTGACGCCCGTTCTTAACGCAGCGGGAAGGCTCGGACAGCCCGCTTTAGCCATAAAGCTTTTTTTAGCCGAAACCGTAAAAGAGAGGTCGGTAATCGCAGAAAAGATCATCGCTTTAAACAACGAACGAAAGAGGATTATGGCGGAAGTCATGTTGTTTGCGGAAAAAGCGGCGCGGGACAGCCTTTCAAAATATGACAACAAACTCTGTATAGTGATCGACGAAAGGATTCCGAGAGGAGTTACGGGTCTCGTGGCGCAGCGTCTGGCAAAGGAATTGGACGTTCCGGCCTTTACGGTCGCTTTTTTGGAAACGGGTACCTGCGTAGGTTCCGTGAGGAGCGCAAGAGGATTTAACGCTCCTGTGTTTTTAAGCCAATTCGACGATTTTTTTCTTGACTACGGCGGCCACGACGCTTCAGCGGGGTTTAACTTTGAAAGATCCAAACTTGAAGAGTTTTTACAAAAACTTGAAAGACTGTCGCAGACAATAGAACTTGAAAAAGAAAACTCAAAGGTCTTTGAAGTCGACGCGGAACTTCCGGCACAGTACATGACTGCGGACGTAATGAATATCGTCGATAACTTTGAACCGTTCGGAATGGAAAACGAACCGCTTTTGTTTATGTCCAAGGATCTCAAAATCGCCGACGTTCAGATCATGGGAAAGACCGAAAAGCAGCACTTAAAAATCACTTTCGACTGCGGGAAAAACAAGTGGCCGGCAATGTTTTGGGGAGAAGCGCAAAGGTACCACAGAGATTTTGAAAAAGAAGACCGCCTTGACGTGCTTTTTCACATCACAAGGAATTTATTTAACGGAATGGAAACCCCGCAGCTTATCTTGGAAGATTTAAAAAATTCGGTTTCAAAAGCATAGCCCGTACACAAGCGCCGCACTGCGCGCCGTACGTGCTTTGATACAAAAGGCGGAGGAAAAAATGAAAACGACTAAGATCTTATTTACATTTTTACTGATTCTTGTATTTTCGATAAAAAATGCGGCGGCCGAAAGCATTACGACTAGCAACGACGTAGCGCGCAAGGCGATATATGAAGGAGAAAACTACGGCATAAACCTGTCGTACACGGATAAGGTAAAACCGGGAGACGCCGTTTTTATCCGCATGAAATTTACAGCCGCAAAAGGAATTAAAAAATCGAAGGACGGAAGATCAAAGGCAAAAGCGGCTTTATCGGGCAAAAAAAGATCCGTACAGGCGGATTTTTTCAATATAGCTCCCTCAAAAAAAAGCGCCGCCAGCGCGGAATTTTTTGTAGGACTTCCGCTTTCATCAAAGGCGGAAGCGGGAGAATACACGCTTACCGTAACTTATTCTCCGTTCGGCATGGAAATACAGGAGTTTTCCCTGCCGGTAACGGTGGAACCAAAAAAATTTACGGAAGAAGCGATTCCTCTGTCGGGAAAAAACACACAGCTTAGGCAGAACACTTCGCCTGAGAGAATGGAACAGATAGCAAAACTCAATAAGATCTTCGATACTATTGACGAAAATTCCGTATACTCCCTTGAAAAATTTATTTTGCCTGTAAGTTCCGAGCGAAGGACGGCAGGCTTCGCCGACAGGCGCATTTATGAGTATTCTACCGGTAAGACGTCAGAAACGCTTCATAACGGGATAGACTTCGGCGTGCGCGAGGGGACGGAAGTTCTGGCCTGTGCGGAAGGGAAAATAGTCCTTGCGGAGAACAGGATAACCACAGGATTCAGCGTAGTAATAGAGCATCTTCCAGGTCTTTACAGCGTATACTATCACTTAAGCGCTTTAAACGTAAAAGAAAATCAAATCGTAAAAAAAGGCGAAAGAATCGGCCTTTCAGGGGCTACGGGAATGGTCACAGGGCCTCATCTGCACTGGGAAATAAGGCTTAATTCCATAGCGGTTAATCCCGATATTTTTTTGCAGAATTTTTCCTTAGAGGGGAAAAATTAAAAGGTCGAATCTAGAGTTTTGAAAACAAGATGCTCAAGGCAAGGTTCAGGTCGCGTGCCGCTTCGAGCGTTATGCTTACAGAATTCAGTTTACATACTAAAACATGAAATCCTTTTAATCTTTTGACATAAAAAGAGCTCCGGTAAAATCGGTGTAAATCGTGTAGTTTGCGCCGTTTTCACATTCGGCAAGATTTATTTCCTTTTGAACGGAATGTTTTGAAGACGGACGAAAGCGGCTTATCGCCGCGTAAGCAAAAAGATGCATCAGACTTCTTTGAAGTTTTTCAGGATTCCGGCTTCCGAACAACAGACAAAGTCCGTTCTCGTTGTAATACGGAGAAAGTTTTGTTCCTTTCCGTCCTATGTTAAAAACGTCTTCGGAAGGATTATCATGCCCTGAAACGCAAAACGGAAACCAAACGGTTTTTTCGCTAAAAGAAGCTCCCAAAAACAATATAGAAAGCGAAGTTCCCTTCCATGAACGTTCTATCACTGCAAACTCCGTGCTGTCCGAATCAAGAAGGCTTATGCGGGCGCTCACGGTATATCTGTCCTGCTCGTAACTCGAACCGTACACCATGACGCGTACCAAGGGGTAATTATTGATGCCGGGGATGTTCTTTGCCGAAACAAAGCAAAACATAAACTGAATAAAGAAGAATAAGGCGGTAATAGCGAAGATCGCTGTAAGAGAAGCGGCAAGACTGCCGATCAATTTTTCGGCACGTAAGTTTTTACCGGTTTTCATTCTATCTTCTTACGATCTCAAAAAACTCTTTTTCAGAAATCACGGGAATTCCCAAAGAAGCGGCCTTTATGTTTTTGGAAGAACCGCTTGACGTATCGTTTGTGACCAAATACGATAAGTCCTTTGTAACCGACGATTTTATCGAACCGCCCGCCTGTTTTACAAGATTTTGCGCGTCGGCTCTTTTTATAGTGACAAGTTCGCCCGTAAAACAAAAAGATTTTCCGGCAAGCTTTCCGCCTGAAGGCAGAACGAGTTCAATCGTTTTGGAATTTACCAAAAAAAGCATTTCTTCTTTATTTTCCGCAAGTCCTTTTGCGGCCGTACGTGCCATGATGTCCGCAAATCCGTACACCTCCGCCATTTGCTCCTGCGTAGCGTCAAGCATTTTTTCAAGAGTGTTTATGCCCGCCGAAACAAGTTTTTCGGCGTTCGCCTCGCCTATTCCTTCTATGTCAAATCCCGCTATAAACTGAGGAAGCGTAAGCGTTTTATGCGAATTTATAGACCGCCAGACCTTTTGCGCTCCGAGCGACGTTTTATTTGAAGCTATGCTCTCCTCGTTTAGAAAAAACGGCGTAAGAATTTCAGGCGTAAGTTTATATATGTCGCTTATGGAACCTACTATTCCTTTGTCAAATAAGGCGGAGATAAGAGTTTCACCCAAATCCCGAATGTCCGCGACGCTTATCCATTTCATAAGACGATGCAATACCCGCTTGGGGCAATCCTTGTTCGGGCAGTAAAGCCGGCTTCCTTCATCGACAAGAGAGGTTCGGCAGGAAGAGCACATTTTAGGGTATTCGATCGGGGAAAGCGGATCTTTACCGGAAAAGGCGGTTTCTATCTTCGGAATTATTTCACCCCGCTTGACTACGGTAACATGGCTTCCTATAAAAATATTCAGAGCGCGAATCGTATCAGGGTTTGAAAGGCTCGCTCTTTGCACGGTGGTCCCTGCGATTTCCACAGGATCAAAAACAGCTACAGGCGTATATGTCGCGCCGGATTCGCTCCATTCGACGGCACGGAGGACGCTCACGGCTTCTTCAAGGCTGAATTTAAAAGCGATCTGTCTGTCTGGACGGGCGCGGCCGGCGTCTTCAAGGTTTATAACATTATCCTTTATTACAAGACCGTCTATATCGTATTCCAAGTTTTTCCGCATTTCCATAACCTGCGAACGGTAGGCTATAACTTCTTCAGGGCTGCGGCATATTTTAAGAGGAACTACGTTAAATCCGCACAGGGTAAGCCATGCGATTTTTCCCTTTTCATCGAAAAACGGCTCGTAAGTTCCCGTTGCAAACGCATCGTAGGTTATGAGTTTAAGGTTTTCGCTTCCTGCGCCGTCTTTCCGCCGCATGAGTCCGTTTGCCGCATTGCGGCAGTTTGCCTTATCGGAGAAAAACGTTTTATGAATCTCATGAGTCATTATGACTTCTCCCCGGACTCCTCCTGTAAAAGGAATCGGATTCTCATCCTTATCCCGAAGCAGGGCTTTTACCCCCTGCATCTTACGGGCGTTCGCGCTTATGTCGTCTCCTACGACGCCGTCTCCCCGCGTAACCGCACGGATCAAAACGCCGTTTTCATATTGGAGCTCAAGAGAAGCTCCGTCCAGCTTATATTCCACAAGGTACTCAGGATAGACATGCTTTTCGGCCCATAGAAGAAACTGTTCAGGATCCGCAGCTTTTTCCTGGCTCCCCATAGGCATTATGTGACGCGCCTTAGCAAAGTCACCCGAATCCTGCCCGACTTTTGTGAGAATCGGATTTTTAGGGTCTAAAATTTTAAGTTCGTCCCACAGACGGTCAAATTCGGCGTCTGAAATTTCTCCTTCGCCGTTGTAATATGATCTTTGGTATTTTTTTATTAGTGAGGAAAGTTCCTTTATACGCATAAATTTTTTGCTTGCATTTTGGGCATCTTCAATATCAAATAAATCGGCCATCTGTATTGCTCCGTCTTTTTAGCGTTTTACGAAATACAATTCGGATATAATTCGCTCGGCTTTTATTCCCTTGTTTTCAAACTTGGTTTTAGGCCTCCATGGCTGCATTTCGGCAAAGCCGTCATACTTGTTTTTTAAAAGAGGCGTCTCGTTGAGTTCCTTTAAAGCAAATTCCGCGTATTCAAGCCAGTCGGTAACCATGTACACGTAGCCTCCTTCGATAAGCTTTTTCACAAAAAGTTCCGTATACGGCCGTTTTACAAGACGGCGCTTATGATGCTTTTTTTTAGGCCACGGATCAGGAAAAAAAATGTGAAAGGCCGCGACGCTTGCGTCGGTTATCATGTTTTCAACGACATCAAGCGCGTCATATTGAATTATATAAAGGTTATGAAGATCTCTTCGCCTTATCTCGCCCAGAAGGCTGCCTACGCCCGGAATATGCACTTCTATTCCTATGTAATTTATTTCAGGGTTCGCTTGAGCTATTTCCGCAGTAGCAGTGCCCATGCCGAATCCTATTTCAACTACGACAGGGTTTGTATTCCCGAAAATTTCAACAAAATTAAGTTTTTTATTGTCAAACGGGATACACCACACCCTGGAAAGCTCTTTATAGTCACGTTTTTGCGCAAAGGTCATCCGTCCCTTACGCAGCACATAGGTGCGTATCGCTCTATGTAAAGGCGTTTCACAAGGAATTTCAGGCTCGGCATCATCCATATCAGTTTCCTTATAATTGCACGAGGGAGAAAATTTCAATTTTCGACCGAGTGCAATTCGTGCGCTCTTTGCGCACATATAATTTGCGATGTTTGCCACAGGGCAAACTCGCCGTTTAACGAGACCGCGATATTTCAGCGGTCGAAATTAAACATTTCCTTATAATTGCACGAGGGAGAAAATTTCAATTTTCGACCGAGTGCAATTAGTGCGCTCTTTGCGCACAGTTATTTATAAACAGGCGGCATAATACATAAAACGCTCTCGTCGACCGTCGTCCAACAAGTCCTTATCATAACGGTTTCATCCGCCGGAGCGACTTGAGCGGCAATATCCGTAAACGCTGTCACTTCTGCCGCCGTCTGACCTGCGGTTTTATCAGCCTCATAATACAATAAAGCGCCGTCTTCAGCATATAAGGCGTTATATTTTTTTGCACCCTGTCCCAAAGCGTCCGGAAAATCTCCGGGACGTTTTTCATATATCAAATCATCGTATGAAATATTAAAAGAAATATCTTTTCCGTTTCCGGCATAGTCGTATACGGTCAGCATATATTCTCCCTTCGGCAGCGGCATACCGTTTTCAGGTGAAATCCATGCGTATCCTACTGTCCGCAAATCCGAATTTTCATAAGTGTCCGGTGTAAAGATTAACCATTGGTACAATGTTTCCATATGAACGAGCTTTATGCGATCCACACGGCGAATATCCGACCCCATATTCGCACACAGCGAAAGTCTCATGATCGGCTTTGAATTTTCAGTTTCATAGTCGAAAATGACGACCGTATCGACAGTGTCAATCTGCAAAATTTCGTTAGAACATCCTGCAAGGATCAAAGAGACAATAAAAAAAAGAACGTTTTTTTTCGATTTTAACACAGACCTTTTACATCCCGAAATTGAACCTATCGCATATAAATATATCTATTGCATTGTAAACATACAATAGTATATTCTTTACATATGAAAAAAAATGTCCGGCCTGCACTGCTGTTTTTTGTGCGACTCTTTTTTTTTATTTCAGCGTGCATAAGCCGGAATTTTACAGCGCCAATTTTTGCCGCCTCAGATACATTCAGTCTAAGTTCCGGCAGAAGCGGTTCAAAAGCAAGCCAAACTGTCGGAGCCGACAGAACCGGCGCAAGCGTCAGCGCCGAAATACAAAAAAAACTGAAGCTCGAAGGATTTAACCCTAAAACAATCAACCTCATATCTCCCGGTGCAGGAGATTTTCCTTATAATATCTTACTCACCTTTGAAAAAAAAATAAATAAGGACGGACTTGAGACAAAAGGAGGCCAAGAGGAGTCCTCCTATTCTGTCGGCGCTTCCGCCTCATCCGAAACTTCTTCATATTCCAAAGATTTTAAAACAAATGTGATATTTGTCTTTGAGCAAAGCGATTTTTTAGTAAACCAAGGGCAAATAATCACACTTTTAAAAAGTATTTCCCAAAAAAAATACCCTTTCGAAGTTTCGATCTTGTTCCCTCCGAATTCAAGCGATTTTCTGGGAAAAGGAAATTTAATTACGGGTACGGATATTTTTGTAGATTCGATTGACCTTCCCGACAACACATTCGCCGTTTCAGTAAAATTTTCAAAAGATGAATATGAGATCGACGCATTCAAAGACGGTAAACGAAATAATTCTTCGCCCTCAAGCAAAACCGCTGAAACTTACGGCGACGAAGTTTCCGTCATAATGCCCGGAAGTAAAAATGAAGTAAGCCCTCTGTGGCTTGTCAAGGCTATCTCAAATTCCTTTTTGAAAAACAAGGCCGAATATACCGTTCCGGCGGGAACCTTTCTTACAGTGTTCAGATTCGGATTTCTGAAAGGGGACCCAATTTCCGATTCGTTTTTCAGAGAGGGGATTCCTTCCGTTTCGGTAACATTTGCGGACGATTTAAAGCTCTGTCCCGTGCTCCTGTCATTTCTTGACAACTTCAAGCCTGAAAAAACCGCCGAATGGGACAGGCATTATCTTTTTTTCACATTTAACGGGCAAAATTTTGTTTTAAACGAAGCATTTTTGGTGAGGTGCTACCTTGCGGCGGCCTTTGTAACGCTTTTTTTTCTATGCGCTCTTTCATTTTTTGCAGGAAAAAAATCATTGATCCATAGGAGCGAAATAAGAAAATTGTGGTATCTGCTTCCTCTTACGGTTATTATTTCCATAGCGGTCTTGGTATTCGGACTGCCGTTGACAAAACTTGCAGCGTCAAAGCTTCATTTATCGCCAGTAATGCAGCTTTATATCCGCATACAGCTTTTGTTTTTAGCGCTTTCAGCGGTATTTGTAATCATTTTGAAAAACCGCTGCTCCGGATACACGTATAAATTTTATATTACGCTTTCAACTATCGTAAACATATTCGTTTTCAGCGCAGCGGATCTATCGCTTTTTTTCTTGTTTGTATTCGAGTACATATTGTCCTTACTGCTGCGTCTTTCAAAAAGGGCGATCCCGTTTTCGATAATCGGACTGTTATTGTTTATTCCTTTTATTCCCTATGGAATTATTTTATGGCAATACATAGAAATACAAAAAATTTCAAACCTGATTTCAGGTAATATTTTGCAAAACATACTTTTGGCCTTCGCCGTTCAGCCGTTCAGCCTTGTATGGCTTCTTATACTGTCACAGATTCTAAACCGAAACCTGAAAAATAAAAAGACCTTTCAAAACCGAGGCATTGTTTTTACGGCGGCAGCTGCAAGTTTTATGATTTTCCTGTGCTTTTACGGAATATCGCACATTCTGGAAAAATACAGGTTCATTCCGTCTGTCGTAGACATAACGGACGGAGTAACGCTGATACGGTCGAAAAACAACCGTCTTCAAGTAACGGCCTTCGATTCGTTTGAATTCGGAAATTCCGTCTGCAATGTGGAAATAAGATCGTCAAAGCCTGCCGAACGTTACGAAATAAGCATATCAGGAAAAACGGTGCAGCCCGTGTACGAGGCGACCGTTCCTTACACGGAAAACACAAAGGATCTTAGCGCGGCTTTTCATCTTCCGGATTTTCCGCCCGAACTGTGCAGGATAACTTACACGGCGGCTGCCATCGAAGAAACCGCCGTAAGCGTCACTTCTTATTATGCAACTGACAGAGCGGGAACGTTTGAATGCGAGACTTGCACGGCGGTAATTTCCAAGGCGGACAATGAAGCACGCACAGCGGATTCGCCAGAGAATCGATACGGCAAAAAAACAGGCCTAGGTAACAGGACATGATCGAATGGAACGATATATGTATCCTCCACATTGATCTGGACGCTTTTTTCGCTTCCGTAGAAAAGATCGATAATCCCGATCTGAAAGGAAAACCCGTCATAGTCGGCGGAAAACCGTCCGACCGCAGGGCGGTAGTTTGTACGGCCTCGTATGAAGCTCGCAAGTTCGGAGTACATTCGGCCATGCCGATAACCAAAGCATACTCTCTTTGTCCGCAAGGCGTATACATAAGCCCGCGCATGGAACGTTATCATGAAAAATCTCAGGAAGTCATGGAAATATTCGCCGATTTTTCGCCCGAAATCCGCCAGATTTCGGTAGACGAAGCCTTTATAAACCTTTCCGGGACGCAAAGATTGTTCGGAAACCCTTCGGATACGGCGCGGAAAATAAAGACAGCAGTAAAAGAAAAGACGGGACTTACGGTTTCCGCAGGTCTCGCCCAAAACCGCTACATAGCAAAGATCGCGTCAGGTCTTTCAAAACCCGACGGGTTTTATGAAGTGCCGCCCGGAACGGAAGAAGACTTTATGTTAAGCCTTCCCATTGAAAAAGTATGGGGAATAGGCACGAAAACGCAAAAACGTTTATACGATTCGGGATTTAAAACAACAAAAGATATTCACTCAAAATCCCTTTCGCTTCTCCAAAGCATTTTCGGAACAGCTGCCGGATCCTTCCTATATAATGCGGTGCGGGGCAAAGAGGTGGAAACTTTCAGCGAATCAAAATCGCATTCTTTAAGTGCGGAAACCACCTTTTCGTTTGACCTTACCGATCGTTATGCGATAGGGACGGCACTTATGGAACTCTCGTATACGGTGATGTTCCGCCTAATAAAAGAAAACAAAAGCAGTAAGACCGTGTCCGTAAAGATCCGCTACGGAGATTTTACGACGGTTTCGATACAGGAAACCTTGGACAGTGAAATCTTTTCGGCGGAAGAACTTTTTGAACGCGCCGAAGCCCTGTTCGATAAAAAATATGATAAAAACCTAGGCGGAGTAAGGCTTTTGGGTCTTGCCGTACAAAACATAGGAAAATCCGCACTCCAGCAGGAAATGTTTGAAGAAAAAGGTGAAAAAAAACGTGCGATAGAAAAAAGCATACTTGAATTGCAGAATAAAAAACCCGAAATAAAAATAAAAAAGGCAAGACTTTTAAATAAAAACAAAAAAATCCCTTTAATACTGTTCCCTTTGCTCTTGTCGGCAATGTTTTTCCGACGCCCGGTATTTGCGGAAACAATGAACAAAACAGACGCCGCGGGTGCGGGAGCGATAGTCTTTGACGAATCGGCGCTGCCTCCTCAGAGCGGTGTAAAAGCAGTTTCCGACGGCACCTCGTCAATATTCAATTATTCTATAGATGACCGGCAGATAGAATTTTTAGCGGACGGCTATTGGGAATCCGCCATAGCCGGCACGGCTCAGGCAAATTTCGGTTTCGGAAATCCGTTCATGATTTCGACGGCTCCTCCCGTTTTTACTCAAAAAGTGGATTTAACTTTATGGTTTATGCTCGACAAAAAATGGTATTTTGAAGCCGCCTTTGCGGACGGTTTCGACAAAAACACCGTCGCCGCAGGATATTACGGAGAAGGCGCGCTAAAAGAAATACGCGTCGCAAACAGAGGAATTACATTTCCCAAAAAATATTCCATAGACAATGTGAACAGGGGAATAGGAGGAGGCAACAACGAGGCGCCGGGCGTTTCTCTTCACTTTGAAGACGACGAGCAAAACAAATGGAAGGGAGACTTCGCTTTTCGCTACGATATGCTTGAATCGCGGAGCAAAACATATTACGGAAAAAACAGCGTTAACGACAGTTCAATCCCCTTGTCGAAATGGCTCTCAGGACGGATATACGTGCTTCCTGACTCTCCGGCTTTTATTTCGGACATCAGAGACGTCTATGTGGAAAATTCCAACGGAACGTATACCGATCTTCAAGGAAGAAAATACAAAAAACTCTCAGAATCCGAATACATTCTTTTGCCGGTAAGAAGGCAGATAATTTTGTCGCAAAGCGCCGGGGCGACAATAAAAAACGGCATAGTTCCCGCCGTCGCGGTTTCTTTTTTTAACGGCTCGACATACACTGCCTTACGCAGCGCCCTCGGCGCCTTCGGCAGCGTCCAAAGCGACGGCACTTTAAGCGGAGCAAGCGGCTTTTTAGGCGAAATACAAAAATTTTTCGGGAGCGCCGCAGTCTCAGACGGTTCATCACGTCCCAACGTAGCATCGTTTTCATACGGGGGAGTTTCCGCACACGGTCCCATGCAGCCTGGAAGTTACCCAATTCCCGATCATACGGGAACTATGACGGACGGTTTTTTTTCAAAAATAGGCGGAACATCAGGCATCGAAGTTTTATTTATTCAGCATCCGGCAGGATTTTCGCCTTTCACCGCCGCCTTCCGCTACGACGGCGGAGTAAACCCCGTAGACAGCGCGGTCATCGCGTCGTCTTCCACACAGACAGAATCCGAACTTTTTTTAGCTACGGCAGCCGACGACCTTACGTTTACGTCGCAAGACTACACTTCGCAGAAACATAACTACGTAGACGTTTTCAGATCCGACGTTTCCGCAAGCGCCAATTCTCTCGTAAAGCCCCAAGTGCGATACCCTCTTGCGGACATTGCGCCCGGCTGCTATTTAGGCTATGAGACCTCATCTGACCTTTATCTGCGGCTTCGCTCATATTCGGCAGTTTCCAGATTCGACATAGGGACGGAGGCAGTTCCAGGAACCGTCAGACTTTATAAAAACGGCGTGATAGACGGAGCGGCAAAATATGATGCGGAATCGGGAATAATAACGCCCTCTTCAAGCATATCGGGGAGCGACAGGATCTACATCACTTGGTATGAGCAAAGCGCGGCAGACGGCAGCGGAGCCGTCGCTGCGGCGGCCGGATATTCCAGACAGTTTACGAGAGAATGGAGCGGCGACCTGTCTTTTTCAACAAGATGGCCTTATAACCCAAAAATAAACTATGCCGACGCATCAAATTCTCAATCGGGTTTTGCGACGGTCGCCGCGGGGCTTGAGTACGCTACAGAAAATTTTACATTTTCAAATACGGCCGCAGCTACGCTTGAATCTCCCAACGTGAGCGGAAAATACCGCGTACTCGCGATGGACGACAGATCACCCGACACTGTAAATCTTTCAGAAAATTCCGGCACGGATCTGCCTGAAGGCTTTACTCCGTCTTTAAATGCGCGGAAGGGAACCGCGCCGGGCAACGAGCCGCCTCGATTGTCATACCAATATAACGGCTCCCAAAGTGCGGAAAACGGTTCTACGGATCCTGAAATTTCAGGCTATAAAATTCCCGTTTCATGGGATTTTTCATCATGGGAAGGACAGAGCGTATGCGCATGGGCGGCTACGACGATAGACTTAGGACCGAGCGCTTCACTGCTTGCCGCAGGCACGGAATTTTCCATCGCCATAAAACCCCAAAACACTTCGGTAACAAACTACGACGTATACTTGCAGTTGGGCGTTTCAGCCGACGATGATTTTACAGTAGAAGATTCCGGTTCCGTTCCTACGTGGAAAATTTCCGACGTCTCGACTCCCGATGTGAGAAATCCATTCAATCCGGCCAACGGAACGTTTTCACAAAACATAGTGAAGATCCGCCTTACCCAGGAAGACGTAAGCCGCCTTTCTTCCAATCGCGGCGCCAGAATAATAATAGTTGTAAACGCAACTTCGACGGGAAGCGGACACGGCAATTCAATTTCGGACGCAAATTCAAACAAAACCGGAACCTTGTGGGTCGGTCCCTATGAAATTCAAACGCAGGGAGTCTTTACTTTTCAAGCGGACAAATTAAAGGTCACAAGTTCCCAAACAAAATCCGATTTTTCAGGCTCCGGAGATTTTAACTCGTCCGCAAACTATGTGCAAAACGTCGACTGGAAAAACTCGGATGATTCCACCGTTGACAAAACGGACATAACAATAACTCGGTACTTCAGCGAAGTTGACATATCTCCTTATAAAAAAATAAATCTTTATTTTCGCTTTGCGCCGAAGGAAGAAACGCCGCTGGCAACAGACGACTCGGCCTGCGCTTTCGCCCTCACGCTCGACCGCAATTCAAAAGGAATAAGTTCTTACGACAAGACAGCCCTTCGCTTGGAAATTCCCCGTTCGGAATTTAAAAACTATGCCGACTCCCTATGGCACAAACTTACTGTCGACAGATCCGAAAAAAAAGTGACTATCGACGGCAAGGCTGTCGCTGTAAAAGACCTTTTAGTCGACACAAAAACGGTTCCGTCGCGGCTCAAGATGACGATTGCAACGGCGATGGACGGTAAACTTTTTAAATCCGGCCGTTTCAGTTTTGACGAACTTTATCTTTCGGACACAAAAGAATATTACATTCTCGAAGACAATGTAAAAACTTCTTATAAAAAAGACGGTATCATATTGGCGGCGGGAAAATTTCCTCTGCTTGAAAATTTTTCATTTAAAGCCCGGACAAATTCTGCGGCAAGCATACGTCAGGAAGAATCGAACAAGGCGGATTCTTCTCTTGCGGGCAGCGCCTCTGCAGGCGTAACCCTTGCGACAATAGCTTTTTCAGGCGAAATCAGCGGTTCCACATCAGACGATACTAAACTCTCAAACGCGGGTCACAAAATTGAAACCACAGCTCCGCTTTTCGGTATTTTTTCGGCCGCAGAAGAGTATAGATACGATCCTGTCGAAAAAAGTCTTCATAAACAAAACGGAGCGGGAGCGGATCTTAAAACTGTCGGCGTTCCTCTCGATGTTTACGTAAACACGGAAGCCGTTTCAAACGCGTGGCATTCGACGCAAAAAAGTTCCGTACAATCGGATCTGTCTTTAGCTTCTCAAAATCTTTCATATTTTTTAACCGCAAAATTCAGCGCGGATCAAAGGCTTTTGCCGTCGCATTGCGGCGTAAAGAGGATAGACTCAAATTCCTATTTTCAAGGCTGGAAGGACAGTTCTGCCCTCGCCTTTTCGACCGGAAAAGAAAACGCTTCCGGACGAAACGTCGCGGCGGGTATTTCAAACGTCTTAAAATTCCCCTACATGGGATTTTCGCCGCAGGCGGACATTTCGTGCGAAGGCAGGTATTCTTCATCAAAATCCGTCCTTTTTGCGGATTCCGCCAAGATAAAACTCAAGTTCCCGTTTTCGATCGGTTCGAACAATATCATTTTTCAATGGGCAAGAGAAGCAGGAGGAACGAAGAACGTGACGGCGGGAGGAGATTACGGCGAAGACGTAAAAGAAATTTCAGACTCCCTCGGCAGGCGCGAATATTTTTTCAAAGCCCTGCCTTTTCACGACATGGTAAGCGCTTCTCTTCCTCAAAAGGTGTTTAAAAACACTTCAGCCCTTTCCGACGTTTCAGGTAACGAAGGATCCTTATACTACAGCACAATATACGACCTGTCGTGGCGGCGTCCTGTATGGGGAAGTATCCGCGACTTATTGCTGCCTACTTCCGTTTCGCTTTCGGCCTCGCGCGACATAAGGACGTCCGCAAGAATAAGCGACATTTATCAATACAAGGCGGCGCTGAATTATACCGCGTTCAACATATTCGGGCAAAACGGAACGCTGATGAAAACATCCTTATTTAAGCAGGATGAATATACGGCTTCGGTATCGGCGGCGGCAAAAATTCCGCGCGACAGCGGCGAAAGACGATATGTTTACGACAGTTACGTTCAAGCCAATTTTTACTACAATGATACGGATACGGTACGGCTGGGCGGTGAAATAAGTTTTGAAACGTCCGACATATGGGCAACCAGGGCTACCGTGATCTGGAAGCGACGCGGTAAGACAAGTCCCTTGCTGGCGGCAGTGACGCTTTTTAAGCCTGCTTACGACATGTCGGGCGTAGTTTTAACGCGCTCGGACAGCGTAAATATCTCTTTTTCCGAAAGCGAAACATATTCCACTACAAATTCCAAGGTGATAAAAAGACAGGCTTTCGAACTGAATCATTCGGCGGATATGAAATTAAACGGGAATCTCACCGTATTTTCTTTTTTAGCGGAAACGTATAACTGCACATGGGATAAAATTATTCTGCTAACAATAAAAGCGGGATTGGGAATGAGGATGGAATTTTAAGGGTCAAGCGCGGCATGCAAGCGGCGAACCGCGCCGTGGTACGCCGTTTCGCGGCGAAAGTGTGTCAGCGTGCGACTGCATTTCGCGGCGCCCAAGTTCGGCGACGCAGCATAATGACTCGTCGCGGCGACGCCTGGCATACGGACGGCGGCGCAGGCAACATGCGGGCGCGATGTTCTTAGACTCTCACTGCAGCGGAGCAAAGTAACCGCTTTCGTCACGGCCGCTGCGGTTCATAAGATAAATTTCAGCTTCTACGGGAAGAAACGCCCGGCCGAAATTCGTAGGCAAAGAAGACCTGAAAGAAAGTTGATATAGTCCGGACGGAAGATTTATTATGTCGGTCACAACCGATAAAAGGCCTTCCGGGCGGTAAACATAATACGGCTCCCCCGCCGTATTATCGCAAAGGTACTGTATTTCGCCGTCAAGAGAACCCTCTTTCAAATTTATTACGGAAAACGCTATGGAATTATTATTGAGATAGGCCGTCAAATTCGAAAGCCCGTAATTTCCGAAAGCGGACGAAGATACGTTTCCGCAGGTTATATAAATTATCGCACGCTTTTTTTCGCCGGACATAAGATCGTTCGCGGCAAGCCGCAAAGCCAGATCAAGTCTGCCTTCGCTTTCCAAGGGCGCTTTTAACGCCGCAGGCGAAAAATTAAGCAGTCCCCGCGTATTTCCCCTGTATTCAAGGACGGGAATTTTTCCTGCCGAAACAACCCGCACTGTTCCCTTCCCTTCCATAGCGGAAACAATCTCTCTGACGGCAGTTTGAAGCTCGCCGCTGCTTGCCGCCATGGCGGGATTCCTGTCAATCACAAATGTTATATCGGCAACGGTATTTGCAGACACGGCGCCCTCCAGCCGCAGATCGGTTACGGGTCTTTTGTTTTCGCTCACGTAAAAATTCACGTCTCTAAGGCCGACTACGCTCTGGCGGCGGCGGTTTTCCACACGCACATCCATCGTAACTTTCGGAAATTCTTCCGCGTTCACGTGTTCGATCTGAACGAAAAGCCCGCCTAAGACTTCCGTCATTTTGGACATAAGGTAAACTTCGTTGGCGGTAATATCCGTAACAAGAATGTTGCCGTTTACGTCGGGAACGGCGCTCGTAATGCGCGAAGGCGCATTGCCGGTATTTGCGTTTTCAAACACGGAACCGTTTCTTGTATCTACGGAAATAATACGATTTTTATCGCAAACGACCAAGTAACTGCCCCATTTTTTCATAGATTCGGGCTTTGAAAACTTTTTTTCTTCAACAAGAATATCGACATAGTTTCCGAAGCGATCAAACTCGTAAATCGCTCCGCTGACACAGTCGGCGACAAAGACCCTGCCGTCGTCTACGGCAATTCCTGTCGGCCCCGAAAAACCCGGAAACGAGGCCGTCTTCGAGCCGAAAAAAAACAAAGGTTCGCCGTCGCGGTCAAAAACATTTACCCTGCAGTTTCCGAAATCTGTAACGTAAATATTACCGTATCCGTCCTGTGCCAAATATTGAGGCCCTACCATCTGGCCTAAAGAGCGCCCCTTGGAACCTATATATTTTTCAAATCGCCCGTTGCCGGTAAAAAGGCTGAGCCTTCCCCCTGCGCTTTCGCTTATCAAAAGTTTTCCGTCCAAAAGTCTTATAATATCCGTAGGACGGTCAAAGCCGTTAATGGGACCGGTTACGCGGTTTATCACGTTTCCGTTTACGTCGATGCGTAAAAGATCGTTGGAACCGTATGATAAAACCCATATTGAACCGTCGGGATTAGGCAAAACTGAAACGGGCTGGCTGAAAACCGTTTCTTTTCCGTTTACGCCGGGAAAGCCGCCCGCCTCCGTATACTTCAGCGAGGATTCCTGATTGGCCCCTGTTATGCGGCGCTCGCGGACAATTTCTATACGGTTTTGCAAAAGAAGACCGCCGTAACCCGCCTCTGCTGCAAACTGCCACTGCTGCAATGCGGCTCCTTCAATGCCTGAACGATAGTAGGCTTTTCCCAGCCAGTCCAAAATAAGGTTTTCTTCCGGCAAATAAGACAGAGCCTTTTCAAACTGCAAAATGGCGTCGTTGAACGCGTTGCGATAATAAGCCTGTACGCCCCGCCTGAATTCCGTTTCAGCGTAAGTGTTTGCGCTCGAATTCCTGCCGAAATCGGTCTGTGAAAAAACGCCTTTACTTCCCGCAAAAAACAGCAAAGCCGTAAAAAAAGTTATTTTTATAATTAAAGAATCTCTACAAAAACCGAGACCGTCAAATTTTTTTTTCATAAAGTACCAATCACGCATAACGGGTTTCCGTTATGATCCTGAGATGCTCGGCAATTTCATGGTTCCCCTTGTTAAGGAGCGAAGCCTGCCGCACATATTTATCGGCTTCTTTCATAAGACCGAGCTTAAAATATACCCAGCCCAAAGAATCAAGACAGGCAGCCGAATTGGGCTCGCCGTCTACGGCCTTTTTACAGAAAGCGAGAGCTTCCGTAAGATCCCGATTTTCGCACGCGAGCACGTAACCCAAACCGTTTAGCGCCGTAAGATTTTTGGAATCTTCGGCAAGCGCTTTTCGATAATAGTCTATACAATCATCGATTTCATCCTGCTGCCATGAGATATAGGCCAAAGAAGCGTAGACTGAAGCCGGGCGGTAGCCGAGTTCGAGCAATTTGTTCAATTCAAATTGCGCAAGCCGCTTGCGACCCGAAAGAGCGTAGATCACTGCAAGGATGTAGCGGCATTGAAGTATGCGGTTGTTGTTTTTTCCTGCCGTAACCACCTGCTCCAAATACAAAAGAGCGTCGTCATAACGGCCTACCTTGGCATAGCACAGACCTATGTAATACATAAGCTCCATGCTGTCGGCGCCGGAATCGTCGGGAAGAGAGAGAAAAAAAGCAAGCGCTTCTTTAAAGGAATTTCTGTTGTATAGACTTATTCCTTCGGATAGAATTTTATCATCAGACATTACAACCCACCGTATTTATTTTACAGTGAAAATGAAATATCGTCCACTATTCCTGCGCTTTTAGGTTCGGCATAAACGCGAGTTACGGAAATAAATCCTTTTTCAACGGCTTCATAATCGTGATATGTTCTTCCGCTCGTATGTATTTTGCCGCCCTGAGCAGAACAAATCTTCGTTTCATCGTCAATCTCGTCAATCTTTATGCTGTCGTTATACCGTCTGAAAGAAATATCCGTCATCTTGACTCCTAGATACGCTGCGGACGAGCTTAAGGCGTTTACGTTTACAAAGACGCTGTTCCCGTCGTGTTCTTCCGCATATGAAACCGGACGGCAAAGAGAAATAAGAAGTTCGAGATTTTTCGCGGCAAAATCCGCAAGGCCGTCATAATAGTAATTTTCGTCATGAGTTTCCAAACTGAGCGCTATGCCGGGAATTCCTGCGAGCGCGGCCTGCCTGGCTGCGGCGGCTGTTCCCGAATAAACTATGTCGGTTCCTATGTTCGCGCCTTGATTTATTCCCGAAATTACGGCGTCGGGCACACGCGAAAGAAGCCTTCCTCCCGATCCTGCCGAAAGTATCACGCAGTCGGCAGGAGTTCCCTCATAGCAGTACACGCGGTCTTTTATCTTTGTAAGCTTTAAAGAACGATCCATGGATACGCACTGAGAAACTCCCGAACGGTTTCTGTCGGGAGCAACTACCCAAACCTCATGTTCAAAAGACAATCGCTTTGCCAGAACGCTGAGGCCGTCGCCCGATATACCGTCGTCATTAGTCAAAAGAAGCAGCATATTTTAAATCTTTTATCCTTTAATTTTTTATAATATGAGCTCCGTCCGCCGGAAGTACCGGATATGTGAGCGGATGAAACCCGAATATCCTTTCGTAGTCTTTCAAATACTTTTTAAAAGTCTCTACATCGTCTTTGCGGATTATAGTGTAAAGACAGCGTCCGAACCCCTTTCCCGTTATGCGTCCGCAGGTTACGGGATTTCTTACATCTTCAAGGTTCGGTTCAAGTTCCCCCACGCGCTTTAATATCCAATCTATTTCAGGGCAGGATATCTCATAAAGGTCTCTCATGCTTTCATGGCTGCGGTTTACGGCGCGGGCAAACATTCCGAAATTCTTTTTGGCAATTCCGTCAAGCGCAAGTAGAACGTTATTATGTTCATACATGATGCACAAAAGCCTGCGTCTCATATCTTCGGACACCACTGAAAGAGTTTCGTTTATTTCCGTAGTGTCCGCGCTGTAAGACCAGCCGCCGTGTGCGTTGATTTTTTTTTCTTTAAGTTCCCCTAAAATCAAAGCGTTTCCGGCTTCGATCATCACGTCTTTATCCCAAGTGGAAATTCGCGGAACCCTTGCGTCCGTGAGCATCACGACATGCTCGTTAAAATCGACGGGAATATTCTCGCAGCGTCCCTTTGAATGATCTGTCAAAAGAAGCGTTCCTTTTTTCGAATACAGGGCTGAAAAATTGTCCGCAAGAAAATTTCCCGTGTTAAGGAATAACTTATTGCCTCTTTCGATAACCTGAAGAAGCTGCGGTTCGGAAAAACTAAGCGAAAGAACCGCATTTACCGCCAGCGCCGTTCCGATTTTTATCGCAGTGGTGATGCCGAATCCTGCGGAAGGGAGAATATCGCTGTATATCGTAAAACTAAGGCCCTGAAGGGTTGCGCCCCCAGAAACGAATCCGTATATTATCGCTTTTACGGCGTTGGCCCAGCGGTCTTCTTTTTTGAATTTCAGCGATGTAAGGCTTGTTTTTTTTCGTTCGTTGAGCTGCGGAAAATAAAAATGAAGCGATGAGTCTTCTCGGCGTGAAACGGCTACATAGACGGGCAGATTTACGGCCATCGAAAGAGTTTTATCTCTAAAAAACCAAGAATGTTCGCCTATAAGATGAAAACGTCCGGGAGCACAAACCGTTATATCGGGCAAGACCCCGTATTCGGTTTTGTGTGCGCCGTTTACAAACTCCATAATAAATTTTCCACTATAATATCATTATTGCGTTTTTACAACGTTATAGGATAGAATATACCGTAATGAATCTTTTTTTACAAGTTTTTTGCTCGCTTTTTTCCGCGCTGCTGTGCGCTCTTGCCGTTCCAAATGAATTTTTAACTTTCGGTTCGCCTTTTTTAGGTCTTATCGCTCTCATTCCCCATTATCTTGCCGTTTCAAAAAGCACTTCGTTCAAAAACGCCGTATTTTTAAATGCCTTACAGGTTATGGCTGTACACTTGATTTCAAGTTTTTGGCTTGCAAATTTTAGAGATTTCGCAATATTTACTTTGGGCGCTTCGGCGGCGGGGACGGCCTGTATAGGAGCATTTTTCGGTTGGATTTTATTTTTTCCGTACGCAAAACCGAGCCGTGTTTATGCAAAACCGCGCGGCCTTTATGTAAAAACGCACGCGGCGGAAAGTGTTTTATTAAGACGCGATATAAAAAAAATCTTTTACCCGTCTTTTAGAATTCTTTATTTTTCTGCGGTCTGGGTAGCGTGGGAATGGGTAAAATCCAACGGATTTTTAGGCTATCCGTGGGGAACTCTTTCAATGTGTTTTTATAATGCTAAATGTTTTATACAGATCGCAGATATTTCAGGCGCGTACGGAATAACTTTTCTTGCAGTTCTCTTTTCTTCGGTATGCGCTGAAGGCATTAATCTCATCGGTTCAATAAAAAATTTCCAAAATCCTAAAGAAATTCTCTCGGATTATAAAATGACCGCCTCTCTGTGCGTTTCTTTTTTTGTACTGAGCTTCGCTTACGGGGTTTTTCAGTATTCGAAAAAGCGCACCCCCGTAAAGTTTTTGAACACCGTGATCGTCCAACAAAACATAGATCCTTGGGGCGATACAGACGATTCTTTATCCGTAACTCTGTCAAAAAATCTTTCGGAACAATACATAGAACAGATGCGTGAAAACAGGATTTCGCCCGATCTTGTCGTATGGAGCGAAGCGGTGCTGCGCTGCCCATTTCCGCAAGGACAAAATTATTACAAAAAAGCTCCCGCCGACGAACCTTTGATAAATTTTATCGATCGCATGAACGTACCGTTTTTAGTGGGCGCGCCTTATCTGTTGGACAAAAAAACAAATTCATACGGTAACGCGGCGGTTCTCATAGACGCCGACGGAATTTTTCGCGGTGCATACAGCAAAATTCACCTAGTTCCATTTGCGGAAATAATTCCGTGGGTCGAATTTAAATGGGTGGCCTTTTTGATGGACAGTTTGGTAGGGTTCTCAAGCAGCTGGAAAGCGGGAAATCAATACGTGCTTTTCGACATTCCGGCACATGTAAATCCTGAATATGAGGCTCCTGTGTCCGTCATCTCGCTTACGGAGGAATCAAAAGTCCCCGTAGTGAGAATCGGAACTCCTATATGCTTTGAAGACGCATTTCCTAAAATATGCGGGAATTTTTCCAAAGCCGGATGCGAGCTTTTCATAAATCTTACCGACGATTCGTGGTCGCGCACCGCTTCCGCCGAATATCAGCACTTTGTTATCGCAGCCCTGCGCTCCGTCGAATTTCGTACCCCGATGGTGCGCTCTACGAATTCCGGCTATTCAACCGTCATAGATCCGGCAGGCAGAGTGCTTCAGGACTTACCGCTTTTTACTCCCGCAGCCGCTTCCTGTGCCGTACCCGTATATGAAAAAACGGTAACTATATACGAACGATTCGGCAACTGGCTCGCATATTGCTGCATGATATTCGTATTTTTAAGCCTTTGTTTTGCCGCAAAAGACGGAACGGAAAACAACGGAACGGCGCATTAACTAGGCAGATTTTTTGACGGCCGCCGGATCGGCGCGGTGATCCGACGCAGCACGAACGGCCGTACTTGACGCCGCATGTCAGCACGGCAAAATTGCGCTGCGGATCAGCGCTGTTAATTGTCAACCTATTTAACTTTTTTAATGCCAATTGTAAACTACCGTCACATATGAAAAAGAATTTTGTAATTCCGGTTTTTATTGCGGCATTTGCCGCTCTTATCGGCGCAGGCGCTTTTATAGCAATTCCTGCCGGGGCTACGGTAGTTCCTATCGTAATGCAAAACATGTTCGCCGTTCTTTCAGGCTGTCTGCTCGGAGGGCTTAACGGCGGAGCGGCCGCGCTGCTCTTTGTCCTTGCGGGAACTATGGGACTTCCTGTGTTTTCAGGAGGGCGAGGAGGCGTCGCCCACATACTAGGCCCTACGGGAGGTTTTCTTATAGGCTATATTTTGGCAGCCGCAGTATCGGGCCTGATAGCGGGAAAACCTAAAGTCCTGCAAAAGACCTCCAAGGTCAAATACGTTTTACGCTTGGCCGCCGCAGCCGTATCTGGCTTTGTCGTGCTTTACGTACCCGGCGTCCTATGGTTTATGCACACCCGAAACGCAAGCTTCGCTTCCACTATGGCCGCCTGCGTGCTTCCGTTCATTTTAGGAGATGTAATAAAGTGCATACTAACCGTCTTGTTTTCTTTAAAATTTCGTCCGGTAATCGCCCGATACTTAAACTCGGATGAACGTCCTTAAAAAGTATGCAATTTTCTAACGCTTCGTCTGCACCCAAGCCGTCCGGCGCCAAGCTTGAAGTCTGCAAGCTGAGCAAATATTTTTACATATCGTCGGAAGGTAACGATGTAAAGACCGTCCTCGACGATATTTCGTTTACGCTCGAACAGAGCAGCTGCACGGTAATAGGAGGCGCAAACGGTTCCGGAAAGACAGTCCTTATGTCGATCATTGCAGGCCTTTTAAAACAAAGCTCGGGCGAAGTAACAATTTCATTTTCCGACGGCAAAAAAAGCGACGGTAAAAAAAAATTCGCAGGGATCGTCTTTCAGGACGCGGATTCGCAAATTTTGGGCGAAACCCCCTTGGAAGACGTCATGTACGGAGCCGTAAACTGCGGTCTTTCCAAGCCGGAAGCAAAAAAGGCCGCGTTGGAAGCGTTGGGAAAAGTAGGACTTAGAGACAAAGCCGAGCACCCTGCCAGATTTTTATCAGGCGGGGAAAAACGACGCCTAGCGGTCGCCGGAATTCTTGTGATGGACCGCCCTCTGATAATTTTTGACGAACCCTATGCAAATTTAGACTATGACGGCGTAAAGCAGGTAAATTCTCTTATAGAATTTCTTAAAGGTCAAGGCAAAACTCTCATAATTTTAATGCATGAAATTGAAAAATGCCTCGCCCTCGCCGACCGTTTTATAGTCTTATTCAAAGGAAAAAAAGTTTTTGACGGCTCGCCTAAAGAAGGCATTCAAAAAGACCTTGCAGCGTGGGGCATAAAACCGCCGACGCCCGGCACAAGGGTTGAGGATCTCATATGGAAATAAAAAGGCAAAGAGCGACGACAGACTTCATCCTTTACGGTTACCGGATCGGAAACAGTTTTCTGCACAAAATTCCTGCCGGAATAAAGCTCCTTGCAATACTCGTTTTGAGCGTATGCATTTTATATGCTCCTGCCGCCGCATGCGCCGCATTTTTTTTAATATTAATATTGTTCGCTCTAAAAGCCGAAATTCCTTTCAGCCTCTTAACGGCCGATCTTACCCCAATATTTTATTACGGAATTTTGCTGTACGTAACTTCAGCCTTATCTAAAAAAAACTTTATGCCTTCCCTTAGTGACGTGATATTTTGTTTTAGACTTTTGACAATGCTTATGATGTCGTCGATTTTATTCAGAACCACGACGCCCTTGGAATTAAAGTCCGCGCTGGAAGAAATTGAAATTTCCATAAGAAAAAAGCTTCGTCTTAAACCGAAGGCGGAAATCGCCGTCATGTTTTCGTATTTTTTGCTTTTTTTGCCGCGGATATTTGCTATATGGAACGACATAAGCCGCGCTTACAAAGCCCGCGGAGGAAAAAACGACATCAAAAAAATCTTTGTTTTGTTCCCTATTCTCATCTCGCTAAGCATTCATAAGGCATGGAACACGGCCCTTGCGGCAGAGGCAAGAAGCCGGTAAAAATTGCGCGATACTAGAATCGAACTAGTGACCCCAAGCGTGTCATGCTTGTACTCTAACCAACTGAGCTAATCGCGCTTATCGATATGATAGAAACAGCTTATAAAAAAATAAGATTTTAGTCAATCAACATATCACGCCGCAGATTCGCGGTATTAAACTACACTCCCGGCAGCGTCTTGCCGCTCGCAACAAGGATCCTCCAGCCGTTTGCGCGGAAAAGTTTGTACCGCGCCGCCGTAAAAAAGCTTGCAAAATCAATTTTCAAACGGATAGACGATTCCGGTTTTTTTTCTTATGTCGTCCATCATTTCCATCATGTAGACGGTTTCTTTATGCGGCATGGACGGACACTCTGTCTTTCCGCTTTCTATCGCTTCTACCGTCTCCGCAACTTCGTATTCAAAACCTGTAAGCTGAGGCGGAACTTCAATTTCTTTTATCAATTCATATTTTTTATCGAATACGAAAACTTTTTGCGGATTATTTATATTTTCAACCTGAATAAAACCTTTCGTACAGTGTATCATTCCGTACCTGTCCGAAACGGCGGACGCTCCGGCGCAAAGAATCGCCATACGTCCTTTTTCCTTGTAAACCAGAGTATAACTGTCGTTTATGTCTACGCCCGTATCGCTTTTTTGGCAGACGGCATGAATTTCATCGGGATGACCGAACGCCATTACGGCAAAATTCAGAGCGTATACGCCGACGTCCAAAAGAGCGCCGCCTGCAAGCTCAGGCCTTACGATCCTTTCCTTATGCATGATCGGATACCCGAGATTCGCGGTGAGCATCCGCGCTTCCCCCACGATATTCGAAGCGATCACATCGTCGATAATCTTGCGGCTGGGCTCATAGCGCGTCCAAATCGCTTCAGTAATAAGGAGGCCTTTTTTTTCCGCAATATCGATAAGATTTTTCGCCTGATCCGCATTGGCTGTAAAGGCTTTTTCGCAAAGCACATGTTTACCGTTTTCAAGACACAAAAGCGCATGTTCGAAATGATGAGAATGCGGCGTCGCGATATAAATCAAATCCGGCTTAGGATCGCGGAGCATCTGTTCATACGAGCCGAAAGCTTTTTCTATGCCGTGCCGCTCTGCAAATTCCTTTGCTTTATTAAAATCTCTGGAAGCGATGCCGTACAGCCGAACGCTTTCGTCCCCCGTTTCATTCATCCTTCGTACGGTTGTCGCCATGGTTTCAGCTATTCTCCCGGCGCCTATAATTCCCATAGATATCATAAAAATCCTCCGATCGTATACAATAAGCTTAGCACATAAAGATTTTTCCCGCCATCGAAAGTTTTTGATGCGGTTAAGCCGTATAAAGTTATGCTAGGCGGGCACTGCGCCGCAGGAGCCGCCTTTTCGTAGCAATTTCACTTTTTCCCACTGCACTTCCACTGTCTTCCCGCAGCACTTTCGCCCGTTCGGTAAAAATTTAAAAATAAATTTCCTTCTCCTACTTGTAATATCATATATAGCGGTGTATAATGCAAAGAACATTAAAAAAAACGCTATATACGGGGTTAAATTTTCATATGAATTTAACTCCATATTTATTATAAAGATACGTCGATTCAAGGTGAATAAAAGTGCGCTGTCCTTATTGCGGAAGTCTGGACGACAAGGTAATTGAGTCTCGAACAATGGCAAACGGAGGAACTATCCGGCGAAGAAGAGAATGTTTGTCGTGCAGTTACCGCTTTACAAGTTATGAGCGCATTGAAGAAAAACCGTTTATGGTAGTAAAGCGGGACGGCCGAAGGCAGCCTTTCGATCTTTCGAAACTTTCAAAGGGTATTGAAAGGGCTCTTGAAAAAAGGCCCGTTTCGGCGCCGAGTATCGAAAACCTTGTCAACGAGATTGAAGACGAGGCGATCATGCGCGGAAAGACCACGCGCGAGATCAGCACTGCGGAGCTTGGAGAACTTGTGCTCAATAAATTGCACAAATTCGACAAGGTAGCTTATATACGCTTTGCGTCCGTATATAAGCATTTTGAAGATTTAAATGAATTTATAACGGAAGTAAATAAGCTCGGGGGGGGAAAGGAATGAGCGAAGCTGCAAAACAGTCGGTTTTTCCGGAGTGGAGAAATTTTTTAGGAAACGGCGGCGATAAGGAAACTGCCGGTTTTATAAAATCAGTCGTAAAGCGCTCCGGCGAAATAGCCGCTTACGACAGATCTAAGATAGAAAAAGCGATCGGTAAGGCAATAGAAGCCGTTGAAAAACATCCCGATCCCGAAAAAGCTCAATCTCTCACAAATTCCGTGGAAGAACATCTTCGTCTGCTTATGGCCGGCCGCCGCGCTCATTCGATTCCGGCGATCGAAGAAATTCAAGATATTGTCGAAACCGTCTTAATAGAAAACAAAGAAGTCGAGATTGCAAAAGCTTACATTTTGTATCGTTCGAGGCACGAAGCCTTCCGCGATTCTAAAAAACTGATGCTTGACATAAACGGCACAATGGACGGCTACCTTTCTCAATCCGATTGGCGGGTAAATGAAAATGCAAACGTAAACTTTTCATTGGGCGGACTTATTCTTCACAATTCGGGAACCATAACCGCCAATTACTGGCTTAAAAACATATATTCCAAAGAGATAGCGGAAGCCCACAAAACGGCAGCGTTCCACATACATGACCTTTCCATGTTTTCAGGCTATTGCGCAGGATGGTCGCTCAGACAGCTAATAAAAGAAGGGCTGGGCGGCGTCCCCGATAAGATAACTTCGACGCCGGCTTCTCATCTTTCAACTCTTGTAAACCAGATCGTAAATTTCTTGGGAATTCTGCAAAACGAATGGGCGGGAGCGCAGGCTTTCAGTTCGTTCGACACCTATCTGGCGCCCTTTGTCAAGGCGGACAATCTTTCTGAAAAAGAAGTGCGGCAGTGCATACAGAGCTATATTTACGGAGTAAACACTCCCGGACGCTGGGGCTCGCAGGCGCCTTTTACGAACATTACGCTTGACTGGGTATGTCCCGACGACTTAAAAGATCAAAAGGCAATAGTCGGCGGCAAAGAAATGGATTTTACTTACGGCGACTGTCAAAAAGAAATGGACGTCATAAACAAACAGTTTATCCTTCTCATGCTTGAAGGCGACGCCGCAGGACGCGGGTTCGGCTATCCTATTCCCACGTATAATATAACCAAAAATTTCAACTGGGACAGCGAAAATACAAAACTTCTGTTCGAAATGACTGCACAGTACGGTACTCCCTATTTCCAGAATTTTGTCAATTCCGATCTGGATCCGAGTGACGTGCGTTCCATGTGCTGCCGTCTAAGGCTGGACAAAAGAGAATTGCGGAAGCGCGGCGGCGGATTGTTCGGTTCGGACGAATTTACAGGCTCTTTGGGCGTAGTTACGATCAACCTTCCGCAAATAGGATACTTGGCAAAAACCGAAGAACAGTTTTTCGCCCGTTTGGACTATCTTATGGATCTTGCAAAAGAAAGCCTTTGCATAAAACGCAAAGTTATACAAAAACTGCTGGACGGAGGACTCTTTCCGTATACCAGGCGCTATCTTAAGACCTTTGACAATCATTTTAACACGATAGGCTTGTGCGGAATGAACGAGTGCTGCATGAATTTTTTAAACTGCACTATAGTGGATCCTAAAGGTAAGGCGTTCGCCGAAAAGGTTCTCGATTACATGAGAGAAAGACTGCAGCAGTATCAGGAGCAGACGGGAGAACTGTTCAACCTTGAAGCTACCCCTGCCGAAAGTACTTCCTATCGCCTCGCACGGCACGATAAAGAGCAATTTCCGGACATAATAACAAGCGGAGAAACGGATCCGTATTATACAAATTCGACGCAATTACAGGTTGATTATACAACGGATGTGTTTGAAGCCCTTGACCATCAGGAATCCTTACAGACGCGGTATACCGGGGGGACGGTATTCCACACATTCATGGGGGAACAGGTTAAAGATTGGAAAAGCTGCCGAGACTTTGTACGCACTATCATGACCAATTACCGCTTGCCCTATGTTACAATATCACCGACGTATTCAGTCTGTTCCGTACACGGCTATTTGCCGGGTGAACAGTTTGAATGCCCGAAGTGCAAAGCGGAAGCCGAAAAAGCGCTCAAACTTAAGATCGAACAGCTTGAGGAAGAACGCAGGATGATCGTTTCCGGCGGAAATTCAAAAAACGCCAAAAACGATTAAAGAAATCCGCGAATCCTGCCGACCATAAATATAGTGTTATCTGCTTGACCAAATCAAAAGATAACACTATATTTAGCGGCAGCTAAAAAAAACATTATTTTCTGTGGGAGGGAAATATGGAGAATACAATGAAAACACGCGATTTAGCTGAAGTGGACGCTGAAATAAAGGCTGCAAAAGAAGCTCTTAAAGATGTCCACGGCAAAGAAACGGAAGTTTATGCAAGAATAGTAGGTTATTACAGGGCTGTACGCAACTGGAATAAGGGAAAGACCGAAGAATTCAAACACCGAAAGATGTTTTCGGTAGACAATGTGCCGGAAGCGATAACGCAGGACGCAGCAGAAAAAGAAAAGGTTTCCGCGCCTGTTAAAGCGGTCGCAGGCGATTTGCATTACGATTTCTTTTTCCGTCAGACATGTCCTAACTGTCCGCCGGTTAAAGCATACGTGGCGGAACTCAGTGTTTCCGGAAAAAGCATCAATGTAGATACGAAAGAAGGTTTGGCACAAGCTGCGGCTAAGGGCGTATTTGCGGCACCCACAGTCATAGTCTATAACGAAAACAACGAAGAAGTTGCGCGGGCGCACAATGTTCAAGAGCTTTCCGCCATCTTCGAACCGGTCGCCCTTGCCGTCTGATTTTTTGATAGTCGGCAAATCGAGCCGATAGCCCTGCATGGCTCACCGCTCGGCAGGGCGGCCGCTCGACCTACCGAGCAGAAAATGCGGATTTCCGAAAAACAGCTGAACATGCCCGCAGGAGCTCTCATAAAAACAACGCTGGTGGATTATCCGGGGCGTGTGGCGTGTTCTTTTTTTCTTAAGGGCTGCAATATCCGCTGCCCGTATTGCTATAACAGAGCTTTGGTTTTGGAAGACGAAACGGACGGTTCTCTTGTTTCCGCAGAAACAGTGATAGCACATCTTGAAAAACGAAAAAACGTTTTGACAGGCTTTGTTTTAAGCGGTGGAGAACCGCTTTTAAATCCGCTTACGCCTTTTTTAATCGGTGAAGCAAGAAAAAAAGGTTACAAGATAAAACTTGACACGAACGGAACTCTTCCCGATCTGCTGGAAAAACTGGTTTCGGATCCGGCTCTAAAACCTGATTTTATAGCCATGGACATAAAGACTTCTCCGAATAAATACGCCGAACTCTTGTCGCCATGCAGCCGAGCGCTCGCAGAGACGATGGAAGATCGGCTGAAACAAAGCGTAAATATTATAGCGTCCTACCCCCCTACCCTTAGAGAATTCAGAACAGTTCTGGTTCCGCCTCTTGTTTCAGCTGAAGACATAAAAAACATGGGCGCATTGCTTCCCAAAGACGCTTCCTGGCAATTTGCGCAATTTAGAAATGAGAATTGCATAAATCCTTCGTACAATGAAATTACGCCTTATTCCGACAAGGAAATCGAAGACCTTGTAGGACAGGCGAAAGAGCTTATCGCAGGGGCTGCCTTGCGCTGAACGCTCGAAAACCCTCCGTCCTCTGCACGGCATGGATGCCGTGTCGGAATTTGGTCGCGTATTTTTGCTATGCAAAAATACGGTAGTGAGCGGTACACGGATGTAGAGCGAACGGTCACTGCTCGGATTTTCTTTTTTAGGTCTGAAGACGAAAAACGCCGGATGCGTTTTTCTTTTATACAACACGCTCGAAAATCCTACACGGATTTTCTTTTTTAGGTCTAAAGGCGAAAAACGCCGGATGCGTTTTTCTTTTATACAACACGCTCGAAAATCCTACACGGATTTTCGAGCTCTTGACACAAATCGTTTTTGTTTGATATATTCCAAATTAATATGGCGACATAGCTCAGTTGGTAGAGCATACGGCTCATATCCGTAGTGTCATAGGTTCAATCCCTATTGTCGCTAAAATGCCTGCGGAGTACCGCAGGTTTTTTTATTTGGCACATAAATAAAGGAAACCGATCAAACACGGAAGTTTTTGGTCAGCCCTTTTTTCTTGGAACGGGAGCAAAAAATGGAAGTCTTTAAAGCGCCGTTTAAAGGACGGTCGCTGCTGAATTGGACGGATTGGACTCCGGCGGAAATCAGCACGCTTCTTGATTTATCCGCGCAGGTCAAAGCGGAAGCGCACAGAGGCGAAATTCATCAACGCTTTTTAGGCAAAACTCTAGCCCTTATTTTTGAAAAGCGCTCCACGCGTACCAGATGTTCTTTTGAAACCGCGTTCGGGGAAGAAGGCGGACATCCGGTATTTTTATCTACGCAGGACATACAGCTCGGCGGAAAAGAGAGCATAGAGGACACAGCCCGCGTGCTCGGAAGGATGTTCAGCGCGATCGAATTCAGAGGCTTTAAACAGGAGTTCGCAAAACAGCTTGCAAAATATTCCGGAATTCCCGTAATAAACGGGCTCACAGACAGCTTTCATCCTACGCAGGTGTTGGCGGACGTTTTAACTCTAAAAGAAAATTTTAAAACAGTAAAAGGACTTAATCTGGCCTTCTGCGGCGACGGAAGAAGCAACGTCGCAAGAAGTCTCATGCTGATATGCGCAAAACTCGGCATAAATTTTGCGGTTTTCAGCCCTAAAGAATTGTTTCCGGACAAAGAGATTTTAAAAATTTCAGAGCCGTTCGCCACTTCTTCCGGAGCGAAAATTTCCGTAAGCGATGATATATCGGTTTTAAAAGGAGCGGATTGCATTTACACTGACGTATGGGTTTCTATGGGTGAAGAAGCTCTAAAAGACCAGCGGATAAAACTTTTGCATTCGTTTCAAGTAAACTCAAAACTCATGGCCGCTACGGAAAATAAAAACACGATATTCATGCATTGTCTTCCGGCGGTAAAGGGACAGGAAGTTACCGAAGAAGTTTTTGAAAGCGAAGCGAGCAAAGTGTGGGATGAAGCTGAAAACAGAAAACACACTATAAAGGCGATAATGCTTTCGATCATGTAAAATTTGTATTTTCTTCAAATATGGATATAATGTATACTTGATAGATATAAATAACAAAGCCCGTTTTCGGGCTGAATTAAAACGGTTTGCTTAAGGAGGCCTTGGATGAAAAAAAATATTATCTTCGCACTTTTCGTATTGCTTTTTGCAGCGTTTTACGCTTCCGCTGTAGAATGGCAGGAATCGTCTCTTTCATATACAAACACTCCCGTTTATCGCATACTGGACGCAAGCGACGTATATGTGGTTTCGTATGCGAAAGACGGCTTGAGCGTCGGTACTGTTACCATTCCTAAACGCTGGATAAAACGCGACGGGAAAAATCCTGCCAAATTATCGTTCAGAGGTCTTCCCGCAGGAATGAAATCATATATGACCGTGATTACAAAAGACAAGGCGTTTTACAAAGTTATGATTACCGCTCCTACGGATCACAGGCAATTGCCTTGGGGACAAGTCACCGACAGCAGCAAATTTCCGGACGACGGTAAAGACACATTGGAAATGTAAGCGCGCTTAAAAACACTACGATCTTTCCCATAAATTCAAAAGCTGACCAAAATATCAATTTTGGAGGCTGTTGAATTCGCGCATAATTTTAACGGCAAGGGCAGGTTAAAAGCATAATGCTTTAAGACCTGTCCTATATTTACTCATATCAGGGCAAACATGAAGATACTCACGGAAGAACAGATCCTTTTATTTAAAACTTTTATTCAAGAGCACGATTTTTTTTTAATCACAGGACACAAGGATCCCGACGGAGACGTGATCTCAAGCTGCCTTGGCATCGCGGCTATTATGGAAAAATCAGGAAAGCCGTATCAATTGCTTTCCGCAGGGCCGTTTAAACGTCAGGAAATCCGCAACAAAGAACCTCTATTTTCTCAAACCATGCGCTTTTTATCTCAGGACGAAAGGAATAAAACCGGCCTTATCATCGCCGACTGTTCGGAATTTTCAAGATTAGGCGAAATAGAAGGAGACTTAAAAGGACTCGATACGTTCATAATCGACCACCATAAGACATCCGGTCAACCGGACGGCTGTAAATCCATAATAGACCCGAGTTCTCCTGCTACGTCATGCATAATACAGATGCTCTACGAAGGTATCATAGGCAAGCTTGATAAGGCCGTTGCAAAGGAATTATTCTTCGGAATGTCAACGGATACGGGCTTTTTCAGATTTTTGACTGAGGATTCGGCGGAAGTATTCCGTGCGTCGGCGCGGCTCGTAGAAGCCGGAGCAAATCCCCGCAGCACTTACGAAGAAATCACAGGCGGCAAACCCTACCTTACAAGAAAGCTTCTAGGGAAGCTCTTGGAACAGACGGAAGTCTTTTGCGGCGGCAAGCTGATAGTAACCTATGAGACTATGGAGGATACAAGAAAATACGGCTCGGAAGGCCGCGATTCGGACATGCTTTATCAGCTGCTTTTGTCAACGGAAGGCGTCGAAGCAGTGGTTTTCGTAAGGCAAGAGACTGATAACACCTGTACGGCAGGCTTCCGGTCGAAGGACAAAATTGACGTAAGCGCAGTCGCCGCATCTTTCGGCGGCGGCGGCCACAAAAACGCTTCGGGAATGAGCGTAGAAGGCAAACTCAACACACTCATTCCTGAAATTTGCAAAAAATTCGCACGGATACTTTAATTCCGAGCAAGCCCCTACAGCACTTTTTCGCCGTCAAGATAAACGCAGGAAACTGTCAAGCCTTTCTTTTCTTCTTTCTCAAAGCACACAAAACTTGCCCTGCATCCGCGCGCTATTTTGACTTTCCGCTCGCAGCGATAAAACGCCGCCGGAATTTCCGATCCTTTCATCCACGCGTCCTTTAAGGAACAAATTCCGCTTTTAAAAAGGTGCTCCACACCGTGCAGAATGCTCTGCGCAGAACCGGCAAGAAGGCGGGGATCGCTCGTCATGCAAAGACGTCCGTTAGGCTCTAGCAGAACATTGCCGCCGATCGGCGTTTCGTACGTTCCCGGCTCCAACCCGCCGAACTGAGTGCTGTCGCTTATGATAAAAGAACGGCGTCTTTTTATTGCAAAGACCGTCTTCAGCACAGATTCCGGTAGATGAAATCCGTCGGCTATGCAGGAAAGCGTCAAACCCTCATTGCTTAATTCTTCCCACAAAAAATTCGGATGGCGGGGCACCGTAACCGGAACTCCGTTTCCGAAATGGGTAACAAGGCTCGCTCCGCTTGCAACGGCTTCGGCTACCTGTTCTTCGCTTGCCATAGTGTGACCGACGGATACTACGACGCCGAGCGCACTGACTTTTGAAATAAAAGAATATGCCTCCTCGCCCCACTCAGGTGAAACGGTAACGGCGGATATTTTTCCTTCTGCGGCATCATACCAACTTTTAAACATGTCGAAATCCGGCGCTCGAATATAACGCTTGTCGTGCGCGCCGCAGGCTCCGTCTTTGGGAGAAATGAATGGTCCTTCGATATGAATGCCGTGCGTCATTTTTCTTGCCAACGGGGCACGCTGCAAAAAAGAAGCGATTTCTTTGCAGCGTTTTAGAATTTGTTCGGGACTTGCGGTTATCACAGTCGGACAAAAAAGTCCGCACCCTTCTTTCAGCAAGGCGTATAAAGACTTTCGATACGCTTCTTCCGTCAGTTCGTCGGTTATATTAAAGTCGACACCGCTAAAGCCGTTAATTTGAGTATCGAACAGTACGGGCGCAATATTCGGATACGTTACGGAATTCTCCGGCTCCGCTTTTTCCACCGAAATAAAAACACCGTCTTTAATTTCCAGTTTCACAAGCGTGTCGGTTCCGTACATCCATCCGGTAAAAATCATAAAAACTTCTCCTTACAAACTCCGTATGGATTTTCTGAATTTATCGATAAAACGATTGTTCCATTCGTCGCCGCCGGGACAGTTGCCGCTGCGCCATACGGGGGGATTGATTCCCTCGTTTACGAGCATATTGATAGCTTCGATCATAATGCCGTTCATCACAAATGCGTTCGCATAAGTGCTGAGCGCGCCGATCTTTTGTTCAAAGCCGGGAATCTCGATCGTCGCATCTCCGAGTTTGATTTTGCAGTCGACCGAGCAGTCGGCGATTTCATGTAAATTTTTCTTCGACGGATGGCGCGCAGGATGATCTTTGGGGCAGGCGTTCGCATGGGCATGAGAACTGACGCCTATCACTTTCGCGCCGCGCGACTGTGCGGTTAAACACGCATCGATCGTCGCCGAATTGATTCCGTATGCATTGACGATTATAAGAAGATCGTCTTTTACGATCCCGTAATCTTCGATTACGATCTTACCGTAACCGGGAAGCCGTTCCGCAGCCATAGATTTTAAAGCGCCGTTCGAAAGCATGGTTTCTTGATTTAAAATAGCGCTTACATGCATTAAGCCGCCGGCGCGGAAAAACACTTCCATAGCGGCGAGATTAGAATGTCCGCCGGGGCCGAACACATACACGATTTTATCTTTTTTTACGTGGTCGGCTACCATCCGCGCCGCTTTTAGAATATTTTTTTCTTCGGTATCGTATATTTCATCGATAATATCGAATACTTCTTTACGATACAATTTTAAAACATCACCTTCCATCATTTTTTTACCTCCAAAAAATATTAATTATTAAAATTGTCCAATGCTTTGTTTATAAGATTCTCCGTTTTAAGGCTGTACGTTCCGCACAACGCAAAATAGAGAGCCGACCCCTGCGGCTCGTAACCTCCTTCGGCAATCTGTCTTTCGGTGCACAGATAACCGATCATACCGTTCGTGTAACAGACGCATAAACCGTTTTTATCTCTTTGCCGTACGGCCGATGCATACTGCTGCGACATTTCGGCGTTAAAAAAATACACAGGTGAGGAACCGAAGTCGACGCGCGTTATTTCAAGCGTTTCATAATCGCGGAAGTTTTTTTCTATAGCTTTTTTCGCCCATTCGCGTCTAGCTTCGTCCTCCGCCTTAAGTGCAAGGGATGCGACTTCGTCTTTTGAAAAATCCTGCACAAGCGGAAGTTTGATGCGCGTTTTACGCAGCTTAAGATATTCTTCAACCGGAGAGCTTTGCTTTTTCAAAATATCTTTACACACCTTAAAAAAATCATCCGCAAAGACCATAACTTTTTCAAAATCTATGGAAGTAAAGCGGTTCCCGAGCACGCTGTTAGGGCGCAAATCGGCCGTACAACCCTGCAAAAAAATCGAAATGCTTTTAGGATACGCCTCGTCGAAACGCCGCAAAACGACTCCCGCGTAATCGGGATGCACGCTGTTTCCGGCGGAAAGATTATTGTGACACGCGTAGTGAACGGCAAAACCTTTAGGCTTACCGTCGCTTTTTTTTGCAAACTCAAAAATCGTTAAGTTCGTATCGGCGGGTACTTCGTAGTTCGGGAGCATACTGATGCCCTCTTCCGTTTTTTTTCTGCGGTACACGTTCATAGCGCATTCGCCGTTAAACCGCCGTATCGAAACTTCTTCCAAATCACGCTCCGCTTCGGCGATTCCGTCCAGCACTTTTTGCAATAAAAACTCTACATAGCTTTCGGACGCTGTTTCAAGCAGCGGAGTGAATGCGCATCCCGTTCCGGGCCCTGAGTGATTGTGTGACGCCGTAAACAGCACTTCGTCTTCGGTTATGCCGAGCTTTCGCTCGAGCATAGGCCGCGCGACGTCGATAAAATCGGGATTCCACCACAACAGATCCGCATATACGATGACGACGCGGCGGGCGGGCGTCTGCCAATAGTGAACGCGTAAAAAAATATCTTCCGTGACACAGGTGAAATTCTCCGTTCTGCTCGCATAGCCGCATAATCTGAGCGGTATGTCCGGAGAAATCATTAATTTTGCAATGCCGAGCCGTATCATATGAGCTCCGTGATTTTTATAAAATTGCGTAAGATGTGAAACGGATCTTTTACCGGAAGCGCGACAAGTTTATCCACAGGTTTTCCGTCACGCGTGCGTATCTGAATCCATTCTCCAATTTCGGCATTCG
Organism: Treponema parvum; assembly: GCF_017893965.1. Taxonomy (NCBI): domain Bacteria; kingdom Pseudomonadati; phylum Spirochaetota; class Spirochaetia; order Treponematales; family Treponemataceae; genus Treponema; species Treponema parvum. Next base: position 1,527,408 of record NZ_CP054142.1, read on the forward strand.
GAAAGGTTTTAAAAATATAGTCGAAGCTCTGCTTGTATATTTTATTAAATTCCTCGTCGCCGGTAAGCTTATACAGCAAAATATACGTATACAGAATCTCGGAATGCGGCCACCAAAGTTTCATATCCCAAGTATCGGTTATGAGCTTTTCATACTGAGAGCCCGTCGACGTGCCGTGCGGTTTTCCTCCTTCAAAATCCACAAAACGGAACAGTCCGCCGTATTCCGAATCCCAGCCGAGTCGCCACGTTTGTTTTGCTGTTTTACAGATACGAGGAAGATATTTTTCAAGCGAACCGAAGGCCTGAAGAAATTCTATTTGGAACCAGATATCTTCGATCGTGTGACCGGGATTAATATGTCGATCGAGCAGCCGCTCTTCTTTGTCGGAAAAATCGGATATGAATTCATTTATGTAGCCATCTTCGTTCATAAGGCGGTCGAGCACAAACTTTACGTTCTTTTTTCCGAATTCGACCGCATCGTCGGAGGAAAGCCCGAACGCTTCAAGCATACGTATGTATTCGTACACCGTATTCGTAAGTATCATAGGAATTCCGTGCGGGCGATAGCCTTCGGGAATCGGATACGGTTCCGTTAAAAAATTATTCGTTTCTACTCGCCGTTTGATGCTTTCATAAAGCGCTTTTGACGTATCGATCGCTTCCTGTTTTTTCGACAGCATGGCGTACTGAGATGAACCTATGAGCGCAAAACAGTCGGCATAAATACTCGCGTCGAAGCGTCCGGTGCGTTCGTCTCTTATTCTTTTTCCGTCGCGTGTGAGAAGATAACAGCACGTTTTATCTTCCATGACGGAATGGGAATTAATGAAATTCCAAGTACCGTCCGCCCACGTTTCAAGCAACGAAGCGTCGACGTTCGGCAAGATCTTTTTTTTTGCAGAATCGCACAAGCGGCACAAAATCCACAGCCATCTTCCCTCGGACCACGTAAATTTATTATCGCTTATTTTTTTATCGCCGTAATTGTTAATACAGTTGAGTATTCCTCCGTTTTCGATATCTACGAATTTGCTCCAATAAGGCAAAAAATTATCTTGAATTTGATCTACATATATTTTTTTTTCGGCGGAATAATTCATTTATGTCTCCCCCTGTAACGAGACTTTCAATCGATTTTCGCTTAAAGGGTATCCGTCTTTTCGGATACGCAGGGCGAACCGGCAGGTTTCAGCTCACCCTGCCGATTCAGTTTTTCAATTTTAACCACTATACATCAAAAACTCGGGGCTGTCCAAAACTTCAGCTTTTTTCAATCTAAAATCGGGCTGCTTAAAAACAGGCTACTTTTGAAACAGCCCCGGCAGAAGAGCCAGGCGTCCTTACGCTTTTTCTCCGAGATGCTGCAGCATGGTTTCCACTTCATCGGGTACTTTTTTGCCGCTCGCCTTATTAGCAAATCCGACAACGCAGTACACAATAAAGGCGACGAGAGTCGGCATGACGAGCCCTAAATCCGGAGGCAGTTTTAAAGCTCCGGCCTTTGTGAGCACAAATACCAAAAATCCGCCGAGAGTCGAAAGGATTGCAGCCTTTCCGTCACAGTGTTTAAATGCGGGAAAGAGTCCAAGCAAAAGCGGAATAGCCGTCGGCCCGAGCAGAGCGGCAAACCATGAAAGGATCATTCCGGCGACGCCGCCGAATTTTTGATTGATTAAACCGATGATGACGGTAAGCGCCATAAAGACAAAGGTTGTAACACGCGCAAGGTGAAGCCCTTCTTTGCCTTCCTGATCGATATTCTTTTTGAAAATCGGAAGTATGTCGCGCGTGATAACCGCTGAAATCGTATTGCAGTCCGACGTACACATGGAAAGCGTATTCGCATACATCGCGGCGAGGGACAGACCTATTAATCCCGTCGGCAAAAATTTCTTGCTTAAAGCAGCGAATAAATTTTTCGCGGCTTCAGCCTGAGTCCATCCTGAAAACACGAGAGGTCCAAGCCACATAGGCGTAAAGACTACGAGAGGCCATACCAAATACAACAGTGCGGAAAGCAGCGCGCCTTTGTGGGCGTTTTTGTCGTCTTTGCTGGAAATAAAGCGCGTAGCCAAACTCCATGTACCGCCGTTATAGCTCAATAAAATGACGAAGAAATAAAACAGCGACCACGTGACGGATCCTTGTCCGCGTCCCGGATTAAAGATAGAAACATGCCCTGCCGGGAGCGATTGAAACGCTTGGAATAAACCGAGATTCATTTCATTCTTCAGGAAAATAAGCGTACCGACAAAGAGCACAATACCTCCGACGGTTTGAATTACCCACTGGGCAAAATCCGTCCACAAGTCGGCAATTAAACCGCCTACGGACATATAGTAAATTGAAACGAGTGCGGAACTCAATACGCCGACCCAAAACGGAATGCCGGTAAAACCTTGTACGAGAATTCCGATCGAAGCCCACTTTGCTCCTACATCGATAAGCTTGCTCACGATACCCGCAACAGCGACAACCACTTGAGAGGCCGTGTCATAGCGTTTTTTGAGATATTCCGTAGGAGACTGAATACCGAGGAATTTTCTCAGGCGAGGCCAGCGCGGTACGATAATTATAGAACCGAGGGCAACGGCGATCGCGATGCTCATGCCCCACCAAAAATAAATCTGCGTTCCCGTAGCATACGCGATTCCCGCGTACCCTACAAACACGACACCGGAATATCCGGTTACATGATGAGAAACTCCAGCCAGCCACCAAGGAACCTTACCGCCTGCGACATAAAAGTCTTCCGCATTTTTGACGTTCTTTTTGGAATGCAAACCGATCAAAACCATTCCGACAAGAAATGCGACGACCATACCGTAATCGACCCAACTCATTGTTCCTCCTTGAATCTTATCGTAAACAAGTTCCTATCTTGAAAACGATTCGATTCGTGCGCTTTCGCACATGACTTTTTTATTAAACTTAATAAATCGTTTATTTATTAAGCATCCGACACAGGTATCTGTCTTTTCATCCTTACCGCCTCACTTTGTGATGAATTTTACGTACCGATTCCCGTATGATTAATTTAGGCTCGAGCATTATCCGATTTACGGCGACCGGTTTATTTTCAATGCGGTTAAGCAAAATATCCGCCGCCAGCCGTCCCGTTTCCTCAGCCGATTGATCGATCGTCGTAAGAGAAGGCACGAACATTTCACCGAACGGAATATTGTCGCAGCCGACGACCGAAATATCGGACGGTACGCGAACGCCGTCTTTTTCGAATCTTTTTATCAATCCTATCGCCGTCATATCGTTTACGGCAAAAACGGCATCCGGCAGATAACGCCTATTCATGAGCAATTCGGCGGCGTATTGTCCGCGATAAAAGCCGTCGTCGAAGCAGTCTTTTTGCCGATCCAAAACGGCGATCAGGGCATTCTGCGACGAAAAGCGTCTTCTCCTTTCTTTAAAAGCCTTTTTATATCCTTCAAAAAGCCGCTTTCGGCTGAACCTGTCGAGCGGACCGGATACGAAAACTATATCCTTATGCCCTTCATCGAACAAAAACTGTGCGGCCTTATATCCTGCGTCAAGAAAATCGAAACTGACGCTGTCGATTGCTGCATAGGCATACGGCTGATCGAACAGCACAAAGGGCACGGGGAGAGCTCGCAGAGTTCTGAGAAAAGCGCCGGCAAGATGTATGCTCGACAAAAGAAGGCCTGCAACCTGTTTTCGTTGGAATATATCCAAATGCTTCGTTTCCAGCTGAAATTGATTTTGCGATGAACAGATGATCGGCATGTAGCCGCGATCGAAGCATTCGCGTTCCACCGCAGACACCAGTTCGGCGTAAAAAGGGTTGGAAAGCGACGGAATGATAACGCCGATTTCTCTGCTGGTTCCGCCTCTGAGCAGTTGCCCGAAAACATTCGGCTTGTAGCGCATGCCGACGGCGATCCTCTCTATTTCTTTGCGGACTTCACGGTTTACAGGATAATCGGAACCGCTTAAAACGCGCGACACCGTAGCAGAAGAGACGCCCGCTCTTTTTGCGATATCGGAAATAGTCGTTTTCTTTTTCGATTTATCCTGCATATCTTACACCATAGCAAACGTTTACTATATGTTAATTCCGTTTTTTCGATTTGTCAACGATTATTTTTATTTTAATTTATTACTCTGCAATGAATTAGAACAAAAAAAACAAAACGGCAGCGAAATAAAGTTTAAAAAGTATGTAAAAAATTCGATTTTTATCCCCAAAGCATAGAATAATATTTCTATGCCGCCGCAGCACAGGATCGCCGCAACGCCATCACACAGTTTTGCGTCGCGCAGGGGAACCGCATTGTTGTCGCAAGAGTTTGTTCCCAGCGGTTCCGCGTCGCGCAGTTTTATGTTCTGAGCGTTTACCCTTGCGGTTCTGTGCCGCCATAAGATTCCGCGGAATTCCGCCTGAAAATCCCGTCGAAAAACTTCACATTCCTGCAAAATGCAGGAATGTGAAATAATTTGCTTACAAGCAGCCTTATGCTGCATGCCCCGGCCATCTTCTATCTCTCTTTTACGGTTTTCCACATGGCACGCTTTTTGCTAAACACCGCTTGCCGCACAAGCGGAATTTTTATTTATCATGGAGGAATGATAAAAAGCTTCGTCTGAAATATCGCCGTCGCTGAAGTCCGGAGACGAAAAACGCCGACGCGTTTTTCTTTTATGGGAGACACTTGCGATTTCTGCGCGGGGAACTTCGCGCTTTGCGCTCGTTGCAAGTCGCGCATTGCTCGAAATCGCAGCGTTCTTATCTCGAGTTTGAGCGGATGTTTGCGGAAGATATGTATACGTATTGTTTTGATGAAAATCGAATGAATACGATACACCTTATTTCACAAACTCGATTATTTATTGCGCTTTCTCAACTGATGTTTGCGAAAGCGCCGAAAAAACTTTTTCGGAAATTGAAATTTCCTGCAAAAGTTTTTATGGGAGGAAAATATGGATTGGAACGAGATTGACAGCCTTCCCTGTAAGATCAACGGAGGCCTTTTAAGTTATGAAGATGCGGTGTGGAAACTGCTTACGGACGTTTATAAAAATCCTCACCGCTTTACAGGACGCTACCTTGGCGAGGATACGAAAAGCGATTTTGTAATTAACATTCAGCCTAAAATAAAAAAGCTCATCGCTCGTTACAATCCGGACACATGCCCTTTTTCCGCATACTTTACAAATTACGTGTCCAATGCGTTTTATTCGTGGCAGAGAAGCCGGATAAAAGAAAGCTACGGCATGGAAGTTTTGGATTCAAGCTCAATACAGTTATATGAAGACTCCTGCATAAAATATGCCGAACAGGAATATTCAGGATTATACGAAGCGGCTTCGCCTGCGCAAACATATTCTGCAGAAAAGCCCGCAAAACTCACGAAGATTTCGCAAGGCAAATATAATCCGAATAAAATCGACGAAGCTTTTCAGTTAAAAAAAATCAATATGCCGCTTCGGGATTTGCCGCCGTCGGGGGACTTGTCGTCAACGAAGTATGCGGCCGGAGGAAATAAACTTTTATTGAAATGGCCTCAAAAGTCTTTTAATCAAAAAAAGATGATGATAATCGCCTTAAAAGCCTGTTACTATATACACGACACTCAACTTCCGGAACTGAGCGCCGTATGCGGCTGCACGCAGGATTTTTTAGAAGAAAAACTCAGCTTGCTGAGGGATTCTCTATATAAAAAAGCGGAAATCAGGGAGAACTTTATCCGCAGGCGCGATAACGCATATTTTTTTCATAAAAAATACGCCATTGAAATTCAAAAACTTGAAAACGGCAGTCCCTTGCAAAAAGAAGCGTATAAAAAATATCTGCACCACACAGCCTGCTGGAAACTCAAAAACCGTATGCTTCGAAACAACCGCTACAAAGTATGCCCGAGCAATAAGATGATCGCCGACATGATAGGCATTTCGGAAAGGCAGGTAAGCTATTACATAGCCGCGGCAAAATACGGATGTGATTCGCTTACCGACATAGTAAAACGGAGAGGGCGCGGATAAAAGGTTTCAAGCTAAAACTGGACATAAAAAAAATTTTTCTATAATATGAATGTCGAGTTTTGAAAGTAAGACATAATAACTTTCGGCGAGAACACCGTCCGCTTAGCCGCGGTCGAGCTTTTAGGGTAGAATTCTGTAAGCATAACGCTCGAAGCGTCACGCGGCCGGAACCTCGCCTTGAATATCTAGTTTTCAAAACACGTCATTTTGCCGTTTTATTGAACAACAAAAGATTTGGAAAAAAATGAAAATTTATCTTGCCACGGGAAACCTGAACAAAAAAAAAGAAATGTCCGAAATCCTTACGGACTTTACGGTTGTCATCCCTTCCGACGAAGGCATTAATTTCGATCCTGAAGAAACGGGCACGACTTTTTATGAAAACAGCCTGATAAAGGCGCGCGCGCTGTGGGAAATAGTTCGCTGTCCTGTGATTGCGGACGATTCGGGCATATGCGTAGACGCTTTAAACGGGATACCGGGAGTATATTCTTCCAGGTACGCCGGCCCGGATTTTCCGTGCGGAAGGCCCGACAAGACAAAAATACCTCAAGCGGAACAGAACAGGCTTCTAATAGAACAGACAAACGAGGCTCTAAAAATTCCAAACGGCAAACTGCACGGCGAGAACGGGCATTTCGACAAGTCGTACGACGAGCGTTCATGCCGTTACGTTTGCTCGATGGTTCTGTTTTTGTCAAAAGACCGATTTTTCGTAGCGCAAGAAACCATGGAAGGCAGCCTTGTAAAAGACATATCCGAATCGGCAGGAACCGGCGGCTTCGGCTACGATCCCATATTCTTTCTACCCCAATACGGCTGTACTGCGGCGGAACTTACGGCAGAACAAAAAAACGCAATTTCGCATCGCGGTAAGGCCGTGCAAGCCGTAAAAAAAATATTCCCCTTATTTTAGAAAAAATAAAAATTTAATGTTAAAGTTTTTCCTCCTTCTTTCCGACAATAAACAAGAATAACTATGCGGTAAAATTTTAGATAATTTTCAGCAATTATTCACGTGAAAATGCGTCGATTAAACAATCGTAAAACACTTTCACAAAGACGGCATGGACGCCGTTTTATAAACATATTCCAAGGAGGAATATCTATGGTCATCAATCACAACATGTCAGCGCTGTATGCTAACCGTCAGTTAGGAATTACAGGTCTTGGTCTTGCAAAAGACATGGAAAAATTGTCTTCAGGCGAAAGGATAAACCGCGCCGGCGACGATGCTTCAGGTCTTGCAGTTTCGGAAAAAATGCGCAGTCAAATCCGCGGTTTAAATCAAGCTGCACAGAATGCTCAAAACGGGATCAGTTTTATTCAGACGACGGAAGGCTATCTTCAGGAAACAACGGACATAATGCAGCGTATCCGTGAACTTGCAGTACAAGCTTCAAACGGTATTTATTCCGACGAAGACCGCATGCAGATTCAGGTCGAAGTATCCGCTCTCGTTTCTGAAGTTGACCGCATAGCAAGTTCCGCGCAGTTTAACGGAATGAATATGCTGACAGGACGTTTTGCACGGCCTACGGGAGAGAACGCAGTTACCGCATCAATGTGGTTCCACATAGGATCCAATATGGATCAGCGCATGCAAATGTTCATCGGTACAATGACAGCAGACGCACTGGGAATCCGTGAAATAGGTACTGAAAGAAAAATCTCTCTGCAGGAGCCGGATGAGGCCAACCGCGTAATAGGAACTATTGATGAAGCTCTCAAGCGCATCAATAAACAGCGTGCAGATCTGGGCGCATACCAGAACCGTATGGAAATGACCGTCAAAGGCTTGAATGTTTCTGCAGAAAACCTGCAGGCTTCCGAATCCCGCATACGCGATACGGACATGGCTCGCCAGATGGTCGAATTCACAAAGAATTCCGTATTGCAGCAGGCAGGCACTGCCATGCTGGCACAGGCAAACACACAGTCACAGAATGTCTTGTCATTGCTGAGATAGTGTACTATAATCTTCTTGGGTATTTGGCAGGAATTGCAAATACCCAAGAGAGCGCGGTGTTTCTTCAAAAGCTTTTCTTAAACTTATCACCGTAACTATTGATTTTTTAACGTGTTTTCAGACACGTTTTGTTCTTTGAAATTTTATCCTTTATGTGCTTGTGGCCGCAGAGATCGTAATCTGTTTTAACGGTTTACGATCTCTGCGGTAAGGGTCTGAAACTGTTCCGGGGGCGCGATAACCGGAGCAGCCCGCACACGCAGAAACCGAAACAAGATGCTTCGGTTTTTTAACATGGAGGGTATAACATGGTTATTAATCACAATATGAGTGCTATGTATGCTAACCGCACCTTAGGCGTTTCATACAACGAGATTTCGGGCAACATAGAAAAACTCAGCTCCGGTGAGAAAATTAATAGAGCCGGCGACGACGCTTCTGGGCTTGCAGTATCCGAAAAGATGCGCAGCCAGATCCGCGGTTTGAACCAGGCAAGTCGGAACATCTCCAACGGTGTTTCTTTTATTCAGGCAACGGAAGGATATTTGCAGGAAACTACAGATATTCTTCAGAGAATACGAGAGCTTGCCGTTCAATCTGCAAACGGTATTTATTCCGATGAAGACCGCATGCAAATTCAGGTGGAAGTATCACAGCTTGTATCTGAAGTAGACCGCATAGCAAGTCAGGCTCAATTTAACGGAATGAATATTCTTACGGGAAGTTTTGCTTCCGATTCGGCTTCCGGCCGGATCATGCAGTTCCAAATCGGAGCAAATGTGGATCAGAATGCGCGTGTTTTCATCGGTACTATGACGGCACAGGCTTTAGGGCTTAAAGGCGTTCAGGGTGCTGACGGCGGAATAAGCATTTCGACACCGGATATGGCCAATATGGCGATCAATTCCGTAGACCAGGCTTTGCTGATAGTTTCAAAACAGCGAGCCGACCTCGGTGCATATCAGAATCGCTTTGAAATGGCTGCAAACGGCGTAAACGTAGCTGCCGAAAATCTTCAGGCGGCCGAATCGCTTATCCGTGACACTGACATGGCTTCTGAAATGGTAAATTTTGCAAAAAACCAGATTCTCACACAATCCGGTACTGCAATGCTCGCACAGGCAAATTCCCAGTCACAGAGTGTACTGGCTTTGCTGAGATAAATCGTAAAGCGGTTAAAGAAACTTCTGGATGTCGTTTTTTTGACAGCAATACGTGGACCAGATGGGTGCGCCCCCATCCGGTTCTTCTTTCAGGAGGAAAGAGCCCATGAATACAATAAGTAACATAGGGCAAAGTTTGGCAAAGGAAGGCCGTATAAACTATAATCCTGCATCGATCGCAAAGGCAATGCCTATAGAAAACATTACGGTCGGAGCTTCAAAAGTTATCGACAATATTGTCGAAAACAATGCCAACATAGAAAAAGACGTCCAGCAGCTTCAAAGGCTGTCGGATATGGTTATGGGACGCAAGCTGCAATTCAACGTAAACAATGAATTGGGCAGCGTCATTATTAAGATAGTAGATCCTAATACGGAGCAAGTTATTAAGGAGATACCGTCTGCAGATATACAAAAACTTAAAATCAGAATCAGAAAAGCCATAGGGCTTTTATTTGATGAAATGATTTAAGTGCGTTCTGGCTGCAGAAAAAGACTAAACTATGGCCGGAATAAACATACCTGGTATATCGGATCAGTATAAGACAAACGATCTTGTAGAAAGCCTTATGAAAGTCGAGAGGATCCCTCTTACAAGAGAGAAGGAGAATCTCGACAATTATAAGGAACAGCAAAGCGCATGGCGGAGCGTTAATTCCGACATGTCTTCTCTGCGCAGCAGCGTAAAATCGCTGTATTCCTTCGATAATCCCTTTAACAATAAACTCACGTCCTCCACCGATGAATATGCAGTAACGGCAACTGCGAATCGCGACGCGGAATACGAATCGTTTAAAATCGATGTGATCGCTCCCGCTACGGCCGACAGGTTTATGTCTTCCGAAATCGCTAAAGACTACATAGTTCCCGGCGGAAAATACACGTTTACGGTAAACGATAAAAAAATTTCTTTTAAATGGAACGGAGGAAAAATTTCGGACTTTGTTTCTTCACTGAACAAAAGAGGAAACTCCGTTATAAAGGCCGATACGGTAGGCATGAACAACGGCAAAATTTCGCTTTTAATAGAGTCCCTAAAAACAGGCGCGGTAAATCATTTGGAATTTAACGACGACGCCTTAAAATTTGCAAAATCCGTAAACATAATAGGACCTGTAAAACCCGAAGCTACGCTGTTCGGAAAGCAAAACAACGAACTGAAAGATGTGGGAACATTGAACGTGCCGCTCGAAGAGCAGGAAGGTTTGCCCGATATTTCAAACAAAAAAGTTTACGCGGGCGAAAAAGGAACTACGGTTCCTCCCCGAAGCGGATTTTCCGTAGAGCTTCCTCAAAAATTTAAAGCCGATTCAGTCATCGCTTTTACAGTGGAAACGACGCCCGTAGTCGATGTTACAATCGAAATAAATGAAAATTTAAGCAGACCTTCACTGCCCGACGCAGGCGAAGCGGAATTTCAAGGTATTACGGTGCAAAATGAACCGTCAGAGACCGCCCTGCCCTCTCCGGAGTTTAAGGGCCCTATAGAGCCCGTGGAAAACCGAAATTTCGTATATGTTCGTCTTGCAGACGGAACCGAGCGGCTTGCCGACAAAATATCCTTATCCACCGATGAAAACACCGGTTTGTTGTCCGTTTCGTTAAATTCTGCAGATTATCAGGGCGTAGAAGCCATCGTGATACGAAACAGAAATACGGGACAGGAACTTATCGTTTCGCCGTTTTCAGTCTATGAGCGCAAAACCGCATCCGGTTTTGCGCCTTTAAACGCGGTTTCTACTGCAGGGGATGCGGAAATAAAATATGAGGGAATAACCATCCGCAGAGCGGAAAATTCCATTGACGACGTAGTTCCCAACGTCACCCTCAACATAAAAAATCCGACAAAGGAAACTGCGATTATCACCGTAAAACCCGACAAAGATGCTGCAAAAAACGCGCTCATAGAGTTCGTAGGCAAATACAATAAGACTATAGCCGACATAAACATACTTTCACAAAACAAGCCTGAAATAATCGACGAGTTGGAATATCTGACGGACAGCGAAAAAGAAGAAAAACAAAAACGGCTCGGCCTATTTTTCAGCGATTTTTCGCTTGCAAACGTTAAAAACCAACTGCAGACTATAATTTCTTCTCAGTACAGGTACTCCGAAACGGCGGAAATCACTATGCTGGATCAGATCGGCATTTCAACAAACGCAGCGGGCGGCGCTACCGGTTATTCTCCGGGAAGGCTCCGCGGTTACCTTGAAATCGACGAAAAAAAATTGGACAACAATATCGAAAACAATCTTGAATCGATAAAAAGCATTTTCGGCTACGATACGGACGGCGACCTCATAGTCGACTCGGGCATAGGCTACGCTTTAGACCGTCAACTTACCGCTTACGTACAATCCGGCGGCATACTCGCAAATAAAACAAGTTCGCTCGACAGACAAATAAAATCCTCCGAAACAAAGATCGCCCGCCTTGAAACTCAATTAAACGCAAAGGAATCGGAGTTAAAGCAAAAATACGGACAGATGGAAAGCTCTCTAAACAGCCTTGAAAATCAGCAGCGGAGCATATCAAATTTTTCGAATAGTATGAACAAAAACAGATCTCAATAGAGTAAATAAAGGCAGGTAAAATGGATTTTTATATAAACGGCAAATTGATCGACGTGACTCTTGAAGACGAAAAGACGGTGGGAGACGTTTTACGCTCCTTTGCAAAAACCTGCGAAGAAAACAAGGCCGCCACGGTAGCGATAAACCTTGACGGCAAAAATATTCCGGCGGAAAATTTTGACGAAATCGCCGTGCAGCCTTTAAAACCCGATACGAGACTTGAATTAACCGTAATTTCAGAATATGATGTTATAGAATCTTTATCGTCTTTAAAAAAGCCGTTCACAGACATGCAAAAGGACATAATGGAAATTCCTGTGCTCTTGCAAAAGGGAGAAGATCCTAAAGCGCATAAGATAATAACCGCGCTTGCAGACCTAATAGATCAATTTTGCCACGCGGCAAGTTTTTCCGCCCTTTTTCCGGAGAGATTTAAGGTGTTTAAGATCGGTACGAAAACTCTGCAAGATTTTTTTGAAGATTTCTCTAAAATTTTAGGCGATTTTAAAAATGCACTTGAAGCGAAAGACACCGTCACGATAGGGGATATTGCGGAATATGAAATTTGTCCAAGGATCGCAGATATGGCGGAAGCCTTGAGCGCAATTCAATAGGAGCCACATGAATAATTGGGCTGCAGTACCTGGCTCGCCTTTGCTCGCGCGCCAGAACGTTACGCAATGGGCAGGTGTTATTTTTCTCGGTCTGGCTGTTATCGGCCTTTTGCTTTTGCTCGCCGTGTTATTACGGATTTTAAAAAGTCATTCATCGCCCGAATGGGCTTCAAAACAGCAAAACACGCCCACAAAGCTCAAAAATGTAAACGCCGTCGTTCTTAAATACGGCCTCTCAAAAGATGAAAAAAATTTATTGTGGGACATATGCCGCGTACAATCCGCACCGAACATCGAATACCTCATACACTCTCCTGAAAAACTCACGGACTTATTCAAAAAACACTATTCATATCTTAAAGAAAAAAAAGCCGGAGAAAAAGAAATAGCGCTGCTGTACATTCTCATATACAAACTTGAACAAGCATACGTTATTTCACGAGAAATAAAATCTTCAAAAAACATTCCGGACGGAGTGGATTTTGTCTATATCGACGATTACAAACGAAAATTTCTTTTAAAGCTCATAAATCATGACAAAGATGCGCTTTACATTCAGGTTCCGCTGCTTTTTAAAGATCAAAAACTAAGGCCCAAAGAGCTTCAAAAGATAAAGATAATGTTTATGCTGCAGGGAAACGCACAGTATGAAATGCACGCGCGCATCATACGTTATCAGACTACAACCGACGGAACATTCCAAATGCTGCTCACACATTCCAGCGATTTGACGCGGCTCACCCGCAGGGGAACAAAGCGGCTGTCATTTAACAGGGACTGTTATTTTTCGTCCGTAAAGGTGGAAGCGAAAAACAACGGGAAATCGGGTGAAATCCTGTATGTGCCCGATGAAAAACGCTTTCAGGGCTTTTTAACGAATATTTCGTCCGAGGGATGCGCGATGACCACGTCCGTCTCCGTAAAAAAAGATCAATACATAGGGCTTGAAATCGGAGAGATAAATTCCTTTAAAATCGAAGGAGTGATAGGTTTGGTTCGCGACGTCGAAAAAGCTCCCGACAGAGCTGTATTTACACTCCATATAAAATTTATTAAAATTGCGCTCAAAGATCAAAACAGGATCAGCGCATATATTTATAATTTTAATACATGAGGGCATCTCTAAAGGCCGAAGTTTTCCGCGACCCCCATAAATTAAAGATCAGGATGTTTTAGCAAAGATGGAAATTCTTGAATTACGGCAAATAAAACGCACGCAAGAAGAATTGTATTACAGGCGTAAATTCAGCGCAGAAGCGGCTGTTTCAGTCCCCACCTCGACGCTTGAGCTGCCCATACTTTTTACGATCGAAACCGGACCTCTCGGCAACAAGGAAGTGGAGATCACTTTTTTAAAGGCTCCGGATTATCCTCTCATCCCGATAAAAAACGCCTTGTCACAGATGATCCTTACGATGGATTTGGAAGGAAAACTGCCCTGATTACGTTAAAAACAAGCTCAAGCGAAAAAACGGTGGAGTTCGGTAAAAAAATCGCCTCATATTTAAAAAAAGGCGATATCATTGCATTGCAGGGGCCGCTCGCCGCAGGAAAGACAACGTTAACGAAGGGCATAGCGGAAGGTTTAAAAGTAAAGGATACCATAACCAGCCCCACATTTTGCATTATTTCCGAATACGAAGGAAGCATGCCGCTGTACCACATGGATGTATACCGCTTAGACGGGGCGCAGGATTTTATAAACTTGGGCATCGACGATATGCTTTACGGAAACGGAGTGAGCATTATCGAATGGAGTGAAAAAATAATGGAAGAACTCCCTAAAAAGACCATAGTGATCCGCCTTAAACCTGAGGACGACGGAACAAGAACCGTTGAAATCGACAACTGGCCTTACGGAACTTTGGAATAAAATAAAGATGAAAGCCTTAGCCGTTGACTCTGCAAACAGAAAAATTTTTATAGCTGCAAAAAATGAAGATAAAACGGTAACCGCCGTATTCGATATAGCGATGAAGCAATCCGAAAATCTCCTTCCTGCGATAGACTACGTGCTTAAACAGACCGATCTTGAGAGCAAGTATCTTGATTATACGGTTTTGTGCAAGGGGCCTGGCTCTTTTACGGGACTGAGGCTCGGGATTTCGGCGTTAAAGGCTATTGAATTGGCGCACGACATTCCGGTTTACGGAATTTCATCTCTTGAAACCTATGCGTACCCGTTCAGAGATCTTTCAAAGGTCATAGTCCCCGTTATAGACGCAAAACGGGACAGGTTTTATGCAGCCGCATACGAGGGTGAAAAAACGATCCTTGAAGCAGAAGATTATGAAGCAAAGGATCTTGCAGAAAGTCTTAAAAATTTTAAAAATTTGCTCATTTGCGGTCCGGACTATGAGGCGTTTATTTTTGTTCTAAAAAACCTTTTGCCGGATTTTAAAGGTTCGATAAATCATATAAAAGGAAATATTCCTTCAACGGACAGTTTATTTGCCATTGCCGAAGAAATGATAGAAAAAAAACAAGCCCCGCTTGCGGACTACGAGGGACCTGAATATTTGCGATTAAGCGAAGCTGAAAAAAATCTTTCGGAATAAACCCGTACCCGGCTTTTCCAGCCGTATTGTGTCCGAACGAGGGCTACGGAACCTCGCCTTTAGTATCTCGCTTTCAAAACGCGCTATTCTCTTGAACACCGAAAGAATCGGAAAATCGTATTCACCGTACGGATTCGTCACTTTTTGAACAGTTTTGAAATTTCGTCCAAGGACTCGTTTTCGGGAGCGACGGCCGCCTTATTTTCACTCTGAATGGCGTCAAAAACCTCTTGGCGGAAAACTCTTATGTTTTTAGGAGCTTCTACTCCTATCTTTACTTGATCGCCGCGTACTTCAATAATCGTCAACGTGATATCTTCGCCTATTTTGATCTTTTCGTCGATTTTTCGGGCAAGGATCAGCATTGGGCCTTTCCTCCCGACTTAAGAGCCTTTAAAATATCATACTTTGTAGTATATTTATCATTCGGAAGCACGATCTGCATACCTTTGCGGTTTTTACGGTTAATGATAAGCGGCCCTTGAAGATTTGCCGTAACGTGAGAACCGTGCGCGGGAACCGTCACTATGGCCATAACGCAGACGTCCGAAGGTTCTTTTAAATCTATTTTTTCAAGAATTTTATCGTCCGCGTCGACTTCATAATCGTTGCAGATAAGAAACGGATCTATGAGAAAGAAACAAAGCCCTTGTTCGTCAAGCGACTGCATCAATAGCAGAGGTTCGTATTGCGAATCTACCAAGGCATATTTTTTAAAATCTTCAAAACCGAACAGTCCGTCCGGTAAAGTGATCACGTGATCTTCGTCGACGGAAATGATCCCCATGCTCTTCGTTTTAACATCCATGTAAGCTTAACTCCAAATTATTTTGCTACAAGACTCATCTCATATAATTTAAAAGCGAATTTCTGTATAATTGCCCCGCCGTATGAAGAGTCGCTTGGTAAACATATTCCAACATCTTCATATCCGTAACGGCCTTTGTAAAATCAAGATCGCCTTCACGGGATATTTGCTGATCGACATTGAGAGCTGTCTGTGAATTGCGCATAACGTTTTGCTGCAAGCGCTCATATTCGGAGCCGGACTTTGCAAGCCGCGTAACAAGGTTTGAAATGCCGCCGTCGATCAAGCCTAGAGCGCGTCCGCCTATTGTTTCAGTATCGCCTGAAAGCATCGCGTCGCGCAAAGCGATAACGGCGTCAAACATGGAACCGCCTGCTACGCGCACGTTATTGCCGATATTATACGGCGGTCTCTGACTTGAATCCTTTATTATGCCGAGTCCGCTCAAAACCTCGCCCTGCACGTCTTCAAGCCAAAGCTGATGAGGATCTGTGGTTACAAGGTTTAAACCGTTCGTCACAGGATCGATGGAAGCTTTTACGGGAGCTCCGCTGTCGTTTATCTTTGAAATAAGAGCGTATACGTTATCTCCTGCGGAAATTTTAACTTGTGTCCCGTCTACGGAAATAACGCTGTCCGCATCGGCCTGCCAGCTTGAAAGATCCCGCCCGCCGTAAAGCTGCTGTTGTTCCGCCCAAAATACACGGTTACCCGCGCTGTCCGAAACTATGTACTTATTTTCATCGATTTCGATCTTATTCGTATCGATATTACCGTTATATCGTACGTTTGAAATAACAGGATCCGGATAGCCTTGAATACTGCCCATTTCAATATCAAACGGGGTTGTCTTCAGATTTGTTCCTGCGAAAAGCGAGTTACCGTCGGAACTTATGGCGTTTGCATTTTGGACAAGCTGTTGAAGCAATTCGTCGACTTCCGACGCCATGTTTTTAAGATCGTCTTTTTGATAGACGCCGTTTGCACCGGTGACGGCAAGTTCTCTTATTCTTTGCATCATATCAAGGGAACTCGACATGTACCCTTCGCGTACGACATAGGCGTCGCTTAACGTTTGCGCATTTTTTTCAAAGTTATTTATACGCGTCCAATATGACTGATAACGTACCAGATGACCGGCCGCAATGGGATCGTCGCGCAGCTGCTGTATGCGCTGCTGGCTTCCCATTTGATTATTCGCCTTATTTACGCGAGCCTCCTGGTTTCTTAGATTAAACTGCACCGAAGTGTTTGCCATATTTGAACTGATTCTACTCATTTATTCACCTCATAGAACGGCATACAAGGAAATTCCGGTTTCCTAACGCCGTTTTTGTGCGCGCTTTACGCGCAATTCGATAAAATTTGCACGAATCCTATACGCCGAGCCTGTTTATGATCGTATCAAGCATTTCATCCACTACGGTTACATACTTTGCAGCCGCATTGTAACCGTGCTGGAATTTCATTATATCTGCCAGCTCTTCGTCAATATTCACTCCGCTTATGGAATCCCTGAGATTTCTCAAATCGGCCATAAGAGCGTTTTGACTTAAAAGATTTGTTTCCGCCTGTTCGCCTTTTAAACCTACGTTCGTGACGGAGTCCGCAAAGTAATCGTCAAGCGTTCTGAGCCGCCCGATCATAATCGGAGTGTTTCTTATCGCGGCAATATCCACAGCGGCCTTTCCGTCGCCGAGATTCATCATTCCGGCGGCGTCGGGATAAGCTGCGGCGACGCCCATGACGTCGTTGCGTAAGACTTTATTTATTTCAATATATGCCGCGGGATTTAAAACAGGCGACACCGCAATCTGTGCGCCGTTAAGAGCGTTTACTGCATCCGCTTGAGCAAAGTCATATGCGTTCTCTTCTCCGCTTCCATTTAAAATTCCCGCGTAGCCCGACAGAAAAAAACCGGAATCTTCAACGCGGCGAATGACAAAATCAGGAAGTTCGACATCCTGCGCGGGCGTGGCTTTTAAAACGAGGGCGTTATTTCTATCCAAATAAGCCTTCACTTCTCCCGTACTGTCGTTTATGCGGTTTATTAATTTTTCAACCGTGTCCGTCGCATAGTACGGAACTTGTACGTTCCCGTCCTGACCGGAAAGAGTTATAACGCCTTCAAGACCTATATTGTCCTGGGCGTTCAGAGCGTTCGTTCCCGTAAAGCGAAATACGTAAGTGCTGTCAAAGTTACCGTCGCCCGTAGAGTCGTAGTTCCCGTTTACGTTCGTGACAAAGGGCTGCTGTACAAAAAAGTCCTGACCCGTAACCCCGTTAGCGCCTATCGCGTTTCTATGGATGTCGTTCACAAGGTCTGCAAAATTCAGCGTCATCGTATTAAGACTTTGAATTTCATTTCTTACGTCAACGTCACGCAATTCGATAAGAGCGCCCAGCGTTCCTCCCGTAAAGAAGGCGTTGTTTCCCGTGTCTTTCCACACTACTTTAGAATAACCGTTGTTGTCGGTAACGGATTGAACGTCAAAATTTCTTGCGACAGATCCTTGTACAAGGATTTGCCCGTCGACGTGGATCATAAATTCGTCTTTATCGCGTTGATCGCTTGTAATATTTACAAGGGCGGACAATTTTTCAACTAAAAGATCGCGGCGGTCGAGCAGATCGTTCGGGTTGTCTCCCATGGCTCGCGAACGTACTATTTCACCGTTCAAATTTGCAATTTGATTTGCAAAATTATTTACTTGTTTTACGGTAGCTTCGATATCGCCGTTTAAAAGATTCCCGATTCCGGCGAGCGAAGCCCATCTTTGATGAATGGATTCCGTAAGGGTTTCTCCGCGCGTTACGACGGCTTGCCTGGCGGCTTGGCTTTCAGGATGAACGGAAAGTTCCTGCCAGCCTTGCCAAAACTTATCCATATTACTGCGTATTGAAACATCGGCAGGTTCGTTATAGATCTGTTCAAGCATCATGTAATATTTTTCGCGCGTAGCCCAATAGGATTCCTGATTTGCCTGTGCGGTAATACGCTGATCAAGCATTTCGTCACGCAGACGATTTATGCTCTGTGCCGCCGCCCCCTGTCCTATCTGTCCGGGAACTTCCGCACGGCTTAGATCCGGTCTGTAAATCGGATCAAACGCCTTTATTTCAACCCGCTGCCTGGAATATCCTTCAGTGCCCGCGTTGGTGATATTGTGTCCTGCAGTAGTGATCGACTGATTATGAGCGTTAAGGCTCCTTTTTCCTATTTCAATTCCTGCGAATGATGATGCCATAGTCTACCGCCTTAAAATAACTTATTTACGACAACGCTTTCGGGACTCGGATGTATTATATTTCCCTTGCGTGAATAAAGAGTGTTGCGCCTTTGCGGGACTACCGTATCAAGCACACCGCGTATAAAACCTCGTACGGAATTTACGTAGTTTCCGAGAGTATTGTTTTCAATCTTGGATTTTATAAGTTTTCCGCGTATCTGAGTTACGGCGGGAATTTGACTTTTCAATTCTTCCGGTGAAAGCGAAGACGAAAGGAATTCTCTTTGCTTATCCAAAGCTACAAAAACCGCAGATTTTTTTTGAATCAATTCGATATTGTCCTGAAGAACCTTCCAGTCTTTTACTTTTACGGCTTCGCGTATTTTTACTTGAGCTGAAATAATGGAATCAAGGATAAGATTCTGACTTTTAAGTATATCGGTAATTTCAAGCGTTTTTTCCATTTCTGTCATTTGCACTTCTCCGTTTTCATTATCGGCATAAAAAAAAACGGCTTTATAAAAAATATTAATATAAATACGCTTTCCGATATTTATGCCTGCACACTAAATTTTCCGGCAAACTTCTTACGCTGTTACGCACGGCGCCGCCACCGTTGCGAACAACACCGCCAGTGCGCCATCCGCTGTTTTTGCCTCCGTCTTTTTCGCCGCCCCGCCGGCTTGACTAAGTAAAGTTTTTTTTGTTATATTAGGTTTTATCAGTTACTTGGTGCCAGTAGTTCAGGGGTAGAGCGCCAGATTGTGGATCTGGTTGTCGTGGGTTCAAATCCCACCCGGCACCCTTGCTACAAGATACAGCGCGGCTGTAACCTGTTGATATGCGTTCGTAGCTCAGCTGGATAGAGCAACGGACTTCGAATCCGTAGGTCGCACGTTCGAGCCGTGTCGGACGCAATATCCATATCATAAGTAACAAACAAGGGCCATTAGCTCAGTTGGTAGAGCAGCAGACTCTTAATCTGCGGGTCGTCGGTTCGAAGCCGGCATGGCTCATTAAAATGCCTTTATCGATCCAAGCGAACAGGCTCACGGTCCGAACGCGAGAGTGGTGGAATTGGCAGACACGCTAGACTTAGGATCTAGTGCTTAGGCTTGAGGGTTCAAGTCCCTCCTCTCGCATATTTTAGTTTTAAAGTATGCGCAAAATACTTGCGGGAATAGCTCAGTGGTAGAGCGCCACCTTGCCAAGGTGGATGTCGCGGGTCCGACTCCCGTTTCCCGCTCTTATAAAGATAAAGCGGTGCAAAAGCTGCCGTTCAATATTTGAGCACAAAAACCGAACGTTTAACTTCGACGGCTATATGACGCCGTCTCGTTAAACTGCGAGTTTCAGGCAAAGCCGAAACGTCGCGAATTAACGTATGCGCCACCCTCGAAATCTGACGATTTCTGCGGCGACGCAATTTTAAGGAACGGTTTTTACCATAATTTTTGCGGGAATAGCTCAGTGGTAGAGCGCCACCTTGCCAAGGTGGATGTCGCGGGTCCGACTCCCGTTTCCCGCTCTTATAAAACGGCGATGCGGAGCGATCCGGATCGCTTTTTTACTTTATATTCACCTATTTTATTTTAAGGGGACGTACGCATGAAACTCTCGAAAAAAATTGAAGAACTGGAAAAATCCGCCGTTAAATTGACGGTTACCGTTGATAAAGACGATGTAGCTGAAAACTACAAACAGATCGTCTTAAAATATGCTAAAAATGCCCAAGTCCCCGGATTCAGAAAAGGCCACGTACCTGTTTCCATTTTGGAAAGAAAATACGGGAACGCCCTTAAAGCCGACGTTATGACCGACTTAATAGACAAAGCGTTAAACGAAATTTTTTCCGACGAAAATGAAAAAGAACTTCGCCCGCTACCGTATGCGCAACCGGCTATGGACACTCTTCCGGAATTCGACGCGGCCAAAGATTTGACTTTTTCGGTAACCTATGACGTATTTCCGAGAGTAAAAAACATCGATGTCAAAGGCGTCACTGTAAAAGAACCGCAGGTAACTATAACGGAAAAAGAAGTCGAAGAAGAGCTTAAGGCCGTTCAGGATCGTAACGCCACAGTGATGGACAAAAAAGACGATGAAAAAGTTCAAAAGGACGATATAGTTACGATCAACTACAGCGAAACGGACGACGACGGCAATGTGATAGAATCGTCAAAACGGGAAGGGTTTGTCTTTACCGTAGGCAGCGGAGAAAATATCTATAAGATCGACGATGATATAATAGGAATGAAAAAAGGCGAAACAAAGGACATCGTTAAAAAATATAAAAAAGACGACGACAACAAAGAGCTCGCCGGAAAAACAAAAAAAATCAGCGTGACGGTTACGGCAATAAAAATAAGGAATTTGCCCAAGCTTGACGACGAGTTGGCGCAGGACGTAAATGAAAAATATAAAACCCTTGACGACCTAAAAAAAGATATCACGAAGAACCTTGAACTTGCAAAAAATCGCCGTATATCGGAAATGAAGAACAACGACTTGCTTTCTCAGCTTATAGAAAAAAACAAATTCGACATTCCGTCTTCGATGCTTGACGCGGAACTTCAGAGCCGCTGGAAGATGATGGCACAGCAATTCCAAACGACAACCGAACAGCTCGATAAAATGATAAGTTCGGCCGGACAGTCAAAAGAAGGAATGCTTAAAGAATGGACAGGCGACAGTGAAAAGATGCTTAAATCAAGAATTATAGTGGAATCGCTTTTGCGTGACCGAAATATTTCAATAACGCCCGAAGAGATTGACGAAGAATACAAGCGCATAGCCGAAGAAAGCGGCGCGACGGTAGATGAAATAAAAAAACGCTATGCGGATCCCAGAGCCAAAGAATATCTTATCGACGAAGCAAAGGAGCAAAAACTTTATAAACAGCTTTACGGCGAAGTAAAAGTTGTCAAAGGCGATAAGGTAGCATTTGCGGATCTGTTCAAACGCTGACGGATTTCTGCAAACGCGGGAAAATGGGGCTGTCTCAAAAGTCGGTTACTTTTTCGGCAGCCCTATTTTTTTTTTGCCTAATCTCTTATTTATTTGTATATTATAGGATATAATTTTATATTGCCGATTTAATTGTGCGCAAAGTGCGCACGAAAACGGCATACGAGGAAATTTCAATTTCCGAGGATGCCGTTTTTTAAGGAAGGTGGATGATGAATGAACGGATGAATTCTCTTGTTCCGTATGTCGTGGAACGCAGCGGAAACGGAGAGCGCACATATGACATTTTTTCACGACTCTTAAAGGACAGAATCATATTTGTAGACGGTGATATTAACGACGCCATGGCCGATCTGATTGTAGCGCAAATACTGTTTCTCGAATCCGAAAATCCCGAAAAAGACATAAGCATGTATATAAATTCTCCGGGAGGCTCGGTCACGGCCGGACTTGCAATATACGATACCATGCAATACGTAAGATGCGATATTCAGACGATATGCATGGGACAGGCGGCAAGCATGGCGGCAATCCTGCTTGCAGGCGGTTCCGAGGGAAAAAGGTTCGCACTACCCTCTTCACGTGTGATGATCCACCAACCTTGGGGCGGAGTTCAAGGACAGGAAAGCGACATCGCAATTCAGGCTAAAGAGATCATAAGGTTAAAAAAGCTTACGATACAGTACTTTGCTGAAAAAACAAAAAAACCGGAAAAGAAAGTTGCAGCCGATATGGAAAGAGACTTTTACATGCCGGCAAAAGAAGCGCTCGAATACGGCATTATCGACCACATTATGGAGGGAAGAAAAAAAGATGATAAGATTCGGTAATTCATCGTCCCAATATTGTTCTTTTTGCGGCAAACCCGCAGACGAAAAACGGAGATTAGTGGCGGCACCTGCAGGAAATATCTTTATATGCGATCAATGTACGGCCGTATGTCAGAGCGTCCTCGATCAGGAAGAGCGTTCAGTTTCTCCCATAGAGATGAGCGAGGTTCCTTCTCCCAAAGAGTTTAAAAACTATTTGGACCAATATGTGGTCGGTCAGGACGATGCAAAAAAGATTCTTTCGGTGGCCGTATATAATCATTACAAACGAATGTCCAAGTCCGCAAATAAAAAGCAGGAAAACGACATACAGATCGAAAAATCTAACGTTCTTTTAATAGGCCCTACCGGCAGCGGTAAAACTTTGCTTGCGAAGACTCTCGCCCAAAGGCTAAAGGTTCCTTTTGCCATAGCCGACGCTACGACGCTAACCGAGGCGGGTTATGTAGGCGAAGACGTCGAAAACGTGCTTTTAAAACTTATAAACGCTGCAGACGGTAACATAGCTTCAGCGGAGCGCGGAATCGTCTTTATCGACGAAATCGATAAAATTTCACGTAAAAGTGAAAACACATCCATAACGCGGGATGTTTCAGGCGAAGGCGTTCAGCAAGCCTTGCTTAAAATAATAGAAGGCACAAAGGCAAGCGTCCCTCCCCAAGGCGGGCGGAAACATCCCAATCAGGAAATGATTGAAATAGACACCACTAACATTCTTTTTATACTCGGGGGAGCATTTGTGGGGCTCGACAAAATCATTGAACAGCGCATTTCC
This sequence comes from Treponema parvum, assembly GCF_017893965.1. Taxonomy (NCBI): domain Bacteria; kingdom Pseudomonadati; phylum Spirochaetota; class Spirochaetia; order Treponematales; family Treponemataceae; genus Treponema; species Treponema parvum. The sequence continues at coordinate 1,550,918 of NZ_CP054142.1, forward strand.
GAACATTCTATGGGATTCGGTTCAAATATAAACACGATGAGCGGAGAACAGCGCATGGCGCTGCTAAATCAAGTCTGTCCCGACGATCTGGTAAAATTCGGTCTAATTCCGGAATTGATCGGACGCATGCCTATAATGGTCGCTTTAAAAGAACTCACGAAAGACGACTTGGTCGCAATTCTAACCCAGCCTAAAAATGCCATTACGAAGCAGTTTAAGGCGTCATTCGCCATTGACGACGTTAACCTGTCTTTTACGGATGAGGCGATTGAAGAAATAGCGGATATAGCGATAAAACAAAAGACGGGAGCCAGAGGACTGCGCACAATCGTCGAAAAAATCCTCATGGATTTTATGTTTGAAGTTCCGAGCATAAAAGGCAAAAAGAAGCTTGAAGTTACAAAGGCGATCGTGCGGCAGCAAAAGATTGACGACATAGCCTCTTTGCTGACCGAACAAAAAACCGCCCAAACCGCGTAAGCGCTTATTCCCAAAGGCGGCTGTCGGACGTGGAGATGGCGCTCGCGCCCGAGCGGAGAATCCTCGTAACATCGTCCCCGCTTCTTATAAGGCCGCCTGCTATAATCGTCTTTTTGCTGCCTGCGATTTCATTGCATAAAATGGTAAGCGTTACGCCGGGCATCATTTCTATTATATCAACGGACGGATCCGAATCGATTTTTTCAAGAGATTCTATCGATTTTGAATCCAGCATAAAAACGCGAAGGACTGTTATAAAACCGAGCGTTTTGGCGTATTTCAAAAGACTTTGCTTTATGGAAATTATTCCGTCGGCTTCGGTCATCTTATCGATATAGTCGACCGACGACCTGCTGCTTGAAAGCCCTTCGATCAAATCAAGATGAACGAAGACGGTTTTATTATGTTCCTTCAACTTTCGCACATAGTCGGAAACGGTAAGAATAGTGCCGAATAAAAGAAAAACAACCTTACAATCGCTTTTCAAACATTTATTAAAAGTATCCTCGTTTCTTACAGCCGTAATTATCTTTGAATCCGAAAAAAAATCCATCGCCATGCCCCGCTTAAGTTTCCCTTATACAAACAGGCTATCATAGGATTGTCGGGACTGTCAAATACTGTTAAAATTATCGTAAGTACAACCGGATAGATCACAGCTTTACAAAAAATTGCCGAATTTATTACGGAGGGATAAAATGTCTAAATATATTATGTCTTTGGATTCGGGAACCACCAGCAATCGCTGTATCCTCTTTAATAAAAAAGGCCGCATATGCGGTACGGCGCAAAAAGAATTCCGGCAGATCTATCCTAAACCCGGATGGGTGGAACACGACGCAAATGAAATTTGGGCAACGCAGTACGCAGTCGCCGTTGAAGCTATGGAAAAAATAGGAGCCAAGGCGGAAAACATCGAAGCTATAGGAATCGCAAACCAAAGGGAAACTACCGTAGTTTGGGACAAAAACACAGGCGAACCTGTATACAATGCGATAGTGTGGCAATGCCGCAGAACGGCGGAATTTGTCGATTCTCTTAAACGGCAGGGGCTTTCGGATCTGTTTAGGGATAAGACGGGACTTATCCTTGACGCGTATTTTTCAGGAACAAAACTGCGCTGGATACTTGAGAACGTTCGCGGAGCAAGAGAAAAGGCTGAAAACGGCGAACTTCTGTTCGGCACTATAGACACATGGCTGATTTGGAAACTTTCACAGGGGAAAACCCATGTAACGGACTATTCGAACGCTTCCAGGACAATGCTTTTCAACATCCACACGTTACAGTGGGACGACGAGATTTTAAAGATTTTAAACATTCCTAAAAGTATGCTGCCTGAAGTAAAGCCTTCAAGCTGCGTTTACGGCGAAGCCGATTCTTCTTATTTCGGAAAATCCGTAAAAATAGCGGGAGCCGCAGGCGATCAACAGGCGGCCTTATTCGGACAGACGTGTTTTAATGCGGGAGAAGCAAAAAACACATACGGCACCGGTTGTTTTATGCTTATGAATACCGGCGAAAAACCCGTTTCGTCAAAAAACGGGCTTATCACGACGATCGCATGGGGAATCGACGGAAAAATCAACTATGCGCTCGAAGGTTCCATCTTCGTCGCAGGGGCCGCCGTCCAATGGCTTCGCGACGAGCTTCGCATAATCGACACGTCTGCGGACTCGGAATATATGGCGACGCGCGTAAAAGACACGCACGGCTGCTATGTAGTCCCCGCCTTTACAGGACTGGGAGCGCCGTACTGGGATCAATATGCGCGCGGTATCATCGTGGGAATAACGCGCGGAGTCAATAAGTATCACATCATAAGGGCAACGCTGCAATCCATAGCGTTCTTAACAAACGACGTTCTTTCCGCCATGAAAAAAGATTCGGGAATAGATCTTTCGGTATTGAAAGTAGACGGAGGAGCGTGTAAAAATAATTTTCTTATGCAGACACAGGCCGATATAATAAATGCGCCTATCCAGCGTCCGCGCTGCGTCGAAAGCACGGCCACGGGAGCGGCCTATCTTGCAGGTCTTGCCACAGGATATTGGAAAGACAAAGACGACGTGATTAAAAACCGCGCCGTCGATAAACTTTTCAAACCTGAAATGCCGTCCGAAGAGCGCCTTAAAATATTAAAGGGTTGGCAAAAGGCCGTAAAATATGCCTTTGACTGGGCAAAAGACGAATAAAAACTTGTCGCAAAGGATCTGAAGCGGACGACTATGCATTCCGGTTTTCAGCCGTAAAGTACAAAAGCCGCGGGCGGCCATCGGTTTCATAGTCTATTTCGGTGTTTAGGAATTTCTGTGTTTCAAGGTAATTCAGATATTTATGGACTGTCACTCGGGAAAGTCCGATCTCTTTTGCAAGTTCCGTGCCGGAAAACTTTTTGCCTTTGTGTTTAGTAAAGTGATCTTTTATCACTTTAAGTGTACGGCTTTGGATCCCTTTCACAAAAGGCTCTGTGTTCAAATTTTCCTGGTTGCTGAACAGCTCGTCGGCTTCTTTCTGGGAAAGTGGAACATGGAGTTTTCCATGCATCTTCTGCTTGAAGAAGAATTTGTCCAAGGCTTGAGTAAAGCGCTTGTATTCAAAAGGTTTTACAAGATAATCCAAGGCGCCTAGCTGCAATGCTTTTTCCATGCTGGCAAAATCGTTCGCTGCGGTTACAAGGATGACGTCCGAACAGATGTTTTTGCTGCGGATCGTCTTCAGGAATTCAAAGCCGTTGAGTTTTGGCATGTAGACATCAAGGAGTATCAGGGAAACTTCATTTGACGTAAGGTAGTTCAGGGCTTCAACTCCGTTGTTGAATGTAGTAATTACATCCATCCTTCCGTCTTTTTCCAGATAGCGTTTGTTTATTTCGCAGACCATAGGGTCATCTTCAATAATAGCTGCTGTGATCATATATCGGTATCCTTTTCAGTGTATTCGGGTGAAATTATTGCCCCTCGTTTTTTGTTTATATGAATGGAAATGGAAGTGCCTTCGCCGGGAGCGCTGTCAATCTGGATCATGCCCTTGCAGTCCTGAATTATCTTATTTACGGAATAAAGGCCGATTCCGTGGTTCTCCTTCTTTTCCTTTTTGGTTGAAAAACCCCGATTGAATATTTTATCCTGGAATTCCGTTGGAATTCCGGATCCGTTGTCGTCCACATTTATGCGCAGACAGGAAACATCAGAGGAAATGAAAAGTTTGATTTGTCCGCCCTTTTCTATTGATTTTGTGGCTTCAATCGCATTTTCAAGGATGTTTCCAAGTATGATTGTAAGTTGAGATGTGCTTAGATACGGATCGTGCCGCGGCAATGTGCTTGTGTTTTCCAGAAGGAGGTCAATGCCCTGTTCCTTCGCCTCATTCGTTTTTCCCAGGATAAGAGCGGCAATCGTCTTGTTCTGTATGTTTTTTATTACGGTGTTCTGGGATGTCTGCAATGAATTGAAATGTGTTATGTAATCCATTGCAAGGTCGTATTCCTTGAGCTGAAGCATTCCAAGCAGGATGTGCAGTTCATTCTTGAAGTTGTGCATATTTGAGCGCAAGGCTTCAACTATGAAACGGAATCCTGTAAGCTCTTCGGCCATGTTTTTGAATGTCGTGTGATCTCTGATGATTGCAACCGCACCGATTATGTGATCTCCTTCTTTCATAGGCATGAAATTTGTGATCAAAGAATTCGTTTCGTGGGTCTGCGGAACGTTGTATTCCGCCTTACCGGATTCAATGACCGGCAGCAACTCCGTGCAGATTTTCAGTTCTTTGAGGTTTCTGCCTTCATAATTTCCTTTTGGAAGATTAAAAAGTCTGCATGCGCTTTCTGTGCATACGCTGATGTTTCCGTTCGTGTCGATTGCAATCAGACCTTCCTCAAGATTGTCAAGAACTTTGTTGCGGCGGATAAGCAGGTTTGCGAAAGATTCCGGTTCGTACCCCATAAGGCTTTTCCTGATACGTGAAATGATAAAATAAGAGGTTGAAACTGTTGTGGCAAGAGTCGCCAGAACTATCAGAAAATAGCGCAGTATATACGAGCGATTCAGATTTCTCAATGTGTTCATATAAATTCCGACGATTGCGTACCCGTATATAACTCCGCTTTCGGTTTTGATTGAAACAAAGGCGCAAAGTTGCTTGATAGGCCGTCCCTTGTTGTCGGTCCCAATCTCTATCATCTGGGTCTGGATTTTCTTGTTGTTCAGCGGAAGAATCGGAATTTCCGTACCGACCGGCATTCCGTCGTAGTGATAGATGCATATCCGTTTTGTGTCGATTATAGTGATGCTGTCGATTGTTGTGGAGTTTTTTACGATGTTGTCAAGGTATGTGATAAGTCTTGTAGTAGCCATTTTTGAAACCAGCGCATCATATATTATGTAGTTTTCCGCAAGGCTTGTAGCCATGTTTTCACAGTTTGAAATGAGAAGCTGTTTTGTTCTTTCCAGATTTGTCGAAAGAATTGTAATGGAAACGAAGCTGATTGCAAAAATTGAAATGGCGGTGTTGACGAAGAATATCTGAAAGAAAATGGGACGTTTTTTTAGTGGAGAAGCTAATTTATGTATCTGTGATTTACATAAGTTACAAAACTTAAAAAAATTTACAAACACTATGAATCCTGCCTTTCTAAATTATACTGGATAAAAGGTAAAAGTACATTACCGTTTATTATAGGAGGATATGATGAAAAAGTTTATTGTTCCTGCGGCTATGATTGCCGTATGCTCAATGGTTTTTGCGGCCGGTCAAAAAGAAACCGTTTCGGCCGGAGCAAATGCTAATGTTAGCGGCAAGGTTGTTATCTACACTTCAATGTATCAGGACATTATCGATGCTATTGATACGGAACTTGAAACCCTTTTCCCAAACTGCGATGTGGAATTCTTCTATGGCGGAACAGGAAAACTTCAGGCAAAGATTGCTGCAGAAAAAGAAAGCGGAAAATTAGGATGCGACATCCTAATGGTTGCAGAACCTGCCTATGCACTTGAGTTGAAGGAAGCTGGGCTTCTCCACAAATACAAGACACCGGAAGCCGCAAATCTCGCATTTGCCTATGACGCTGACGGTTCATGGTATCCTGTACGTATCTGCACTATGGTATTAGCCTATAACCCTGAAAAATATACTAAAGGCAAGGATATTCCCGTAACATTTAAGGAATTTGCTACAGATCCAAGGCTTTCAGGATATATCTCCATGTCCAATCCGCTTACATCGGGAACGGCAATGGCTTCGATTGTCGGTCTTCTAGGCGCTTATGGCGAAGACTATTTCAAGGCTCTTAATAAGCAGAAAGTGGCTGTAGAATCAGGTTCCGTAGCTCTTACAAAACTTGAGACAGGTGAATGCAAACAGATCATGATTCTTGAGGAGTCTGTTCTAAAGAAACGTGAAGAAGAAGGTTCAAAGATCGAATGCATCTATCCTGAAGACGGTGTCCTGTCATGCCCGTCTGCGATCATGACAGTTGAAGCGAAATACAGTGCAAATAATAACATTCCCGCCTGTGAAGTTCTTACAGACTGGTTCCTTTCAAAAGAAGGACAGAAAGCTATCGTCAAAGGCTGGATGCACTCTGTCAGAAAAGACGTTGATTACACGCCGTATGATTCTCTTCCAAACGATAAGATGTTTGCCAAGACAATTGATATTGACTGGGAGAAGTGTTACAAGGAACGCGACACAATCCGCACAATGTTTGAAGAAAAAATCACAATCAAGAAGTAGTTTCATATAATTTTTTAAAGCCGCCTGTAGTTTCCGCAGACGGCTGCATTCCCTTTTCAGGAGCTGGAATATGAATCAGCAAGAAACACTGGATCAGAAATTCTATTTTGATTTCAAGTGTATAATCATATCTGTAATTGTCGGATTCATGCTTGTTTTTCAAGTGTTCCCGATTTTTTATCTTATTGTCCGCTCCGTTTATATAGACGGCAGCTTTTCATTATCCGGTTTTAAGAACATCTATTCTTATGCGCTTAACTGGACTTGTTTAAAGACAACTCTTGTTACGGCAACGCTTACAATGGTTTTCGGCGTTTTGCTGGCTTTCCCTTTGGCATGGCTTGTCGGACGCACAAACCTTTATGGAAAGAAATTATTCAGGACGATATTTGTTATGACATATATGGTTCCGCCGTATGTTGGAGCTATGGCATGGCTCCGCCTTTTAAACCCTACGGTAGGAACGATGAACGTTGTTTTGATGAAAATATTCCATCTGCCTTCCTGTCCGTTTAACATATATACGACCGGCGGTGTGGTATGGGTACTTACAACCTTCTATTATCCCTATGCTTTCATCACTATTTCAAGAGCAATGGAGAAAATGGATCCTTCTTTGGAAGAGGCCTCGAGAATTTCAGGGGCGTCGCCACTGAAGACATTGCTTTCGGTTACAATTCCGTTAACTTTGCCCAGCCTCATTGCAGCGTCATTGCTCATGTTTGTGGCATCGGCTTCGGCCTATGGAATTCCTTCGATCATCGGCGCTCCGGGTCAGATCTATACCGTGACTACTCGAATCGTCGATTATGTTCAGATCGGCAACTCGGAAGGCCTTACGCATGCGATTTGTCTTGCGGTGTTTCTTATGGTCGTTGCTTTGATAATTCTATATGTTTCAAACTTTGTTGTCGGTAAGAAAGAGTATATTACTGTCTCAGGTAAGTCCACACATCCGGCTATTGTTGACCTTGGCCGTTGGAGAATCCCGATTACAGCCCTTGTGTCTTTGTTTGCCGTTGTTGTTGTGGTCATACCGTTCTGGACGGTGATTGCGACTTCAATCACGCAGAATATGGGAAAACCCTTCTTTGCCGCTAAGAACATAACATGGAAATATTGGAAGATTGTCCTTTCCAGAAAGGCGATCATAACGGCATTCAAGAACAGTGTCTACATGGCAATTCTGGCAGCGACCTTCGGGATGGTGGTCAGCATCACAATGGCATGGCTTTTAAAGCGTACGACGACAAAAGGCCGTGGAATTCCCGACTTCCTTATCACCGTGGGATCCGGAACACCGAGTGTTGTAATCGCATTGGCTTTGATCATGACGATGACCGGAAAGTTTGGAATAAACATATATAACACGGTTAGCATCATGGTTATTGCTTACATGATCAAATACATGATGATGGGTATGCGGACAGTAGTTTCCGCTTTTACTCAGATCAGCCCTTCGCTGGAAGAAGCGGCTCAGATTGCGGGAGCCGGATGGCTTCGCCGTCTGAAGGATGTTGTCCTTCCGCTTATAAGCCCGTCTGCCGTTGCAGGCTGGTTCCTGATTTTCATGCCATGTTTCTATGAACTTACCATGTCTACCTTGTTGTATTCAAAAGATACTATGACTTTAGGCGTGCAGTTGTTCGAATATCAGACATTTACAAGCCAGCAGACGGCTTCGGCCCTGGCGGTAGGGATTTTGATCATCGTCATCATATTGAACACGGTTTTGAATAAAATGACAAAGGGTAAGTTCTCAATCTAACCTGAAGGTTAGCCGATTAGGAGGAAAAAAATGTCTACAGTAACTATAAAAGACGTTGTAAAAGCGTTCGGTTCGGAAGTGGTAATAAAAAAATTCAATGCGGAGATAAAAGACGGGGAGTTCATAACTCTTCTTGGTCCTTCAGGATGCGGGAAAACCACTCTCCTTAGGATGATTGCAGGTTTTCACAAGCAGACAAGCGGCGCCATCTTGATTGACGGAAATGTCGTTTCAGACGACAAGGTATTTCTTCCGCCTGAAAGACGTGGAATTGGAATGGTCTTTCAGACCTATGCGGTCTGGCCGCATATGAATGTGTTCGACAATGTTGCTTATCCGTTGAAGATACTGAAGATGAGCAGAGAGCAGATAAGGAAGGATGTTGAAAGCATACTTGAAGTTGTTCATCTGGGGCAGTATAAAGACCGTATGCCGTCTCAGCTTTCAGGCGGACAGCAGCAGCGTGTGGCTCTCGGCCGTGCATTGGTTGCAAAGCCGAAACTTCTGCTGCTCGATGAGCCGCTTTCGAACCTTGACGCAAAACTGCGTGAAAGCATGCGTTTTGAAATAAAAGAAATTCAGAAAAGACTTGGAATTACGGTTGTATATGTAACCCACGATCAGGTTGAAGCAATGACAATGTCCGACCGTGTGTTTCTTATGAACAATGGCGTGGTTCAACAGGTCGGCTCTCCTCTTGAAATTTATTGTCATCCGGTAAACCAGTTTGTTGCAAACTTTGTCGGCAAGGCAAACTTCCTAAAAGGCACGGTAAAAGACGGCCGCCTGTTTCTGAAAGGTACGGAACAGAGTATTGCCTATGGCGGCGATAAGACCGGCGATGTGGTCCTTACACTTCGACCTGAAAATGTGAAAATCGTTTCTGACGGCGGCGATTTGACCGGAACTCTCAAGACAATCTATTACCTTGGAAATGAAAATGATTGCCAGATTGATATTGGCGGCGGAATTTCGGTTCGTGTCATTTCCGATCCCCATGCATTTGACAATATCGGCATCGATCAAAAAGTTAACCTCAAATTGATGGACAGCCTTGTCTATGCCGATGACGGTACGAATGATTCATATAATAAAATTTTGACTTGAAAAAATCTCCTCATTCCGCCCTGATCTTAGGTCAGGGCGTTTTTTTTGCATGTCCGACACAATGCACACTTATGCGCCGCTTACTGCGCTTATGCGCCGTATTTTATTTTTTATGCATATGGTATAGAATAGTTTCCTAAACGGCTTGAATCTTGAGCTTTGAAAAGAGGAAAAAATGACCTGTATTATAAAAAATATAAAAATCTTATTGCATAACCATGTCCGTGCAGCCGCATTTGTAACCGCCTTTACCGTCTTTACGGCGGCTCTTTATCTATCGGCGGCAGGCTGTATTTATGCGGAGCCCGTTTCACAGATCAAAGTGGACGGCCTAAAGAAAACGCGTAATTCTTACATTCAAAACGTGCTGAAAAAATACACTCTTATGGACAGCGGCGAAATTAATCTTAAAGACGTTGAAAGCGATCTCATAGAAGAAGGGCTTTTTTCGGACATTCAAATTGCGCTTGAAGAGACGGAAAGCGATGCGCCGATTCTTCATATTACGGTAAAAGAAAAAATAAGTTTTATACCCCTCCCGATTGCCTCATATTCAAACGGATCTTTTTCGGGAGGAGGCTTTGTTATGGACACTAACGCCTTCGGCCGAAAGGATTCATTCGTCGTAGGCGGTATATTTTCAAAAGAAGCCGCGTTAGGAATGGCGTCATTTACCAAGGGAGCCACGGATATTTCACATCCGGGATTTGCGGTTTTCGGAATGCTGTCAAACAGGACAAATGAAATAACAAATTCCTCCGATGAACTTTTGTTGAAATATGACGCTTTCAGCTGGAACATTACGGTTTCCCTGCTTGAAAAATTTACGAAAGAATTTTCAGGCGGCCTTGGCTTTGCATATTTGCAACATAAGATAGACGATCCTACCGACATATTCAAATCAAGCCGCAATTTTTGCGTCATACCGAACCTTACATTCAGTAAAGCGGATTGGGACGGTTGGTATATTTCCGAACGTTCCGCCGTTTTGCAGGGAACCGTTTATTTTTCCGACCTTAACGGATTTTCACAAAATACGGAAATAAATTTTCATTTTCAAAAACTTTTGTTCCCCCGTACGCGATTTGTCTCTCATGCAGCCATGTCATACGGTATAGACCTTTTGCGCACGGAATATAATTCAAACTCTTCCGTAGGAATATTTACTTTGCCCAACGACTTTATTACGGAAAAGATCGCAGGCGCATCGGCAGGATTTGAAGCAATCGCCGTTAAAACGGAGATAGGTAATTTTTCAGTATACGGTATGTACGAATTTTGCGCCGCAGAAGACTGGGACGAAACTTCCTTAATTTGTCACGGCCCTTTGGGCGGAATAAAAATGTATCTTTCAAAGATCATGATTCCCGCGCTCAGCTTTGTTCTGGCGTATAATGTTCCGAAAGATTTTTTTCAATACACCTTTTCGCTTGGCATGAGCTTTTAGCGAGTTTGCGGCAAACGGCTTGCTTCGCAAGCCAGCTTGTAATTGTCGCGGGAACGTTTTAAGGCGGTCGGAGCGGATCGCCGAGTGTCACTTATCCAAAAATTTTTCGTTTAAATTTACCTTAAAATCGCGGGCTACGGCACGAAGGTCTTTGTCGGTGATTGTCTGCAAAACCTTTTTGCCCGTCGAAAGGACTTTTACGTATATTTCAGCGGACTTTTCTATCGTATGCATGAGACCGAACGTTATGTCAAAGTCGGGCCCCGCACAAAAAAGCCCGTGATGAGCCCACACGGCCGCGTCAAATTCTCTCATAAGGGAACTTGTCGCCCGCGCAATGTCCGCTCCGCCGGGAACCATCCATTCCACGACTCCCACCCCTCCCGGAAACACGACGGGACATTCGGTGGCGCTTTGCCACAGCGCACGACTGAACGCCTTAGCCGTCAAGGGCAGAACGTAAGTCATTGCAATTAAATTTGCAGGATGAGCGTGATAGATGACGCGGTATTCTCCGTTCGTTATTTCCTTCTTTACGCTGTGATTTAAAAAATGAGACGAAAATTCGCTCGTAGGGCGCCCGCCTTTTTCAAGCCCCCAAACGATACGATAACCGTCGCCGCTGCCGTTTATTTCAACAATACATATATTATCTTGAGGCGCTAAAACGACGTTTCTAAAAAATTTACCGCTTCCTGTGCTTATAAAATATTCGTTTTTAAGATTTTCGGCCCGAACGTCCATTAAAACCCAATCGCCGGGGGCCTTTTTAAAAAACTTGCGACAGGCTTCTACTTCTTCGCCTTTCATCCTGTATGTCAAATTTCCGCCGTTTCTTTCGTGCCAGCCTAAAAGCCAGCCGTCGTTACACATCCTTATATACCCTTGTATAACTTCAATATCTAAAATGGATTCCATAACATCTCCTAATAAAAAAGCGCCGACTCTTTAACCTTTGCCGCAAATCATTTCCGACCGGACAGAACCTTCTTTTCATAATCACATACAATTTTTACCATTTCATCGTCGTCAGGGACGCCTGTTCTGCGGCAGTATTCTTTCCAGACGGAACCGAAAGGAAGCGTCGCTTGCCGCTCCAGCAGAGCCATTTTTTCAAACTCTCTCCCGGCTTGTTCAAGTTCTATAAGAGTGTCCAGCGGTTCAAGCATAGCGAAAAGCAGAGCTTTGCGAGTTGAACGCGTGCCTACCGCCCACGCTCCTATGCGGTTTATGGAAGCATCAAAAAAATCAAGACCTATGTGAACATTCGTAAGTTTTCCGCTTCTTACAAGCTCTTCCGCCACCGATTTTACGGCGTCGTTAAACAAAACGACGTGATCGCTGTCCCAATGCAGCGGCCGGCTTATGTGCATGAGAACTTCATCGTCAAAAAGAAGAATCGAAGAAAGTTTATCCGAAACGTCTTCTCCTATATTGAAATGTCCCATGTCTATGCAAAGCATAAGGGAATTTCTTGCCGCATAATTCATGTAGAATTCGTGAGAACCGACTACAAACGATTCGGAACCTATACCGAAAAGCTTTGTTTCAAGCGCGTCGCGCATGAGACGCTTATCGTATTTTTCTTTAAAAATTTTATCGAGGGAATCTTTTAAGACAGCACGGTAACCGATTTTGTCGGCCGTAATGTTTTTTGCACCGTCAGGAATCCACGTATCAAGGATGCACGGCGTTCCCATATTTTTGCCGATATATGCCGCAATCCTGCGGCATCGTTTTTCATGCTCTATCCAAAATTCACGAACGGTCTTGTCCTTGCTCGAAAGGGTAAAACCGCTTTCCGCCATGGGATGACTGAAAAACGTTCCGTTAAAATCTATTCCTATTTTTTTCTCTTTGGCCCAGTCTATCCAGGAATAAAAATGTTTTTCTTCGATTTTATCGCGATCTACAAAGCCGCCGCTGAAGTCTCCGTAACTTGCATGAAGATTTATGCGGTGCGCACCTCCGTCGAGCGTAAGAATCTTTTCAAAATCGCTTCTCAACTCGTCAATGTTTCTTGCCTTGCCGGGATAATTGCCCGTCGTCTGAATCCCGCCGCCGCTTAAAACGGCGCCGGGACGCTCGAAACCGCCCACATCGTCGCCCTGCCAGCAATGTACGGATATTGCAATCTTTTCCAGTTCGGAAAGAACTTTATCTACATCTACGCCGAAATCCGAATATTCGCTTTTCGCACTTTTAAAATCCATAATATACGCTCCGTTGAAAGCATTATATCAAAGGAGCTATGTAAGAAGCAAATGCACGCCAGACTGCCGCAGCGGCATTTTCGGCAAAACCAAGAGGGGGCAAACTATACGTCCAAAATGGCAGATAGTACAGCAGTATTCGTCTAAAAGTACTTTTTGGCCAATTCTGCAAATGCGTCCAACGATCTTTTTATCTTATCCTGTGGAATACAGTAGGCAAGGCGTACATAACCTGAGCAGCCGAAGGCGGAACCCGGGATCATCAATATGTTGTGTTTTTTGCCTTCCGCAACAAAATCGGCCTCGTCCGAAACCGGAGATTTTAAAAACAGATAAAACGCTCCCTGCGGTTTAAGGCAGGTAAATCCCAACCGGGTGAGTCCTTCGTAAAGACATCTTCTGTTAACGTCGTAAAATTCCAGATCTGCCTTTTCTTCAAGACAGTCTTTGACCACAAGCTGAAACAGCGAAGGCGCGTTTACATACCCTACCCGCATAACGGCGATAAGCGCCGAAATAACTTCCAAAGGCGTTTCAGGCGGAACGGCGATGTAACCTATTCTTTCCCCGGGCAGGGACAAGGATTTACTGAACGAATATACTACTATACAGTTTTTTATGTAAAGCGGAACGTACGGAACGGTATTTCCGTCATAGGCAAGCTCTCTGTAAGGTTCGTCGGAGACTACACATATTTCGTGTCCGATCCTCTTTTGCGCTTCATTGATTTTTCCTTGAAGTTTTTTAAAAATTTCAGACGAATAGATCACTCCTGTTGGATTATTCGGATTGTTCAAAAGTATGATCTTTGTTTTTTCGCTTATGTAAGAATCAAGCAGGTCAAGATTAGGCTGAAACGTGTTTGTGTCAGGAGGAACGGCTACAAGCCTTCCGCCTGCGCTCGAGGCATAATTTTTATACTCGCCGAAAAAAGGCGCAAAGCACACAACTTCTTCGCCGGGATTTAAAAACGCACGAAAAATGCAGTTAAGTCCGCCTGCGGCTCCGGACGTCATGACTATATTTTTTGCATCGTATCTCATACCGTAACGACGGTTCAAAGATTCCGCTACGGCTTCTCTCACTTCGTCGTAGCCTGCGTTTTTCATGTATCCGTGAAGATATTGACCGTCGCATTCGTTTACAAGGCGGATAATGCTTTCTTTGACCTTAGAAGGCGCTCGTGCGCAAGGGTTTCCGAGACTGAAATCAAAAACGTTTTCAGCTCCGATCTTTTTTGCCATTTCGGCGCCTTCTTCAAAAGATTTTCTTATAGCGGAATTTCCCGTCAATAAGGCCTTTGCTGTTTCAGATAATTCCATAATTTTGTCCTCTGTCCGTACATAAACGAAAATGCGTAAAAGAACTTTTATCGGTTGCTTATGCGCCAATCTATAGCGCGCTGCAAATAATCTTCATAAGCCTTATCTTCACCTATGCCCTTTCCGGGCGAATCCGAAATTTTTACAACGGGAATTCCGTTCGCTTGAACCGTTTTCATCACAATGTTCAAAGGAGGAACATAGGTGTCGTTTACAAGAAACGTTCCTATACCGAAAGAAACCCGCGCCTGATCGCCGAATTCTCTATAAATTTTATCGGCCATGTCAAAGTCAAGATTGTCGCTGAAAAGCAGGGTTTTGGTTTTGGGATCAATGCCGAGTTTTTTATAATGCGCTATCATTTTACGCGCCCATTCAAAAGGATCGCCGGAATCGTTTCTTACGCCGGCAAAAAGCATTGCGTTTTTAATGTCAAAATCGAGCAAAAAACAGTCGGTAGTTATGCAATCCGTAAGAGCGATGCCCAGCTGTATGCCGTACAAGTCGTGCCATTCGTCCATAACAAATTTATTAGAATAAGCGGGATTGCGTTCAGGATACCCCTGCCCCGTCACCATAAAAACTTCATGAGCCATAGTACCTATGGGTCTTATGTTTTCACGCATCGCGATCATAACGTTTGAAGTTCCGTTGAACTGAGAAGAGCCCAAACGCCCTTCTTGATCCGCCTGCTTGAACATGCGTATCACTTCAAGCTGAATATGGAAATTAAGACGGCGGCGCGTTCCGAATTCGGAAAAAGAACCTATGACATATTTTTTGCTGCCGAGATCGGCGATTTTTTGCTTTGTGCGTTCGATGGCTGACTGCGCTATTTTATCGTATTCGTTTTTATATTTAAAACTGTAATAAACTTCGTTTACGATGGAAAGAACCGGAGTTTCGTAATATATGGTTAAAAACCACGGCCCTACCGTTCTGATATTCAAACCGCAGTCGGCGTCGTCGGAAATAATAAAATGTTCCATCATCGGATGCCATACGGATAAAAACGAAATATATCCCTTGTCAAGCCATTTTATTGACGAAAGATAATTTATTTCTTCCACCGTAAAATTCAATTTACAGTATAATTCCAGCTGGCGCTTTATTTCACGGATCATCGGCGCGGTAAAATGAACGTCTTTAGTCCGGCACACGAATTTCCATTCCACGTTTGCGTCGCCGTATCTGCGCATGGCAAACTGCCCCATGCTGAACTTATACAAATCGGTATCCAAAAGACTTGTTATTATCTGTTCCATGCTTTGCCTCGCTAAAGAAACATGTGATTTAAGAATATCAGTAAATCGGCAGACTAGCAAGGCTGTGAAGCGGCACGGCGAAAAAACGCTCTAAGCGACCGGGGCGGATTGACGACTGCGACAAACTGGCGGCTATGGCGCACGGCAAAACGGCGCTGCCACAAAAACGCCGCCAAATCGGCTGCGGCAAATCGGTAGCTGCGGCGCCCACACAAAAGCCGCCGGCCCAAAAGGCGCGAAAAAACTTGACATTGTATATTTTTATTATTTTATTTAAACTCATACAGCAATGCTTAAATTTTAAATTCACGGAGTTCCGTATGAATAATATATTGTTATCCGCAAAAAATTTGTCGGTGGGAATCAAAAACAAAGAGATTCTCTCTGACATAAATCTTAATATAATGCCCGGAGAAACGCACGTCCTGCTGGGACCCAACGGAGCGGGCAAATCCACTCTCGGCAACGCTATAATGGGGCATCCTGCATATCATATCAGCGGCGGCAACATCTACTTCAATTCCGAAGACATCACAAGTCTTCCACCCGACAAAAGAGCCAAAATGGGTATGTTTATGACCTTTCAAACCCCGGTCGAAATTCCCGGCATAAGCGTCGCAAAATTCATTCGAAGCGCTATGGAACAGTGCTCGGGAAAACGCCAAAATCTCTTTACGGTAAGAAAAAAGATCGAAGAAAAAATGAATCTGCTTAATATGGATCTTTCCTATGCCGACCGCGACCTCAACGTAGGCTTTTCGGGCGGAGAAAGAAAAAAGACGGAAATACTTCAGATGCTCATGCTGGAGCCCAAATTCGCAATCCTTGACGAAACAGATTCGGGACTCGACGTGGACGCAGTGCGCACGGTTTCAAAGGGCATAAAAGAGTTTCAAAAAGCGGGAGACGGCTCGCTTTTAATAATAACGCACAGCGCAAAAATCCTTGAAAGCATCAAGGTGGATTACGTGCACGTTATCGTAAAAGGGTGTCTAGTAAAAACCGGCAATATTTCCTTGATCGAAGAGATAAACAAAAACGGTTTTGAAAAATTCGGCGGCGGGGCATCTCAAAGTCTTGCAGGCGGCAAACCTATTCAAAGTCAAATGACGGCAAATCTCTGACGCAAGGTTTAAATCATGACAAAGAAAACAAAAATAGATGACATAAATCGCAATCTTTACGATTTTAAAGACGACGAAAGCGATTTTTACCGTCTGAGCG
Organism: Treponema parvum; assembly: GCF_017893965.1. Classification (NCBI taxonomy): domain Bacteria; kingdom Pseudomonadati; phylum Spirochaetota; class Spirochaetia; order Treponematales; family Treponemataceae; genus Treponema; species Treponema parvum. Next base: position 1,567,483 of record NZ_CP054142.1, read on the forward strand.
GCGGACTTACCCGCGAGACAGTAGAAACCATTTCCAAAGAAAAAAACGATCCTGAGTGGATGAGAGAATTTCGGCTAAGATCTCTAAAACTTTACAATAAAATTCCTCTTCCCGACTGGGGCCCGCCGCTTGATGAACTCAATATGGAAGATATTTCCTCATACGTGCGCGCAAACACGAGCATGAAAGGCAAATGGGAAGAAGTTCCCGCCGACATAAAAAACACCTTCGAGCGGCTTGGAATTCCGCAGGCGGAGCGGGAAGCTCTAGCCGGAGTCGGAGCCCAATACGATTCCGAACTTGTCTATCACAACGTAAAAGAGGAAGTGACAAAAAAAGGCGTCGTATATACCGACATGGAAAGCGCCCTTACAGGCCCTTACGCCGATCTTGTAAAATCAAAGTTCATGCGCCTGCTTCCGCCGCAGGAACACAAGTTTATGGCCCTGCACGGAGCGGTTTGGTCGGGCGGATCGTTCGTATATGTTCCCAAGGGGATTCACTTGGATATTCCTCTGCAATCGTATTTCCGCCTTAACGCGCCGGGCGCAGGACAATACGAGCACACCCTAATAATAGTCGACGACGACGCGTATCTGCACTTTATCGAAGGCTGTTCCGCGCCCAAATACAACGTCGCAAACCTTCACGCAGGCTGCGTAGAAATATATGTAGGAAAAAATTCCACTGTACGCTATTCGACGATCGAAAACTGGTCAAAAAACATGTACAATCTTAATTCAAAACGAGCGCTCGTAGAAGAAGACGGCGCTATAGAATGGATATCCGGCTCTTTCGGATCCCACACTTCATATCTTTATCCCAACAGTATTTTAAAAGGCGACAGGGCAAAAAGCGAATACACGGGAATAACGTTTTCAGGCAACGGGCAGGATCTGGACACGGGAACGAAAATAGTCCACATAGGAAAGGACACCACTTCGTTCGTAAATGCAAAGTCCATATCAAAAAGCGGCGGCCGCAACACTTTCCGCAGTTCGGTAGAGATAAGAAAGAGCGCCAAAAACGCAAAATCTTCGGTTTCGTGTACATCTCTCATGCTGGACGACAAATCGCGATCCGATACTATTCCTTCGATGGACGTAAGAACCTGCGACGCGGACATAGGGCACGAGGCAAAAATAGGCAAGATAAGCGAAGAAGTGATTTTTTATCTTATGAGCCGCGGCATTGATGAAGAAGAAGCAAGAGCTATGATCGTGACGGGCTTTGCAAATCCCATAGCTAAGGAACTGCCGCTTGAATATGCGGTAGAAATGAACAATCTTATAAAACTTGAAATGGAAGGAGCGATAGGTTGATGAAAAACGATGAACTCATACTGAAAGCAAGCCCTCTTCCCTCAAAAACATGGAATTTTCTTAAAATAAACGATACCGATATTCCCGTACCGAAAAAAATAAAAAGCGAAAACGAATGCAGCGTAAAATGTCTTCCTGAAAACATAAAACTTTTACGAACAGATGCGAACGAAGCGCTTAAAATTTTCAAAGGCGAAAAGATTTCGGGCGCACTAGGTGAAAATGTCGAAAAATGGCTTTCAGAGCAAAACCTGAAATGCATGTTTTTTACCGTAGAAGCCTCAAAGTCCGGCCGGGACTTGGAAAATTCCGATGCTGAAAAACGCGGCGGCAAAGCAAACGGCCTTACGGGACTAAACGCGGCTGGTGCAGCCCCTGCACGTCCTGGCGGCAAAGATATTCTTCCGGCTCATATCACAATTGAACTGAAGGCCGAGGAGAAACACGCGTCTCTTTTCGTCATCCACGCAAAAAAAGGGACAAATTCGCGCTTCATCTTCGAATGCCGGCAGAATACGAATTTTTCAAACACGGGCGAAGGATTTTTGGCCGTGTTCGTCCTATGCTGCCTTGAAGAAAATTCCGCCTTGGAAATTTCAAAAATTCAGTTTTTGGGACAAAAAACCGCTTATCTTTCGGACATAGGCGCTCTTGCAAAGCGGGACTCAAAGCTCACTCTGATACGCGGAAATTTCGGCGCCGAAAAATCCTGGCTGGGCTCAAAAACCTCTCTTAAAGGCGACGGAGCTGAAATTGAAAGCAAACTGGCCTATATGACGGACGACAGCCAGACTTTAGACATAAACGACATAGGCATTCATTACGGAAAGCGGACTGTAAGCGGCTTTAATTCTCAAGGAGTCATGCTCGGAAAATCATATAAAAACTATAAGGGAACTATAGATTTTATAAAAGGCTGTTCATCTTCTTCCGGAGAAGAAAAAGAAGACGTTCTTCTTTTAAGCGACGATATAATAAATAAATCTACGCCTGTAATACTGTGCGACGAAGAAGACGTAACGGGTAACCACGGCGCGACGCTCGGAAAGATAGACGAAAACCTTTTGTTTTATATGGGCAGCAGGGGACTTGACGGGCAAAGCGCAAAGCGGTTGATCGCAAACGGAAAGCTATATAACATAATAAACCGCATTCCCAGTAAGGAACTAATAGAAAAAACCGTATCGCATATAGACACGGCGTTTTGATTGAGGGCGATAAGGGAAACGCATATACCGTAAAGACAGGATCGCTCAGGCGGATTTTACGGACAGCGCATAAATTAATTTGGCATGTGCGCTTTTGCGCACGGCTAAAACTTTTTCGGAAATTAAACCGGCTTGAAGCTTAACTGCGAGAGCCTGCAAAATTTTTTATTAGGATAATTATATGAAACCTATATATAAATCAATAGACGAACTTATAGGAAACACACCTCTGCTGGAACTTTCAAATATCCAAAGGGACGAAAACTTACAAGCAAGAGTTCTTGCAAAACTTGAGTATTTTAATCCCGCAGGAAGTATAAAAGACAGAGCGGCAAAATCAATGCTCGACGACGCGGAAGCGAAGGGACTTTTAAAAAAGGGTTCCGTGATAATCGAACCGACAAGCGGAAACACGGGAGTGGGACTTTCGGCAATAGCTTGCACGCGCGGCTACAGGGTAATAATTACAATGCCCGAAACGATGAGCGTCGAACGAAGGAATCTCATGAAGGCCTACGGAGCGGAACTTGTTTTGACGGACGGAGTAAAGGGAATGAAAGGCGCAATAGAAAAAGCCGAAGAGCTGTCAAGGTCAATACCCGGCAGTTTCATTCCCGGGCAATTTAAAAATCCCGCAAATCCCGAAGCGCATAAAAAGACTACGGGACCCGAAATCTGGAACGATACGGAAGGAAAAACGGATATTTTTGTTGCAGGAATCGGCACCGGCGGTACTATAAGCGGCACAGGAGAATACCTTAAATCAAAAAATCCAAAAATAAAAATCGTCGCCGTAGAACCCAAAGATTCGCCCGTTTTGTCCGAAGGACGCTCAGGGGCGCATAAAATTCAAGGAATCGGAGCGGGATTTGTTCCCGAAACCCTTGACACAAAGATCTACGACGAGATCGTAACCGTAGAAAACGAAGACGCGTTTGAAACGGGAAGAAAATTATGCAGAAAAGAAGGAATTCTTGTAGGAATTTCTTCAGGAGCTGCGGTATGGGCTGCTATCAGTCTTGCCAAACGGCCTGAAAATAAAGGAAAGACTATCGTCGTGATTCTTCCCGACACAGGTGAAAGATATCTTTCTACGCCCATGTTTTCAGAATGACGATGTAAATTTGCGAAAAAGCGGCCGGCGGCAACTGCCGGCCGCCGGTAAAATCGCGATAAACGTCAGACCATTTTAAGGCTCTGCCATAATTCATCTTTTGACAGCTTCGTTCCCGTATATTTCGGAAAAGACGGAAGCCCGTCGTCCGCTTTCCGCGGCACCAAATGAAAATGCAAGTGAAAAACCGTCTGCCCTGCGCACGGTTCGTTGGCGTTCATAACGTCGACGCCTCCCCATCCGCAGTCGTCCACATAGTGCTTTGCAACCTTTTGCACGGTTTCAATAACATGGGCTAAGGTTTCTTTGTCGCAATCGAGAATATTTTTCACATGCTTTTTAGGAATCACAAGAGTGTGACCGTCAACATCGTCGGCCGCATCCAAAAAGACCAAAGTGTGTTCGTCTTCATAAATTTTACGGCAGGGAAGTTCTCCCGAAATTATCCTGCAAAAGACATCGTCGCTCATAATAAGTCTCCTGTAAAAACTTTTGCAGAAAGTTGAAGCTTGCTCTCGTTCTGCAAAGAACCGATCCTAAACGTCCGCTTTCGCGGATTCAGAATCAACTTTCGAAAAGTCTTTCGGCGTTTTATTCATCGCTATCGTAAATGCGCGCTTTTAAAACATATCTTATCAGCATAAAACGAATACGGCAACAATGCGTCATGAAAAAACATTGACCGCAACGGACACAGCGTTTATTTATGATAACACCAACGAATTAGGTTTGACAATGTATTTTTCTTTATCCGCGGCAGAAGCTGTTCGGGATTTGCTAAAAACTAAATGATGAAGTTGCTTGCGGCGTAAATGGTATTGTACCGTTCTACGGATTTTTCAAGGTGGCTGCGGCAGACTTCTTCCGCACGGCTTATGTCATCCGAGAGGATGGAATCAATCATTTCAATGTGCTCATGGCGTGCATCGTCATCGCTTTTGCTGTCCGCAAATGACGACAGGATCCTTATGCGCTGGCTTTGAGACAGCAGCCGCTCTTCAGTGTCGATCAGAATTTGATTACGCGTGCATTCTGCAAGATAAAGGTGGAATTCGCTGTCCAGATCTCTGCCGCTGGCCGTAGCGGAAATCATTTTCGTATTATTGAATTCCCTTTTGAAGGCGGAAAGCTTTTCTGCGGATACGGAGTCGGCTATTTTCCGTATGATTGGAGGCTCGAGCATAAGCCGTACCTCGTAAATGCCAAGAATATCCCTGATCCGTAAAAACGAGGCGGTTATCCCTTTTCTGGGGATTATGGAAACAAGGCCTTCCGTAGATAATGTTGTTATAGCTTCGTGAACGGGCGTTCGGCTTATGCCCAGTTCGGAAACATATTTTTTTTCATCAATAGGCTCGCCCGGTTTGATAATATTATTGATAATCTGCTTTTTGATGTGTGAGTAGGCTTGCTCTTTCAGGCTTTTGTTTTCATTTTCAATCATGGCTCATCCTTAAAATAACATAACATCTCCTTAAAACACTATAAAAACTATAAACAAAAAAAAATGAAAAAACAAGGTTTTATTTCTTGTCGTCGGGCGGCGGGATTGTCGATTTTTATAGGTTTTAATTTTTAAACTTGACGGCTTAATAAAGTAGACCTATAATCTAATTATGGCTGTGATATATCACAAATATATCAGCGGCATACCTTAATTTATCAAGGAATGTAAAACAAAAACTGCCGGAACAGAACAGCTTTTGTTTACCGAGTTTTCTTTTGAAAACTTGATTATTTAATATCACGTTCTCATACATTTGCGGACGTGGGTAAAAAACCGATTGAATGCTGAAAATATTCTTCTCGGTTTTTGATTAGGAGGTCTATATGAAAAAAACATTGATTCTGGTGTTTGCCGTTGTTCTTGGGATTTTTTTAGTGGGCTGCAGCAAGTCCTCTCATCAAAGCGCGCAAAAGAAGGCCGTAAATGTTATGATTGGTTATGAGAACAATCCCGGAGAACCGATTGACCTTGCCTGTCAGAAATGGAAGGAATACGTAGAGCAGGAAAGCAAAGGCTCCATGACGGTTACGCTTTATCCGTCAAGTCAGCTTGGAACAAAGGACAATATAATCGACCAAGCTGTGAACGGCGAACCTGTAATCACTTTGGCAAACGGCGCCTTTTTTCAGGACAGGGGGGTAAAGGATTTCGGAATAGTGTTTGCGCCGTACCTGTTCGGCTCTTGGGATGATTTCAAAAAGCTTATGGCCAGCGACTGGTGGAAGCAAAAATGCGATGAGCTGGAAAAACAGTGCAATCTCAAGATATTGACGTCATGGAACTACGGTGTTCGCCATACTATCACAAAGGCTCCCGTAAAGACCCCTGAAGACCTGAAAGGAAAAAAAATCCGTGTACCGAACAATGTTATTCAGGTTAGAGGAACCGCCGCCCTCGGCGCAACTCCGACGCCTATGTCCTTGGGTGATGTCTATACGGCGCTTCAACAGGGTGTAATCGACGGTCTTGAAAATCCTCTTCCGGTAATTCTGAACGGAGCTTTTCAGGAAGTTGCAAAATACCTAATTCTTGACGGACATATCTATGACGAAACATGCTGGATCACAGGGACTAAATTTTATGAAAAACTGTCTCCGGAACAGCAGAAGATCCTTGTTGACTGTGGAAACAAAGCCGGAGTATACAATAATCAGCAGCTTGATTCTCTTACGCAGGATGCCTTGAACAAGCTGAAGGATGCGGGCGTTGTTGTGACAAATATTGACCTTGAGGCCTTCAGAAAAGCGTCCGAATCGTTCTACAGCGATCCTGAAATCAAGAAAATGTGGTCTCCCGATATAGTTGACACGATACGCAAAATCATAAAATAACATCTCAGGTTATGCTGCCGTTCATAGCGGCAGCATAACTCCGGAAAGCTAAATTTCTTGCAATCAATTTGAAAAAACAGTTTTTTATCAATTAGACGTATGTGCGTATCTCTGTTAATGCCCGTACGTCCGGGAGTGGAAAATGTATAAAAAGCCCTTGCTCATAAATGCCTTGAAGAACCTTGACACTGTGATTGCCGCGTTGGCTTTGGTTTTACTTGTCGCAGTAACATTTGTCGGTGTTGTTATGCGCTATGTCTTTTCAAGTCCGTTTGCATGGGAGGAGGAAGTTCAGCTGGCGCTTATTGTATGGGTAGTGTTTTTTGGCGGCAGATATGCCTTTGTGACCGGCAGCCATCCGGCTATTGATATGATCGTAAACGTATTCCCAAAAAAGATCAGAAAACCGTTCATGTGCGCTGTCATTCTTTTTTCGATCACGGTTCTGCTGTATGCCGGACTGCAGGGTTTTAGATACACGCTGCAGATGTTGAATAACTCTCGTGTCACAAACATACTGCGTATTCCATTTGCATTGATTTACGCACCACTGCCGATCGGCTGTGTCCTGATGTCGGCGCAGATTGTAATAAACAATTTTTGTAAAAAAACCGGGGAGGAGTAACTATGCAGACAACGCTTATAGGACTTGCCGCTGCAGTTCTTCTTGCATCTCTTTTTCTGAACGTGCCTGTTTTTATTTCCATTTTGGCAGGTTCCGTAACATACTTTTTCCTTTCCGGCGGCTCTCTTACAACGCTGCTCGGCCAGAGAATTCTGTCCGGCGTGGAAAGCATACCTCTTCTTGCGATTCCTTTCTTTGTTGCGGCAGGGGTCTTCATGAATTATTCCGGAGTTACAAGAAGGATAATGAACTTCTGCAACCTTTTGATCGGACAGCGGACAGGCGGGCTTGCGCAGGTAAATGTCCTTCTTTCAACTCTCATGGGCGGACTTTCAGGGAGTAATCTTGCCGATGCGGCGATGGAATCCAAGATGCTTGTTCCTGAGATGGAAAAAAAAGGCTTCTCAAAAGAATTTTCTACGGTAGTTACGGCAATGTCCTCTATGATCACGCCCTTGATTCCGCCCGGAATTGCAATGATCCTGTACGGGTCTGTGGCAAATATTTCCATAGGAAAAATCTTTATTGCCGGAATAGGAAACGGATTGTTGCTCTGTGTCGCAATGATGATTCTTGTTGCCGTTATTTCAAAAAAAAGAGGCTATAAATCGGTTGAAAAACTTGAGGTTAAGCCTTCGCAAGCTATACAAGGAGCGATTCTTCCGTTGTGCCTTCCTGTCATAATTCTTGGAGGAATAAGACTCGGAATTTTTACCGCCACTGAAGCAGGTTCTGTCGCCATAGTGTATGCTCTTGTGCTCGGACTTATCTATAAGGAGCTTAAGATTGAAAACATCAAGACAGGACTTAAAGAGACCGTTGCAACCACCGCTTCGATTATGGTAATTGTAGGAGCCGCGTCTGCTTTCGCGTGGGTCTTAACCAGAGGGCAGATTCCACAGAAATTCACACAGCTTGTGATTGGAACTATTCACAGCAAATATGTATTCCTGATAGTTGTAATCTTATTTCTCATTGTGGTCGGAATGTTCATAGAAGGGAATGCGGCTCTTATCGTACTTGTTCCGCTTCTCGCCCCTGTAGCGAACGCTTATGGGATCGATCCAATTCATTTTGCGATGGTCTATATATTTACGATGGCCTGCGGCGGCGTAACGCCTCCTGTGGGAACGCTTATATTTGTGACGTGCGGAATAACAAAATGTACCATAAAGGATTTTATAATGGAGTCCATTCCTTTTTACATTATGTTGTTTATCTGCATGCTGCTTATAGCTTTTTGCCCATGGATATCAACAGGGCTTGTCAATCTGATTTACTGACAGGAAGGCTCTAAAAACTGCGGTTTTTAGAGGTAAGCGCGGCTCATGAGCCGACAATCTGATTATATTCGAGGAAAACAGATGAAAACTGTATATGATGTGCTTATCATTGGCGGCGGAGTTGTAGGCAGCGCCGTTGCTAGGGAACTGTCCGCATATAAACTGTCAATAGGTGTGCTGGAAAAGAATTTTGATGTCTGCAATGAAACCAGCGGAAGAAATTCAGGAGTGGTTCACGGCGGTTTTGCTTATGACACAGGGACACTGAAGGCAAAGCTCTGTGTAGAAGGCAACAGGATGATGGATCAGCTTTCCGACGAGCTTGGTTTCAGATTCGACAGGTGCGGTAAGGTTCTTGTCGGCAATACTTTGGAAGAGAGGAAGTCTCTTGAAAAAACCGTTGCCCAAGGAAGAAAAAACGGAGCGACGGAATTGTCCATTATTTCCGAGGATGAGCTCCACCGCCTTGTTCCCAAGGCCGTAGGAAAATTCGCAATGTTTTCTAAAAATTCCGGAGTTGTAGATCCTTTTAATTATACGATCGCACTGGCGGAAAACGCAGTTTTGAATGGGGCTAAGTATTTTTTTGACACTAAGGTCGGTGCAATAAGGCGCGGCGACGGTCTGTGGATGCTGGAAACTTCCAGGGGACAATTCGCCTCCAAATGGGTCGTAAATGCCGCAGGGCTTGGCTGCGGCGCCGTTTCAGATATGCTCGGAATAAAAGGCTACAAGATAATCGGTTCTAAGGGCGACTATATAATACTTGACAAAAGGACAGGACCTCTTCTTCCTATGCCCGTGTACCCTGTTCCGTCAAATACCTACATGGGAATTCATGTGACCAATACTACCGACGGAAATGTCATCATAGGGCCTAATGCGGATAATGTGAACGATTTTGCATATTATGGCGTTCTTCAGAAAAATCTTGACTATCTTGTTGAAAGCGCATCAAGAATTTGGCCTTGTATCAACCGCGGGGACTGCATAAGAAACTATTCGGGCATATTGCCGAAGCTCGTTGACGACAGCGGCAGTATTCAGGATTTTAAGATAGAGATAAAAAACGACATTGCGCCGAATGCCGTAAACCTTATCGGTATTGAGTCTCCGGGCTTAACGGCTGCAGTTCCAATCGCCCGCCATGTCATCGGCATGATGAAAGAGTACGTAAATCTAGAAAAAAAAGAAGGCTATAATCCCAGACTGCCGAAAGTAATGCGTTTCGCAGAACTGGATGAGGAAGAACTTTCTGCCCTGATAAAAAAGGAGCCTGATTACGGTGAATTGGTCTGCCGATGTGAAAAAGTGTCAAAGGCTGAATTTGTAAGGGCAATTCATAATCCGCTTGGAGTCCATACGATGACGGGAATAAAATACCGAACCCGTGCTATGATGGGCAGATGTCAGGGCGGATACTGCAGGATGCGTTTGGCTCAGCTTCTGGAACAGGAGCTGGGATTGAAACCCGAAGAGATTGTGTATGAGCGCAAAGGCTCGAATCCTTTTATTGGGCAGATGAGGTAGTTTGATATGGCGGCTGAAACGTTTGAAACAAGAGATGTGGTAATTGTGGGCGGCGGCCCGGCAGGCCTTGCCGCTGCTGTAGAGCTGTATAATAAAGGAATCGAAAACATCATTATTCTGGAACGTGAAAAAAGTCTCGGGGGAATTTTAAGGCAGTGCATACACGACGGTTTCGGACTTACACGTTTTAGGGAACTTCTTTCGGGGCCTGAATATGCCGACCGCTTTATAAAGGAAGTCGTAAGCAGGAAAATCCCGTATATGACAAATACGAGCGTTACAAATATTTCTCCGGAGCATATTGTAACGGCCGTATCTCCCGACGGTCTTATCACAATCAAGGCCAAGGCTGTAATTTTGGGGATGGGATGCCGCGAAAGAACAAGAGGCGCGCTTCAGATTCCCGGAGAGCGGCCGTCGGGAGTGCTGACCGCCGGTGTTGCTCAGGCATACATAAATCTTTTTAACAGAAAAATCGGCAGGGAAATTGTCGTTCTCGGTTCAGGCGACATAGGGCTGATAATGGCACGACGCTTGAGCCTTGAAGGCGCGCATGTCCATGCCGTGTATGAAATTCAGAGTACTCCTTCAGGCCTTCCGCGGAACATCCGTCAGTGTCTTGAAGATTTCAATATTCCTCTGTACCTAAGTCATACGGTAACGGACATAAAGGGCGGTTCAAGGATAACGTCTGTTGTTGTTTCAAAGGTTGATTCGGATATGAAGCCGATTCCCGAAACCGAAGAGGAAATTCCGTGCGATACGCTGATCTTAAGCGTAGGCTTGATTCCTGAAAACGAGCTTTCGTTGGACTGCGGAATAAAGCTTGATCCGCATACAAAGGGCGCCGTAGTAGATGAATTTTTCCAGACATCGGTAAAAGGTATCTTTGCGGCGGGAAACGTTCTTCATGTGCATGATCTTGTTGACAATGTTTCCCTCGAAGCTGAATCTCTTGCCGATTCCGTGGCGGAATATCTGGAAACTCAGTTCTTGCCTGAAAGCGGCATAAATATTTCTTATGACAGGAATATAAACCATGTTGTGCCTCAGAGAATCAGCGGAAAAAAAGACATAATTCTGTCATTTAGAGTTACACGTGAGCTTTACGGAAAATCGGTGGCAATTATGCAAGGCGGTTCGGAAGTCCTGGTGAAAAAAATAAAGAAAATGACCCCGGCTGAAATGATCCGCATTCCTGTAATGTGCGACAAACTGAATTCCGACTGTAATCTGGAGGTCTGCATAAGATGAAAAAGGAACTTACATGCATAATCTGTCCGAACGGCTGTACGGTTACGGTTGAAACGGATGAAAAGACAAACGATATTATCTCCATAGAAGGGTATGCCTGCCCTAAAGGCGAACAGTATGCACGGCAGGAATTTACGGAGCCTTTAAGGACGGTTACTTCGAGCGTCCGCATACAGGGAGGAGAACTTCCCCTCGTTTCCGTCCGCCTGACAAAACCTGTTCCTCAAAAACGGATTTTTGACGTTATGGACGAAATAAAGAAAATTACAGTGCAGGCGCCTGTGGCTGTAGGAACCGTAGTCAAAAAATCCGTGTTAGGCTTTGACAGCGATCTGATCGCAACCAAATCCGTCGGAAAGATTTCCGAAGAAAAATAACAGTCCAACGGCGGCGAATTTTTTTAGGCGGCTTTTGCGATAAAATCACAAAAACCTCAGCTTTTTTGGAGTGCGGCAAAATTATGGTTGCTTCCGCTTTCACCGCCTTGGACGGTTTCTATTTGAATTTGCGGATATTTAAGTTGAAAAGCATCGGTAATCATATAGTATTCTTCATTTTATGTATAATCATTAAATCAATTCATTCAAAAAGCGGTCGAACAAGAAGTATTACGTGAATCGTTAACTGATTAATCGCGATTCAAGCAAAGAAATAAATCAATCAAAAATATGTTTTCGGCAAAAAAACAAATCGGAGATAAGTGTAGCGTATCAAGATAATCCGTCTTTACGTAGAAAAAATCTGAAATTTGTGATATAGTATACCGCGGTTGTGTAAAATGCAGAGGAGATAGCTTATGTCCTACAGTACTCTTGAAAAAAAATTAAAGTCGCTTCCACAAGCAGCCCTTGAAGAAGTGTCTTCTTACGTGGACTATATCTTCTTTAAATTTGCTGTATCAGAAAAAGATATTGCGTCAAAAAGCCAAAAAAAAGGTTTCGGTTGCCTAAAAGATATTCCTTGCAAAATGTCTCTTGAATTTGACAAACCTATTGAAGAATTTGCGGAGTATATGTGATGTATTTGCTCGATACTCATGCAATAATTTGGAAATTGCAATAAAACAGGCAAAAGGAATGCTTGATTTCAAAATTGATATTCCGAGACTAAAAACTGTTTTGGAAAATGAAGAATTTATTTATCTTTTCCCAACGGAATATGATGCAGAAAGAATAAAGAATTTACCCGATATTCATAAAGACCCGTTTGACAGACTGCTCATTGCACAAGCTAAAGAAAATGAGCTTACTATGATAACAAGAGATGAAAATATTCCGTTATACGAAATAAAGACTATTTGGTAAAATCGTCTAGCACCGTTTCCTCCGCCGGTAAGCGTGTGCCTATCGGCGGTTGTTTTCAAAGCCGAAAAGCTTTTGGTTTATAAAAAAATAGAGAAATCATATAAAGGCAGTTTTAACGTTCGTATTGCGCCCGACTGTGAAGTCCTTTCTGTAAATTCAGTAGGCTGCGGTAAAAAGGTTTTAATGCGGGAATGTCCCGCAAGCAGCTGACAGCTACTGTTTCTTTTTTGAATATAAAATACAGCTGATTTTTTATCAGGAGTTAAGCACTAAAGACTGGTGGATGTTGAATTTTTCGTATCGCATGCCATTGGTAGCATGGCATCATGCGATTCCATTGAATCTGATCTGGAATAAGAGAAACAGTCATGTTTGATCCGAATGATCTGACCAGAAAATCAAATAGTCACGATCAGGTAGCCGCTGACGATATGGAAGGAGCGTGTCACGCAATACTATGCCCTTGATCCGACTTTCGACGTCATGATATCCAGAATAATCCTGTCGGTGTCAAGCATGCCGCTGTTGCCGATGCGTACAAGATTTCTAAGGCTCTTCTCCACATCTTCCTCGTTGATTCCCTTGTCTCCAGAGATGGAGAGATCGCCGATTGCCAGTAGCGCAGACCTGAAAGCGGCATCCACAGCTGATGCGATTTTCAATGCGCACCCATCCTTCGCTCCGTCGCACACCATGCCGGTCAGACTGGCCACCATGTTCTGCACCGCCCGGTAGATATGCAGGATAGATCCACCGAGAAGGAACGTGATGGCGGATGCAGCCCCGATGCCTGCAGTGAAGGCTCCGCACATGGCGGTGAGACGGTTCATGCCTTTTCTTGCATGGATTGCCACAAGATTGCTCATGACCAACGCCCGGTGAATGGTCTGCTCATCTGCTCCGACCTTCTCAGCCGTAGCCAGAACCGGCAACGAAACGGTGATGCCTTGGTTGCCGCTGCCGCTGTTGGTGAACACAGGGAGCATGCATCCGCCCATCCTTGCGTCAGCCGCGGCCGCCGCCAACTTCACGCCGTAAATGATGATATTGTCCGTCAGAATGTGGTTGTCAACGTTTCGTTGCATGGATTTCCCGACTTGCAGGCCATAGGTGCCGGAAAGTCCTTCGAGCGCCACCTGCTTGTTTATCCGCGCACCTTCCAAGAGAAACTTAAGAGGTACAAGATCGGTCTCCAGCGCGAATTGGTAGATATCCAGCAAGGAGGCGGTTGTCAGGTCATCTTCATCTTTGACCTGTTCTTCCACACAATTCTCAAAGAGCACCTTCCCATCCAACTCAATCCGCTCCACTTTAGTATGGGTATGCTTGATCACGACAGTACTGCGGTGTCCGCCCTGATGGATGGTCGCTTCGATGTACAGATTCTCCGGGCTATCAGACTGAGCGATGGTAATAAGGTTGCGTTGCACATATCCGGTCGCCCGGGCGATATCCTCTTTGGAGACCGAGGCGATCACTTCCAGCCCTAAGGTCGAGTCTCCGCCAGAATAGCCGAGAGCCGCTGCGATTGGAATACCGGTCATCGTTGTTCCGGGTATTCCGACACCGAGCGCATTCTTGATGATATTCCTGCTCAAGACCAGTTCAATCTGATCGGGATCACCTCCTAGGAAGGGCAAAGTCTCCCTCGCCTTCGAACAGGCTAGCGCAATCGCAATCGGCTCAGTGCAGCCTACGGCAAGCATGGTTTCCCGCTGTAACAACCTCGTGTAACGCTCATTTCTTTCCATAATGTCGATTCCTCACATTGCCATCCACCGGGAACCCGTCGCCTGAACAGGCGACGGGTTCCCGGTGGAAAGCTTTTTCACGCACCAAATCAGCTTAATGTTCGATGCGATTCTGTGCATAGTGTGTTTTTTGCGCAGCGCGATTCCCTCTCAGGGGAGATACTTCTCAACTGCCCTGCGCATCGTATAAAGGTTGCCCTCCGGAACGGTCAGGGGGAAGGTGCATCCGGGAGAAATCATCAGACGTTTTCCACCAGCCTGCTTGATGGCGTCGGCTACCTGACGTTCGACATCGGCGGGAGTTCTGCAGTGAAGAACCTCGAATTGCTCAATGCCCGAAGCCATCATACCGGGAAACAGCTTTGCTGCCTCTGCAATGCTCGGTCCTGCCGCCCGGTCATGCCAGTTGACGATGTGCACAGGATAATCGCAGATTTTGGAGAACATCGGATACTGTCCGTGGAGGTGGATGGTGTTGAGCCAGCCTTCCTTAGCCTGATTGAGAACCCGCAGGTCATAAGGACGAGAGAACTCGTCATGCTCTGCTTCGGTCAATACTTCATAGCTTGCGGCATAGGTCGAGAGGAAAATGCCGTCGACTCCACGTGCAAATGCTTCTCTGACAAAGCGCTCAGTGGTCTGACTGATAGCATCCAACGCCCGTTTCATCCGCTTGGGATCCTGGCGCAGATAGACGGGAACCTTGTCGTCTCCCGCCATATAACCAGCGATGCGGCTTGCGGTAAAGACAGTCATGACCACCGGGGTCTCCTTATCCCGCCGTGCAATGACCTTCTCTAGAGCCCGAAGGATTTTTCCGTAGGTGCCCTTTGTCACATCGAGCGGCTCGATTCGATCCCAATCTTCAGTTGTTTTGATTAGACGTTCCTTATACTCGCGCTCGCCAAGTGGTTTACCTCGATACTCGTGCTGCGCTCCCCAGTCGGACACCGTGTAGGAACTGGAGGGAGTCAGTTTGATCCAATCCATGTCGAACTTCGCCTGGTATTGCAATGTCACGAATGCAAGCATCTCGTCATCCTGATCGTCTATCGGCCAATGCCGCCAGAATGCTACAGGGACTCTATCCGGTATCTCACCGTTCAACACTGCTCGCAATCTTTCACAGTGGGATAATCTTTCGGTACTCATCTACATTCCTCCTGAATCATGACAATCCGCCTTCGATGATTTTTCATCGCTGGCAACCGGTTCGTTGTGTATCTTTGTTTTCATTTGTCTGACGGTGCGTTGACCGCCGGTCCTTGCGAACGCCGCTTCCTGAATAGCTGCACAGAGGTAACAAATGCGAGCAATCCAAGCCCCACGAGATCAGTTCTATATCCGGGAAAGATCAGGCTGATGGAAGCCACAATCAGGATGATCCTCTCAAACCACAGCAGTTTCATGAAGTAATAACTC
Source organism: Treponema parvum (assembly GCF_017893965.1). Taxonomy (NCBI): domain Bacteria; kingdom Pseudomonadati; phylum Spirochaetota; class Spirochaetia; order Treponematales; family Treponemataceae; genus Treponema; species Treponema parvum. The sequence goes on from NZ_CP054142.1 coordinate 1,583,134, forward strand.
TGCAGTCCGGCTGCCAAGCACACAATGCCAATCAGGCTGGTGACAATCGCCAGCAAGATGACACCGATTTTGCCAATCAGCAGGAGCGCCGGGTTGAACACAAACATGAACGGCACGATATAGGCCACCAAGCCAAGCTTGACTGACTCAACGCTTGTCTTCATCGCATCCGCGCCCGCAATGCCCGCAGCAGCGTAGGACGAGATTGCCACCGGCGGCGTGATATTGGATATCACGGAAAAATAAAGAGCAAACAGATGCGCCGAAATCGGCAGCACACCCATTTGAATGATCGCTGGAATCAGCAGCGATGCCTGCACGATATACGCAGGAGTCGTAGGCAACCCCATTCCAAGTATCAATGCGGCAACCATTGTAAGCAGAAGCGCGGGAACGAGCATGCCGCCAGACAACTGGACAACCATGCTGGTGAACTTGAGCCCAAGTCCGGTCAGACTGACCACGCCGATGACGATGCCCGCGCATGCACATGCGCTGATGACCATTACCGAAGCCTTCACGCCCTTCTCAAGGGCAAGGAGTATCTTCTTCGGCCCCAGCCTAGTTTCTTTGTTAATCCAGCTCAAGGCAATGGTAACGGCTATGGCACCGAGTGCTGCGTACATGGGCGTGAAGCCTGACACAAGCAGAACAACGATTGCGACCACGGGAAGCAGCAGATACCCTCCCGTTAGCAGGGTTTTCCAGAGGTTCGGAACCTGATCCTTCGGCAATCCCTTGATGCCGCTTTTGATAGCCTGAAAATGGACGGCAAAGAAAATGGCTAGGAAATAAAGCGTACCAGGAATGAATGCATATTTGATCACATGGAGGTAGGGAATGCCCGAGAACTCGGCAAGCACAAATGCCGCGGCCCCCATGACCGGAGGCATGAACTGCCCCCCTGAGGAAGCGGCTGCCTCCACCGCTCCCGCGAAATGAGGCTTGTAGCCCGCCTTTTTCATCATCGGGATGGTGAAGGTGCCGGTTGTGACGACGTTTGCTACAGCGCTTCCGGATATTGTGCCAAGCAGGGCGCTGGAAACGACGGCGACCTTCGCTGTTCCTCCGCTGCTTCCACCGGCAATCGCCTGGGAGAGCTTGATGAAGAAGTCTCCCCCTCCGGAGACCTCCAGAAAGGCTCCGAAGATTATGAAAAGAATGATGTAGGTAGCCGAAACGCCAATGGGAATCCCGAACAGACCTTCGTTAACCATATACAGATGGTCTATGATGGTCTCGAGCGTGGCTCCCCGATGCCGGAGAATCCCCGGCATCACCGGTCCGAGCAGGGCATAAAGCAAGAAAATAACCGAGATGATTGGCAATGCGATGCCGACCGCACGGCGCGCGGCTTCCAGAACCAAAATGACGGCGAGAATCCCGAAGATCATGTCCAATGGCTTCAACGGATGCACATACCGAAACCGTGTCAGCATATATTTATGGTTCACCATCAGGTATGCCATGGAGGCGATGCTGATCACTGTGATGATGATATCATAGAAGGGAACCCCTCCGGAGATATTGCTCTCTTTTTTTCGAATCGGATACTGGAGAAACACCAACACCAACCCGAACATCAGATGGGCGCTGCGATGCAATGTGGCCTCCGGGATTCCGAACATCGCGGTGAGCAGATGATAGAATCCCATAGCCAAGGCAATGATCTTGATGATAAGGGACCAAGTGTTGTCCAAGTTTCTTGTTTTCATATGACTTCCTACTTTTTATAAATCATTTTAGCTGGCGAGCAGCAAAGAGACTGGTTCCGCTAAAGCTACCGGGCTGATCTATTCTTTTTGACTGTGTCGTAGAACTTATTTGCCCCGGGATGCATCGGCGCACCGATATCAGTGGTCATGAAATCAGTATCGGTCTGAATGGTGTTCACCACAGCACGCAGCTTGTCAATTTTGTTGTACAGGGCTTCAGCTATCTTGTAGACCAAATCGTCAGGCAGGTCGGCACTAACGGCGAAATGGCTGATCATACCGACACTGAGAACATCCTTGTCCTGCTTAGGATAGCTGCCAGCCTTGATCGTGAACGGAACATACCCAGCGTTAATCTGCTGGATTGCGTCAAACATCTCCATCTCGACAGGGATGAGGCGCATACTCCGAGACATCATCAGCTCCATGATGGCCGGTCCGGGAACATTCATCGTAGCGGCCATGACATCTGCGTGCCGGTCGCGCACCAGATTCGCTGAGTCCCCATGAGACAGGTGATGAATCATCGCGAAATCATCATAGCTCAGGCCATATGCGGACAGGATGCCACGGAACATGACCTCGCCCGTGTTGCCTGCAGTCTGCGCACTAACGCGCTTTCCTTTGAAGTCCCTGACTGTGTAGATATCGGATTCAGCCGGAGCGACCATATGCATCGTCAGATTGTAGAGGCTCATCAGGTTTCGCACTTTGTCCGCAGGTCCGGAGAATGGAGGCTTGCCTTGATATGCATCGGCAGTCGAGGGGGAATTCCCCATGCCGAGAGCAGCCTTGCCCGCTTGGATCGCCTCGATGTTCACCAGTCCGGCACCGGGCAGGACTTCCACGGTCACTCCCGGAATCGCATTCTGGATGATTTCAGCAGCAGCCCCTGCCAGCGGATACCAGGAACCGCCGAGCGGTCCGCTGAAAAACACCAAGTCATACCGTTTTTCGCCAGTCGATGATTCTTTTGATCCGGCGGCGAACAACGCTCCTTGTGAAATGAGCACTGCCATCACCAGCAACAGGATGAATGTCCGGGCAATTGCTGTCTTGCGTCTTCTGATGTTCATACTTTCCTCCTTATATTACTAATCAGCACTTTCAATTCTTCCGATCAGCAGTAATAACCTTACTGCTCAGAAACTGACCAACTTTATAAAAAGTTTATCATGTTTTTATCATTTGTCAACTTTTTTATTTAAATAATTATCAAAATAAATTCATAAAATGAGTTTTGGAGCAACAACATTATCATACATTATTCAAAACAATACTATTATGACATAAAATGATGGATAGCAAGAAAAAAAATAAAAGTCGAAACAGGAGAAATTATTTCAGAAATAAAAAATGAATTGCAACATATGGTCAGATTCATTATAAATAAAAGAAGGGAAAAATAATTATCAGGAGATAAGCAGTATGTCGATACGACCAAAAAGAATTGAGGAAATAAAAAGTTATATCTATCAAAACAAAACAGTAACTCTTGAACAACTCTGTAGGGAATTTAAAGTGTCAATGAGCACGCTCCGCAGAGATCTTGAAGAAATTCTGCAGGAAAAAGACATAAAAAAAATATACGGTGGCGTAACAACGACAAAACGAAAAGAGCTGGTTCCCTTCGATGAAAGGAACATAACAAACCAAGAAATAAAAGAGCGGATTGCAATTAAGGCAGCTTCGCTTGTCGAAAACGGCGATATTATTTTCATCGATTCCGGTACGACAACGTTTCATATGATAGAAGCGTTGAAAGAAAAAAAAGATATAACCGTAATTACCAACAATCTTGAAATCATTGTGCAGGCAGTACCATACCCAGACATCAAAATTATTTCGCTGTCAGGGATGCTCAGCAGAAAAACACTGTCTTTCACCGGTATGATGGCGGCACAAGTTCTGCAAAACTATAATATAGGAAAAGCTTTTATGGCTGCGACGGGTTTTTCAGTTGAAAACGGAATAACAAATTCGTCTCCGCCGGAAACAGAAATAAAACAGACTGCCGTACAGAGAAGCCAGCAGACATATCTTCTGGCGGACAGTTCGAAAAGCGGTGTCATCTCGCTCATGACATACTGTTCTCTGGATAAAATCGACGCACTTGTTACCGATGCACAGCCGTCAAACGGCATCTGTGATTTTATGAACGCGCATGGAGTCCGTATTATTATTGCCGAATAGACTGAGGGAAATATTTTGACAGTATTTTGACTGTATTTTTACATTTTTTTTACTTTACATCTTTTAAAAACCACAATATAATCATCATATAATCAATTTACACTCACTATTTATGGAGGAAGAATGGATAACGTTAAAAAGCTGAAACCATTTATCAACGGTGAATTTGTGGAATCGTCAACAGATGTATATAATGACGCATATGACCCCAGCACAGGAAAAGTTATTGCAAAAGTACCGCGCTGTACTCCTGATGAAGTTGAAAAAGCCATAGCAAGTGCAAAAGCGGCTTTCACTGAATGGTCTGCCGTACCGGTTTCCAAACGGGTACAGATTCTTTACCGGGTACGGGAACTTATTATAGAGCATATGGAAGAACTGACGTATCTGGTTGCACAGGAAAATGGGAAAAACTGGAAAGAAGCTGAAGGGGATGTTCTGAAAGCAAAGGAAGGAACGGAACAAGCTCTCGCAGCAACGTCGCTTATGATGGGCGAAAGTCTTATGGATGCCTCCAAAGGGTATGATACGACCCTGTATCGTGTACCTCTCGGAGTCTGTGCCGGTATTATTCCGTTCAACTTCCCATCCATGATACCGATGGGCTGGATGACGCCAATCTGCATTGCCTGCGGAAATACGATTGTTCTTAAGGCCGCAACGTTTACCCCTCAGTCGGCGCTACGTTTTGCAGAACTCTATAAGGAAGCTGGATTACCCGACGGTGTCGTAAATGTCGTTACCTGTTCACGCCATGAAGCAGAAATTCTTTTAACACATCCTGATGTAAAAGCCATAACTTTTGTCGGCTCAACAGAAATCGGGCAATACATCTATGCTACTGCGGCAGCAAACGGAAAACGGGTACAAGCCCTCTGCGAAGCAAAAAATCACGCATTGATCATGAGAGATGCGCCTATAGAAAGAACTGCAGCAGGTATTATCAATGCATCTTTCGGCTGTGCCGGTGAACGCTGCATGGCGTTACCTGTCATTGTCGTTGAAGAAGCAATCGCAGATAAACTGGTTGATGAAATTGTCAAACAGGCAAAAAATATTAAAGTAGGTCCTGCTTACGACAAAACAACGGAACTAGGTCCGGTAGTAAATGCAGCGCACAAAAAATCCATTCTTGACTGGATAGAAAAAGGTATAGCAGAAGGTGCAGAACTGATTCTTGATGGTCGGAATGTAAAAGTGGACGGGCACGATGACGGTTTCTATCTCGGTCCGACAATTTTTGATCACGTAAAACCGGGGATGACCGTTGGTGACAGGGAAATATTCGGGCCTGTTCTTTGCGTAAAACGTGTTAAAACCTTTGAGGAAGGTCTGGCTATCATGAACGCAAATCCCTTTGCAAACGGTTCAGTTATCTTTACACAAAGCGGTCATTATGCACGGGAATTTGTCCGCCACACTGATGGAGGAATGGTTGGTATAAACGTTGGTATTCCTGTTCCTGTTGGATATTTTACCTTTTCCGGCCACAAAAAATCATTCTTCGGAGATCTGCATGTACTTGGAAAAGACGGTTACCGTTTCTTTACCGACAGCAAAACGGTAACAACACGCTGGTTCGATGAAGAAGAAGGTAAGTCGACGACAGTAAGTACATGGGACGGTACAATCTGACCGTTGTAATGAAAAGCGAGCGTACCGGACATAATTCTGTACTATCAAAAAAATGCCGATGATACAGAATGCGTCCGGTTTTTTGCTGCTAGAATACGGATTCACAGCGCTTCTATACCATTACATAAAGCGGTTTAACAATTTTATTTGCTATGCTTGTAAACAAATAGCAGCATTTTTCTTTGACATTATTAATTATTTGTATATCATTATCGCTTATGAGTACAAGCAATTTATCTAAAGAAAACCGGATGGGCAATATGCCCGTCGCAAGGCTTCTCGTGAGCATGTCGCTTCCCATAATGATATCAATGTTCGTAATGGCCTTGTACAATATCGTAGACAGCATTTTCGTATCGATGATAAGCGAAGAAGCTCTTACCGCCGTTTCCATTGCCTTTCCTTTACAGACCTTGGCGATGGCCTTCGGGATAGGCACTTCCGTCGGCGTAGGGGCGGTTTTGTCCATGAGGCTCGGAGAAAAAAATCAAGAAGCCGTAAATAAAACGGCCGTAAACGGTATATTCCTCGGAATATGCAATTATATAGGATTTGCCGTAATAGTATTCCCGCTTTTGAGGGCGTATTTTTCAACTCAGACAAGCGATCAAAGGATAATCGATTACGGCGTGGAATACATGCAGATCATTGTGGTTTTGGGACTCGGAACATTTTTGGGAACAATGTTTGACAGGCTTCTTCAATCGACGGGGCGCACTTTTTATACTATGATAACGCAGATAACGGGAGCCCTGACAAATATCATTCTTGATCCTATCCTTATTTTCGGGATCGGGCCGTTTCCTAAAATGGGAATGCAGGGCGCGGCCCTTGCGACCGTTATCGGACAGATCTTAGGCGGAATTCTTTCATTCATTTTTAACATGCGTTTTAACAACGACATTAAATTCAAATTCAAAAAATTCCGTCCGGACGGAACGATAATATTGCACATCTACAAGATCGCAGTTCCGACCATTTTGATGCAGTCCATAAATTCAATAACCACATACGGAATGAATTTGGTTTTGGGGATTTTCTCTTCAACCGCCATCGCCGTCTACGGTGTTTACTTTAAACTTAACAGTTTTATATTTATGCCCGTCTTCGGACTAAACAACGGAATGATTCCTATAATTGCGTTTAACTACGGCGCGAAACAGCGCAGCCGGATCATAAAAACAATCAAAAGCGCTCTTTCTCTGTCTTTGCTGATAATGACAATAGGAGTTATACTGTTTGAAACGGCGCCGGCTGCGCTTCTGAAGCTGTTTAACGCTTCCAATGCAATGCTTGAAATCGGAATACCGGCGCTTCGCACCATAGCGCCGAGTTTTTTCGGAGCCGCCTTCGCAATAATACTCATAAGCGTTTTTCAAGCTCTGGGGAACGCCGTATACAGCATGCTAATTTCGTTCACAAGGCAGCTGATAGTTTTGCTCCCCGTCGCCTATATTCTTTCGCTTACGGGAAAGATCGATAACGTTTGGTTTTGCTTTATCATAGCGGAAGTATTTTCGCTTTTATGCTGTTTTTTGTTCCTGCGTCGAATCTACGACAAAAAATTGCGGAATATGTGACGGGGTTGCACCGTAAGGCGCGCTAAGAAGCGCAGCACCGCAGGAAAATCGCAACGCTGGGGCGAGAAGCGCAATGCAGCGGCGTGCGGCACGATCCGCACACGATCCGAAAATAAAATCTATTTCATCACTTCTTTGCCGCGCGACATAGCCGTGAGTCCGCTCTTTGCGAATTCAAGGATGCCGAACGGTTCCAAAAGGCGTATGAGGCTTTCTATCTTATTTTCACTTCCCGTCGCTTCTACAATGACGGATTCTACGCTCACGTCTACTATATGAGCTCTAAAAATATTGCAGGTTTCTATGATCACCGCACGGTTATTGCCTACGGCTTTTACCTTTATGAGAGCCGTCTGTCTTTGGCAAAAGTTGTCGGAATTACAGTTCTCTATGGAAATGACTTCTACAAGCTTTGACAACTGTTTTTCTATCTGTTCCAGGATGTATTCGTCCCCGCGGACGACGATCGTCATTCTCGACTGCCCAGAATTATGAGTTTCACAGACTGTAAGAGAATCGATGTTGTATCCGCGACGACTGAAAAGCCCTGAAACTCGGCTGAGAACTCCGGCATGGTTTTCAACCAATACCGAAAGGACATACTGTTTATTTTCTTTTTTTTGATCGGTCATTTTTTCCCCCGTTATACGCCTGCATAAACTCCGAGAAGGCGAACGTCTTCTGCGGTATTTTTAAGTTCGTCAAGAACCCTGCTCACATATTCTTCGGATTGTTCGCCTTCATTCTTAAGTTCCGCATCGGCGTAAAACCAGTAGCGCCAGGGTTTACCCAAAATGGGCCGCGATTCAAGCCTTGTCAAATTTAAGTTATGTTTATTAAAAATTCCGAGACATGTGTGCAAAGCGCCGGGTTCGTTTTTTACACTGAAAACAAACGACGCCATATTAGGCCGCACTCCCGCTACGCGCTGACTTATGAATGCGGCTTCGGTGATGTTTTTAGCCGTCGCCGGCTTATTTGGCGCCGCCGTGTTTGACGTCGCCGCATCGGACGCTATCAGCACAAAGCGCGTATAATTTCTGGGATCGTTTTCGATATTTTCCTGCAGAATTTCAAGTCCGTAATACTTTGCGTTTAACGGGCTGGCGACGGCCGCGGTATCTTTCGAGCCTAGTTTCGCGACGTATTCGGCGGCTGAAGCCGTAGAAACCGAATCGATTTTTGTCCAGTCGCCGTGGGACGAAAGAAAATCGGAACACTGCGAAAACGCTTGAGGATGTGAATAGACCGTCTTTATCTTATCGATCGACGAGCTTTTTACGCCCAAAAGCGAATGCTGAATTCTTAAAGTCACGGAACCTACGATACTTATGTCGGCAAATTGAACGAGATTGTCATAATTGTCATAAACGGAACCGGCAAGGCTGTTTTCAATGGGAACCATGCCGTAATCCGATTCTCCTGAAACGACGCTTTTAAAAATTTCACGGAAAGAATTTACCGAAACGGCTTCGGCTTCTTTTCCGAAATAGCTTTCTATAGCTTGTTCCGCATACGCGCCGCGTTTTCCGCAAAACGAACAGGTAAGGGTTTTACCGTTGCGTTTATCCGCCCGCCCCAAAACCTTTATCGCGCGGCTTTCCTGCCGGATGTGAGCCACTTGCTTTCCGAGCACGGGAGACATAGCTTCTATGTCGCGCATAAGTTTGTCAAACTGTTCCGGATACAGAGATTGAGCGCCGTCAGAGAGCGCTTTGTCAGGATCACAGTGAACTTCGACGATTATTCCGTCAGCGCCCGAAGCTATCGCTGCAAGTCCCATGGGGCTTACCTTATCACGGATTCCCACAGCGTGGCTCGGATCCACTATTACAGGCAGATGGGTGAGGCCTCTCAGTATAGGAATGGCGCTTAAATCAAGGGTATTGCGCGTAGCCTGTTCATACGTACGGATTCCGCGCTCGCATAAAATAATACGGTCGGTTCCGGACGAAAGAAGGTATTCGGCCGACATAAGCCATTCCTCTATAGTTGCGCTCAATCCGCGCTTTAGGATGACGGGTTTGTTCAATTTTCCAAGACGCTTAAGCAGTTCGAAATTTTGCATGTTGCGCGCGCCCACTTGGTAAACGTCGATTCCGTACGATTCCATAACGGGTAAGTATTCGGACGCAACGACTTCGGTAACTACGGGAAGACCGAAAGCGTCTCCCGCCTCTTTTAGAATTTTTATTCCTTCTTCTCCGAGTCCCTGAAAAGAATAAGGAGACGTGCGCGGCTTATATGCGCCGCCGCGAAGCATTACCGCCCCGCTTTCGGCAACCTTTGCCGCGACGCTCATCATCTGCTCCCTGCTTTCCACGGCGCACGGCCCTGCAATCGCAACTATGCGCTGCCCGCCCACACGTACGATTTGCCCCCTGTTGTTCGGAATTTCAACTATCGTGTCGTGAGGATCGAATTCTCGGCTCGCCATTTTGTACGGCTTGCTTATCGGAATAACCCGCTCGACGCCGGGCAATATTTCAACCTCGCGCGGATCCATTTTAAGCTTACCTACGGCGGCTAAAATGGTAGTTTCTTCTCCGACTATCTCATTTGTTTTAAAATTCTGGGATCCTAAAAACGAAGCGAGTTTTTCTTTTTCTGCAGGCGTGATGCTCTTTTTTAATACGATTACCATAATTTCTCCAAGTCTAAAATTCGGAATTGAAATTTACAGTACGCAGTATGTCTCCGAATACGCCCGCCGCAGTTACCGCAGCGCCGGCGCCGTACCCGCGAACCGTAAGAGGAATCGGGTTATAGCGTTCCGTATGGAATACAAAAGCGTTTTCTCCGCCTTTTACGCCGTACAGAGGATCGTCCGCCGTAACTTCGAGCATGCCGACAAAACACTTTCCGCCCGTGATCGAAGCGCCCATGCGCAAAACTTTGCCTTGTTTTTTAAGATTGCTCATCTTTTTTGTAAAATAAGAATCTATTTCGGGCAGTCTGTGCAAAAATTCGTCGACGCTGCCTTCGGTGTTAAAATTTTCAGGGAAAACACGGTTTATAACTATGTCCGGAAGTTCAATCTCAAGACCGGCCTCGCGGGCGATTATGAGAGCCTTTCTGGCCACGTCCATACCGCTAAGATCGTCGCGTGGATCGGGTTCGGTAAATTTCTTTTCTTTGGCTTCGATCACAGCCCGACTGAACGGAACGTCTTCATCCAACCGTCCGAAAATATAAGAAAGCGAACCCGACATTATTCCTTTAAATTCCGTAAGGCGATCGCCGCTTTTAAAAAGATTTTGCAGGTTGTCGATTATAGGCAGCCCCGCGCCCACATTGGTTTCGTACAAAAACCGGCGGTGCATGGTATTTGCCGCAGAACGGATACTTCGATAATAATCCATCGACATCGAATTTGCGCGTTTGTTGGGCGTCACTATGTGCATCCCCATATTGAGAAGATCGACGTACCGCTCTGCAATTTCATAGCTCGCTGTGCAGTCCACAAAGACTGGATTGAGAGGTTTTGTCTCGTTTACAAATTTGAGAACATCTTCAATGCCGGTCTTTTTTTCGGAAGCGGCGAGAGTCTCTTTCCACGTCTTAAGTTTTATTCCGTACGGATCCATCGCCATAAATTTTGATCGCGCGATCACCATAACCTTTATTTCTATATTTTGATCGGCAAGCAGTTTTTTTTGCTGCGCGCATATTTGGTCAAGAAGAACGCCTCCTATCCCGCCCGCTCCGAAAACGAACAGCTGTATGGATTGAGAAGAATGGAAGAAAAACACGTGCGCAGCTCTAACGGCCAAATCGCCGGAATCTCCTTTTATGACGCAGGAAATACATCTTTCAGACGACCCTTGGGCTATAGCGATTATATTGATACCGTATGTGGCAAGCGAATCAAAGAATTTGCCGGCCGTTCCGCGCTTTTCGATCATCCCGTCGCCGACGACGGAAACAATAGCGCAATCTTTTTGAATTTCCACAGGATCTATAATGCCTTCCTGTATCTCAAGTTCAAATTCCTTTGCAAGCGAATCACAGGCCTCATTTGCCTGTGCGCTATGAACGCAAAAAGAAATAGTATATTCGGAAGACGACTGGGTTATAAGGAGAATGGAAACGCCGACTCTTGAAACGGCTGCAAAAACGCGGCTTGCCATGCCTGCCCTGCCCTTCATGCCCGTACCGCTCACGCTGATCATGGAAGCGTTTTTAAGACATGAAATACCTCTCACGGCGTTTTTTTCTACAGCCCCGGACTTTTCAAAAGGACCTCTACCTATCCTTGTTCCACGGACGGAAGGTTTTAAGCTGTTAAGGCTCCACGCTTCAATATTTTTGGCCGCCAAAGGAGCCAGAGTCTTGGGGTGAAGTATCTTGGAACCGAAAAACGAAAGCTCCATCGCTTCTTCATAACTCATATCGTCAACGACAAGGGCGTCTTTGACTATGCGGGGATCGGCAGTGTAAATGCCGTCGACATCAGTCCAAAATTCCACTTTTTCGACGCCTAAGGACGATCCTATTATGGAAGCGGAAAAATCCGATCCGTTTCTGCCTAAAAGGCCGGGGACGGGTTCTTTGCCCGTTCCCCCTATCCACGAACATATAAATCCGGGAAAAAGCAGTATCTGCGTCTGCGATTTGTCTTCTCCGTCGCGGTAAGGCTGCAAGAGGTTTCCCGTAGAAACATAATCGGGATCTCCTTCTTTTTGATCCCCGTTTGTTATGATAAATTTTCTGGAATCCAAAAGCACTACGCTCTGTTTTTTTGCGCGCAGCACGGCTTCCATGACGGGGGAACTCATGAGTTCTCCCATTCCCATTATGCGGCAATGAACCGTTTCGGGACATTCGCCGAAGACGGTTATTCCCTGCAAAAGCTTTTTATATTCCGCAAGCAAGGGGTCGATTTTTTGCATAACCGGAGCGGCATCAAATCCCGGAAGTTCGGATTCAAGTTCACTGCATATGCTTTCATGCACCGATCGCACATGCGTAACGAATTTTTCCGAAAGGTCTCCTTTTATGCAGCTGTCAATGCTTTCCTGAAGGCTGTTTGAAATTCCTGCGACCGCAGAAACAATTACGCTCACCCGAGTTTTTTTCGCCCTGCCTATAATAATATCCGACGAATTCATGATCCGACTTGCGCTTGCCATAGAAGTTCCGCCGAATTTAAGTGTTATCATAGACCTCTCCTTGATCCGAAATCACATACATGATACCGAAAACGCGTATTTGTATCAATTAAGGGAAATAGCGCGGACGGCGGCTAAGTGCCGTTGCAATGCGCTGCTGCTGCCTAGTACGGCGGCTAGGTGTTGCGGCGCGCCATGTCGTGCTATGTCTTTGCAGCCTGTGGAAATTTAAACATTTTTTTTATATAGTATACTATGATGACCGAGGTCAAAAAATATTATTTTATTTTTATTCTGTTTTTCAGCGTCTCATTTGTCAGGGGAAATACACACGAAAACGCGCATAAAAGCGAGAACTCGAACATAAACGGTTTTATGCCGCCGACCCTGTATATCTCTACCCTTACGCAAGCATTCTGCAAAGGATTTGAATTTTCAGTCTACGACGGAAAAATTTGGACAAAAAAACCGGAACAAAAGGAATGGTCGCTCTTTTTGGGCACCGGCGTTCCCTACAATCCGAAGACGCCGCAGCTCGCAGGCAAAGACTGGTTTGCTCCGGCAGCGTCAATAAAACAGATAGCCGCAGACGGAGACGCCGTATTCGCCTTTGACGATAAAGACTTAATGTACCGCTGCTATACGCAAGATTATACCGCAGACAAACCTTTTGAATGGCTTAACAACTTCGGCTGGCCGCAAAAACAGATCTTAAAAAAAGATGCTCGTTTTTTAAAGGCAAGAAGCTGGGGAATAGGCGTAAGGCGAAAAGACGTTTTATGGTATACCGACCGCTACGGCAATGAACATCACTACGGCACGATGGGGCTTGAAACGATCTATTTTTTAAGCGAAAACGGACAGGAAATACGTTTTACGGATTCGGGACTTCCTGCAGCGTTCAGCAAAACGATCTTAGGCCCGGAACGCGGCAGTTTTATTTCCGAAAACATGAGCGTGAGCGGTTCTACGCTGTTTTTGATAAACGGCGCTGGCGAAATGTACACCCGACTCATAGATTACGACACAATGGGCTGCGACCCGATGTTTTTCAAATACACTTATAATGACGAAAAATATAAATATTCCGGTACCGATTACCGTTCAAACTATACGCCTTGGGGACTTCCCAACGAAGACTGGAAAAAACAGCCAGACATTCCGCTTAAAGGCCATGCGCGCCTTTCAAAATACATAAGCATAATACAAAACGGAAGAGGAAATTCCGCAAGGGAACTCAGGGTTGCGGGGCTTTCGCCGGAAGGAAAGACGGGTTTTTATCACAAACAGATAGATGAAAGCGACTGGAAATTTACGAGCGCCGCCCTGCATCTCGAGCAAACTTCGTTTTTACCGTATGCGGATCAAAAAAACTCAACGGACAAATCGATAAGAGCGTCGCTTAGAGGAAACAAGCACGAATTTTCATACGTAGGCCATATTTACAAAGGCGATAAAAAGATCGACGGTTTTACATGCCGTATTCCGGATTTTACGCTTACCACCGAAGGCTCTTGTTCTTTTATAATATATGATAAAAAAACGCAGAAAAAAAAGAGGGCGCTGTTTTATCCGCTTGAAATTTGGACCTATATCACTCAAGACGATCCCGGGTTCGACGGTACTACCCGTAATTTTTTTATAACGCCCGAATTTTCTCCGGATCTGCCGGAGGATGAAGAAAAACGATTTGAGGAACAAAAAGATATGATGCCGCTGCCTCCCGTTTCTGAGCCTTCCGGCCTTGGCGCGTCTCCGGCGGACTTCGGCATACCTTCGGTCATAATGTCGGACGCATCTTCTCCTTTGCTCCCCGGTGCATCTGCAAACACCGGCCAAAATCCTTCGTTGACCGATATTTTTAGAGAAATCTTTGACGGCACTAATAAAAAATTGTACGCCTTTACCGCCCACGCTACGACGGATTACATTGAAATAGACTGCAAAAATTCCATGGATTACAATATATTTCTTACAAAAGAAGAAACCGACCTTTCGCCTGCGGAGTATAAGACAAACATTTATTTCAAGCATCCGCTGGTTGAAAACAGCGTAAAAGAATCGGAATTGCTTTTGCCCCTGAACAAGACCTACACGGTCTTTGACGCACCGGAAATTTATAAAAAGATACAAAATAATAAAGAGCAAATACAAAAACTTTCAAGCGATGAAGAAATTTTTCAAGCTTACAGCAGAAACGCTACAAGATCCCGCTGGGGATACAGTCTAGTCGATTTTCTTACGACGATAACGCTGCTGAACAAGATAGATTTTCCCAAAATAAAGACCCTGACCTCTTACGGTAACACGATAATGACTACAAACGCCGCTTCCATGCAATCGCTGGCCGAATACCGTTCGTTCATATATCCTTTTATTACAAGACTTATACAAAAGCGGATCGAAGTTTACGATAAACTGCTCAAAGATATCCTACAAGGCAGCTCCCGTAGCGTAGATCCGCGCCTCAAAAATTCTTATTTTGAATACTTTGAAGAAGCGGGACTTCCTCCAAAACAAGAAGGATATTCGCCGTTGATGTCGGCAAAGGCGACTATTGAGCGCTATCCCGACATTCCGCTGTACGCTGGAATGCAGCTTTCCATAAATACGAAAAACGATTCTCTTATCATCCTCATAGAAATCCCCGACCTCATAAACGCAATTTTTACACAGCAAAAAAACAACATAAGATGCTATGCTACTTTGCGCTTTATGACGGAAAATAAAGATAAGACTAAAATGGAAAAACGTCTAAAAGAATTTATAAAAAACGACGGATATTTTCTGTGGGACGGCTCGGCAATTACAATCTATGCGTCCGATAAAAAAACCGTCTTATTTGAAGGCTTAAGCGCGCACGAAAGATAGGAGCCGCGGCTTAGTTTTCTGGGCGGTGCCGGCAGCTGAAATTTTAAGGAGTTGTTAAAGTTTATGACTGAAAAAGAAATCGCAGGATTGATAGACCACACTCTCTTATCCGCATTTGCAAAAAGATCCGACATCGAAGCCTTGTGCCGCGAAGCAATATCATTCGGATTTGCCTGCGTATGCGTAAACCCCATACACGTTTCTTATGCGGCGGAACTGCTAAAAGGATCCAGCGTAGGAATCTGCACCGTAATAGGATTTCCGCTCGGCGCCTTACCCTCAAAAGTAAAAGCTTTTGAAGCGGAAGATGCTATAAACAAAGGAGCCTGTGAAGTCGACATGGTGATTGACATAGGAGCCGCTAAAGAAGGCAGATTTGACGACGTAAAAAAGGACATCCGCACTGTTGTTGACATCGCGCGTAAAAACGGAAAAGCGCTTAAAAGAGAGGTTCGTGTTAAGGTCATAATCGAAACCTGCTACTTAACCGACGATGAAATAGTCTTTTGCTGTTCTGCGGCGAAAGAGGCAGGAGCGGACTTCGTAAAGACTTCTACTGGATTCGGAACGCCAAAAGATTCCGGCGGACATGATCTGCCGAACGGCGCTTCGGCTGATCATGTCCGCCTCATGCGTAAGACCGTGGGAGACTCAATGGGCGTAAAGGCGAGCGGAGGCATAAGAGACGCCGAAAAAGCTTTGGAAATGATAAGGGCGGGCGCAAGCCGTATCGGAACTTCAAGCGGAGTAAAGATCTTACAGGAATTAAAAAGTTTAAATTGAGCGGCCGGTTATTGACCGCCTTTCTTTA
The DNA here is from genome assembly GCF_017893965.1 of Treponema parvum. NCBI lineage: Bacteria > Pseudomonadati > Spirochaetota > Spirochaetia > Treponematales > Treponemataceae > Treponema > Treponema parvum. The sequence continues at coordinate 1,599,050 of NZ_CP054142.1, forward strand.
ACTTGACCGCACGCCAAAGCATGCGGTTGTCTTTTATAAAAAAGCTTATCTTACCCGACCTGTATAAATACGATAGATAAGACCTTATCGTACAGCCTATAAGGATAAATTGCGCCAAACCCAAATTGATATGATTTATGTCCGCTATCGCTTTTAAAAGATCTTCAGCAGTGTGCGGTTTTTTAAGAATTTCAAGTACGGTTTTTTCCGTCGAAACCAAGGCGTAGCGATTCAATTCGGCAAGCGCTTCGGCCTCTGCGCTATTTAAAAGCTCTCCGTGACTGGGCAAAAGATAGTCCGAATGCAGATCCGTTATCTTTCTAAGCGATGTTTTAAATCTTCCTTCGTCAAGCAAAAACGGAATCCAATACTTTTTCATATGGGCGCGGCCGAATATCGCATCGGCTGCAAAAAGCACGGTCTTTTCTGTCTTTGTCTTTACAAGCACTCCGATCATTTCAAAATGATGGCCCGGCAGTCCAATCAGGTTTATTTCAGTTCCGTCCGAAAGAGTAAAAGCGCTGTCGGGTTCTACGATCTTAACGTCGTAAACGGGTTTTGCCTTGTAAAGAGGCGCCTCAAGTTCCGGCAAGGGGAAGCCGCCACAGATGATCGCCTGTTCATATTCAGGGTTTTCAAGGTTTCCTCGTTCTTTTCGCGTACACCATATTTCACATCCCGTCTTTTCTTTAAAATAAAAAGCGGCGTGTACGTGATCCTGGTGGGAATGTGTACAAATAACCGCCTTGATCTTGCATTTTATCTTATCTGTTTTACAAAAATGCTCTTCAAGAATGTCAAGTATGATTTTGCCTCTGTCGGGAGCGCATCCGGCGTCTACAAGGTAAATATTTAAGGCGTCTGGAGTTTTTTCGCTTATTACGCCTATGTTGGTGCTGTCGGAAATAAAATACACGTTTTCACATATGCGATTCAGATTTTTATCCATAATTCTTATCCATAAAAGTCAACAAACTCGCCGCAGAACCGCAGCAAAACTTCAAGCGGCGGCGCGCGTTTTTAATGTGCACAATAATTTTATACCAACCTATTTACGCTTGCAAGCGTCATTGTTTTAGAGTATAGTTATCCATAGGGAAACAAATTTTGACGATCAGGAGGTCGTATATGGCTTACAAGATTACGGACGCTTGCGTAAACTGCGGATCATGCGAACCTGTTTGCCCGGTTGGAGCGATCAGCGAGACGGGAACGGCACGCGTGATTGACGAAGCAAGCTGCGTCAGCTGCGGTACTTGTGCACCGGAATGTCCTGTAAATGCGATTGAAGCAGGCTAAGTGCAAATAGTTTAGAATGGGGTTGTCTTCAGAATTCGGTTATTTTTTGACAACCCCATTCTTTTTTTTCAGAATATGATAAAAAATGTTTTAAAAGGCTACAAGCTTTTCTTTTTTTCCATAATAAAAATCCTGTCGCTTGTCGCGTTCTGTACAGTCGCCGCTCTTGCTGCGGTTTGGCCTTTGTGGTATTTTGCAAGCAAAGCCCCGCACATTTACACCTTGTGCACTCTCGCTCTGGCTCTTATCTTTATCTGCGTTTTAATTATCCGGTCGATAAAAAAAAGTTCCGCGAAATCCGTGCTTTTCACCCTTATTCAGGTTCTGCTGGTCTTTGCAGGATTGTTTTTTTTCATATATTTCGTATTTAAAGGACAGAGGATTCTCTCACTGTTTTCATCAGTCGTTTTTTTTATAAGTTTCGGAATCGTAAAATTCGGCCTGCATCAAAAATGAATTTATGTTTATGACAAAAAAAGCCGGATGCATTTTCACATTGTTTTTTATTTTATCCGTACACGCGGTCAATGCACAGGCCGAACAAGCCTATCCCGCTCAAACGCCGATCTCCGCAGTAAGATCCGTAACGATTGATAAAGAACGCATGCCGCGCATACGCAGTTTGTCGGCAAAAGACGAACTTTTCAAACAATACAACAGCGACACGGAACAGGCGTACATGGACTTTGCAAAAAACAAAAAGCCTTTGCAATCATTTTATATTTATAAAGGATTAAAAAACGACACTCTGTTTGCCGTAGCTTCCCGCTGCTCCATTCCGTACGAAACGCTTGCTACCGTAAATTCGATAGAAGATCAAAACGTTTCATTGGAGGACAAAGAACTTTTACTGCCTACGGTAGCGGGAATTTTTGTTTGCGATCCTCCCGAATATCCCTTTGAAAAACTTCTCTACGCAAAAAATGACGGACGGCTGTTGGGAAAAAACGATGTAATATGCTATAATATAGGCAAGAAAAGGTACTATTTTTTTGCACAGGAAAGATTCAGTCCTACCGAGCGCGCCTTTTTTCTGGATTCATTGATGAGAATTCCCGTCGCTCACGCCCAAATTTCTTCCGTGTTCGGAAAAAGGATCAGTCCGATATCGGGGCAGTGGCACTTTCATCAGGGGATAGACCTTGTAGTTCCGGAAGGAACGGACGTCATGGCGTGCAAGAATGCGACTGTCGCCGTCTGCGAATACGGAGACAGAATTTACGGCAACTATATAATTTTAGATCACGGCGGCAAAATAACAAGTATCTATGCGCACCTGTCTCAGATAATTGCAAAGAAAGGAGAAACGGTTTACAGTGGACAGGTAATAGGAAAGGTCGGGCACACGGGAATGGCGACCGGCGCTCATCTTCATTTTGAGATCCGCGTAAACAACGTTCCCTCGGACCCGCAAAAAATGATAAAAAAATGAGACCGTTGACATTGGGGGACAAAAGGTAAATTTCCTTAAAAATATGAAAAAGCCTTTTTTTTCTAAAAAGTTTTTTATTCTCTGTTTCTTTTTTTTATCCTCGGGAATTATGCTTAAGGCGCAAATGTTCCGGGTGCATAAAACCGTCGTCACGGATCTAAGCGTAACGGGTAAAAATCCGTCCTTAAAGCTCGGAATAAACGACGCTCTGGCCGTTTTTTTTCCGAAAGACATGACATATTTACAGGGGCTTTACATAGACATAAAAATTCCTTCTATGGCGGCCGTATGGCAGGATTCAATGGCCTGGTCGTTGTTTGACAAATTAAGCCCCTCCCCTTCGGAAAACGGCATCGACTATTCGGGGAAATCGATAGCCTCGGGACTTTTGCCGCAAAGACTTTCGTGGTCGGTTTCAATCCCGCTTACGGAAAAGAACACAATAAAAGACAATCCCTATTCCGCTAAGATGGGTTTTATTCCCGACACAAAAAGCGGATTTATTTTTTTGCGCTTGCAGCAAGTTATGAAAGGCACTCCCGACGAATTCGACAACTTGATCTTTGAAATAACCGTAAAACCCATTCTTATCAATAAAGGAAAGCTTGAGCTGGAAATCGTTAATCCTAACGGAGGAAAAGAAATTTCCGCTTATTCCCTGTTCCTCGATGAAAAACCGTTTGAATTTACCATAGGGGAGAATTTTTTGGATCCGGGCAATCATACGCTTTCTTTGATTTCGGAATTCTACCGCAACGAAGTTAGGACAGTTCATGTTGAACAGGCAAAGACGACACAAATGCAGATTCGGCTGCGGAGCATTGAACCGACTGCGATTTTGAATGCGCCTGGCAATGCGGCCGTATTTTTTGACGGAGACAGAATGGAATCCGGCGTAAAAGAATTCGTTATTTCCGAAGGGGAACACACCGTTAATTTTGTTTTAGGAAATTATGAAGTTGTAAAAAAATTTACCGCAATAAAAGGGCAATCGTATTCCATTTCGCTCAATATCGAAGCCGTAATTTCAGAGGAAAACTGATATTTGTTTAAAGTTTTACAATCCTAAAGACGATAATTTAAATGCCGGAAACATTTCCCCTCCCACCCATGTTTCCGGTTGCCTGATGGGGCATTGGCCGGTTCACACCGGCCATTTTTTTTATGCGGCCATTTAGGATTGCACGCCAATGAAGCCTCTTGGAGCGATTCAATGCACAGCTTTTTAACCTTTTGTGCTCGCGCCCCTAAACGACGCATCTTTAACGCGGTTCAATGCGCTTAATTGACAAAGAGATATAATTTTCCTATTCTTTTATCATGGTAAAAATACGTAGGGTCGCCTTTGTTTTGGCTGCGCTTTTGCTTTTCAGCGCTATTTGCATAGGAGCTGCGCTCGGAGCCGGCATTGCGGCGACTTTAAATATAAAAAATAATGAAAATTTTACTGAATTTACAACCGCGCTGTCAACGAAACTTTTAGACATAAACGGAGAGCTTATAACCGAATTCGCTTCCGATGAAAAGCGTGAAATAATCAGCTTGCAGCGGCTCCCGCAGCATATGATAGACGCTTTGATCACAAGAGAAGATAAAATATTTTTTGAGCACCGAGGGTTCAGCGTAAAAGCCGTTTTGAGAGCCGTAGCCGGAAAGCTTACGGGTCGGTCCTTAGGGGGAGGTTCCACTCTTACGCAGCAGATCGCGGGTACTCTTTACTGCGACCGTACCGAAATATCGCTTATGAGAAAGATAAAAGAATTGTGGTGGGCGATTCAGATGGAAAGGCGATATTCAAAAAATGAAATACTTGAGCTGTATTTGAATCGCATATATTTCGGCGGAGGAACATACGGCGTCAATGCCGCTTCAAAATATTATTTCGGGCATGACGCGACTCAAATAACTCCTGCGGAAGCCGCAATACTTGTCATACAGCTGTCGAATCCCGCGTTTTACAATCCTTTCGATCATCCCAACAGGGCGATGAACCGCCAGCAGGACGTTCTTAACTCCATGGTGGAAGCGGGATATTTAACCCGCGCGGAAGCGGACGAATCTTTTAACAATTACTGGCTTGACTTTGACTATACGAGAACCAGCACGTCGGCCTATTTTATGAGGGACGATAAGGCTCCGTGGTTCAGCGAATACGTGAGACGCGAGCTCGGAAACATGATCTACGGCGCGGGAGACATCTACACAAGCGGTTTTACCGTAAATACGACGCTCGATCTAAGGCACCAAAGAGCGGCTCAGGAAATAATGGACGCATACATTGCCCGCGCAAACAGGCTTTATCAGCAGTCAAGCAGCGGCCGCATGTCGACTTCATTCAGTAAATATATCCCCATAACCGAACTTTTATCGCTTACGTTCGACTTACCGGCAATAAAGGTTTCGGAACAGAGGACGGAGGCGGTTTCACGTTCAAAGTACATAAATGAAATAAATCCCGTAATAGATGTTATGTCGCTCATGTTCGGAATGGAAGGCGTTAAAATCGGCATCGTAAACAGAACAAATTCACTGGCAAAACAGGCGGAGAAAAAGACGACAATAGAAGGAACGATGATCTCGATCGATAACGAAACGGGATACATAACAGCCCTCGTAGGCGGAAGTAAATTCGATCAGGAAAATCAGTTTATCCGCGCAGTGCAGGCAAGGCTCCAGCCCGGTTCGACGTTTAAGCCCTTGTATTATTCCGCCGCCATAGATTCCAAGAAATTTACCGCAGCGACGGAAATTTCCGACACTCCCGTCGTTTTTTATACCGCCGACGGAAAGCCTTACATTCCGCAAAACTTTAAAGGCGCATGGATGGGAAACGTGCAGCTCTGGTACGCCCTAGCCCATTCCATGAACGTTCCTTCTTTAAAAGTTCTTGACGGAATAGGTTTTGATGCGGCGATAAAACGTTCCGTCGCCCTCTTAGGCATTCCGAAGGAAGAATTGCCTTCCCGCGCATTTATACCCGGATATCCTTTAGGGCTTGGGGTTTGCGCCGTGCGGCCTATAGAAATGGCGCGCGCATTTGCGATTTTTGCAAACGGAGGAAGAGAAATTACTCCGATCGCAATACGCTCCGTCGAAGATAAAAACGGAAACGTGATCTTAAATCCGGAACGGGACATCCTTGAAAAACAAAAAAACAAAGGAGAAGCGGCCCAAATAATCTCCCCTCAAACGGCCTTTGTCATGACTAAACTTCTTGAAAACACCGTCGACTCCGGCACTCTCGCGTGGGGATTGAACCGCCAATCGACAAATTGGAAGGAACCTTCCGGATCGAAACTTTCCTATAAGGATGAAAAAGGAAAAACCTATAGAATCCCCGCAGCAGGTAAAACGGGAACAACGCAAAACTGGGCCGACGCATGGACGGTAGGATACACGCCTTATTATACTGCGGCCTTTTGGTTCGGATTCGACAAACCCGGTCAGTCATTGGGACTCAGTATCACTGGTTCAACCTTAGCCGGGGTGGCATGGGGCGACTATTTTGGGGCGATACATAACGGCCTTCCGTTTAAGGATTTTACAAAACCGCTTAACGGCGTAATCGAAGTGACGATCTGTTCCGAAAGCGGAGGACTCGTAACCCCCGAGTGCGGCAAAAACACTACAAGGCAGTGGTTTCTTGAAGGAACCCAGCCTACGCAATTATGCAGCGTACACGGCGGAAATTCCGACAGCAGATCGCTCGCCCTGTGGCGCATAAAACGGGAAATGTATCAGTCGGGAGCCAAACGCACGGAAATTTTAGACACAAGTCCTCTTAAAGTCGACTTGAGCTTTTTGGAAGGAAAAGGTTCCGTACGGGAAGAAGATGATGAAGACGAATTTGAAGACCGAGACGACTATAAAAAAGGCCCTGACTATAACTTTTTGCTGAATTAGGTGTTATAATGTAAGCAGGAGAAACAATGCTTGTCAATATAGATAGCATAAAGGTAAAAAAAAGAGTAAGAAAGGATCTCGGCGATCTTGAAAATTTAAAAGACAGCCTTCGCCGATACGGACTTTTGAACCCCATAACTCTCAATGAAAAGCGCGAGCTCATTGCCGGAGAGCGCCGCCTCGAAGCGGCAAAGGCTATCGGCTGGGCAAGCATAGACGCCGTAATTTTAGACGGCGTAGATCCTGTTTCCGAACTTGAAATTGAAATCGAAGAAAATAACCAGAGAAAAGAATTTTCGAACGCGGAACTGCTTGCAGGCTACAAAAGGCTCGAAAAACTTCGCAATCCGGGATTTTTTAAAAGAATATGGAATTTCATCATATCCGTAATCACTTCGATCATAAACGGAATAAAGAGAGTGTTTCCTAAGAGCATAAAATAAGCTTTAAAAATATCCTGCAAATTGATGTTTTCTGCAATGCCGCATTTTAAGGATTTTATTTTAACACTATTCTTACAAATTTCTTTTTTCCGGAACGAAGGATAAGGTCTCCGTTTTCATCGCGGTCGGCAATTGAAATCACGGCCTTTATATCGTCTACGGTTTTACCGTTTACGGCAGCCCCACCCTGCTGAACAAGACGGCGCACATCGCTCTTTGTAGAACCCATATTTGCCGCAAAAAACAGATCTATTACGCCCATTCCTTTTTCAAGTTCCGCCTTTGAAATTTCCGCCGACGGCATATGTTCCTTATCGCCTGCGCCGCCGAAAGCGGCTCTTGCGCCTGCAACGGCGTTGTCGGCTTCTTCTTTACCGTGAATGATATTAGTGACTTCATAGGCAAGACGTTCTTTAGCTTTATTGATATTTCCGCTGCACAAAGCGTCAATTTCAGCGACGGACAAAAAAGTAAATAAAAGCATAAATTTTCTTACGTCTTCGTCGGAAACATTGCGCCAATACTGGAAAAAGTCAAAAACACTTGTCATTTTTGAATCCAAAAAGACGGCGCCCTTTTCGGTTTTTCCCATCTTATTTCCGTCCGAACGCGTTACAAGAGGAAAGGTAAGGCCGAAAACTTCGTGTTCTTTGTTTAATTCTACCGTTCCGCCGAGCTTTCTGCGAATAAGATCCACCCCTGCAGTTATGTTTCCCCACTGGTCGTCGCCGCCGATTTGCAGCGTACAGTTGTGTCTTTGATGCAGCATAAGAAAATCATAACTCTGCAAAAGCTGATAGTTAAATTCGATAAACGAAAGCCCGCGCTCAAGGCGTTGTTTATACGCCTCAAAAGAAAGCATTTTGTTTACGCTAAAACACGAGCCTATATCGCGCAAAAAATCAATATAGTTAAGATCCGCAAGCCAATTTTTATTATTGTCGCTGAACGCCGTCTTACCGTCAAACCCGACAAATTTATTTAACTGAGCTTCAATGTGTTTTTCATTTTCTGCAAGCTGATCATACGAAATCATCTTACGCATTTCGGTTTTGCCGCTGGGATCTCCTATTCTCGCCGTTCCCCCGCCTATAAGCGCAATACCTATGTGCCCGGCGCTGCGCAAATGACGCAGCGCAAAAAACGGAACCATGTGTCCTATGTGAAGGCTCGGCCCCGTAGGATCACAGCCCACATAAAAGGTTACAGGACCCTTATTCATAGCAGCTGAAAGGCCGTCAATATCGGTACACTGGGAAAAAAATCCTCGTTCTTTTAAAATTTCAAGCGCCGCATTCATTTCGCAAACCTCAACAAAATCAGATTAACGGCAACATTTTAACAAATCATGACCGGAACTTCAAGGAGAGTGAGAATTTCGTCAGGGCTTATGCACTGCATACAGCAAATCAACAGCGAGGTACAAATCGCCCCAGCCGCACCGATTTGCGGATTATGGTTCGAATATCATGCAAAGACATATCAGGATGTTCATGGAGTATCTGGACGGCAATAATACCGAGGCTGGTGGCCTCCTCGGGGCCGCTGACAACGGTTTTCCCCGTCAAATCCGCAGTCATCTGATTCAGATGATCGTTTTTCGAACCTCCACCGATGATGTGGATTGTGTCAAACGTCTCTCCGATGATTGTCTGCAGGTCTTCGATAGCCCGCCGATAGCTTATCGCCAAGGATCGATAAGCTGAGGCAAGAACCAGACCGATATCCTGTAATCCGGTGAGTTTCGTGATCGCACGGATCATCGAATCGGGATGATACAAGAGATCCGAATTCGGATCAAAGGTAGGTATATCGTTTTTTCCTAATCCCGGCATCGACAAGGCAACCAATTCATCCCATCGATACGATCTACTATCCAGAGACTCCATCTCCCGTTTGATGTTTTGAAGAATATGCATTCCGCAAGAGTTCTTCAACAGTGTGATGGAATCGAAAACACCTCCTTCATTGGTGAAGCCCAACTCCATCACCGTGTCGTTAACAATCGGAGAGGAGGTCTCTGTTCCTATGAGAGACCATGTCCCCGAACTGATGAAAGCGAACCGTTCCTGTTCGGACGGCACGCAGACCACAGCGGCGGCAGTATCATGAGAAGGAACGGATACGGCATGCAGTTTCGGAATATGGTACATCTCAGCGAGACTTTGTTTCAGGGTTCCTCTGACGTTTCCATGCGGAATCATCGGAACAAAAAGGCTTTTGTCGAGTCCCGTAGCGGATAAGACGGCCTCCGATAAACGGCGAGTTCTCATATCCAGCAACTGAGTCGTACTGAAAATCGAAGTTTCGCTGTTCACTTCGCCGGTAAAAAGGTAGTTTAACAAATCGGGGATGAGCAGCAACACTTTCGCCTGTTCGTAGTATTCACCCAACGCCTCCCTGATCCCCAACAGCTGATACAAACTGTTCATAGGATGGTTCTGGATTCCCGTCGCACCGAACATCATGTCCAGGTCTCTTCGACTCAATCGAGACATTCCCAATGTGCCAAGCACATTCCTATAGCATAAGGGATTTCCCAATAGTTCGCGGGAACGCCCCAACAATCCGAAATCGATTCCCCAGGTAGATATGCCGAACGAGCGGATATCAGGGAATGCGGCGCAAGCAAGCTTCATTCCATTAAGCATTTCATGGAATATCGCAAGAATGTCCCAATGATCGTATTTGATACCCCTGTATTCACGATTGGGAACCTGACTGATAATCTCGAGGGCAATCCGATCCCCATCATATGTTCCGACAACAGTTCGGATAGAAGAATTACCGCAATCGAATCCTATATACCGTTCCGTAATTTTATTCATATTCCTACCCATTTCGCCTAGTATCAATCATATGGTTGATTATCATGACCACGATCATGACGAATCCCCAGAACGCTGTCGTCAGGAAAGCGCTGACCCGCATTAGATTGAACCCGCTGGAAAGAGCTTGCAGCGTGATCAACGCGATCACGACTCCTGAAACGCTGCCGAATCCCCCGTCGCTATCCACTCCACCGAGAACCGCGGCAAGAATCGTTACGAGCTGATACGAATTACCATAGCCCGCTTTTGCAGAATTGAATCTACTGATCATAACCATGGCGGCAAGTCCGGAACAAATACCCGAAACCAGATATGTCCTGATCAGTACCGCCGCATTATCGATCCCCGAATACTTTGTAGCCACCGCATTCGAACCTATCATGTACATGCAGAATCCCGTCCGGGTTTTCTTAAGAAACAGGGATATCGACAGTACGGTAATAACAAAGATCAGCAACGGGAACGGAATGCCGAGTATACTTCCGTTTCCGATGAACAAAACTGCAGGGGAAAAGCCCGAAATCACATATCCGCCCGTAATGACGATCGCTACCCCATTAAACAAAGACATGGTACCCAATGTAGCTAAAATCGGAGTAATCCCAACATAGGCGACTAATACTCCGTTAAGCAACCCGATCGCCGAAGCAACTGAGAAACAAGCGGCCATGGCGAGCAAAATCCCTGCCGCAGGAGAATGTTCCATCGCTTTCAGGATCAATGCAGCGGTAATCCCCGCCATGTTTGCGGTCGCAATGATCGAGAGGTTGATTCCGCCGGTAATCATAACCACCATCATGGCCAACGTCAGGATGCCGAGTTCAGGAAGCTGGAACGCCATTCCTATGAGATTCGTAGCTGTCAGAAAAGTTCGTGGATTCAACATAATCATTGAAAGGATCACGAGTATCATGATTCCTATCAATACGGTCGTCTCGTTTTTTTTAATCTTGCCTATAGTCATCGACTGACTCCTTCCTCTTCATTCTTGATATCGATAAAAGAGGAAACCTTGGTTTTCTTTGCTTTCCAGGAACCGGCGCCGACACTGACCAATATCACCAGTCCGACGAATACATCGTACCAAACAGCAGGAACCTTCATGAGCGTCAGACCATTTTGGACAATGGCAAGCAGCATCACCCCCAGAAACATTCCCGGTACGGATCCGACTCCTCCGGCAAGGCTCGCTCCGCCGAGAACGACCGCAGCAATGACATTCAACTCTTTTCCAACTATAGAATTAGGAGCGACTGTTTGCACAAGTAGCGCCTGAACGATACCGGCGACAGCCGCCATTGCTCCCATGAAGGCATAGACGAACACTCTGACTCCCCGAACGCGAATTCCGATCCGTTTTGCAGACACCACGTCACCGCCCACGGCATACAGGCATCGACCTAACCTTGTATACGCCAGAAACAGCGTTGTCAGGATCATCAATCCAAACCAAATGATCGTGACGATTGAAATTCCGTACGGGATACCGTCCGAATTATGCAATGTAAGAACTCGAATATCGGCAAACGTTCTGAAATATGGCGGAAGCGTGTATATCCATTTTCCTTTTGAGAATACGATCAGCAAGCCATAATACAGATTCATCGTAGCGATTGTAGTTATGATCGGTGGTATGGAGAATCGATCGATCAGGTAGCCGTTCAACGCCCCCAGCAGGATCCCTATCATGACTGCAAAGAAAAACGCAAACAGCATCGATCCGCCTATTTTCAGGCATACTAGCATTGTCACGTATTCCGCAATAGTCGCAGTAGCGGCAAATGAAATATCTATTCCTCCTGAGATGAGAACCAGAAGGACGCCAATCGCGAATATTCCGATAAATGCGTTACTCTTCAACAAATCGAACGCATTTTCCAAAGTCAGAAAGTTCGTATTGATACTGGTGATGACGATGCTGAACACAATGATCAGACCAAGCACATATGTTTCATACCGTTTCAACAGCTTTTTCATGCATCCACCTCTCTGACAGCATGGGAATCTATGAACGCCTGAATATCGCTCTCCGTTGCATTCTCGGAATCGAATTCACCGATTATCCTTCCCCTGTTCATGACAAGCACCCGATTGGAGTTGTATAGTACCTCCGCTATTTCATCGCTGATAATGATCACACCCATTCCCTCGGAAGCAAGTTTCTTGATGATTTCGTGGATGCCGGATTTCGCAGCGACGTCAATCCCTACCGTCGGATTGTCCAGAATGAACAGCTTGGGGTTTGTCGCAATCCATTTCGCCAGCACCACCCGCTGCTGGTTTCCTCCTGAAAGGGTTCTTGCGGCGAATGACGTACCGGGAATCTTGATGCGGAGTTCTTCGACATACCTATCCACCTGCTTATGGATCGAAAGACCATCAAGCAACCCCAAGTAAGTGAGATTCCGCTCAAGAACGGTCATGACAATATTTTTTTCTATAGATTGTTCGAGAACCAGTCCTTCCACGAGGCGATTTTCCGGCACATAGGCCACCCCTTGCCGCATGGCTTCGGTCACTGAACGCAAGTCGACTCGTTCCCCGCAGAGTCTGCATTCTCCCGACGATGGAGGATTCAAACCGAAAAGAGACAAAGCAAGTTCCGTTCTTCCGGATCCAAGCAAGCCGGTTAGACCGATAATCTCTCCGGGATATACAGTCAGATCGATATCCTTAAAATTGTCTTTCCTACATAATTTTTTACATTCCAGGATAGGAGTTCCCTCCTTCCGTCCTGTAAACCGATAGGGAACATACGACGTATTGGTTCCGGTCATATATCGTTCAAGGTTCTGTGCATCCAGTTCTGAGCAGGAAAAACACCCAACTTTTTTGCCATCTCGCAAAACTGTTACGCGATCGGCGACTTGGATGAGTTCATTCAGTTTATGGCTGATAAACAACGTAGCTACACCCGCTCCATTCAAATCACGAATCACCCTAAGAAGGGCATCGACTTCTTTTTTTGTCAACGCGGTCGTAGGCTCATCCATAATCAGCAACTTGACATCTTTGGTCAAAGCCCTGCTGATTGCAACAAGCTGCTGGTCAGCCATAGAGAGTTTTGCAACTTTCTTATCCAATGGAATGGATATTCCGATCTTTTCCATTGCTTTCAAGGCGATTTCCCGATGTTTTTTCCATGAAACAAACCTACTCGAATCAGACATCATGTCACTCATCGAGATATTCTCCTGGACGGAGAGATTGGGAAACAACGAAAGATCCTGATATATTACCTGTATCCCGTAACGGATGGCATCCATACGGGAAAGCCGATGACAATCATCTCCTGCGATACGAATCAACGTCTCCGGATTGGGATCAGGCTGTTCGACGCCACAGATGATCTTGATCAGCGTCGATTTTCCCGACCCATTGGTTCCTGCAAGACAATGTATCTCCCCTTGTCTGATACTGAAGTCTATATCCGTCAACGCTTGCACGCCTGCATATCTTTTGTTGATATGCCGCATGAATAGAAAGTCGCTTTCCATACCCCCACCAATTTTTTCGTGAGAATGATCCTATATGCTGAAACGGCTCCGGAATACCGCAAAAGCAATATTCCAGAGCCAAATCATACAGGTCTAGAATCCAAAACTATCAACGTTTTCCTTCGTGATATCCACTATGGCGTCGACCTTGATCACATCGCCGTCGATCACCACCTTCCCGATGCCTGGGATCTCTTTAAGTTCTGAGATCTTTCCACCGTCGAGCATGTATTTCGCAACCCAGTTCAAAGCATAGCCCGCATCTTTCGGATCCCACAAGATCCCTTTAGTCATAGACCCTTCCTTCAGATACGGCGCGCCATGTCCCGGTATGACGTTACCGACGACGGTAACCTTACCTGCCAAGCCTTTTTCCTTCAATGCTTGAGCCGCTCCCGGAGGCCCGAGGCTCCCGAATCCGACTATACCGTCGAGATCAGGGTAGGTCTTGAGCAATTCCAAGGTCTTCTGCTTCGATAATTCCTGATCTTCCCCACAAGGAATCCTTTCTGTCACTAATTTCAAACCGGGATACTTCGCCTTGGCATATTTGATTCCCTCATCCGCCCAGAGATTATGCAAAGGCACGGTCAAGCCTCCTACAAATATCGCATACTTTCCGGAAGTTCCCATACCTTCCACCAGCATATCCCAAGTTCGCCGAGCAAAGGCGACGTTATCTATCAGTTCGATATCGACATCCTTCCCGGCCTGGTCGGGAGATTCGTGGGTGAGAATCAAAATGCCGTGTTCCCTAGCCTTGTTGAATACCGGTTCGAGCGCCCTTGCATCATTCGGGGTAATACAGATTGCGTCTACGTCCTTGCTGATCAGGTCCTCGACCATCTTCACCTGCTGCGCAGGATCCGCATCGGAAGGCCCGATTTGATAGGCATTCAAGCCTAGATCTTTTTTGGCGGCTTTTACGCCTTCCTCCAGTCTGTTGAACCATGGAATTCCTGTGATCTTGACTACCGTCACCACTTCATACGTATCCGCAGAGTCCTTTTGCCCACTAGCGAATACGGACGGCGTTGCGATAAGCAGCAGCAAGATTGCAAAAACACCAATCCACGAGATTTTGCGCATACCATTCCTCCTTTTTTAATAACTTCGACCGACGGTCGAAACGCATACCTATTTTCCCTGTCCGTAGCTGTTTTTTACGAAATACTGCATCGCACGAATATCTTCTTCACTGATCAGATGAGGGGTCCCCAAAAGTTTCGCATAAATGAAAATCTGCGCGGATTTCTCTACTACATGGCAAACTTTCAGCGCAGACGGGATATCGGCTCCGACGCAGACAGTACCATGGTTTGGAATCAGAACGGCGTTTCTGTCTCCAAGACCTTCGACAACATTCTCCGCCAGTTCCAGTGTTCCCGGAAGCGAATACTTGCAGTTGATGATCTTATCTCCTACGATTTGAACAAAATCCTCGCTGATTCCCGGAATATCTTGCCCTGTCACACCGAAAACGCTTGAATATATCGGATGAGTGTGAATTACCGAATTCACATCCGGCCGAGCATTCATGATCGCAATATGCAAGTGATATTCTATCGATGGTTTTCGATGCCCCCAGACGATTTCCATTCTGCTGTTCATTACAACTACGTCATCTTCCTGGATTTCCGCATACGGCATCCCGCTAGGCTTGATGTAGATCAGACCGGTTTCAGTATCTCTGACACTGACATTCCCCCAAGTACCGACTGTCAGATGTAGTGCGACCATCTCGTTGCCGGCATCCACGATCTTCCGTCGATATTCCCTCTTTACAAGTCTTTCTTCCATATTGCCCTCACACGCGTATAATTCACATTAAAATGTTATATTTTTAATAACTATGTTAATAATATACCATGAATTTTCAGGTGTCAATTTATATTGTAATCCGATAATGCAATTGGTAATATATGAGTAATAATATATAGGTGAAGCGGTGTCTGTTTCGGTTTCAGTGAAACATCACAGGAAACGGCATCGGATCAAACCGATAAATTTTTAACATGTGCATCCACAGGAGAAATACATAGTATGACGAAAGAAGAAAGGATTGATCGGATGAGAACGTATGTCAAACTCCATAACTCGTCAACGATTCAAGAAATTGCCGACTATCTCGGAGTATCGCATATGACTGTCCGAAGGGATCTCGGCACGATTTCATCGTCAGACCATATGAAAGTCATCCACGGAGGAGTCCTCTATAAGGAAGATGATATCGAAACGCATGGCAGTCGCTATGATCTGGAACTCGCTAAAATCACCATGCGTGAAGAGAAACTGCGCATAGCACGAAAAGCCGTGTCATTGATAGAACAGGAAGACATCATCATAATAGATGCAGGATCTACGGGAGAATTCATTGCTTCACTGCTTCCCGAAGACGTTCCGCTTACCGTCATCTGTTACGCATTGAACATCGCCACGATCGTATCGACCAAAAAGAACTGCTCGCTCATTGTAACGGGAGGGTATTTTCATCAGAGCTCGAAAGTCCTTGAGAGCGTAGAGGGACTTGCGCTGTTCAAACAAAATCGCGCAAACAAGACATTCATCACCGCCAGCGGCGTAAACTATGAACTGGGAGTAACCTGTTCCAATTTTTTCGAGCGTACGACCAAACAGACTGCGCTTCAATCGGCAAGTACCAGGATACTTGTCGCCGATTCATCGAAATTCGGCGTAGTAAAATCCGGACATTATGCGGACATCACCGACTTCGACATCATCATCACCGACTCGAACATCAAGCAGGAAGAAGTCGCCCCTATCAGAAAGCTGGGCAACATCACGCTATATTGCGTCTAAAAAGACAGCGGCCAATTTATATTACAGAAGTCTTTCGCATTGCTTTTAAAAACCGCCGTTGCCGGAATTACGGGCTGCATTGGCCGCCCCCAAGCGAATATAAAAATGCAGGAAAAACATAACGCGTAAACTTTGGAGCCCTATCGAACATAAACAAATGAAAATCGAATGTAGCAAGGGTCATTTCATCAAACCGGTATGATGATTTATCCCTTGACTCCACAGCCGATAGTAACTGCCGTTTGTGTCGGCAAGCAGCGCATCGTGTGTACCCGCTTGTATGATCTCGCCGTTTTTAAATACCAATATCTGATCGGCGGAGCGTATCGTGCTTAAATGATGCGCAATAACGAGCACCGTTCTGTGTGCGGCAAGTTCGGAAATTGCTTCCTGTATCAACGCTTCGTTGACGGGATCGACATTGCTCGTCATTTCATCGAGGAGCAAAATGGGACTGTTCTTTAAAAAAGCGCGTGCGATGGAAATTCGCTGTTTTTGTCCGCCCGAAAGACCTGCGCCGTTTTCTCCGATACGCGTCAGATAGCCGTCACTCAGCGACATGATAAAATCGTGAATGCGCGCTTTTCTTGCCGCCGCAACAACCTCCGCTTCCGTTGCATCGGCCTTTCCGAGCCGGATATTTCCTTCGATAGTGTCCGCAAAAAGCTGTGTGTTTTGCATCACAATACTGACGGAAGAAAGCAGTTCGTCATAGCTCATATTGCGAATATCGGTATTTCCGATTTTGACGGTACCCGTAGCTGCATCCCAAAAACGAAGCAGCAGATTGGTTACCGTTGTTTTCCCCGAACCGGATTCTCCTACCAGCGCGGTGAGCGTATGTTCCGGCGTATGAAAAGAAATATCTTTCAGTGCAAAGCCGTCCGCTTCGTATGCAAAGCCGACCTTATCAAAGGTAACGGAAAATCCGTCCGGTTTTTCAGGCTCGACAATTTCGATTACCGCAGGCGCTTCCGTGATTTTTTTGATACGCCGAAAGCTGTCCGCCGCTTTTAAGTAATTCGCCCAGTGCATTTCCATTGCGACAAAAGGCTTATAAAATTCTCTGCTTAAAACGATAAAAATCAAATATTCCGCTATCGACAACGATTTGCATGCAACAAAGACAATGCCCGCCGAAGCCGTGAGCAAAAAAGCAAAATCGATAAAAAAGCCGTATACGGACAACACAGCCGCTTTATTCTTTGAAGCCCTTTTGCTGTGCGCGCCGAAGTCCTTCGTTGCCGCGGCAAGTCTTTCATCGAATTGCTTGCTTTCGGAAAAGGCTTTTAAAAGCGGAATACCCTTTACATATTCTACAAAGAGGCTCACCATATCGGCAAGGCTGTTGCCTGTTCTTTCTTCAAGCATATCGGCTTTTTTTAATGCATGCGAAAGAAACAAAAGCGCAAACGGAAGAATGCCGAGCATAATCAGCGTCATAGCCGCATTTACGGAAAAAAGAAAGACAAGCAAAAGCAACGACACAATAAAATCGGCGCACATCCGTGTCCATACATGCGCGACAATCATTTCCATATTGTCTACATCCCTATGGATAATCGTACCGATTTCTCCGAGCCGTTCGTTCGTGTAAAAACCGAGCGAAAACATTTTTAAGCGGTAAATGATTTTCGTCCTGATTTCGTACACAAGATCAAA
This sequence comes from Treponema parvum, assembly GCF_017893965.1. Taxonomy (NCBI): domain Bacteria; kingdom Pseudomonadati; phylum Spirochaetota; class Spirochaetia; order Treponematales; family Treponemataceae; genus Treponema; species Treponema parvum. The sequence continues at coordinate 1,616,937 of NZ_CP054142.1, forward strand.
GCCCGCAAAATGTTTTTGCATATCCGCAATCATATTGCTGCCTCCCTTAATGAAAAGACACAGCGTAAGCAGCGGCCAATAGCGGTACAATCTTGCATTTCCCGTAAAAATCGCTTCCATCGCACGCAGCGTTAAAAGCATCATCGCCGCCCCCGACAGCGCATACACGGTAAAACATACAATGCTGAACAAAAGTGAGCGCTTCCCCTTGCCGGTAAGCGTATTCCATATTTCTTTAATCATAGTGACACCTCTTCTTTTATATTCCAGTGATCCACCTTATTTTGATCGCTCACCATTTTTTGATAGAGCGCGCAGCGCCGCATCAATTCTCTGTGCGTTCCGCTGTCGATGACCGCGCCCGCGGCCATTACGATAATTTGATCCGCATTTTGAATCGTATTCAAATGATGTGCAATTGTAATGACGGTTTTATCGCGGCTTAATGTTTCAATCGCGTCCTGTATTGCCGCTTCATTTTCGGCATCAACGGCAGCTGTCGCTTCGTCCAAAATGATGATCGGTGCATCCTTCAAAATCATCCGGGCAATCGAAATGCGCTGTTTTTCTCCGCCGGAAAACTTTACGCCCGCTTCCCCTGCAGCCGTATCGTAGCCTTTCGGCAGTGACATGATAAAATCGTGAATGCGCGCTTTTTTTGCAGCTTCGATAATTTCATCTTTCGATGCGCCCGGTTTTCCGATGCGGATATTTTCTTCTATGCTCAAATTGAACAAAAACGTTTCTTGCTGCACGATAGAAAAAAGCGAATTGACCTGTTTGTCCGAAAGGCTTTGCATATCCGTCCCGCCGATTCGAATACTACCGCTGTCCGGCTGCCAAAAGCCCATCAAAAGATTTGCAAGCGTCGTTTTGCCGCAGCCCGAAGAACCTACCAGCGCATTTTTACTTCCTTTTTTAAACGTCAGACAGATGTGCTTTAAAGTTTTTTGTGTGCCCTTGTATGAAAAATCCACCGCATTTATTTCTATATCGCCGTTTGGCACACTTGCGTCGGAAACGGTATTCGACCCGGATGCTGCCGGATTTTTTTTCTCTGCTGCCGGAAACTTTGCGTGCGCATCCGATGCGGATTTTTTTTCGAGAGGAACGACATTGAGGATAGAGCCGATCCCCGCCATTGCTTGATTAAATACCACGCCGTAGTGCTGGAAGGTTGCCGTTTTTGCAACGGAAGAAGTAAAGGCTGCCCCCAAAATAACGCAGAGAATAAAACGCGCAGCAGACAGTGAACCTGAAGCCGACAGCCATATTCCGAAAATCATGACGAGGACAACGCCGGATTCCATAAAAAGATCTATCAACCCCATCGGTACGCTTATCCCCATCATCGATTTTTTTACCCAATACACATAGTCTTTCGCCGAGCGGATTGTTTTTTCGGTTTTGCGCTCCTCTTTGCCGAACGCCTTTATCACAGAAATATTCGCAACATATTCCATGAGGTTTTCCTGCATTTCCTTTGTGCTTTGCGCAAAAATTTTAAAGTTTTTTTTCCACTGCGGAGCGGACACGAGTTGCACAAATCCCATAAGAGGAATGCCCGCAATCATTAAAAGCGCAAGGCGCCATTCGATAAAAAGCATAACGGCAAAAATCAGTGCAGGCAGCAGCAGCGCCGCCATAATTTCCGGTAAGCCGTGCGCCAGATATACCTCCACCTGCTCTACATCGTGTTCAACGATATTTGTAAGGTCGCCGGTTTTGCGCTCCTGAAAAAATCCCAAGTGTAGCTTTTTCAAGTGCTCGATAATCCGCATCCGCAAATCCGTCAGCGCATTGTATGCGGCCTCGTGCGCCTTCCATACAGCAAGATACCCGCACGCAGCTTTTAAAACAAAACATGCCAGCATTGCACCCGCATCGAACGCAATAAGCCGAAGCGAAAGCCGTTCCGAAAACGCCGAAGCGATCAAATGAATAATCAGCGCCTGCGGAATAAGATCGAGCGCAATTTTAAAACAGAGCGCAATATTGGTAATCCTGTTTTTTGCTTTTACTTGACGGACAAGTTTTTTTTGCTCCAACATATTCATCCTCCAATTTCGGTCATTGTATTTTAAATACCGAATATATATTCAGTTTTAAACAAAATAAAAAATCGGTAAAAATACCGTTTTTCACAGCGAGTTTACCCCTTCATAATAGCATTGCGTTACGAGGCGCAGCAGTTCTTTTGCTTTTTCCTGCGTTTCGTAATGGCGCGCAACTTCCAAAAGGCTTTCGGTAAAATTGGACGCAAGAATATGAATGAGCATATTGTGATAAACACGCTTCGTTTTTTTGGAAAGCTCCCGTTTGATATGGGCGCCGAGGGAGGCAATCATTTCCTCTTTTGCGTTTTCGTATTTTGTCCCGCAGCTTTTATCCATCAAGATGACAAAAACCTTGTGGTGTTTCAACAGCTCCAGCAGATAGCCCTCGGCAATATTTTCATATCGTTCGGAGGGCAAACCCTTTGCCGCTTCTTCTTCCTTAATGATCCGCTGAAAATCGACCGGAACGGATGCGGCGATTTTTTCAAACAACTCTTTTTTATTTTTAAAATAAGTGTAAATAAGGCCCACAGGGATGTCCGCTTTTTCCGCAATGTCCTGCATTTTTGCGCTGCGGAAGTCTTTTTCGTAGAAAACTTCAATTCCGGCGTGAAAAATGCGGTTGTAGATTTCTTCTTTTAGAACTTGCGGCATTGCAGCAAACCTCTTTTAATTTTAATCTTTTTTGCCTTTCAAAATAGAATAAATATTCAGTATTAAATTATACCGTTTTACAAATACGGTCAATACCCTCTATCCGGTGCACTTTATAAACAACAAGCGCACCGGATACCGTAGTCTAGCGTTATTCGACGAATGCGGATTTTACCTCTTTTATCCATTCGTCGATTTTTTCCAAGGCTTTAGTGTCGCCCTTGTCCAAACAGAGACCGAGCATTTTTTGCCCTTTTTGCATGCGCGAAAAAGCAAAATTATACCCGCTTGAGTTCACGCTGCCGACAAAACGGGCGCCGGAAATGCGGCAAGGGTTGTCCGCGCGGCAAGGGTCATTCTGCAGGGAAAACCTTGCGCCTCAACCGCGGCGCCGGAACAAAAACTGCGGCAAACGGCAACTATGCGGCAGACTACAGAGACGTTATTGTGCGACGGAAGCCGGCTACCTAATGCTGCAGAAACAAGAAATATTTCAGTTCGTATTCTTAAATTATGATTTTTATGCTATATTGTTTTTATGAAATACGGATTTTTTCGCGTGTGCAGCGCAAGTCCAGATGTTACGGTGGCTCAATGTAAGGCTAACGCAGACTGTATTATAAAATGCATACACAAGGCCGCCGAAAGAGGCGCTCGACTTGTGGTCTTTCCGGAACTGTGTATCACATCTTACACATGCGCGGATCTTTTTTGGCAAAAGGCTTTACTTAATTCCGCGATGGAAGAACTTTTCCGTATAATAAAAAAAACGGAAAAAGACGGCTGCATTTCAGTGCTCGGTCTTCCCTTTGCAGAAAACGGATTTTTATACAACTGCGCGGCTGTCGTAAGCGGAGGAAAGCTTTTGGCTCTTGTTCCCAAAACATTCATACCCGGCGGCGGCGAATTTTATGAAGAGCGATATTTTTCTTCCGCCTTAAAAAATGCCGGCGAAACGTCGGTTTTTATAAATCTTGCAGAAATAGCGCAAAACGGAACTTCCGGATCGGATAAAAAAAACGAATCAGGTAAAACTTGTGAAATTCCTTTTACGACCGACATAATATTTAAAATTTCAGGGAACGACGACTTCGCTATGGCGGTGGAAATTTCCGAAGATCTCTGGGCTCTAACGCCGCCTTCTTCCCGTCACGCGCTTTTAGGAGCGAATGTAATCGCAAACCCTTCGGCAAAAAGCAAAATCATCGGCGGAAGCGAATACAAAAAACTCCTAGTGTCTTCCCATTCGGCACGAATCGCAGGCGCTTATGTGTATTCGGAAGCAGGACACGGAGAATCCACACAGGATGCGGTGTTCGGATCCGATAATATTATTTGCGAAAACGGCACAATATTATCCGAATCAAAAGCGTTTGAAAAAAACGATGAAAACGGCGCTCTGATCTTTGCGGACATAGATTTGGAAAGGCTTTCACAGGAAAGATCGAAGGCGTCGGCCTTCCTTCAGTGCGAAGAGGCGTCGAAATTTTTATCAAAAAGCAATTCATACAAGACCGTATGGATAAACCTGCCGACACCTTCAAAAAGCGACCTTAAACTTGAACGGAATATCGATCCTCATCCGTTTATTCCCGCGGACAAAGATGAAAGGGCGGCAAGATGTCGGGAAGTTACGGATATTCAAGCAGAGGGACTTGCAAAGCGAATCCGCCATACGAAAGCGGAACATGCCGTAATAGGACTTTCAGGCGGACTTGATTCTACCCTAGCCCTTCTTGTCACATGCAAATCGTTCGATATGTGCGGGATAGCCAGAAACAAAATAAAAGCTCTCACAATGCCGTGCTTCGGGACGACTGACAGAACTTACGAAAACGCCTGCGCTTTAGCAAAACAAACGGGAGCGGATCTAAAAACGATAGACATCAAAGACTCCGTCCTAAAGCATTTAAACGACATCGGCCACAGCGAAGACGAACACGATTCTACGTACGAAAACGCTCAAGCCCGCGAACGCACTCAGGTTCTCATGGATATTGCAAATATGACGGGAGGGCTTGTTATCGGAACGGGAGATCTGTCGGAACTCGCGTTGGGATGGGCAACCTACAACGGTGATCACATGTCCATGTACAACGTAAACGGTTCGATCCCGAAAACATTGGTACGTCACCTTGTAACATGGTTTGCCGAAGAAGCTCTAAAAAACAATGAAAAACGCACGGCGGAAGTGCTTAAAGATATTCTCGATACTCCAGTCAGCCCCGAACTTTTACCGCCTGAAAACGGAAATATCGCACAAAAAACCGAAGATCTTGTGGGTCCTTATGAGCTTCATGATTTTTTCATCTATTACATGCTGCGCTTCGGCTTTTCGCCCGCAAAAATCTTTTTTTTGGCAAAACAGGCGTTTTACGGAGTTTATGCCGATAAGCTTATTCTCAAATGGCTCAAGTTTTTTTACAAAAGATTTTTCAGCCAACAGTTTAAGCGCTCGTGTATGCCGGACGGCCCGAAAGTCGGAACCGTAGGGCTTTCACCGAGGGGCGACTTAAAAATGCCGAGCGACGCAAACGCACAGATATGGCTTGACGAGCTTGAAAAACTTAAATAATCATGCTCAGCTACAGACACGCCTTCCATGCGGGAAATCACGCAGACATACTTAAACACATCGCTCTAACGCTGGCGCTTGAAAAATTCAAATCAAAGGCTAAGCCATTTACCGTTTTTGACACTCATGCGGGCGCGGGGATATACGATCTTTGTGACGAAAGAGCTGTAAAAACGGGAGAAGCCGACAGCGGTATTAAAAAATTGCTTTCCCTGCCCTACTCGGAGCTTCCCGGCGAAATGCATACTTACGTTGACATATGCAGGGCATACGCCAAAAGGGGGCTTTATCCCGGGTCACCCGAAATAGAGAAGTGTTTTATGACGCAAAACGACGCCCTTATTTTGACGGAACTTCACAATACGGAAATAGACATTCTTAAACAAAATATGAAAAAAGAACCTCTGCTTCAAATCCGGCCTAAGGACGAAAACGAGGGCGACGTAGACGACAGCCGAAGCGGCGCAACGGAGAAACTAAGACCGGTAAGACCTCATATACACCACAGATCAGGATACGAAGCGCTTAAAGCGCTTTCTCCGCCTAATATAAGGCGCGGATTTGCAGTGATCGATCCGAGCTATGAAGTGCAAAGCGACTTCAGCGACACGGCACAATGCATTGCCGAAGTTCATAAAAAATGGAGCGGCGGAACGATCATGCTGTGGTATCCTCTTTTAACGCACAAAATGCAGGCCGTTTCGGATATGAAACGCATTATTACGGCGGCGGCACAGTCCGGCAATAATACAAGCGCAACGCTTGACGTCCAATTTATTACGGATACGTCGAAAGAACGTTACGGCACGGCTGCCGCAGCACAGGCAACCGTTTCACGCCTATACGGGAGCGGCCTTTTTTTTATAAATCCGCCGTACATGCTGGACGCTCAGCTGGAAACGATTCTTCCGTTTTTGGTAAAAGAATTTTCCGCCGAAGGAAACGGAGAGGGTTCGTTCACGATAAAGAAAACATGATTGTCCGCGGCGAACACGGTACTGTTTTAAAAAGGATGAGCGCTTTTAATATGAGAGCCGTCTGCAGTTTTTACAACTTCAAGGTGAGACGGAATTGCCTGCAAAAGAGACTCCACATGAGAGACGATGCCTACCATGCGTGACTCCCCGATATTTTGAAGGATTGAAACGGCCATATCGAGCGATTCTCCGTCAAGAGAGCCGAATCCTTCGTCTATAAAAAGAGAATCTAACCGAATTCCTCCGCTTTGCTCCTGAACGACGTCTGTCAAAGCGAGAGCGAGACTGATGGAAGCCATAAATGTTTCTCCGCCGCTTAAAGTGGCGGTGTCCCGATCGCGCCCGGTAAAGCTGTCGAAAACCGCTAAATCCAAGCCTTTAAAAGCATTTCCCCCAGAAGATTCTTGTATCTTAAAACGATACCGTCCGCCTGAAATACGCTCGAAACGAGGATTTGCGTTATGCACTACTTCAGCGAAATACATTCCCAACACCCACGCATCGAACGGAATTTTTTTTATGTTTGAACCGTGTCCTTCAAGATCGTCCGAGAGCCTTATGTAATGAGCGCCTTCCTGCAATAGCTTTACGCGCTCTTCTTCCAAATCGACGGATTTTTTTATTACCGATTCAAGATTGGTTTTTTGCTCCGTCTTTTTACGAATGTCGTCGTCAAACGCGTTATAAGAATTTCGAAGATCGTCCAGATCTTTTTTAGCCGCATCCAAACTCTTTTTCAATTCTTCAGGATCCGGAGCGTTTTTAAGATCTTCGAGCCGAACTTCTGCGCTGTGCATGTCGGTTTTCCACCGATCGACTTCCTTTTGAATTTCTTCTTTTTGCGGTAAAGGCAAAATAAAAGAGACGACATGTTCCGCAGAATCGAAATCCGATTTTAAGATATTTTCATTTTGGGCGAGGAAAGCTTCGTCGTATTCTTTTTTAGCCTGACACACGACCTTTTTCAATTCTTCAAAAGACGTCTTTGCAGAAGCAAAATTCTCCAAGGCATTGCTGAAATTTTCTTCAAAAGAGCTCACAATTTTTTCATCGTTTATAAGTTTCTCTTCAATGTTTTTTATGCTTAATTTAAGATCTTCGGATTCAAGAAGAAGCGCAGTCTCGTCCTTTTCGCCCCTAAAGCCGGATTTTCCTTCCGCACCTTCGGAAATGTTTTTATCTGCCGAAATCTGTCTTTCCAGCGCCGAAACTTCTCCGTCAAATAAGGCAAACGTTTTTGAAAACTCTGCGGCGGAAGCCTTTAATTCATCGAGCTGTTTTTTGTTCCGCCTTATATCGGAACATATCGCCGAAGCCTTTTCATAAAAAGCGATCATATCCGAAGATTTTTTATTTGCAGCTTCAAAAGCGGCCAGAGCCTCATCGTAAGAGGGAATATTCTCATAGTCAGGCTGCAATTCTTTACGCGATTGCTCATACTGTTCGGTAAGAGCTTTCAAAAGAACCTTCAGCGATGAAGATTTTTTTTCAAGCTCAAGATTTTCAATTTCGATCTTTTCAATGAATTTTTTCTGCGATAAAATTTTTTCGGCTATGTCAAGAGATTCAGGCAGAACTACGGCAGGCTTAGGATGTTCAATCGAACCGCAAACGGGGCAAGGTTTTCCTGCTTCCAAAAACGGAACAAGGGCGAGGGCGTAATTATTTTTTTCCTGAATTTCTTTTTGGGCAACAAAATCGTCCATGCACTTTTTTGCGTTTTCCAAAAGTCGCTTATTTTCCGAAACGGATTTTTGATTTTGCTCCGTATCGGTTTTCGCGTCATCTATCTTTTTTTGTATTTGGGCAAGATCTTTTACGGCTTCCAAAGTTTTACCGGCGGCGGCGCTTTCGGATTTTGCAGTTTCCGCCGCATGAAAAAACTGCATAACGACCTCGTCGGCATCGAATTTTATAGGATTTTCGGATACCGAGTTTTCAGGCGAAACAGGCCCCAGCCCGCTGTCGCCGAAAGCAAAAATCAAGTCTGATTCCAGCCGCCTTATGTCGTCTTTTTTGTTCAAAACGGAATTTTCCGAACTTTCTTTTTCGGCCAAGGCCTCGTTGCGTCTTTTTTTCGCCGCAGCAAGATTTAAAATAATTTCCATGCGGTCTTCAAATTCTTTTTTTCTTTTTCCGCCGCTTTCCATATCTTTTTTTAGAGCGGCAATATCGTTTTTTTCAGCTTCCAAAGCTTCATAATTTTTCTTTTCGGCTTCAAGACGTTTTTCAGCCTTATAAAAATTATTTTCAGAAGCGCTCTTTTTTTCTTCCGCAGACCTTGTTCGGTCTATAAAAACGAAAAGTTTTTCAGCCTTATCGCTTGATCTGAGTCTTTTTTCAAATTCTTTGATGCGATCCTTTTTAGCTTCAAGATTTAAAAATTCTTCTTTCAGCTTTGCGGCGTTTTCGGATATTTCAAGCTTTTGACGCAGGTTTTCCGTTTCAGCGCTCTTTTTTTCGATGCGTGAAAAAATTTCACTTCTTTCCTTTTCAAGAATTTCAATTTCGCCGGAAAGTTCCGAAAATTCGGCGGCGGCCTTTTCCGCGTCTAAGGTTTTATACAGTTCGGCAGACTGCATTTCCAAGTATTTTTGCTTTTCGCGAAACACTGCCGCCTTTTCCTTGGCCATTTCCATAATTTTTATATAAGAATCTATGGGAAACAATCTTGAAAGGGTTTCTCGGCGATTATTCGAACCTTCTTTTAAAAATTGAGCGAATGCGCCCTGCGGCAGGAGCACTATCCGCGTAAATTCGTTTATGGAAAGTCCTATAAGCGATTCGATTTTTTTATTTAACTCCGACAAAAGACCTTCAACCCTCTCGAATTCCTGTCCCGTCTTACCCGAAGAGCCTATGTCCCTCGCCTTTTCAAAAACAAGCTCGACCGCAGATCTCTTTCCGCCTGAATTTACGGCGGGAAGCGAGCGGGTTATTCTGTATTTACAGTTATAAAGTTCAAAAACAAATTGCACAAAAGATTTTTCATCGGGTTTTGCAAAATCGGAAACAAAATTCGCCGCCATTTTTTTTCTTGAACCGCACAGGTCGCCGTAAAGCGCATAAGTTATCGCATCAAAAATAGTGGTTTTACCGGAGCCGGTCTTTCCGTAGACTAAAAACATGTCGTCCAGAGCGGCAAAATCGATTTTTTCGTCGCAAAACGGTCCGACGTTGACCAGATGCAGATACAGCGGTCTCATTTTTCAGACTCCTTTGAAAGCGCGATAAACAGTTCCCTTTCTTTTTTATAAAGCGAAGGATCTTCCTGATCGACATTTGAAGTTTCTTTCATAAACAAGTCGAAGACATCGCCTTCGTCTTTTTTGCCGTTTGAAAGAATCGCCTTACGCGCTTCGATCGTGTTTTGAATTTCATCCGAAATTTCCGACGCTCTTGTAAACGACAGAAGATAAGGATATCCGGCGCGCAAAAGCTGTATAGCGTTTTCATGCGGAAGTTTGTCGGTACATTGAATTTCAACATACGATTCTTTAAGTTTTTTGTCTTTGACGCCTGAAACGACTTGTTTGTAAAATTCTTCAAACGTTCCTGTGAGGCGTACAACGGGGTGTAATGGGTTTATCTTTATTTTTTCGACTTTGACATTCGGAGTATTCGTTAAAGGATCGCCCTTATCCGTGCGAGGCGGCAAAACGGTAACGCTAAGCATACATTTTTCCGGGTTTTCTGAAAAGGAATACGCGAGAGGAGAACCCGAATACCAGACATCGTTATTGCCCAAACGCTGAACCGTGTGAATGTGGCCTAACGCCGTATATGTCACACCGTTAAAAACACGGATGTCCACCTGCTCCGCAGCGCCCACCCACGACCTCTCGGATTCCGATACCGAAGCTCCCGTAGCAAACATATGGGCGCACACGACGCTCGGCATCAAAGGATGGTTTTTTAAGTGACTTTTACGGATAAGGTCGAACGCTTGGGCGGCAAGCTGTTGCTGTGAGCGCAGGATTTTTTCTTCATCCGCGCCAAACGCGTCCGGCAAAACATCAGGTCTATCGGCGGAATGGGCGGCGGCCGCTATTGCCCCCGGCGTTAAAAACGGTATCTGATACACGGCCGCCGCTTCCTCCCCCTTCCCAACTATAACAGGTTCATCCAAATGTTTCGTATCCGTACAGATATGAACGTTACTCTTTCCTAAAAGCTCAGAAGCGAAAGAAAGGCGCGACGCGCTGTCGTGATTTCCGGCCAGAAAAAACATTTCCAAATCAGGAAATTTTTCATGCGTCTTAGACAAAAAAGAACTTAAAAGCGTCACCGATTCAACTGGAGGGACAGCCCTGTCGTAAATGTCGCCGGGAACGACGAGGGCGTCATAGGGTTTAAGCTCTTTTTCGGCTTTTTCAAGTTCGCCGAATATCTGCTCTAAAAAAAACGCCTGGTCTTCCGTCAGGGATTGCCCGTAAAAAACCTTTCCCAAATGCCAGTCGCCCGTCTGCAAAAATTTCATGCGAAAATTATAACATATCGATACGAAAAATACATTCGACAAGAACTGTGCCGCAACGCAAAGCGCGAAGCTGCAAAACGAAAAAAGCCGATAAACTAATGTCAAATTCCTGAAAATGTGGTATAGTGGCATAATAATAAAAGGACGGGGATATAAATGTCTTACGAAACTTTGGAAAAACAAATCAGGGCATTGCCGGAAGCGGCGCTGGAAGAAGTTTCCGTATATCTAAATAAAATCGGCAGCATTTATCAGTCTAAAAAATCCGTTGATTTTACCTTTGTCGATAATATATTCGGTACTCTGTCGGACTCGGAAGCGGATGAACTGCGTTCCTGCTGCGGACTCAAATTCAGAGAACACGCATGACCTATTTCCTTGATACAAATGTAATCATTGATTTATTGAAGGGTAATTCAAGCGTTCTTGCAGCATTCAAAAACGCATACACTTTCGAGTCCGTAAGAATTCCCAATTTAGTTTATTACGAAGTGCTTCGCGGATTTGAATATACCGATCCTAAAAAACAAAAAAACGGATTTGAATTATTTGCCCAAACCTGCGGCATTGAATATATGGATTTACAGAGTCTCAGGGAATCCGCAAAACAATATGCGTTTTTGAAAAAGCAAGGAACTCTAATTGACGACGGCGATATTCTTATAGGCTGCCTTGCCATCCTAAAAAATGCAATACCTTGTTACAAATAATACAAAACATTTTTCTCATCTAAAAGATATCCGGCTTGTTAATTGGGTCGAATAACACAACACTTTCAGCTCTCAAAACACACGAAAAGCCGATACTTTCCAAAAAAACGTCGCTGTAGTATTATATTCTTTATGGATTTAAATGAACACCGCCTTGACGCATACAAAAACGCGGCAAAAAAACATGCCGAAACCGACCGCGCTTCCGACGCGGCTGTGCGCACGGCCGCTGCAGCGCTCACTTCAGGCGGGCTTTTAAAAGTTACCGAAACAAAAAACAAGGATGGAAGCGACAGCGTATACCGCAGAGTGGCGAAATTTCTTTTGCTCATAGGCGTTGACGAAGCGGCAAAAATTCTTCCGTATCTTTCTGAAACCCAAACTGAAAAAATAATTCCGGAAATAGCCTCCATACGTACCGTCGGCGACGACGAGGCGGCCGCGATACTCGCAGAATTTCAGGCACTCATACAGCGCTCAAAAGAAGGCGGCGGAATAGAGACCGCAAAAAACATTCTGTCAAAAGCGTTCGGCAGCGAGCGCGCTTCAAAAATGATCGAAAAAACGGTGCACCCTGCCGAAGGCAAGCCTTTCGAATACTTTGAAGACGAGGAAGAAAACCGCATTCTTCTTTTACTTAAAGACGAACTTCCCGCAGTCAAGGCTCTGGTTCTTTCAAATTTAAAACCTAAAAAGGCGGCGAAAATAATCGACCTTATGGAAGCGGATGATAAAAAAGAAACAGTAATGCGCCTTGCAAAAATGCAATCCATTTCACCTGAAGTTTTGCGGCGCGTGGACAGGACGATGCGAGAAAAAGTTTCCGCCATAGCGACTGAAAGATCGAATGCGCTCGACGGACGAGGAGCCCTGGTGCAGATTTTAAAAAAGATGTCTCCTAAAGCCGAAAACGACATACTTCAAAACCTTGCCGAAGGCGAACCTGAACTCGAAAAAGAACTGAGAAAGCAGCTTTTTACTTTGGACGACATAGTCAACGCCGACGACCGTTTTATACAAGAGCAGCTGCATAAAATGGACGACGATAAAATCGCCGTCCTCATCGCAGGGAAACCCGACGGTTTTAGAAAAAAAATACTTTATAACGTGTCAAAGACAAGAGGCGATATAATTCTGGAAACGGAACAGCTGAAAAAAACCGTCACGCGCGCAGACAGCGATAAAATTACTTCGGCTTTTATGAACGTCATGCGCAGCGCGTATGAAGAGGGAAAATTCATGATAAAGGGCAGAAACGATGAAATTTACGTCTGATTCAAAATATAAAAATTGGACGGTTATTTCCGTCCGCGATATTCCCGACTGCGCTTCAAGCGGAATTTATCTTCGCCATAACGGCACGGGTCTCGAAGTTTTTCATCTTTTAAATGACGACGAAGAAAATCTGTTCGCATTTTCATTCAGAACGCCGCCGGAAGACTCGGCCGGAGAGGCTCACATACTCGAACACTCCGTTCTGTGCGGCTCGCAAAAATATCCCTTAAAAGATCCGTTCGTAAGGCTTATAAACCAGAGCATAAAGACGTTTCTCAACGCTATGACTTTCCCGGACAAAACAGTGTTCCCCGCAAGTTCCCAAGTAAAGGCGGACTATTTTAACCTTATGAGCGTATACGGAGATGCCGTGTTTTTTCCCCGCCTCGATCCTGAAATTTTTTTGCAGGAAGCCCATCGGCTGGAAATCGATAAAAACGGAAACTATTCCATCCAAGGCGTAGTCTACAACGAGATGAAAGGCAATTATTCCTCCTTCGATTCCGTTGCAGGCGACGCCGCAGTAAAGAGTCTGTTCCCAAACACGGTGTATTCGCTTGACTCAGGCGGCGATCCTCTAATAATTCCGAACATAACACATGCGAAGCTTAAAAATTTCCACGAAAAATACTACCGGACGGATAATTGTTTAGTGTTCTTATACGGAAATATTCCTACGGAAGAACAGCTTGACTTTATTGAAAAAGAATTTCTTCACCGCATAGAAAAACAAACCTTCGACGAAACGGAGATTCACTCAAGCAGGGCGCAAGAAAAATTTTCACTCGACGCCGTATTATCGCGTGAAACGGTCAGTCCGTTTTCCAAACCCATATTCGTGGAAGAAAAAGGTCCGTCGTCGGCAAATAATACGCACGGTGCAACGGTTATGGAAAACTGGCTCTTGTGTCCGTCCTGCGATCTAAAAAGTTACATGGAATGCATATTTCTTTCGGAAGTCATATGCGGACATGACGGCTCTCCTCTCACTCGCACTCTTCTTGAGTCCGGTTTGGGCGAAGACATCGCTCCCAACAGCGGGCTTTACAGTGAAATGCACGATCTTATGTTCACAGTAGGGCTCAGAGGCGTAGAATCTTCAAACATCCGCGAAGTTGAAAGACTGATATTTAAAACGCTCAACGAATTATCGTCAGGAGAGATACCTAAAAGCGACATAGATTCAGCTTTGATGTCGGTTAACTTTGCAAACCGTGAAGTAAGAAGAGCCGGAGGACCTTATTCGCTTGTTCTTCTGCGCAGGGCTCTTCGAGCGTGGAATTACGGCAAAGAACCGGCCGACATGCTTTTGGTCAGAGAAACTTTTGCGAAGCTCGAAGAGCAGATCCTTTCTTCTCCCGGCTATGTTTCGGAGCTTATAAAAAAATACTTGATCGCGAACATGCATCGTTCGCTTGTTTCGGTAATTCCCGACGAACAATATGCAAAAGAACGAAGTATTTTTGAACAGACCATAATAGAATTAAGAAAAAAATCAAAGATGCCTGAAACTGTAATGCAAGAAAATGAAAAACTCCATGCGTTCCAGCAAAAGGCGGAAACGGAAAAAGATATAAAATGCTTGCCGCACTTATCCCCTTCCGATTTGCCGGCCAAAATTGACAGGATCGTTACAAAACAAGACTATGTCGAATCAAAAAACGGCGACATTCCGCTTTTTATAAATAAAGAAGAAACTAACGGAATAGTGTACGCGGATATCGCCTTTCCATTAGACGTCATTTCTAACGAAGATTATCCGCTCATACCGCTTTTTTCAATCGCCGTTACAAACTGCGGATGGAAAGGAAAAACATGGGCCGAAACGGCCGGTCTTACGGCTATGCACTGCGGCGGATTTGAAGCGACAACTATTACGTCTTCCGTTCCTCCGAAATGCAAAAAATCCGTTTATACCGGACGCGACATGATCATATTCCGCGTAAAAATGCTAAAAGAAAAGACGGAAGACGCTCTCAAATTGGTTTCGGACTGTCTTTGCTCCACGGACTTTTCCGACGTAAAAAGACTTCAAGACCTGTTAAATGAATACCGCAACGATCTTGACGAATCGGTCATTCCTTCGGGGCACAGCTTTTGCGCCATACGCGCCGAACGATGCGTAAACAGAAGCAAGGCTGTAGACGAAGTATGGAACGGCTTAAGTCAGCTCTTTGAAATTCATAAAATCAATGAAGTGCAAAAGCTTACGAATCGTTTTAATTCCATGCTGGAAAACATCAAAAAAGGCGGAACTGTTTTACACATAACGGCGGACGATGAAAGTTTAAAATACGCACTGCCCAAACTTAAAGATTTTGCAAAATACGCAGGTCTTACCGCGATCGGCAGAGCGCCGGAGTCTGCAAAAGTCGACATTGCGCCCGCCTTCTCCGACTTCAGTGCAAATTTAAACGGCGAACAGGCGCGGCTCATTGACGACGAACCGACCCGTCGTGTCGATTATACGTCCGACAGCGGTAAAAGAAAACCGGATATTGAAATTTTTACAACTCGGACCGAAGTAGGATTTTCAGCCCAAGCATTTCCCGCAAGCGGGTGGCTCACAAAAGAAAGCGCCGCAGAAACCGTTTTGGCGCATTGGCTTTCGACGACCGTTCTATGGGAGCAGCTTAGAACCATAGGAGGAGCCTACGGAGCTTACGCTTCAAACGACCCTGTTGAAAAAACATTTTCTTTTACCTCGTACAGGGACCCCGATCCTATAAAAACGACTGAATCGCTTTTAGAATGTTTAAAAAAGGCGGCGTCTGAAATTTCCGGAAAATCGGGCGCGTTCGGCAAAGAAACGCTTAAAAAAGCCGTCGTCGGATGCTACAGCAAAGAAATTCAACCGCAGTCCCCCGGCGGAAGAGGCTTTACAGGATTTTTACGCTGTCTGTACGGAATAACGGAAAAAGACCGCGAGCATAAAATAAAACTTTTATTTTCCGTCACCGAAAAAGACGTTAAAAACGCTCTCGATCGGCTCATAGCGCAGAGCGAAAAATGCACAAAAGCGTGCATTACAGGCGACGCAAAAGACTCTTCCGGTAAAATAATGCTTTTACCTATATGAAAAAATACCGATACCTAAAATATGGCAGTGTCAAAATTAAATATCCGTAACGATTCATATAAATTAGGCGGTTTTTTAAAAAAGAAAGGCATAGAGCGCTGGCTTTATTTTATGTGCGCACAGTCGGATGCAACAGGCGAAGAAAGAAGTTTCTTTTTGGAACTTCAAGTCGTAAATCCGCACATATCACCAGACAAAATGACTTTTTCGACTAAGTTAAAAACCGAATATTCCCAAGAACAACTTTCCGAAATGCTGTATTCGCAGGAAAGCGGTCAGACTGTAGAAGCTCCGTCGTATGTAGCGGTGCGCGCAGGAATGTACGGCACGAACGCCAAGTACATAAGCAATTATTTTAAAACAAAAGACCTTGCATATAACAAAAAGAAACACAGCATAAGTCTTCCGGGCTGTTATTTTTCGCATTCGGAACTGCGAGGAAAAATAGAGCTTTCCAACGACGACAGGCTGCGCCATCCCGAATATTACAGCGCGTCGGGCTGTATCACATGGGATCTTAACATAGAACGGCTCATAGATTTTCCCGCAGGCTATATAAAAAAAGGAAACAATTGGATTCCTACAGGAGCGGAAACCGTTTTTTCAGGTGCGATAAGCGTAGACGGAAACGTTTATACGGTAAATCCTAAAAAATGTTCGGGATACACCGATAAAACTTGGGGCGACGCATTTCCGAGACCTTTCGTCCATATTTCCGCATCTTCAATGACAAGCCTCATCACGGGAAAAAAACTTAAAAACACCTGCTTTACCATACAGGGATTATATGAAAATAAGCTGTGCGCGTTCATAAAAATTTTGTCGGACCGCATAGTATTCGTTCAAGGAAAAAATTCCTATTCGTCGGAATGGACTTGCACTCAAATGCCCAAAAACGATGAAGACGACCAACTGCGTTGGTCGGTAAGTCTCCATAACAAAAAATACATAATCGACATAGATATATTCTGCAAAACAAGCAGCATGTGCGTTCGCACTTACGAGTCCGCCGCCGTTTACGGAAAAATTTTTAAGATCCTCGAAAGCGGAGACACAAGCGGAGAACTCAGGCTGTATAAAAAAATAAAAAAAACGGTAGAACTGCTCGAATACGCCAAAATTTCAAACGCGTTCTGCGAATACGGCGAAGAAGACAGCATAAACGCATAGCGTCCGGTTCTCACGTCCTGTACGACTGCCGCAACGTCACCCCCTTGCCGCCCGCGCAAACCTAAATAAAAATTTGAATTTCTCGTATTTCATTTGTAATTTAAAAGTATGGATTTAGAACATTTTACACTAAAAGCGCAGGACGCTCTGCAATCCGCAAACGCCCTTGCGCAACAAAACGATCACAGTGAAATAGGACTTGAACATATCCTCATGGCGCTCTTGCAGCAAAAAGACGGTTTGGTTCCGCCTCTCATCGAACGCATAGGGGCAAACGTTCAATCATTGATTCAAAAAACACAGGAGCTTCTCGATTCCGATCCGAGAATCAGCGGAAACACACAGACTGTCCTTTCAAACGAAGCTCAGAAAATTCTCGCCAAGGCTGAAAAGGAAATGTCAGACCTTCACGACCGCTACCTCTCGACGGAACATATTCTGCTCGCAATTACAAAATCCGACGGACGAACGGCGGAAGTTTTAAGATCTGCGGGAATTACGCACGAAGCGGTTTTAAAAGCTCTAAAAGACATACGCGGAAACCAAGGTGTGACGTCCCAAGACCCTGAAAATACAATACAGGCGCTTGAAAAATATACGAAAGATTTAACTTCCCTCGCCAGACAGGATAAGATCGATCCCGTGATAGGCCGCGACGAAGAGATCAGACGCGTGATGCAGGTTCTTTGCCGCCGCACAAAAAACAACCCCGTCTTAATCGGCGAACCGGGCGTAGGGAAAACCGCTATAGTAGAAGGACTTGCAAGAAGAATCGCATCGGGAGACGTTCCCGAGAGCCTTAAAAACAAAAGGCTCCTGTCGCTTGACTTAGGTTCTCTCGTAGCCGGCGCTAAATTCCGCGGAGAATTTGAAGAGAGACTTAAGGCCGTAATCACAGAAATTCAAAAGTCAGAAGGCAGGATCATTCTCTTTATAGATGAATTACACACTATCGTAGGCGCAGGCGCAAGCGAAGGTTCTATGGACGCTTCGAATCTTTTAAAGCCCGCCCTAGCCCGCGGGGAACTGCGCGCAATCGGAGCTACTACTCTTGACGAATACCGCAAATACATAGAAAAAGATGCCGCACTCGAGAGGCGTTTTCAGCAGGTTTACTGTAACGAACCTTCGGTAGAAGATACCATAGCGATACTGCGCGGTTTACGCGAAAAATATGAAATTCACCACGGAGTAAAGATCAACGACGAAGCGCTCGTCGCAGCGGCAGTGCTTTCAAACCGCTACATAACGAACCGCTTTATGCCGGACAAGGCGATAGATCTGGTAGACGAAGCGGCGAGCCGCTTAAAAATGGAAATAGAAAGCCAGCCTACGGAACTTGATCAGGCCGAGCGAAAAATATTGCAGCTTTTGATCGAAAAACAGTCTCTTTCAAAAGAAGAAGACGTATCGTCAAAAGAAAGGCTCGCAAAGCTTGAAAAGGAGCTTGCCGACCTTGTATCAAAGCGCGACGCTATGAAACTTCAATGGAAAAACGAAAAGTCCAACATAGACAAAATACGGACGCTAAAAGAACAGCTTGAAAAAGAGCGTTTTAACATTGAAAAATATACGCGCGAAGGCAATTTGGAAAAAGCCGCGGAATTAAAATACAGCATAATTCCCGCCGTTGAAAAACAGCTCGAAGAAGCTCAGGTCGCCGAAAAAAAACTCGCCGACGAAGACAGCAACGAACGCAGTTCGCTTTTGAGGCAGGAAGTTACCGAAGAGGATATTGCGCGCGTAGTTTCCACGTGGACGGGAATTCCCGTAGCAAAGATGCTTTCTTCCGAAAAACAAAAATATTTGCAGCTCGAAGACGTATTGCACAAGCGCGTAATAGGACAAGACGAGGCCGTTCAAGTTGTTTCGGACGCAATCAGAAGAAACCGCTCCGGAATGGGAGATCCTAACAGACCGCAGGGCAGTTTTTTATTCATAGGCCCTACGGGAGTAGGAAAAACAGAACTCGCCAAAACCCTTGCAGACTTTTTATTTAACGATGAAAAAGCCTTAACAAGGATCGACATGAGCGAGTACATGGAAAAATTTTCGGTTTCTCGGCTCATAGGCGCGCCGCCCGGCTATGTCGGTTATGACGAAGGAGGCCAGCTTACCGAAGCCGTAAGACGCCGCCCGTACAGCGTGGTCCTGTTCGATGAAATTGAAAAAGCGCATCCGGACGTATTCAACATATTGCTGCAAGTTCTCGACGACGGGCGTCTGACCGACGGACAAGGCCGCCTTGTGGATTTTAAGAATACGATCATAATAATGACCAGCAATTTGGGAAGCGATATAATTATCGACGCGGACAGTGAAGAAAAAATGACCGCAGTGAGACCCGCCGTCATGTCGCTTTTACGATCGACTTTCAGGCCGGAATTTTTAAACAGGCTGGATGAAATCGTCATGTTCAAACGGCTCGATATGTCTTGTATTCAGGGAATAATACGCAACCAGCTTAAAAAGGTGGCCGAACGCTTGGAAGACAGAAGGATAAAACTTACGTTCGACGACAGCGCGCTCTCGTTCCTTGCGGAAAAAGGTTATGAGCCGGCATACGGAGCGCGTCCGGTAAAGCGCGCCATCCAAAATTATGTTGAAAATCCTCTTGCGAAGGATCTCCTAGCCGGAAAGTTTGCCGAAAACAGCATTATAAAAGTGAGCGCCAGAAAAGAAGGACTGAAATTCAATTAAAATCAATTAAAGAGAGCCGCTCAAAAGAAAGAATGGCGGGATTTCAAAAGCGCGCTTTTGAAATCCCGCCCCTTATTTTGTCTTATTCTGTTCCTAACTTACGCCGTCAAAAATATGTTTTATCAGCCGTAAGTCGCTATAAACACGCCTGCGGCAATTGCAGTACCGATAACGCCGGCGACGTTCGGTCCCATTGCGTGCATCAAAAGGAAGTTTGAAGGATCATATTCCATTCCTACCTTATTCGATACGCGGGCCGCCATAGGCACGGCGGAAACTCCAGCAGATCCTATGAGAGGATTAATTTTTTTGCGAAGGAACAGATTCATAAATTTGGCCATGAGAAGGCCGGCAGACGTAGCCACTGCAAAGGCGAAAAGACCTAAGAAAATAATACCTATCGAGTTCATGTTCATGATCTTTTCAGGCGTCATCTGAGAACCTACTCCAAGAGAAAGCAGTATCGAAACGATATTCATCAATTCGTTTTCCATAGTCTTTGAAAGACGCGTAACAACGCCGCATTCCTTTACGAAATTTCCGAAAGCCAGCATACCGATAAGAGGCGCCGCGGGCGGAAGAAGCAATATCGAAAGAATAAGCATAACCATGGGGAACAGCGTCTTCTCAATCGGAGAAACGGTGCGCAGCTGATCCATAGTGATATGGCGTTCTTTTTTGGTCGTAAGAAGTTTCATAATAGGAGGCTGGATCATAGGAACCAGAGCCATATAAGAGTATGCGGCAACGGCGATAACGGCCATCATCTCAGGAGCAAGTTTTCCTGAAACATAGATCGAAGTAGGTCCGTCCGCACCGCCTATTATTGCTATAGCGCAGGCTTGCTTCATGTTGTAATCTATGCCGGGAATAAGGTTCATGAGCGCAACGCCGAACAAAGTAAAAAATACTCCGAACTGCGCAGCGCCGCCGAGCAGCGCCAATTTAGGATTCGCAATGAGCGGGCCAAAGTCCGTCATAGCGCCTATTCCCATAAATATCAGCATCGGGAAAAATTCGTTTCCTACGCCGGACGAGTATATGATGTGCAGCATTCCATGAGGAGCGTCTCCCATTCCGGCTCCCGGAATATTTACAAGGATTGTCCCGAATCCTATAGGAATGAGAAGAAGCGGCTCGAATCCGCGCGCGGCTCCGAGATAAACGATCAAAAATCCGATCGCTATCATGGCCAGTTTCTGCCAGCCGGGGACGATCTTGCCTGCAAACGGATCCACAGCGGCAGCCGAGTGCTGCGCCGCATTTTGAACTTCCTCCAGAGCCATCTCTTCGGCCGTTTCCGTATGCGTTATTTTATAAATGCCGGTGGTCTTATAAAGGTTCATCAAGAATTTCGATACTGAAATATTCGGAATATTTTCGGATCCTTTTATTATTGCGGTTGACATCGTTCTAAACGAAGCGACTTCCCTGTGGGAATTGGATGCAAAAACGGTACTTGCAAAAGAAAGCGCCAGCGTAATTCCGAACAAAACCAGACAGGCTTTCATAACCTGAGTGCTTTTTTTATTTGTTAAATCATTCATTTTGCGATCCGTCCTATTTGATCTCAGCGAGCAGCTGTCCTGCACTGATCTGCGAACCGGGCGCGGCGACAAAATGCACGGCGCCTGCAGCCCCCGCTTTTACTTCAAGCTCCATCTTCATGGATTCTATCATTATAACGGTCGTATCCGCCTTTACGGCAGCGCCCTCAGCCACTACATACTTAAGCAAGGTTCCGGCAACGGGAGCCTTCACAGCCTTTCCGCCCGTCGAAGATGCGGGCGCTGCCGCCGGAGCAGGCTGTGCCGCAGGCGCCGCCTGAACTGCGGGTTTGGCAGCTACAGGAGCGCCGCCGATATTTCCGAGCACGTCGCCGGCCTTTATCTGTGTTCCCGGCTGTACCGCGAACGAAACCTTTCCGTCACAGGGAGCTTTTACTTCAAGTTCCATCTTCATGGATTCAAGCATTATGACAGTCTGACCCTTTGTGACGTTTGTTCCGGGAGAGACGACATGCCTGAGCAGAGTTCCCGCTACGGGAGCTTTGATTTCCTGTCCGCCCGAAACCGCAGGAGCGGCTCCTGAGGCGGCGGACGCAGCCGGAGCGCTTCCCGCCTGGCCGAACGTCACATTGTAAGCCGTACCGTTCACCGTTATGTTCATCGAATCGCCCGAAGGCCCGGTCGTAACGTCGTACGAAGAACCGTTTACCGTAACCGTATAGCTTCCGCCTGCCGAAGAGGTTGAAGGAGCAACTTTCTTTTCGCCGAACATTTTTTCGGCATCGACAGGCCCGTTTGCTCTCGTCTCAAAGAATTTGGACGCAACTTTCGGGAACATGGCGTATGTGAGCACGTCTTCTACGGAACCGTTTCCTCCGTTAGCCTTAGATTCGGCGACCATTTTGTCCCATTCCGGTTCAATCTTGTCAGCAGGGCGGCAGGTAATCACTTCATCCATCTTGTTTTGCTCGAGGGCCAATTTTACAAGATCCGCATTCGGAGCGGCCGGAAGTTTTCCGTATTTGCCTACCAAAAGATCTCTGAATTCCTGAGTAAGATTTTTATATCGCCCGAAAAGGATGTTGAATACCGCCTGGGTTCCTACTATTTGGGAAGTAGGAGTAACAAGGGGAACGTATCCTACGTCCTTCTGTACAAGGGGGATTTCCTTAAGAACTTCATCGATTTTATCCGCCGCGCCCTGCTGTTTAAGCTGGGACTCAAGGTTTGAAAGCATTCCACCGGGAACCTGAGACACAAGGATACGGGTGTCCGCTCCTAGGAATTTGGATTCCAAAGAAGCGTAATGCAAGCGGACTTCACGGAAATAAGCTGCGATTTCAAGCAAGGCTCTGATATCGAGACCCGTGTCGTATTCGGTGCCCTTGAACATTTCAACGACGGTTTCAGTCGGAGAATGGGAAGTTCCCATAGACATCGAAGAGATGGCCGTATCAAGGATTTCAGCTCCTGCTTCCGCAGCCTTTAAGAGCGTTGCGACTGAAAGTCCCGTCGTGGAATGCGAGTGAATTTCAATGGGAAGGTCTACCTTCTTTTTGATCGCCTTTACGAGATCGTAGACTTCGTAAGGTTTTAAAAGACCCGCCATATCTTTTATACAGATCGAATCAGCTCCGAATTCCGCGTAGGTTTTTGCAAGATCGGCGTAGATCTCTTTTGTGTGATAAGGGGTAGTCGCATAGGAAATTGCCATTTGAACGTGTTTGCCCGTCTTTTTTGCAGCCTTAGTAGCGCGTTCAAGGTTGCGCGGATCGTTGCAGGCGTCAAAAATGCGGAATACGTCTATACCGTTTTTTGCCGCATATTCCACGAATTTATCCACTACGTCATCCGCATAGTGACGGTAGCCTAAAAGGTTTTGTCCGCGTAAAAGCATCATGAGCTTGGTATTTGGCATAGCTGCATGTAATTTGCGAAGGCGTTCCCAAGGGTCTTCATTTAAAAAACGGATACAGCTGTCGTAGGTAGCCCCGCCCCAAGCTTCCGCCGCCCAGTAACCGATCTTGTCCAGTTTGGGGGCGATCGGAAGCATATCCGCCGTTGTCATGCGGGTAGCATGAAGAGACTGGTGTGCGTCGCGCAAAACCAATTCTGAAATTTGAACTTTCTTAGTCATGAAAAAACTCTCCTGTGATTATTAGCGCTTAGCACGCAATGCAGCGGCAATCGCGGCAATTATTGAATTATCCGAAGCAGCAGCAGGTGCGGCTTGAGTTTGAACTGCCGTATCCTGTTTTTCTACATCAAGTTTAAAAGCACGAATGATCTTATTTACTAAAATCATAGCTTGAATCATGATGATCAGAAAAACAAAAACGGCACCCATACCGAGGACGGTAAGAATCAGACTTTGTCCCAGCATTTCCGTTATTGTCATATTTCCCCCTGAAAATAAATCGTATTTAAATCTTAAAAATTTAATAACAGATAACGGCTATTATAAAGAAATAAATGTTTTGTATCAATCGGCCGGAATCTTCAATTCTCGCCGTAAAATTGTTAAAATATTTATATTGCCACGCATAATCCGTTAAGCTATGATATTATCATGATTCAAAAGAAATCTTTGGTTTTATATAAAAAACAACCGGCCGTAGTAACCGAAGTCGACGGCGACAAATATACTATAGAATTTCGCGCCGTTTCCGCGGCCGGAGTTTCCGCAGCTGCATCTTCCGCAGCCAGCGCAAAAACACCGCAATTTTCAGTTCAAAAAGTACGGGAAAAAGACATAATTTTTTTGATTGACGGGGTTTCTTCCATTCAGAGCGTTTTATCTTTTGAAGACAAAAATATATTAAAGCAGATAAAAGAAGTCTATGAGCTTATAATTTCGGACGAAGAGGAAGCGTCAAAGGCTGTTTCTTTTTCAGAGTTAAAAGAACTCGTAAGTTCCGCCTTTCCCGCCGACGGCGCATGGTTTTTATACGACGCCCTTTTAAACTCTTTTGAGTTTAAACTTGACGAAGAAGAAATGAAACACGGCAAACTTCAATTTTTTCCTCAAACCGAAGATTCTATAAAATCCATGCAAAAGAAAATGGAAGAAAAAGAAAAATCCGCCGCTGTGCGCGAAGAATTTTTGAGCCGCCTCAAACAAAAAAAACTTATATTGCCGGACGACGCAAAATTCATGGTAGACGTGGAAGCGCTTGCGTTGGGCAAAAGCGACAAGTCAAAAACTCTGCAGGATGCGGAAATAAAACAGACACAGGAAAATGCGCATAAAATTCTTTTGGATACCGGCATTTGGGAAATAACGAGGAACCCCTACCCTGTCCGCTGGGGACTTTCGATGCAGTCGGCTACGGAATCGCTTCCCTCTCCCCAAAAAGAAGAGCGGATTGCCGTCGAAGGCTTTGCCTACGCAATAGACAGCGAATATTCGAACGATCCTGACGACGCGGTCGGCTGGGACGGAACATACCTTTGGGTGCACATAGCCGATCCCGCTTCCACAGTCATTCCCGACAGCTCTATAGACAAAACCGCACGCGCGCGAGGAGCGACCCTTTACATTCCCGAAGGAGCAAGCCGCATGCTTTGCGAATCCGTTCTTTCCGATTATGCGCTGGGATTAAACAATGTGAGTTACGCCTTGTCGTTCCGCATAAAATTCGACGAAAACGGAGCCGTCGAAGACTGCGCGGTATTAAAGACTGAAGTAAAAGTAAAACGCCTCTCATACGCAAAGGCGGACGAGATGAAAGACAGCGAAGAATTACATCCTCTCTTTGAAATCGCAAAAAAGAACGAAGAACGCCGTAAAAAAGCGGGAGCCGTTTCGATAACGCTGCCTGAAATTCACATAAGCGTAGACAGAGATACGAAAAAAGTAGAAATCACAGAGGACGAGCGCTACGAATCCGAAGACGTGGTGCGGGAAGCCATGCTCTTAGCGGGAGAAGGAGCTGCAAAATTTGCATTTAAAAACAATATTCCTTTCCCCTATGTGAGCCAAGACAAACCGGAAATCCCCAAAGATCTTCCTGAAGGCCTTGCCGGACAATTCAAACTGAGACGATGTATGCGTAAGCGTAACGTAGGGGTTACCCCTTCGCCGCACGCGGGACTGGGAATAAGCATGTACTCGCAAGTTACAAGCCCGCTCCGTCGTTACGGCGACCTTGTGGCGCACGAACAATTACACGCATTCTTGGACAAAAAGGAACTTTTAACAAAGGACATTATGCTTGAACGCATAAGCGCAGGCGATGCAGCTGCCGCTGCCTGTAAAAACGCGGAGCGCAACAGCAATCTGCACTGGACGCTGGTATATCTTTTACAAAATCCCGATTGGAAGGGCGAAGCCGTATGCGTAGAACAGAAAGGAAACCAAGGCGTGTTTATAATTCCGTCCCTCGCGCAGGAAACGCTTTTAACGCCTCTGTCGCCCGTAGCGCTAAACAAATCCGTAACGGTTCAAGCGGCAAAGATCGACATAGTAAATCTTACGGTAACGTACAGACAAGTTAAATAACGTCCGAAAACCTACTAATAGCCTAGATTTCGAGTTTTCTAAAACTCGAAATTCCCAACCATTTCATGTATCAATGAATGGCGAGAAAATAAATAAAATGATGCTCAAGGCGAGGTTCCGGCTGCGTGACGCTTCGAGCGTTATACTTACAGAATTCTGCCCTAAAAGCTCGACCGCGGCTAAGCAGACGGCGTTCTCGCCGAAAGAATATTTAGAAATACTTTCAAAACTCGACATTCAGGTTAATAGCTGTAAACCATCTTTATCCAAGCACAGCTTGCGTCCTTCATCCTGCCGTACGCGCTTGAGTCTTCGCGGCCCGAAGTATAGACGTACGCCCCGCACTTTACGTTTATAGAATCATTTACGGAATATTTTACCGAAGGATACAAGGCACAGTCATAATCGTTTATATCGACGACCCCAGAAAAATTTAACGTCAGAGTGTCGTGAATGAACGATTTTTCAATGCTTAAAGTCGCGGCGGGAATTCTTTGTTTTCTTGAAATTTCATCTTCATCGTAGGCTAAAATAATGTCTTCTATATATTGCGCCGTAAAAGTCCAGCCACCGCGGTTCCAGTCCAATCCCAAAAGAGCGCGGATCTGATTTTTCTTTACAGGGGAACAAAGCATGGAACCGTCGGGTAAGACTTCCCATTTTTTTCCGGAAAAACGTCGTCCGCCTATAAAAGCGCATTCTCCGCGAAGAACAAAATCGCTTAAAGGTATCGCACACTCAAGCCCCGACATATAAATTCTCTCATAAGAGCCGCTTAGAGTTATGCCGGAAGCGTCGCTTTTCATATCGTACACGGCGATGTCGTCGTTTCCGGTAAAAAAACTTGCAGCGAGATCCGCAAACGGAAGCCATGCCGAAAGTCTTATCGCGTATTCGGTATTCTTTAGTGAAAAACGGACTTCTTCCGGCTCGTTCCAAGTCATTTTGTTACCTGAAGAATATGAAGGAAAAAGCACTCCGTATAAGGGATTATCCTTTTGCGGCATTTTAGCAGGCGTAAAAACCGGGATGGCGGTCATGTCAAACGAAAGCATATCTGAGCGCAGATTAAAGGAAAGCGCGTTTACGGGAAGCCTTTGATCGGTTATGTCCGATCCTGTAAGACTTGTGTTGTCAAGCGGGCACACGATGTCAACGATCTGAACGCCGTCGGCTTTTCCCCAGACAATTATTTGCCGTCCGGCTCTTATGCCGAAGCTTCCGTAAGTCCAATCTGCGTAAGCTTCTTTAAGCTCAATTTCAGTACGGCTTTTGCACGTTCCGTCATACGACGCATTGCCAGAAATAAACACGCTGCAGTCGTCCGCATAGGCGGAAAGTTCCATGCGAACCCTCGTCCTTGAGTCTAAAATTTGTCTGTCCCAATTATCGGCGTCGTTTACAGGCTGTCCGCCGCCTCCCGAAGATATTTTATCGGGCTTGAACAACTGGACGGAATGAAACGTGTCGACAAAACCGCTTACGGAAAATCCCGTATCCTGTGAAAAAACCGGCGCGCATAGCGTGCAAAGGCAAAACAAGGCCGCCGCAAATATCGTATTTTTTTGAATTGAACTGTGCGCCGACGCGCAAGAATTCAACAGCCTCCCAAATCGATATTTTGTTCGGCTGTTGAATTTCAGGGAACAGACTTTTTTCATAAAACCTCCCGCCGTATTCAAAAACTGCAGCGGCACACATCGGCACTGCGTTTATTCGACGGCGTATTTCATCTGCCCATCCGACCTTTTTCAAGCGACGCCACCGTAAAAATCGAATCGTCAAGGCTTTTGTTATACGTTATGTTTTTAATTTCGATCAAGGTAGAGTGTCCGCTTGCCAGATTTTCCATCGAAAATGTTTTTGCCGTCCAAATACCGTCGATCTGCTCGACATCCTTTACCGAAAGGACTCTCTCAAGATTTTTTTGTCTGTTATAAAGCTCGCCTTTTATCGCTATATAGTTATCCTTTCTGATCCAATAGACACGGCTGCTGTTGCGCTCGGTCGTATCGTGAGGAACGCACCGTATTTTCCAGCAGGCAAAACCGTCAACTGTCTCTTCTGCCAAAATTGAAAAATCGTCTTTTGAGAGCTCTCTGTTGCCCATATCGTTGTAGGTAAAATCGGTTCCCATAAAATAGTCGTCTTTTCCGGAACCGGCAATGCGCCGAACTTTTTTCATGGCAGGCATGTAAAGCCACGTGTCGTCGTCTTTGCCTTCTTGGTCATATTCCCAGACAAGATAACCCACGCCGCTAACGTCTTTAGGCGTTAAAAAAAACATAACAGTGCGTTTATAGTCTCCGTAATCCTTGGAAAAATAAGAGACTTCCCGCAAACGCTTCGTGCCGTTTTTGGCAATAAGCGTCATCTGCATTTCATAGACCGCAGTATCGCCTTCATACCTGTCCCGGCTGGCCTTCATGATATCGTAGGCCGTCTGAGAAAAGACCGGTAAAACTGCGAAGACCGCAGCAAAAGCGCATGCAAGTAAAATTTTCTTTAAATAAGTCATATTTCTTCTCCGTCAAATTCTTTTCCAAAAGGTTTTGTTAAATAAATCAGCGCAGGCGTCATAAGGTAATCCGCCAAAAGCGCCGTAAAAAGGCCGATTATCGCAAGAAGTCCGATACGGTGCATGGTGTTAAAAGGACTTAACACGTAAACAAAGAACATGGTACATATTATGACCGTCGTCATGCCCAGCGTCTTCCCTATTTCACGGTAGGTGCGAAGGATTGCCTTTTTATAGTTGCCGCTCTTTTCGTAAAGATACTTTACGTGATTTATAAAATGGATCGTATCGTCGACGGCTATACCTAAAAGCATGGGCATTATCGTCATAGTCATCATATCAAGCTGATAGCGGCGGTATCCCATAATTCCTGCAAGAACGATTACGGGAACGATATTCGGAATCATTCCTATAAGTCCTGTCTTAAAGCTTGTGAACACAAGGATCAGCATAATCGCGATCATTATAAAAGAACCCGTAAACGATTTTATTTCGCCGTTTACGATTTTTCCGTTCATCTCTGCAAATTCCGCAACGGAACCGATCGCAGAAACTTCAGCGCCGGGGAACAGTTCCTCAGCCGTCCTTTCCGCTTCGGCAATGTCGGACACCATTTTAGTAGCATCATAATTTGAAAGATCTACCGTCACATAGACTGTATTATAATCGGCGTTGAGCCAATCATAAAGTCTGTCGCCCCCCGTAATCTCATATAAAAACAGTTCCTGAGTAAGCAGATCCTCATCGTCCGGAATAGTATAATAAGATGGATCGTCGCCGTTAAGCATTCGGTTCGTCTCTTTTACTATGTCGAGAACCGACTTTACGCGCGGAATTCCATTCGTCTTTCTTGTAAGGCTTAAATTCGAAAGTTTCTGCTCAAGTTTTTCAAGCGCAAACATGCGTTCGGGCTTTTTAAATTCGTCTATGTCAGGATACTCTATCAAGATTTTATAGGAATAGACGGATCCCAGCTGAGTGTCCTGAAGTGCGGCAAGACGCGCTATATACGGAATCTTTAAACCCGCCATTTGAATATAGTCAAGGGTTACGTATATTTTAAAAATTCCGGGCACAAAGACGGCCACCGCAAAAATCCCTGCAACGACAACCGTTTTACCGTATTTTAAAACCTTTTGTCCGAATGATTCAAATGCAAAATCCGCTTTAGTATTTTTTTTGATTTCGGCTTTATCGTCTTTTTTTCGGTCTTTGCCGAACGAAAGCAAAACAGGAATAAGGATTATCACATACAAAAACACGACAAATACCGTCGAAGACGATACTATCCCCAGCCATTTAAGAGGACCTATATCCACTAAGGCAAAAGATACTAGGGAGGCGATAGTCGTAAGAGCCGTA
This sequence comes from Treponema parvum, assembly GCF_017893965.1. Classification (NCBI taxonomy): domain Bacteria; kingdom Pseudomonadati; phylum Spirochaetota; class Spirochaetia; order Treponematales; family Treponemataceae; genus Treponema; species Treponema parvum. Next base: position 1,646,503 of record NZ_CP054142.1, read on the forward strand.
AAAAACAGAGGCCACCCCGTCTCTTCTACCGACATCACTACGGCTTCCTTTCTAATCCCCGTCTGTCTGAAATGCAGCTTAAACGAATTTATATAGTGTATCGAATAGCCGACCGACAGCGCCATGCCTAGCAAAATTGGAATTGTCATCATGTTTTGGTCGGCCGTTATGCCGAAGAGAGACATAAAACCGAACACAACACCTATTCCTCCTATCGTTGAAAAAATAGGAACTATAAGGCCTCTCAGGGATCTAACGAACAGGATAAGGCAGATTATCATAGCTAAAAATCCGCCCAAAAGACTTCTTGACATCTCCACGCGCATCGTATCCGCTTCTTCGCATTCCGTATAAGGTATGCCGGCGCAAAGCAAATTCCACTTAGGATTTTTCCATTTGGGATCGTCCAAAAGTTTGTGCGCCGCCCGCCCAGCCTTATACATGCCGGTACGCGCGTTATCGTCTTCTTCACCGTAGTCGTAAAGGTAAAGAATTATCCACGTTTCTTTTGAATCCTGGGAAACAAGTTTGTTCGCGAGCGCTTCACGGGAAAGCAGAAATTTTTTGATCGATTCCATCTGCGCTCTGCCTTCTGCAGTACCGGTGTCGGGAATTCCGTCTTCAAACGGAGTTACAACCTGCATTCCGTCATCGGTTCCTTTTACAACGGAAACTTCAACTATGGAGGTTACGTCCCGTGCGTAAGGGATTGTTTCCATCATTTCGTTTCCGAGCTCTTTGATCATGTTAAGAACATCGGTATCAAAAACGTCTTCCGCCTGAACTAGGACTGTGATGACATCCTCGTTGCCGAAAGTATCTTCAAAACGGTTCGTCGCCTGCGTTATTTTTTCTTTATCGTCAAACCAACTTTCCTGCTGGTCTTCTACAACAAGTTTTTTAAGTCCTGAAAATCCGACAGCGGTAATAGCGATCATGACGATCAAAAAAAGCCATCTGAATTTTATCTGAATTTCTCCGAATTTACGGAACAAGCGGTTTATAATTAAAACTTGCATGAAACCTCCGATCAAAGCGGCAATAAAACTTTACTGTATGTGCGGAACATATTGGAAAAGCCAATGCTACTTTATGTTAGCATTATATAACTTAAAAGAAAAAATTTCCACTACCCTGCCTGCTATTCTTGCCGCTGAGGCGCGGAATTCCGTGCAAAAAAATAACGCCCGCCGGTAAACGGAGGATCTATCCGATCAAAAAAGTAAAATTCAAGTTGACATGCAAAAAAAATCATGCTATTGGTAAAAATATCAATAAAAAAAAGAAAGATTTTAAAATTACCGGCAATGGACTTTATAAGTGCACACCGGTATTACGCAAATCTTCAAGGAAGGATTCTATGAATGTTATTCGTAATGTTTGGTTCTGTCGTAAAAGTGACCGGCCTGTGCAATGGCAAAATCGTATGTATGTATGTATGTATGTATGTATAGCTCTTCTAGTAAGCGGTTGCTCGAATGCGGCAGATAGTTCAAATTCCAGTATCGATAATTCCGGAGGCGGAAGCATACCGCCGATTGTCGCCCCTACCGGAAATTATAATAAGATAACCTGTAGCGGCCAGGTCGGTACCGTGACCTTTGCAATGAAGAGTATAGAACGCGTGGAAGACGGTACGGTAGGCGATGACAGCATAAATAATAATAAAGTGCATAAAGTAAATTTGACAGCTTTCCACATAGGTACGACCGAAGTGACGCAAGAGTTATGGCAAGCGGTGATGGGGGAAAACCCGAGTCGTTTTCAGGGATCCGACAAATTACCTGCAATAAATGAAGCACAGGAAAAACGACCTGTAGAGAATATTAACTGGTTTGACTGTATTGTGTTTTGCAATGAACTTACCAAAATGGTAAACGGCGGATCAGATTCAGAATGCGTCTATTATTTAACAGGCGAAGAAACGATAGTATATACGAAGGAGCACGCCGAAGCCGAAAAAACACCTATACAAAAAATGGATAAAAAAGGGTTTCGGCTTCCGACGGGAGCCGAATGGGAATGGGCGGCGCAGAGCGGTTCTTCCCATCAAAAATATGCGGGCACGGATGATGCGACACAACTCGATGAGTATGCATGGCATACGGGCAATGCCGATAAAAAAACGCATCAAGTCGGATTAAAAACGGCAAATGCATTCGGATTATATGATATGACAGGGAACGTAGAAGAATGGTGTTGGAACGGTTTTTCAACTTCTACGGATTCGGAAAAAGACGATCCTACGGGTTCTTTGAGAACTGACCGCATCCGACATGGCGGTAGTTATAGAAGTGAGGATAAATATTATGTGATTGCGCACCGTCCTATAAGTAGACCTAAAATTTCTACCAACGATCGCGGCCTACGCATAGTATGCAGACCTTAACATGCGCTGTCCGTGCGTGTTTTTATAATCATTAAAGGGAAAGGGCTGTCTAAAAACTTCAGCCAGTTTCCTTGATCTAGCATGCGATGTTTAAAATTAAGTCATTACAATACAAAGACTTAATTTTAAACTCGTCGGGGATGGCGAAAAAGTAACAAACTTTTGAGACATCCCCTTATATTAAAAAATCACATTGCAAGGAAGGCTGTTGAAAAGTAACAGACCTTTGAGACAGTGCAATATTCCCAAAGATTGAAACAATCTTATTTCTTTTTGCCTTGGTTGGCGACGGCTTCCATTTTCGCCTTGAGGGCTTCCTGGTTGCCCAGATAGTATTTTTTAGATACTTTAAATTTGTCGTCAAATTCGTATACAAGAGGAGCGCCTGTAGGAATATTGACATTTATAATTTCATCTTTGTCCAAACCGTCAAAATATTTTACAAGCGCGCGCAAAGAATTTCCGTGAGCCGCAATGATGACGCGTTTACCGGCCTTCATGTCTTTTTTAATCACGTCTTCAAAATAAGGAACTACACGTTCTATCGTCGTTTCAAGGCTTTCGTTTGCGGGAAGAAGGGATTTATCCACGTCCCTGTACATGGCCTGCTTTTTAGCGGAACGCTCGTCGTTGTCCTCAAGAGCGGGCGGTTTTATATCGAATGATCTTCGCCAGATTTTTACCTGCTCTTCGCCGTATTTGGCCGCAACTTCGGATTTATTGAGTCCCTGCAAAGAACCGTAATGGCGCTCGTTAAGTTTCCATGTTTTAACGACAGGAAGCCAGTTTCTATCCATCTCGTCGAGTATATGATTAAGAGTATGGATCGCCCGCTTTAAATACGACGTATAGCAAACGTCAAAATCATATCCTTCCGCTTTCAAAAGCTTTCCAGCAGCCTTTGCCTCTTCATGTCCCTTTTCACTTAAATCCACATCCGTCCAGCCGGTAAAAAGATTTAATTTATTCCATTCGCTTTCACCGTGACGTACTAAAACCAGCTTTGTCATTGTCTTTCTCCGTGTTATAAAATCATTTAATGCTAACTATTTGATTTAAAAAAGTCAATCGCACGCCGTGTATCTGACTGCCGTGTATCGATAAAGGAAGACTACGCTCCCGGCGGCGTCCTGACGTGCGCCGGTTTTACGCACGCATTGCAAACATAGCCCAAAGTATCTTTATTCTTATTGAAAAACAAAAACATCCTGCCGAATGCGGATCTGTTCTCTTTTTTTATTGCATTTCTTATTATGCGCAAAGTCTGCAAAATGCCTTCGTCGTGCAGCATCCCCGACGGGCTTAACAATGTCATTTTTCCGTATTTTTGTGTAACGTCAAATCCGTTTGAACGGAATTTTTCTTTCCAGCCGTCAAGATCAAGGGGTTCGACGCTCACATTTATCGCCTTGCTCAGCCCGGAGCGAAGATCCTTTTGCTGCGACGGATCTTTTACAGTAAGGACCACATCTTGTGTCAAAAGCATTCCTCCGGGGCGCAATATGCGAAAATATTCTTTGAGAGCCTTATCTTTATTTTTGTCAGAGAGCATGGTAAGCATTGCCTCGTTTATAATAAGGTCGAAGCTTCCGTCCTTAAACGGCAAATCCTGTGCGTCGCCATAGACTGCGGAAAGCTTATTCTGAAGGCCGTTTTTTTTGATGTTTTCAGCCGCTTTTGAAAGAACGGCTTTATCAATATCGACTCCTGTAACGCTGCAGTTAAATCTCTTACTCAGACGGATCATCGTCCTGCCCGCGTTACACGCAACTTCAAGAATTTCAGTATCCGCCCGTATATTTGCCCGATCGATAAGCCATTCGGTAGCGGCCGTTCCGCCGGGGCGCAATACGGTTTTGCCCAGCCGCGCTAAAAATACATGACCCGCTTCTATCATAAAACACTCCGCCCGCGCTCGTAAACCGACGTAAACGGCTCAGATTTTTAACCGCGGATAAGCAGCAGCGCCATTTTGAATTTACCTGCGGCCTTTACATAATGACTTCCGTTTTTATCAAATTTGAAGTTTTCCCCTTCGTGAATGCGGTATTCTTTTCCGCCGGAACCGATTATACCTTCGCCTTCGAGCCCGAACACGATAGCGTCGCCCGGAGCGGAATGTTCAGGAAGACCGGTTCCTTCGTCAAAGGACATGATCACAAATTTAGCCTTTTGATCGTCAACAAGATCCATGTTCACAACCTTCCCTTCTTTATAGGGAAGAAGATCCTTCAGTTTAAAAATTTCCGCGCTTTTTAAAATACTGTTCATAGCACACTCCTTAAAAAATATTATTTCAGAATACACGCATCCTTTTTCAGTCTTTATTCCTACCGGTATATTTTGCGGTACGACAAAAATGTCTCCTTTTTTTAGGCCTTGACCATCGTCCGAAAGATAGAGGACTTTTGCGCCGCCTTCTTCGATCTTCCAAATTTTAGGATAGCCGTAGCTTTCAGGGCTTATGTTCGTCATAGCCGCAAGAGAAAACACCGTCATGCAGCAGGAATTTCCCTGCAAAACGGTTTCAGATACGGTGCAGCCTTTCACGGTCTCGTTATCTTCAGCTATAGAAAATACTTGTCCGCTGTGCAGCATGTTTCCTCCTCAAATTAAAAATTACGAATGTTCAGCCCCGAAACGGCAAAAACGTCCGCCTCGGAACGGCGAAACTTAAAAAAACTATTCGTTCCATAAAACCGCCGAATGATTCATTTTATTCAGAACCGCGGTCGCACACGGACGTGCGACTTACAAGTAATCTCGGCATTCACACTAATCAAACTTTTTTTTCAAGCTCATATATGTTCATATAATCAAATTCTTTATACGACTGATCCGGGCCGAGCGCCGCTTTAAGATATTTTTCCTTATCGATCAGCGTAGTGCTGAAAATATAGTTAAAACCAATATCGAACAGATAATCGGGACAAAGTTCACAGCTTGGGCCGTAAATTCCTATTATATTTGCGTTTTTGCAAGCTTTAAGCAATTTCATATACGAATCGTTTACAATAGTGCTGCCCGACATGATTACGATATCAAGTTCCGCCAAAAGATCCGCAAATTCTACGGCGTTGCGTCCCAAATGCCACAAGATACTGTCCGGATAACAACGTAAGCCGTCTTTGCACCTGTAGCTTAAAATTTGCTCCGGCGAGCGTAAGTCGAATACGTGAAATTCTCCGCATCTATTTAAAAAACGGTTGATATAAACGCCGAATCCTATAAGTCCTATCTTTTTGCCTTCCGTAGGATAATTAAAATTAAGCCCTTCCGTTCTGGAAATTCCGCGGCGCTTCAAAAGTTTTACACTGTTTAACGGCTTGCTCATAAGACTGCTTAAACTCACGATCAGATTTCTAAGGCGAACATCTTTTTTTTCAAGCAACCGTTCAATGCATAAGTCCACGGGATTTCCGTAAAGGTTTTTTGCAATTTTTTCGTACTGCTCCAAATCAAGAGCATGCCCGGCGCGAAGCGCAAGGCTCATATTTTCTGACGTATCCGCCGTCATAATCCAGCGGAATCCGACAATGAGTTCGTCAAAGACCGGCACATTCAATGCAAATTTTTTATAATAATTTCGATTTATATCAAGAATTCTCTTTAAATCATCCATAAATTTTCGCACTCCCTGCGTTCGTTCTTAAAAAAACGACATGCGAAGAAATTTCAATTTCCGAGAATGCCGTTTTCGTGCGCAAAATACGCGCAAGTTAGCCGTAATTAACTAATATCAGATTTAGCGAAGAGAATCCGTTGCCTGTGCAACAAGCGGCATGTTTTTAGCGATTTTTAGTAATTTTCGGCGATTTGCAGCAATTTGCCCATAATAAACTGCATAAACCGCGGCTGCGAACGGCAATTCTACAGCAAAGTTATTTTTTTACCTTCAAGTTTTATGATCTTTTCTTTATTCATCCGCCCCAATTCCCTTGAAACGGCGCTTCGATCCGCACAGATAAATTGAGCAAGTTTTTCCCGCGTAAATGGAATTACAAACGGATTTTTATTCAACGTTCGGCTTGTAACATTCAGATAAAATAAAATTTTACTGCGCAACGAAGTTTGAATGAGCAGTTGTATCTTCATGTTAAGCTGCTGGGCGTCAAGCGCCATTTCCTTTAAAATATTTTCCAAAACGATAACTCTATAAGGACAGGTGCAGCGCTCGTATTGTTGTCCGCCGGGCATACGGATAAAAAGCACCTTTGTTTTTCCCACACTTACCATTCTAAGAAAACGATTGGGCTCCCGCAAATAACACAGAGCCGCGCCGAATAATTCCCCTTTACCGACCTGCTTTAAAAGGACAACCTTTCCGTCTATTCCCACATGCTCTATGTTTACTTCTCCACTTATGAGAATTCCCATGTACGAAACCGTATCATCAAAATTGTACACTTCCTGCCCGTCGTCAAAAGACTTATAAAATCCCCTGAGACATGCGATAGCTTTATCAATATCTTGAACGGGAATTCCTTTAAATATTTCAGTATGAGACAAAAACAAATTGTAAATATTCAGCATATTCAGCACCTGTTGTTGCGGCGGCAACAGAACACATCGTTAGCTTATGCTAACTTTAGATTGATGTCAATAATCAGGAGGATTATGATGAAAAAAATACTTTTACTGACAATCACGCTTTTTATTGCGTTGAATTTTACAGGGTTTTCAGCGCCTGAAAACAAAAACAGCGGCGCAAAGACGACTATTCGCGTAGGCATTCCGAAGGCGCCTCCGGCTCTGCCGATTCTTCGCATGATAGATTCTCAAGCGATGGGCAAAAATGTAGAAATAAATTTTACAATCTGGGACGCACCCGAAAAACTTATCGCAATGGTGCAAAGCAGCGACTTCGATATGTTCGCCTTTCCTCTGACGGTAGTAGCCAAGCTGTATAACAGAGGCGTTCCCGTAACGCTCACGAACGTGAACACCTGGGGAGTTACATATTTTTTGACGACGGATCCCGATTTTAAGAATTGGTCCGACCTTAAAAACAAGACCGTGTACGTTCCTCTTCAGTCGTCTCCGCCGGACGTCATTACGCAGTTTTTTATGAAAAAAGCGGGTCTCACTCCCAAAAAAGACGTTACGATTATTTACGCTTCAATAGCGGAAGTCGGCCAAATGATGGCGGCAGGAAAGGCGCAGTATATTACTATGATAGAGCCGCAGGTAACTTCCGTCCTTATGCAAAACAAAAATGCGCGAGTCGCATTTTCTTTTGAAGACGAATGGAAAAAATTTACCGACAACAGCACTATCATTCCGAACGCAGGTTTCGGAGCCAAAACAAAATTTGTAAAAGAAAATCCGGAACTGACAAAGCAGTTCGAACAGGAATACGAAAAGGCTTTAAATTGGGTGCTCGCGAATCCCGACAAAGCGGCGTCTCTTGCGGAAGAGAAGCTCGGCCTAAAAGCTCCCGTAGTGCAAAAGGCAATTCCGCGCATGGGACTCACCTATAAAAACGCGTATGACGCAAAAGCCGATCTCGAGCAGTTTTGGCAACTGCTAGTCGATTTTGATCCCGCGACGATAGGCGGCAAGGTTCCTGATGAAACTCTCCTCTATAAGAAATAGAATTATAGCCGCGCTTTTCATGCTATTTGTATGGTGGGTACTCTCGTTGGCGTACCCGCCGCTGATAATACCGGATATTTCTGCGGTTGCCGAAAAGCTTGTACAAATCATATCCGATAAAGACACGACAAAAGAAGCGGGCAGAACTCTCGTCCGTCTTTTAGCGGGGTTATTTTTCGGTATGGCGACCGGCGGCGCCGCCGGTTACGTATGCGGCGTATGTAAAACATGTAGGGAATTATTTAAACCGGTACTTGGCGTTTTACAGGTTGTGCCGCCGGTCGCGCTCTTGGTGCTTGCCATAATATGGTTCGGCTTCAACGGGAAACCGGCCGTCGTTATAGCTGCGGTTTCAGTATTTCCGATCACGGCCATTACGGTACAGGAAGCCATACTTCACATAGACCGAAAACTTGTCGAAATGGGCAAGGTGTTCAAATATACTAAAAAACAGCAGCTTTTTTTGATCACGTGGCCGTCCATAAAACCGCGCTTTTATTCCGGCTTGAGGATCGCATTGGGAACGGCTTCAAAAACCGTCGTCATGGGAGAAGTTCTTACCACTTCCACGGGCATTGGAGGGCAGATCGTTACCGCAAGGCTTAATATCGAACCTGAAACCATAATAGCTTGGACGGTAATTTCCGTGTGCATGTATTATCTTCTTGACGCGACAGTCAATCTCTTATTCCCTTCAAGGAGAACTTAAAAGTGGTTTCCGTAGCAAACATAAAAAAAACATACAATAGCAAAATCGTCATCGAAGATCTTTCTCTTTCCGTAAAGGCCGGAGATCTTGCGGTCATAGTAGGGCCTTCGGGCTGCGGAAAATCGACGCTTCTAAACATCATTGCAGGCCTTGATCAAAATTACGAAGGGAAGCTGCAAACATCGGGAAAAAAGATCGGCTACGTTTTTCAGGAAGACCGCGTGCTGCCGTGGCTTACAGTCTTTCAGAACATAAAATCCGTAAATCCTTCGGGAGAAGACGACGTGGTTCAGCATTTTATAGATGCGGCAGGTCTTACCGGGTTTGAAAAATATTATCCCGACGAACTGAGCGGAGGCATGAGGCAGCGCTGTTCCATCGCACGGGCGTTGTATTACGGAAGCGACATTCTTCTTATGGACGAACCGTTTAAATCGCTCGACTATGTGATAAGGCAAAAAATGATCTCGGATCTGCTTAAAATACACGAAGAAGAAAAAAACACGATATTGTTCGTCACTCATGATATTGAAGAAGCCCTTACCGTCGCCGACACAGTCTTCGTATTAAAAAAAGACCCGTGTAGGCTGGCGGACACAATAAACATGAAAACAGGATCATCGTGGTCCGCCGAAAAAAAACAGCAATTAAAAGAGAAAATTCTAAAACTGATCGCAGCCTAGGGATTAAAAGTTAAAAGTGTCTTTTAGTCCTATAACGAAAATACATATTATTATGATCGGAAGAACATAGGCCATGTACGGACGGAGCCACTTCGGCATCTTAATTCCTTCACCCGTATTCGCTTCGTCAATAAAATTTTTCCATCCCCATCCGCCCTTGTACATACAAAACAGTAAATAAATCAAGGATCCTAACGGCAAAACTATATTGCTTACCAAAAAATCTTCAAAGTCCAGAACGGAAGAATTCCCCCCAAGCGGATGAATGCCTGAAAGCAAGTTAAATCCCAGCGCGCACGGAAGGGAAAGTACGGTTAAAAGAGCAATATTCGTAAACGAAACCTTTTTTCTGGAACATCCCGTAAGGTCCATACAGCAGGAAATTATGTTTTCGAACACTGCGATAACGGTAGAAAACGCCGCAAACGCCATAAAGATAAAAAACAAACTGCCCCAGAAACGCCCTAAAGGCATATGATTAAAAATATTGGGCAATGTTATAAAAACAAGATTCGGACCGCTGTCCGCCTTTACGCCGAAAGAGTAACATGCAGGAAAGATCACAAGGCCTGCAAAAACCGCCACAAAGGTATCAAGAGCCGCTACGCGGACGGATTCTCCGAAAAGGGTGTGCTTTTTATCCACATAGCTTCCGAAGATCGCCATCGCGCCGATTCCCAAGCTTAAAGTAAAAAAAGACTGGTTCATCGCTGCGACGATCGTCGCGCCTATTCCAACCTGATACATACGCTTAAAGTCGGGAAGAAGATAAAATTTCAATCCTTCCATGCCGCCGGGCAAAAGTATGCTGTTCACCGCCAGAGCGACAATTAAAACTATGAGAGCCGTCATCATGATTTTTGTGACCTTTTCTATGCCGCTGCGTAACCCCATGGAACATATTAAAAAGCCTGCAACGATAACTACGACCATCCACAACACCATTACGGACGGCTGCCCGAGCATACCCCCGAAAACCTTTGCAACCTGTTCTACATCTTTACCTTTAAAGCTTCCTGTCGCAGTAAGATAAAAATAATGCAGCATCCAACCGGTAACTGTCGTATAAAACATCATTAGAAGATAGTTGCCCGCCATCGCAAAATATCCTTGCAAATGCCATTTTTGTCCCGAACGCTGCAAAACCTTTGTGCCTAAAAGAGGACTTTTTCGGCTGGCGCGGCCTACGGAAAATTCCATTGTCATAAGCGGAATTCCCATGATCACAAGAAAAAACAAATAAACCAAAACAAAGGCTCCGCCGCCGTACAATCCTGTTATGTACGGAAACTTCCATACGTTACCGATTCCTACGGCGCATCCCGCAGAAAGCAAAATAAAACCCAGCCGGGAACCTAAAGTCTCTCTTTCTTTCATAAAACATCTCCAAAACTATTATGCTTATCACATTTACCGCAATAACGGCAAGCTGTGCAAGGGTAACCGTTTATTTAAGGATTATAAAGTTTTTTCGGATAAAATTCTCCTGTAAAGAATTTCATCCTGTTCGGAAAACACATTGAATATGACTTTTATGCCGCTTTTGGAACTCGCCTTGTAAGAATTTACCGTCTCGACGGCGATCTGAGCCGCGCTTTCTTTAGGAAAATGAAATACTCCCGTAGAAATACAGCAAAAAGCGATGCTTAAAACTTTGTTTTCTTCCGCAACTTTTAAGCAGGACGAATAGCATGACGACAACATCCTTCGATCGTTTTGGGTGAGCGTTCCGCGGATAATGGGGCCGACGGTATGAATTACGTATTTGCTCGGAAGATTAAAGGCCGGCGTAATCTTTGCATGCCCCGTAGGTTCTTCATGCCCCTGTTTTTTCATCATGTCGCCGCAATAAAGGCGCAGCTGCATCCCTGCAAACGTGTGAATACAGTTATCGATGCAAAGGTGGCATGGAACATAGCACCCCGTCATTCCGCTGTTCGCCGCATTTACTATGGCGTCGCATTGCAGCAAGGTAATATCGCCTCTCCATACGTAAATATCCTTTTGAATCGGATCGAGATCCGAGAGCTTTACCACATTTTTATGTGAAAGTTCTTCGGCAAGATATTCGTCCTGAACCTTAAGAACGTCGCGTTCAAGCGGCGCGGCTTCACGCACATTCATGAGCGAACGCAAGAGTTTTTTCTGTCCGTCTTCATCGGAAGGGATCCGCACATCGCTGTAATCTTTATTTTCATAAATCAATTTATTTATCAAAAATAAACGGCGTTCGCTTTGATTCATAATAAATCTAAGTATACGATTATCGGGGATAAGTGTCGAGTTTTCAAAGCGAAATTTAAGAAAATCACACGATATAAAGCTGAATACCGAGTTCTTCATTGCTTGAATCCGCAAGCAAATATTTTGTACTGGAAGAATTAAAAGCGGAGCGGAATGTATCATTTTATTGGAAAAACATTTATAATTACCGAAACTATGTTGGTATATTTTTGGATCGACTACGGGAAATCCGTGGCGGCACAGCAACAAACTTTAGAAGTCTTTGTCGTGATGTTTTGGCCTATAGTCAGCAGCAAAATTTCCAAAAATCGAAGTCAAAAAAAGGGCTGAAAAATGAAACTTTCAACTGAAAACGGAGAACTAAGAGTTCGTCTAGGCGACAGAAAGACAATCGAAATGCTTTCAAAAGTCGGGTTTGATGCGATTGACTACGGTTTTTCTCCATGGCTTGAAAGAGGCGAAATGATCTGGAATACGGATCGTTATGCCGAATACGCCAAAGAAGTAAACATGATCGCAAAGGATAACGGAATATACTTTAATCAGGCGCACGGGCCGTTTGTGTTTGATACGTCGTTGTTTCCGGATTATTCAAAACAGGTAATTCCTCTGTTTAAAAGATGTTTCGAAGTCTGCGCGCTTCTGAATATTCCGCACATGGTAGTTCATCCGATTCATCATCTCCCTTATAAAGGAAACGAAGATCTTTTGTGGAAGATAAATAACGATTTTTATCGCATGCTCCTTCCTTTCTCTAAGGAAACGGGAGTAAAGATCGCATTGGAAAACATGTATCAGTACGATGGCAAAAGAGGAGTTTTGACTACGGACGTATTTGCCGTGCCTGAAAAATATGCGGAATTTTACGATCAGCTTAATGATCCGCACTTTATATGCCTTGTAGACACGGGACATTGCGGCATTGTCGGAGAAACGACTGAGCGGATGCTCCGCGTAATGGGTAAACGCATTAAGGCTCTCCATTTAAATGACAATCTTTTTAGAACGGACGATCATATTATTCCCGGCCACGGACTTATGAATTTGGATCAGGTGATGAGAACCTTGGCGGAAATAGACTATGAAGGTGACGTGACCTTCGAAGTTTTAAACATATACAGAGCGTATGACGATTCGTTCCTTGAAACTTCCGCACGTTACCTGCATGATGTAGGAAGATACATAATTGCAAAAATCGAAGGTTATAAAAATGCAAAAAAAACAAATAAAGATAATCGCTGACACTCACACGCACACTATAATCAGTTCCGATGCTTTTAGTACCCTTCTGGAAAACATTCATGCCGCAAAAGAGCGAGAAATAAAATATATTTGTCTTACCGAACATGTTTATTCTGTCTTACCCGATGCGCCTAAACCTTCATATTTTAAAAGTATGCATGCATTGCCGCGGGAATTCGAAGGAATAAAATTAGTACGCGGCGTAGAAGCGAACATCATTGATTACGACGGAAAACTGGATATGCCTTCCGATATACTTCAATGGCTGGATTGGGTGATCGCTTCCCTGCATACCGGAGCTATAGCTCCTGCCACTGAAAAGGAACATACAAGAGCATGGTTGTCTGTCGCAGAAAATCCTGACGTGGATGTAGTCGGCCATTGCGCAGATCCGCGGTATGCATTTGACATACAAAGCGTAATAAAGGCTTTTGCAAAATATGAAAAGATCGTAGAAGTGAACAACCAATCGCCGGTTGTGCGCCCCGGCTCCGAACCAATTGCGCTTGAAGTGCTTTCCGCCTGTAAAAAATACGGAGTTCCGGTAGTTTTGTCTTCAGACGCACACTTCGTTCACTGCATAGGGAAATTCGATAATTCCATTGAGCTTATCAAAAAAGCGGATTTTCCGATTGAATTGATTTTGAATGCGGATTTAAAAACTTTTGAAAAACTCATAAAGACAAAAAGCAACGGTGCCTTTTAAATGTCTCCCTAGGTTCTCAGTCAAAAGTTTTTAAAATTTTAACAAGCCTCAAACTATAAACGGAGCGTTTTACAATGAAATATTTTTTAGGAATTGACAACGGCGGAACCAGCACAAAGGCTGCGGTTTACGATGAAAACGGCAGAGAACTGTCTGTAGCGGAAACTTCCACAAATCTTATCGTTCCAAAGGTGGGTTTTGCAGAACGCGACATGGAAGAAATGTGGCAGGCTAATTGCACTGTGATTAAAAAGAGCATAGATAAAGCGAAAATAGATCCCAGCGACATCGCCTGTATCGCGTGTTCCGGACACGGCAAGGGCGTTTACCTTTGGGGAAAAAATGGAAAACCTTCGTACCCGGGAATATGTTCGATAGATAACAGAGCATGGGAATATCCTAAAAAATGGGCAAAGGACGGAACTGAAAAAAAAGTATTTGAAATTTCAAAACAGCACATACTTGCGTGTCAACCCGTGTCGCTACTGGCATGGCTGAAAGACCACGAACCGAATGTAATCCCCCAAACCCAATACATATTCAGCTGCAAAGACTACGTCCGCTTCAGATTGACAGATCAGGCTTTTAACGAAAGAACGGACGCGTCCGGAGCAAATTTCGTTAATTTAGATACGGGGGAATACGACAAGGAACTTTTAAGCTTATTCGGAATTGAAGAATGTTACGACAAACTTCCCGCTTTAAAAAATTCGGCGGACATATGCGGTAGAGTGACAAAAAAAGCCGCAGAGGAAACAGGTCTTAAAGAAGGAACCGCAGTAGCAGGCGGCGCCTTTGACATAGATGCGTGCGCGCTCGCACTGAAGGTTTTTGACGACAAATGCTGCTGTATGATCGCAGGCACGTGGAGCATAAACGAATACGTTTCTTCATTTCCCATATTAACGGGCGAAATTTTGATGAATTCATTCTTTTGTATACCCGGAAAATTTCTTGTAGAGGAATGCAGTCCTACGAGCGCCGGAAATTTGGAATGGTTCATACAAAATCTTATGCCGGAGCTGAAAAACGAATGTAAAAAAAATCAAAGCAGCATATACGAGTTTATTGAAAATTCCATACGTTCCCTTCCAAGCGATGAAAACTGTCCTGTTTTTTTGCCGTTTTTGCTTGGAAGCAACGTCCATCCTCTGGCCTCAAGCTGTTTTATAGGGATGAGCAAATACCACACGAGAGCTCATCTTTTAAAAGCGGTATTCGAGGGCATAGTGTTCTCGCACAGATACCACTTTGAAAAATTACAACGAGCGGCAAAAAAAACTTTCGATCTCATCCGGCTTGCGGGAGGAGCAAATAATTCGGTCGCATGGACGCAGATTTTTGCGGACAATATGAAAATTCCTATTGAAGTTATGGATGTGAACGAAACGGGCACTTTAGGCTGCGCCGTAATAGGAGCCGCAGCGACAGGCACGTACTCGTCGCTCTCTCAGGCTGCACAAAACATGAGCCGTGTGAAGCGTGTAGTAACTCCGAATAAAGACAATTATTCATATTATGACAAAAAATATTCACTGTATAAAAAATGCATAGATGCGCTTGAGCCGGTATGGGAAGAATTCGGTAAAGACGCATAAGGATGGCCGGTAAGGCATGACAATCCGTTTGACGGGTGGTTATGATTTCCCAAATTATCGGCTTGAAAAATCGCTAAAGGAGAGCTTTTAGAGATGTCCAATAGGAGCACAAGTTCTCTAACCCCTACTCTACCGTAAAAACGACGGTTTTCTCTTCGTCCGCGCACACGGCGCGCACACGGTGTTTTCCTTTACCCGCGCTAAGATTTATAAAAAACGGGCGTTCCAAGACCGCATACTCCGCGCCGTCCAAAAACACGCGCACCGTATCGCCGTGCCCGCCGTTTATTTCAAGCGGAACGACGGCGATGTTTTTATACGCACTGTCGTAGAGGAAACGGCTTCCCGACACGGGGCGGACTATAGCAAGCGGAGCGCCGCCTGCATTGACGGCACCGTAACGTTCGGCCGACAAAAACCAGTTTCGGTACTCTTCGGGATACACGGTTTTTAACCTTCCGTTTTCTTTTGTATGCCAGGTGCAGCGGAGCCTTTTTTTATCTTCGGCGGTAAGGGAATCGGGAAGGTATTCGCTTATCGTGTTCGGACAATCGGGAGAAGCGATCATGCCCGAAAGCGCGCACACGGTTCCGCGGTGCCAATGTTCCGGTTCGGCAAAGTTGCGCGCCGGAAGAATCTTACCGCTTCCGTCCGCAGAGGTTTGCAATCGGGTAAGCACTTCTTTTGCGATGTAAGCGGGAATCGAACTGCCCGTTTTACCGATAACGGTTTCGCCGGAAAAGTTTCCGAGCCACACGCCCACGGTATAGGCGGAACTCGCACACAGAGCGATAAGGCTTTGATATTGATTTGCCGTTCCCGTTTTGAACATGGACGGAAAGTCCGTTTTGAGCACGGACGAAAAACCGAAGCCTTTTACGCGCGCTTCGCTGTCGGACAAAATCGAACAGATAATGCGCGCGCTGTCCGGAGAATATACGCGCGAAGGCGAAAAATCGTCGTTTACCGAATTGGGCGGCGAATCAGCCGAGCGAAGTGCTTCTCCGCTGCTGCCGGAATCTTCGAGCAAGCGGAGCGGAATAACCGTTCCGTCGCGCGGAAAAACGCTGAATGCCCGCACCAATTCATACAAGGATACCCGAGCACTTCCGAGCGCGAGCGCAAGCCCCGCGTCGAGTCCCTTTGTGCGTATCGAATCGAAATGCAGTTTATCGAGCGTGTCGGCATAAAAAGCTTCGCCGATCGAATCCAAGAGGCTTACGGCCGGTACATTCAAACTGGATGCGAGGGCGGTACGGAAGCGCACGGGGCCGTTATAGCGGTTGTTGAAGTTGCGCGGAATGTACACTTCGTCCGAGCCGAAGCGAAGCGGAATGTCGGGGAGCACGTCGGAGGGCTTATAGCCTTTGTCCAGCGCGAGCGCGTACAAAAAAGGTTTTGAGCTCGAACCGCTTTGGTTCATCGCGGTAACGCCGTCGATCTGCCCCTGATGGTCGCGGTCGAAATACGAGTTGGAACCGACCCACACGATGATGTTCCCCGTTTCGTTTTCGATTGCAAACACCGCGCCGTTGTACACGCGCGCATGTGAATTGTTTGCAAGTTCGCCCGCCAAAAGATTTTCGGCGTGAAAAGAAAAAAACGCATCGGCGGTCAATCGTATTTCCGGGGGAAGGGAGCGGCCCTCGCGCGCAAACCGCCTTTTCAAAAAATCAACGCAGTGCGGCAAATAAAACGGATATTCGGCACGCCGCGCGTTTTCGGCAACGCGCACAAAGTGTTCAAGCGGCACGTAAGCTGTTGGCGCGTCGTGACCGGAATCGGCGGCGGAATTGCCGGAAGCGGCAGACGAATTGCCGAGCGAACGGTACAGTTCACAGGCGCGCTCGGCGCACACCTGCGGGTGCTCGAGTGGATTGTTGCCCGAAGGGCGGCGCGGTATAACCGCAAGGCAGCACAGCTGTTCTATGCTCAGCTTTTCAAGCGGCGCGGCAAAAAAAGTTTTTGCGGCGGACGTAATGCCTTCGGTTTGGAAGCCGAAGGGCAGCGTATTCAAATACAGCTCGAGTATTTCGTTTTTGCTTAAGCGTCGCTCTATGCGAAGCGCGTTCCATGCTTCGTTGAGTTTTGCCGCAAGCGTGCGTTTTTTTGCCGGAACTACAAGACGGGCAAGCTGCATCGTAACGGTCGAAGCGCCGCTCACTCTTTGAGCGTTCCGTATATTTTGCAGCGCGGCGCGCACTACGGCCGAAAAATCAAGTCCGCAGTGCGAAAAAAAACGTTTGTCTTCGGCCGCTAAAAAAATATCAATGGCTTGCTCCGGCATAGCCGAAAGCGGAGTAAACTCTCGGCGCACGCCGCCTTCGAGCGCAAGTACTTGCACCAATGTGCCGCGCCTGTCGTAAATGCGCGTACTCCAATCCCGCTTCCTAAACGCGTTGAGCTTCGGAAACGGCAAAAAGAAGAGGTCAAGCACGGCAAACAAAAGCAACGCGCAGGCGGCACAAAAACCGGCAGCGCGAACGTTTTTTTGTATCTTCGAAACGGCCTTCATTATTTTATCACAAACAGGTATCCGTCGGTGCGGCCGAACACTTCGTTTTCATACATACATTCGGCGGTAAGCGGCGGACAGGGATACACTCCTTTTCTGACGGCGCGGAATTTAAATCGCACCGTATCGCTTCCCTTTTCCCAATCGTTCCAAAAATACTGCACTTCGTTGTCGTAAATGCGCTGACTGCTCATCGACCTTCCGTAAAACCGGCTATACCAATCGTCTTCATCGTCGGCATCCTCGTCTTCGGCACGATTGCTTCCGGTAAGGGAGGCGGTTGTAACAAAGGCCGCGTCGATAATTTCGGCCCCCGACGGCACCGGTGCGCGAAGCGCCACAAAAGTCCGGTCGCGTCCCGACGACAATTTTATTTCCATTTCGTAGGTTTTGCCGCTTTCAAGCTCGATAAGGGAAGAAGAAGCCGAAGACGGTTTTACGATTTTATCGGTTTCGGCATCGCGGAGAACATACGAAACGCCCAAGCCTTCATCGCGAGAGGTTTGCATTTCCTGCGGAATGGCATATCTGAGCGATGTCGTATAATACAGCGAATTCGAACCCTTTTTTGTAATTGTAAGCGGAAGCAGCGTATCGCGCTTTACGGCACTCAAGGGTTCGGCGTCGAAATCCGCGGTAAACGTAAGAGCTTGCGCTCCCGCGCCTTTAAAGCTTCCGGAAACCAATTCCTTTCCGTCCACCGATGCCGAAGCGCTCATATTCAAGTTGTCGAGTTTTGCCGTTTTTATGACCGTATATACCGAATCCAGCACAAAGGCGGTAACGGCCGTGCTTTTCCAATAGCCGGCTTTTTGACGCTGCAAAAGCGTATACAAAAGCTTTGTAATCATATCGTCATCGGCATTAAGCAGCGTAAACAGTTTAACCGTCAGCGCATAATCCATGGATTTGTCGTTCGCATACCAATAATAGTACCTCGATTCGTCGGGAGAAGTTATGTCCACGCCGCGCGTATCGGGCCGCAAATAGCGGCGTATGGTGTCCGCGTACTGCTGCGCCTTTTCCTTATCGCCGGAAGAGCCGCGCTCGAGGCAGGCCAAGCCGGCCAAGGCCGCAGTCGAAATATCGGTATCTTTAGCGGATACGGACGGCAGCAAAGAAGCGGGAAAACTCTTTCCGTTGAGCGCGAGTACATAGCACGCATACGCGCGAAGATAATCGCTCAGATACTTTTTGTTGATGTTTGACGAAACATATGAAGCAAGCCTTTCCGTATTGAGCGCAATATCCTTGGCACTGTAGCCGCGTTCCTTTGCAAGCGCGCACAAATGAGCGATGCGTACGCTCACGTAAAAACTCGACTCCGTACCCTCGGGCCAATACGGGAAACCGCCGTCATCCTGTTGAATTTGCTTCCATGAGGCAAAGGTTTCCCTTACGGTTTTCTTTACGTCGGGCACTTCGGTTTTCAGGCCGAAGGTAGCGATGTAGTCGCCGAAAACAACCAGGGGCAACAAGCGCGCGCTTTGCTGTTCCATGCAGCCGTACGGATAATTGAACACGTAATTGACCGCCGACGAAAGCGTCGCCAAGCGGGTTGCATCCAGCGTAACCGACAAAGAACCGGCGTTCAAATCGGAAAAAGACGGGAGTGCCACCATTTCGGAAGCCGAAGAAGCGGAACGCTCGACGGTTCCCGTCGCCGTAAAGGTTTCGAACACAAAGGGGTGCTCGATAACAAGCGGCTGCACCAAGCGCTCTTTTAAAATATCCGACGATACCGAAAACACGACTTCGACTTCTCCCGCTTTTTGAGCGGCAAGATCAAAATACACCGTTGACTGTGCGCCGCTTTCGACCTTCACCGTTTTTTGCGCGCTGCCGTCGAAAAAGGCTTTACCGGCGGCTTTGCCCGCGGCGCTCTTGGCGGATTTTCCGAGGTTTGCCGAATCGGCTCCCTGCGGAGAGCGTACTTCGGCTTTTACCGTTATGCTGTGAGAACGCGAATCGAGGTTTGAAATCAGCACGCCGCATTCGGCCGTGTCGCGCTCGCGTAAGCGCCGCGGTTTTACGGCAAGCACGTTTACGGGATTTTGCACGAGCATTTCGTCTTCCTGCAAAGCGAGTAAATCCTCGTGAACGCCGAAGGCCGTAATGCGGTATGTCGTAAGCGTATCGGGCAAAGTGAATTCGGCACGCGCTTGACCATTTTTGTCGGTTTTTAAAACCGGTATAAAGACGGCTGTCGGGTCGAATTTTTTGCGTTCCTGCTCCTTTTCTTCATCGGCAGCATCTCCGCCTTTCAGGTTTTTTATTTCGTAAGTTACCGGATCCATAAGCAGCGAGCGCGAATCGCCGCCCTTTACGCAAAGCGGAAAATTGTATTCGTTGTAAAAAAAGTCTACGGGATTCGGAACGTGGTAATTGATTAAATCCAACACGCCGCGGTCTACCGCCATAAGGGTCAGCTCCGCGTCGGCAAGCGGCTTTCCGCCCTTTGTCGCATTCAGCACGATAACCGCTTTTTCGCCCGGACGGTACGAGGGTTTGTCGGCGGCAACGTCGATCGAAAAAGCTTTTACGCGCGGATTTACAAACACGGCGGTCGAACCGAAAAAGCCCTTGGGTTTGTCCATGTCGGCTTCGCCGTACTGATGAGTCGGCTTTCCCGAACGCACGGAATACGAACACACGCTCACGTATATAACCGGCACGTAATTGAGCGCAATCGGGATTTCCAACACGGCGGTGCTTTCTTCAAAACGGCGCACTTGTTCGGTAAAAATTCCTTCGCGCTCAACGGTAATAAGATAGTTGCCGGCAGGAAGCGGGCTTTCAAGCAAAATGCGCGCCGTATCGCCGGGATTGTACTGCGATTGGTCGGGAGTTAGGCGCAGCGAAGATTCAAAGTCGCGGTTCCAAAAAACGGCGCCCGAACCGGTTACAAAAAAGGAATATTCGGTTTTTGCAATTTTACCGTTTCTATCGGTTCCGCTTAACACGAGCGTATAATAGCCGGCGTTTTTAGGCATAACTTTTACCGAGCCTTTGAGCGAAGGTTTTATCGAAGAGGTATATTCGCTGACGCTTTGTTTTTCGTAGCTCGCGTATACGCTGCCGGAAGAACCGTACTGCTGCACCAAATGCCAATCGTCGCGTATAAGTTCGGCGGACAAATTGCCTTTAACAAAATCCAAAGAAGCAAGCGCCTTTCCGTCGGCGGAAGCGAGCATAAGCGGAAAATTCAATTCCTGCCCTTTTTTTGCAAAGCCGGTAATGCCGTCGGGTTTTGCAACTCCGATGTAAAACGACGCGGGATGAACCGTTACCGCATTGCGCGCGGCAATAAGCTGATTGCTTATGTCGGTTACCGCCGCTTCGGCAAAGTAGCGGTACGGAGAACCGACAATGCCTTCTTCGGCGGTCGTATACGAAATGCGTGCGCTGCCGTCGGCGGAAAGCTTTCCTTCAAACGAAGAAAGCTGTTCCATTGAACGCTCGATTTCGCGCGGGCCGAAAGTATAATTTTTAAGTGTGGGGTCGTCGCTTGTAAAATCGCAGCCCTTGCGCACCCAGCCGCCTGTGTACGTCGCTTCGGCCAAAGAGCCGCCGGACAAATACGAAGCTTTAACCGAGCCGCTTATAGTGTCGCCCGCGACGAGGGTCGCATCGCTCAAGGCAACTTCCGCTTGGAATTTTACGCGTTCAAAATACGCGACGGTAATATTGATTTTGCGGTTCCGCCACTCTCTTCCGGGGCGCTCGTATACAAGCACGTATTGACCGGGCTCTACGTTTTCAGGAAGTTTAACGGAACCCCAAAAACCGCCCGATTCGGAACAAGTGCCGTTCAAATGTGCAACTTCTTCGGCATCGCCCCACACGTTTTCTTTTAACGTTATCGTATAATCACCGGTGTACGGAGTGAACGAGCCGAGCCTTTGCGTGCGGTCGATGCCGCGGAACGTAATCGTTTCGCCGGGCTGGTACAAACCGCGGTCGGAAAACATAAATGTACGCTGAAAATTCTGCACGCCGGTATCAATATCACCGACCGAAGAAACGGAACGCCATTCGCGGTGCGTATCCGGATAAAACACCGCGCGGTCTCCGTCTTTTTCCACATAAACGGCTTCCCGGTATGAGTCAAAAAATGCCGCACTCCAACGGTCAAACTGCAAAACGGCAAGTCCGTTTTTATCCGTCGTGCCCGAACCGAGCGCGGTTGTTGCCGCAGTGCTTACGGGATGCTCACCGCTGTACATGTACACATTCGCCCCTTCGACAGGATTGCCGCTTGCAAGACTTGTTACCAGTACGACCGCCTTATTTACTCCGTACCGAACCGTAATGCCCAAATCGGTTACCTGAATACTCGTGCAGTTTTCCTGCGTGTGAAATTTGCCCTTGTCCCAATAGGACGGAACGGTCATCTCCGCATCGAAGCGCACAAAGCCCTTGCCCTTATCCAAAAGCGGCTCCAAATCGATAACTTCAAACTGCCTTTGATTGCGTATTTTTATGTTCGGCGCTACCGCGTCTTTATCGGAAATAGACGTTTGCCACGACTTTATGTTGAGCGGAGCGTCGGTTTTTACGATACTGTAACGCGAGGGTTCGTACAAGTTTTGGTATTCGAACAAAAATTTGTGCGGATAGGCGGCTTCGAGCATTTTTGCACCGCTGTCCAAAAACCTCACGTAACTTGCCGCTTCGGGAACCCGAACCGAAACGGACTTTCCGGCTTTTAATTTTCTGCCGTACACATCCTTTATGCCGTCTTTAACGGTGAGCGTATATTTTGAATTAAAGTTGACGGGAAGTCCGTAGACGATGACCGTGCTTCCGTTTACTTCGATGTTTTCTTTCTTTATGGGCATCGCGGGTTCGGTCGAAAGATTCGCCGAAACCGAGGAGGGGTCAACATTGTGCGAAAAGCGCAGGTACACGGGATTTAAAAAGCGCCCTGCCGAACGCTCTACGTCGGTATCCTTCAATCGGAACGGCAAAAGCGTGTGGTAACGGACGCTCAGCTTATCGACATAAATATACACGTCGGTGTCGAACGGAATGTTTCCCTCTACGGCGACCAGCAGCGATTTGTCGTCTTTTTGACTCACGGTACAGGGCAAAACGCCGCCGTCAACTTCGGCGCGAATACGGGTTGAAAAATCTTGCGCTTTAACCGGATAGTTGAACGTAAGCAGCACTTCGTTCGCCGCTTCGGGTACAACGTCGTCCTCATCAATCCACATGCCGGATTTTTTTGCAAACGAATAGCCGACCGTAGAACCGGTAATGCGCAGCTCTTCGCTTTTGATTTTAAAAACGCGCTCGCCGGTAATCGGCTTTCCGCTCAAGGATTTTACGCTGTCGTTTACGGTAATCGTGTATTCCAGCAAGGGGTTGATATTTTCGCTCGCTTCAAACGACAAATGGCGCGAACCGTACCAGCGGAAGACGCCTTCAATCGCAGGCTCAACTTTCATATAATCCGACTTTGAGGACGGTTCTTCGAGCGCGCTTATCGCCTTTACGGGAAGCGAAAACACAACGTAAAAAGACGGCTGGCGGATTGCCGCAGGCAGCTCTTTTTGCGGCCCCCAATCGACGACGGTTAAATCGCCCTTTTCTTCCGCCGCGGGAACGACTTCTCCCGAAACGCCTGCGGGAATGACAAATGCATTTTTTGCAGAGCGCGTTGTCGTATACGCGGTTTTATATTCTTTTAAAGGGCGCACGGTCGAAGAGGCCGCGCCGGACTTTGCCGCACCGGATGCATTTTTTTTGGCGGAAACCGAAGAAAATCCGCTTAAATCCCGTTTTTTTGCCGGCAAATCCGGTTCCGGTACCGCCTTTTCATATACGGGAATAAACGCTTGTTCAAAGCCGGGAATATCGGCAAGATCGCCGCCGTTTTCATCCGACCATGCCTGTTCGCTTTGCTTCGCTTCGGCATCCTTTTTTGAACAGTTGCTGACAAAAAAAAGCACACAAACCAACATCGCCGCAGAAAACGGCAAAAGCATATTTTTTTTCACGGGAATACCTCTGAAAGACAACCGCGCAGCCGGCAAAGCTCCTCCGTATGCGAGGGCACAGCCCCCTAGCACACGGACAAAACCTCTCCTCAAGCGCACTTTTATCAGATCATAATATGATGAATTTGCGCTGAACGCAAGCGGAGAAATAACGCTTTCACTTGCCGGAACGGGTTCCGAAAACGGCGATGACGGAAAAATTTACGGCGACGTTTCGAATTTGACAACGGCAAAAAACATTGTCGAAAAAATCACCGTAAAATAAGAAAATCAAGTCCGAAAAACTCATTTAACATATGCAAAGGCAGCAGGATACATTAAGGAGTTGCCGTCAATTCCCTTTTTGCGGCATTCCGGGCGGCATGCCATTTATTTCCCCCATTGTCGCTTTACTTGCAGAAATAATACGTAAACTATCCGCATTGTCATGCATAGTCGATTAATGATAGGAACCGATGATCATTCTATCAAATTCTCTTCCAATGTTCTGTCTATCAGAGACTTGGCGGTTTCCGGTAGCTCTCCGAACGGTTTTCTTGCAATTCCGACATCGATGCCCTGCTTACATACGACATACTTCACTGCCGGGATTAGTCCCACACTGCAGAAGGCTTCCATAATATTATTCGCCTTGTGCTGCATTGCGCGTGCCTCGGCAATTCGTCCTTCATTGAAGGCATTGTATATCTTAAGATAGTGGGGGAGCATGCAGTTGAATGTGCTGCCGATAGAACCCTGTGAACCTAATGCAAGTCCGGCTACCATTGTTTCATCAAAGCCGTTCAGAACCCAAAGCTTAGGATTCAGTTCCAGAAATCTTTCCAGCTGGTATACGACCTGATTAGTGTGCTTCACGCCTTCAATTGCATCGGAGCTGAAAAGCTCTCTGTAGATCGGATTGTTCAAATCAAATTCCTTCTTTGTGTTTCCCGGAAAGTTGTACACAATCACAGGCATATCTACAGCTTTAGAAATGTCGTAGTAATATCGGGCAATCTCGCCGGGGGTAAAGCCGTAGTACAGCGGAGGGGTGGCCGCTATATGCCGATATCCCATTCTCTTTGCATTGCATGCAAAGTCGATCGCCTCTTTGGTACCGATCGCACCGCAATGGGCGACAAGATTGGTTCTCCCTTTAAAAGCTGCAGCACATTCAAAGGCTACCAGCCTCTCTTCATGACTAAGAAGAAAGCATTCCGCGCTTGAACCTCCGATAAAGAATCCGGCGGCTCCTTCTGCAAGGTTTCTTTCCATCAAAGCGATAAGAGCTTTCGGATTGAAATTGTCATTCCGGTCAAACGGAGTAAGAGAGGCTACATAGATTCCGTTCATTGTCAGTTTTCTCCTCCATATAAAGTCTATCTAAAAATCTCATCATTGTAATCTTGTTTACTCATACGGGCATTCCCAGAGCTCTTGGAATTGCAAGGGAAAAGGCTGGAACGAAAGTCACTATCATAAGCGTGGCAAACATAACCAGAAACATAGGAAGAAGAGCCTTAGTGGTCTTCTCTATGGTGGTACCTCCGACAGCGCACCCGACGAACAGCGCACTTCCGACAGGAGGCGTACATAATCCCGTGGCGAGGTTAAGAATCAGCATAATTCCAAAGTGGATAGGACTCATCCCAATCGCAGGGCTTGTTACAACAGGAAGCAGAATAGGCGTCATGATCAGGATCAGCGGAGCCATATCCATAAAACATCCCAACAAAAGCAGAATCAGATTGATGATAATCAGTAAAATATATTTGTTGTCAGTAGCTGAAAGAAGCGCATTGGTGAGCATTGTTGGAATTCTAAGAGCAGTCATCATGTAAGCAAAGGCTTTTGCCGTAGCAAGCAGAGTCATAACAACAGAAAGCGTCTTCAGAGAGTTTTTCAAAACCTTAGGGAAGTTACTGAGTTTGTCCTTTCTATACACAAAGTACGTCAGAACGAACGTATATACACATGCTATGGCGGAACTCTCAGTAGCGGTGAAGATTCCAATACCGACACCGACCATAATGATAACAAGTGTCATCATCGGAAGAAACGCACCGACTATGGTTTTCATGCATTTCCCCATCTCGAATCTAAAGACAGGATTTTCAAGCACAAGCCAGGAATCGGCATTGAGATAGCTTGTCCACTTTCCACTTAGGCTCTTTGAGATGGAGAACCAACGGACATTGTCACCTGCACCGATCTTGTCCCCTTTCGGGAAGCCGTACTTGAATCTCATCACAAAACACAAGCCCATCAAAGCAAGTCCCAGAAGAATCCCAGGAACTATTCCAGCCATAAACATGGAACCAATGGAAACTCCGGCACCGGCTGCAAGGGCATAGATGACCATGTTGTGACTTGGGGGAATCAGGACTCCTTCACAGGCAGTGGTAACGGTAAGCGCAACGCTGAATTCCGGAGAGTAGCCTTGTTTCACTGAAAGCGGAATGACGATTGCCCCGAGAGAACTGACATCCGCTACGGCGGAGCCTGAGATTCCACCGAAGAACATGGAGTCCATGCAATTTACATAAGCAAGTCCGCCTCTGAATCTTCCTACAACAAGATTTGCAAGACCGACAATCTTGTCGGAAATTTCTCCCACACTCATGATTTCTCCCATCAAAATGAAGAAAGGAATTGAGAGAAGCGATATGTTATTAACACCGTCAATCATCATTCTGATAATTGTGGTGAGGTTTGTTCCTTCAATCAAGGCGGCGCAGCAGGTGCTAAGCAGAAGAGAGAACGTCACAGGAATCTTCAGAAACATGAGAACGAAAAAACCTACGATAAGAACCAATGTGGCCAAAGCGCTCATTGACATCGGCTTTCCTCCTTTGCAATATCGCGTTCCTTGACGAGTTCAACGTAATCAATCTCCTTTGTTGAATAGAGAAGGTCATCCGCCTTGAGAATACCTGTCAGAAACAAAATCGAGTCAAATGTCATTAGAAAGCCTGCCATAGGGGCAGGAAGATACTGCACCCAAGTCGGCAGACCGGTCATAGGGAGCTTTCCCGTGACCATGGTGAGCTTCTGAACATATTTATATCCATAGATTACCAAAATCAGACCGCAAATCAGCGTCGCAACATCGGATAGGATGTCCAAGGCCTTTTTCACATGTCTATTCTTGATATGGGAATATATCACGGTTACCGAAACATGCATATGGTCTCTTACACCTACCGCACATGCTATGAACGAAAACAGAATGACCATGAGACGCGGAACTTCTTCAGCCCAGCCGACACCTGTGTTAAAGACGTAGCGAAGAACCACGTTCATGAACAAAATCGCAAGCATAGCAATCTCTGCAGTCTGTGCGATTGTTAGAATTATCTTGTGAGACCAATGGTTGACAAGGATGATTGTTTCTTTGAAGCCAGACTGGCTACGAACAAGTTTATTATCCTCTTTCCATGTTTTGAACTTACCGCTCATTTTCACCTCGTGGATTGATATTCAGATGTCTAAAAAGGCAACCATCTCTAAACGGTTGCCTTTGACTTAAATGAAATCAATACTTTGTGTTTCTAATCTTCTCGATGATGTTCTCGTAGCCCTTGCCATATTCCGTGTAGATAGCCGCTACTGCATTCTGGAAGGTCTTCAAATCTTCAACTGTCGGCTCATAAACAATATTCCCGTTTGCTCTGACAGCACTTTCTGCTTTCTTTTCCATCGCCTTCCACTGCGCAATCTCATATTCCTGTGTTTGCTTTGCACATTCCTTGATGATTGCGATGTCAGCCTCTGATATGCCGGCTTTTTTCAGAGCAGCTACCGAACCTAGAAGAATTTCGGGGATTCTGGTATGAGCGTCAAGGCAGAAGTATTTTGCAACCTCGTAGTCGCCCTTTGAATAGTAGGTTGCCCAGTTGTTCTCAGCGCCGTCGATAACGCCCTGCTGAATTGCGCTGTAGATGTCGTTCGGGCCAATGCCGGTAACAGGTGTTCCTCCGCACAGCTCAATGATGCGGCACATCATTGTGTTGTTCTGCATTCTAATCTTCATTCCCTTGATATCTTTTGCCTGACGAACTACCTTTGTGGTGTAGAAGTTTCTTGATCCGCTGTCATACCAGCAAAGACCTATCAGGCCGGAACCGCTCTTCTGAACGGCATCAAGCATATTCTGTCCAACCTCCCCGTTCAGTACCGCCCACATATGGTCAGCGCTGTTGTATAGATATGGAAGTTGTATCGCATTCAGAGCCGGTACGTAGTTTGCAACAGGAGATGCTGATACACGTGCAAAGCCGCAGTCTCCAACCTGCATGGCTTCGATTGCTCCGGTCTCTTCACCGTACAGAGTCCCGTTTGAATAGACCTCAATATTGACTCTTCCCTCTGTCTTTTCCTTTACCAATCGCGCGAATTCCTGATCCGCCATCGTTGTCGGATAGCCGTCAACGTGGACCTCGGAAAGCTTCAACGTGACTGACTTTGAGGTTTCCGAGCCTCCCTTTGCTAAAACAGCTGCGCAAGCAATTGCAAGAACCAAAAATACGGCTGTAATTTTCTTCATGTTTTTCCTCCTTTTTTTATGTAAAACGGCATAAGCCGCTATTCTCATATCGATTACGGTTTCAAGTTAATTATTGCATGCGATAAGTCTGAAAGCAAGAAAAATGACTGTTACCTCACTTTCGGGGACTCAAAGCATGCCGTCACTACATTTCATTGAAAAATTGTCGCATATTAAGCCGGATCTCAGCTTCCTGCCTTAGATGGGAACCTTCACTACAACTTTCTTGACAGGGACATTACCATCGACCTTGACTCTAGGCTTATGGGCATCATCAGGGCCGAGGATAACATAGTCACCTGCGTTGAGAAACACGTTGCTATAGTGTTTAGGTTCTTCGTAAAAGGTGATGTCTTTTGCTTCGTCGTACGGAACCGCAACAGCGCCTAGCTCACTTCTGTCACAAACTCCGCAGTACTCCATACCCTCTATAACATACTGGATGTCAAAGAATTTCTCATGGGTCTCAAATCGGCCGTCTTCCGCATTAATAGAATCATAGTGCTGAATGCTCGCCTTAACTCCCTCTTCAAGCTCAATTGTACATTCAGGAAGATCTGCAAGATCCTTCCTTTTCAGAAACTCAAAGGCAAGCCGGAATTTCCTTGCCGCAAAGTCGTACTTATACTCCAAACCGATCTTTGTACTAATCATCAGCAGAACTCCTTTAGGCCTTCAATCGCATAAACTCTGACCGGACAGCTGTCAAGCCCTTTTATGTACATAGGTGCGAAGCTGATGAAGAATGTCTCCTGTTTAAGTTGGTCGAGGTTCTTGACTACTTCCAGGAAAGTGATGTTTTTAGCCATGCATATGTCGTGGAATGGCTTTACATCTTCGTTACAGTTCTCTATCGAGACGCCGTCGCCGAAGCCGACGCATTTTACCTTCTTGTCAACAAACCACTGGGCCGTTTCACCGTTGACAAGAAGTCTCTTGTCGTTCGGTCCGTTCGTTTCAGGTGTGAACGGAGCGAGCTTGTAGATTGAATCAATGATAACGACGTCGCCCGGCTTGACCTTGCCGTCGATCGCCTTGTCTAGGTCTGCCGCGCCGATGTGCGAAAGCGGCGCGAGATCCTTGAATTCGTAGTACAGTCCTCGTCCGATAAATGACGTCAGCGGAAGGTCCGCTACACTTGCGCCGTCCTCAAAGTGATGATACGGGCATTCACAGTGGGTTCCAAGGTGGGTCATTATGTCGACGTTTGTGTGGAAGTCAGGGATCGGTCCGCCCGTATTGAATCTGTCAAGCTTGCATCTTCTGGTCTCTGTGGCCGGATCGATATACTTTGTCAGGTCAATGACCCTAAGCCCGTTCAGTTCGTAAACGCTCTGCATTCTCTGTTCTCCTTGTTTTTGTTTTCCAAAGCATGAATCGCATTGACGACAAACTCATGATAAGGAACTTCTATCTTCCGGTCATGTGCGGTCTCCACTACGCTGCCGCTGATCGTGTCAACTTCGCTTTTTTTGCCGTCCCTGATATCAGCATAGATTGAAGTGTATCCGCCCGGTGCGTTGGCACAAACTGTGTCAACATCCTTTACAACTTCCTCAAGATCGAATCCGAGTCCTAGTGAGTTTGCAACCTCAACGGCCTCTCTGCACAGCTGCTTCATAAGAAAGTTCGCGTTTGCATCCGTGTGTATGAATCCGAGCGGAACCTGAAACAAAGCGGTCAGTGAAGATGCCGCCGTGTTTGTGAACATTTTATTCCAGACCTGTCTCCGAACGTTGTCTTCCGTGCGGCACTCAAAACCGCAGCTTGTGAAATTCTCTGCGATAAACTCAATCGCCTTTGAACCGCCGTCCAAAAGTCCGATGCTTGTGACTCCGCTTCCGCCATGGTTGACAAACCCCGGCTCAATTACCGAGCTGTTGTGCTGGGTGGATCCGATTATGACATGTTTTCTGTCTGTAAACTTCAAAAGTTTACTCTCATGACCTGCTCCGTTCTGAAGCGTCATCAGGTATGTATCAGGGCCGATGAGATTCTTGTTTCCCTCAAGCGCTGAAATTGTGAACATTGACTTCACAAATACAATCACAAGATCCTGCTCTTCCAGCCCTTCGGATTTGAGCAATGCATGGGGATTGCGCAGGGTTACGGAGCCGTCCTTCTCTTTGATTCTGACGCCGTGTTTTTTGATCGCGTCGACCGCCGCATGACTTACGTCAATGACAGAGACTTCATTGTTTTTTGAAAGATAGCCGCTGAACAGGGAACCCATCGCGCCGGCACCCAATACCGCAATCTTCATGTCTTTCCCCGGAGCTTCCGCATCTTGTTGCAATCATTCTTGCAATCGAATTCAAACATAACTAAAATAGTATTGCACGCTTTCTCAGAGAATGCAAGCATTATTTTAAGACATATTTTTTTTGAAACGCTGTCCTTCGCGCTGCGCTGGTACAATGCAAAGTCAAACAAAAGCGGTTATTCACCGTACCTTTCCAAAACGGAAGTGCAAAAATTTTTACCCCTCGTACCTAAAATTATTTCAAACGGGTGCAAAATTTTTATTACGACAAAACTGCATGAAGATGAAGGACGGCGAAAAAAGCAACAACCATATATCGATATGCTTGAAGCGGCGGGAGCTGCGGTTTCGGCGAAAGAGAATATTACACAAAGGTTAGCTGTTTTTGATGAAAAAATTTTATGGTACGGCAGTATCGATTTTCTCGGATATTCGGAAGCGGAAGATTACAGCATCCGTATCTGCAATTCGGAAATCGCGTCAGCTATAGAAGCGGAAATTATAAAATAAGTGTAAAGCATAAGAATCTGATCGCGTTTTGTATAGTCGAAAGTTTATGCATAATCATAATCACCGTTTTGCTTTTCAAAAGTTCCTGCAAAGCCGTTTGAATCGGTGTTCCCTAAAATGCAACAGTTGAACAAAGCATGAACTTTGGAAACTGTTGCATTCGTGTGCGATAAGCGCACATATAATACTGCGATGTTTCGATTTCACCCGAAACTCGACAGTTCATGACATCCACAGATGGCGGTGGCTATAAACAGAAGCGATATATTTTGGACGGGAGAGAAAGCGGGAGGGGGATGAGACTATTTTACCGTTATTATCCGATTGGCCGATTAATAGGAAAGGATCTTTCTAAAATAAAATGAATGGCCCATACATAGCATTATTCGACTATGTACTGTATAATTAGGATATAGGAGCCTATTATGAGTCGTAAAGTTTTTTGTGAAAAAGATGGAATTTTAATTACTTATACCGATAACGATGTATGTTTTGAAGATTCCCAAACAGCCGAAGCGATTTTGCTTACAAATAAAGGAGAAGTAATTCATTCTAATTTTAATGTAGAAAAGAATGAATATTTTAAAAATTATCTCAAGCAGATTTATCAGGCGATAACGGCATTCCGCAATCTTGATGCACTTGAGAGCGCCTGATGCCCATATATCTCCGTACGGCAGGTTATAAAATTTACTTTTGGTCAAATGAACGCGGCGAAGCTATTCATTTTCATGTTACGAAAGGCGATCCAAGTAAAAACGATACAAAAATTTGGGTTTTATCGAACGGCTCTTTTAAACTGGCTCATAACAAGGGTAAAGTTCCTGCAAAAGATTTATCCCGCATTTTTTCTGCTATGCAAAGTTACTATTTTGACTTTATAAATTTTTGGAAGACGTATCATAGTGCAGAAGTGCAATTTTATAATTGATTATATTAGAAGGTTTAACTTCGACCGTTAAAAATATCGCGGTCTCCTTGTTTTTCTTGAACTGACACTACTTGTAGATCACACATCCATGTGCGACAAACCCGCTTTTTGCGATTTTATTGCAAAAAGCCGCTCAAAAATCAAAAAATCTCGAAGTTTAGGTTGAAGGCAACACGCCCTCTTCCATCATATTTTCAGCAGCAGTGCAGTTGACATATTCACCTGCACAATTTCCACATTCGCGTTGAAAAAAGATTGCACGTTTTCTTGTGTAATAATATCGCGGATATTGCCGAAAAGATAGGTTTGGTCAGCAAGCAATAAGCCCTTATCCGCAATACGGATAATATTTTGAATATAATGCGAATTAACGATGATAGCGGTATGGTTCGATTTTGCGAGCGTTTGTAATATCTTCAAAAGTTGCGCCTGATTATAAAAATCCAAGTTTGATTCCGGTTCATCGAGAATAAGCAGACGAGGCTGAGAAACCAAAGCCTTTGCGATATACACCATTTGCATTTCTCCGCCGCTTAGCCGGTTGCAGTTTTTATTTTTCAAATGACTGATATGCAAATCCGCAAGAATATTTTCGCTTATTTCATAATCTTTTTTTGAAGGCGCAGCAAAGTATCGGTTTACACCGCATCGTCCGAATGAAACAAAATCAAAAACGGTATAAGCAAACGACGGATTATTTGCCTGCGGCACGTATGCTAAAAATCGGTGCGCTTCTTTTGACGGACGATTCATAATGAAAGAAGATCCTGCCGTCCATTCGAATATACCTGCAATGCACTTTAACAACGTTGTTTTTCCTATTCCATTACATCCCATAACGGCAAGGATTTCACCTTCGTTCACGGTAAACGAAATATCATGTAAAATCGGTTTTGTACGGGGGTATGCAAAAGAGGCGCAGTTCACTTCGACTATGTTATTCATGTACAAAGGCGTCCTTAAACAAAAAAAGCAAAGCGAAAAGCGGCGCTCCGGTTAGTGAGGTGATAATGCCGATGGGAATTTCCGAAAAGCCGATTGTTCTGGCAAAGGTGTCGGAAAGCAACATAAACAAAGCGCCGAATACGCTTGAAAGCGGCAGTACATATCCGTGATTCGAGCCGATAATTTTTCGAGTTGCATGAGGAATCACAAGACCTACCCAACCGATCATACCGCTTACCGTAACGGCGGCGGCAATCAATACAGTCGCTGCACCAAGCACAATACTTTTAACAAGCTTTGGATGCACACCGGCGATTTTTGCATCATCATCTCCGAGCGATAAAATATTTAACTTCCACCGGAATAGGTATAACAGACCCGTTCCAAGCAAGAACGGAATCAAAATAAAAACGATTTGCGCCGTACCGGAGGATGCAAAACTGCCCATTAGCCAAAAGGTGATTGCAGGCAGCGTATCATTCGGATCCGCCGCAAATTTTAGAATGGAAAGCAAAGAAACGAATAACGATGAAATAATAATACCGCTTAACACAATAGATAAAATCGAAAAGTCCTTTTTTAATCTGCATAATGCAACCACTAAAAAAATACTGAGCAGTCCTGCGGTAAAAGAGAGAATAAGTGTTGCAAAGAGATTATTGCCGAAAAAAAGAATCCCCGCTGCGGCTCCAAATCCTGAAGCGGAAGCGGTTCCCAACACATCGGGACTCGCAAGCGGATTTTGCAAAATACCCTGCATCGCTGTACCTGCCAGAGCAAGTGCAGCGCCTACCATAATCGATAGTATCACTCGCGGAAGACGGATATCGAAGAGGATATGCCGCTTTACATCACCGTCTGCGATTGTTTGCCGTGTAAAGAGCTTTATAATGTCGGACGGCGTAATAGAAAACCGCCCGATAAAACAAACGGCAATTGCTGTAATTACCAACAACGCCATACCCGCAATAAATATTTTGCGGTATGATGCATAACCGTGCGCGTTCATTTAAGGGACCGCTATCGGTTTAAGCATATCGTCAATAACGGTATCCGGTAAATCGGCAGCATACATTTCTTTGTAATACCGCTTTATCTTTGTTTTAAATTCGGCTTCAGCATATCTGTCGGGATATACTTTCATCAACATCCAAATCGGCACCAAAGGAGAATCGGCACAGGGCATTCCCCAACTGTATGTGCCTTGCGGGATATCGAATACACGTCTTTCTTTTACCGCGGTAATAAACGACCAGTCGGCACCGTCTACTTTGTTTTGCAAAATATGCGCAGCTGCGGTTACATTTTTTCCGATCCGCATATTATTGAT
Source organism: Treponema parvum (assembly GCF_017893965.1). Lineage (NCBI taxonomy): Bacteria > Pseudomonadati > Spirochaetota > Spirochaetia > Treponematales > Treponemataceae > Treponema > Treponema parvum. Next base: position 1,680,690 of record NZ_CP054142.1, read on the forward strand.
AAAAATCACATCGGGATTCCACGCATGTATTTGCTCCATAGAAACCGCCGCCTGTCCTGCTCCATCCGCAAAGCCTTCTACTGCGGCGCTGTTTTCAAAACCTGCCATTTTCAAAAATGCGTCTCCATAGCTGTTTTTTCCGCTTACCGTTATCTTCCCGCCAAGGTAGCTGAAAATAAAAAGTGCTTTTAATTTTTTACTTCCGCCTGTACTCAAAATTTTTTCGGCGAGGGTATTTGTTTCCTGCCACTGTGTTTTAAACCGTTCGGGATTTTTTATGTGAAAAGTATCTGCAAGCAGCGCTTCCCATTTCTCCGTCAGCGTCCGGGGATTCATATCCTTTAACTGCATATTCAGCATCGGTGCATTAAGATTCGCCATATTCTTTTTTTCAAACTCCCCGTAATAGATAATGAGTGAAGGATGTAACGCTGCAAGACTTTCGGCATTAATTGTAAAATCGTTATTGACAAACGAAGTGTCGATATTTTTTGCGTTGGGTTTTACGGCTTGCAGCACTTGCGAGTTTGATGTTGAAAAGGTCCGTGGATTTACACCGACAACTGAATCCGCAAACTGCGGAAAAGTAAGCAGCATTGAATACACAGGCGGCGATAAGTTGACGATGCGGACTTGCTGCTGTTCGATATCCGGTTTTTCTTTCTCACGCAATTTTTTTTGCCCCGCAGCAAAAAGGCTGAAACTCAATACGGAAATAAAAACTGCATATCCAATTTTTTTATACATATTTTCCTCCATGATCATAGCTTAAAAAATAATCAACACCCTCGACGCGGAGCGTTGGGGAATTAAATTCTTCGCACAAATAAAAACTTCTTATAAAATTTTCAAAAATGATTTTCTATCATCTCATTGGCTTTTTCCAAAAAGCGCTCGATAAGAGCATATTCTTGCTCATTAAGAGAATCGATAAAATCGAAAAAAGATTTGTCATAAGTTCGATGGTAATTTTCATGTGCGGTATATGCCGCTTGTCCTCGCTTTGTTAAAAATAATTTCTTTCTTTTTTTATCTTCAGTATCCTCCTCTTTTTCTACAAAACCTCGTTCCTCAAGCTTCAGCAAAGTCTTGTGAATAACCGCCCGGGTAATTCCCATATCGCGGGCAATTTCCGAGCTGAATATTCCCGGATTATCTCCTATCTTTTTTATGATATGAATTTCACCGCGGTAAAACGTCATATCCTTCCCTGCAAAAGAAAGCGTGTTATTTTTTCCGTTTGCAATTTTCTCTATCAATGCTATGTATCGTTCAATCACAATATTTTTATTTGTCACTGCATACCTTCCTAAATACAATAAAAGGATATAAGCCGTCGGTGCCTTTTGTTATCGCTTTTAGACTGACGGAATTTAAAGCGGAGATCAGTATCTCTTTTAACAGAGCTTTATTTATGCGGAAGTTTTCATCCCTCAGTGCTCTGCGTCGAAGTTGTTGGTTCTTTCGTCTGAGATTTCCCTTTAGCCACCGCGCCGCATATCGCGCCTTGTCTTTCTCTGCGGCGAAAGCAGTATCATATACCAATAATAGTCCGCCTTCTTGGAGCGCATCGCTTATTTTTTTAACAAACGGCTCGATCATCTCCGGCACAAATGGAAAAATACCTGAGGCAATAATGAAATCGTAATCTTCTCCGATACCGTCTAAAAGGAAATTTCCTTCCATGATTGCAATGCGGTTTTTGGCCGGAGAATCGGCGATGAAACGCCGTGCGATAGCTGCAACGTCTTTCTGCTCGAAAAGAACGCCTTCGCATTTTGTATACGATTCGGCTATTGCAATGAGCAGCGCTCCTGAACCGCCTCCTAAATCAAGAACCTTTTTTGGCATAATGCCAAGTTCTTTAATCAGTGTAAGTAAGGGCTGTTTTCTCAATATGCTTATTTCCTTGGCGGTAATCCGTGCCATTTCAGTAAAATCAAAGACGGGGCAGCTGCTTGGATTATCGGATACGACTTCCGCTTCATTGCATATATCCGACAATCGTTTGCGATAAAGCAGTACATCGCCTATATACGATAGGCTCGAACGGGATAAAAACCGCTGCGTTTTGCCGGTATTGCAATAGCGGTTTCCGTCAAGGATTATCAATCCTTGAGCGGTGAGTACATCTAAAAATACCTTTAGAGATTGTGCATTGCCAAGATTGAGACTGCCGTATTTACCGGCATTAAACCGTAAGGTCGCTTCCGCCTCCTCAGCCGTCTTACCGTTAGCTAATACGGTAAACATATCGAGCTCCAACGCTATGAAAAAAATCTGCGCATCCAATAGTGCGTCGAGCTTTGCGTAATATTTTAAAACAGATTTCATCTGCCATTCCTTTTTGTATGCTAGGCATACAAATATAATCGGAAATAAATATTTTATCAAGCAGTCGACGGAACGGAGGAGTGCAAATAAGTTTGCGGCGGCAGAGCGAAAAGCTATCGGTCGATTCGTACGACGAAGAATGTTGACAAATAAAAGAAAAAAGGACGATACTGCCGGTAAAATCCGTACAAAAAATATCGGGCGGGAGCCGGTAAAACATCCTATGCTTTATATAATGGAACTGGCCGGACAACTGCTACGCTTTGACACTTCAATGCGGCGGAACTGTTTCGGGCAGCTTGAAAAATTTTCAGACGGGAGAAGCCCAATGAACATGCTCAATTCTTTTAACAGGACGATGGACTATATTGAAAGCGTTCTTGACGGTGAAATCGACGAAAAAGAAGTCACGCGTATTTCACACTATTCGTTTGCGCTTTTTTCGCGGCTGTTTTCGATACTGACGGGGTATACGCTCAGCGAATACGTGCGTTTTCGAAAACTGAGCCGGGCGGCCGCCGACTTGCGAAACACAAACGAAAAAGTCATCGATATCGCTTTAAAATACGGATACGAGTCCCCCGATTCTTTTGCCGCCGCGTTTAAAAAATTTCACGACGCGTCGCCGAGCGAAATAAAAGAAGGAAAAGAATTCACATCGTTTTTGCCGCTTCGCCTGTCGTTAACCGTTACGGGAGGTAATATGATGAAAGTAAAAATCGAAAAAAAAGCGGCATTCACCGTCGCAGGCTTAAAGGAAACTGTTTCGGCAACGACCGATTTTCCTTCGCTGTGGAAAAAGCTGTATTCGCGCATACCGCATTCTCAATTGGCAAAGCTCGGCAACGGACAAAGTTTCGGAGTATGTACGGAAGTAAGCGATTGCAAAGACTTTACGTATATGGCGGCCTACGATCTTCGAGGCGCATCTTGTAGAGAAAAGGCAGGCGAACTCGGCTTGTCGGTGCTCGAAATTCCTCAAGCCGAATATGCGGTCGTTACGCTTGAAGGAGCCGTCCCCGACTGTATTCACGCCGGATGGAAATTCGTTATGGAAAACTTTTTTCCCGAACACGGATTTCGTCATGCGGGCAGCCCCGACTTTGAAGTCTATGCCGAAGGCGACATGGACTCGCCCGCCTACAAAATGGAACTGTGGGTACCGATCGTAAAAGAGTGAAGATGTAACGGAATTCGGCGGCTTAAAGGACTCTGAGCGCATAAAACGACACGGAAAAAGGAACTGCGAACTTTTAGAACGGGAACTTGTCGCCCGCCTACCGCTCAGCCGTCATATCGCCGATAACGGACGCAAGATCGCCTTTAAAAGAAACGGCGCGATCTGAAATTTCTTCAGGAATATAATCTTCTTCGCTGTTTACACTGATCAATACGGATTTAGGATTTGCCGCCGTCATCTGCCAAAAAGGATATTTTATTATTCCGGGAGTATTGTACCCTACTCCCAGTTCCATCAATAACAGCCGTGAATCTTTGAATTTTTCAACAAAGGCTTCGTACCTTGAAGAAGCGGCGTGCCATCCTTCGTCTTCCACAAAAGTTTCGTCCGCACGCAGATTCATCGACATGGGAGATCCGCACACGGGACAGAGAGGAATCAATTCCGAAGGAATTTTCATGTCTTTTTGGGCTGCAAGCATGCTTTTAACGGCGTTTTCGTTGTCGTATGTTTTTGAATGACACGGTTTTGAACACTGAAAAAGGCCGAAGTCTCCTTGAGTATACAAAAGTCTCTCTTTACTGAAGCCCGCTCTTTGGAAACAATGATCCACGTTTGTAGTAAGAACAAAATAGTTCTTTTCCTTTACAAGAGAAAAAAGCTCGTCATATAGCGGTTTTGGAGGATCGCTATAACGGTTACAATGAACATACCGGCTCCAATACGCCCAGAATTCTTCAAGCGTCTTATAAGGATAAAATCCTCCTGAATACATGTCGGTAAAACCGTATCGTTCATAAAAATCACTAAAATACCGCAAAAATCTTTTGCCTGAGTAAGTAAAACCTGCGGCAGCCGAAAGCCCCGCCCCTGCTCCCACAAGAACGGCTTCCGCGTTCTTTAAAGCGTCTTTAAAACGTTCGATTTTTTTTCGGTAAGCGGCGGCGTCAAAGTCGCTCTTCATCTTATTTTTTTCCTAAGAGCATAAAGTCGCTTATGGGGCAGCAAAAGGCAATACCGCTTCCCGGAGAAGCAAGGCAAGGTAACGTACGCACGGCTTCAAGAACGTTATTTAATTTTTCAGAATCTATGATCATCAAAAGCATTTCTTTTTCAGGAACTATTTCCATGCCGAAAAATTTTGCGTCTCCGGGTTTTGCCGTTCCCCGCGCTTTGATCACGGTACCGCCGCCGGCGCCTGCTTTACGAGCGGCAGCCATTATATCATCCGCATAACCTCTGTTTGCGATAATGCTTACCATATGATGAGCAGCGTTAAAAGTCATATAATCATCACCCCCAAATATATTACCGGTTTTAATCAATCTTATCGAATCCAAGGAAAACAAAACTCCGAATCTTTTCTTTTTTCTTTCTGAAGCTCTGGCTATCGCATCCGCAATTTTCGACCGCTCTTCCGAAGGAACAAGCATGTACACGATATCTTTTGACGTTTCGCCTAACGCAAGCACATGAAGAAATCTGTTTTCCGAAATTCCGCGCCCCATAACTACGGTACCGCCGCCGGCGCCCGCAGAACAGGCCGCCTTTATAATAAATTCGCCGCCGTCATGGGGGACAATGCATACCATTAAGTTATACGATGTCATTCTGCCCCTCCTTTCTTTTTATAATTAAATACAAGTCCGAGAATTTGAATGGCGATCAGAGGCGTCATAGCGATAAGAGCAATTACGCCGAACGCGTCGCTGTGTGCGCCTGAAGCTTGAGAAGCGCCAAGCGTAAATGAAAGAACGAACGTGGAACTTATAGGTCCTGAAGCCACTCCGCCTGAATCAAATGCGATCGCCGTAAACAGATCCGGACAAAAGATCATAAGAATGAGAGCTACCGCATAGCCGGGAATAAGCACATACATGATATTAAAACCGAATAGGGAGCGAAGCATCGCAAGCGCAATCGCTATCGCAGCCCCGGAAGCAAGGAAGACAAGCAGAACTTTGCGTTTTATAGTTCCGCCTGAAATCAATTCAACCTGATCCGTAAGAACCCACACGGCAGGTTCCGCACAAACTACCACCGCCCCGATCAAAAGACCTGTTCCTACAAGCATAAAAGTCCATAATCCGCCGTTATTAAGCGCAAGAGTTCCTAAAAGAACTCCGAGCCGGCGGCCGGCGGTCATAAAGCCGCCGTTCACTCCAACAAGAAAGATCGTAAGTCCAATATAGCTGTAAAAAAAGCCCAAGATCATACGCGCTAAGCGGCGCGGAGGCATGTGAAGAAGAGTTGTTTGAAAAACAATAAAAAGTATAACCACAGGCGTAAGCGAATACACGGCCTCACGCGCAACATGGGGTAATATGCTTAAAAACACATAAAGCCCTTTAAGATCCGCTCCGGCAGCATGAGAAATTTCTTGATCGGCAATAACGGCCGCATGTTTTGAAAGAAAAACTCCGTAAAGAAGAACCGCCAGAATCGGACCTACGGACGCCATTCCCGTAAGCCCGAAATTGTCGCTTTGAGAACTTCCGCCTTCTTTTGAATTTGCCGAATTTACGCGTACCGACGAAACTCCTATTCCAAGCGCCATAATAAAAGGAACCGTCATAGGCCCCGTGGTAGCCCCTCCGGAATCGAATCCTATGCCTATGAAGTTATGAGGAGCTATAAACGCAAGCGTAAAGACGATAAAATATGAAAACACAAAAAATATCTTAAGCGGAAGGCGCATAACCGTGCGCAAAAGCCCTAAGGCTATATAAAATCCCACTCCGGATGCGATCATCATTATAAAAACCCTCTTGTTTACAAGAGGAAAAATGCTTCGCACCTGATCGCTTAGAACCTGTATGTCAGGCTCGGAAGCCGTTACAAGAAAACCTATCGCAAACGATGCAGCGAGTAAAAGGGGAAGGTTTCTTTTTTTTGTAAGTTCGGAACCGCCGTACGTACCGAGCGGGAGGATACCGATATCCACTCCGAGCAAAAATATCGTAAGTCCTATTATAAGAAGAATTCCGCCGACGATGAATCTGAATAAAAGCTCTTTGCCCAAAGGCGCCGCCGTCACCCCGAGCACAAGCACTATGATCATAACCGGCAAAACGGAAGATGCCGTTTCTTTAAATTTTTGTATAATATTCATTTTTGTCTAATAGCCCAAACTTCGAGTTTTATAATTTTAGGGCGGCAGTCGCACACGGATGTGCGACTTACAAGTAATGTCGACAGTTTTTGAAAAAAACTGTCAGTTTAAGAAAAACAAGGACGTTTTTCTTAATACACAATCCCTGCCGCGTAAAACTCAACATTCAGGTTATCTTAAGTTATAACAGTTACCGACACACATAATCAATATCAAAACGGACATATTCAAATCAGATAAACTGCACAGGACGGCGCACAGATCGGTCTCTACAAGCCCGTGTGCACACAGATCGGCCTCCCAAACTTATGCGCACACAAATCAGCGAGCGCATTTAAAATGCGCTCGATCCGTGCTATACTGGCGCCATGCGTAATCTTTACCGCACTCTTTTGTTTTTCGCCGCGTTTTTCGTTTTTACGGGATGTTTTAAAAAGGCTAAAGGCGGAGACGATTCTAACACTCTCATAGTCGCAAGCCCCCACCCGCTCGTGCTCATCGTTCCCGTCATAGAAAATTTCGAAAACGAAACGGGGATAGCCGTCGAACTCGTTCAGGGCGGCACAAAAGAAATACTTAAAAATCTTCAAATGCATCCCGACTCATCTCCGTACGATGTGTTATGGGGCGGCTCGTACGCATCCGTACTTCCCGCATCTTCACTCTTCGATTCCTATACAAGTGCGAATGAAGCGTATATCAGAAGCGAATACAAAAACGTCGAAGGCATGCTGAACCGCTTTTCCGACGTGCCGAGCGTTTTAATGATAAACAAAAAGCGGCTCGGCGGTGTTGCGGTCTCAGGCTACGGTGATCTCCTCAATCCGAAATTAAAAGGCGCGATCGCGTTCGGAAACCCCGAAACCTCATCGTCGGCATGGGAACATTTGATAAATATGCTTTACGCCGCAGGCAAAGGAAATCCCGACGACGGCTGGGATTACGTGAAGATGCTGTGCAAAAATCTCGACGGAAATCTCTTGGGATCTTCGAGCGCGGTGTACAACGGAGTTGCGGACGGACGCTTTGCCGTAGGATTGACATTCGAAGAAGGAGGAGCCAATTTTGCCGAAAAAGACGGCAATATCGCCTTAGTCTACATGAACGAAGGCGTCGTCTTTACTCCCGACGGCGTCTACATACCGAAAAAAATCCGGCACAAAGACAATGCCGTCAGATTTATCGATTACGTTACGGGAAAAAACGTGCAAAGCTATATCGCAAAGCAAATGAACCGGCGTTCAGTGCGGAGCGACGTCGAAACAAAAAGCCTGCTTCCCTCAAAGAGCGGCATCAAGTGCATCTCCGTCGATTACGCCTATACAACTTCACATCAAAGCGAATGGGTCGAGCGCTTTCTCGATATCTTCGAAAGCGCGAGGCAAAACGATGAATGACAATGTATATTTTAGAGAAGAAATACGCCGCTCGTTTATAGCGCACTCGCTCATCCCTTCGATCACACTTGCAAGCGTCGTCATCGTAACGTCCGTTTTGCTGTGGAATGTCAATCTCTACCGCACCCTCGCGCGCGAAAATAAAAAGACTGCGACGGCCTTGAGCACAGCCGTAAACGCATACGGCGCTTTTATCGAAGAAAAAAGTCTTTCGCCCGAAAGAATAATCTTTGACGACGCGTTTTCCGTTTCCGGAGCATATACCGCGCTGAAGGAATTTATCCATGCGCAAAAGATCGCTGCTGATTTTACGCTGCTTTCCTCGTCGTACGCCGTCGTGCTCAAGGGAAGCGCGGACGACGACTTTATCGTTCCCGAATGGCAAAATCAATTTACATGGGGCGCGCTCGGACGAATGCACGAAAAACCGGATCGAACGGTGATCGAACTGTCGTCGGAGTACAATACTGCCGGAAAAAGCGAAATCGTCATCGGACGTGCGCTCGAATCGAAAAACGGAATCGACGGCTACATGGTCTTTACGATAGATGAAGATGCCGTGCGCACGGCTCTCAATCCGACGCTCCCCTTTGCGATCACCGACGACAAGGGCACGCTCTTTGCAGCTTCTCTTCCGCATGCGGGAAACGCGGCAGGAAAGCTCGCGGACGGCTATCGAAGCGACAGGCGATATTATTTTACGGAAAACGAAGCGGTATTTCGGGATGCGACGGCGAGCATCTTCGACGTCTATACCTTTCAAAATACGCAGCAGATGCAAAGCGCTTTTTTAATAATCGCATTGACGACGCTTTCGGTTCTCGCGCTTGTCATCGGCGGCCTTTTCGTCAGCGCCGCTAAAATCGCCGAAAAGGAATCGCGCGCTCTCACGCAGATCGCACAAGCGTGCGGCGAAGTCGAACGCGGCAATCTCGCAGAGCGCCTTTCGGTTTCCGGCACTGTCGAATTCCAAAAGATCGCAAACGCGTACAACGATATGCTCGACACAGTGCAGCGTCTCATCGATGAAAATAAAAAAGAAACGCACGAACGCTATGTCGCAGAAATCAAACGGCTGGAAATGCAGTTCAATCCGCACTTTTTATACAACACGCTTGAAAATATTAAATTCCTGATAAAACTCGATCCCGATAAAGCGCAAAAAACGATTCTGCGCCTTTCCGAACTCTTGCGCTACAGCATCGACAACGATGCATCGACTGCTCGGATCGGCGAAGATATCCGCCGCATCGAACATTATCTGTATATATTGAAACTCCGCTTCGGCAAAAAATTCGCATACGAAATCGACGTGCCGGACGACGTACAAAACTGTGTAGTGCCGAAACTCATCGTGCAGCCGCTTATCGACAATGCCGTCAAACACGGCTTCGGCGATAAAGAGCGCATGAAAGTTTCGATCGGCGCGCACACGGTCGGGAAAAAACTGCATATCGTCGTGAGCGATGACGGAGCCGGCATGGACGAAACAGAACTGAAAGCGATGCGGAAGCTCATCCGTTCACAAAGCAATAAAACGAATCACATCGGATTGTACAACGTCGAGCGGCGCATCGAACTTTTGTACGGAAGCACATACGGCATGACGATCGACAGCGCTGCAGGCAAAGGAACGACAGTGCGCATAAGCCTTCCGGTCATTTGGAGCAAAACATGATACACATTGTGATCGCCGAAGACGAAGATATCATCCGTTCGGGGCTTTTGTACACAATCGACTGGCTTTCCATGAACGCCGTCGTCGTAGCCTCTGCGGCTACGGGTATGGAAGGACTCGAAAAGATAAAGAGCCTACAACCTGACATCGTGATCACCGACATAAAGATGCCTGGCATGAGCGGACTTGATATGATAGAGGCGGCGCAAAAAGCAAAAATCGATTTTATCCCGATCGTTCTTACGAGCTATTCCGATTTCAACTATGCGAAAAGCGCTATTGCGCTCCGCGTCTTCGATTATCTTTTAAAACCTGTCGATGAAGAAAAGATCAAAGAAGTCGTCTTGCGCGCACAAGAGCAGCTTGCAAAAAACCTCATCGCACAAAAAGCCGAACGTGCAGAAAGCGCCGGCGCCTCGTCCTCTCCTTTCCTTCCGCCGATGGTTTCCGACAATCCGTATATCGCAGCCTGCCTGAGCGCGATAGAACAAAACTACGCGGAACACCCCAACATCGAAACGCTCGCCCGAACGCTCAAAGTGAGCGCAAGTTATTTAAGCAGATCATTTAAAAAACACACGTCCATGACCTTTCTCGATTTTTTGAACACGTACAGGATTCAAAAAGCCGTAAGTCTCCTTGCCGATCAAAAATACCGCGTCTACGAAGTCGCAGCGATGACGGGCTTTTCGTCGTACAAGCGATTTTATGAAGTGTTCAAATCCTATGCGGGTTTTCCGCCGACGGAACTCGCAAAACCGGACGAAAAACGGAAAGACTGAACGATAGGCTGCAGTCCGTATTTCGCCGACATTGTCCGCTTCGCGCTCAGTCCGGTTCATTTTTCGGGATATTTTTATATAAAATCGGCATTGCGGATACGGAATTCCGGCCTTAGAATTTTCTTAAAGATATTAAATATCCGGAGGATTTTCATTATGAAAAAGATTTGTTCAGTGATCGCCTCTCTTTTGATCGCCGGCAGCACGCTCTTTGCCGCCAGCAACAAAAACGCGGGTTCCCTCGTCGTCTACGGCTCTTGCGAAGAAGAATACGTCAGCGCCGTATGTGCAAAATTCGAAAAGCTCACCGGCATTAAAACGAGCTACCAGCGGCTTTCTACGGGCGAAGTGCTCACGAAAATTGCCGAAGAAAACGGCAAGCCGTCTGCGGACGTATGGTTCGGCGGCACGACCGATCCGTACAACGAAGCCGCTGCGAAAGGGCTTTTGCTCCCGTACGACGCGAAAAACGCAAAACACATCATCGCGCCACAGTTCAAAGATGCGAATAACAACTGGTTCGGAATCTACCGCGGTATTCTCGGCTTCTTTTGGAATACGGAAGAAATGAAGCGGATCGGCATACAGCCGCCGAAAGATTGGGACGATTTGACAAAAGAGCAGTACAAGGGCTTGGTTTCGTTCGCGAACCCGAATACGGCGGGAACGGGAAAACTCATCGTCAATACGATGGTGCAGATGAAGGGACACGACAAAGCGATGGACTACTTCAAAGCGCTCGATAAGAACATCGTTCAGTACACGAAATCCGGCTCCGGCCCGTCAAAGCTCGTTCCGACAGGCGAAATCGTCATCGGCATCGGCTTTCTGCACGACGTCGTCTATCAGATCGTCGACAACGGCTACGACAATTTGGGCATGACCGCGCCTGCATCCGGCACGAGCTACGAAATCGGAGCGACGGCTATTTTCAAAGGCGCGAAAAACGTTGAAAACGCAAAGAAATTCATCGAATTTGCGCTTTCGCCCGACTGTGTAAACCTCGCTCAGGAAAACGGCTCGTATCAGTTCTTGGTTATCGACAACGCAAAGCCGGTTAAAGCCGCCGTAAAAGCGGGTCTCGATAAGATCAAAACGATCAACTACGATTTCGAAGACGCGAAATATCACACGTCGCAATACGTGCAGGATTTCTTTAAAGTCATCGCAAGCGACGACCGCGTCAAGACAAAATAATAATTATTAATTTATCTGCTGCGGTGCGGTCCGTGCCGCAGCACATCATCTTTTTTTGTGGATTTTTATTATGACAAAACCATACACTGCGGGAACGCAAAGCAAAACGCTCGACAGAAAAAAATTGTTTGCCGATCCTATTCTCATCACCGCAATATTTGCAATATTTTTATTTTTAGTTTTATTTATCGTCTATCCCCTGTCGATTCTGCTCGTCGACAGCGTGTACGAAGAAAATCAAATCACGCTTTCCGTGTTTGCCCGCATTTTCGGGATGTCGGGCTTCCGAAAAGCTATTTCAAATACTCTGCACCTAGGTTTTATCTCAGGCATACTCGCCACTCTTGTCGGCTTTTTGTTTGCGTACGTCGACATGTATGTCAACGTCGGAAACAGATTCGTAAAAGGCCTGTTTAAAATCGTTTCCGTGCTGCCAGTCGTTTCGCCGCCCTTCGTCCTGTCGCTTTCGGCGATCATGCTTTTCGGCCGCACGGGCATCATCACACGAAGCCTGTTCAATTTAAGCACGACAAAATTATACGGCCTTCCGGGCATCTGCCTGGTACAGACGCTTACCTTTTTTCCCGTCTGTTACCTCATGCTCAAAGGACTTCTTAAAAACATAGATCCCTCGCTCGAAGAAGCGGCTCGCAATATCGGCGCTTCCCGGTGGAAAGTTTTTACGTCTGTAACGCTCCCGCTTTTGCTTCCCGGTCTCGGCAACGCTTTCCTCGTAACATTTATAGAATCGGTTGCGGATTTTGCAAACCCGATGATCATCGGCGGAAACTTCGACACGCTCGCAACTTCGATTTACCTGCAGCTCACCGGTGCATACGATAAAAGCGGAGCCACGGCAATGGCAGTCGTGCTTCTCTTTATTTCAATGGGTTTATTCATTGTCGAAAAATATTGGCTCGAACGGAAATCGGTGGCTACCCTTACGGGCAAAGCGTCCCGGGAGCGCATGCGCATAAAAGACAAAAGCGTGCGCGTTCCGCTCGTCACGATCAGCATTCTTATCTCGCTCTTTGTCATCGTGCTTTACTTCCTCGTCGTATTCGGCTCTCTCTTTAAAATTTGGGGAAGGAACTACAGCCTGTCGCTCAAATGGTATAAGTATATTTTTAAAAACAGCGGATACAAAGTATTTCTCGATTCGATTTGGCTTTCGCTCATCGCCTCTCCCATCACCGCATTAATATCGATGATAATAGCCTACCTTGTAGTAAAGCGGAAGTTTGCAGGAAAGGGATTTATGGAATTCATCGCGATGCTCGCGATGGCGGTTCCGGGAACGGTTCTCGGCGTCGGCTTTATCCGCGGATTCAACAGCGGCCTCTTTCATTCGGGTATTATGCAGGGGCTGTACGGCACCGGGGCGATCCTCGTCATCGTGTTCATCGTGCGCTCGCTTCCGATCGGCACGCGGAGCGGCATTGCGGCACTCAGGCAGATCGATAAATCGATCGAAGAATCAGCCTACGATTTGGGTGCGGACAGCCTGACGGTATTTACGACGGTGACGCTTCCGCTCATTAAGGATTCGTTTTTCAGCGGGCTCGTCACGACCTTCGTACGCTCCATCACGGCGATTTCCGCGATCATTCTGCTTGTCACTCCGCAGTTCGTGCTCATCACCGTGCGCATCAACGAACATGCGGAAAAAGGCAACTACGGAATCGCATGCGCATACGCGACGATATTGATCGTCATCACGTACACGGCGATTACGCTGATGAATCTGTTTACCGGAAGATTCGGCACGAGCCGTAAACAAAAGACATCTCGAAAAATTCACTCTTAGTGATTTTTCGAGATGTTGACGAGTTCTAACTCGCTGTGTTATCGCGAGTTAAAACATCGCATTTTTAGAGTGACCTATAAAAACTGCAGTTTTTATAGGTTCCAAAAGACAACAAGGGGAAGTATCATGACAAAGGAACAAAAAGGCGTGCGCCTGGATCATATAACGAAGATTTACAAAGACTATAAGACGGGAAAAGATTTCGCCGCAGTGGACGATATTTCGCTTGACATTAAACCGGGCAGTTTCGTTACCCTGCTCGGCCCTTCCGGCTGCGGAAAGACGACGACGCTTCGCATGGTCGCGGGTTTTGAAAGCCCCGACAAAGGCGAAATCTACATCGGCGATCAAGCGATCAACGAACTCACGCCCAACAAGAGAGATACGGCTATGGTGTTCCAAAGCTACGCTCTCCTGCCGCACTACAACGTCTTCGACAATATCGCCTACGGCTTAAAGATCAGAAAGGTGGCTAAAGACGAAATCGCCGAGCGCGTTATGGCCATGCTCAAACTCGTAGAACTCGAAGGACTCGAAGGCCGCATGACGAATCAGCTGTCTGGCGGACAGCAGCAGCGGGTCGCCCTTGCGCGAGCTCTTGTAGTGCAGCCGAGCGTTTTGCTTTTCGATGAACCGCTTTCGAATCTCGACGCAAAGCTCCGCGTAGCGATGCGCACTGAAATAAGAAAAATCCAGCAGACGGTCGGTATCACGGCGATATACGTTACACACGACCAGTCTGAAGCGATGAGCATCTCCGATCAAATCATCATCATGAACAAAGGGAAAATCGCTCAAATGGGAACGCCGCGCGAAATCTACTATCAGCCGAAAGACGAATTTGTCGCGGACTTTATCGGCGAAGTAAACTTCCTGACCGGAAGCGTAACGTCGATAGACTCAAAAGCCATACACGTCGACGTCGGCGGCGTCGATATCACGGCGGAATCTTTTGAAAAGGTTCAAAAGGGCGACCCGTGCAAAATCGTGCTGCGCCCCGAATCGGCGACTCTCGCTGACAAGGGCGTTCTGCCGTGCACCGTAACGCTTTCGACGTTTATGGGTTCGTATCAATATTATCAGGCCGACGTAAACGGCATGATGATTAAGATCACCGAATACAACCCGAAAAACCGTAAGCTCTACGAAGCGGGCGACAAAGCCTACTTAAACTTTGACAGTCTCAACCTGCACATTCTCTAACAAGTACCCCGCCCGCGTGAGGGATTGGAGGCGCGGCGAAGCCGTTCCGAAGCGAGCAGCGCGCGAGCGGAGGAATGGAGCGCTTTAGCGCGGAACGCCGAAAAGCCCGACCCGAGCGCAGCGAGGGACACGCCCTAAAAAAAAATCCCGATTCCAAACGCAAACACAGTGGAAAAAATATCCATTACGGCAAAAGATTTTGTGCGTTTTTACAGATTATGCCGCTTATTGTGCACTCGGAGTAAAAATGCCAATCGCTTGCGGCGGAAAATGCGCTATCATGCCGACAGAAAGTTCAAATGCTTGCTAAAAATCAAGCACCGCCTGACATATGCCGGCGGAAACAGTATGGAGATGCAGGAGGCATGTATGAAAAAATTATTAGCAGTTTTGGGCGCTTTGCTGGCGATCGCAGCGGCGTCTTTTGCGGACACGCGAACGGATTTTAAACCGATCGTCATAACCGATCAGGAGTCTGCGCTCTTTAACAAAATCGGCGAGGGAATTCTCGTAACGCATTCGCAGGGCGGAACGGTCGGCTGGAGAACGGCGATACGGAACGGCAACGTAAAAGCGATCGTCGCATACGAGCCGGGCGGAAGTCCTTTTTTATTTCCCGAAGGCAAAACGCCTGCTCCCGTTCCGACCTCATACGGCACGATTGCAGCGAAAAGCATCCCCCTCGACGATTTTAAAAAATTGACAAAAATACCGATCGTCATATACTACGGCGACAATATTGCGTCGAAGCCCACTCCGAATTTCGGACAGGATCAATGGCGCGCCGAACTTGCCATGGCGCGTTCTTTTGCCGCGACGATCAATAAATACGGCGGCAACACGGCGGTGGTTCACCTTCCCGAAATCGGTATTACGGGAAATACGCACTTTATCTTTTCGGATCTTAACAATATTAAGGTCGCCGATCTGCTTTCGGATTGGCTCAAAAAAAATAATTTGGACAGGCGATAAATCATGCGGATGTCTCAAAAATTATCCAAGGTTCGCTGTTTTTTTGATCATTACTTTTCATATGAACTTTGAAATTGTTGCAGCCGTGATTAAAAAGAAACTAAAAAGCTATTGATAATCAAGAAAAACAGAGTTATTGTTATACATGAAAAGAGCGTACTATGGGCTGGAATACTCGGGTTGTTAACTATCGACGCTGCCCCGCCAGTATGCTCTTTTTATTTTATCTATGTCATTACTTGATGCGCAATCGGTGGCAGGTTGCGGAAACATCAAATATAAAAGCTCTGCTAGTGTTGTGGTTTGATTTCAAATTCTGATGTAAAATAGCGGGAGCAAGTGTATATTTGCACATAGGATTGTTGTGGTTTGATTTCAAATTCTGATGTAAAATAGCAGATGATCCGTGTATCTACGTCTTGCATTTGTTGTGGTTTGATTTCAAATTCTGATGTAAAATAGCTTCTATGTCGTGCCCTTTCATCTCAAGATAGTTGTGGTTTGATTTCAAATTCTGATGTAAAATAGCACATACATCCGCAAAAACGGGCGGACGCAGTTGTGGTTTGATTTCAAATTCTGATGTAAAATAGCAATATCAAGATAGATATCCTTGCTTGCAGGGTTGTGGTTTGATTTCAAATTCTGATGTAAAATAGCTCAAAAAAGTGCCAAGAGTATCTAAACCCAGTTGTGGTTTGATTTCAAATTCTGATGTAAAATAGCCATCGTAAGCAACTTCAGGAATAGCAAGGTGTTGTGGTTTGATTTCAAATTCTGATGTAAAATAGCAAAAAATTCTGTCCGTCGTAGCAGGTAGTTGGTTGTGGTTTGATTTCAAATTCTGATGTAAAATAGCATTGACATTAGCGACCACCTCGACGGTTACGTTGTGGTTTGATTTCAAATTCTGATGTAAAATAGCGTTGGATACCGCCGGAATGAATGCGTTCTCGTTGTGGTTTGATTTCAAATTCTGATGTAAAATAGCAACATTTACTCCGCGTATCACACAGAAATAGTTGTGGTTTGATTTCAAATTCTGATGTAAAATAGCAAAATCAAAATTAGAACAAAGATTAATATAGTTGTGGTTTGATTTCAAATTCTGATGTAAAATAGCAAATCAAAATTAGAACAAAGATTAATATAGTTGTGGTTTGATTTCAAATTCTGATGTAAAATAGCGACAATTCGATTAAAAGGATTGCAGGCGAAGTTGTGGTTTGATTTCAAATTCTGATGTAAAATAGCATATCCCCAGCAGGAAGCGCCGCAAGACTTGTTGTGGTTTGATTTCAAATTCTGATGTAAAATAGCATCGAGATTGAAGTCCGACAGGTTGAGCGTGTTGTGGTTTGATTTCAAATTCTGATGTAAAATAGCACATACATCCGCAAAAACGGGCGGACGCAGTTGTGGTTTGATTTCAAATTCTGATGTAAAATAGCAACGGGTCTAACACTTTCCCGCTTGGCATAGTTGTGGTTTGATTTCAAATTCTGATGTAAAATAGCAACGGGTCTAACACTTTCCCGCTTGGCATAGTTGTGGTTTGATTTCAAATTCTGATGTAAAATAGCAGCTCTTACCTTCGCCACGCTGAAGCCAGGGTTGTGGTTTGATTTCAAATTCTGATGTAAAATAGCAAACGCTCTCGCTTTGACCTTTCCCGAATTGTTGTGGTTTGATTTCAAATTCTGATGTAAAATAGCGCGCTATACCGAGCTACTTGGCAAATATTGGTTGTGGTTTGATTTCAAATTCTGATGTAAAATAGCCTGTCTGGAACAAGGCTTTACCTGTACTGGTTGTGGTTTGATTTCAAATTCTGATGTAAAATAGCTCGATAACCACCACTTGAACACAAGGTACGTTGTGGTTTGATTTCAAATTCTGATGTAAAATAGCCGTAGAGGAGTCAAAGATAAGTTTATCCGATAGTTGTGGTTTGATTTCAAATTCTGATGTAAAATAGCTAATTTAAGATTTTTAAAATCATAATGTTCGTTGTGGTTTGATTTCAAATTCTGATGTAAAATAGCAATAAGACGTAAAAGGTCTTTCACGCAAGGGTTGTGGTTTGATTTCAAATTCTGATGTAAAATAGCAAATATCACCGTCAATGTCGCTGTATTTCTGTTGTGGTTTGATTTCAAATTCTGATGTAAAATAGCAATGGTACATAGACGGCGACAATAAGAATGGTTGTGGTTTGATTTCAAATTCTGATGTAAAATAGCTACACAACTCTGTACACGATCCCTGCTTTAGTTGTGGTTTGATTTCAAATTCTGATGTAAAATAGCTCCTAATGGGTACAAGACACTTAGGATACAGTTGTGGTTTGATTTCAAATTCTGATGTAAAATAGCTGCGTTTGATGTTGTCGATATTCCCGTTGGTTGTGGTTTGATTTCAAATTCTGATGTAAAATAGCTACGAGTAAGAAGCTGATGATCATTAAAACGTTGTGGTTTGATTTCAAATTCTGATGTAAAATAGCCGCCACATGCAAAATACGAAAAGTCTTTAGTTGTGGTTTGATTTCAAATTCTGATGTAAAATAGCTATGAAAAGAAAAATATAGAAGTAGCGAATAGTTGTGGTTTGATTTCAAATTCTGATGTAAAATAGCTTATTCGTTAAAATCGACTGCTACCAATTGTTGTGGTTTGATTTCAAATTCTGATGTAAAATAGCATAAACTCTATAATTGCTTGCTAAATATAGGGTTTATGCTTGTTTTACACCAAAAAAACAGGAAAAATGAGCGGAGTTTGGCCTATTTTTTTCGGTTTTTAAAACATTTCCAGTTGCTTAGGCGCTTTTTCTTTAGGCTTTGGGGACAAACCGATATATGTCAGTATTTCTCCGAACTGCTTGTCGGTAAATTTTAAAATACTCACCGTCCCTTCCCGCGGCAGCCACTGTTTGATTCTGTTTTCGTGGACCGCGCAAGCTTCTTTACTGCCGCAAAATCTTTTATACACACTGAATTGCATCATATCAAATCCGTCTTCCAAGAGTTTTTTTCTAAACTCCGATGCGCGTTTTCGCTGAGGCTTTGTATTCGTCGGCAGATCAAACAAACAAAAAATCCACATTATCTTATAAGCGTTTATCCGTTCAAAACTCATAGCTATATAAAAACAGGTAAGGCCATTTTTTCGAATTCTTCCGTAAGCACTTTTACTAATGAAGAGCTTGTAATTGACAATGCGATCATAAGCGGCCTTGTAACCTTACCGATATTCACATCCCGTGTAAGGATATTCAAAATTTTCTTCTTAAATTCCGTATTAAGATCTTCTTCATTGGGATTTTCTTTAATAAAATTAATAACTTCATCGTCCACATACGGTCTGTAAGGTTCCATGACGTCGTCCGCAAGACAATAGGCATCGTATTTATTGTGATGATGTATACCCAGAGTCGGTAATAACCCGGAACCGATTAAGGCTCTGGCAGTAGCGGCTCGAAGGATAGAATAACCGTAATTCAAAAAATTGTTGGGAAATTTTCCGTATCGATCTCTGGTCCAGTCACGACCGAACAGATAATCCCAATAAGTCTTTGCGGCACGAGCCTCCATGTTCGAAGCATCGTCGCTTTTTACATGTCTTGAAAATTCATTTACCTTAGCCGAAGCAAATCCGTGCTTTTCAAGCAACCTTCCCTGATTTTTTATTTTACTTTCTATGATTTGTTTCCAGCACTGCTTTTTTACCGGCAATTTTGCGTCGATCTGAACAAAAAATAATTGAGATTGGATATTGTTGCAGTCCAGAGGCAAAGTCATTGAAAAGGGCAAGTGTTTTTCATTACAAAAGATTACGGCAGAATTATTATACACAAGTTCATTTATAAGGGGCACGGTCATTGAAACAAGATTATTTTCAATAACAACAAAACCTATATCTTCAATAGGAATTAAAATTTCTTCTTGCGTTTCTCTGTTAAAAATTACAAGCTGCTTGTTTTTCAGACTTAAACAAACAGCATGTGAGAAAAACAGTGTTCGTTTAATCATATGGAAACCTCTCTAAAAACTGCAGTTTTTAGAGGTAACTTTTAAAACGCGATGTTGCACCTCGCGATAATACAGCGAGTTGTAACTCATCAATATCTCGGAAAATTCGCTAAAGGTGAGTTTCCAGAGATGTCCATATACTAATTATCGGCAGTATATGAAAAAATCTCCATATTGTTATTTCTTTACAATTTCTCCGGCAGGCGAAACGGTAAAATCCGTCCCTTCTACAAGTCCTATAAAATTATTGCTCTGGTAACGGCGGAATTCAACGCCCGTATTCAAATCATATTCGCCTTTAATATATTTCCAAGGCTTTGAACTTGTGATATGCGCCAGTCCTATGAAAACACGTTCTCCGGATTTAGCCAATCCGGCAATTCTGTACAAACGATTCCATATATGCTCTTTAGGAAGACCGAATACGTCTTCACCATAGTTATTTTGAAGCAGTACGATTTTTCCCACTTTCAGCACCTTATACAATGGAAGCCTATTTTGCCCTTCTTCGATTTCATTCGGATATAACTCTTTTCCGCTCCGTTTATTTTTAACGGCGTCAAGAAGATTTAAAACCGAATGCTTGCTTAACTTTTTTCCGTCGGCGGACATTCCTCTATATAATGCGACTAAATAATTTTCTTCATTCACGACATAATAATGCTGCTTATATTCTTTCGGATTTTTTTTAATGACATTATGATGTGCTTTTAATTTAACGGGCTCCGTGGGTTTTGCCTTTACCCTTATGTGACGAACATAAACGTCCTTTCCGTTTTTCTTGAAGGGAAGCAAAATTCCTTTTTCCTGTATGTCGTTTTCGGTTTGGATCCCGGTTTTTATATTGTTGATAAAAACATCTTTAATTTTTTTATCGACGATTTTTTCAGCAATATCTTCCGTAAGACCAAAAGCGGGAACTCGCTCAACAAAAATCTTTTTACTTGCAAGGCCTTTTTCAGGCACAGTCATGATGCAGCCGTAAAAAGTATCTTTATGCAGAGAACCCCTTGCCGTTGAACACTGAATGTAAACCGTTTTTCCGCTATTTAAACCGCCTCTTCGTCTTAAAATCTTCTTAGATTGCCTTAAAGAATTATCATCGACAAAATGTTTTGGAATGATATATCGGACGGCTAAAACGACATCCTTATCAAAGGACTCCCAAGGTTTTGCAAAGTTAATATGATTTTTCTCTTCACCGTTTTTCATTTCATGAGAGAGTAAATTGAACTTCGCCCTGCTTACACAGGCGACCGTCAAAGCGTCGACAGCGTGATGTATGTAATTAGAACGGTCTTTTACCTCATCTCTGTCAAGCAATCCCCATTGCCGCTTAAATATGTCTGTCATAGTTCCCTTGACCGGCTGAACAGAATCGAATACCTGTCTTAAATATTTCAAGGCAAGTTTTGTAATTATGCGGGTATCGTTTAATTGACTGTTTTTAAAGTCGGAAGTAATTTCCGTCGCAGTAAATCGCTTTAGCTTTTCTTTGTAATAACGAAGTTCCAACTGAGCCTCATGTCTTCTTACGATCATGGAATCTTTTGCGGCAGGATCAATATAACCGACATGATTTGAATTTCTGCTAATTATGCTTTCGCACCTGTCGATTTCGTCCTTGTAAAATCCTTTAAAACGCGCGCATATTTCTTCAAAATTCGGCAATTCGGACGGAATGTGTTGCTTTTTAACGTTCCTGTTAAAATCACTGTCGCAGAGGGTAAGGTTTTCAAGAGAATCGTCGTAAGACAAACTTCGCGGAATTGTGTGTTCAAAATCAAATTTAGGTACTTTACCGAACAAGTCGACAATACTTATGGATTTTCCGGTGTACGGGCATTTTTCTTTT
Organism: Treponema parvum; assembly: GCF_017893965.1. Taxonomy (NCBI): domain Bacteria; kingdom Pseudomonadati; phylum Spirochaetota; class Spirochaetia; order Treponematales; family Treponemataceae; genus Treponema; species Treponema parvum. The sequence goes on from NZ_CP054142.1 coordinate 1,702,240, forward strand.
TGCTCTTTCCAAAGACGGAATTTTTTAATATCCGAGTCGGTAGGATTGATTTCAAATCCGGCTTCTTTGCAAAGTCCGGAAATCTGTTTTTTATAGTCTATATTTCTTAACTCATTTTTCCGCTGGAATTCCCCAATGGCTTTGCGCCAGTTTTTGTCGTTTACCTCATTTGCAAGCTCAACGTTAATCCGCGTGGAACCGTCAATTTCATCGGTTTTTATAAGGTAATTTACAAGCTTTTTAAGCTGATACAAGGCTCTCATCGCCACGGGATTTTTTACGCTTGAAGTCCTCGGAGAGGAAAGATATTCTTTTCCGTCGTCGCCTAAAACAGGTTTTTCCAAACCGAAGTCCTGATCGGAAGGATGATAAAGTTTCGCGCCTTTTTTAATTTCAAATCCTTTTGATGTAAGGTATTCTTCAATAAGATCGTCCGTTCTTAGCATTGGATATTTGTAATTGTCGGCATTTTTTGTCACTGCAAGTTTAAGACTTTCTTCTACAAGTTTTATGGCTTCTTCCCTGACGTTATTTTGCTTTTCAACAGAACGCTCTTCCCAAGATTTCTTTCCGAACAAATCGCAAGCTTGAATATCGATAATCGATTTATTCCACTCTTCCGTATGAAAATCGTGCTTTGCGTCTTTAAAAACCGCTTCAAGGCAGCGGTTGACAAGCACACGCACATTGTTTTTATCCTTCAGCGTGCTTAAAATTTCTTGCACGGCTTTTTCAATATCCGCCTCGTTTTTTTCAAAAACTTCTTTACCGATCATTGAAGGAATATTGGCAAGAAAAACGGCGGTAGAATAAACATAGCCTTTTTTTAAAAACGGGATTATTTTTCTGATAGCTTTTAAACTGAGACTCGCATACCCTTGCGCTAAGTAAACGGCGCAATACTTACCGGCCTTTTCATCGTCCAAAAGCAGTTTATCGACAGCAAATTCACGAAGTTTTTCATCATCGTCAAAATCAAAAAGAACATGCCAAATGTCATTTATGTCATATCGCCCGATCTGTATGTTTTTCCAGTCATCGCCGAAAATATTTTTTAATCCGGTAGAAACCGGACAGCCTGAAACGTTCGTATCGTCTCGATAATTGAATTTCCAGAATTCTTTTTTTCCTGCAAGTTTTTTAGAAATGTCCGCAAAATGAAAACTCCGTTTCGATATTCTAAAAAACAGAGGTTTTATGATTTCTCTTTCTTCTTCCGTAAGAGGTTCAAAAGGCTGTTTGTCATCCTCATTACAATTTCTGGCGACTCGAATGCTGTTAATAAATTGCAGCATTCGGAATTCTTCAAATTCAAAATGCGAAACAGGACAACGCGGCTTGTCAGGCTCCAAAGTGCATTTACCGACAAGGAATTTCTGCGATTTCAGCTTTCGCTGATAAAAAATAGCTTTATATAAAGATTCCTTTAGCTCATCGGAAATATTTTGCACTTCACATATTTTATTAAATTCCTGCTCGTAATGATCTTTTCTTGAAGTATATTTTCCTCTTACTCTTTCACCGGATTGTTTTAATTCATAAAAATATTGGCCTAAAGTTTTATCGCCTTTTAATTCGGAAAGCTCATTCATCTGGCCTTTAATGCCCTTTACATCCTTATCCTCGCTTTCCTTTGCCGCTTCTTTTCTGTTGCTTAAAAAACCGCGCCTCTGTGCAAGATGATAAAAAGCCCTCCCCTGTTCATAAGGATCCGCCTTCTGCTCAACGCATTTTTTCCTGAGAAAATAAGGCTCCCAGCTTTTTAATTCATCCGTTCTGTACCAGTTTAGATACGCTGTTGAAGAAGGATAAATCTTTGAAGTCTTCCAAAGATCAAGCTCTTCCATAGTTAGCGGACACATGCCGTTTTTTATTAAAACCTTTAGCGTTTCATATTTTCTAAGCCTTCTTCGAAATTTAAGCCTTCTGGCGGATCTAAAGGCCGTCCTTTCCGCAGCCTTTGAACTTTCATTTCCTTTTTCTTTTTTTACGCCTTCAGGGAATATATAAACGCCGCACTTAACAATTTTCTTTGCCGCCTCATCTACAATGCCCCAGCCTATGGAATTCGTACCGATATCAAGGCCTAAAACTTTCATATATTCCTCGGTTTATCTTGCATATTTTTGCGCTGAAACCTCGAAAAATTTCTAAAGGCGAGTTTTCAAGATGACCTATAATATTTTTCTTGCACAAATATGCAAAACATGATAAATTGTTTATGAAATCAAATCACAATAAGGCTAAAGGCCGAAGTCATTTGACTACAGTCCCGCCTCGTGCGGGACATTTTTATTTTAGCACATCTTAAAAATTATTCCATGATAATTTATAAAATCCTTTTTTTCCCGCTTTGTTGAAAACCGTCAAATTCCTTTCCGCCGGCGCGAATACCTGTTACGAGATTCGTTTTCCGGCGTCGGCAAAAAAACATAACGCAGCGAAGTTGCCGTGCGGCGATGTCAGCGTTTACGCGGCAAGACGCTGTCGGCGTCGCTTTAACGCACACGAGCTCGTGTCTTGACATCGCTTTAACGCACGCGCGCGTATCTCTTGCGCCGGGCATTTTTACGCCGATAGCGTCTAGAACCTTAAACCTTATAGCGCCGAGTGCGGAATATTCAGGCAAAAAAGCAATTCGCTTAAATACTTTAAGATCCTTCCTCTTTATGGAAATTTGTCCGCGAAAAATCCGGCATTTTATATTCCGAAAACCTATAAGCAGCCCGTAAAAAAACAAATGATTTTCCTTAATCCTGAACAACAAGAAAAATATATTGAAGAAAGAAACGAAGAAAATCGGCGTTACGATTATTCAAAAGACTTGGAAATAGATATGCCGGAAAATCAAGTTTTAAATTTCGACTTTGTTTCATGCAAAGACGGAATTATAAAGCTGCAGTTAAAGACAAAATCTTACAGGCTGGAACTTGATTTTTACGATGACGACAACGATGAACCGAACTTCTGCTGGTTTATGCTGCTCGGTAAATGGCTTTACGAGCTGTCAAAGAATCCGTTGGGGAAGCCCGAAAATTTAAACCTGTGGTCTTGCTACGGATATGAAATCTTTTGATGTTTTTTTGACAAGCGGAACTTATAAGAGGGAAGAATGGGAACAAGAAAAGCTGTCCGAGGATGAAGAAGATTGTGCGGACGACGGCGATTCCACGGATTATAACGACAATCCATGGAGCGGAACCGATCTTTTTCATGTGTACGGAGAACTAAAAAAGCTTAAACAGCTGAAATAAGGAATGTGCGGTATATTCAAACTGTTTTAAAATTTAAATATACATTGCACATTCCGTAAGAACACACATTCTATCGATCAGCAGTATTCTACGAGCATTTCGATCTCGCATGCGATTCCGCCGGGGAGCGCATTTACTCCGATCGCGCTTCTCGCAGGAAGTCCGGCCTCTTCTCCGAAAAGTTTAAAGATCAATTCGGATCCGCCGTTTACGACCTGCGGTTGCTTATCAAAGTCGTCCGAAGAATTTACAAAGGCGAGAACTTTTACAAACCTCTTTATTTTATTAAGGTCGCCGAGTTTTTCTTCCAGATTGGCAAGCAGGTTAAGCATGCAGTTATACGCGGCCTTTTGTCCGTCTTCGAGACTCAATTCTTTTCCTACTTTTCCTTTTACGGTGTTGCCGTTACCGAGGTCGGGACCGCAGCCTGAGCAGTATAAAAGCTTGTTGCCGAATTCCATCACAGGAGTGTAGATTCCTCCCTTCGGCGGCGGAGAAGGAAGCGTAATTTTCAATTCTTTTAATTTTGCATAAACATCCGACATAATTTTATCGTATCTCCTATAAAAATTAATATGTAGTATCAAGAGGCTGGTCCAAAACTTAAGCCAGTTTCTTTGATTTCTATTTTTCACGCTTATTGCTCGTTGAGCGGCAAGCGTACCGTCATGCGTAAATAATACTATTGCACCGATAAAAAAAAATCAATCAACAATTTCGCCGCAGATTAATGGCGAAGCTTCAAGCGTCGCCGGGGTAATTTAAATAAAAACGGCGATATATCAGGGCAAAGTTACCTCTAAAAACTGCAGCTTTTAGAGGTTTCTATCAACAATATGTTGAATATTTATTTCAAATATAATAAATATATTTTAAAATAATACCGAATTTATGCAAAAATCGCCCCAAACCGGCGTTTTCTTACAAAAATTGTAAATATCCGATAATAAACATTGACAAATTGTTGAATCGCCCCGTAGAATTATCTAATAGAGCCTGAATGGCGAGTTTTACGCGGCAGGGATTGTGTATTAAGAAAAACATCCTTGTTTTTCTTAAACTGACAGTTTTTTTCAAAAACTGTCGACATTACTTGTAAGTCGCACATCCGTGTGCGACAAACGCGGCAGGGATTGGAGGGGTGAGCGCAGCGAAAACAAACGCTATGCGTTTGTTCGGAGGCGAAAGCCGTAGCCCCGAAAAGCCTGTTTTTTGCGATTTTATCGCAAAAAGCCGCCCTAAAATAAATATAAAAACTCGAAATTCGGGATAATAAAACAAAAGGGGGGTAAAATGACTAATTTTACGGTCTTTTTTCTGATCGGTTTTGTGATCTATATCGGGATCATGATAGCCATTGGGACTTTCAGCAGCAGAGGAAAAAATACGGGAACTAATTATCTTACCGGCGGTGCGCAGCTTCCTCTGTATTTGATTTTTGCAACTATGGGAGCCACGCTTATCGGTACGGGATCTTCCATAGGCGCTACTTCAAACGGATTTAAATTCGGCTTCGGAGGTTCCGCTTACGGCTTCGGAGCGGCGCTCGGTATGCTGATATTGATCCTTGTCGTCCGAAAGGGAGGCCTTAGGGCAAAAGGAATCCAAACAATGGCTGAAGAAGCTCAATTCCACTATAACGGAAACAAATACATAAAAATCGTCATGAGTTTTATGATGTACCTTATTGAAGTTGTGTGGCTCGGCAATCACATAAACGGCGGCGCGACATACTTGGGCTTTGTCACAGGCCTTGATCCTGTCGTATGTAAACTCATAACCGTACTTGCATTCGGACTTTATGTTATCATTGGCGGATACCTTGCGGTCGTCTGGACGGATCTGATACAGCTGATCATCTTAGTATTCGGATTTATTTCTATAACATGTATTGCGATTCCAATGGCAGGCGGATGGTCTGAGATCGCACACACATTGGAAAGCGCAAATAAGGCCGGAAACTTGAGCCTTTACGGTTACAAAACGATGGGCTGGATGTGGGTTATTTCAATAATCTGGAGCGTGGCCGTTCCTTGCTTGGGAACGCCGACTTACAGAATAAGGCTGTACACGGCAAAAGACGATTCTACAGCAATACGCGGATTTTCTCTTTCAGCCGTTCTTCTTTTTGTATTTTCCCTGCTTCCGGCGCTTATCGGTATGGCGGCTTTTACCATCGCAACTAAAAACGGAGCTGCGGAAGTCCTTAAACGTCCGGACTTCGCGTTTACCTATGTCGCCACGACGGTACTCGGTCCCGTCCTAGGATTGTTGTTCATGATCGCAGGATTAAGCGCGACCATGTCTTCAGGCGACAGCGACGCAATAGCGGGAACGGCGATCTTTATCGGCGACATCTATCCGATTGTCAAGAAAAAGCCGGTTCATCAAGATAAAATTACCAAATTGAGCCGCGTCATTACCGTGCTTACTCTGGCCCTGGCATTCGCGGCTACCCTATTTGCAAAAGACGTTATGTCGTATATTTCCAACGTCATAGGTTCCATAATACCAGGAGTTTCGGTAGCAATGTTCCTAGGCGCCGTTTGGAAAAAAGCTTCTTGGCAGGGCGGTATCGCTTCCGTAGGATCGGCTATGCTGTTCGGCATGACGTACCTGTTTTCACCGCCGTTCAAAGCTCTGATAGCAAGTACGTTCACGGGACCTGCAATCCCTGCGACTATCATAGCTCTTGTGTTCGGGATCATCGTAAGTCTTCTCACTCCGTTTGAAAAACTTTCGGAAGAAGAAAGAATGAAACTTGTCATCGCTTCAAGAGAAAAGATTTAAAAAGCGAAGGGGCTGAGGGCTTTCCGTTCAGCCCCTTCTTGCTTTAAAATCAAGGAATAAAATGAGTTATGTAAAAGAGAATTTCAAACTGCTGTCAGAAATTTGCTACTGCATTGCAAAACAATTCGGTTCAAACTGCGAAGTAGTCCTTCACGACCTTACCCGTCCGTATGACAACACGATCGTGGCCATATACAACGGCCATGTGACGGGGCGCAAGGTGGGAGACGGAGTGACGAACGCGGGACTTGAACTTTTACGGGGAATGAAAATTCCTGAAGATCAAACAAATTATATAAATACCACTCAGGACGGAAAAATACTGCGTTCGACAAGCAAATACATTTATTCTAAAGACAATAAAAATATCGCGGGAAGTATCTGCATAAATTTCGATATCACGGATTTGGTTAAGCTGCAAAACGAACTTTCATTTTTTACGCATCAGGACTCCGATAAATCCGATAAAAATGAAAATTTTGAAATATTTTCAGGCAACGTACATCTGATTTTAAATGAAATGATGAAAAAAGAACTGGAAAAATTCGGAAAAAACGTTGCCGAATTGACAAAAGAAGAAAAGATCATTTTCGTCAACGATCTTGATAAGCAAGGAGCATTTCTTGTTAAAAAATCGGCAGGAATGGTTGCGGATTTTTTAGCTTTGTCTCGTTTTACTATATACAATTATATCAATAAGTACAAAGGAGAACAAAAGAAAAATGAACGATCTATTGATAAAAAACGCACTGGTCGTTGACGGAACGGGCGCAAAGCCTTACACGGCCGATATTCTCATAGATAACGATAAAATTTCTAAAATATCCGTATCAGGGTATGATCTTTTAAAAGCAAAGACTGTCATCGACGCTAAAGGAATGGCCGTTACGCCGGGCTTTATCGACATTCACCGTCACTGCGACATAAAGCCGTTCAACGACAAAGAAAAACTATACGGCTCGGTAATGCTTTCACAAGGAATTACTACGACAGTAGTCGGTAACTGCGGAATTTCAATGACGCCCGTATCCTTTGACGAAAAAACGGCGCAAGAAACCTATGACTTTGATTCGCCCGTACTGGGCCCGGCCTTCCCCGATATAAAAACGTATCGCGATTATATGACGGCCTTGGAAAACATCGAATTGCCGCTTAATTTTATGGCGATGATAGGAACCGGCAACGTAAAAATAGCTGTAAAAGGTTTTTCAAACAGCCCTTATACAAAAGAAGAAATGAAAAAGGCTCAAGACCTGATCGAAGACGCTTTGAAGGAAGGCGCTCCGGCTATTTCTTCGGGAATAATGTACATGCCGGAATGCTACAGCACTAAAGAAGAATTCGTCGAGCTGCTTATGCCGCTCGGTAAACGTAACGGGCTTTTTACGAGCCACATACGAGGAGAGGGCGACAGCATGGTAGACAGCGTCAAAGAGGTTATCGAAATAACCGGTAAAGCTGGCTGCGCCCTGGAAATATCGCATTTCAAATCATGCGGAATGAAAAATTGGAAAAAAGAAATTCACCGCGCCATAGCGCTTATAGAAGAAGCCAGAAAAAACGGCAGAGACGTTACGTGCGATTTTTACCCTTACGAAGGAGGTTCCACCGCGCTTACTACCATGATTCCACCTGCGTTTATCGCTGGGAATATGAACGCCGCGCTTGAAAGGCTCGGGACGGAAGAAGGGGTAGAGGCTTTCAGAAAGGCGGCGTCGATAGAATATTCCGACTGGGACAATTTTTGTATAACGCTCGGCTGGGACCGCATTATAATTTCCGGTATAGTAAACGAATACAATAAAAAATTTCTGGGACTCGATGTCGTAACGGCGGCAAAAAAATTCGGCTATAAGGACGCCTACTCCCTTGCGGCTTATCTTTTATCCGATGAAAAAGGCAAAACCGCTATCATCAATATGAGCATGTGTCAGGACGATATAGACACTGTGGCAAAACTTCCTTATTCAATCGTAATTTCGGACTCAATCTATGCGCAAACGGACACGCCGCATCCCCGCATGTACGGCGCTTTTCCGAAAATCATCCGGGAATATGTAAATGAAAGGCGTCTTTTTACGCTTGAAGAAGGAATAAAAAAGATGACCGGCTTACCCGCAGAGCGGATGAATATCAAAAACCGGGGATATTTAAAAGAAGGTTATTATGCGGACATAAACATCTTCGATCCCAAGAGGTTCAAGGACAATGCGACGTTCCAAAACCCCACCCGCATGCCTTCCGGGCTTTCGTATTGTATAGTAAACGGAAAGATAGCGCTAAAAGACGATAAGATCATCATAAAAAATGCCGGAAGACTCATACGGAACAAGCGATAATCCGTGTTTGCAAGATTGCCGGCGCCGGCGCACTCGCTTCTTATCGGCGCAAGCCGCAGAGTGCGCACGCACGCCTCGCGGTCATCCTGCACATATGCCGGTGCGTTTTAACATTATATCTTACCTTGTGTTTCATAAAGATCACGGGTATGATATGCGTATGATCGTCGCGGAGATAGGGACTTCTCACAAGGGGTCAAAACAAAGATGCGAGCAACTCATAAGAGCCGCCGTCCAAAGCGGAGCCGACGCGGTAAAACTGCAGTGGGTTTATGCTGATGAAATCCTGCATCCGAATACGGGTTTCGTAGACCTTCCCGGAGGGAAGATACGGCTTTACGACCGTTTTAAACAGCTCGAAGTTCCACCATCTTTTTATAAGGATGCAAAAGACTTCGCACATTCTCTCGGCATAAAATTCGTATGTTCGCCTTTCGGGCTGAAAAGTCTTGAAGAACTTTTAGAAATTGCGCCCGACGCGGTAAAAATCGCTTCTCCCGAAGTAAATCATTTTCCCATGCTCAAGGCCCTCGCGGCATTCCGTAATCGACAAAAGCTCGAAGGATGCTCCCCGATTCAAGTGATTCTTTCAAGCGGAGTTTCAAAAATAGCCGACATAGAAAAAGCCATCTGCATCCTCGGCGCTGAAAACCTTACTCTTCTGCACTGCATAACAAGCTACCCTGCCCCGGAATCGGAATACAACGTAAAAGTTCTTTCGTCTTTGCGGCGCATTTTCGGAGTGCCCACAGGGATAAGCGACCACAGCCTTGACCCCATTTTGGTTCCGTCGTTGGCGGCTGCTATGGGCGGAGTGATGACTGAAAAACACATAACCTTAAGCAAAAAAGACGACGGCCTTGACGATCCAGTAGCGTTGGAAAGCGAACAATTTGCGCTCATGGTACACGCAGTGCATCAAAGTCAGGCGGCGGTAAACAGATACGGAATGGAAATAGCGCGGCAAAAAATAATAAGCCAACTTTCCGAACAATATAACGCAAAGATGATCGCCGAAATAGTCGGCAACGGAATAAAACGTCTGGCTCCGGCGGAAGAAAAAAATTACGGCAGGACGAACCGATCCCTGCACTTTATGGATTCAATGAAAAAAGGCAGCCGTATATCGCAAAAAGACATAGGCGTTTTGAGAACGGAAAAAGTGCTTAGCCCGGGGATAAGCCCGGAATTTTTGGATACAGTTATAGGCGCAAGACTTTCAAAAGACGTCAGCGCGGGAAGCGGAGTTCAGTGGGAAGATCTTCTTACGCGATAGGCTCGATATTCGACCGAATTGTTTTTTTATTGCGTTTAAGCTAGTATGAGATCTATGGAAAATTTAATTCAACCGCGGATCTTAAAAGGCTTCCGCGATTTTCTTCCCGCTTCCGAAATTCAAAGGGCTTCTCTGATAGAAAAGATCACGGAAGTTTACAGATCTTACGGCTTTGTTCCCATAGACACACCCGTTCTGGAATACACCGAAATACTTTTACGAAAAAGCAACGGAGAAACGGAAAAACAAGTTTTTCGCTTTGAAGACAACGGCGGACGCGACGTCGCTATGCGCTTCGATCTAACAGTCCCGTTCGCTCGCTTTGTGGCGGAACACAGGGCGGAGCTTTACTTTCCATTTAAACGCTATCACATAGCAAAGGTCTGGCGCGGTGAAAAACCTCAAGCAGGGCGTTACAGAGAATTCGTGCAATGCGATATAGATACCGTAGGTTCGGACAGCGCGGCTTCAGATTTTGAAATCCTTTCGGTAATGAAAGCGGCCTTTGAAAAAATCGGAGTACCCGAAATCGTTATAAAAATAAATCACAGAGGAATATTCAACCGCTTCCTTGCTAAAATAGGCGCCGTAGACAGGAGCGAAGATATTCTTCGCACAGTAGATAAACTTTCAAAGGTGGGGAAGGATCAGGTAAAAAAAGAGATTGAAGAGATAACTTTATCAAAAGAAAAAACGGAACTGATACTCAATTACGTTTCTTTTTCTTCGGATTTCCAAAATACGCTCGCCTTTATTGAAGACCTTGCCGGAGGTCCTGCAGAAGACACAAAAAGACTTCGCGACATTTATTTAATGATGAAGGCGGAAGGTATCGAAGGAACTTTTGCACTTGACACGTCTATAACGCGCGGGCTTGATTATTATACGGGCATAGTCTATGAAACGTTTTTGACCGATCTGCCGCAGATAGGTTCGGTATGTTCGGGCGGCCGCTACGATAATCTTGCAAGCCTTTATATGAAAGAAAGAGTACCCGGAGTAGGAGCTTCGATAGGACTTGACCGTCTTATAGCGGGGCTTGAACAATTGGGCCTTACAGACACAAGAAAAAGTTATGTCGACGCGGAAATTTACTGCCTCAATGCAGCTCTTGCAATCGAATACCAAAAAACTGCAACATTTTTCAGAAGCAAGGGAATAAACGTTGAAGTTTTTCCCGATGAAAAGAAAATGGGGCAACAATACGCGCTTACACAGGCAAAAGACATTCCGTGGGGTATTCTCATAAATGACAAGGATGCAAAATCCGGCACAATGACGCTCAAAGACCTTTCGACGCGCGAACAGTTTGAAAATCTTACAGCAGAAGAGGCCGCAGAAAAAATCCTTTCTGCAAAACACCGTTAAAGCCCGAAAAGCTCCGGAAATCCGTCTGTGTATGGTTTGACCGTATATAAGCCGCATGTCCTGAGCGACGGCGGCAAAGACCGGGGAACGCGTTAGCGTTGACGGCTTACCGCCAATGCTAGCGTTAGAGAAACCCCTTATTTTACAAAGAGCACATAATCCGCAGTTTTTTCATTGCCGTGAATATCGGCTACGCTTACGGTTAAAATATTTCTGCCGGAAGACAGCGTCAACACGGACAAAAGCTGTCGGTCATCATCGGGATATATTTCTTCCGAAGAATAAGGCCTGTTTCCTAAAACACAAAGACGCATATCGTCCTGTTTAAGAAGATCGTAAGAAATTTTTTCGACTACGGCGCCGTTTATAGAAACGCTCGTTTTGTAGGGAATAGTAGTTTTTTGCTTTGTCCGGTAAAAAGAATACTGTCCCGCAGGAATAGCCATCTGGCTTCTTATTGCAAAGCTGTTTCCGCTTTTATTTACGGCGCTTATATTGCCGACAAAAAGTTCAAGCTCCTTTCCGATGTGCGGCATCAAAAGCCGGGGGTTGACGGCGGCGTTCTGTTCAAGGTCTATGACTTGAAATTCCAAGCAGGATTTTCCTTGCTGCCAGCCTGAATTTCCGCTTGTGCCGAGCGGCATGCCGGCAGAAGCTTCAGTTACATTTCCCGGATCGATAGCAAATTCTTCGCCGTCAAGGTTGCCGTAAACTGTCATCAACTTATCGTCGTGATTTATTATGACGGCGTTTCCTAAAGCGGAATCGAACCACCCCATGTCGCCGTCGTGTTCCAAAATCACAACGACAATTTTGCCGTCGCCTGAAGCCTTTACCTGTGAATATTCGGAAAATATCAGCGAGGGACTGACGGCGCTTCCTCTACGCTGCCCGAAACACGAATAAAACGAATCGGATAAAACGGCGGCCTGCGGCCAGTCAAAAGCGTAGGAAATCAAAATCGAAGACATAAGAAAAATAAAAGCAAAGGCCGCCGGCATCTTTGTTAAAAATTTTAATCTTTTAAAACATGCTTTTAAATATTTCATAATGCTGTCCTTTAAAATGCGGCATTGCAGAAAATATCAATTTTCGAAAATGCCGCATTCGTGCGCTCTTTGCGCACAGATAATATATACGGCGAAAAGCGGCTGTTTTCGCTTAAACGCGCTCTTACTGCACAGCGAACATAAAAACCGCCGCGCTATTCCCTTGCAAGTCTGATCTTGGAAATTTTCAAATCCTTTCCTATGAATAAGTTGTTCTTTCTAGTTTGAATGAACGAAAAATCGGCCTCAAAAGAAAATTTTCCGGTAAGACTTTTAAAATTTTCAACCGTATAAACCGTCCATAAGCGTTTATCTTTAGTGAGTACAAAAAATGTTCCGGGTACATCGGTTTCTTTTATGGCGGAAATCCAACCGTCCATTTTAATTTCGCCGGCCTTTGAATCCTCGCAGTTTACTATTCCCAAGCCTTCGGAGGACGCGTAATAAAGCCACTTTCCGTCCTTACTGAATCGGACTAAGGACTGAACGTTTCTGTCCTTTTTCATATATTTAAAAAAAGTGATCACCGCATGTTTTTTTTCCGTGCGAACCAAAACTATCCTCTGTTTTTCAAGCCCTGAAAGACAGGCGAAGAGCTTGCCGTCGTAAGAAATATCGGCGCCGAGAATTACCGGATACTTGCTCCCTCCGGGAACAAATTCCTGCATAAGAGTTCCGTCGGAATAAAACGTCATAATCTTACCGTCCGCAAATCCAGCAACACAGCCGCCTTTGGACGATGAAAAAGCCGTAACGGGTACGAATCCTTCGTACGTCCACAGCTTTTGCCCGTCTGCTCCGTATTGACTGAACGATGCTCCTCCCGGCAAAAAAAGATATAAGCGGTCTTCGTCGATAAAAGGAAATCCGCTCGCCTCTATTACGCCTCTAGAAATTCCGTCCGGCGAATAAAATTGAATTGAAGTGTCGCTCAAGCCGTACGGCGCATAATAATATTCCGAAACGGCGGCTTTTACGGGGAATGTCTTCGACACGGTTATCTTTCCGTCTTCCGTAAAATATCCGACGGTCTGCCCTATTTTAAATGGAATAAGACCGTCGTCTTTTTCAGTCGTTTCCGAAGCGGCGGAACTTTGCACCGCCGAAACCGTCCATTCGGGAATAAATTGCAATTCCTTAGAAAGCGGATATACGGCGGCAAAAACATATATAACGGAAAAAAGAACTGCCGCTGCAAGAGGCAAAACCCCGACTTTAAATTTCATACGGTTTAATCGTATAGTAACAACAGATAAAGTGTCAACCGCCGCATATAAACCGCAGATAGGCTGCCGCGCGGAGTCGTACTGAGTGCTGAGTTATCGTAAATCATAAGTCGAAATTTGAGGCACGAAAACGGCGGTACACGCTTGAAAAAACCGTTGCAAAGGAGGGTGTGTTGATATATGAAAAACGATCTTGAACACGATGTGGACGAGTGGCTCCGTTTGCCGCGACTTTCCGCTATCCGCAATATCCAGATATCGATGAGGAACTTACGCAAAAAGCCCTTGCCGATATGGACACAGTTATAGACTGGTGTAAAGATCAAATAAAAAATAATGGAAATTGAGAGCTGTACATTGATACCACACTTGCCGGCGTTTTGAACATGCGGTGTTTTTACCCAAGATGTTCCGTTACGATAAAACGGAACGCAAGGCAGCGGGGACTGACACAGAGCCGCTCTGGCCGGATTGTTTCGCCGTATTACATTCGTGCTCTTCCCAAAACAAGGGCGCTATGATAAAATTATTCCACTTTCCAAAATTAATACTATAGGGAAATTTTATGAAAAGACACTTTTATACGATCGGTTCCGTCATTGTGCTGCTTTTTGCCGCATTCATTTTTGTGATCCTTCCGGCTATGGTCGGAGAAACGGCAAGAAAAAAGCTTCCGCCCTTCGGCTCATACGACGGAAAAAATATTCTATACGAGCAGGGAACGCCTTTTGCAAAGGCCGTAAGCAATTATGCCGAAATGCTGAAGATGCAGGGGCAGGAAATCAACGAAAACGCTTATTTTTACATTTTTAACTATGCTTTTAACTCTACGGTGACTAAGATGGCATACGATTCCGCCGTCGAAAAAAGCGGATGGCGCGTTCCAGAAACGGCAATAAGCCGCAATATGCTGCAGTATTTTTACGATGAAACGGGCAAATATTCATCAAAACTTTTCAGACAGGCCGATGAAAACAGAAAGCGTGAAATCTACGCAAATGTAAAGGAATCTTTAATTTCACAGCGTTATTATGACGACGCGTTCGGTTCAGAAGAAACCGTCGGTAAAACGGCCTTGTTCGGATTAAAATCGTCGTCAAAGGAAATTCCGTTTATCCGCAGCATGGGAGAAAAAATGCGCTCGTTCGACGCCGCCTTGTTTAACACGGATAATTATCCCGACGAAATGTCATCTTCGTACGGTAAAGAACACAGCGACCTGTTTGTAACCTACGACCTTTCCGTGATCACTGTAAGCGACGAATCTACCGCAAAAACGGTTCTTAACAGACTTAACAGCAACGAGATAATTTTTACGGATGCGGTGACCGAATATTCGTCAAAAAATTACAGCGGCGACGACGGAAAACTAAGAGACAAATACAGTTATCAAATCAAGAACGTCATATCGAAAGACGAAGATTTTAAAGCCGTCTGCGCCCTTGAAACGGGAAAAACAAGCGCAATCGTAAAGACCGGTACCGGATATTCTATTTTTAAAGCGGATTCTGACGCGGTTCAGCCGGATTTTACAAAATCCGAAACAATAAACGACGTGCACAAGTATCTGAACGCCTATGAAAAAGGCATAGTAGAAGACTATTTTACCGAAATTGCAAAAAACTTTGCTTCCGACGCGGTACAAAACGGATTCGACAAAGCCTGCAAGACATTCGACACTAAAAAAATAGAGATTCCCGCGATCGCTCTCAATTACGGCAATCTCGCTATACTCGGTACACTGCCTTTGAGATCGGCACAGGAATTTGCAGACGCGCCGAACGATGAGAATTTTCTAAAAGAAATATTTTCCCTTAAGCAAAATGAAATTTCAAACCCGCTCGTGTTAGGCAAAAATGTAGTTGTTCTTCAGATGAAAGAAGAAGTTGACGGCGGAACGGACGAAGCAACCGCTTCTCAGACATTTCCGGCGGAAATAGCCGGGTTTGACCGCGAAGCGGCGCAGGCGGCATTGTTTAACAGTCCTAAAGTCGTAAACAACGTTATGTCCGTCTTTTTCAACAATTTTATGAATAAAAACTGAAAGGCGGCAACTTTGGCAGGTCTTCTGTCCGATAAAAAGCCCTGCAAGGTACATACCGAGCGGGGCTTTTCCGTTTCTTACAAGGATCGACTGCTCTATTCAAAATACGATCCGCAAAAATCGATTTTGCAGACCGTAGATTCTCTTAGTATTCTTCCGGGAACTTTGGTACTGTGTTTTTCACCCTGCCTGTGGTACGGAATGAAGAAACTTCTTCAAAAAATACCGAAAGGATGCCGCATCCTTGTCTGCGAAGCCGACGATCTTCTGTACGAATTTGCAAAAAATGAGCTGGCTAAAAACCCGGCTTTAATCGGTCACGTAAAAAATGACGATCTGATTTTTTTAACGCCCGAGCAGTTTAAAAATCTGCCCTACGCGCTTGAAAACTCGTCTTCAAGCGGTCTCGCAACCGACTTTGCGATACGAATAGGAAGCATTAAGCGAACCCTGCGCATAGACTTTTCAGCCGGAATACAATTCGAAGCAAAATCGTATGACGACATATATTTGCAGTGCCAAAAAGTGATTTCCCAGTTTTGGAAAAACAGGCTTACGCTCGTAAAATTCGGGCGGCTGTATTCAAAAAACATATTTCAAAATCTTGCGCGCCTGACAAGAAAAAATTCCGTTCCTTTCCAAAACCTTGAACGCACGGTTTCAAAACCTATTCTGATCTGCGGAACGGGCGAAAGTCTTGAAAAAACTCTTTGCACATTAAAAAAGTTTTTAAAAACAAAGCGGCGAAAAAACATATATCTTATTGCGGTTGACGCGTCTTTACCCGTATTGAACGCCCACAACATAGAAGCCGACGCTGTCGTAGCCGTGGAATCCCAGCTGGCCATAGAAAAAGCCTATATCGGAATTCCGGGGATTAACGGAAAGCTTTCGGCCGCACTGGCCGCGGAATCTGCCGCAGCAGCCTCAGGCCGGCAAGAAGGCCGCGGCGATAAAAAAGCCGCCGCAGAAAAAGAAATCTCGGACAAAAAAGATCAAAAGTCTAAGATTTTTACCCTCTTTGCGGACATGACTTCACGCCCCCACATAACGGACATTACGAGCGGAAGCGTGTGTTATTTTGTTTCGGAATACGATAAAAACGACTTTATAAAGCGGCTTTTCGAAAAAAATCTTTTGCCGAAGGCGATTCCTCCGCTGGGGTCGGTAGGACTTACGGCTGCTCATATAGCGCTTCTGCTGCGCTCCTCAGCAGAAGTTCCCGTCTTCGTCACGGGAATGGATTTTTCATATTCGGTAGGAAAGACGCACGCCAAC
This sequence comes from Treponema parvum, assembly GCF_017893965.1. Classification (NCBI taxonomy): domain Bacteria; kingdom Pseudomonadati; phylum Spirochaetota; class Spirochaetia; order Treponematales; family Treponemataceae; genus Treponema; species Treponema parvum. Next base: position 1,718,864 of record NZ_CP054142.1, read on the forward strand.
GGGTCGGCGCCGCATAGCGAGCGGCTCTTTTCGCACAACAGAATCACTTCATTAGGAAATTACGGTGCGGCGTTCGGCAACGGGAGCTTAGCGTTTACGGACAATGACGGGGAAAAACGGATAACGACTTTAGTGCTTTCAAACTACGCAAGAAATTTTGCGCTTTGCTTTTCGGGCGTAAAAAATCTTTGGAACATAGGCGAAAGTACGCTTGATATAGGAATTCCGCGTCTTACCGTAAACGAAGATTTCACCTTTGCAGCCGGGCAAGCTCCGGGTGCTTCTATAAAAACAAACACTGAATGGAATTCGCGCGCAATTATGCCCCGCACAGACGAAACGGCGTCCGATACACGCACACCGCCCTGTGGAGCCGCCCGCCCCGATCAAAAAAACTGCCGGGAACGCTCAGCAATATCCTCTTTTTTTGAAACGGAAAAAGCGGCGCTGGAAAGACTAAAAGGCCTTTTAACAGGCGAAATCAAAGTGGCCGGACAAACACCGCAAGATTTGGACAAAGAAATAATATCTTTGCTCAGCGGTCGAAGTTATCTTTATTTACATTTTCCGGACGGGCATACGCCTTCTTTGGAATTGAGTTTTTTAAAGCGCATACGAAGCGAAATCGATCTTTTTTTAAAGAACATAACTCTCGCACAAAAAATTTTGGAAACTCAAGGCAATTCCGTTTAGGCGCAGTCTAGCATAAGGACTTAAGAAGCCGCAGCTCAATGCAAGCACTCAGCATCGCATAGACGAGCCGCCCTGTGTAAAACCGCCGTTCCGTGAAAATCGCCGCATATGTGACCGCATCGAATAGGCGTGCCAATCACACATCGCGCTTATGAGCGCAAAAAATCCGCTATTCTTCTTTTTCGCGCAAAACGGCAAGAAAGGCAGACTGCGGAAGTTCCACGTTCCCCACCATCTTCATGCGTTTTTTGCCTTCTTTTTGTTTTTCAAGAAGTTTTCTTTTACGGGTTATGTCTCCGCCGTAGCACTTGGCAAGAACGTCTTTACGCACTGGATTTACCGTTTCGCGCGCAATTATCTGACTTCCTATCGCCCCCTGAATCGCAATTTTAAACTGCTGCCTGCTTATTTCATTCTTTAATCTCGCACAAACGGTATGCGCGTGTTTTGACGCATTGTCTTTAAATGTAAGCTGGGCAAGAGCGTCCACGGGTTTTCCGTTTATCAAAATATCAATTTTTACAAGCTGCGTAGGCCGGTAGCCTATCACTTCATAGTCGAACGAAGCATAGCCTCGGCTGTAACTTTTCAATCTGTCGTAAAAGTCAAATAAAACTTCGGCAAGAGGCATCTCGTACAAAATTTCAACGCGCTTTTCATCCAGATAAGTCATATTGGACTGCGTTCCGCGTTTTTCCGTACAAAGCGCGATTATAGAACCTATGTATTCACTCGGAGTGATAATCGAAGCCTTTATATAAGGCTCTTCGGCTTCACGAACGCGGCCTTCAGGATATTCCGCGGGATTATCTATAAAAGTTTCTTCTCCGTTTGAAAGCAGCACTTTATAGCGCACCGAAGGAGCCGTAAAAATCACAGCCTGATCATAATCGTGCTCAAGCCTCTCTTCAATTATTTCAAGGTGCAAAAGTCCTAAAAAACCGCAACGAAAACCGTTCCCCAGCGCAACCGAATTATCTTTTTCGTATACGAGACTTGCGTCGTTCAATTTAAGACGCTCCATGCTCGACCTAAGTTCTTCATAGTCGTTTGAGTCCATAGGATAAATAGACGAATAGACGACAGGTTTAACTTCTTTGAACCCCGGCAATGCCTGTGCCGCAGGATTTTCCGAAGAAGTTACGGTGTCGCCTACGCGCACGTCGCTTACGGTCTTTATTCCGGCAATAATGTAACCTACGTCGCCCGCTTCAAGAGCTCCCGTCGCCTCGTACTTGATCTTAAAAATTCCTACCTGTTCCACCTTGTGGGACGATCCGTTGTGCATCATAAGAACGGTATCGCCCACTCTTATGCGCCCCTGCATCATGCGAAGATGAACAATTACGCCCCTGTAATCGTCGTAATGGCAATCAAAAATAAGCGCCTGCACGGGAGCGTTCACATCGCCTTTAGGAGGAGGAAATTTTAAAACAATGGCTTCAAACAGCTCGTCTATGCCCTCCCCCGTCTTTGCCGAAACAAGCTGCGCATCGGCAGGATCAAGCCCCAAATCGTGTTCAATCTGATGCTTGATGGAAGGAATGTCGGCCGAAGGCAAATCTATCTTGTTTATTACGGGAACTATCGTTAAATCGTGTTCCAGCGCCATAAACATATTGCTCATAGTCTGCGACTCAACGCCTTGAGAAGCGTCAATCAAAAGCAGCGCACCCTCGCAAGAAGCTATAGCACGCGAAACTTCGTAAGAAAAATCCACGTGTCCCGGAGTATCTACAAAGTTAAGCGCATAGTCGTGTCCGTCCCTTGCGTGATACGGAATCGTCACGGCCTGACTTTTGATCGTTATTCCCCGTTCCCTTTCAATGTCCATATTGTCCAAAATTTGATTTTTCATCTGACGCTCGTCAATGATTTTGGCCTTTTGGATCAGTCTGTCCGCCAGGGTGGATTTTCCGTGATCAATGTGAGCTACTATACAAAAATTACGCTTATACTTTAATTCCGCCATAAAATTTCCTAAAAAATCAAATATATTCGGGCGCGCCCTTATTCGCTAAACCGGTATTCCGCACTTCGCTCACGCTCACCGTCCTCGCTTCGCTGCGGTCGGCGCTCCGCGGTGCTCCATCCCGGCGCAGGCTCATTTCCGGCTACTCCGCACAATCGGCACGGCTTCGCATAACGCATCATTAAAACCGCGTATCAAAAATAATACGGACTGTCTAACGGTGTAGTTATCGAAACGCCTATGTCAAGATATCCCTTTTTACGCTTTCTAGCATAAATTTCAGCAGACAAAAACGCATTATCGTCGGAAAATTTTATGCGGCCTATGTCCACAGGATCGTTTTCCGAAAATCCCGATTCGTCGGCGATACCGCCCTTGATTATCTTTGTAACCGCATATTTTCTGCTGTTTAAACTTGAAACCGCTTGCAGTCCCATTCCGAAAAGCGGCACAAAAGACGTTTCTATAAGATCACGTTCGTAAGCATTTTTTCCCGGATATTCGGGGCGCACGTCAAGATAGACTAAGGTTTCTTTTTCGCTGCCGTCTTCAGTGTAAGAAAAGCGCGCTAGAGTGTCGGGAACAAAACGGCGAAGCTCGTCCTGTACGGAGTCAAGATCAAAAACTTTTTTGCCGTTGACAGCGGTTATTATCTGGCCTGTTTTAAGATAGGAGCGCTGAGCGCTGCCCGAAGACATTACGTACTGGATTTCAAGCCCCTCGGACACCGTCCCGTTACGGAAAGTATGGCCGTAAGCGCCGATCCATGCGTGCTCGCGTTTTCCGCCGTTAAATAACATCGGCAGATCCGTTTTTAAATATTCCACGGGAATGGCAAAATTCAATCCCTGGTACTGCGGAAGCCCCGCAAACACAATAGCCTGCACGTTGCCGTTTACGTCAATACACGGCCCGCCCGAATTCCCGCCGTTTACAGCAGCGTCTATTTGGAACACGCTTCCGGTAGTAAACAGTTTACGGTTCATCGCCGAAACTATGCCCGAAGTGAGAGTTCTGTCCAATCCTACCGGGGAACCTATAGCGAAAATTCTATCTCCGACGGAAAGCCCCGAACTTGAACCTAGCCTAAACACATAGGGAGCGTCCACTTCGGTTTTTAAAAGCGCAAGGTCAAGGGTGGCGTCCCAGCCTACAACCTTCGCAGGCACCCGCGTTTCAGGATCGTCCGCAAGGCGTACATATAATCTTGCCACCCCTTCGAATTTAGTATCCACGACGTTCTTTATCACATGGTAGTTTGTAACGATATAGCCGTCTTTGCGTATAAAAAAGCCCGAACCTATCACTCTGTCGGCGTAACCCACTCCCCTTTCAATCTTTATTCCCTGATCGATCCAAACCGTCACGGTTCCGGAAATATATTGAGCGACGTTTTCAGGCGTACCTTTACCCGAGTCGGAATTATCTGCCCGATCGGCGGCTCCTGTTTGCACTCCGGGAACCCCTTCGCAGCACAAAGATTCAAGCTCCGAGAGGCTCGTGTTGAGCGAAGAAATTTCAGGATACCCTGCGGCGTCGAGCGATCTGTAAAGTCTTAACGCGGTAAAATGATCTTTTTTTTGGGCGGCGCTCTTATACAGCTCCGCGATGCGTTCAAAACACAGCGCGGTCAATTCTCTGTCGTCTATCAGATAGGACCGCCACAAGGCAAGGACCGGTTTAGTTTCAAGAATTTTTTTTATATCGTTTATCTCGATGTTTCTTATGTCCTCGATAGAATAATCCGGAACTTCATACACGTTTCCCGAACGGTTAAGATTGCTTGCGCAGCCCGAAAACAGAGCCGGCGCAAAAGCTGTCAAAGCCGAAAAGAAAAAAAACAATAATGAATTTTTTTTATTTAACATCTCAATTCCTTAAAATTGCACAGCGAGTAAATCTTCAGATTTATTTAAAATTCAGCGCCTGTACTTTCGCCATCCGCAGCGCCTGCCGTTTCGGGCGATCCGCCGTTTTCGAATTCGGGCACAGCGGGTATCATACGGCCGAAATATTTTTCCGCCATCTTCACCGAAAGTATACGGTTTTCGCCGCTTTCAACAAGAACGCTTATTCCCTGACCGCCGGCTTCCAGCGCGGCAAATACGTCCCTCTCGTTCTGAAGACTTCCCATGTCTCCTACCCAATAAAATCCGGGCAAGTCGCCTTTTTTTACCGCATATTCTATATTATCGTAAACGATTTTAAAAGGCTCCCCGTCCACGCTCGAAACAACCGCAAGAAATCTGCCCGGCGTCAAATAAAACATAGCGTCTTCAAGAAGGTTGTCTCCCTCTTTTTGCGGATAACGCACGTAACGCACGTCCCACTGACCGTCGTTGTCATAATCCCAAGACGTTATTTTTCCGTTATGAGGCAGATACTCTTCGGTAAAGTCGGGCACGGTATCCTTATTGAAGTCTATTCGGATCATCTTTACATACAGACCTCTTATATCGGACGAAAGACCGTACACATTATTTAGAATGCGGCGGCCGTCTTCCTCGCTCAGCGCCATATCGCCTTCGTCATCGACGGCGTAAGTTTCGGTCGTTTCAAATATCCCGTCGCCGTCCCTGTCCACAATGCGTAAAGTTATAATTCCGTTTTCAAAAAAAGCCTTCGCGTACTGTTTTCCGTTAAGCGTATAATAGGCTGCCGCAGGCGCTCCGTCTAAAATCGAAAAACGTACGCGAGCCCCGTCATATTCGCCGCTGTCGGTTTCACAGTATATGGCGGCAGCAGTCAATTCTTTTTCGTCAATAACGGGAACTTCGCCGTAAACATGAGGAACGTAAAATTCGCACCCGAGAATTTGAGTAAAAAAGGCGAACGGCGCAATGTCGAACGGCGTCCAAGCAAACTTTTCGTCGGCTATAAAAATGTCCTTTTCTCTTCCGTCGGAATACTTTACCGAAACTCTGTTTACATAAGGATAGGAGCCGTATCCCACGTCAAGTTGTTTTTCAGGAAGCTCTACGGAAACGGGAACTCCGAAATCGCAGACGGCAGTCCATTCGTCTATCCCGTCGTTGTTTTTGTCCCAACGCACGTTTTTAGGCCTTCCGCGAAAATAATCTACAAAAAGGTTGGCTTCCAAGTCCTCATCCGTATCGACGGTTAAAAGCCCGTCGTAAGACATAAGATATTCGCTTAAAAAACTTTTAACTTCCTCGTCCGTTATTAAAGTCGCGAGAGCCGTCAAATCTTCAAGCGAAACCGAAGTATCCGAAAAACTCGTAAAATATTCGACCGCGGCTTTTTCCGAAAGAAGTCCGACTTTTAAAGCAGCGGAAGCGAACATTGGGTGCGACAACCCTCGCGCTTCATAGGATTTTAGAAGTCTTACGCTTTCTTCTCGTTTTGCAAAAAGAGCCGCATATAATTCCAATTCGGGATCGGTTCGAGAATACGACGGCATTGAAGCGATAAAAAAATCCGCAATGCGCCTAAGCTGCTCAGTCGCGTTTTCGCGATCCCACGCCTCATACTCGTTTCTAAAAAAAAGTCCTGCGAAACGGTAATCGTGAGGATAAACTCTGCGCGCCGCGTCCACTTTGTCGCGCGCCTTATAAAGCCCCTCTTCGGTGTGCATGCGGTAAAATGATTTTACGCGGATGTATTCGGCGTCTGCAGAAAACAAAAAGGGCTGTGCGTCGAGCACTTCCAACGCTTTTTCATAAAGACCCGTATCGCTTAAGATGTCCGCATAAAGAATTCTTGCGTTGTCCCTGTCGTAATCCACCCATTCTCCGTCCGTAAGAGCGCGCTCGACAAGCGGTTTTACTTCTGCGCGAGGGCTGCCCGTATTCGTCTTTACTACCGCGTCAAAATACCACAGATCGGAAATGCCGCTGTCATAGCCCAAACCCATTTCTATATTGGAAGAAGCTGCCGCCCAATCTCTCTGATTTATATACGTCTTTGCAAGCTGAAGACAGCGGACTGCGGTTTGCCGGTTTGCCGTCTTATACGAATTTTGCGCCGCTCTCCCGGTTTGTGCCTGAGCGCCGGAAGAAGCGATAAATAAAAAGAATATCGTTACGGAACACACGAATGCGGCTATACGCTCTTTATAAAAACACATATCTTTTTAACCTTTTCTTCTATTAAAAAAACAAAATACTGTCCGGTAACAAAAAGTTCCGCCTCAACGGCCGGACGCGCACAGGCGCCGTCGGAAAGGCTTTAATTTTCCGATTTTACTACCCAGTCGGGAAAACCGTATGCCGAAGCGCAGATGCAAACAATCTCCTGCTCAGTCGTATCCAACCTTTGAACGATCGGAATAAAATCTCGCATTTCCTCTTCAATTTTCCATGAAGAAAAAACATCGTTCAGATCCTTCATCGTCTTGTCTGCGGACAAAACCGCGTCGCCCGGCTGCCGGCTCCTTACGCAAAACGGAAGCGAAATGTTTTTCAAAACCAGCGAATTTGCGGAATGCCCGCACAGGGCGACGGTTCCGTCGTCCGCTGCAAAAACCGTTCCGAAAGGCAGCTCATATTTCCCTTTTTCTTTTATTATAGCAAAAAAACCTTTATGCGTCTTCGGTTCCGTCTGTTTTTCGATAAACAACATTTTATCGGACAAGCTTGTGCCAAAAGTCGGTTTTGTTTTTACTAATCTTATGCACGCTTTGACGCTGGAAATTTTACATTCTTCAAGCTTTTTCGTACGGCGCACTTCAAAAGCGATTTTTTTCGACGCTCCGGCCTTTCCCGTCTCGCCGATTTTTCTCGCATCTCCGGCAGCCGCATCGTGCTCTTTGCTATGCCGATTTATCATATCGCTGCATTTTTGTATAAATGAATACGGGACGCGATCGTTACAGCCGATTTCGTTTACCGCAGAAAAGATAAGCCTTCTCCTTATGGGCTCAGGCAAAACGGCAAGTTCGGCCAAAGGCATAAAAAGGTCATCGCCTGCTCTTTCCCATTTGAGTTCAGCCGAAACGGAATCAAGCAATGACGAATCTTGTTCTGTCTTTTCGGCTCCGTTAAGAACCGCCCCCTGCCATCCGGGGAACGTTTCGTCCAGAACCGGCACAAGGATATTCCTTATCCGGTTTCTAAGGTAAGAATTGTCGCCGTTCGTGCTGTCCGTTCTCCACGGAATTTTACGAAGGTTCAAATAGTCTTCAATTTCCCGGCGGGAAATTTCCAAAAGAGGTCTTACGTATTTATCCCTTTGGCTTTTTATTCCGGCGGCGGCGGTTCCCGAACTTCCCTGTAAAAAACGCATGAGAATCGTTTCGAGGTTGTCGTTTTTGTTGTGCGCAAGGCACAAAAACGAAAGATCTTTATCTTTTATAAAAGAATCAAACGCTTGATATCGCAGATACCGAGCGGCTTCTTCTATTCCGCCTCCGCGTTCCGCAGCACACATGTCTACACGACCGTAAGGCAAATTATAAACGACGCATTCAACGGCACATCCGCCGTTTCGAAGCTCTTTACAATAATCGGCGACGAACTCCGCATCGCCTTCAGACTCGTCGTCCGGGCGGATTCTATGGTTTACTGTAATAACAAAGACGGGAACATCGTTTTTGCTGCAAATATCGGCGAGAGACGACAGGAGCGCAATCGAATCCGCTCCGCCCGAAACGGCGGCTCCCAAACGAAGCCGAGGAGAAAACTTTGCGCCAAGCTTGTAAAGCGCAGCTTCGACACGTCCGTCAAATTTTTCAATAAATGACTTTTCGGAAAATGATTCTTTAGAAAATGACCTTTCAGACGATTTTTTCAAATAACCTTCCCTGTTTTGCTTTTTTTACGTTTAAAACTTAAAAAAAAAGCTGACCGACAGCACTACGTCCGTCAGTCAGCATCAGTTTACATTAAAATGAAAAACCTAGCGCGCGGGAGAAACACTTACCAGATAAGTTTCCGGCGCAGTGAGAACCGTAACTCCCTTTCCGAACGAGAGATCCTTTACGCAAAAGTGTTCGCCTACGTTGATGCCTGAAACGTCCACGACCAAACGCTCCGGAATATTCTTGGCGACTGCCTTGAGCGTTACAAAAGGAGTATGCTTACGCATAAAACCGCCTTTAAGAACTCCGGCCGGCGTACCCGTATACTGCAGCTTCATCTTTACGGTAAGTTCTTTATCGCTCGCAGGTTCAAAAAAATCCGCGTGCAAAACCTTATCCGTACGTATGTTATATTCCGTATCCTTAATAAAAGCTTCAGCAGAATCTTTACCGTCGATCTTAAGGGTAACAAGCGTTGTGGGAGTGACCGTACGCCAAACCTTATTAAATTCCGTTTCATCAACGTCTATCATCGTCGACTGTCCCTTAGAATTATACATTATCGCCGGAATACGCCCCGTCGCCCGCAAAACCTTCGCTGCTTTTTTTCCCATAGTTGTACGGGTTTTTGCATTAATTACCATCTGATCCATAAAAGGAACTCCTTAAAACCGTTTTAAAAAATATTAACTGGGACGACAGGATTCGAACCTGTGGAATACCGGCACCAAAAGCCGGGGGCTTACCGCTTGCCGACGTCCCAAAATAACAAATTAATTTTCTTCCGAAACAGCAAATCCCGGCTCTATATGACCGGCGTTATATTCTGCAAGGATCTTATCCTGAAGCTCACTTCTGAATTCAGGGCTTATAGGATGAGCTACATCCTTGTATTCACCGCTTGCCGTTTTACGGCTCGGCATTGCTATGAACAATCCCGTCTTTCCTTCAATTATCTTCACATTATGAACAACAAAACAATTGTCAAATGTGACCGTCACATAAGCACGAAGTTTCCCCTCCGCTTCCACTTTCCGAATGCGTAATTCAGTGATCTGCACAGCAACCTCCGCAAGGCTTGGTAATAGTCTGTAACTCTCTCTTACCCGACGATACTCATGCGGCAACGCACTTAAGTCCTTTAGAAATCAGCGCATGAAAAGCAATGTCCGCTTCTCCGGCAGAAGCAAAAATTCCAAAAACAGCGGAACCCGAACCGGACATATCAGAAAAAACAGCACCTGCCTTACGTACTTCGGCGATCGCTGCTCCTATCTCAGGATACCGTCGCGCAATAACAGGAGTGAAACTGTTGGCAAAGGTCCAATTAACTATGGGACCGTTATATACAGTCTCAAGCTCTTCGAATGAAGGGCAATCTGCAAATTCCCCCTCGGAGGCGGCCTTGTCGACTAAAGAATAAGCTTCTCCTGTCGAACTATGAACACCGGGAAAAACCAGCAGAATATGTATGTCTTGACGCGGTTTAATCGGTTTAACGATTTCTCCGCGGCCTGTGACCAGCGCGCACCCTGGATGAGCGCAGCACAGGAAAAAAAACACATCGCTTCCGACTTCGCCGGCAATCTTGTTCGATAATTCGGAAGAAAGACGAACGTTCGCCAGTTGTGACAGCGCTTTAATAAAATAAGCGGCATCCGATGAGCCGCCGCCTAAACCGCCGCCGGAAGGGATCCTCTTTGTCAGCCTTACGCGGACAGACCTGTCAAATCCGGTATGCAAACAAAACGCCTTATATGCAGCCGACAGTGTATTTTGCTCGGGAAGTTCCATGTCGTAACATTCCACCGTGCAAGTATTTTTTCCGTCCTCAATACAAATTAAAAGATCATCAAACAACCGGACGGTTTGAAAAATACTTTCAATTACGTGAAATCCGTCTGCCCTTTTAGGAAGCACCTTCAAGTTCAAATTTATTTTTGCAGGCGCGGATACACGCATTTCAGCAAACATATTTCTACGTATTATACAAATTCTGATAATTAATGTCAAATAATCGATTGCGCCGTTGCGCCGTGTACCGCACCGATATGAGCTGCACTGAAAAATATAAAAAGACTGCACTCCCGGCAGCGCCCTGCCGCCAACCGTAAAAAAGCGCACATAAATTCATGTTTTTTGCAAAACAATATTGACAGAAACGCGATGCTAAATTACATTCAAGTTGTCGGCAATAAACGCTATATATAGCGTTTGTTACTTAATGAAAAGACGAAACAGGCTTATGCATCTGCGGGAGGGTGACATGCTTGACGAAGGTGATTGGTCGGATTATCAATCTGCAACGGTGAGTTTTTCTTACAACGACGATTACGATGAAGACGATTCCTTAAACGACTTTGAAGACAGCGAGGAATCCGATTCTCTGGATGACTTTGACGACGACTTCTATGAAGAAGAAAGTTTCGAAGATCTTGAAGACGAAGACGTGCAAGAGCCTTTTGACGATATCGAAGAAGAAGACGGCTACGACTTTACCAGGTAAAAGCCTTTTTTCTACGCTGTTTTAAAATCAATTTTTCGCCCGGCGAACCACAGCTTTTCAAGATCGTAAAAATTCCGCGCAGCTTCGGACATAAGATGAACGACTATCGGTCCTAAGTCTATCAAATTCCAGTCGTCCCCGTCCGACGTTTTTCTGTGCACAGTGTGAATCTCAAGAGCATGATCTTTGATGTATTCTTTTACATCCTTGTACAAACCTTGCTGATGCGAAGAACTGTTTACAGTCGCAATTATAAAATAATCGGTCCAGCTGTTCAGCTCGGAAATATCGAGAACACAGACATCCTTGCCCTTGCCGTCCTGCAGCAGCCGAGCAATTTCAAGCGCCTTCGTTTCTATTTCGTTCAATTTAAACCTCCGTTAAAATTCAACAGCCGAACAAAATGTCAATTTTGGAGGCTGTTGAATTAGTGCGCTCTTTGCGCGCAGTTAAATAAGATTTTATGCGCCGCAGAAAAATGGAACTCCTAAAAATCTCAATGAACATATCGGCCGTCAAAATCACCGCCGAGTATGATCGTAAAGTCGACATTCCGGTTTTCATCACTCATATCGCCGGAAAGTTGAATGTCTTCTTCCCTTATATTATTACAACGTATAAAATTTCCCAAACTCTTTGCAGCGTCGGCGTTGCCTATGTGATCTATTATTTCGGTCTTTTCAATATCGTTTGAACTCGCGTTCAGCGTCCTAAGTATATCATAGCCGGCGCTCCGCAAAAGAGCGGCCGTATTATGAGCCAGTCCCTGTACTGTGGTACCGTTTTTAATTTCAAGCACGTAAACGCGGCCGCTCAAAGTCATAGTTTCCGAAACAAGAGAGTTTACCGTCTGCATCACCACATCTTTTATAAGCTGCCCGTCGTAAAAAGGAAACAAAAGTTCGTTTCCGTCAACAATGCGGCGCATTCCCGTAACGGTTTGCGGTACGATCCGTTCCGCATCGACTTTTGAAATTTCACGCAAAAGATCTCTTAATCCGTTTGCATTTACATTTGAAGTAAATTTTTTTTCATAAAATTTAAAATTATTTTTTTCAAACATTACGGATGCGTTTCTGTTTAACGCCGAAAGTAAAGCGATGATTATATTCTGACGGCGCTCCGCAACGCTTGAATCCGTTTCATCCTCAATAAAGTATTCAAGATAAACCGCAAGCTTATCTCCGTCAAGCAAGATTGAACCTGACGGTAAAAGCCACCTCTTGCCCTCCGGCGAAAGAGCGTCGACGGGTGAAGGAACCAGAACACGCATACCTCCGAGTCTGTCGGTGATAAGTTGTAAATCTTTCAGACTAATCACGATATAAAACGGAATCGAAGATCCTATGAGCTTTTCTATTTCCGACCTGTAAACCTGAATACCCTTTTCGGAATATATTCTGTCTATTCGGTCTACACGGCCTATCGAAGAATAAATAGATCCAGTATTGCCGGGGATGCTGATCATAGCACCGACGTGAGAAAGCGGATAATATAAAAACACATCGGTAAAAAGCGCTTCCCCTTCATCTTCCATTACGATAAGAAGTTTTATTACCTGTTCCTGCTCCAAAATTTCGCCTACGGGATCTTCTTCAAGAAGGAAGTATAAAACAAGAGAAACGGAACCTATAATCAATAAAATGAGAAGTAAAAAAATAAATCCTTTTTGTTCCTGTCTGAGACGCATCCTTACCGTCCGTGTTATTTTATGTTTTTATGCATAATGCGCCGTAAGCTTGCCGCTGCCTTTCGACGCAGAGGCACATTCATTGTTTTTCTTCGCCGCGAACTTATTTTCAGCCGCTATGTCTTCTTCAATCTTTTTAAGAAAAGCAATCGATTGAGGCGACACGGCGTATTTTTTTTCTTTAACATAGGAAATCGCCTCGGATAAAACGGTTTTAACTAAATGATCCAAATCAAGCGAAAACAGTCTGTCAAGATATTCCGCACTCACATGTCCTCTGCCGGGCTCGATCTTGTCGGCGGCATATATTATTTTGCCGAGTCTACTCAAAGAAGGATCTCCGAACGTATGGCAAGCGACGGATTGCAATAGCTCTTTGTCGTTTATACCGAAATCGTCTCTAAGCATTACCGCAGCGGCGCGTCCGTGCAAGAGCGAAAGCTTGCTTTTTTCAACTTCAGTAACGGGATCTCCGTCCCGCAACGCAAGCGAAAGAATATCTTCATCCTTCATTTCCTTGCATATGTCGTGGGCGATTCCGGCAAGATATCCGAGATCCGGGTCAATTCCGTACAAAACGCACATTTTTTTTGCGGTTTCGGCTACTCGTACCGAATGTTCGTAACGTTTTTTTGAAAGAGCTTTAAATGCGTATCTGCGAACCCGTTCTATAACCTGCAAAATAGAAGATCTTTCGCACAACCGTTTTTTATTGCACGGACCCTCATCTTCAAGCTTTACATCCATATAATTTTCTTTTTCTAATATAACAATAAACTTCGAACGGGACAAGATCGCGCCAATCCTGACCTGAAGAAATTTTTTGCCTTATCTGAGTTGAAGAAACGGGTAAAAGCGGATTTTTTAAAATTCTGTGGGGATACGGAAAATCTTCCAGCATTTGATCCGAGGCTCTTACGCCGGTATACGGGCCGCGGGGCACGTTAACCGCCGCTTCTTCTTTTGGGGAACGGTTTTCCACGCCGGCGTTTAAAAAGCCAACTTTTGAAGAGTCGATCTTTGAAGGCAAAATTTCTTCCGGGCGCCGCGCAAGTATGATGTCCGTTTTTTGAGCGAGATACTCGGCGTTTTTCCACTTATAATACTCGGCCGCAAGGTCTTGCCCCAAAACAAGGCCGATCTTCGCAGAAAGACATTCCGAATATTTTTGTTCCAAAAAACAAACCGTGTCCCATGTGTATGAAATTCCCTTTCGTTCAAGCTCGCAGCATTCAACTTCGAAACGGCTGTCCGAAAGGCAGACAAGCGAAAGCATTTTAATGCGGTCTTCGTCAGACGGAGCGTCGCCTATAATTTTATGCGGAGGATAAAAAGTGGGAATGAACAGCAATCTGTCATAACCCAATTCGTCACATACGGATTTCGCAAGCGCAACATGCCCTGCGTGAACGGGATTAAAACTCCCGCCCAAGACGGCAATCTTCATCTTTCGGAACCGGGATATTGAACTTCGGCTTCTTCGTCTACCGAGCGCAAGTCCATAAAAGACGGAGAAATACTTGCATTGCCTGCATTGTTTTTACCGACCTTTTCATTGTTTTCAAGGCTGTCTACCAGACTCATTATCGCGTTGCGCGCGCTGCCCAGCCCGGAATTTGTAAGAACTGAAACGGGAATTACCGCTATGTCGCCGTATTTTTTCCTAATGTCGGAAGAAACTTTTTCAGCTCTTTCAGCGGCGCCTTCGACGTCAATTTTATTACATAAGACTATTCGCGGTTTTTTTGCAATATCCGCCGAATACGATGAAATTTCACCGCATAAAACATCATAGGCGGTAAAACAGTTTTCTTCACTGCAATCTATCATAAATAAAAGGCATGCTGTGCGGGAAATATGTTTTAAAAACTGAAAGCCTAATCCGGCTCCTTCCGATGCGCCTTCGATTATTCCCGGAATATCCGCAATTATTATGTCTCTTTCGTTATCAACCCTTAAAACTCCGAGATTTGGAATTTTCGTTGTAAAAGGATAAGGAGCGATTTTCGGTCTGGCGTTTGTAAAGGCCGTAAGAAGCGAAGATTTCCCCGCATTGGGAAAGCCCACAAGCCCCACGTCGGCCATTATGCTGAGTTCTATGCGAAGTTTACGCTCTTGTCCCGCCTGCCCCGGATTTGCATGCCGCGGAGCCTGATTGGTGGAAGTTTTAAAGTGAATATTCCCCCACCCGCCGTTTCCGCCTTTCAAAAACACAAAACTTTCGTCGTCGCTTTCAACCGTAAAATCGCGGATGATCTCTCCGGTTTCGTAATCCCGAACGGTCGTACCTGGCGGAACAAAAACTATGACGTCCTCGCCGTCCTTGCCGTATTTCCCCCAACTCATGCCGTCCTGACCGTTTTGAGCCTTAAAAAAGCGGCGATACCTTAGCGAAGCCAGCGTACGCATATTCCGTTTTACGCGAAAAACTACATCGCCGCCCTTTCCGCCGTCCCCTCCGGAAGGACCACCGTTAGGAATGTATTTTTCCCGTCTAAAAGAGACGCAGCCGTTTCCGCCTTTTCCGGAACGCACTTCAATTACAGCCTCGTCGGCAAATCGGATCATAACAAAACCTCAAAATCAAACTTTACCGGCTTAAATCAGGCTAAGACGGCGTATAATTCAGCGAGCCTTTTTATATATTTCCGTAAGTTCGGCCTTTCCCAGTTTTTTTACGGCGCCGACGGTTCTCGTGCCTTGCCAAGTACAGTTTACGGCAAGCTGTTCGCATTGAGCGTCGCTTAAATCAAGACCAAGCTCTTTTATTGAAATCGGCATATTGACGGATTTGAAAAAGGCTTCCATCTTCGCGATAGCTTCGAGGGCGGTTTTTTCCTCGTCCCCTTTTGAAGGCTTTTTCATATCGAAAATATCGGTGCCCATTTTAACAAAGCGTTCGACGTTTTCCTTATAGACGTAGCGCGCCCACGTAGCCCATACAGCCGCCAAGCCTGCGCCGTGCGTAACATCAAACATTCCGCCCAATTCATGTTCGATCTGATGAACCGCCCAATCTCCGTTTCCGAACGGCCCCGTAAGCCCGTTATGGGAAAGACTTGAAGCCCACATGATCTCCGCACGCGCATTATAGTCGCGAGGATTGCCGAGCAGGACAGGCGCGTTGTGCATGACGGTCTTTACGAGCCCCGCCGCAATATAATCTACCATTTCGGAAGATTCCTGTCCCTTTGCGGTAAACCACCTTTCAAGAGTGTGCATGATGATATCGGTAGCGCCGCTTTGAGTCTGCCATTGTCCCAAGCTGAACGTCAGTTCCGGATTCATTATTGCAAATTTAAGACGGCAATAATTGCTTGAAAACCCTCTTTTTTCAAGCGTTTTGTCGTTCGTTATCACGGAAGAATCGCTCATTTCGCTTCCTGCTGCCGCGATAGTCAAAACAGCCCCGATCGGAAGACACGCCTTAGGCGCATTTTTGCGGCTGTAGATATCCCAAACCGGAAAATCATTTGTCATTCCGTACCCTATGGCCTTGGCGGAATCTATGACCGATCCGCCTCCTACGGCCAAAATAAAATCAACCTTTTCAGCCTTGCAAAGTTCGATTCCTTTTTCCACTAAAGAAAGAACAGGATTAGGCTTTACGCCTCCGAGACTTACAAAGTCTATGCCGTTTTCTTTTAAAGAATCGTAAACACTGTCAAGCAAACCGGACTCTTTTGCCGACTTACCGCCGAAATGCACGAGCACCTTTTTGCAATTCTGCGCCTTTACAAGCTGACCCGTCTGTTTTTCCGTTCCTTTGCCGAACACAATCTGTGTAGGGGCGTAATATGTAAAATTAAGCATAAGAATATTATACTATATAGTAAGGAAAAATAGAATTCTTTGTAGGTCGAATAATGCCGAATTTCAAAGTTTTGAAATTGTCAGCTGAATAAAACCGCGCTTTCGGCTAAAATCCGTCTGCTAACAGAAAATTATCAGGTCCGGCGCATTTTTTTGTAACGCTTTTTTTAGGAATTGATTATTTTAAATGATAGATACAGGTCAAATTGAACCGTGATAAAAAATTTATTAGCTTTTGGAGGCTTAAAAAGATGAAAAAATGGACTAAATACCTGATAGGAGCCGTCTCTGCGGCCGTCTTATCTTTCGGCTTGGTCTCTCTTTATTACCGCGGCGTCGCCGTAAAAGGTTCGGCGGCTACGGCTTTTGCAGAAACGAAAACGGCGGCCGTTTCAATACCGCAGGATTCTTTAAAGGTTGTAGAATCTCTGCAAAACGCATTCCGTTCCATAAGCAGCGAAGTGCTCCCTGCCGTAGTGGAAGTCGACGTAACCGAAAAAAAGACGGTTACACCGTCGCCTTTTGAAAACATGCCCTTCTTTTTCTTCGGCAATCCTAACGACAGGAACCGGCAGGAAAGCACTCCCCGCGAATACGAACAAAAAGGATTGGGATCCGGCGTGATAGTGCGCAGATCGGGCAAGACAATCTACGTACTTACGAATAATCATGTAGCCGGAAAAGCTACCGATATTTCCGTAAAACTGAACGACGGCCGTCAATTCAGCGGAAAACTCGTAGGCGCCGACGAGAGGATGGATGTGGCTCTGGTATCATTTGAATCGAGCGACAACACCATACCCGTAGCCGTTTTGGGAGATTCCGACAAGGTTCAGGCGGGCGACATATGTCTTGCGATGGGAGCGCCGCTGGGCTACAGTCAGTCGGTAACGCAGGGAATCATAAGCGCGACCGGCCGTTCCGGCAGCGGAATCGGAAACGTTTCAGATTTTATTCAAACGGACGCTGCGATTAACCAAGGAAATTCCGGCGGCCCCCTTGTGAACATCTACGGAGAAGTCATAGGGCTTAACACTTGGATCGCTTCTTCTTCAGGCGGTTCTCAGGGATTGGGATTTTCAATTCCGATAAACAACCTCAAACACGCGATCGACGCTTTTATAAACGAGGGAAAAATTTCTTACGGATGGCTCGGAGTTTCTCTCATAGAAATTTCGGACGAATACAAGGAATCGCTCGGCGTAAGCAATAAAACGGGCGCTTTTGCGGCGCAGGTGTTTATAGATTCTCCCGCTTATAAGGCAGGGCTTCAATCCGGCGATTATATCACTTCGCTCGACGGTCATGAGATAAAATCCGTAGACCAGCTTGTGCGCGAAGTGGGAAATCTTAGAGCCGGAAAAAACGCCGAATTCGGTTTGATCCGCGGAGGAAAGCCCCTCTCCGTAAAAGTTAAAATCGAAGAGCGCAAGGCGGACGTAGCGGCGAACGACGGCAAGACATGGCCGGGCTTCCTCGCGGTTCCGCTGACGGACAAACTTCGCGAGCAGCTAAAAATTGACGACAAGAATGTAAAGGGCGTAGTCGTAAGCAACATATACGATAAAACGCCGGCCGCGTCTCTCAGGCTTCAGGAAGGCGATATCATAACCGCCGTAAACGGTAAACGCATTACCAACCTGCAGGAATTTTACAGCGCGATGGACCTTACAAAGACAAAATCTATCTCGTTTGACGTTTACACAAACGGAGGAACTATCACTACAAGTACATATAAGATAAAATAAAAAGGAAAAAGCCGCTTATACCGGCTAAATGCAGGGGCTGCCCTTCGTGAAGTTTTAAATCGCTTCCGGGACAGCCCCGACCATTTTAAATACAGGTTTAACTTCGGCGGCTATGTGGCGCCGCCTCGCCAAACGGCCGAGTTTTCTTTCAAAGACTCATGTATCAACAGTGCGCAAAGCGCGCACTAATCGCTCGGCCTTTTTTTACTTCGCGGAAGCCGCCGAAGCTCCGGCAATTTTACCGAACACAACCGTGTCGGGCAGTGCGTTGCCGCCTAAACGGTTCGAACCGTGTATACCGCCGGTAACCTCACCTGCAGCGTATAAACCGGGAATTGCTTTACCGCTTGCATCGAGCACTCGCGCATCTTTATCGATTGCGACGCCGCCCATTGTATGATGTATTGTCGGAACGCGGATTCCGGCATAAAACGGCGCTTTATCAAATCGCTTATCCATAACCTTCTTATTAAGAGGATCTTTTATTTTTCCGTCAACGGCTTCGTTATATTCTTCTATCGATTTTACCAAATTATCGGGATTGACGCCCATCTTTTCGGCCAAACCTCTTATCGTATCGGCTTTAACTACAAGTCCTTTGGCAACAAGCTCGTCTATCGTTTCGTTAAAATCGTTTTTAACATCGCCTGAAGTATATTCATGCGCATCGTGAAGAATAAACATCTTTCTTTCAGGCTGAGCCAACAATGCCCGCGTAAGATTGTCGCGTCTTTCGTCTTCGGCTACAAATCTTTTTCCTTCAAGATTTATAAACAATTGGTTCGCAGCGTTAATCGATATGTTACCGGACATTCCGCCGGTTTCCGGATTACCGACCGGTAAAAGCTGAATCCATTCCATTCCTACAAGGTTTGCTCCGGCAGCTTGAGCCATGATAATGCCGTCGCCGGTTGCACCCATGTGGTTCGTCGAGCCCAGTCCGTCCAAGCCGCCCCAGTGAATATCGTATTTCGCAATCAATTCGGGATTTCGTGCAAAACCTCCGGTTGCAAGCACAACTCCTTTTTCGGCAAGAAGGGTATAATCTTCGCTAACCGAAGACGCTTTTATCCCCGTAACTTTTCCGTCTTTTATGATCAGTTCGTCCGCTTTCGTGCTCAACAAAATCTCACAGTCCTTTGCGCCGTTCAAATATGCCATATAAGCTTCAATAGGACCGGTCATAAGCGGTTTTTCAAATTGGTGAGTTCTCGGCCACATAGAACCTGTTACCATTCCCACAAATTCCTGAACACCCACGCCTATGCTTTCAAGCCAACCCACGGATTCTTGAGCGCCCTGCGTAAGCTGATAAACCAATTCGAGATTGCCGACGCGGTCGCCGCCTTCAAAGGTTTGCAGCGCGTGGAATTCGGCAGAATCAAAGGTATAAGTCGCTTTACTGTCGTTATATTCTTTAAGCTGCGCCTTTACTTTTTCGATAAGTTCTTTATGCAAATCGTTTGCAGGCTCGGCATTGATATAGCGGTTTATGGCGTCCAAGTTGCCTTTTCTAATCTGGATTTTGTGCTGGCGGCCGGGGTCGAAGGCGTTATATTGACCGCCCGAAATAATTGTTGAACCGCCGACCGAGGGCATTTTTTCAACAATAATAACCGAAGCGCCCGCTTGTTTTGCACTCACCGCTGCGGCAAGACCGGCTCCGCCCGCTCCGACAATAACCACATCGGCTTTTTTTGTTACCGCCTTTTTCTTCGCCGCGGCTTTTTTTACCGCATTTTTAAAAAACGCAACATTTGCACCGGATTCGGCTAAAGCAGCTTCAGCGGCATTCAATATAGCATTGCTTGTAACGGTCGCGCCGGATACCGTATCGACGGCCAAACTTTGATATTTGACAATGTTTTTAGGTATATTTTGAATTGCGGCATCGGAAATATTCGGCGTTTCGTTGTGTGAAACGACGGAAACATCCGTAATTTTACCGTTCGTTAAGGTAACCGCCACCTTAACATCGCCGTGAATACCCTGTCCCGTGCCGTTAAAAACTCCGCTGACGTTACCCGCACCGTTTTGTTTCGCAGAACAGCCGGCAATTATAAAAATTGTCGTCATAAACAGAAAAGCTAAGAATTTCTTCATCTCTTTCATAAAAAATCCTATAAAAAATTTGTTATTCCGCTTAATTTACAAGCGGAATCATGTTGATTACTATCAACATTTATACAGTGTAATCGCTCTATATGTTGCGGTCAAGGATGATTTTCGGAACCGGCGGCTTTTTGCAGATTTTTACGCCAGCTGTCAACAGTTTGGAATTTTTGAACCCAGCTTGACTAAAAAACAACTTTTACGATATTATTTCTTCTACATGTATGCTAAACTAGCTTGTGGTATGTCCCGTTAAATACCGCGGCGAATTTTCATATTCATTTTGTTAGATTGAGGTATTTATATGTACGCACTTGTCGAATACATGGGTAAACAGTTTAAAGCCGAAAAAGGCGCCATCCTGCAAGTCGATAAACTTGATGCGGAAAAAGGAACCGCTATCGATATAGATTCCGTCTTGCTTGTAAGCGACGGCGATAAGATCAGCGTAGGTTCACCGTATGTAAAAGGCGCAAAGGTCAAAATCATCGTTGAAGATTCATTCAGGGACAAAAAAGTTCTTGTTTTAAAATACAAGAGCAAAAAAGACTATCACCGCCTTATCGGACACAGACAACAATATACCAATGTCCGTGTAGAGGATATAGTCGTAGCATAAATAATGACGACAATACACCTTGCGCTGGAAAAAGACGGAAGGCTTCGCTCCTGCGAGGCAAAAGGACATTCCGGCTATGCCGACAAAGGTTCGGACATAGTTTGTGCGGCAATCAGTTTTTTGATGCGAACCGTCATGCAAGTCTTATCTGAAACGGAAGGTGTACAATTGGAAAGCGATACGTCTTTACGCGGAACGGTATTTTTTCGCATAAGACAAAACCGGTTTGACGAAAAGACGAACGCCGAACTGGTATTTGCGGGAAATCTTTTGAAAAAGGGCTTTTCTTCCCTGTCAAAGGATTATCCTGAAAATATTTTGTATGAAGTTTAAAAGCCGTCGCTAAATAAGCGCGACGTCTTTTAATTGCGAGTTTTCTTTGAAAACTCGTTTATAAATTGTGCGCAAAGAGCGCATGAATTGCACAGCTCATAAATCTGAAAATTTACTCGCTGTACAATTTTAAGGAAAGTTTAAAAGCCGTCGCTAAATAAGCGCGACGTCTTTTAATTGCGAGTTTGCTGCGCAAAATGCGCATGAACTGCACTCAGTCGAAAATCGAAATTTTCTTCTTCGTGCAATTTTAGGAAATCAGACTTTACGGAGGCATAATATGGGAAGATCAAGAGGCGGAAGCGGTGCGAAAAATGGCCGCGACTCGAATCCTAAACATCTCGGCGTTAAAAAATTCGGCGGAGAAACCGTCAAAGCCGGTTCAATAATAGTAAGACAGAGAGGAACTAAAATTCATCCTGGAAACAACGTGATGAGGGCTAAGGACGACAGCCTGTTTGCAACTGTTGACGGACAAGTGGTTTTTGCCGAGCATAAAAACAGAATGACGGCTTCCGTTTCTCCAGTAAAAGCGTAAATTTTTAAATTAAATGCTTACCCGGGCATTCGCTGCGCCGGGTATTTTTTTTTCACGTACGAAAACTTGCCGGCATCTTCCTGACTGTATTTACCCCGCCACCCGCGATAATAGATTTTTTTCATTTAAGTTTTGCGCTTTAAGCCTTATATGACTGTAAGCCGAAAAGCCTTACAATGATTATAAAATTATAATTATTACAAATTTAATATTGACATATCATTGATATTGGAATATTATTAAAAACAGATATGTTCCAATGCTGAAGCGTTTTCATAAGACGGTATCTTATATGAAAGCGCAAAATAAGACGGCCGCTAAAATCACGGTATGATCTTATATACGAAAAAGATCGTTTTCAGCATCCACATGAACAAAGGCAGATGACATGACTGCCGAAAGGAGACTTGTATGAAAAAATGGGTCTGTAAAATTTGCGGATATGTGCACACGGGCGACAGCGCCCCTGAAAAATGTCCGCAATGCGGAGCTTCAAAGGACAAATTTGAAGAGCAGAAAAAGACGAATGGCTTTGCGTGCGAACACAGCGTCGGCGTTGCAAAAGGATTGGACGAACAGGTAGTCCAAGGTTTGCGTGAAAATTTTAACGCCGAATGCTGCGAAGTGGGAATGTACCTTGCGATGTCGCGTCAGGCGGAGCGTGAAGGCTACCCCGAAGTCGCTGAAGCGTTTAAACGCTATGCGTTTGAAGAAGCCGACCATGCGTCAAGGTTTGCGGAAATGCTCGGAGAAGTTTTGACTAATTCGACGCACAAAAACCTTGAACTTCGCGCAGAAGCGGAAGCGGGAGCCTGCGACGGCAAATTCCAGCTTGCAAAGCGTGCAAAGGAATTAGGGTACGACGCCGTGCACGATTCCGTACACGAAATGGCAAAAGACGAAGCGCGGCACGGAGCCGGATTTAACGGACTTCTTGCACGGTATTTCAAATAAGAATCGGATTTTGCCGGCGTAATCAAGAGTCTGTGTTCGGTTTTATAAAGTCCAAGCGCAGACTCTGACGTATCCGAAAGGATCCGGGCAGAAATTGAAACTTGCAAAAGGTTCGCCGAAACCGGCTTGAAATTGGCTTGAAGCTTCGCTGCAGGAGCCTGCAAAAGTTTTTATGGGAGAAAGATAAAAAACAACGTCTGAAATATCGCCGTTGTTTTTTATCTCGAGTTTGCGCGGATGTTTGTGAAAGGAGTTGTATATGTATCGTTTTGATAAAAACAAAATGAATACACTACAACTTATTCTGCAAACTCGATTATTTATTGCGCTTTCTCAACTGATGTTCGCGAAAGCGCCGAAAAAACTTTTTCGGAAGTTGAAACTTCCTGCAAAAGTTTTTATGGGAGAAAGATAGTTTATATGGAAAACAATTACTTTTCCAAAATCGCAAAAAAAGGGATTAGACCTTCGGTTCAAAGAATCGCGGTCTACAAATATCTTTGCGAACACCCCGATCATCCTACCGTAGATATGGTGTATACGGCGCTTTTTCCCGATTATCCGACTCTTTCAAGAACGACGGTCTACAACACGCTGAAACTGCTTACGGAACACGGTCTTGTCCGGACAATACAGCTTGAAGAAGACAAACTGCGTTACGACGCAACTACGGTACCGCACATACATTTTAAATGCATGGAATGCGGCAAAATACAAGACATTTATGACGAAGAATTCTTAAGCAAGATTACATCAAAATGCACGGAACTTCTCCCCGAAGGTTCCGTAGCAGGAAAAATTCAAACATGCATCTGGGGACGATGCAATAAATGTGCATCTAAAAAATAACTAACTCCCTCCCGTTTTTATTCCGAAAACTAATATAAGGGTATCTCTTTCCGTGATAAAAAAAATACTTAAGGCGGAAAAGATTTACAGGGAGTCAGTTAGAATGAAAAAATATTCCGTTACACTTTTGATCTTATCCTCAGCAATATTTTTGGGGTGTCATACTACAAAAACAAGCAGACAGAGCGCGGCAGAACTTTCGGCGCAGCAACTGATAGCGGAAAAACGCATAGAAGAAGCAAAGGCTCTTTTTGACGCAAAGGCCGACATCAACAGTGCGGATGAAAACGGCAATACGGTATTGCACATCGCAGCCAAAATAAACGACGGAAATCTGATCACGTTTTTGATTTTAAAAGGCGCAGACACTACCCTTAAAAACTACAACAGCGAAACCGCTCTTCATATAGCCATAGATAACGACTGCTACGAAGCGGCGCGCACTCTGGCGTTAATAGGCAACGACATCTTCATACACGACGGGAATAACATTACGGCGCTTGAAAAGGCTCTTGCAAAAAGCGACGCGTATTACGACATAATGATAACGACCCACAGCGGAAAAATACGCGACGTATCAGGGCAATCTATAGTTCATTATTTTATTAAAACGCATAACGAAAAAGCGCTCTCTTATTGTATAAGAAAAAACATTCCTATCGACGTAAAAGACGAAAACGGCATAACTCCCCTTAGGCTTGCCCTTGAAGATTTTGATAACGATATTTCCGTCCGCAACGCGGCCGAACTTTTAAAAGCAGGCGCAGAACCCGTCAACGGAAAATATTCATATTTTGAAGACGCCGTGCTTTCAAGGAATATGAGTTTAAGAATTTCCGACGGGCAAACGCCTCTTCACGCCGCAGCTTCGCTGGGACACATGGCTATAGCGCGCTACCTTGTGGCAAACGGCGCTTCTGTAAAGGCACAGGATATTTCAGGTTCGACGCCGCTGCATTCCGCAGTCAGGAAAGGAAACACCCAGATCGCCTCATTATTGCTTTCAAACGGAGCGGATGTAAACGCGCCCGACACGCTCGGAAAAACGCCCATCCTCTTGATCATTCCGCAGGAAAAACAGCTTGAAACATATTCATTACTGATTTCAAACAAGGCGGACACAAGAAAAAAGGACACATACGGCGACACCGTTTTGCACACGGCAACCTTAATAAACGCAGATCCTGCGATTTTGTCCCTTTTGGTTGAAAATAAGGCGGACATAAACGCCAGAAACAAAGAAGGTCTTACGCCTCTTTCCACAGCGGTAAAAACGGACAGAGAAAATCACATTGAATTTTACGTAAAAAACGGAGCGGACATAAACGCCTATGACATGAACGGGAACAGCCCTCTCACGATGGCGCTTTCAAAAAACATAAGGATAATAAAAAGCCTTGTAACAAACGCAAACGTCAATTCACTAGATTCAAAGGGTAATACTCCTTTGCACACTGCGGTTCTAAAAGGTGCGCCGCTCGAAGCAGTAGCCTACATCGCTTCGATTTGCATGGACATAGACGCACGCAACGCCGATGGAAATACTGCGCTGTATCTTGCCATTGAAAAAAGACGGCGCGACATTGGCGAACTTCTTATAGGAATGAATGCCGATATCTTTGCGTCAAACACAAAAAATTATTCGCCTCTGAGACTTGCTTTTACCGAAGGCAAAGACAGCGCCGATTGGATAATAACATCAAAGACGATAACTGCCGTAGACGGAAGCAAAAACACGGCTCTTCACTATGCGGCCGAATGGGGACTTGAAGATTCGATATCCACATTAATTGAAAAAGGAGCGGACGTAAACGTAAAAAATGCGAACGGCGAAACACCGCTTATAAATGCTGTAAAAACCGACAATACGGCGGCAATCGATCTTCTTTTAGCGTACGGAAGTTTTCTTAACACCCGCGACAATTCGGGAAGCACGGCGCTGCATACGGCGGTGCGCTGGAATGCCTTTAATTCCGCAGACGATCTTATAAAAAGAGGAATAATGATAGACTCCCAGAACATGCAGGGGACAACGCCTTTGGCGGAAGCCGCGCTGTCGGGCAAAAAAGACATGGCCTTGCTTTTACTCGATAGAGGGGCGGATCCGAACGCTACCGACGCGGCAGGCAGGAGCATACTTATAAACGCCGTACGAGGACAAAACATCGAATTGATAGATATGATGCTGAGCGCGGGAGCAAATCCCGGCATTCAAGACATGGACGGACGAAACGCAAGTCACGAAGCGGTTCTTACGGGAAACGTCGAAATAATCACAAAGATACGCAATTCAGGCGGAAGCGCTTTAACGCGCGATAAAAACGGCGAAACACCGTTTTCTCTTGCCTTGAGCAAAAACGAAAACGTGATCAGAGCCGTGGCCGGTTCAAACAAGAACCTTGCGGATTCGGACGGCAACACGCTCATGCACATAGCTGTGCAAAACAGGGCAAGGGGAATAATAATTCAGACGATGATCTACGAAGGTTATCCCATAGACATAAGGAACGCCGCAGGGTATACGCCGTTGGCGCTTGCCGCAATATCGGATCAAAATTCAACGGCGGGACTGTTGCTCGAAGGAGGCGCTAATCCGTTCATTTCGTTCAACAAGAATGACGATTGCACGGTTTCCGTAGCCTTACAGAAAAAAGATTCTTCATTGCTGAACAATATCATAAAGTACGCAGGCGAAAGAGCGGACATGCAGGGCAACACCATACTGCACTATGCGGCAAAAACGGCGGACGTCGAAACCGTAAAGAAGATCCTTTCGGAGGGACTCGACCGCACCGTAAAAAACGTATCGGGAGAAACCGCCTACGACATCGCCGTAAATTGGCAGCGAAAAGAAATTGCGGAACTTTTAAAATAATTGCTAAGGAATTTATTTTTTACGGTTTTCGAGATTTTCGAGAATCGAGAAGATCGATCATTTTTAAAAAAGTGCTGCCGGGTTTACGCAATTCCCGGGAGCCCCTTGTTATCTTACAAAGCGACATGCCGAATTTTTTAGCGATCTCCCGCTGGGTGGCTCCCTTGTTTATCTCCTTTACGAGTAGCCAGCGGCTTGTCAAATCTTTAATCTCCGCGGGGGTGCAAAGGCAGATCAAAAAATCCTTTATAAACTGCGGTTCGCTACATTCCGCCAGCAAAGAGCAAAGTTCGTCGGCGCCGTCTTCAATCTGTTTTTTGTCGGAAAACGCCCCTTCTTTCATATAACCATAATATCCGTTTTCATTGTAAAAGTCCAACAATCTTACTTGTCGAGCGTGCCGTTTAAAATATCAGCCTTCCCGAGTGCGCCGCCTTTAAAAAGCAATTTCGTATATTGATGCCGGGCGTTTTTATACAGATCAGCTGCGGGTGCCTGTTCGACAATAACACCGCCGTGCATAACTCCTATCCTGTCGCAAAAATAACAGGCCACTTTAAGATCGTGCGTTATAAACAGCATGCTTAGCTTTCGCTCTCTGCGAATTTTATTGAGCAGATTTAAAATTTGCGCCTGTATTGAAACGTCCAAGGCGGAAACGACTTCGTCGCAAATCAAAAGCTCCGGATCCATGATAAGTCCACGCGCAATCGAAATACGCTGCCGTTGTCCGCCTGAAAATTCTGCGGGGCGTTTTTCCAAATCGTCGCAGGTAAGCCCTACTTCACAAATTATTTTTCTAGCCTTTTTGAGGGCGTCTTCCTCGCCTGTCCACTTGGAAGAATGGCGTAAGCCGCTGACAAGGATTTCGTAAACGCTCATCCTCGGATTGAGAGAGCGCGCCGGATCTTGAAAAACATATTTTACTTTTTCACGGTAGGATTTAAGACCTTGGCGGCTTAGCTTTGTTATATCGGTCTTATCATTTCCGTTGCAATAAAGAATTCTTCCGCTTGAAGGCCTGTACATGCCTATTAAAAGCCGCGCGCAAGTCGTCTTTCCAGAGCCTGATTCTCCCACAAGCCCGTAAGTTTCTCCGCAAAAAATATTAAAAGACACGTCGTTTACAGCGTAAACCGTCTTATCCTGCCTTGAAAAAGCGCCTTCTTCAAGGTTAAAACGTTTTGAAAGATGTTCGGCAAAAACAAGCACACCGTCGGCTCTATCCATTGTTCCCCTCCGAAGGTAAAGACGCGCTCGAATAAGTTTTAAGATCGGAAGCCGTATAATGCATACCGAACTGGGGCAAACACGACAGCAGCGCCTTCGTATAATCGTGTTCGGGATGGTTATAAATCTGCTCTGCCGTTCCGCTTTCAACTATTTTGCCGCCGTACATCACCGCAATCCTGTCTGAAATTTGAGCGACAAGTTCGATATTGTGGCTTATGAATATTATGGAAAGTCCGCGCGTTTTTCTAAGCTTAAGCAAAAGCGAAACTATCTGCGCTTGTATCGTAACGTCGAGGGCTGTTGTAGGTTCGTCCGCGATAAGAAGTTCACAGCCTTCGGCAAGCGCGAGCGCGATCCCTATACGCTGAAGCTGCCCTCCCGAAAACTGGTGCGGAAAATTCACGAGCCTTTCGCGCGGTTCTGAAATTCCCACTTCGGTCAAAAGCTGTGAAGCTTTGTCAAACGCTTCTTCTTTACCGATAGCCGGATCCACATTGCGGAGCGTTTCAAAAAACACGCCGCCGATATTCTGGAGCGGATCAAAAGAACGCCCCGGTTCCTGAAAAATAAAAGCTATTTTTTTGCCGCGGTAAGAACGGATACTTTCCGGAGGGAGTGTAACAAGATCGACTCCGTCATAAAAGATGTTCCCGCTTATAAAAGCGTTTTCAGGCAACAGGGACGGGATCGCCGAAACCGAAACGGATTTTCCGCTGCCCGATTCGCCCACTATGCCCAATATTTCGCCGCGGTAAAGTTCGTAGGATATACCCTTAACGGCTTTAACTTCCACCCTCTTTGTTCCGCGCAAAACGGAAAAAGTTACAAAAAGATCCCGCACGAAAAGAAGCGGGGCGTCCGCCGAACACAAACGAGAGACTCTCTCGGAGCGCAAAGAGTCTCTATAAGTGTCGGCGCTTTCGTTTTTACGGCTTTCATTTTCACCGCGGCTTTTGTTTTCACCTCTTTCATCCTTTTGCAGCGCGGCTTTTTTGCTTTTGCTCTTAGCAGGTCTTCTAAACGTATGAAAAACCGCATGGTAAGGATCAAAAAAATCGCGCAAAGCGTCGCCGAAAAAATTAAAAGCAAGCGTAACGACGAGCAAGAGCCATACGGGAGTCAAAAGCCACGGATAATTTTGCAGATTGTTCAGCGTAGAAATATCGCGGTTTATAAGCGAGCCCCAACTTACAGCCGGATCGCTTATGCCAAGCCCGAGATAAGAAAGGGTCGTTTCACTCATAATAAAACCCGGAACGCTTAGGGCTGCGCTTACTATCAGAAGACTTGAAATCTGCGGGATTATCTGAAAAAATATTATATTCCCTGACGGAATGCCTTCAAGTTTTGAATTGATTATGAATTCTTCACGTTTTACGGAATGTACGATGCCTCTTATAGTCCGTGCGCTTCCGGGCCAGCCCACAAGGGAAAGTATCATGGTTATCACGATATAGGAAGTTCCGCTGTCCATACGGGTATTTAAAAGCGACCGCAAAAACAGAATAAGATAGAGAGCCGGGATCAGCATAAAAAATTCCGCAAAACGCATAATACTCCAATCGGCCGCGCCCCCGTAATATCCTGCCAAACCGCCTAAAAGAATTGCAAGAAAAAGCGAAACGGCCGACGCCAAAAAACCTACGGTAAGTGAAATTCGGCTTCCGTAAACTATGCGGCTGAAAAGATCTCGCCCCAAATTGTCGGCTCCGAACAAAAACACGGGATAAAAACTTCCCGTCGCAGGATCCGTTTCGCTTCCGAACAAATGCACGTCGCATGGTATAAAACCTAAAAGCTTGTACTGCGTACCGTGTACAAAAAAATCAATTTTATGATGGAACTGTTCCCCTTTTACCCTTGCATACTGCCATGTCACAGGATCAAGTACACGGCATTCCCGCGCCGTAAGATTGAACAAAGAAAATTCCACGTTCGCCGGATGGAAGGTCGCCGCCTCAAAAGACTGAGCAGCCGGATAAGGCGCAAAAAATTCGGCAAAGATCATAACGACATACATCATGACTATGAATATCACGGAAACGAAGGCAATAGGTCTTGTCTTTAAAAATTGAAAAAATTTTTTCATGCGGCCCCCGCATATCTTATCCTGGGATCTACAAGAGCCAAAAGAATGTCTGATATTATCATTCCAGCAAGGACTAAAAACGATATGAACATGCTGTTTGCAAGCACAAGATTTATATCTTCCTGAAGAACCGCTTCGTACATGAGGCGTCCGATTCCCGGATACGCAAAGATTATTTCCAAAACAAGAGAGCCGCTGAAAAGCCCTGCGATGAGGTTTGCGCTGCCCGTTATGTACGGGTTTAACGTGTTTCTGAACGCGTGGCAAAGATATACCCTTGCCTCGCTTATTCCGCGCGCGCGCAAAGCCATTATGTAGGGCATTCCCATCTGGTCGAGCATAGTCGCACGGATCATGCGCATAGTTCCCCCTATCCCGCCTAAAAAAGAAGCGAGCAGCGGCAAAAAAACGTGATAGCCGTATGAAAACACAAATTTTCCAGGAGCCTCGGAAAACGGAAAGTCGGGATAGGCCGTAACGGGGAAAAGGCCTGAAATAGAGGCGAAAAGCTGAAGCAGGATGAGCAGTAAAATTCCCGGGAACGCGTGAAAAAAAAGCGCAAAAAATGCGGCGGCTACGTCGATCTTAGTGCCAGCCTTGCTTGAAAAATAAACGCCGAGCAAAAATGAAAATGCGGTTATAAAGACAAGGGATATCATATTGAGGATAACGGAATTTATTATCCTTGTTCTTATGAGAAATGAAACAGGAGCTCTGGATATAAGACTTATCCCAAGGTCATGGCGGACGATAACGCGCTCAAGCCATAAAAAATATTGTTCGTAAAAAGGTCTGTCCAAGCCGAGTTCTCTTCGCGTAACCGAATACTGATCTTCTTTGAACGCCGAAGGCAGCGATGTCCGAGCGCTGCCGGAAGCAGTCCCTTGTCCCGCAAGGCCGGCAGAGCCGCCCGATCCTCCCGGAGATCCTGAAGCCGCCGCCATAAGCTGCTGCGTCATAAGCTGATCTACTATATCGCCGGGAGCAAGTTCCATCAGGCCGAACATCGCAAACCCCAGAAGGAAAAGCATGGTTATCATCGTAAAAAAACGTCCGACGATAAAGGCCGAAAGCGGCATGCGCTTTTTAAATTTGCGCCAAGGGCTTATTGCGGCGCCGCACGCAAAAAACAAAATCCTCTTTATCGTTATCAGTGCTTTCATAATCGAATACTCCGCAATCTACCGCCTACCGTGCCGCATAAATATTGTCCGTTAAGGCGCCGTTTAAATTATCAAAATAAAAATTAGTCTGATCCCATTCGTTTCTTATTGCATAAAAAGCGCGGGAGCGGACAAGATATATAAGAGGACATTGTTCTAGGATTAAGGACTGATACTCGTCCCAAATTATCTTTGCCTTTTCATGGTGGAGCTCGTATTGCCCCTCGTTATACAAATAGTCTATGCGGGCTTCCCAATCCGTGGCGGGTTCCTTTTGAAGCGGATACCACAGGTGAAGGTTCCCGTCGGACGGCCAGACGTTCGATCCCTGAGACGGCCATAAATTTGCCCCCAACGCTATTATCAAAGACTGCCAATCGTACGTAGAAGTAAGCTGTTCGACGATTTTTTGAAAATCAAGCTGCCGCACATTTACTTTTACGCCTATCTTCGAACATTCGTCGCTTATGATCTGGGCAATGTCGTTATTGGTCGTTACGCCGGAAGGCACGGTAAGATCAAATTCAACCCTTATTCCGTCCGGATCATATAAATATCCGCCGTCCTTTCTAAAACCGGCTCCTTCCAACAGCTTTAACGCCTTAACAAGGTCGTATCTGTATTTCAGAACAATGTCTTCATTGTAATAAGGATTTCCTTTTGGGAAAAAAGTATACTTAGGCTCCGCGAGGCTGCGGTAGGTCTGCATTATTATGCGTTCCCGGTTTAAAGTACAGCTCATAGCCTGGCGGAATTCCTTTAGCGTAAACCATTTATAAAAAGCTTCGTTTTTATTTTTAGGATTTTGATTAAAGCTCCAAAAACCTGCGCCCAAAGATCCTTCCGCATTATAAACGGTATAATCCCTTTGATCTTCGACAAGGCTTTCAAGTTCTTCGGGACGCACGGAATGCGATTCCTGTTTTCCCTGCTTAAAAAGCAAGGACTGAGTGTTTATGTCGCCGACTATTTGGACTATGCACTTATCCTTATACGGGATCGCCGTGCCGTTTTCATCCTTATCCCAATAAAAAGGATTACGCTTATACACAAGCCGCTGTCCCGGTACGTATTCGATCAAAAACCACATGCCGCACGACGGAATAGTCTTAACATCCACGGAAGCGTTAAACATATCCTTTACAGCCTGCGCTCCGCCTTTTTTCAAAGCTTCCGCATACAAAAACGAAGGCTTAATGTCCCTGTTCGTGGCCAAAAGAGGTTCTGCTATGATACGAGGAAAATGAAACACAAACGACTTATCGTCTATCTTTTCTATAGTGATGCGCCTGGAAGCGCCGTCGCTCATAGTCATAAACTGCGAATTATATGCGGAACTGGCAAAAACAGGATCGCCTTCGATTTTATCATACCAAAAAACAATATCGTCGGAAGTTACGGGAATTTTTTGGTCCGAATCGGGGAAAGACCAAAAAAGATCGCCGCGCAGAGTATATTTTACGTCGAGGGTTTGAGCCGCTTCATCCGTAATAATTTCAAAAGAGGCGGCCTTCGCCTTCCATTGTCTTAAAACAAAATCGTAATCTACAAGAGAAGTCGTCATCATTGACACAATGGATGCGGTGGAATTGTCACGCTCGGCGATCAGTTGATTAAAGCTCTTAGGATCCGAAATAATCGAAGCGTTCCAGTCGCCGCCGATTTTTCCCGGAACGAATTTTTCACCGCGCCAGGGTTTGCTTTTTGTTTTGGATATCACAGCGGAATTTCCGACTGCGCGCGCGCTTTCAATTTCTTCAAGCGTCATTTCGGGTATTTTTTTTGAACATCCCGAAAACACGGCAAAGGCGGCGATAAGCAAGAATAGCTTGGGTACTCCGGCGGAAAAAACTTTCATTTACGCTATTGTGTCATAAGCCCTTTTTAACGTCAATAACGCTTGTTTTCACACGCGCCGCTGTTTCAGGCTCGGGCACAGACTCGGCTGCAGACTCTCCCGCGAGCACTTAATCCGCAGCCCGTACAGTGCCGCCGCGCAATCGCTGTGTGCTGCGAGCGTTTCGCCAGCCGCGTCGTCGCCGCGTTGTCAATTCATTTAAATAATGCTATTATCAGAAAGATTTAAAATCGCGCGCACGGCCCACAAACGTACGGCTTTGAGCACGATAAAAACTTATAATTTCGGAGAAAATCATGAAAAAACTTATTGCGATCATAGGCGCGTCGTTTTTTTTCGCGTCGCTCTTTGCCGGCGGCATAGACAATAAAACAAACCTCAATTCCGGCTACCTTCGTAACCCCAGCCGCCTTACGGAGACAAAGCGTCCTGAAGCAGTCCTTTACAACATAGCAGGTACAGGCTTTATGGAAGAAGGTTTATACATGGGAATAGGCAATCAGTTCATCTTTAAAAAATACACAAACGAACTGAAAGCTACCGGAAAAGAATACAGCGACAACAAAAACGTTTTCTTTTTTCCCGATTTGGAAATCGTCTATAAAAAAGACAATTGGGCAGCCTTTTTCGGTTTCGGAGTTTTTGCGGGAGGAGGCTCTTTGGATTATTCCGACGGCAACGGTGCGATAGCGGGATTATTTGCCAAAACGGCAGCCGCTTACTCTGCCGTCCCCGCTATGGCAGCCGCTTTCGCAGGTGCGGCCACGAATCACAGTCTAAAAGTATATTCCGCCACAATGGGTGAAATACTGGGCGCGTCTTACGTGGTCAACGACATGGTAAGTTTGTCATTAGCCGCAAGATTTTTACACGGAAATCAAAACATATCTTTAAAGGCTCCCGCCCTCGCCGCCTTTAACGGTGGAAAAGAGTTGGCCTACGACGCTTCGGGTTACGGGCTTGGCGGGATTATCGGTATAAATGTAATCCCGATGGAAAATCTTTATTTAGGATTGCAATATCAGACCGTAACAAAGCTCGATTACAAATACAAATCAATAACGGGAAGCTTAACGCCGAATATTTTAAAGGCTCAAGAGGGCGATTCCTTTGACAATGATCTTCCCGCAGTGCTGGGACTGGGCGCAGGCTATAACGTTTTGGACAATCTCTACGTGAGTTTAAGCTTTAACTACTACTTTAACAAACAGGCGGACTTGGAAAATCCTCTCGGAAGAACATCGCTTGACTATGACGATTCATGGGAAGTGGGACTCGGCGCAGATTATCAGTTCAATGAAAAACTCGGCTTTTCCGCAGGGCTCATGTACAGCAACCAAGGTTCCAAAAGCGACGTAAACAGCGCCTTCAGCCCTGTCCTTGACAGCATAGTTATGGGATGCGGCGTCGAATACAAGGTGATCAAAAATCTCATGCTCACGGGATCATTCATGTACAGCAATTACTTTGAAAAAGAATACGCAAATTCTCTGGATTTGAATAAAGACATATTCTTAACCGCTATCAGCGTAACGTACAGACCTTTATAAACCGCCTTACAAACTAGGTATCCGATGCCCGATAAAAATGAAAACTGCGTCGGATACTTTAGCATCGACTATGTGTAAACCTCCGGGAACAATGAAGCCGTTTGCCGCATATTTTATTTTCATCCTTGTCGCATCTATGTCGCGGCTTTATTCAATGCCCGTTTTTGACAAAACGGACATAAACGGACAAAAAACACAGGCTTTACAAGAAAAATTATCGGGACAAAACAAGGCGACTCTTTCTTCGCATAATAAAAAAACGCAATCCTTACCTGACGGACTTGAAATCTTCATGGATGCATATCCCGACATATCATTTACGGCGGAATATGACGACGATCTTTCCGATTGGAAAATAACGCTTAAAATTCCAGAAAATCAGACAATGTCTACGGCGGAATTTTATTGGGCAGACGGAAGTTTTCTACCGCGCGAACACTTGGGCGACAAGCAAAAACATTGGACTCTTTTATATAATTACGCAAAAGAATTAAAAGATCCTTCAACCTACACTCAAGAAGAAATCGAGCGAATCAGACTTTTCAGTTCGGCCGACAATCGGCAAAACGGTTCCGGCACTCCGCAGTATTTTTTCGACGCCGTCTACGATTGTAAAACAAGGGGAGCTGTCGAAAGGCATATTAAAAAAACTTCTTTTTTGGGAAAAATTTTAAACGTTCACGAAAAGATCATC
Source organism: Treponema parvum (assembly GCF_017893965.1). Lineage (NCBI taxonomy): Bacteria > Pseudomonadati > Spirochaetota > Spirochaetia > Treponematales > Treponemataceae > Treponema > Treponema parvum. The sequence goes on from NZ_CP054142.1 coordinate 1,753,911, forward strand.
CCTGTCCTTAAAAAAATCGAATCCGAGATAAACGAAGCGTCCCAAACCGACAACGCGGTACAGGCCTTTATCGACGATCTTTATCAGGCGGACGGGTATTTATGGCGGAACATACGCGATTCAAACAGAAAATCCTTTCACGCGATGGGGCTTGCGGTGGACGTGCTTCCCAAGCGGTGGGGACACAAAATAATATATTGGAACTGGCAGGCTCAACATGATCCGCAAAATTGGATGTTGACTCCGCTTTCAGAACGCTGGATGCCGCCCGACGGTGTCATAAAAATTTTTGAAGACAACGGCTTTATATGGGGCGGCAAATGGCCTATCTGGGACAACATGCACTTTGAATATCGCCCTGAATTGATACTGTATCAGCGGTCAAAAAAATAAAAACCTTAAATCACCTTAGACGGCGTTAGGGGCGGCGCAGGTAAGAATCAACCGAAGAGGTTTATGTCGGGACACGCGGCACATAATTAGCGGATCCGTTTTTACATTTTATCAAGGTACGGGATGAGGACGAGTTCCATAGCGTTTTTAAGAACCGTGAGCGTACATTTTGCAAGCAGCAGGCGCGCTCTTTGCAGAACTTCCGTCTCGGCGCCCAGTATCGGACAAGACTGATAAAATTTCCCGAATAACTTGCTTATGTCGTACAAATATGTCGCCATGAGGCTCGGATCCAGATTGTTCGCAGCCTTTAAAACCGTCGAAGGAAAGGCGCCCAAGGACTTTACAAGATCCCATTCGGCTTTCGAAGTAAGACATTCGGAGGCGGCTTCGGTTTCTGACGGCAAGATATTCGATTCTTGAGCTTTACGCAGTATGGAAGCTATGCGGGCGCCCATGTATTGCAGATAAGGTCCGGTATTACCGTTAAAAGAGAGGGACTCTTCAGGATTAAAAAGCATATCTTTAACCGGCGTAATCTGCAAAAGATAATAGTTAAGAGCGGCAAGCGCAACTTTTTCGGCAACATCGTCCACATCGTCCAATTCATCTTCACGTCCCTTCGTTTTTATCTCTTCAACAGCGTCGGCGTGAAGCTGATCTATAAGATCGTCGGCGTCAACGACGGTTCCTTCCCGACTTTTCATGCGTCCCGAAGGAAGATTTACCAAGCCGTAACTTAAATGATACAATTTATCCGCCCATTCGTAACCGAGTTTTTTCAATATATAAAAAAGCACTTTAAAATGATGAATCTGTTCGGAAGCGACGACATAAACAAGCTGATTGAACGGCCAGTCGTCGTGGCGGAAAATTGCGGTTCCTATGTCTTGCGTCATGTATAAAGACGTTCCGTCCTTCCTCAGTAATACCTTATTTTTGTCCATGCCTAAGGGTTTTAGGTCGACCCAAACGGAACCGTCTTCTTCTTTATAGAAAATGCCCTTTTCAAGTCCTTCAAGAATTTCTTTTTTCCCTTTAAGATAAGTTTCGCTTTCATAATAAAGTTTATCAAACGAAACCCCCGTACGATCGTAAGTGGTCTTAATCCCTTCAATAGCCCAATCGTTCATCCTTTCCCAAATTCCGTGAATGTTTTTATCGCCGCTTTCCCAAGCTAAAAGCATGGACTCGGCCTGTTTATTTGCTTCAGGATGTTCTTTGGAATATTTATCGAATTCTACATAGCACTGCCCGACAAAGTGATCGCTTTTCATACCCATAGTTTCGGGCGTTTCTCCCTTGGGTTCATGGAAGAGCTTGTATGCAAGCATAGATTTGCATATGTGTATACCGCGATTGTTTATTATGTTGACTTTAAATACTTCTGCTCCGGCCTTTTTAAGAATACGGCTTACGCTTTCTCCCAGAGCATCGTTACGCATGTGCCCTAAGTGAAGCGGTTTGTTTGTGTTCGGGCTTGAATACTCAACCATGACGCGGCGTCCCGCCAAAGGTTTTTTACCTTCTTCGTCAAAAGAACCGTAACCGCTTCCTTCGGAATATATGCGGTTCAATATTGTCTTTATCGCCGAAACTTTATTCAGTTTTATATTTACGTACGGACCTTCGGCAACAAATTCCCCTATTGAACAAGAGTCTATTCCGGCCAAGTTTTTATTTTCCGAAATAATTTTTACCACATTTTGCGCAATAACGGGAGGAGCCGTCCGCAAGACTTTTGCAAAAATGAACATGGGGCTTCCAAGGTCGCCCATATCAGGATCGGGAGGATTTTCAAGCTGTATAGAAGCGGCGTCTATTTCATCCCCGGAAATTCCTTTTGAAGTTTTAAACATATTCAGCGCCGCGCATATTAAAATACGGCTGTCGTTTTTTATATTGGACATGATTTTTCTCCAAATCCTTTTTTTTACAAGTTTTATGCGGAAAAAGCGAAGCGTTTCAAACTATAATGAAAACGCAAAAGCGGCGGGCAAGAGCCGCAAGCGCCCGCAGGATTTTCAAAGTATAGCAAATATGAAGATTATTTGCAAAACGTAGCATGCCCACACCGTTCGCTGCGCTCATTTACAAGTTTCGTGGCAGACTTACACGAGGGAAAGTTTAGAATGGATTTTAAAATTATTGATTCATATATCGACGGTCTGATCGATAATTCTACGATAGAAATTCCCGCATGGAATATCGAAAAGGCACGCGCCGGTAAAATGTCCGGGTGGGACTACATAGACGGCTGCATGATTATGGCAATCCTCGAGCTTTATGCCGTCACCGGCAAAAAAAAATACTTTGAATTTGCTGAAAAATATGAAAACGCCCGCATACACGAAGACGGGACTATAGACGGCTACAAAAAAGAAGATTACAACCTCGACGATATAAACGGCGGAAAAAATCTCATAACGCTTTATAAACTCACCGGAAAAGAAAAATACGCAAGGGCCGCCGCAAAATTGTTTGATCAACTCGTCTCTCATCCCAGAACCGCCGAAGGCAATTTTTGGCATAAAAAGATTTATCCGAACCAGGTATGGCTTGACGGACTTTATATGGCCTTGCCTTTTTTAATGGAGTACGAAGCGGAATTCGAATATAACGAAGATGCGGTGCGCGATATTTACGGGCAGTTTTTTTCTGCGGATAAAAAAATGCGGGATAAAAAAACCGGCCTTTATTACCACGCTTATGACAGCTCAAAATCCGCTTTTTGGGCCGATAAAAAAACCGGGCTTTCCGAACATTTTTGGCTTCGCTCGCTAGGCTGGTATTCGATGGCGATGTTGGACACGCTGAATAAGAGCGCTAAAAAAAACACGAAAGATTGGTTAAAACTGAAAAAGAATTTCTCTCGATTTATGGCTTCAATGCTAAAATATCAGGATAAAAGCGGCATGTGGTATCAAATTCCAAACCTGCCCGACAGAAGTCCCAACTATCTTGAAACAAGCGGAAGCGCGATAATCGCATATTCGCTTTTAAAGGGAGTGCGTACAAAGATTTTGGAAGACAATGTGAGCGACGGCGGTAGATCCGACGGCATCGATGACTTCGGCAACCGCGGCGGCTTCGGTCCTGGCGACGATTTCTACGGCTACGACGACTTCGGCGGCAATTTCAATTTCGGCTCCGGCTTTGCCGAGCAATGCCGCAGAGCCGGAGAAAAAGCGTTCGAGAGAATATGCAATAATTATCTTATAAATGAAGACGGAAAGATAAGTTTGGGCGGCATATGCCTTTCTGCAGGACTTGGCCCGCAAAACAATTTAAGGCGGAACGGTTCGTTCGAATACTATATGTCAGAGCCGATTGTAAAAGACGACGCAAAGGGATCGGGCCCTTTTATTCTGGCTTATAGCGAATACATGTCAATTAATAAAGTCAAGCAAGGTGGCCGCAAAATGCAGCCTGCACCGTAAAATATTTCCAACGTTCGTCCATAGGAAGATCAGGATCAAGACGTGAAGTTTCGCGTCTGAAAGAGCCGAAAACATATTCAGGAGCCACGCGCGAATTGCAGTTTTGCCCGCGCGCTTCGATCGATTCGCGCAATCCGCTAGGTTCATCGACTCGGCCGTTGTCGCATTCTTCGGTCAATACGGAACAACACGTGCAGTCCGTGCATAGCGCAATATTGCAGGCCGGAACTCCGCATTTTTGCAAAATATTTAAATTGGCCTTTTCAAGCGAAAGGCGAAACATTTTTTTGCCGCTAAAATTTTCGCGCGCGCTCGGCGCGCCGCAATTTAAAGTTCCGTTGCAATTTAAAGTTCCGGCGGCTTCAACACAATCGGGCGTAAAATTTTCAGCAAAATAATTTGCACGTTCCTCGTCTACGATATAACAGCAAGAACGTATGTGAGGGCCTAAAACGGCGCACACGTCTTCCGCCCTAGTCCCAAATTCTTCTTCGGCTTTTTGAAGCGCGGTTTTTATAATTCCCGTGCCCTTCCATCCCGAATGCAAGACGCCGAAAACGCCGTTTCGCCTGTCGTACAAAAAAACCGGCACGCAATCGGCGACGGTCACGGACGGCAAAAGCGCCTTGTTTTTCGTGAGCATTCCGTCGGCTTGTCTGCCCTGAGTTTCTTTTCCGCTTCCAAGTATGATAACGTCGCGGGAGTGGACGAGTTCCAGCGGAACAGGGATCGGCAAAAAATTTTCGGTGCGCCCCTTCGGCACATATAGCATCTCCGGAATATCCGCCGTTTCCGACGTGCCGCCCTCAGTTTTCTCCGCTCCCCCGCGGCAAAGGTTCTCTTTACCGCAAAGCGATGAAAAAAACAAATCTCTGTTTTTATTTTTTTCATTCCATCTAAAACGCATGGAACCGGCTCTTAGCAAGCTCATCCCGCACACGGGATAACTGCCGCCTGAAAGCTCTTTTCCGCCACAGATAAAGTGGAACACCGCATAATCTCCGACTGAAGCACAAAGAGAAAATTTTTTCATGCTTCCGCGCTTTCCAATTCCAAAAGCTCAATTCCGCAGAGCAATTCAAGAAGATCCGTCAAAGTCGTAAACAGTTTTTTCAATTCGGCAATATAGCTTTGGTTTCTTTGTCCGCAGATAGTGTTCAAATTTCTGATCGGGCACGGCTCCTTATTTTCCGACACGCCTAAAATACTCTGCAATATGGAAATCAAAGCGCGGATCGCATTGCCCAAATGCATTTTCATGTCTTTTATATTTTGGGCGAAACCTGCCATAACGAAATCGATCTTTTTTTGGGTTTTGATCGTTCTCAAGTGTTCTTTTGCAAACATGTCGAACAACAAACCGATCTCTCCGTCCTTTCTTAAATTCCTATTAAAATTCTTCATGGAAGAATCCACGGTCACAAGATCGCTTATGGCGCCGGTAAGCAATTCCTTGCTGTTTTTCTGAGTAAAATCTCCTTCCAACTGCAAAACTTTAAGGATCCGTATGTTTTCGGAAAAGAAATTTTCCAAATACCAGTTTATAAAGCCTCCGGTAATCTCATATCTGAACCGGATACCGTCCCCCACTTCAGTCCAAGGCCTGGACGGCATGAGAGGAAAAGAATTCAAAGAGAATTTAGTTTTTAATAGGAAAAGCTGTTCTTCCTTTTTGCATTCGAAAAGCCATTTTTCCCAGCGCGCGTCAAAGCGTTTTTTCCACTCGTTTTTGAACTTTATGAACCAGTCTTCGGCGCCGCCGAAAGGATCGGGGCGCCAGGCATAATCCGAAAACACGATCTTAGCTATGGAAATCACGGGAACCGAAACTATAAAAAAATGAAGCACAGAAAGATGCTTCCCAGCCACGTGTAAAAATTCGTCAAGTTTAGCGTCGTTCTTGTTCTTAGAGGAAAAAAGAAACAGCGCCTCAAGAGTCTCTCCGTTGATCGATTTTCCGTATGACAAAACTCTTACAAATTCGGAAAAACTGTTTCCCAGTTTTTCAAAGGAACAAATATAATTGTCGGAAACTATATTTGAAAATGCAGTTAAAAATTTGTCAAACGGCAAAGAAGAAAATTGTCTAAGCCACTCTATGCATAAAACCGATCTATACATTACATTACGGGAAACGGCGGGTATGTTTTTCAAAATTTCATCGATGCGCCTGATCAGGGCGGAACGATATCCTTCGGGAACCTTAGCCGTAGGCGGCGTTGAAAAAGGATCGGCTTCTTCGTTTATCTGCGACGTTATTTCAGGAAGGATGAACGAACCTAAAAAAACATAAAACGCGCCTAGGTTTTCCTGCATAGGGTTCAAATACGTCTTAAAAAAATCCGCACAGTCTTTAAGCTGTCTCAAATAATTATAAGATATCGTCGTAAGGTTACGGCGGTCAAAATCGATCAATCCAGGAGCCGCCTGAGAAATTTCCGAAGCAAGCCTTGAAATTCTGTCCTTTTCGTAAAGTTTTTCCACAGGGACGCTTTTTAAAACCGAACGCAGCCAGAGCAAGACCTTGTAAAGAAAAAATTCTTCTTTAATTTCTTCGGACAAGGGAATTTCCAAATCGGCGTCTTTTCTGAACGGACTTTCGAGCGTCTGTCCTGCAAGATTTTCCGAAATCTGTTTGATCTTTTCAAGCAGGATAACGCGTTCTTCAACGCTTATCCCCGAAACAAGATGTGTAAAAGTGTTTTCAGATTTATCTTTAGACATAATAAGAGTTTATAGTATAAAGCGCCTGAACTACAATAGGATCCTTCAAAAAAAATAAAATCTTCGGCCATGCAGCGGCACAAGCGGTTTAAGAGCTTGCGATGTCCTTTGCGTCGGTGTTTCCGCGGGCAATTCCTTCGACGTACGCCCAAACTTTTTCATCAACGGCAACACCTTCTTTCATACTTTTAGCTCTTACGGCGAGAGTTCTTTCACCGGGATAACAAACGCGATCTACGCCCTTTGCAGGATGACTGGCGTTTACAGCCGCGATTCGCCTGTCCATGATCGCTTGTATTTCGTTTTCTTCACCGAACAGATAAGGATCGTAAGCTATGAATATCTGGCAGCAGCCGTAGCAGCTTCCGCCGTTTTTAGCGTCCATGTCTATTCCCGACCGGCCGTTGGCCATCACCGCTGCGGCCAAGTCCAAGGCCAAAGACAATCCGCTTCCCTTCCAGTAACCTATGGGAAGAGCGAGCATGGACTGTTCGATGGCTCCGGGATCCGTCGTTAAATTTCCGTCCTTGTCGTATCCGCCGGGAAACGGAAGCTGCTTTCCGGCAAGCCGGTAAACGCCCAATTTTCCGTATGCATACTGACTCATTGCCATATCGAGTATCACAGGGCCTTTTTTTCGCGGAATGGCAATGCAAAACGGATTGTTTCCGACTCCGACTTCGTCGCTGCCCCACAAGGGCATACAGCTTTCGGTATTTATCCATGAAAATCCGACAAAACCTTTTTCGGCGATACGCCACGCATAGGTTCCTCCGCGCATCCAGTGAGTTGTGTTTTTAAGAGCTACGCAGCCTATGCCGTGCGTCTTTGCAAGCTCGACTGCGCGGTCGGAGCAAAAAAGGGCGTTCGTTATGCCTATTCCAAGCCGGCCGTCGTAATTTTCAACAGCGCCTTTTCCGCCTAAAAGTTCAGGCGATCCTTTAAGATTTACCCAGCCCTTGTTTATGTATTCTACGAATCGGGGAACGCGATTTAAACCGTGGCTTTCTACTCCGTCTGCGCTGGATTCCGAATGTATCGTAGAACAGATTTCCGCCTGTTCTTCGGTAAGCCCTGCGTTTAAAAGGGCTTGTTTTATCGTCTTTTTAAGCGTTTCAAAAGGAACTCTTTTACTCATCTTCTCCTCCCCTGTTGAGCTATTACACATTAAAAGTTAATATAGATCTTATATCGAAATCCTTTCTTTTTTCAAGTACGGGAGAATTTATGAAAAGAATCGTCACTGTTCAAGATATTTCGTGCGTCGGCAAGTGTTCGCTAACCGTCGCGCTGCCGATCATTTCCGCGATGGGCATAGAGACCGCCGTAATTCCTACGGCAGTCCTTTCAACGCACACCGCTTTTAAAGGATTTACTTTCCGCGATCTTACGGAAGACATTACGCCGATACTAGATCATTGGAAAAAAGAAAAAATAATCTTTGACGCAATTTACACAGGATATCTGGGATCGTTTCGCCAATTGGAGCTCATGAAAAAGATGTTCGGTGATTTTAAAAACGACGGAACGCTTATTTTTGTGGATCCCTGTATGGCGGACAACGGGAATTTATACCCGGGTTTTACGAAAGAATTTGCGGCGGCGATGGCAAAACTCGCTTGCCTTGCGGACATAATCGTTCCGAACATGACCGAAGCTTCGTTTATGCTGAATATTCCGTATAAAGACTCAGGATACGATCTGAAATATGTAGAAAACATATTGGTTGAGCTTGCCGCACTCGGCGCAAAAAAAGTGATTTTAAAAGGCGTAAGTTTTGAAAGCAAAAAAATCGGAGTGATGTGCTACGACGGTGAAACAAAGGCTTTTTCTTCGTATTTTCATGAAAAACTGCCTTTCAGTTTTCACGGGACGGGCGATATTTTTGCAAGCGTATGTGCAGGTGCCCTTCTGCGCGGACTTTCCGAAGAAAAAGCCGTAGCCCTTGCAGCCGATTTTGTAGTAAGGGCGATAAAGGCGACGGTAAAAAACCAAAATCACAACTGGTACGGCGTGGATTTTGAAAGTGAAATTCCGTTTTTGGTAGGCTCGCTCTGATGAGCCGGCTCGCTCGGACAGGTCAACTCTGTAAGTTCGTTCGGTTTGATCAGCTTCTAGGTCTGACTGTAAAGCCCTGAAATTTCAGAGCGCCATTCATTTTTTTTACCGGGTTCTTCCCATTCTATTATCTTTTCGATTTTAAAATGCTTCGTGTCCTCGGGATCGGCGAACGAAAGAACCGCAAAACGCCCCTGCCCTATGTACGAAAAACGCTCGTTCTCTTTAAGCGTTTCATTTTTAGAAGCTATGGATAAGGCGCAGTCAAAATGTATTGGAGCGCCTGTGTTTTTGTCGGCCAAAGCGGAAGACAAATCTTCTATAATTTTTCCGCAAACGGGGCATACAACTTCCTTGTCTTTAAAATCTCTGATAGCTTTTTCTTTATTTAAAACATCCGTACGCGTTTCTCTGGGCACAACGTGGGGTACGGCCATATTGGCGGCATTTTTGTGATTATAATTTTTATCGTTCCAGTTACGACGATTGTTATGATTTTTCCGTCTTCCGTTTCTGTCCATAAAGATTTCCTTTGATTTTCACTGCGATGTAAAATGAATTACAAAAAGAGCGAATCAGCCGTGCAGCGTCCTGTGCATATAATTGTCTACAAGCCTGTTGCTCATTACCTGCGCTATCCGCTGAATAGCGCCGTCTACGTACTCATTATCGCTTATTTTCTTCCTTAACTCAAGAATTCTAGGAGAAACAGCATCTTTACGATCTTGCGCAGGATCTTTGCGCATATTATTTTTTGTCATCATAAGACCCCAAAAAAGGCATTTTCTATGTGATAGACGGGCGGGAACCCCGGCATATCCACTACTATCACATCAAAACGAATAAACCTGTTATTATATTTTCGATTGATTGTAAGAAAACATTTAGCCGTTTCCGTAATTCTTTTCTGTTTTCTGCGGTTTAATTCGTGTTCCAAAGTGGAAAGGGATCCGCTAGGCAAGGTCTTTACTTCGACAAAGACGATCGTTTCTTCTTTGAGCGCTATTATGTCAATTTCTCCTGATCTCGTCCTCCAATTTCTGTCTAAAATAGTAAAACCGTGCTGCTCAAGGTACAAAGCGGCACGGTCTTCTCCATTTTTGCCTAAGACAATCTTATTCACTGTAAATAAAAATCGCGCCCGAAAAACTAAACTTCTTCAAGTTCTTCCAATTCTTCGACGTCTTCGGCATCTTGAACCGTGGGAACTGCAGAAACCACAGCAGGAACAGGAACCGCAGCGACAGGTGCGCTGTCTTTTATTTCCCGCCCGTAAGTAAGCAAAAAAGGAATCGCCCAGCGTTTTAAAGCTGCGATATGGTAGGGCTTTACCGTTTTTCCTTCGGCCAAAAACATGTTCTTCCCGTCGTCAAAAAAAACCGGGGCGGAAAAACGCATTCCGTCCTTTATGTCGGAAGATTCAATCCTGATAAAATTATTCATTTTTATCTCCGATATATCCGATAAAAGCAAATATTTTTGCTACAATTTCCCACGTTTGCTCTGGTATACAGCTTCCCACTTCCTGAAACGACAAAACTTCCGCAAGAGCGTCGTCTCTTACGACGGCTACGTCGTTTTCTTCGGCTATTTTTAAAAGGCGCTGTGCAAGCAGCCCTTTCGCCGACGCCGTAATAAAAGGAGCCTGGGCGTTTTCAGGATAACGCAGCGCAACCGCTTTTTTGACAAAGTTCACACCAAGCCTCTAACAAAATCCACAGGCAAATTATCCGTAAAAAAAGGAGTCGCCTCTCCCCGAATCCTTTCAACTTCAACAGAGTTTTCGCTTGACGACAAAAAAAGCTTAAGAGCGTCCCGAACTCTGTCAAAACCCGACGAAGGCGGAGGTTCGATTGAAAAAAGAACCTTTTTAAAATAACCCGCTTTATTATCATAGTATACCACAAAAGTATACTCCTGTCCGTCCGTATTTGCCGAAACGACCATTTTTTTTACATTCTTTTTTGCAAGATCAAGGCAAAGCCTTAAATTTCCGCTGCCCAGCATTTTTTTTCCCGGAAAAGAAAAATCAAAAGGAAGAACTATCCAATGGGTGCCGGAAGAATCCTTATCGACAAGGTGATTAAAAAGCGTCAATTCAGCGCATTTTCGGTCGTTCCCGTATGCAAAAGAGGCATCATCAAAAAACAAGGATTTAAAATCCGCCGCGGTTTCGCCTGCTTCATCCGCTTCACCCGATCCCCGGCCGTCCGATTCGCCGAATTCTCTGCCGCTCGATTCACCGAATTCCCGGCCGCTCGACAAAACGGCTTTTATCACCTTGTCGGAGCTTTCCATTCCGTTTTTTTCAAGAAGAAGAGCCGCTTCCGCCGCCGCCGTCTCTTCTCCCGAAAAACGGAGAGCCGCAGAACGCGCTTTAGATAAAAGGCGCGCATCAAAACGCAGGCCGAGCTCTCTGAGCTGTTGAAACAGACGGAGCGACAATGTGTCGGGGACAAGCCCCAACGACAAAAAATACTCAACGAGAACAGGATCGGAAATAGACTGCAGAGCGGATGAAGAACTGTCGGACAAGATTTTTTTTAGGACAAATGCGTCCGGCAAAACGGAACCGTGCGGAATGAGGGCTACGTTGCCGTTTTGTAATGTTATTTTTGCCTGAAAAGAGCTGCCGGGAATCAGAGGAGAACGTGCATGAACCGAAAACCTCGAACCGCCGAAGGAAACCGTGTAGCGGCCGTCGGAATCGGCGGAAAGCACACGAACAAATACAAGGCTTCCCTCCCGCAGTTCCGACCTTTGGCCGGGACTGTTCAGGGAAGATACGGAATGTATGTATACGCCGGACGTACTCATACAAATTATTAAACGGTATTAAGCCTGGCTTTCCGCTTCGGCCTTTACGGTCGCTTCCTTAGCGGCGGCGGCGGCGGCTGCTGCGGCATTGCGGGCTGCCATAGCGGCGGCGACTTTTCCGCCAACTAATTCCTTAACCTTCGCAGCCTTACCTACCTTATCACGCAGATAATACAGTTTCGAACGGCGCACTTTTCCGGCATGAACAACTTCAACCTGCATGATACGCGGAGAATTCAACGGGAAAACACGCTCGACGCCGACGCCGTAAGAATTTTTACGAACGGTAAAAGTTCGGCCGATTCCGCTGTTTTTCATACAAAGGACTATTCCTTCGTAAATCTGTACACGTTCCGTCTTACCTTCGACAATTTTAAAGTGAACTTTTACGGTATCGCCGACATTAAATTTTTGGGCGCCCGGACGTTTATTTTGTTCTTCAATTGTTCTTATCAGATCCATAATTTCTCCATTAAAAGTCGCGTCGATCGATCAAAGGGATTTTTTCCTTTCGGATCTTTTGCGCTTTTTAGCCTTTTTTAAAAAAGACTGCTGTGTTATTTCCTCAATCAATTTTTCGGCTTCCGAAGTAAGCTGCCCGGACAAACGCAAAGACCATATCAAATCGGGACGGTTTGCAAGCGTTTTTTCCAAACGTTTTTTCAGACGCCATTTACGAATATTTTCATGATTCCCCGAAGTTAAAACGTCGGGAACTTCAAGCCCCTTGTACACAGGCGGTCTGGTGTACTGAGGATATTCCAAAAGCCCATCGGAATAGCTTTCTTCTTCAAGCGATCCGCTGGAAATTACGCCTTCGATAAGCCTGTATACGGTATCGATTATGACGATAGAGGACACTTCTCCGCTTGACATAACGTAATCTCCTATTGAGATTTCCTCGTCAACGTAATAATCGATTATTCTTTGGTCGATACCTTCGTATCTTCCGCAGATTATCACAAGCTCGTCTTTAAGGCTTAGCTCCTGTGCTCTTTTTTGCGTAAACGGTCTGCCGCCGGGCGTTACGTAAATAACGTACTTTCGGCCTGACCGTACGCTGTCAAGCGCACTTCCGAGAGGGCCCGGAAGCATAAGCTGTCCGGCTCCTCCGCCATACGGACTGTCGTCACAGGTTCGGTGTTTATCAATGGCAAAATCCCTGATATTCACCAGATCGTAGGCTATAATTCCCTTTTCAACCGCTTTCGCCATGATTGAGGTTTCAAAATAGGCGCTCAAGATTTCAGGGAATAAGGTCAGCACGGTAAATTTCATGGAATTACTCCAGAATCCAGAGGTGCATCAACTCAATCTCTTTTCTTTTAACATCGACATTGCGTATGTGCTCGTAATTAAAAGGAACAAATACGCTCCTGCTTTTGCCGGAAGCCGTATATCGTATGTCTTTTGAAAGAAGACTGCAGTTCTCGGAGATAGAAACTTCAAATAAGTAACCGCCTCCGCCTTCCAATACGTCTGTGACTGTACCCACCTTTACGGCGGATGCAGATTTGTCTTTCAATCCGTCCTTGTCCTCATCAAAATAAACAAGAGAACACTGTTTTAGATCGTCAATATACCACTCGTTTTTATTTAAAGGAGCGGCATATTTTCGCGGAACAACTATTTCCCATCTGTTGTACTTTCGTACCTCATCGGGTGAATCGATATCCGCAAGTTTCATATACAAGGTGCTGTCTGCAGGCTTTACATATTCAACCTTAAAGATCTTTTGCTCGCCTGAGCCCCTCAAAGTGACTTCTCTAAGAACAAGAATATGTTCAAATTCTCCCGAAGCACTTTCTACTCTGAATTCCCCCGTAACGCCGTGGGCGCCTCGGACGAAACCGACCGTAACCTGTTCAAGCACGATCGTTCCCTAGTCCAATATTTCAAGACTGTAACGTTTTCCGTCTCTGACGGCGGACGCGCTTAAAACGGTACGCAAAGCTTTGGCTATTCTTCCGTACTTGCCGATAACTTTTCCAATATCGCTGTCAGCAACTTTAAGCTGAATAACGGATCCTCTGTCGCCTTCCGTTTCCGTTACTGAAACAGCATCGGGATCATCGACCAATGATTTTGCAATATATTCGATCAGGTCTTTTTCCATACTGGCTGCTCCCATATCTTATTTTGCCGCTTTTTTGATCAATTTACCGACAGTTTCCGTGGGCTGTGCGCCGACGCTGAGCCAGTACTTAACGCGTTCAACATTAAAAGAAACTTGATCGCCTTCTTTTGCAATCGGACGATATGTTCCAAGTTCTTCAATGCAGACGCCGTCACGCGGCTTACGCACATCCTGAACGACAATACGATAGTACGGTTGCTTTTGCGCGCCGAATTTCTTTAGTCTGATCTTTACCACCTGCTTACCTCCGTAAAAGACTCAAACGGAATGACGTCAAGTCTTAAAATATATGCCGCAATACAATGCGATATAAGAAAATAGTTTAACGCAAACAAAGGATTTAGTCAAAGGGCGTAAAAAGCCTGCCAAGCATTGAGTTTACGCTCAACTTAGCAAAGAATACCCCCATACACGGAGGTGTAATCAAGTGCAGGTTTTATGCCGGTCTCAAAGGTTTTCCACTTCTTCTTTGGTGAGGCCGGTCATTGTACAAATTTCGGCAATGGGGTAATTATGTGTACGCATAAGTTTTGCCGTTTCAAGTTTTGTCTGGTATGCGCCGTCGGCAAAGCCTTGTTGGACACCTTGTTTTATACCTTGTTTTATGCCTTGTTGTATGCCGTCCCTTCGCGCATCCATTTCAAATGATTGTATTAACATGTACTCTTTCCTCCTCTCCTCATTTTCTTTTAGTTCTTTGATATACCCGTCTATCTTGCGGATAAACGGTTTATCGCTTACAACGCCGTTCATGTATTCCAAAAAAGCTTTGAGTTCAGCGTCAGGCTCTTTATCTGCTGCAGTACTGTTGATAATGACTTTGGTTACGCCGTCCTGTAATGCGATTGTGTTATCTTCGCTGCATATCGTTTTGAAGGTATATACCGGGAGGCCTCTATTCAGGTAGTCGAATGGGCAAAAAAAGATGATGAACAAATCGTGTAAGTCGGTATAATGCCCGCCCTTTTCAAGGCTGCTTACGTCGATAACCGATTGATAGTAGCGCAATCGTTTAGCAAGGTCTTGTTTATTTGTTGTTTGCATTTCAACGTCATAAACGCTGCCGTTGCTGCCGGTAACCCATACATCAAGGCGTATGCTTTTTGCATAGCCTGCTTGGCCAAAGGTTTTTTGATAGGTTATATCGCTAATCGGCCCTATTGAGTCTGCAAGTATCATATTCAATACCGCTGTACAGATAGATTTATCCTGCATAACCGCGCAAAACATATAATCGTCGATAATCGTTAAATCGTCAAAGCGTTTGCTCATAGACCGCCCCTCTCTTGTCCGTATTATACCACAGTTGCAGCAATTTTATGAGGGAATATGTTTTTCAATGAGTAATGGGTAGGTCTGATCCGAGCGATACGAGAAGCTCGTATAAGGCGATGCGAGTCATTCGCATAACGGCATGCGAGAGTCTCGCATAGAGCGGTACGAAACGCTCGAGTGCGGCGTTAGATCTCCTCCCCAGGCCCGTTCATCTTCCGTTTATACATCTTCCACTTCTTTACCGTTTTTGCATTATTAAAGGCTGCGGCCAGGTCTGACGGAGTGCTAAAATCTGTGTGATTGCCCTCCGTAACACCCGGTTCTTCGGTGTAAAGAACACACTTTGCCTCATCACTATCCTGCCGCTGGGGTAAATCGTCAAAGAGCTTTTTAAATGCGTCTGCGTTAAGCCGGTTGCCGTAGCAGGCCAGCCCTTTCAAAGCGGTTAGGCCATGCACGTTAAGGACTGTCAGCTGACTGTTGGAGCAGAGCAACTGTTGTAAGGCAGTGCAGCCTTGCACGTTAAGTTCGGTCAGCTGATTGTAGCCGCACCACAGCTTTTTCAAAGAGGTGCAGCCTTGCACATTAAGGGTGGTAAGCTGATTGCCGGCGCACTCCAGCTCTTTCAAAGCCGTGCAGTCTTGTGCGTTAAGGGCGGTAAGCTGCTTGTTGCGGCAGTCCAGATATTGCAAAGCAGTTAGGCCTTGTACGTTAAGAGCGGTAAGCTGATTGTAGTAGCACCTCAGCGCTTCCAAAGCGGTTAAGCCATGCACATTAAGCTCGGTTAGCTGATTGTTGCCGCACCACAACGTTTTCAAAGAGGTGCAGCCCTGCACGTTAAGAGAGGTAAGCTGATTGTCGCGGCACCACAGCCCTTCCAAAGCGGTACAGCTCTGCGCGTTAAGTTCGGTGAGCGAACTTTCGACGCACCACAGCTCTTTCAAAGCGGTTAAGCCCTGCACGTCAAGAGCAGTAAGCCGGTTGCCGCTGCAGTGCAGCACTTGCAAAGCAGTTAGGCCCTGCACGTTAAGAGAGGTAAGCTGATTAACATCGCACTCCAGCCTTCGCAAAGCCGTTAAGCCTTGTACATCAAGAGCGGTAAGCTGATTGACGCTGCAGGACAGCACTTGCAAGGCATTTAAACCTTGAACGTTAAGGGCAGTCAGTTTATTTTGAATGTTATTATAACTGCCATTATATTTGTAAACACCACAATACAGCTCGATAATTTTGCCTTTAAGGATAACGACAGTGCCTTTTGCATGCAGCACGGTTTCGGTGCCGCTGGCAAGCGTTGTTTCATTGCAGCCTTCTATCACAACGGGGTTACCGTCTGAGGTTGTTACCTTAACTGTGATGTCGAGCTTATCGGGGCTTAAGATGAGCGAGGCGCCGCCTTCGACAAAGGGGGCTTCATGCACTGTTCCGCCTATACCCGAACCGCTGCCGCCCGCCGATTGTTTACAGCCGATAAACACTGCGATAAGCAGCACAAAAGCCGCTCCCCAAAAGGCAAAGGTCTTTGTTTTTGAATGACGTGTTTTCATAGTACTCACTCCTTTCAAAAGATTTTTTTATCTAGGGAGAGAGAGGCAACCCCGTTCAGTCGGCACAGATGGAGGTTTTCTCTTCTGCCCCAAAATAAGTCTTTTATCCGTTCCGACCTCCTGCCGGACAATTTGAATATTGCGGCAAGGATGCTGCAACAGCCGACTGTATGCGAGTGTTGAAAACGGAACAGGTCGTTCCGTTTTCATACAGGTGCAGTTTTTAAACAATTTACCCATTACTTATGGGACGGGCTGCAGTTGGCCTGCATTACCAACCTTCACAATTTTCCAGTTCTTCAGGGTGAGGGGTGATAGCTGGAATACTTGCGGTGTTACTTCAAACTTCAACACATCAGCATTACTAAGTGGATAAGAGTCAGGAGTGCCCTCGCCTTCGACAACATTCCGCCAATGATAGCCGGATACCTGAGGGAAGGCATAATCATTCCTCATCGTGAGTCTTGCTACAGGGGTACTAGCCAGCTGAGCGGTAACGATAATAACCGCTTTCTGGTTGCTTCCACTACCACCAGAAGCAGGAATATCATGCAAATACACGTCGTTAAAGCTCTTTGTTAGAGTATTTGACGTTGAGGACGGGGTAATAGCAGCACTGCCGGACATCTTAAATACGGTTTCGACATCGGCATACACGCCGCCGCCTGCGGCCTCATTCGCTGTATTCGCTTCGGCGGTGCAGCCGGTAATGGTGCCGCCTTCCATAGTAAAGCTGCCTTTTTTATCGCCGTCGGCTTTAATGCACACGCCGCCGCCTTTTGCAGTGGAATAACCGGAGCCGCCTGCATGACAATTGGAAATCGTTCCGCCTTTCATTGTAAAGGAGCCCGCTCCTACATATTGAGCTGCATCTATATATACGCCGCCGCCCCATTTTGCTTTATTACCGGATATTGTTGCACCGATTTCCATAATGAATGTACCCGCCGTTCTTACAAACACGCCGCCGCCCGACACAAATGTATCGGGAGCGTCCAGCGCTTCGTTATCGGAAATCGTACCGCCTAACGTAAGTTTGCCGCTTTGTACATACACGCCTCCGCCGCCGGAACCTACTCCGGTTTCACCGGTTGCTTTATTGTGCTGTATGGTGCATCCTGAAGGAATAGTGTACTCCTTCGTCCCTCCTTCAATATAAATGCCGCCGCCTCTCCTTGCTTTGTTGCCATCCGTTGCCGCACTGCCGCCGATGGTTGAGTTATTAAGTGTAAGAGTGCTTTCTTTGCAGTAAATTGCGCCGCCTCTTCCTTCTCCTGTTGCTGTTCCTGTTGCGGTACAGCTCTTTATCTGCGTATTTTTCAAGGTAACTTTGGCACTGCTTATTGCATGAATGCCGCCGCCGTATTTTGCCTTACAGTTTTCGATAAGGACATTTTTTGCCTCAAGTTTTCCGCCTGCGCAGTAAATTGCACCGCCGGATTCGCTTACATAACTAGCGGTGTTATTTCCGTTTTGCAGGGTCAGTTTTTCAAGGGTTAAGTCGCCGGTGCTCGATATATCAAAAATAAAGGTGCGGTTATCTGCATTCAATTTATCGGTTTGATAGCCCGTTTTGCCCCGTATCGCAACGGTTCTCCTATTCACCTTAATTTGTTCTGCTCCGTTGGGGGCTTTTATTTCGCCGTCTATAATGATGACGGCGGCAGCAGTGTTGGGGTCGTCGTTTTCTACCGCAGCTTTTAACGCTGCCCATGCACTGGATTGCCCTCCCCACGTAGCGCTGTCGGCGGGATTGACGGTTATTTCCGCTATTTTGGCTACTTTAACATAAAAGACTTTTTCGACGCCGGCAGCAAAGCCGTCTCCGCCTGCAGTTACGGTTATTTTGTATAAGATTTCCAGACCGGGAGCCGGAGCCGGAAGGCTTATATCAACTTCGTTTTGAGGACTGCTGTTTATGCTGTTGTTTACAGTATCCCACGAACCGCCGTTTTTCTTTTCAACCTTTCCCGTTATTATTGCGCCGATTGTTGCCGTTTTTGCCGTTACGGTAAGCCCCGTATCGCTTAATCCCGCATTTATTGCATACGGAGCCGTTTCGGTGGTTCCGCTTATCTCGGTTGAGCCGTTAAACAGCTGGGCGTCTTGGGCCTTTGTTTCGGTGGATACTGTGTGCGCGGCGGAAGCCAAGCCTTTGCGGTCGACAAGCTTAAACGTATAGGTTTGTGATGCAGTCTGTACTGCCGCATCCGTTTTATAACGCAGCGCCCACGGGTCATCTACCTCGGATTGAACCCAAGCGGGAAGCGACTCCGGTCCCTCGCCGGCGGCGAGTTGGGTAACTTCATCTTTCGTAAGCAGCTTGCGGTTTTCGACGGGAGCAGTCGCGTCGATGTAAAAAGCATCATATCCCGGTGTAAAGGGTATCAAGATTGGATAGTCATTTATTTTCAGCATGGAAATATCTCCGTGCAAAAGCCCGGAAGGAGTACCCCCCGTTTTGTCCATATCTTCGGCTTTTAATATAATGACGTAATAGCGCTTGCCGTGCGCATCGGCAGCGGCCGTTTTGCCGATTGTTATATAGCTCAGCTTAGGCGGCGTATTCGCTTCCAGATTAAACGAATAGGTTTGTCTGAATTTTCTGCCGTCGGTGCTGTAAAGCCTGATCGAAGTCCCTATGTTCGCGCTGCTGCGCTCGTAGCGTTTTAAAAACGCCGGTTTGTACGTTAGCGTCAATGTATCGCGCGAGTTTTGCACAAGCGTATAATCGGCGCCTGTCTCAGGCGGATTTGTTCCCAAAATATCGTGTATGCCGCTTCCGAAAGTTACGATATCCGCCGGCGCCCCGGAAGAACCGGGCATTATGAACGAAAAGTTTTTCGGATTGTGCACGGTGAGCGTAAACACCGCATCGGCCGCCGACGGCACGCATTGAACGCCTGCCGCGTTCGTATGTCCCGGAGACGCCGCCCTGAAATTTGTGATGATGGGTTCCGACGCCCAATAAGAAAAATCTTCTTCTATGTCCGCAAAGAGTTCTTTGCAAGCGGTTAGACTGAAAAGCAGCGCGATACCTGCCGCACAGACGGCGGCGCGTATGACGTTCCTACGCATTACACGATTTCGGTTTTCTTTTTTATTCAGCACAGAGCAACTCTTTCAAATCATAATACATCGTTCAGTATAGCCGCATTATCCGCAGCGACGCTGCTATTGAGGATTATTATACACTTTCCGCTTATTTTCGTGCAAGAGTGCGCATTGTCGAGCGAGAATTTCGTATTATAAATAAAAATGCGTCAATAAAAAATATTGACAAATTGTATACTAAAAATGTATAGCACTATAGGCGCGCATGATATGGGCAAAACGATTATACACGGAAAGTTCGAATGGGATGCCGACAAGGCGGAAGCGAATATCAAAAATCATGGAATCGGTTTTGAAGAAATTCTGCCTATATTTGACGACCCGCTTTTTTGGGAACAGTACGATACGATACATTCAAGCGCCGAAGAAACAAGGTATTTAGGAACCGGAAGAATAAACAATTTTACGGTCGTGATATCCGGTTACACTGACGGAAAGCGGATACGGATTATTTCCGCCGGAATCTCAACCGGAGAAGAGGAAAAGCGATATGAAAAATGGTGCAGCCAATTTTACAGCTGAGCGGGTTTCGAAGCTCCGCAAAAATATTGATTTTTCGGACATTCCCGAAATTAAAGATTTTTCAGGCGGACATCTTCGAAACTGGAAACCGGCAAAAAAACCCGTATCTTTTAGAATCGACCTCGATAATTTGCAGTGGCTGCAGAGCGAAGGCGCTAGAGGCTATCGAAAAAAAATAAACGGTATGCTCCATTGGGCAAGACAGAACGGCTGCCCCATAGCACAAATGTAAATACGCGGGAATTACGTTACCGTTTTCAAAGATTTTCCACCTCTTCTTGGGTAAGACCGGTCATTTGCATAATAAAATCAGTTTCGCAATTAGCTTGTTTCATCAGCTTTGCCGTTTCAAGTGCTTTTCGGTATGAGCCATCGGCAAAACCTTGTTCAATCCCCTTTTCAATTCCTTGTTCAATTCCTTGTTGTATGCCTTGTTCAATGCCTTCGGCAAAAGCTATTCTGCCCGCTTCCTCACAGCGAACAGCAATGTCCGTATCGTAGTCATAATCCGATAATAGCATATTTATTACCTCCCGTGATTTTCGTTGTAAATATTCCTTTAAAATGTCGTTTTGGATGCACTCTTTGATTGCTGCTTCAAATCCATTCTCTTTGTCGAGTGCAGTGTGACGGCGAACCGCTTCTACAAAAAGGCTGTATTCTTCAAGCAGTTTGCAGGCTGTTAAGATTTTATTTGCCTTGTCAGTGTTGATGTTTAAAACCTGCACCGTTAGCTCCAGCGGAGCGTGTTCAGGTTTTATGATAAAAGCATCAGATAACTTTAGAACCGTAGTTTCAGGGTAGTCTTCCGTGCCGTTGTAAAAAACGTAGAACTCCGGCGTGGGAATCTTTTGCAAGGTTCTGTAGTATTTCGCTTTCGGGTCTTGGATTTGCTCATACAGGCGAGCGACATATTGCAGGCAGCGTAATGGCATGTTTTCATTTATCGTAGATTGGTGTTCAGCCAATACGATGATTTTGTTATCAATGAGGCACGATACGTCATTGGACAACTTTGTGTACATTGCCTGCTCAAGCTTGAGCGGTTTCAGTTCCGTCGAAGCATCGAGGTGCGTTCCGTGCAAGGCGTTATAAAGCGATAAAAAGTTTTCTTTTGCACTTTTGTCTTCGCTGAATAAATCGACAAATACCGAATCTTTATACCGGCGGCTGTGTTTTGCCATGGCACCTCCTTACATTTTTATTATACCACACGCGCCGCTGTTTTATAAGAGTAGCTTTTTTATTCAACCGCAGCAAGCGCAAAGAGCGCAAAGGAATTTTTAGAATACCTTAACACAGGGCAAGCAAAGAGCGAGTTTACAAGGAGGATAGAAAAAGTGATACAAATAATAAAAGAAAATGAACAAGCAAGGCAAGAATACAGATTAATGTCTACTTTTGAAATGGACGCCAGGTATAAAGGTTTTTCGGAAGGTACTTATAACAACAAGAAAGAAACGGCTAAAATATTAAAACAGCTGGAAGATTCGATACAAAAAATTATGCAGGTTATCGGCCTTCTCGAAGCAGAAATTGAAAAATTATAGTTTAATTAGCCATTAATTACTTGCTTCTGCTTTTTCTTGACTGAGGCCTGTTGCCATAGGGCAAGCTTTTTAATTTAACCGCTAAGCACGCCAAGGACGCAAAAAGGGGGGGGGTATTAACCGGTGTATAACTTTTTCGCCAAGATACAAAGAGCGCTAAGGTTCCCTTCGCTCGGAGGGAGCCAAGCTCACTCGCCCGAGTGGGTACCCTTCAATAAGGCGGTACGAATAGCTCGTATCGCCCGATACGAGATGCTCGTTCCGAGCGGTACGAGGGGTTCGAGCAGAGCGGCTCGAAAGGCTCGAACAGGGCGGGCGGGTACCCCTGATACGAGCGGATCGGTAGGTCTGATCCGAGCGGGTGTGAACCCCGGCATAACGGGGGACACTGCCTCGTCGTTCAAAACCCTGAAAACTTATCCGCCGTTGTTCCCATAGCTGCTCGTCAAGGTGAAGGCTGAGTAGTTGGCGGATAGCCGTCGGCGGCGACGTACCATAGCTGCCCGCCAAGAGGAAGGCGGAGTAGTTGTCAGTTTACCCGTCGGAGCCGACGTACCAAGCTGTGCCGCCGCTTTCAGGTGTTACGGCGTCTTTAGATACCCGTTGCTGCCGACCGACCACGTTTGACTGCCTTTCGGCGTTACGGAGAATTTGCCCGCTTCGTTTGCAAGATTTACGCTCGTGACGGCAATAAGCACCTGCGTAGTCGTCTGGTATTGGCCGTCAGGTACCGTAATGCGCGCCGCTTTATTGCTCGGCGGGGTCAAGGCGCTGTCGGCGCGTATCTTTGAGCCGTAGTCCAAATACACGTCGTTGTTTTGGTCAACTTCGACACTGTCTTTTATACATACCACCGTGTTGATTGCGTTTATGCCTTTGCCTTTTTTCGTCGCCTTGTTGCCGATAACCTTTACGCTGTCTTGAAGCGTTAAATTACAAGCTTGGCCGACCCAGATGCCGCCGCCGCCTTCATATGTTCCGTCTCCGGTCGCGTTGTTTGCGTCATTCGGACCCGTGCCGCCGATAGTGGTGTTGCCTTTGATTGTTACGGTGGACGGTGTGCTGCCCGTTTTTTGTACGTGGATGGCTCCGCCTCTCTTTGCCGTGTTGCTCTTAAGGGTGCAGTTCGTTATGTTGACGGTTGCGCTGTATGCGAATATACCTCCGCCGGACTCATCCGCATTGTTACCGATAAGCTGTACGCCCTCTGCTGGGCTGCCGCCTAGATTCAGGGTACAGCCTTCGCCGATACAGATTGCGCCGCCTATTCCTAAGTTCTCCGCTTTGTTTGCGTCATTCGTACCCGTGCCGCCGATGGTGCCGCCTTTGATCGTTACGGCGGAGGCAGTAGAACCGGTTTTTCCCGCGTAGATTGCACCGCCGCCGCCGCTGCCGCCGGCAGCTCTTGCCGTGTTGCCCTTAATAGTACAGTTTGTTATGTTGACGGTTGCGCCGGATGCACAAATGCCGCCGCCGGAACTTGCCGCTTCGTTACCGATAAGCTCTGCGTTATCCTGCATCGTCAGGGTGCAGCCTTCGCCTATATAGATTGCGCCGCCACTTCCTAAGTTCTTCGCTACATTTGCGTCATTCGTACCCGTGCCGCCGATGGTACCGCCTTTGATGGTTACGGCGGAGGCGGTAGAACCGGTTTTTTCTGAGTAGATTGCACCGCCGCCGCCGCCGCTGCCGCCGGCAGCTCTTGCCGTGTTGCCCTTAATAGTACAGTTTGTTATGTTGACGGTTGCGCCGGATGCACAAATGCCGCCGCCGTTGCCTGCGCTGCTGTTCGTCGCTTTGCAGTTCTTAATGGTCGTGCGCGTAAGGTTTACGGTGGTGTCCTTGCCGCATCCGATAGCCCCGCCTTTGTCCGCTATGCAGTCGTCGATAACACAGTCCGTAAGTTGCGCCTTGCTGCCGTAGACGGTAACAAGAACGGCACCCCCGAATGTTCCGGATATACCTTTGCCGCCTTTAAGCGTCAGGTTTTTAAGGATGAGCGTTTTGCCGTTCGATACGGTAAAGACGTGGTGGGCATTCGAGCCGAGGCTGTCGCGATTTGCGTTCAGAATGTCCGAGTCTGCTCCGCTTCCACCCTGTATCGTGATGTTTTTGTCGATGTCTATTTTTCCAAAGTTGCCGGTTGCGTTTGTCGCCATAATTTCGCCGTTTACGGTTATAACGGCATTGTTGTCGGCGATTCTGACGGCTTCTCTCAAAATCTCCCACGGATTGGTATCTGTTGAGTTTACGGTTGTTTTTTTCTTGAACTTTACAATTACCGTTGTATCTAGTGTTATGTTTGAAAGCGTTGCAGTTGCCGCGTTAGCCGGTGATGCGGTTAGTCCTGTCCAACTATCCACTTCCCATGCTAAAGCGGGAAGCGCCTCAAAGCTTATACTGCCGCCGTATGTAACGATGAAATACGGTTCTAGTATGGCGGGCGGGTTGCCTGCCGTTTGGGTAGAACTGCCGTATGTGCCTTTGAGTGAACCGCCTGTGCCGTTGTATACCTTGAATGTAACTTTCGGGTTTTTATGCCACTGCGCCGTGTAGGTTGTATCAGATGCAGGGAATACCGGTGGCGACGGTATAGCCGGAGACCAAGCGTTAAAGGTATAGTTTGGCTTGACGGGAGTGGGCGGAGTTAATGTTGTGCCGAATCTGCCTGTGACTGTTACATTCGCCGGACTTCCGCTTATGGTTCCGCCGCCCGGATTGAACGTTACAGTAACGGTCTTGCGTTTGTAATACACTTTGACAACCGTATTGCCGTCCGCAGCGATTGTTGCGCTTGCAGGTTCCTGTTTATCGAACTCAAAGCCCTGATAGCTTTTCTGCGTTACGGTGATGGTATCTCCCGTTGTACCGGTAAGTTTATCGGTGTCCGCCGGACTTGGAGGATATTGTCCTGCCGTCGCCGTAGGAAGCTCTTGATAATGCTCGACTTTGTATGGCGTGTTGCCGTTCGGCGTCCACTTTGCGTAAAGCTGTTTATCTTCGGTTATCTGTGTTGCAAAGTTCCATTGCGTCGTGCACGCCGCTTCCGTGTACCAGCCGTCTATATGATAGCCCGTCTTTGTAGGCGGAGTCGAAGGTGCCGCCGCCTGCGTGTTGTGCGGCACGAGTACGGACAATGTCGAGCCGCTCAAAAATGTGCCGCCGTTTGCATTGAACGTAACTCTATGACATTTGAGAACTTTGTAATACTTAATTGTAGTCGATGTCGGTGTATATCCCGTGCCGTCCGTGTGATATTTCACCTTGTAGAGTTTTTCGTTTTCACCGGCTAAGCCGAGCGAAGCCGTAACGGGATTTGTGTCATACTGCGACACAGCCCCGGTTGACGAGGCTCCGACTATTTCTTGTACCTCACAGTGAACGGTTGTTCCGGGAGTACTGTGCGCTATTGTAATCTGTGCTTCGGGCGCGCTCGTTTCCCCGTTTATGATTATGGGGTCGCCAGTGGTACCTCCGAGTCCGCTTCCCGTACTTTGCTGACCTCTCGTTACAGTAACGGTTTCGGCAGGCAGCTGCGGACGCGCGGTTCCCGTTTCAAGCGTTTCGGAAACCAGTCCCTTTCTGTCCTTAAGTTTGACTGTGTAAGGTTGGTATGCATTACCGACCGCTAAGCCGGTATCGTAGTACAAAACCCACGCACCGGAAGGCGGCGAGGGATAGCCTGCAAGCTGTGTAACCGCCGTAATAAAGTGCGCATCGGCAGGTTTTACAAAATCTCCGCCGCTTACCGTCAGAGTGTATGAAGTCCCGTTTATTTCAATCTCTGCAATGTCTTCGTGGAGTTTCCCGCCGGGAACCGAGATGCCCATATCGGGGACTTGCAGACACAAAACGTAATTTTCAGGCGAGGTCGTTGTCTTTGCAAGAACGGCGGTCGGCTTGGGCGGCGGCGTGTTCGCTTCCAGATTAAACTTGTAGATTTGATTGAACTTTCTGCCGTCGGTGCTGTAAAGCCTGATCGAAGCGCCTATGTTCGCACTGCTCCATTCGTACCTTTTTAAAAACACCGATTCGTACGTGAGCGTCAAGGTATTTTGCCCGCTTTGCACAAGCGTATAATCGGCGCCTGCCTCAGGCGGATTTATTCCCGAAGCATCGTGTACGTTGCTTGCAAACGTTACGATATCTGAAGGCGCTCCGGAAGAGCCCGGCATTACAAACGAAAAGTTTCTTGGATTGTGTACGGTAAGCGTAAGCACCGCATTGTGTGAGGACGGCACGCACTGAACGCCCGCCGCACTAACGGATGCCGGAGACGCCGCCCTGAAATTTGTGATGATAGGTTCCGACGCCCAATAAGAAAAATCTTCTTCTATATCTGCAAACAGTTCTTTGCAGGCCGTCACGCTCAAAAGCAGCGCGATCGAAGCGGCACCGATAATTACCGTGATAATCTTACGCATTTTCAAAATTTCCTTTTTCTTTTCTATGTAAACTCATTTTGAAAGATTTTCAATCTCTTCAACGAGAAGACCGGTAGCTTGTGCGATATTTTCAATCGACAAACCTAAACCGAGTAAATTCTTTGCCGTTTCAAGTTTTGCTTGACGTGCTCCTATCGCTTCTCCTTTATCCAATGCATCCATTTCAAACGCTGTCATAAAGCGGTATTCCTGCCGCGCCTGTTCATTATTCTTCACTGTCTGTATCATAGTTTCTATCCTCCCGGTATATTCCGTATTCGCTGTTCCGATCTTGACGTATTCTAAAAAACCTTTGAGCTCTTTGTCCTTTGCTTTTCTAAACGCTTCGGCATTGATTATAACCTTTCTTGTTCCATCCTGTAAGGATGTTTGCCGGTCTTCAAGACAAATATTCTCAAATGTGTAAATAGGCTTACTTTTCCCAATGACATCGAATAAGCAGACAAAAATAATATAGCAATCGTTTAATGTTTTGTAGTGAGCGCCCTTGTCCAAAAAGGAAACGTCGATTGCAGCTTGATAGTAACGCATACGTTTAGGAATATTGCGTTCGTTCGCCACCTGCATTTCAATGTCATAGGATTTACCCATATCATCTTTTACGAGCAGGTCGAGGCGCACCGATTTGGATTCAGAGCCGGTAACTATTGCATTTTGTGGCGACAAATAGATGATTTTCCCGATCTTATTTACCAAGACCATTTCAAGAAACTCTTTGCAGATTTCTTCGTCCTGCATAACCTTGCAAAACATAAAGTCGTCAGCTATGGTTAGGTCATCAAAGCTTTTTGCCATAGACACCCCATAAAAACTTTTGCAGTAAATATCAATTTCCTAAAAAGCGACGGCGATATTTCCGACGGCACTTTTTATCATACCCCCTTAGAACATCCAGCCGACGGAAAGCTGCGGTTGGAACATATACTTAGGAAACCCTTCTCTGAAAACAAAAAAATGATCGACATTAAGCTCAAGGTACATTTTTTTATGAACAAAGGCTTGCAGCGCAGTTCCCGCATCTACGTCGAAACCCCAATACCAATACTCAGGACTTTGCGCGTTTCCGCCGTCAAATGAAAACTTGCTCTTCATCAAAAACACCGCCCCTCCGCCGGCATAAAGACCAAGGTTTAAGCGGTGTTTTACGATCGGATATACATACGCGGCATTTAGATGCGAAAGCATCAGCGTACCGTCGAGAACATAACCGTCGTGTTCGTTTTTCAGCATTGCGGCGGAATAATTTAAATTAAAGCCGAAATTGCCGTAGGTTCTTTTAATCGGCAGTACGGTAAGGCGGAAGACGCCGCCCAACGGAGCTGCAGTACGGTTATAAAATTCTTTGAACACGCTTTCGCCCGTAAAACTTGTAAACGCATAGCCGAGAGAGACGTAGGCGTCTACAGGCTTTTGAAAGCGGAACGTAACGTCTTCGCTTTTACCGGTAAGGCCGCTTCTGTCCCGCGCGATAAAAACGTACGCGCCGGGCTGGAATCTGTTCGTATTCAATTCAAACCTGACCCTTTTTCCGTCTTTGGAAATTTCTTCGGGTTTAAGCTCTATAGTACCGCCGCCCGTTTTCTTAAAGAAAAAGACGGTATCTTCTAAAAAATTCACGCCGACGGCGGTAAACCGTCCGTCAAAAAATTCGTCAAGATATATCAAATGCGGCGTTACAGCTTCAATTCCCGGCTGATATGCGATGAGTATGTCAAAATTTCTATATGCGCTGGACGCTTCCCTTTGTTCAAGCAAATTGATGACGGTTACCTTATAGCGATAGCTCCCGGGCACGAGCGACACGTCGATAAAATTATCGTGCACGATTTTTTTGTCGATTTCGTTCCATACGCCGGCGTCGTCTTTCTGTTCTAGAATGAATTCAAAGCCGAAAATATCGTCGATCTCTTCCCACGACAAGCGCTGATAAAGCACTTCGCCTGTCTCTTCTTCCCGAATAAAATAGTGCTTTTTATCTTCTAAAGCCGAGCGGCCGTCCTTGCTTTGTGCGGCAAGCGGCAGTACCGAAAGCAGACACAAGATCGCCGCCGCAATTTTTTTATTTTCCATAGAGCACTCCGGGAGCGTCGGTGTCAACTTTTACTGCCTTTGGTAAGTCTATGACAAAACGGCGGCCGGAAACTGTGCCGTTTTGAAAGAGCAGGCCGTTTTTTAACCTACGCAAGGCGATCGCTTCCGCATAAAACGTTCCGCGCGACAGGCGCGCAAGATCCGTAAATTCAAACGCACAAGCGTCGCCTGCGCCTGTCGCGCCGGAAGCAGCTTCCTGCGCATCTATTTCGCGTTCAAAAATCTTTTGTTTTTTTTCGTCATAAAGCCTGACAGAATAATGCGTAGCCTCTTTGTTCTTTTTCCAGCGGAATAAAATGCTCCTGTTCGTTTTAAAAAATCCGACCCCGAGCGTTTCGTTTTCACCGGGGAATATGAGCTCAACTTTTTCAAGCGGCGGTATAGGCAAAACGGTAAACCTGCCGTCCTGCAGCGACGAAACATCGAACCCATCTTCGGTTGCGGCGCTAACCCGCCATCGATAGTTTCCTGCCGTAAGAGGCGGAAGACGCACGGAAAAATCGGGATTTGAAACGGAAAGCACGCTGCCCTGTTGTCCTACCCTTTCAAGCACGAGTCGGCTCGTTGCAGGTTTGTCGGCCGAGTACCACTTTAAAATACCCGGATTAAGAGCGGCTTCTACGCCGCTGATTCTTGCATTGTCGGCAGGCGTTACAAGTTCTACAGGATGCAAATGCTTAAGGGTAAACGCCCTGTCCGCCGCATAGCTGTAGCGACGGCTGGAAATAAGCGTCGCTGAAGCAAAACCCTGCACGCTTATTATGTAATCGCCGTCCTGTATCGACTGCAAAGACGCCTCAATTCCGGTGCCGGTAACGTACAGATCTTCGTATAACGGCTCCGAATTCAAACCCGGTTTTGTAATTTTAACTTGATAATAATCTGCGCCAGGAACGGCAGTCCACGCAAACGTGTTTTTTTGTTTAGGATGAATGGGAACGACTCTTTTAAGGCTGACAAGTTCCGGAGGAGGAAGGGCCGGCGCTATCGTTAATTTTTTGGGCTGTGTCTGAAGCCCTTCAAATTCGTTTTTTATAGATATGCGCCAATAGTAGTCGCCTTTATTTAAAACAAGACCGTCTATACCGGAGCCTTGCGTTTTTATATCGAGTACCGGATTGGAAAAATCCTCGGAAGAAGACACTTGAAAGCGCTGCTCTCCGTCCAAATTTGTTTTCCATGTAAAGCGGGTGTCAAGGCAAAGCGTGTCGGCAAGCGTGTAGCCTTCAGGGGGAAACAGCGACCGCAAGACAACTTCGCTGTCGCGGCTTCTGAACGCCGAAGACGCGCTCGCCGTCAGACGCTCGTTGTTTTTGTCCAATCCGTCGACCGTCCAATAGTACGTGCCGTTAGGGAGTGTTTTTGCAGCATTTTTCAATTCATAATAATTGATGTCGCAAGCCCGTTCGGCTACGGGATTATCCATCGATTCATTTTTTGCAATGCGGAGCTTGTATTTTTTTACTTCTTTTACGGGTTTCCAAGAAAAAGTAACGCTTTTCCCTTCGGCCGTATCGGCAATTTTTCCGGGAGCGATGAGTTCTATAGGCGGAAGCTCTTTTTGCTTTTCAATAAAAAAAGACGAAACGACGGAAGGCTCGGATCGAACGCTCTCGTCGATTATGTAATTAGGAATTACTCTCCAATACCACGTTCCTTCGCTCAAATTCGAAAAAGAAACGGACTCTCCTCCCACCTGTTTGAATACGGCGGGATTTTTCATATCGGGATTGTCGGCGGCTTCAAGCGTGTAAGACGAACACAGGTCGTTGCCCTTCCACAAAAAATTTACGGCAGGAAGGGTCTCTTTGTATAAATAACGCTTTTCCGAAGCCGGTTCCAAAAGTTTGGGAGGCGGCGCCGCTAAAACGGTAAGCTTTCCCGAATCCGAAGATTCGTCGGACACGCCCTTTTCCGCCGCATACAGCCGCCAATAAACGGTACCGGGCGTTTCGTTCAGCGTAACTTCTTTTAACCCCGTAACCGAAAGCCTATAGGGTTTTATCTTAAAATCACGGCTTCTTGACGTTTCCAAAACCAGTTCCGTGCTGTCGGCAAACGAACTTTTCCACGCAAACGACACGGGAATCGCCCCCCCGTCTGCGCTTTGATTGATTATCTTCGCTCCCGACGCCGGGCTTATCATAGAAACAAAGGCCTTATTTCCGGTATTTACAACTTCTCCTTCGGTTAAGACCGTAGCCTGCAGACCTCCGTCCGTCTGAACTGCGGCATTCTTTCGCCCGGCTCCGGAAAGAGAGTTTACTCCCGGCAGCGTAGTAAGGGCGGCTTCACCTTTTTCTACCGTCAGACGAAGATTTCCGCCCGTGCCGGCGTCTTTATCTTCCGAAGCGCTGCTTTCGGAACTTTCGGATTTTTGAACATGAAGAACCGAATCTTTTTCGATGGCGACGGAAACGTTGTCCGCCTTTACGGCCACTTTTGAACCGCTAGTCTGCACGGAAATATTGCCTTCCGAAACCTGCACGGCGGTTTCTTCTTTTTGCGTCTGCTTAAAAATCTGTATCATGGTGTTAGCGCCGACGTTTATCACGTTTTTATCGGGGAAAAAAATCGTCGCTTCGGACGCAGGCGCGGTTCTGATTACGTCGCCGTTATACACGGGCGAATATTGCACAGGCCTGTCCCACACGGAGCGGTCGATAAATTTGCGCTGAACGCTTTTGTATTTATAAGAAACGGAGGCTACCGGTACTTTGTCGTTTCGCTCTACGGTTCTATTTAAATTTTGATAAAATAAAAACGCAGTGTAACATATGGCAGAAAGAGAAAACAATACGACGATGATATCCTGCCAGACGCCGGCGGCGGAGTCAGGATTGTATTTTGTATTTCTTTTCGTCTTCATTGAGATTTACCTTTGCAAAATCCGGAGTCGGGATTCCCAGCGCCTGTCTGATCTGAGCAAGCGATTTCGGCCCTTTCGCTCCTGCGCCTGGTATACCGTTCTCTTGGGGCATATTGATAACCGCAAACATCCTGAGCGGTTTTTCTTTTCCTTTAACAGTAACCGACGGCATCTCTTCAACAAGCACGTGATCTTTCACAAGCTCGTAAGTATATTCGGTGATGAGGATATCCGTGCCCATGGGCTTATTCAGAGCTTCCGTACGGGACGCCAGGTTTACGGCGTCGCCTATAACAGTGTATTCCATGCGCTGCGTGGAGCCTATCTGACCTGCGACTACGGACCCTGAGTTTATGCCGCAGCCGATACGGATTATCGGTTTTTTGTCGCCGCCGCGCCCCCTGTTAAAAACTATAAGGTTTGCCCGCATGCGGAGCGCAGCGCGGATGCAGTTTAGAGCGTCTTCTTTGGGACTTCCTGCCGAAATGGGCGCACCCCACACGCTCATGATCGCGTCTCCTATAAATTTGTCGACGACTCCGTGCGTCATGTTGACGCACTCTACCATAGATGTCATATATTCGTTTAAAAATTCAACAACTTCCGACGGCAAAAGTTTTTCTGAAATAGCCGTAAACGAGCGGATGTCCGAAAAGAAAATTGTTACGTCTTTTGTTTCGCCGCCAAGCGCAAGTTCGCCGCGCATGGCAAGTTCCGCGATTTCCTTATTGACAAACCTGCCGAACGAGTCTTTAAGCCGCTCGCGCTCCGCAAGTCCTTTGCCCATCTTCACAAAGCTCGATGTTAAAAGTCCGAGTTCGTCGCGCGTCTTCGGTTTCAAATCGATTTCGAATTCTCCCTGTTCGATTCTCTCCGCTGCATGCGCAAGCGTTTTTACAGGGCGGCTGATCGATTTGGAAAAGAACCAAATAAACATGACGGAAAGAAAAAGCACTATTATTCCCAAATAGATGTTGCGCTTTGTCGTTTCGGCGACCGGTTCCAAAAGGACATCGGCGTCCGCCGTAGTTAAAACCGCAAGGTCGCCCAAGTTGAGGCGGCGGTACGAACCGAAATACTTTTTTCCGGCATCGTCGGTGACTAAAAGCTGCCGGTTTGTGTCTCCGTTCTCGCGCATCTGCGTAAAAAGCGGAAAGTTACCAACGTTCGCGCCGTTTTTTACCAAATTAAAGTCCGGATGAATTAAAATATCGCCGTCGCCGTTTACCATATATGTAGTCTGCAGCGTTCCCGCTCCAAAGCTGTCGGATAATTTTTCAGCCGAAAAGAATACGGCCAAACCTTGGTTCAATCCTTTTTCCATATACGGGTAGCACAGCACGAGCATAGGTATATCGAATATCGGAGACGCGTTTATGACGTGCGTTATGCCGCGTTCCGTCTGCAAAATCATATCTCGCGACTGCGCTAAAAACGTATCCACCAGAGAAGGCTCCAATTCGTTTGATAAAAAAAACGGCGTGCTTAAAAGTTTTCTCTCCAAGCCGCCCATGCGCCTTGAATCCGTAACCAAAACGGCGGCGACCGACGGATTGCGTTCAAAATAGAAATCCGCGGTTTCTTTTGCAAAAGAACCGGAACTGCTCACTCTGTTCAATATGTCCAAAAGCAAAAATGCGTTTGCGCGCAACGACGACAAGTCCTTTTCCGCCAAACCCGCAGCCTGCGCATTTACGGTGCGATTGTTTTCTTCCGCACTGATACGGACATCCTGGCCGCCGAACCACGTAACCAACAGCGTTACAATTCCCAGCGATACGATTGTCAAAACTGAAATGATGACAACGAGTTTCGCCCCGATTGAAAATTTTACATATTTTCTATTACCGTTTTTTTTATCTTCGGCCATCTTTTATTCGCCGCTCCATTCGATAGTTTTATGACTTTTAATACTGTAATTGACCGGCATTAACATGTTTTATCGCACGCCGACGCCGTTAACTAATGCTATCAATCTACTATTAAACAATAAATTTATAGAAATGGCAATCAAAATATTAAATTTTAGCGCGGATTAAGCGGCGTCTCGCATTTCACTGTGTTACGCCGTATTTTGCATCGGCGTCTCGCATTTCACCTTGTTCTGTCGCGGCCTCATCTTTTTTCGGCCGTTAAAATTTTTTATCTTTGTAATAATCGATGATAAAATAGTAGCATATCGTATGTATTATAAATGTTATCGCCCATGACAGCGGATAAGAGATATATAAGGCCATAAGAGTTCTTTTTACAAACGTAAATACCGTAAGAACCCAAACCACCCGGAATACGCAAGCGCCTAAAAACGAAACTACCATGGGCAAAGAAGAATGCCCCAGGCCGCGCAATATTCCGGACATAACGTCCATCGCGCCGCATAAAGCATACGTGGTTAAGATGACGGACAATCTGAGCTTAGCCACGGAAATAACTTTATCGTTAGCGGTGTAAAGTAAAAGTATTTTATCGCAAAGAATATACACCGCCCATCCGCCTACGATGCCCGTAATAAACACCAACACAAGCGTTTCAAAATGAATCTTCTTTATTCTGTCAAACTTATGAGCGCCAAAATTCTGACTTACAAAATTCATGGCGGTTTGGTAAACGGCCGTCATGGAAACATACACAAAACCTTCTACATTTTGAGCTGCGGCATTTCCCGCCATAGCGGTGGATCCGAAAGAATTTACGGAAGATTGTATGAGCATGTTCGAGAGCGAAAAAACCATTCCCTGAAAACCTGCGGGTATTCCTATCTTTAAAATCTTGATCGTAGGATACTTATACATTTTTATTTCTTTTAAAATCAGTTTGTAGTCACTGTCGGAACGTACAAGTGTATATAAAATCAAAAATCCCGAAAGATACTGTGAAATTCCCGTAGCGTAAGCGACGCCGTCAACGCCGAGTCCCATTACGACTACAAAAAAAATGTTAAGAAACACGTTAAGAACCCCTGACACAAAAAGGAAATACATGGGGCGCTTCGTGTCGCCGGCGGCTCTCAGTATGGCGCTTCCGAAATTGTAAAACAAAAGACCGGGAATGCTTAAAAAATAGATGCGTATGTACAAAACCGACAAGTCAAGAACGTCGGGAGGATTTCCCATAGCGGAAAGTATCGGGCGCGAAACTAAAAGCCCCAATACTGTGAGCGATATGCCGCCCACAAACGAAAGCATGACGGCGGTATGCACGCTTTCCTTTAAGGCCTCTTTTTCGCCGGCGCCGTAGCAGTTGGCAACCACCACTCCTGCGCCGACCGAAAGTCCCATAAAAAGATTTATTATAAAATTGATAAAGGCTGTGGTGGAACCTACGGCCGCAAGCGCTTCTTTACCGACAAAGCGTCCGACAACAACGATGTCTGCGGCGTTAAACAACAGCTGCAGTATGCCTGAAACGGCGAGAGGAAAAGCAAAAGCGATGATCTTGGGGAATAATGTGCCGGAGCACATATCCATTTCGTATTTTTTGTCGGACATCCTACCTGCCTCAAGACATTTTACCTGCCTGAAAACGGCGTAAAAACGCCTTTGAACGCTCGTGTTTGGGATTATCTATCACGTCTTCGGGCCGTTCCCGCTCCACTATAACGCCGCCTTGAAGCATCGGGTTAGGTCTTGCCCTAACGGCCTATTACGGAAATATCTTTTCCGAACCATTTAACGGAAATTGCGGTAACGGTACCGTCCTTTTGCATCTCTTCAAGGATTTTCTGAACCTTATCGCGCAGTTTTACGTCGTTTTTTCTAAATCCAATCCCGTATTCTTCGGCGGAAAGACCTTCGTCCAGCGAAACGAACGGTTTTTTAGTCGTAGTTATGCTGTAATTGCCTACGACTTCGTCCATTACGACAGCGTCGATCTGCTTTATTTCAAGATCGTTCAAAGCCGTGATATTGTCTTTAAACATTACGATGCTTTTAAGCGACGATTTAAAATGTTCTGAAGAATCTATGGCGTCCTGAGCGTTTGAACCGCTCTGAACTCCTGCTTTTTTGCCCGCCAAATCCAAAAGAGATACAATGCCGGAATCCTTTCTCACTATAACGATCTGCCGGTTATTTAAATACGGTTTGGTAAAAGCCAAGGCTTTTTTCCGCTCAGGCGTGACGGTAAAACCGTTCCAAATGCAGTCAATTTTTCCCGTATTGAGTTCCTGTTCTTTTGCGTCCCACTGAATGGGCTGAGCTTTGAATTTTACTTTAAGGCGGGCGGCAACTTCCTTTGCCAAATCTATGTCGTATCCTACAATCTCATTTGTTTCACTTCTGAATCCGAGCGGAGGGAAAGGGTCGTCAAGTCCTAAAACAAAAACGCCCCGCTTTTGCAGATTTTCAAGAGAATTATCCAAAGCGCCGGCGGCGGCTTCCGTCTTTTTCGCACACGAAACGAGCGACAAAAAAGCGATTCCGATCAATGCGATTTTTTTAATTTTTTTCATTTTTCCCCTTAAAAAACGATATTCAAGGAATTTTCGATTTCCCAGCATGTCGTTTTCGTGCGCTTTTGCGCACGGTTATAAATCAGGCTCAAGCAATTCCATTTCAGAAGCCGGTTCCGAATTTTCAAAATTCCCGTAAAAAGGAATGTTTTCCTTTTCCGAAATAAGCTTATACAGAGGAATGGCGTCTTTTACTCCTTTTAAAAAGGCCGTATCGCAGTATTCGCAGTTAAAATATGGGGCGACCAAACGGAAAGTTTCGCCGCTTATAAGCACGGAAGTGCCGTATACCTTATTTACGTCCTGAATCCTCGAAGCAATATTAACGTTTGAGCCGATAATAGTATAGTCAAGCCTCTGCAGAGAACCTATGTTTCCTACGATCATGTCGCCCGTATTTATTCCTATTCGGGTAAAAAGCGGTTTTTGGATGAGTTTTTCATGTAAAAGCTGTTCGTTTAGAATAACTTCCATCTTTTTCATGCGCAAAGCCGAAAGGCAGCAGCGTACGGCGTGATCCGGAAACCTGTGCGGGGCTCCGAAAAACGCCATTATGGCGTCTCCTTCAAATTTATCGATGGTTCCTCCGAGCGAAATTATGACTTGAGTCATTTCCGTCAAATACATATTCAACACGCGGACAAGGTTCGGAGGATTCATCTCTTCCGTCAAGGGGGTAAAATCCTTCAGATCCGTAAAAATCACTGAAAGACACTGCTTTTCGCCGCTTGTGTCTATCGCCTTTCCGTCCGAAATAATGTTTTGAACAAGTTCGGGAGAAACATAGCGTGAAAAAGCGTACTGCAGCCGGCTCTTTTCTTCATTTAAAAGCTCTACCGTAAAATGCAGCAAGGATTTATTCAATATTCGTATGATAGGATTGAATTTTTTATACTCTTCAGGGCGGAACGACGCGCCGGAAGCTTTATCCTTTCCTATAACTAAAAGAACTTTTTCTGAAATATTGCTGAAATCTTCCAAGGGAAAAGAGATATATCCTGCGCTGTGAACAAAGACTCTGTTTTTTGAAACGGCGTTTTCTTTTCGTTCTTGAAAGACGGAAGAGCCTGAAGGTATGTTTCCGTCGTCCGACGTTTTTACATACTGAGCGTCGACCTTTTTTGAAAAACAAAACGCTACAAATTCAACGTCCAAGCGCCCCCATAACCATATCGAGAGAGTTTGGAAGACCATCTCTGAGGAACTCTGATTTTGCAGAGATCTTTCCAGCAGATCAAAATCCAGCTGTTCGAAATGTAATCCGCTTCCGGAAGAATTTTTATCATCATCCATATCCGGTCGATATTACCTCTTTTGCCGTACAAATTCCTTTAATAAAAGGATCTGCTCTTTTACTCTTTCAGAAGAAGGACCGCCCGTCAAATTTCTGGCGTTTACGCAAGCGTCTTTAGTAATTCTACTATAGATATCTTCTGAAATCAAATCCGAGCATGACTTAAAATCCGAAATATCAAGATCTTCAAGCCGGCGCTGTTTTTCTATCGCAATTCGAACGGCTTTTGCGGCCACGCCGTGCGCAGTTCTAAACGGCATCCCCTTTTTTACCAGATATTCGGCAATGTCCGTCGCGTTAAGGTAGCCGCCGTCGCATGAAGAACTCATAGTATCGCAATTCCATTTGGCGCTTGAAATCATTTTTGTAAAAACGTTGACGCAGGAAATCACCGTGTCGTAAGAATCAAAGAGGCTTTCTTTGTCTTCCTGCATATCGCGGTTATAAGACAGGGGCAAGCCTTTCATCATAGTGAGAAGCGCAACTAAACTGCCGTAAACCTTGCCCGTGCGCCCGCGGATCAATTCCGCAAAGTCGGGATTTTTCTTTTGCGGCATGATGGAACTTCCGGTAGACCATCTTTCGCTCAATTCTATAAAAGAAAATTCCGTAGAAGCCCAAATGATGATCTCTTCGCAAAAACGCGACAGGTGCATTTGAATAAGCGCAAAGCAGGAAGCAAATTCTATGCAGTAATCCCTGTCGGAAACGGCATCCAAGGAATTTTGCACAACGTTGTCGAAGCCCATATCTTTTGCAGCGCTTTCACGGTTTAAAGGCAGGCTGCTGCCGGCAAGAGCGCCCGCTCCCAAGGGCGAAAGGGAAATGCGCTTCAGTCCGTCCGAAAGTCTTTCCGTGTCCCGGACAAGCATCCACGCCCATGCGCAAAGATGATGAGCGAGAGTTACGGGCTGTGCGTGCTGCATGTGGGTAAAGCCCGGCATAATATCTCCGGTATGAAAGTCCGCAATGGAAGCGAGGGTATCAATCAGGGTTAAAAGTCTGTTTTTAAGGTCGGGTATACAGCGACGCAAATAAAGTCTTTCGTCAAGGGCGATCTGATCGTTCCGGCTCCTGCCGGTATGGATTTTTTTGCCCGGTTCGCCTATACGGTCGGTTAAGACGCCTTCTATAAAAGAATGTATGTCTTCCGCGCTGTAATCGATTGAAAGTCTGCCTTCTTCAAGGTCTTTGCTAATCGAATCGAGGCCGGCGACGATCTTGTCGGCTTCGGACAGAGGAATAATGCCCGTCTCGCCCAGCATACGGGCATGAGCCTTGCTGCCGTAAATATCGTCAAGCGCCATGCGTTCGTCCACATGGATTGAGGTTTCAAAGGCTACCGCCTCAGCGTCGGGGCCTTCGGAAAAACGGCCTTTCCATAAGGCCGCCCGATTGTCAGATGTCAATGCGCCGTGTGATTCCATACTATCGATTATACAGAAAACTGAAGACAGCCTCAACGTGTAAACCGCGCTGGCTGCACGGTGCGCTCATCGCACCGTACCGCTCGTGCAAGGCGGCCGGATTCAGGGAGCCGCCGGAATTCTGCTAAGTTACCTATACAAAATATAATAAAAAAGTAATATAACTATAGTAAATATACAATATATATATTATACTAATGTTAAAATATTATTATATATAGGTTATACATGAATACAAGAATAATTGAAATTAGGGCATTGGATAAAAAAACAGAGGGTTTACAGGTTGATAAAAATATTATCCCTAAGGGCAAAAGTTGGATCGAGTCTATTCGGGAAGCCTTGGGAATGACAGCTTTACAACTTGCCAATCGGCTTGGCGTGACTCAGCCTCGAATTACGGTTATGGAAAAGAATGAGAAAAATTTAAAGATTTCTACAATGGAAAAAATTGCAAAAGCTATAGACTGTGATTTTGTTTATTATTTTAAGCCCAAAACCAGTTTTCAGAGTTTTGTTGAAGTTCAGGCCAGAAAGAAAGCAGAGAAAATAATAAAATCTGTAAATCTAAACATGGCATTGGAAAATCAAGATATTGCAACAAAAGAAGCCGTTGAAGACATGGTTGTGGATTTCATTAATAATAAAACTAAGCAAATATGGGACTAACAAATGGATGTTTTTGGCGCTGATGATAATTCAACATCTCTTACCGAAGATGAAAAAGACGGTTTGAAATTAAAGTGGATAACGCTCCGCTCGGAATTAAATGAGGTAGAAGCTCGAAATATTGCAGAGGCTCAGGTATGGCTCCTGTCAAACAAAACCAAATATATTTATTCAGACGTTTTTTTGTGTAATTTACATAAAAAGATGTTCGGTAAAGTTTGGAAATGGGCTGGAATATACAGAACGACGGAAAGAAATATCGGAGTTGCTCCATATCAAATCCCGATAAAAGTGATGCAGCTCTTTGATGATGTAAAGTTTTGGATTAAAAACGGAACTTATGTTAATCATGAAATCGCCGTGCGCTTTCATCACCGTCTTGTTCAAATTCATCCGTTTCCAAATGGAAATGGACGCGTTTCCAGATTGATGGCGGATTTAATACTTCAAAAACTGGACGGTAAATCATTGTATTGGGGAAATACGGATTTGGTAAATGTTTCTTATATCAGAAGCCGGTATATTGCAGCGCTGCGAAAAGCCGATTCCGGGGATTATTCCGATTTACTTGAGTTTACAAACGGGGAATAAAAATTCAGCATGCCCGGCAGAGGCTTGCCGCACTCGCTGCGCGGAGCCACGGTGCTCGTGTAAGACGGCCGGATTCAGGGAGCCGCAGAGATTCAGGGCATGCTGCAAGACTCACCGGAATTCTTCGCGATTCAAACGTCTAAAAGCAAATTCTCCACAGGTTTTCCGGGCGGTATCATGGGCATAACCATTTCGTCTATGTCTATCATAGCGTCGATCACAGCAGGTTTTCCGGCGGACAGAGCTTCGTCAAAGGCTTTTTTAAACTCATCCTGATTTTTTACCCTGCATCCGCCAATTCCGTACGCCTCGGCAAGTTTTACAAAATCCGGGCCGAAATCCAATGTAGTCTGGCTGTAACGTTTTTCATAAAAAAGAGTCTGCCACATGCGAACGTTTCCCAAAGCGCCGTTATCCACTACTATTATAACTATCGGAAGATTGTAATGAGCGATCGTCGCAAGTTCGTTGCAGTTCATTCTGAACGAACCGTCGCCTGCAAAATGGACGACGCGGCGCGAAGGGTTTGCAAGCTGAGCGCCTATGGCGGCTCCCGTACCGAAGCCCATGGTTCCCAATCCGCCTGAAGTCAAAAAGGTTCTCGGTTTCGTATAGTTATAAAACTGCGCGGCCCACATCTGATGCTGCCCTACTTCCGTCGTTATTATCGTATCTTCATCCACTCTGCTATTTACGTATTCATAAATGAATTTGGGTGGAAGAGCCGTCTTTTTATTCCAGCTGGAAGGAATTTCTTTTTTCCATTCGTCAATCCGCCTGTTCCATTCGGAAACCGGTTTTTTCTCTACAAGGGGAATCAATGCTGCAAGTATATCTTTTATGTTTCCCAACAGGGCCGTAAAAACACGGATATTTTTATTTATTTCGGCAGGGTCTATGTCTATATGGAGAACTTTAGCGTTTCCCGCGAACTTTTTAGGATCGCCTATGACGCGGTCGCTGAAACGTGTTCCGATCGCTATAAGCAGGTCGCTCTTATTCGCGGCCATATTCGAAGCCTTCGTTCCGTGCATGCCTATAAGCCCCAGAGCGAGCGGATGCCTGTTCGGAAAAGCCGATTTTCCCATAAGGCTCATAGTGACGGGAATATTTGCAAGCTCTGAAAGTTCTTTGATTTCTTCACAGGCATTTGAAATTATAACTCCGCCGCCTGCATAAATCACGGGACGTTCCGCCTTGTTTATGAGCTGAGCCGCACGTTCGATTTCGTCCTGCGAGGGCATAGAGGTCGCCGGTCTTTTTTTATCGGCCGTCAAAGATATTTCACCGCCGTTTTGCACGGTCGCAGCGGTATAATCGACAAGCGCCGCCGTAATATCTTTGGGAATATCTATCAGCACTGGCCCCGGACGCCCCGTTTTCGCGATGACGAAAGCTTTACGAATTGTGTCCGCAAGTTTTGAAACGTCGCGGACTATAAAATTGTGCTTTGTGATCGGCATAGTGACGCCCGTAATGTCGATTTCCTGAAAGCTGTCCTTACCGAGCTGGGGAATCGTTACGTTGCAAGTGATCGCGATGATCGGCACCGAATCCATGTAGGCGGTTGCTATTCCCGTTACAAGATTCGTAGCTCCCGGGCCGCTTGTCGCAAGCACTACCCCCACCTTTCCGGTGGATCTTGCATATCCGTCGGCTGCGTGGGCGGCTCCCTGCTCGTGAGCGGTCAATATATGGCGAATCCTGTCGCTGTTTTTATAAAGTTCGTCATATACATTTAAAATAGCCCCTCCGGGATATCCGAACACAAGATCGACACCCTGTTCAACTAAACATTCTATAATTACACGAGATCCTGTTATTTTCATTATTGCAATACGGCTCCCTTATCCGCGGAAGACACCAATTTAGCATAGCGAGAAAGATAGCCTTCTTTTACCTTAGGAGGCGGAGCCTTCCATTCCGCGCGGCGTTTTGCCAATTCTTCATCGCTTACTTCAAGCGTAATTTTATAAGCGTTTATGTCTATAGTGATTTTATCGCCTTCCTTCACCAAAGCTATGGGCCCTCCTACGGCCGCTTCGGGCGAACAATGTCCCAAAGAAGCTCCGCGGGTAGCTCCGCTAAAACGGCCGTCGGTAATCAGCGCCACCTGTTTATCAAGCCCCTGACCGGCAAGAGCCGCGGTAACGGCGAGCATTTCGCGCATTCCCGGTCCTCCTCTGGGGCCTTCATAGCGTATTACAACCACATCTCCGGGATTAATGCGCTGTTTTTGAACCGCTTCCATAGCTTCGGCTTCGTCGTCAAATACGCGCGCAGGCCCTGTGTGCTTCATAAGTTCAGGCGCGCATGCGGATCGCTTTACCACTGTCCCGTCGGGCGCAAGGTTTCCGAACAAAACCGCAATACCGCCGGTTTCGGAATAAGGATTTTCAATCGGACGAAGAATTTCAGGATCACGGTTTTTAACGCCCTTTATGTTTTCCGCTATGGTTTTTCCCGTAACGGTTATCAAATCGGTCTTTATGAGATCTTTTTTAGCCAATTCCGCAAGAACCGCCTGAACGCCTCCCGCCTCGTCAAGCTCGTTCATAAACGTATGACCGGCGGGCGCCAAGTGGCACAAATTCGGCGTGTGTTCGCTTATTTTATTTACATCGTGAAGATCGATACTTATACCCGCTTCATGGGCGATAGCCGGAACGTGAAGCATCGTATTGCTGGAACAACCTAGCGCCATGTCCGCGGCAAGGGCGTTGGCAAAACTTTCGGCCGTCATCATGCGCCTTGCGGTGATCTTTTTTTCGTACATCTCCATAACCTGCATACCCGCATGCTTTGCAAGCGCAATACGTCTTCCCTGTACGGCGGGAATCGTTCCGTTGCCCGGAAGACCTAGTCCCAAAACTTCCGTAAGGCAATTCATACTGTTTGCGGTAAACATTCCCGAACAGGATCCGCAGCCGGGACAAGCCGCGTTTTCCATTTCCTTAAGCTGGCATTCGTTTATTTTTCCCGCGGCAAGAGCGCCTACCGCTTCAAACATATCGCTTAGGCTTAAGTTCTTTCCTGAATACGGATTATGAGAATCATGACCGGGTAAACGTCCCGGCATCATAGGACCGCCTGAGCAGAATACGGTAGGAAGATCGAGACGAGCCGCCGCCATGAGCATTCCGGGCACAACCTTGTCGCAGTTGGGAATAAGCACAAGGGCGTCAAACTGATGGGCTTTAACTACGCATTCCACGGAATCTGCGATAAGCTCGCGGGTGACTAAAGAATATTTCATTCCTTCGTGACCCATCGCTATACCGTCGCAAACTCCGATCGCAGGAAATTCTATGGGAGTGCCTCCGGCCATTCTTATGCCCGCTTTTACGGCGTCGGCAATTCTGTCCAGTTCGAAGTGTCCGGGTATTATTTCATTTTTTGCGCAGCAAACTCCCACTAAGGGACGGCTGAGTTCTTCATCTGTATATCCCATCGCATAAAAAAGGGAGCGGTGCGGAGCGCGCGCGACACCTTTGGTAGCGTTTTCGCTTTTCATAGATTGTCTCCCAAATACCGAAATCGAAAGCTTTAAAAGCGGACGTTTCTTAAGCCTTGCTAAAGCTAAATCAGTATTTATTAAGGATATACTATAGCTGTCATAGTAATTCTGGTCAAGCAATCAAAAAGTACTTTCGGAAAGGATGCCTTTCGGCTTTGCCTCTCTCCCGACATTATTTTTCCCGCCGAAAATGCGTTTGAACTTTGCACGCTGCATAAACCGCAGCGGCGGCGTAAACGACAAACATTAAGATCCAAACAGGCCGCGGGGCGCCTATGAAGCGAAGCGTTTCGACGGCGGCAGGAAATGACAAGACTGAAAGCAGGGCAAGACATAACATTATTATGTTTTTTACGTCACCTGAACGATGCCGGTCAATGCCGAAGACCTCGTCACGGGCGCCATAATCGCTTGCAGCCGTTTTGTCTTCCGCTTTTATTCTTTTTAATAGAAAGAAATCCCAAACGCCGTCAAACATAACAAGCATGCTTACGTATAATACGGGACGCAAAAACAATTCAAAAAAAGAAAAATCCGTTTTGCCTG
This sequence comes from Treponema parvum, assembly GCF_017893965.1. NCBI lineage: Bacteria > Pseudomonadati > Spirochaetota > Spirochaetia > Treponematales > Treponemataceae > Treponema > Treponema parvum. The sequence goes on from NZ_CP054142.1 coordinate 1,797,387, forward strand.
AAATAGTCGTACACGGAATAAATAAAGCATAAAAGACTATCCAATAAGGAAATAACGCTTTTATTCTGGTTTCCAAAGGATCTTTAAGCAGCAAAAATAAGGCTGCGCCGCTTAAAAACATCGGCAAAAAAATGTTTTTGAACAAAATGCGCGCAAAATTCGAAGCAAAACCGAACGAAAAAGACGACGACGGAAATATGAAAAAAGTATAAATCAGGCAAGTAAATATTCCCGCAAAAGCGCCCAATACGGCAGGAACAAAATACTCTTTAAAAGATCCTTTAATTACCGAAGCCGCGACCAGCACAAACGGAAAGAAAAGCAATAAAAACAGAAACATATACTATATTTATCACAAAAATGCGGCAAGGTTCAATATCGCGAAAACGCACAAGACGGAAATCAATTTTTTGCTAAAAGGGGTAACAAGTCGTAAGAGTTCATAAGAGTACAGAACTGTGTTAGGCGATTGTTCTGTCCCACAATTCAATTTACAGCATAATGCTTTGCATATTGAGAAAGTACTTCATTCATCATAGTCTGATATTTTGTATGATTTTTCTTAGCTTCTTTCTTGAAAAAATTAATGCAATCAGAATCAATTGAAATTGTTATTTTTTCTTTTGTTGTTTTTTTTACAAGCTCTGATGGAGAAGGAAGAAAATCCGCCACTAATACGGCGGAATCCAATGCTTCCATTACTGATTTCTCGGGGTTACTGTAAATGCTTTTCATAGAGTTTCTTTCCTTGACGCCAATATCCTGCGCCGAAAATTCTAATGTTCTGACCGCGTATTGTAAAACGCACCGGCAAATCTCATATACATATATATTATACATACTGTTTTATGTATTTATCAACTGAAACAATTTTGAATTATTATACCCTCAACAAGAAATAGCAAGATTATGTTCATAGATATTGTCCTTATCATCACTTTTTAACGATCAATCCTAAAATTTCTTCCATCGGATCAAAATCTTTGTCATTGTGTATTAACGGAAATCCGTTTTCTATACAAAATGTTGCAATTATAACGTCTATTGTTTTTCTTACCGTGACGCCTTGCTTTCTTAACTTCCTATAATTATTTGCAGCTTGTATTGCAATTTCTTTTCCAAGAAAATCTCTGTATTCCAGATTGTCCATAATTTGCTTTGCTATGAGGTATTCTCTGTCGTTTTTAAAGCCCTGTAAAAATTCAGTTATTATTATATCACCGGTTACTACCCTGTTGCAGATTAATTCATGATCTAAAATATCGGTATGAGGCGCATCAATCCCTTTTACATAATCAATCCAGACTGATGTATCTGCGACAATCATTTATCAAGCCTCATTTTTTCCAAATCACCGTCCCAGAATAGTTTCCCTCGAAAACTTCTTATTTTTGCCTGATTTTTTAACGTTATCAAAAGTTTTAAAGCTTCTTCAACCGTTTCTTTTTTTGTTTTATAGCCGGAAACATCCAAAGCCTCGGCCATTAAGGTGTCATCGATAACAATATTTGTTCTCATAATAGCCCCGCCCCTCCTCCAGTGTGTATATTACAAGGAAATTATACACATGACTTGATGAAAAAACAATGTTAAGTATTGATAAATCATTCTGTAAATAACTGAGTCTTGTTACATCCCATTAGGAGTACGTCTAACATTTGCCTAACCTGCTTTTGCGCTTTGAAACGAGAGGTAGCTTATTTTTCATAGTGATACCTAAAAGAAATAAGGTTCTTTGTCCCAAAAGTGCATCTCGCCATGTCGGGTAAGCGTTGCGAAAATGCGTGAGCGAGGGGAAAATATCTACCGTGGAACACAAGGCGGCGAAAACTGTCAACAATTATGCTTTACACAATATCTAATTTTATGTTATATTGAAAACTACGCTTATATATGTGGGTGTTTTACAAAGCACTAAGGAGGATAGTTGGCAGACAATAAGGGATTACGGGTCAACGAAATGATCCGTGTACGTGAGGTCAGATTAATAGACGACGAGGGCAACCAGAAAGGGATCGTTCCTACGCTGGAAGCGCTTAGAATGGCTAAAGAAAGAGAGCTCGACCTTGTTGAAGTTGCTCCAACGGCAAATCCGCCGGTATGTAAAATACTTAATTTCGGCAAATACCGGTTTGAACAGGAGAAAAAGCTCCGTGACTCCAAGAAAAACCAAAAGGTATTAAAACTCAAGGAAATTCGTATGCAACCCAAAATCGGTACGGGTGACCTTGATACAAAAGTCAAACATATACAGGAATTCTTAGACGAGGGAAATAAGGTAAAGGTGACCATCCGCTTTCGCGGGCGCGAACTCGCCCACACGGAACTCGGCTTTGATGTACTGAAAGAAGTTTTGAAAAGGCTTACTTCGGCGTATACCATCGAAAAACCTGCCGCAATGGAAGGCAAATTTATGTCGATGACAATTTCAGGAAAAGCCAAAAACTAATTGAGGTAAAAGAAATGCCTAAGATGAAGACAAAGAAATCCGCCTCCGGTCGGTTTTCACTTACAAGCTCCGGTAAGGTAAAGTACAAAAAGATGAACCTTCGTCATATTTTGACAAAGCGTTCTCCAAAGCGCAAAAGACAGCTGCGCGCAGCCGGAATTCTTTCTGAAGCCGATGCAAAGAAAGTCCGTAAACAGATGCTGCCCTACGGTTAATGAGGTATAAACTATGTCGAGAGCAATAGACGGAACAAAACGTAAAAACCGCCGCGTCAAAATCCTAAAACTTGCAAAGGGATTCAGAGGACGCAGAGCAACAAACTATAAGGCTGCGAAAGACGCCGTTACAAAGGCGCTGACTCACGCTTATGTCGATCGCCGTGACCGCAAGGGCTCTTTCCGCCGCTTGTGGATAGCGCGTATAAACGCGGCAGTCCGAGACGAAGGCTTGAGCTATTCGCGCTTTATGGACGGATTGAATAAGGCCGGAATCATATTGAACCGCAAGGCCTTGTCCAATATGGCAATAGAAGATCCCGCGGCTTTTAAATCGGTCGTAGAATCCGCCAAAAAGGCGCTGCAGGCGTAAAGAATATGATCTCCCTCGATCAAGTTTTGCTTTTGGAAGAAAAAGTTGAAAGCGCTGTGCAAAAAATCGCGCAGCTTAATCAGGAAAATGATGCTTTGCGTACAAAGTGCACAGAGCTCACAAAAGCACTTTCCGAAAAAACGGAGCAGCTTTCATCTTTTATTACAGATCAAAGCAAGATCGAGGAAGGAATTTTAAAAGCGTTGGAGAGACTCAATTCGGTAGAAAATTCCGTATTAAAGACGGCCTCTCTGACGCGCAAAATAATATCCGAAGATCCTGCGGCAGCCGTTTCGCCCGTGCAAACTCAACGGCAGAGTGCACAACAAGACGGCGGTAAAGAAATCGGAATGCATGAAACATCCGAAAAGCTCCCCGCAGAACAGGAAAAAACACACTCCGCTCCGGAAAACAGGAGCGCAAACCAAGTTCCACAGGACAAGTTGTTCGACCTTCCGTCTCAAGAGACGGATGAAGATCAGTCTATGCCTACGATAGGTGAGAACGGTCAATTTGACATATTTTAATCCGCATTTGAAAGGTTTGCGATGGGAACGTTAAAAATAGACATCCTTGGATCTTCTTTTACCATACAGGCAAAAGAAGACGATGAATATTTAAAAAAACTTTTATCGTATTACAAACGAATAGCGGACGAAATAGAAGAAAATGCGGGACTCAAAGACCAATTGCAGACGGCCATACTCACAGGAATTATGATCTGCGACGAGTTATACAAAGAAAAATCCAAAATTGCAAGATTTTCCAAAAACAGCTTGAATTCGGACGACGAAGCCGAAAGGCTTACCCTCGCAATGATACAAAAAATCGATAAAGCTCTTCAAAAATGACAGTATGGGTCGATGCGGATTCATGCCCGCGCTTGGTCCGGAATTATCTTATCCGTTACACAAAAAAATTTAACATTCCCATAATTTTTGCGGCAAACCGCCAAATACCGCAGCCGAGTTCTCACCCGCTTTTTAAAATGATAATATGCGGCGAAGCAAAAGACTCTGCGGACAACTATATAACATCGAACGCTGAGGCGCAGGACATTGTAATAACGCGCGACATTCTTCTTGCGGACAGGCTGGTAAAAAAAAGCGTTACCGTGTTAAATGACAGGGGAACGGTTTACAGCAAAGAAAACATAGGCCGAAGGCTTTCGGAAAGGAATTTAAGTCTTCAGTTTTCACAGTTTGGACTCATCGAACACAAAAAAAACAATTACGGTAAAGAAGAATTTTCAAAATTCGCGGCCGGTTTTGATAAAGAAATTCAAAAACTGCTTAAAAAAGCCGCCGTGAGCGAAAAACCGACGCAATCAGTGCGATAACCGCCGACCCGAGAACAACCGCCGATCGACCGAGCGATAAGCAATATCCGATTATATCTGCCGTTAATCCTCGTCCGGATGCAAGCGATAGATCGAAAGTATGCGATCCTGAACCTGCAAAAACGCGTCGACTACCTCAGGATCAAAGTGAGAGCCGGAACTCTTTTTAATTTCTTCTATGGCGTCTTCCACGCTCCACGCTTCCTTATAGGATCTTTTGTGACTCAGAGCGTCAAACACATCGGCGACTGCGACTATTCTGGCGGCTAAAGGAATTTTTTTGCCCTTTAAATGTTTTGCCGGCGGAATGGGCTTACCTATGACAAAATCGTCAAGATTTACCTGCCCTGGGTATCCGCTTTCTCCGCCGTCCCACCTTTCATGGTGATGCAGAGTAACTTCGTAAGACATCTTATCGGTTTCGGTATTTCCTTTTTCAAACAGTTTAGCGCCCAAACACGTATGTCCCATTATTATGGAACGCTCGTCGATTTCAAGCCTGGGATAAGTCTTTTTTAAGATCATATCGGGAATGCCGATCTTTCCGATATCGTGAAATTTCGCCGCAATGCGAAGGTTATCGCGGAAATGCACCCTTTCCGTAGGAGGCACATTATGATTTTGAGCCCAGCAGTCATAAATTTCAACCGAAAAGCGGGAAACTCTTTCAACATGTCTGTACGTCTCTTTAGGATCGCGGAACGAAGCCATCAAAAGCATTCTGCGGATCATTTCGTCCGATAAAGATGTGTGTTCCAAAACCTGAGCAGCGCTTGAAACAAACTGAGAAAGGTAAAGTTTCGCGTCCCTCCCGAAAGGTATGACATTGGAATTTTCATCCTTCGCATTTATCATCTGCAAAACGCCAATGACCTTTCCCATCGAAGACTTCAGAGGAATCGTGTAGACGGAACGAGTTCTGTACTCCGTCACCATATCGGTACCGGAGTTGAACGAATAAGGGAGATCGGAAGGAATACTATAAGCGTCTTTAATATTCAATTCTTTTCCGGTGAGGGCTACATAGCCGGACATTGATTTATCGTCTATCGGAAAAGAAAAATACGTGTAAGGAATTTTTCCGCCGGCAGTACGCTTTGCAACGGTATCGTTTTGCGCATATTTAATGTGCAGATGATTTCCTATAACAAAATACACGGACCCGGCGTCCGCATTCACTATTTTACGCGCTTCCGTCAAAATATGTTCGAACAATACGTCCAAATCCTGTATGCGGGAAAACCGCCTGACAACTTCAATAATGCTTTGTAACTTTTTTGCTTTGGTATTTTTAACCATGTTTTAAATATATACCGTTTTGAAAATAAAAACAATAATTCACTCAAATATCAAGCTTTGGAAATATCAGCTGATAATGTTATGCTTTCGGCTAGAACCCGTCTGCTTAGCCGCGGTCGAGCTTTTAGAGTAGAATTCTGTAAGCATAACGCTCGAAGCGGCACGCAACCGGAACCTCGCCTTCGCATCTCGTTTCCAAAACTCGCCATTCAGTAGGCACACTAAAGGGTTGGGAAACTTAAATAAGTTCCGGCTTTTGAATAAGTGCAAAAAACAAGGGGCCCGCGCCGTTTTGTCTGTCGGGAAGAATATGAAACCCGTATTTTGAAGGCTCCGCCGAAGGCATGTCCGCACGGGTAAATTTCTTTATGGCATCTATCAAAGGCGGCGGCTGCTTTTCGCCTTGAAAAACGGCCTTGGCTTGCGGAAATTTTGTCAAAAGGCGGTCTATTATATCGTCGTTTTCATAAGAAGACAGAGAACAAGTGGAATAAAGCAAAAATCCTCCAGGAGAAAGCACACGGTATGCCGAAGAAAGCAATGCCCACTGTTCGATCGCCAGTGTCCTTATACGCGAAGGCGACCACTCGAGAAGATACTTTGAATCGGAAATGATATGACGCTCAGAAGAACAGGGAGCGTCAAGCAAAATACGGTCAAAATATTCGGATCGTTTTACGCACCATTTTGCGCCGTCGCTGCACACGATCGACACCCTTTCATACACGCTTTGCGGCAAAGAGTCAAGGCACACTTTTAGAAGCCTTTGTTTTCTTGAAACGGAACGGTCGTTCGCCGTAAGCCTTGCGTCACCGTCCATGAGAGAAGCAAGCACCAAGGCTTTTCCGCCCGGAGCGGCGCATAAGTCAAGTATGTTTTTAGCTCCTTTAAGCGGCAGGGCTGCTGCGGCGGCTACGCTTCCCGCGTCAAGAAAATAAGTTTTTTCACCGCCGGCATTCCATTCCGCGTAGCGCGGGGATCCGCAAAGAGCTTCTTTTAAAGCCGGCCATCTTTCGGCAAACAGACCTGAGTAGAACGCTTCAAAGCCCGATTCTCCGCGTAACTTTTCTTTTTCCCGTATTTTTTTGCTCACATTTTTATCCCCGCGCTTTCACTTCCGGAAGCAAAACTCTTGTCCTGTGAAAGTAAAAATTCCTGCCTGTAAATTTCAATGTTTTCAGAACGGGCCGCGGAAAAACGCTTCAAGCGTTTTTCCGCGGATTCGGGAAGATGTGCACGCACAAAATAATTCCCGCCTTCATCACAGCAAACGCACAGTATGTTCTTTTTGATTTTCCAATTTATCATACGTTTTACGGCTTCGTCTACGCGGCGGCGGAATTCAGAATCTTTTTGGGTTTCCCTTATAAGTATGCCTGCAAAAGGCGCAAAGCGTTTTTCTGAAATCATAATACAGTCTATGCCGGCTTTTACAGCCATAACCGCCGCTTTTTCAGGCGGAAATCCGTTTTTCTGCAAAGCGTCCATAAAAATATCGTCGGAGACAACTATTCCTTCATGTCCCAGACCGGCGCGCAAAACTTCGCTTATCCAATAAGACGACAGGCAGGCAGGATTTTTCGCATCATGAGCGTCAGCATCATGAGCATCAAAAGAAGCGAATCTTGCATGTGTCATCAATACGCCGGAAGGCTGTCTCATAACAAGCCTCCCGAACGGAATAAGAGCATTTTTTTTAAGCTCTGCCTTGTTCCATGTAATTTCAGGCAGCCCCGAATGAGGATCCGTACTCGTATTCCCCGGAAAATGCTTTAAAATGCAGCCGACGCCGCCGTTTTCAAAGCCGTTTAAGGCTGCCGTGCCGTAGGCGATCACATCTGCGACGCCGCCGTAACTGCGGTCGCCTAAAAAAAGCCGGTTTTCATCGTTTTCAGGTTCCGCCACGGGCGCAAGGTTCATATGAAATCCCAATTCCTTCATCTGCATGCCTTGCAAAAAATACAAGCGATACGCTTTTTCTACGCTTAGACGTTCACGGACGCGTTTGTTCGAAGGGAGAGGACCTGCAATACCGCGAAGACGGCTTACCGCGCCGCCTTCCTGATCCAAGGCCGAAAACGGAGGAACTATATTGTTTTTTACACAAAAATCCCGGATAGAGTCGTTAAATGCGATAATCTTTTCAGGCGAATGCGCGATATTGTAAGAAAAAAACAGGCAGCCTCCGGGAACAAGATAGCGCTCTCCGCCTTTATCGTAAACGGAAGCGGAACGCTCGACCGGAAAAAATTTATCGCTTCCGACAATATTCACAAGAAAAAGTTGGGAAATTTTTTGCTCTTCCGGCAAGGACGATATATATGAGCGAACGGCTTCGTCTTGTTTTTTTTGAATTTCAATGAGAGCCGCCTGCGTTTTATTCGCAGAAGCGCGTGCAAAACGCTCCTTTTTAGACAATGAAGCCGAATTTTGGCGGCATGACAAAAAAACGCAGCAAGCTGTAAAAATAAAAACGGACAAAAAAACTTTTGTTTTTTTCATACAATCCTTAAAATTCAGCCGCCGAACAAAATATCAATTAATTTGCAATGCGGCAACCTATTTTACAAAGGCATGGGTAAACCAAGGAACATAGGTCACAAGGACTAAGACAAAAAGCTGTACGGCGAGAAAGGGCAAAATTCCCTTTACAACCTTGCCTATGGGTTTTTTAAAAGTATAGGAGGCTATAAAAAGATCCATGCCGACGGGGGGCGTTAAAAATCCTATTGAAAGATTCATCAAGAATATTACGCCTGACTGCAGCGGCGTAATGCCGAAAGATTCCGCAAGCGGAATTAAAAGCGGGGAAACAATGAGTATCGCCGAATATATGTCCATAAGGCAGCCTACCGCAAGCAGCAAAAGATTCATCAATATGAGAAAAACATATTTGTTCGCCACGTATTTCGTTATGGCCGACGCAAGAAGGTTCGGGACGTCCGCGTCAAGCATAAAATATGAAAGTCCCGCGGCGGCTCCTAAAATAAACAGAACTCCGCCTGAAACGGGAATGCTGTCACCGACTATGGAACATGTACTCGAAAAAGTAAAATCTTTTCTGATAAACGCGGCAAGACAAAAGGCATACAGCACGCTGAATGAGGCGATCTGAAACAAATCGAAAAAACCGGAAAAGTATCCTACGCATATGATCAGGGGCAAAAGCAGTTCCCAAATACATTCTTTTACGGCCTGAAATATCTTTGAAAAGGAGAACGCGGGACGGCTTTTGCGGCGGTCAAAAAAAATTCCAAGCACTATCATGGCAAACGACATTAGGAAGCCTGGGAACAGCGACGCCACAAACAAATGTATAACGTCAACCGAAAAATAATTGACCGTTGCGTACATGATTATCGCCACGCTGGGCGGAAAAAGAAGCCCCAACGCTCCGCAAGAAGTGATCAGGGATTCCGCCCTCTCTTTCGTATAACCCGATTCGGTAAGGATGAGCGACAAAAGTGCGCCCAAGGCCAAAACGGTAACGCCGGACACGCCCGTAAAAGTGGTAAAAAACGCCATGACTATTACGGCTGCAACTACTGTTCCTCCGCGGAACCAGCCGAACGCAGCGTTAAAAAGGGCGACAAATCTTTTGCCGGCGCTTCCTTGAGAAAGAATATATCCCGCTATGGTAAACAAGGGAATTGCCGCAACACTTTTGTCGGTAAGGATCCTGTAAGTTTCAAGCGGAATCACGTCCACATATCCGCCCGCCTGAGAAAAAGCGACATACGTTATGCCGCTTATGACAATAAAAAGCGGAAGTCCTATAAACGCGAGCAAAATAAAAAACAAGATCGCCGGTATAAAGGCCGTTTCCGAAAACGAAAGCCAAAGATCGTTTAACTTATATAAGGCCGGAGCGTTTTGGACGCCGAAAAGGTAATACAAAATTCCTGTAAAAGGCCCCAGTGCGACAAAAAATCCAAAAAAAATCCCTAAAACGGAGGCAAGGCGGCCTTCTTTTTCTTTAAGACAAAAGACTTCGATTCCAAAATAACAGAGAGGCAAAAAAGCAAAAAAGATTTTTAAAGGAATTCCCCACGCAGTGTTTGAAAGCTGTTCGGGATTTACCATCTGGCAAAAAGAATCGAAAAACAAGGCGGTTATCACAAACGAGATCGCGCAAGCTCTTACCTGAAAAAAAACGGCCCGTATCTTATCGGGTGCTTTTCCTAAAAGAGAAGCAAGACTAAGATGACGCCCAGATTGCCATGTGATAATCCCTGAAAAACAAAAAAACAAAAAAACAAGATTTACGAGAACGGAGTCGGCATCAGAAACGGCAATATGAAATCCGTCTTGGAAAACTTTAAAAACCAAAGGCAGTACAGCAAGAAGTCCAACCAGTATTTGCGTAGTCTTGTCTTCAATCTTATGCAGCAATTATTCACCTCTGCTCTTTTTTACAAAAGCCGAAATTTTATCGTACAAGGCTTTGTTTACTACAGGCTCCTTAGCTTCGTACATTTTTTTTGAATCGGCGATGAACGAATCCTGAAAAGCTTTGCGCTCGGACGAATCGAGTGAAACAAGCGTTGCCCCGGAATCGCGACAGCGGCTCAAATATTCAGTATTGTCCTTTTCCTGTGAAACTATGAATTTCTTTTCCGCATTTTTTACCGCTTCAATCATGGCAGGCTTATATTTTTCGGGAATTTCATCCCATACGTCTTTGGAAATAAGAAAGGCCGCCATTACAGGGCAGAGCGGAACGTCCAAAATATAAGGCACGCTCTTACAATACTGTGCGGCGTACGCATACATGGGAAGTGTATACAAGCCCTCGACGCCTCCGGGCGTTTTTAAGCTTTGAAGAAGTTTATCAGCAGGAACGTCCATCGTCGTGTAACCGGCAGCCTTAAACGCGTTGGTTAAAGCCGGAGCCGTAAGACTTCCCACGCAGAGGCGCTGTTTTTTAAGGGCTTCGGGAGTTCTGGCCTCGTTCTTTGTAAAAAAATATGCCCAGCCGACAGAAAACCACCCTAAAACTACGTACCCTCTATCTAAAATAGGCTTTTGCATTTCAGAAGAAAATTCTTCTAGCGCCATACTGACTTCTTTTTGATCACGGAACAGACCGGGAACGCTCATGGTAAGAATATTTGCTTCAGGCACAAGCTCGTTTACGCCCAAGCTCGTAAACACTGCCCCTCCGATCGGAGCGCGCTGACCGGGACGCACGGAATTTAGTTTTTGAACTACACCGCCTTCTCCGCCCATTGCGGTAGCGCTCATAAACTGCAATGTTACAGCTCCGCCCGTAATCTTTGCCCACTCCTGCGCCATGGCGTTTTCTTCGATATCCCACGAAGACCTTGCCGGCGCTATGGTTGCGATCTTTATGCGGGCCGTTTGGGCGGACAGCAAGGCCGCAGCTGCGAAGAAAAGCGTTATGTTTATGATTTTTTTAATACTCATAAAATCCCTCCCGAATTTTTACCGGTAAATTTACCAGTGAAGAAAATAATCTTCCTGCGAAGCTAAAAGTCTTCGCGCCTTGTTCTGATAGATAATCGTCATAAGACGGTTAGAAGGATCTTTATCAGGATCAATGGCAAGCGCGGCTTTAAGAGCGTTTACAAATCCTTCTTCGTCGTTTTGAGGAATGCAATAACTTTCCGCATATCCCACATAATGTCCGGCGTTTTTACCGCCTGAAACCCGCAATGCTTCTCTATAGCAATAAAGACCTCTTTCAAGATCGCCTCCGAAATCGGCAGGGGCGGAAACATAAAAGACGAACAAGAGGCTCCATACGGCTCCGTCCGAATAATCGGGTGAAAGTTCCGACGCTTTTTCAAGCAAGGCCACAAGCCCTCTTAAACACTTCAGAAGGTCGGGATTTAAAGGATCCAAAGAAAAAGCGCCGAGTCTTCCGGCGGCGGCCCAATAAGCGGCGTTTACGTCGCTCTTTTTTAACTTGCCTATCGCAGGTTTGAAAATTTTTTCTTCACCGGAAAGGATCGCATCCGAAAAACCTTTATATCGCCTGTCCAAAGCGGAAAAAACATAATCGCTTCCCCGCATATAATGCATTTCGGCCCGTCTGTATTCGGAATCTTTTTTATCGAAATTTTCTACGGACAAAAGATCGGCGGGATCTTGCACAAAGGCGTTTGCGTACATAACGTTAAGCTGTCCGCACATGACCGAAAGTCCGCCGTGTTCAGGATTTCCCGCCTGCATTATCTCATAAACCTTAAGAGCGGAAGGAAAAAAATTCGCAATAAGAACGGTGTCGGATTCTCCCGTTACGGCTGTGAGAGGATCCGCGCTCCCCGCCTTTTTTTGAATTTCACAGCCGTTTTTGTCGGCGCCTGAAAGCATATCCGCTACCGCATTCGTTCCTATCTTCTTTAGCGAAGAACACGACGTAAAGAAAATTAAAAACAAAAAAAGTTTTAAAACAAATAATTTTTTTATCATAACCGTATACCAATAAGTATAAAAGAGATAAAAAAAAAGAACAATATTTAGAGAGACTATCGAGGAAATATTCGGTTTGAAACCTGTGAAATTGTACTGCGCCGTTTCAGACGTTCAAATTAAACAACTCCCTATAAACAACCAGTAATCATTCTTCTTGCAATTTTTGTTTTTGAATTAGTTTCTCATATCTAATTTTTGCGTCAGAGAGCGTCTTTGCAAACATTATTTTTGCCGTTTCTTCCCCTTTCAACCGCGGCAGATTGAAATACCGTGCTTCATTCATCAAAAACGCTTGGAATTTACTCCAATCAGGCGCTTTAGAATCTATTGTCAGAGGTTTTTCCTTTCTCGGATCAAATCGATACAGAGGCACATAGCCGCAAGCCACCGCATTCTTCTGGACATTAGAGGAATAGGTCAAACCGCCTTTGATACCATGTTCAATGCAGGGGGAATATGCGATAATAATGGAAGGCCCGGAATAACTCTCCGCCTCCTGCAGCGCTTTGATAGCCTGAGGTTGATTGGCGCCCAAAGAGATAGAAGCTATATATGCCGTGCCATACTCCATAAAAATTTGTCCTAAATCCTTCTTGGCAAGCGTTTTGCCGCCGGCGGCAAATAATCCGACGGATGAAGCTTGAGACGCCTTGGAGGATTGTCCTCCGGTATTGGAGTAAACCTCTGTGTCTAGAATCAGAATGTTTACATTCAAGTCATTAGCCACTACATGATCGAGCCCACCATATCCGATGTCATAGGCCCAACCATCCCCGCCAACAATCCAGACAGATTTCCCCACTAAATCCTGGCGCAGTTCCAAGAGCTCTTTTATATGTTTATTATTGGAGCTTTCCACAGCAACGAGTAGTTCCTCTTTTATACTTCTCTGGATATCTCGTTCGCCATTAGCCTCAACGTAACGGTAGAATAGTTCCCGAAGCTTTGGTTCCACTGAATTCATATTGTCTTCCATGATTCTTAGGATTTTGGCGCTCTTTATATTCTGAGCTATAGCCATACCGAAGCCATATTCAGCATTATCTTCAAAGAGAGAATTGGCCCAAGCTATACCTTCACCGTTTTCATCAATCACAAACGGAGAAGATGGAGTGGCAGAGCTGTATATCATAGAGCAGCCGGTTGCATTGGCCACCAGCATATCCCGACCAAAGAGCTGAGATATCAGCCGATAATAGGGTGCTTCGCCGCAGCCGGGACAGCATCCGGAAATCTCAAAATATGGTTTTTTAAGTGCCGTTCCAGACTCTGTTCCGGGCCGTCCATATTCCTCCCTGTAGGAGACCTCTTTAAATAAATAGTCAGCCAGAGATTCCTGAGATCGCATCTGTGCATTTTCAGCAGGCTGCAGTGCATTCGCAGGACAAACTGTCCAGCATACGCCGCAGCCTACACAGTTTTGAGTTGAGACCTGAATACGGAATTTAAGTCCCGCATCCTTTGCTTTCGGATAGACTGTGGTTGGGTCTTTATGATCAAAAGATATTCCATTCGCTGCCGCAATTTGCTGTCCTTTCTCCAATTCCGTTTCGTTCAGTAAGAAAGAGCGAATGGTAGCATGCGGACAAGCAAAAGCACATTTTCCACACTCAATACACTTTTCTGCGTCCCATTTTGGGACAAAGGCGGCAATATTCCGCTTTTCCCGAAAAGTGATATTTCCGGGTAGAGAGCCATCTAGGATGCTATGCTTAGTAAATTTTGAGACCGGCATGCGGTCGCCCTCTAAGGCGTTCATCTCCAGCACGTTATCGTCGAAATAGGCGTCACCGGTTTTCTTATATAACAGAACGAACGGATCAAAGGATTGCCATGTTTCCGCTATATAAACATGCACTAGGCCGAGCTTTCCTTGGTCGATAGCATCCAAATTATTCTGCACCACGTCCGCACCCTTACGAGCGTAAGTTTGCCGCACGCTTTCTTTCATATACTCTGCGGCGACGGAATAGGGCATGATCTGCTCATTAAGCGCGAAAAAAGATGCCTGTAAAATGGTATTGGTATGTCTGCCTAAGCCATATTTTTGTGCGATACCGGTAGCATCAATGATGTAAAAAGATGCTTGCTTGTGCGCAAGCTGTGCAAGCATCTTTTTAGGCAGATAATCCGCTAGTTCCTCCTTGCAGTGAACTGTGTTCAGCAGGAAGGTCCCTCCATCCTTCAAATGCTTTAGCATATCATATTTGAAGCAGTAGCTTTCTGTGGAACAGGAAATGAAGTCCGCCTCTTCCACATAATAGGGGGATCGAATGGGGGTTGACCCGAAGCGCAGATGAGAACGGGTTACATTTCCGGATTTCTGAGAATTATAGGCAAAGTATGCCTGAGCATATAACGATGTGTTGTCGCCGATAATCTTGACCGTACTCTTATTTGCACCCACAGTACCGTCGGCACCGAGACCGAAGAAAAGACAGGCAGTATAGCGATTGGGAATGTTGATAGGAACAGGAACAAGAGACAGCCCGGTAACATCGTCTTTAATCCCGATAGTAAATTCCGACTTTGGTGTATCTTTTTTTAACTCTTCAAAAACCGCCGCAATTTGAGACGGCCTAGTATCCTTTGAGCTTAGACCATAACGACCACCGATGATGGTCAGGTCTTTCCGATCTCGTAGGGCGTGATCCACATCCAAAAACAGTGGCTCGCGTGCGCCTGTCTCCTTGGTGCGATCCAATACGGCTATCTTTCGTACGGTGTCTGGAAGAACGGCCTTCAGATGAGAAATAGAGAACGGCCTGTAGAGGTAGACCTTTATAAGACCGACAGCCTCTCCTTTGGTATTCAGGGCGTCCACCGTTTCCGTAACGGTGTCCGTCACAGAGCCCATGGCCACAATGATACGATCTGCATTCGGTGCACCGTAGTATACGAATGGGGCATAGATCCTTCCGGTATGACGGCTGATCTCTTCAAAATACCGTTCCGCGGTTTCCGGCACTCTGGCAAAGTGGGTATTCTGAGCTTCTATCGCTTGGAAGTAAATATCGTCGTTTTGGGATCCGCCCCGAGCCACGGAGTTGCCGTGAGGGTTCAACGCGCGATTCCGAAACGCCTTAAGTTTATCCTCTGGCAGAAGGGAGCGCAGGTATTCATAATCCATGACCTCAACCTTCTGGATTTCATGGGATGTGCGGAAGCCGTCAAAGAAATGAATCACCGGAACAGAAGCGTCTATGGCCAGCAGATGAGCTAAACCAGCCAGATCCATACAGTCTTGGACGGAATGTGAACACAACATCACCGTCCCAATCTGACGACAGGCGTACACATCCTGATGATCTCCGAAAATACTGAGGGCATGGAGTGCGAGAGAGCGCGCCGCTACATGAACTACAGCCGGCAACAGCTCACCCTTCCATTTATAAAGGTTTGGAATCATGAGCAGCAGCCCTTGGGAGGCGGTAAAAGTAGCGGCAAGTGCACCTCCTTGTAGAGCACCGTGCACCGTACCGGCTGCACCACCCTCCGACTGCATCTCCACAACCTTAACGGGAGCGCCGAACAGATTTTTTCTACCGCAGGCTGACCAAGAATCCACTGTCTCCGCCATGGGAGAGGACGGTGTGATCGGATAAATCCCTGCCACTTCGGTGAACGCATAAGCAGCATGAGCTGTAGCGGTATTTCCATCTATCGATTCGTATTTCTTTTCTGAATCCAACATGTAATGGTCTCCTTTTCTTATAATCAATCTGAATTGGCGGCAGAAAAACCCTGTATTTACTAAAAATTAAACATGTTCTATCTCAAATTCTTTTAACACTTTATTGTTCCAACAGTTTCTTGAGCCCTTCTGAGTCCGCAATCTCAATCATTGGCGGCAAATAACGAAGCAGCCCCAGTGCCTCCATCTTTTTTAACTCCCGATGTAGAGAAGGACGAGATACATTCATCATTAGTGCCCATCGTGTCATGGAATCCGGAATGAGGATCTTGCCTCTGCCTGATTCCGTATAAGCCGTGAGAAGATAAAAAGCGATCTTATGCTGAATCGCATTGTAGGTCAGGAGTTCCAGCCGCTGTTGGAGAAGGAAGTTGGCAGAGGCCAGCTCAATTAGAAAATTTTTCATCACGCGTACGTCGCTTTGAAGGAGTCGCAGGAAACCCGTGCACTCAAAAACCAGAATTTCTGTCGGCTCCAATGCCCTTACCTCAAAAGGATAACGTTGTAACCTGGAAAAGGCAGCAACAGGGCCAATAATATCTCCCGTCACACGGACGGAAAAGTAAAATTGATCTCCATTAGAGTATATTTTTTGCGCCTGTGCGCGTCCTTTGAGGATGATTCCAATCCTGTCCGCCTTTGCCATCAGGTGATAAATAATTTCACCTTCCTCAAAGCGCCTGATATCGTATGATATATCATCTATGCCATCTTTGATTTCTTTGGCTGAAAGCCCTTGAAAGAGTTTACTTTTTTCGAGAGCTGTATAATAGCCTTCGGCGGACATTTTTATTTATTCTTCTTCAAAGTCTGATTTTGCAGCACCGCAAACAGGACACACCCAATCGTCAGGGAGATCTTCAAAAGGGGTTCCCGGTGCAATACCACTGTCCGGATCACCTACAGAAGGGTCATATACATAACCGCAGGGGCCGCAAATATACTTTTTCATTACCAATACCTCCTATTTTTCATGTTTTTTTTATTTTCAACTTATGCAAGTAACGCCATTGCCAACGCCGGAATAGCAGTGAAGTCCGCCTCCGCCGGATTCCACTGGGAGCGCACATTCTCTTCAACGACGGTGAAACCTGCTTCCCGTAATTTTTCCTGCAGGAGCTTTACGCTCTCACCGCTCCAGCCATAGCATCCAAAGGCTGCAGCCTTCTTATTTTTAAACTTGAGCTGCTTTAAAAATTCCAGCCAGCCTGCTACGGAAGACAAGTAGCTGTTGGAAACCGTAGGACTGCCCACAGCGATGGCACGGGATTTAAAAATCTCGGTCATGATCTCATTTTTGTCCGCTTTGGCGAGGTTGAAAACCTTGACAACCGTTTCCGGACTCTGTTTATGCAGTTCCGCAGCGATAGCATGAGCAAGCTTAGCGGTGCCTTCCCACATCGTGTCGTAGACCACGGTCACCTGATTCTCCTGATAAGCCGCAGCCCATTCCGCGTATTTATTCACAATCTGCATAGGGTTCTCTCTCCAGATGGCACCATGAGAGGGGGCGATCATCTCGATGGGCAGGTTGAGCTTTCCAATTTCCTCCAATTTCTTGATGAGTATAGGAGTAAAAGGATTGAGAATGTTTACAAAGTACTTCATGGCTTCTTTATTCAGCAGACACGGGTCCGCCTTGTCATTGAACAACTCCTCCACCGCATAGTGCTGCCCAAAGGCGTCGTTGGAGAAGAGGATGTTGTCACCTGTAAGATACGTTGCCATGGAGTCCGGCCAGTGGAGCATCCGCATTTCCACAAAGACAAGCTGTTTTCCGTTTCCAATGTCCACACTGTCGCCGGTCTTAACCACGTGGAAATTCCAGTTCTGCTTGCCGTACTGTCCTTCGATGCTCTTAACGGCGTTGGCAGTGCAATAGATAGGCGTGCCCGGAATCTTCTCCATCAACGCCACAAGAGATCCGGAATGATCGCACTCGCCGTGGTTGGCCACGATGAAATCGATCTTATGGAGGTCAATCTCTTTTTCCAGATTCTCCACGAACTCGAATCGGTGTGGCAGCCAGACTGTGTCGATAAGAACGGTCTTCTCCTCCTCGATGAGATAGGCGTTCTGGCTGGAACCGTTCTTGATGGAGTAATCCTCGCCGTGGAACCACTTCAGCTCCCAGTCGATATAGCCGACCCAGTTGACGTTACCTTTTACATATTTTTTCATTGCGAGTCTCCTTAGTAAAGGTTAACAGGCGGGCAATCATGAAGCGGTCGAAGACCTGGCCGTCTTTCAAAATGGGGTTTATTCTTACCTCATTTATTTTTTCAGCCTGTTTTTTGTATTATAAAGCTATCCTGTGGGTTAATCTGTATCTTAAGATACAGAAGAGAGTATTTTTTAACATATAGTAGTCAGCATCATAAAGTATGGCTCAGTATATAATGCAGTAACCCTAGAAGAGAAAACGTAATTTCTTAATCAGGCATCCGTTCAGAAGAAGAAAACTAATGCATCCGCAAAGACAACGCTGCGCATCAATATTTACACTGCCCTAAATATTTTTATATACTCAAAACGATGAAAAAACTTATTATCATTACCGGCGCAAGTTCCGGGATAGGAAGAGAATTTGCAAAACAGCTGTATTTTAAACTGCCCGCCGACGAAATGTGGCTTTTGGCGCGCCGAAAGGAAAAACTTGACGCGTTAGCAAAAGAACTGCACTCTCAGACAAAGAACACAAGCGGCGAAAAAAAAGGCATGTCCGTCCGCAGCGTCGAAATCGACATAGGCGGTAAAAAAGGAGCGGCGCATTTTAAAGAGCTTTTAGCACAGGAAGCGTCTAAAAACGATATTTCGATCGCCATGCTTGTAAACAACGCCGGCTTCGGAACTTACGGGCCTTTTGAGAACACGGACACGGAGCGCGAAATGGACATGATAGACCTTAACTGCACGGCTCTTACAGGCATATGCGGCTACGCGCTTCCTTTTATGGCAAAAGGATCACAGATAATAAACGTATCGAGCCTTGCAGCCTTTATGCCGCTCGGAAATTTTGCCGTATACGCGGCGACAAAATCCTATGTCTTAAGCTTTACACAAGCGCTCGCCGCAGAAGTTTCGGATAAAGGCATAAAGGTTTGCGCTCTATGCCCCGGATCCGTAAGCACCGAATTTGCAAACGTGGCTTCCAACGGCGCAAGAAAAGAAGTTCTGCACGGACTTTCGGCTCCCAAAGTGGTCTCCCACTGCTTAAAAAAATCTACAAAGGGAAAACATTCTGCAATAATGTCCGCAAAATGGGCTGTTACGGCTTTTTTGAGCCGGTTCTTCGGCAGATATTTTATAGCGCGCCTCACATACAAGTTTGCAAAACGTCCCGCAAATCCTATGAAAAACCGGTAAAATTACGGCAAATATTCGCTTTTGATATTTTTAAGGGCGGCAAAAAGCCGCTCTTTTTTTGCGCAGCTTCCGTCGGTCAGCGTTTCAAGCTTAGCCCTCGCTTCCTTTCTAAGGGAATTCGTTTGATGATCGCAGGTGCAAACCTCGCTCATATATCCGCGGTCTTCGGCATGTTTTTTTATAAGCGACTCGGGAACATAGCAGAGAGGCCGAATTACCGTTACCGAATATTTTTCATACTTTAACCTGGGCGGCATAGTGGAAAGCTCGCCCTGTTCCAGAGCGTTCATAAGCAAAGTTTCAAGAATATCGTCAAGATGATGACCGAGCGCAATCTTGTTAAAGCCGTTTGAAAGCGCATATTGCAAAAGCTCCGTGCGGCGTTGAGTAGAGCACCACCAGCAGTTCATCTTTTGCCCCTGTTTAATCCTTCCTAAAACATTTACATAGATATTTTCGGTTTTTACCCGCCACGAGTCGAATAATAAAGATAACTCAGGGGTTAAAGGCTTTGTGATCTCCGACGAAATATGAAGAGCCGTAAAATCAAAATCTGCCGAACGTCTGCGGCGGCGATTGGCAAAGTATTCGATAAGCGCCGTAGAATCCTTTCCGCCCGAAGCTCCTACAAGGATGCGGTCGCCTTTTTCTATCAAAGCGTATTCAAAAACGGCTTTATCGATCAGACGGAACAAAAGCGGTTGCGGCATAACGAGACTATACACTTTTTTACGCCGTTTTGCTATAATTTCAGTATGGATCTGGAAATGCTCAAACTGCGCGCCGTCACCATACAGCGCATCCGTGATTTTTTTATAAAAAAAGGATTCCTTGAGCTGGACACTCCGGCCTTAAGCGCGACTCTTATTCCCGAAAGCTGTATTGAAATTTTTAAAACGGAATACATTGAGCCTTGGAGCGGCATAAGCCGTCAGCTTTACCTTGTCCCCTCCCCTGAAATTTATATGAAACGCGTAATAGCCCAGCACAAGACGGATGTTTTTCAAATTTCAAAATGCTACAGAAATATAGAATCCATGGGGCGCATTCATAATCCCGAATTCACAATGCTCGAATATTACACTATGAACGCCGACTATAAAATTTCAGCGAAATTGACCGAAGAACTAATAAAATACATAATTCCCCCTATAAAATCAGGAAAAGACAACTGGAGTTTTATCCGCCCGCCGTTTGCTTATATGACGATGGACGAAGCATTCGAAAAATTTGCAGGATTTAAACTGTCCGACGCGCAGGAACAGGCGGACTTGGTATATCACGCAAGAAACATGGGAATTGCGGAGCCTGCGGATGACCCCTTTGAAAACCGCTCGTGGAAAGATCTTTTCGAATTGATTTTCGTGCAATGCGTCGAACAAAAACTTTCGGAAAACAAGGCCACTGTCGTCATGAATTATCCCGTGCAAGTTCCCTGCCTTGCAAAAGATATTCCTGCAGAACAGGGAGGAAAAGTATTATGGAAGGAAAGATGGGAGCTGTATGCAAACGGAATGGAAATTGCCAACTGCTATACCGAAGAAACGTCGCCCGAAAAAGTGCGGCTCTTTTTTGAAAATGAAAGCAAAGCAAAAGCGCGGCACGCAAAAGTAAAACACATGGTCGACGCCGGATATTGGAAGATATTTAAAAATTTTCCCGAATGCTCGGGAGTTGCCATGGGCATGGACAGGCTTATCGCGCTGATATCGGGTCACAAGGCTATCTCATCCGTATTGCCATTCATGCTGTAATTCATTAGAATATAAGAATATTTTTATTTTGAGAGGAAATTATGATCAGAGGCGGTGAAATAAACAAAGGCACAGTCCTTTTAATTAAAAACGCTCCGTATCTTGTAGTGGAAAGAGAATTCGTAAATCCGGGAAAAGGAACCGCATTTGCACGCTGCAAACTTAAAAATTTAAAAGACGGCTCGGTTTTAAGTCAGCAGGTATTTAAAACTCCTGACATGGTCGAAGACGCAACCGTAGAGACAATCAACGCCCAGTTTATGTATTCCGAACCGGAAAACCATATCTTTCAAAACACCCAAACATTCGATCAAATTTCAGTTCCCGTAGAACTTAATCCGGACTTGAAGTATTATCTCCGCGACGACGTGGATTACCAGATAGTTATCTGGGAAGAAAACCCGATCGACGTAAAAATTCCGCAAAAAATGGTCTTTACCGTAGCCGAAAGCGAAAATTACGTAAAGGGTGACACCGTAAGCGGCGCTACAAAGCCCGTAACTACCGAAACCGGCCTTACCGTACGCGTTCCGCTTTTTATCAAGCAAAACGAAAAGATAATGATAAACACGGAAACAAATGAATATTTGGAGCGCATAAACAAATAAATAATATTTAGTTGCATTTATTAACTCTTAAATATAAAATTAATATATGCTGATATATTTTTTTACAAACCAACCCAAAGTTTGCGAAAAAATTGCCGACAAGCTGGAATCTGCCGGATATCAGACAATCGTATTAGAAAATCAAAAAATGTTTTTTCACCTTTTAAATTCAAGCGACGAAAAGCCTTCGCTGTTTGTCATGGATTATTCTATGTTTCAGCACGACGTGCTGAACATATACCGCTACATGAAAGAAAAAAATCGTATCGTGCCTCTGATATTTTACAATGACCCGTATCCCGACGAAACCGTCCGCGCGCGTTTTTGGATGTATCAATGCCGCACGCATTTCAAAGATTTGGACATAAGCCCTCTAAAAGACGCGTTTTATATCATCGCGCAGGCGGTCGATTCCAAAGAATTAAAGCCGTATATTCCTCTAATTCAAAAACCGCTTCCCTTCCATGACAAAGAAATCGACAATAAGATGCAAAGCCCGCCTCAAAAACCGGACGGTATAAATATTTATGAATTAAGGAAAAAGATGAAAATGCCGCCTTCGGTTTTTCATCTTTTTGAATTTTTATACGAAAGAATGGGGATTTTTGTTTCTGTTGACGAACTGAGGCACACCGTACTATTAAACGGAAGAACAGCGTGCCCGGGAAGCGTGTCTTCTTATATTTCCCGCCTACGCGCGTGCTTAAATCGCTGCAAAAACTGCAGAATGGATATTTTATATTCAAACAAATGCTATAAATTAATCTGCTATTAAGGCGGATACAGATAAATTCTTCATACCGGCAGCGGCAATCGCCACACACACCGCCTTTAAAACAAAAAAACTGCCGCAAAAGCACAAACGCTGCGGCAGCCTTTTAATTTATGCAAATATTTTTTTGCAAAACTATTTATTCAATGAAGCGGAAATGCGTTCAAGCACCTTTTTACGGTCAAGTGGTTTTATGATGTAATTTTTTGCTCCGAGAAGCAAAGATTTTTTTACCAATTCCTCTTTTCCGAGAGCGCTGACCATGATAACTTTTGCGTTTTTATCAAAAGCCATTATCTGCTCAAGAGCCGTAATTCCGTCCATCTTGGGCATAGTTATATCCATCGTAACCAAATCCACGTTCGGGAACAATTCCTTGTATTTATCAAGTCCGTCTTTTCCATCTTCGGCGGTTGCAATCACTTCATAACCTTCGCTCGCAAGGATCTGTCCGAGTTGTTTTGCGACAAATAATGAATCATCTACGATAAGGACACGGTATTTGGACCCGTCCGGCTTTACACCCTCGGGCGGACGTTCGTTGATTGACGGAAAATCTTGTTTTGTTTTCATATCGTTACTCTCCCCAAATTATGTGCGTTCCCTAATAGAAACATTTATTTCAACTTTACCGTATTCCGTTATAAGAGGTACTATAAGAGCCTCAATATTTTCGGAAGAATTTCCGCTTAAAGCGGCAATTTCCATTTTTTCGCCTACAAAAAGAACCGGAGGCGTAAGATCAAATTTAAAACCCAGTTCGTGAAGCTTGGTTACGGCCTGCGCCGTGATGATGTTCGCCAATTCGCTGATCGTAGCCTTCGCAAGATCGTCAAAACTTGTGAGAGTTTCGTTGTTCATTTTTGAAGCGATCTTAAGAGCGGTATCCGATGTCATGTCAAAAAGAACACGGCCTTCTACATCGCCTGCAAGTCCCACCAAGGCGGCAACGCCCATCATAGGCATCGCGGTGGATTTTAAATACAAATTTCCGCGTTTTACATCAGATCCGTCGAGAACCTCTTTTAAGACATTGTATGAAATCTCAACAAAGGGGTTAATATACTCTACACGCATACATATTTCTCCTTATAAGTTTATTATTGTTTGCTGTAAATGAAAAGAGAATCTATCATCTTCTCTTCCCATCCGTGTCGGGCGGACAATGATTCATTTTCACCTAAGACGACGATTCCGTTTCCTTTCAGCTTTTCGGCAAAGTCGTCAATAAGCGGGTCTTGCACGTTTTGCGGAAGCAGAGAAACAACATCGCGCGCAAAAATGATATCAACCATAGGAAGTACGTTGGTATTCGAACAATCATGGTATTCAAACATTATAGAATCTTTTATTTCTTGAGTAAACGTATACTCACCGTTGGCTTTATGGGTTACGTACGGAGCATACCAATCGTTTGCAAAAGACGCTTCTATGGACAAAAGAGGCGCGTTGGATACATTTAGAAGATCCTTATCGTGAGCGTAGATTCTGATCTTGGCTTCCGGATAGCGCTTTTTAAGAAGGCAAGCTAAAGAATACGTTTCATGTCCCTTGCCGCATCCTATGTTCCATACGATGATCTGTTTTGCAACGTTATCCGGCAACAGTTTATAGATGTTATCCGCCAGAGCTCGCGGCCACCAGGAAGACGAACCCTTCGACCAAAACGGACCGAGAAATTCGTCGGCCTTTTCTTTATTTTGAAGCTGCGTGGTCTTTCCGGCGCAAAGTTTAACCCATTCGGCGAAACGACGCTTTACCCAGCTTTCATTTATATGCGACACATAAAATTCTTCGATCGCCTGCAAATCATGAACAATAAAGTTATAGTCCTTGTCGCTTGCTTCGGAAGAAGCCGCTGCTGAAGCGGCATTAGCCGGCGATGAAGAGGGAACTGCATTTGCGGCACTTCTGCCTGCCGGCGCCGCTGCGGACGGCTGCTGTAAAACCACAGGTTTAATTGGTTTTGCAATTTCGGCGTCGATCTTTCCGCTGAAAATTCGATCTATGTCAAGCAAGATATACAGCTGCCTTCCGCTTTCAACCACTCCGTAGATATATCTTATGCTTATATCGCCGAACAAGGGATGAGGCGGCTGAATGGTGTCTTTTTGAATGCCGACTACGGAATGAATTTCATCGACGACGGCGCCGAAGGTTTGCTCTCCTACTGTTACGATAAGCAGGTTTTCCAGCTCGTCGATTTTCTTGGCCGGCACGTCGATATTAAAAAACAGTCTGAAATCTATGATCGGAATAATATCGCCGCGGAGATTATACACTCCTACAACAAAGGGCAAAACATTCGGAACGTAGGTAAAGTGTCCAACCTTCGCTATTTCCTTTATTTTCATTATATCGATAGCGTAATCTTTTCCGGCTAACGAAAACGTTATCATTTTAAAATCAACGGCAGAAATTTTTTCTTTTTCGGAATTTTCGTCGTCCTTATCAAGCAATTCAGTATCCGTCTGATTTTTAACGGCTAATTCGTTAGAAGCATCCATAATTTCCTACACTCCTCCGGCAGCGACAGCTTTTTGTGCATCTATTTCCTGACTCACGCCCAAATCAAGCAGCTGCGATACGTCGATAATCAAGGAAACAGAGCCGTCCCCCAAAATGGAGGCGCCGGCGATTCCCGGCGAATCCGTAAATTGATCGCGAAGCGGTTTAATAACCACATCTTCTTCACCTATCAAGGCGTCCACCATTATTCCAAGCTTTTTATTCTGAGCGCCTACGATAACTATATAGTGATATTCTCCTGAATCGTCTACGGGAATATTAAACAGCCGGTTAAGGCGAAGTATGCTGATAACCTCGTTGCGCACATTCAGAACTTCGTAATTGTCAATGGTGCTGATTTCATCCAAATGCACGCGGCGGCTTTCTATTACGGACGCAACGGGTATGGAATACACTTCTTTTCCGACGCGCACCAAAAGTCCTTGTATGATGGCGAGCGTGAGCGGCAGACGAATGCTGAACGTAGTGCCCTTTCCCAATTCCGAAGAAACGGTAACCGTTCCGTTAAGTTTGTCGATCATCGTTTTAACAACGTCAAGCCCTACTCCGCGGCCAGAAACGTTAGTTATCTTGTCGGCTGTGGAAAAACCCGGATGGAATATGAGCTGTGCGGCTTCCTGTTCGGTAAGAATCTTATCAGGATGAATAAGTCCGCGCTGAACGGCTTTTTCTTTTACTTTTTTAATGTTAATGCCCGCTCCGTCGTCGCTTATGTCTATATTGATCATATTGCCTTCGTTTGCGGCTTTTAAAGTAACGGTACCGGTTTCGCTCTTGCCGGCGGCGACACGGTCGGCAGGCGACTCAACTCCGTGGTCTACGGAATTGCGGACACAGTGCATTATAGGATCAAGCAGATCGTCAACGACAGTCTTGTCCAATTCAGTCTCTTCACCTTCAACTACAAGGTCGATCTTTTTATTGAGATCCCTCTGCAAATCGCGCACTACGCGCGGGAAGCGGTTAAATATCTGGCTTATGGGAACCATGCGGATCTTCATAACGCCTTCCTGCAATTCTCCGGTAATACGCCCCAAATTTTGGGTGGAAGCACGGAATTTGAGCGCAAGACCTTTAAAAGAAGTTTCAAAGGCGTCGAAGAAGGAATAAATATCTCCGAATTCCTGAGTTATTGCCGTCTGAATGTCCTTTACGGAAGCGCCGTTTTGAACTTCCTGAAAATATTTGGAAATCTGTTCAAAAAGACGGTGGATACGCTCTTTATACGCGAGTTCCAGGCTCTGGAACTGTATCTGCTGTTCGGAAAGCTGATTAGACTGCTGATTGAATGAAGCCTTAGTTATGACGGTTTCGCTTACCAGATTCAAAAGATAATCTATGCGCCTGGAATCCACGCGGAGAATCGAACTTGCGGCGGACGAATGCGAAGGAGCTGCCGCGGCCGTTTTAGGCTTATCTTCGCCTTTTTCATCCGTAGAAGATTTTTGAGAAGCCGCGGGCGCCGCTTCCGTCTGAGACGGCGCGGCCTGCGCTGACGAAGAAGCTGCCGCGCTCGAAGACTGGGCTTCGGCGGGTTTGGAGGGGGCTGCGCCGGAAGGCTGCTGTTGCGCCTGACCTGAAGACTGCGCCGCGCCGGAAGCGTCCGATTTAATCGAATTTTCCGTCAATTCCTTTGCGTCGGTGCTCAAAGTAACGTCGCTTAAAAAGGCGATGTCTTCCAATTTCTCTGCGGAAGATTCGGTAGCTAAAAAATAAACTACGGTAGGATAAAATTCATCCTCGTATAAAGCGTCAAAATCCGGAACTGTCTTTAAAACGGTGCCGCAAGCCTTGAGTGCTGAAAATACTTGAATTCCGCCTACGGAATTCATCGGATTATTTTCGTCAAACTGAACGGTAACGGTCCATAGGCGCTGCTTTCCTGTACAGGCTCTTTTAAGCTCCGTGTACTCGGCTTCGGTAACAAAAACCGCCTGACCTTCCTGATTCGGCGCGGCGGCAGGAGAAGAACTTGCCGCAGGTGCGGGAGACGCTTGAACGGCGATAGACGGCTTGGAGGAAGACTGCGCTCCCGTTTTACCCTTGGTTTTATCTTTTGCGGGAATAAACGCATGAAGTTTGTCCAAAAGCGGCGCGACGTCGCCGTCGTATACGGTTCCGTTCGAACGCGCCTCAAGCATATTTTTAATTACGTCTATGGAATTCAGCAATATGTCTACGACATTTTCGTCTACCTTTAACCGGTCGGAACGCAGCTCGTCAAGTACGTCCTCGACGCTATGAGTGAAGGTAGCCAATTCGTTCATCTCTACGGTGGCTGAACCACCTTTTAGCGTATGGGCGGCTCTGAATATTTCATCAATGGCTTCATGATTTGAAGGATCATTCTCTATAACAAGAATATTGCTTTCAAGATTTTCAACCTGTTGCTCGGCTTCCGAAAAAAAGTCCTTCAACAGTTCTTCATTATTAGCATCCAAATAATCACTCATACTTTTCTATTCTATCGGAAAGCAAAAGGATGTCAAGAACAAACGGCAAAATGGACGAATATTTATATAAAAATCATTGAACACGAAGATGGACGGAGCGGAAAATTTCAAGGAATTGATTAAATCAGTCTGTGCAAATAAGATATTCATGCCGATAAGATAAACGGGGATTTATAAGTATGAAATTTCGTAATTTTTACCGTATTTTACAAAGCGCTGTGCGACTGTGTTTTGTATTAAGCCTGTTTTTATACGCGGAGCGCATAACGGCGATGACTTCGTTCAGCGGCCAAGCCGGTGCCAAAACGGATATTAAGTCGGACGCAAACTCGGATTATTTTGATCCGACTATGAATTTGCAGTCTTTTTTTTCAGGGCAATTTGATTTTCCCGGGAACGTCACAGTCCGCTCGGAATTTTCAATTGAAACGGCCGACATGATCTCAAACGGTATTTTCAAAGATACTGACGCAAAATTCAAAATCGACGAACTTTCCGTTACAAAACAATTTTTATTCGGGAATTTTTCTAATTTTTTCAGTTTATTTGCGGGAACATACGAGCCCATAGGTTCGGACATATTTTTAAGACGGCACTTCGGCATAGAACCGATCGATTCCATGCTCACGCAAAGCTGGCTCGGGCTGAAAAGGTCTTCCGTGCTTCCGTTTTACGGAATAGGGGGATCCTATATACTTCAAACCGATATAGTTCCGTTTGCGGCTGGAACCTTTATATACGTAAATCATCAAAACACCGATAAATACGAATTCAATGGAGATCTCAGGTTCGCCTGCGCATTTAATAATTTTTGTATGGATGCGGCGGGAGGAATAGGAGCGCCTCTTAAATCGGAAAATTCAAACGGCGACACGACGTTCCTCGTCATAGACGAACTATATTTGCATGCGGGCATGGAAATGTTCATAGGCAATAACTACCGCGGCGGTATTTTTGCGGAAGCGGGATTTAAAGACGTAAAACTTACGCGCAACGGCAGCATGGACGTAGATTTTTCTGAGGACGACCTTTACCTTTTGATCGAACCGCGAATAGTTTTCCGCTATGCGAAGCTGTATTTAAGCCTGTTCCGTTTTCCAAAAGAAACGGTAGACTCTCTTTTCTTTATAGACGACTCGCTGGGCGTCGACGTCGCGCTTTTTACGGACAGCATACGGTCAAAAAGGAATACCGTACAGTTGGGCTCGCATCTCAGCGTTTCATGGGCTGAAAAGAATTTAAGCTATGTAAAAGACATCGCGGATGACGTAAAAAAAGCCGCGAAAGAAGAAAAAAACGTCAAAGTTTCTCCTTTCGTAACCGTATCGGCGCCGTCCTGTATTTTTCAAACCATGATACAGATCGTCGTCACGAATATAAAAAACAGACGGGAAAAAGCGGTTACGGCAAACGTAAGCTGCAAAAAATTCTTTTAACTAGTTTGCCGGTTAAGTTCCGCAGTCTCTTTGTTTCCTCGAGCAATTCGCCCTCCGGTTAAAAATGCAAATATAGGCGGACAAATTGTTTTCAATACCATCCCGTACAAAGTCCCTAGTATAATTGTCAGAATACCTGCGGCTAAAAACTGGACTAAAGTTAATATTCCATGAAGCGGAATAATTTTTTGGCTGATTTTATTTATTGCTGTTCCTAAAAACGGAGCATGCACCGCATACAGAAAAAAAGAAAAACCGGATAAATAATCCAATTTAGAATAAAGCTTTTGATTCCTAATAAAATAACCTGAAATTTTTAGAAAAAACAGACATGAAATAAGCGTACCGATAAAACCGAAACGATATTTTCCTGCAAAACATACGTCAAAAACAACTGCAAGAATAAACAACACAATATATTCATAAAGCTTTACTTTATCCGCTATTTTAAAGATATCTATTTCATATTTTACAGTGTAATATCCTGCAAGGTAAAAAAACAAAGCTCTTGAAGAAACGGTAAATCCCAACGGGATTTCTCTCAACGCTGCAATAAAGACAAATACGGGTAGTATAGCGGACAATTTTTCACATAATAATTTTAAAAGAGGAGACAGAATTATGAATATCATCAAATCCCTCAAAAACCAGAACTGATATACAAAAGGAAGTCTCAGATTATCGTCCGAGTCATAATATGTAAAAGCTCCAAACCAATCTTTGTAGTTCCAATTTTTTATCACATTTATCGGATTGTTAAAAAAATCTGCCGTCTGTGGAATCGATTGTCCGACAAAAAACATCAATATTGCTATAAAAGTCCACAAAACATAAGGAAGAAACAATGATTTGCTTCTTTTTTTCAGCAAGGCAGGATACGTATCCGCTTTTGAAAACTGTAAAATCGATGCGAAAAAGAAAAAAAGAGGAACGGCGGCTTCTCCTAGCGTTCCGCAAACAATATTCTTAAAAACCTCGATCCAATACGGCTGTGCAAAATCATAATGATAATAATTTATTGCATTATCAGGGGTCAAATTAGCATGAATAAATACCACAAAACATATCAATAAATATCGCAGACTTGTTATCCGTTTTGAATTTATTTCATCCAACATATTTCCCTCAGTTTTTTCCGCTACTTAAAAATGCAGACGCGAAAAACGTTTACACGCTTCGTTTACGTCTTTGTGATGCCCGAATGCGCTGAAGCGGACAAAGCCTTCGCCCGCAGGGCCGAAGCCCGATCCCGGCGTTACGACGACGTTACATTCGGCAAGAATTTTATCGAAGATTTCCCAACTCTTATATCCAGGGAAAAACACCCACAAATACGGAGAATTACCCGTGCTGTAAACCTTTACGCCGGATTTTTTGAAATTTTCGGCGGATAACGCGGCCGTCATTGTCTTGACATTTTCAAGATAATAATCGATAAGGCTTTTCATTTCCGAAAGTCCCGTCTCGTCGAGGGCGGCGAGAGCTCCGGCCTGCGCAATGTTGGAAGCGCCGTTAAAAAGAGTCGTCATCACGCGGTTCCAATCGGAATGAACAAGACTCCCGTCGGCAAATTTCAGTTTTTTAGGTACGACCGACCATCCGAGCCTTACGCCGGTAAAACCCGCCGGTTTTGAAAAAGAATTTATCTCTATCGCGCAATTTTCGGCGCCGGAAATTTCATATATCGTTTTAGGCAGAGACGGATCGCGTATAAAAGCCGAATAAGCCGCATCGTATATTATGACACACCCTCTCTTAAGCGCATAATCCACCAGATGCTCTAATTCTTTTTTAGAAGACGCAGCTCCGGTAGGATTGTTCGGAGAGCAAAAATAGATGACGGAATCGGGAGGAACGACAGACAGGTCGGGGAAAAAATTATTTTCAGGAACACAGGGCATGTAAACGATACCCTCGTAGCCCGTTCCGTCCTGTTTCATTTTTCCCGCCGCGCCTATAACGACTGAGCCGTCCACATAAACCGGATACGCCGGATCTTGTACGGCAATTTTTACGTCTTTACCGAACAGAACTTGAACGCGCGCTATGTCGCATTTTGCGCCGTCGGAAACGAATACCTCGTCCGGAGAAATCATATTCGGGTAAAAAACTTGAGCCAACTTTTCTCGGAGAGCGGCCATACCCTGTTCGTCTCCGTAACCGGAATAGCCTTCAGGCGTTGAAAGAGCGAGCGCATAGTCCGACATGGCCTTTGCAATGTGCGGCGTAAGAGGTTCCGTCGTGTTCCCTATTCCAAGACTTATTATAGAAGCGTCCGGATGACGAGCAGCAAATTCGCGGCGGCGTCTGGCAACTTCGGGGAAAAGATATCCTGCAGTTAAATTGGCAAATCCTTTGTTTCTGTTTATCATAATGCGATCTTACAGGAAACGACGTTGTTTAGCCAATAGGTTAAGCGCTCAGGCGATTCCGCCCCAGGGAATATTCAAATGCAAACATAAATTTTCGTATTTTTCCGATTCGTCGTTTCCGGAAAATCCCGTAACGAAAAGCGATTGATCGGCGGTATGTTCCTGCAATAGATCTGAAACTGCGCCGAAAATATCGGCGTCTTCTTTGGGCGGAATTTGAGCTGTCGTTTTAAGCGCCTGGCGCACTACCCCTTCGCGGGAATCCACAACGGTAATGCCGGCCCCGGCGCATTCCTCTATCTCTTTTTTAAGATGAACGAAATGAGTACAGCCCAAAACGATTGTATCGCAGCCGGAAGAAATAAAAAAATCCGTGGCGGGGCGCACAGCCTTAAGCCTTTCCTCTTTGTCGGACGTAAAGAATTTGTTTTCTACAAAATATACGAGATCCGTGTCGGCTCTAGGCACGAGTCTGCAGTCGGAAGCAAAATTTTCACAGAGTTTTTTTGTATACCGGTTGGAAACGGTTCCTTCCGTTGCAAGAAGCCCTATCACGCGGTTTTTTGAAACCTCTGCGGCAAGTTTTATCGCAGGAACGGTTCCGATTATAGGCACGTGCGGGAAACGGGAACGCAGAATATCAAGAGACGTCACCGAAATAGTATTACAGGCGATGATGATCGCATCGGGGTTCCATTTATTTAAGATCAAGGATACGCACTTTGAAGACGATCGGACTATGTCGTCGGCGCTCTTAACTCCGTACGGAAAGTGCTTTGTATCGGCAAGGTAAACGCAAAAAGCTTCAGGGCATTTTTCCTTGAGAAACTGCATATAAGGGATACCGCCGGTGCCCGAATCAAAAAAAGCGAACTTCAAGGACATACAAGACTTCCGAAAAGACTGTTAAAAGCGTCGCGGGCGCTTTGTCCCGCATCGGCGCCGTTTTTACCCGCAGCTCCGTTTTTTTCCGAAATCCCTGAAAAAACGAGCTTTATCGTAAAATTATCGCAAAAATTGGATTTTTCTTTATCGCGCACAAGCTCGCTGACGGTTTCGCGGCAATCGTAATAAGATCCGGGCGAATAAAAGCGGCAGTTTTTGCACGAATGCAGATCCGCGCCGCAGACCGGACACTCGGAAGTACGGGAAATAAAAGTTCCTTGAGCAATAGAATTTCCGCATTTCCAACACATGGATGATATTTTATACGTTTGACTAAAGCGGCGCAATACCGTAGGATTATCGTATGTTTCAGCAAACTCCATGTCATGTTTCTTCCTGTCTTAAAGCGGAATTGTCTTCTTTTGACGACAGCGGAAATATAATAGGAACGGGCGGCTATTGCCTAGATCACATTCCCGATCCGGAAAAGGCGAAACAGGATATTTTGGCTTATATAAGCGCACATGAAAAAATCATAGGTCTTAACGCTTCGGGAATCACTTTTTGCGATCTTGATTTCAGCGGCAAAAAATTCTACGGCTGCAACTTTCAGCACTGTACTTTTTCCAACATAAAAGCCGAAGAGATGAGAAGCCGCATGAGCGTTTTTGATTTTTCTATCTTTACGGACTGCAATCTGCTTAAATCAAACATACAGTTCTGCTCGTTCGGCGGATGTACGTTTTCACACACTCTCCTTACAGGAAGCGACCTTGTTCAAGACAATTTCTGCGGTCTTAAAGCGTTTCAGTCTTCCTTTGACGACACGGATCTGTACAATTCCCGTTTTATAAAGGCGGATCTGATCGATACTTCCTTTAGGAACTGCAACATAAAAAAGACGGTTTTTTGGGAAATAAAGCAGGAAAACGCTTCTTTTAAACTGTCAAACACCCGCGAAGCCGAATTTGACAGAAGCGGAAGCGAATTATTTTCTACGGCGGGACTTTCGTGAGGTAAAATGAAAATTTATTTTTATCTTAATATCACGGGGTTTTCAAACTGTTATCTTGTCGTAAACGAACACACAAAAGAGGCTTTGATCGTCGACCCCGGCAAGATCACAGGTCATATGATCGACCGACTGGAAGGCGACGGTTATGCTTTACGCGCAGTGCTTATAACGCACAATCATTCAAGTCATGTAAAAGGTCTTCAAACTCTTTTAAAAATTTACGATCCTAAAATTTACGCGGCGGATCTGGACGTAGCCCAAGAAAGGACGACGGTCTTAAAGGCGGACGGTCATATTCTCGCTGCGGGACTTAAAATTCAGTATATGTCGCTGCCGGGACACACAGCCGATTCCATGATCTATAAGATAGGACAGGTAATATTTACGGGCGACACTGTTTCCGCCGGAAAAATAAGCTCGACAGGCAGCTTGTACAGAAAAAAAATGCTCATAGAAAACATAAAGACCAAGATATTTTCACAACCGGACGACACGATACTTTTGCCCGGGCACGGCCCTATAACGACGGTAGGGACTGAAAAACATTTTAACAGCGATATAGTGTTGTGATTTTCAGCGGACTGTAAGCCAGACTCTGCCCGCGTTAAAACGCCATCTGTCAAACGCATACGAATCCAACACGGCGGCGGCATCCTCAAGACCGGCGGCCTTTGTTTTTATGATGTAATCGGCGCTCGCTTTCTGATTTTTTTGAACGGAAACCCATGACGCACGGGCCATATAATACGGTTGAAGCTGAGAAAGCGGTTGCTGCATGAGATAGGCCATCGTCTCGTTATGCATAAGATAAGTGTCGTTTAAATCGTATTGAAGTCCCGGCTGGGTAGACCAGAACTGATGCAAAAACGCAAGGGCGTTTTGATCCATCGTGTAGTAAACGGCGGCGACGGTATTTCTAAAATCCGCGTCGGTAAAAAATATTCCGTGCCAGCCTTCGTGTGCGGTAAAGGTTCTTCTAAGCCATTCCTGGGATTCCTGCGAAATCGAAATAACAGCACCGCACCCTGCGTCATAAGCGCCGTCGCTCTTATTTACGATAACTCCGTTTTCCAAAAGAATGTCGCGCAAAAGGTACTCCTTTTGATTTAAAGCGAAGCCTTGTTTATATGCATCCGAAAAAAAATTCGCCAAAGAAACGGCGCCGTAATCGTACGCATTGTATCCGTGCAGGCTGCCGAGCTCTGAGTCCGTAAGCAGCTTGCCGCGGTAACCGCTTTTTTCCGCATAAAACGCAAGCCGCCTAAAAAAATCTCTCTGTATCGAATAAGACTTTACGTCAAAGAACAAAACCCCCGGAAACTGCGGCCATTCAAAAAGCTCGTAGTCCTGTCCCCTCCACGTGCGGCGCTTCCACGATATTACAAGACCGGGATCGCAAACATAGGGGCGAAGCACATTTCCGTCTTTTTTTCTAAGCAGTTCCGAGGGCGCTGCTTCCATCAAAACGGATGAAACCAAAGAAGAATTATCGCCGAGCGACACCGTATCGAAGGGAGACTGCAGAGCCGCCGCAGGGACGCACTGGGTAAGCCCCTGCCCTTGGATGCCTGTATAGTAAAAGGTAAGTTTTTCTCCTCCGAACGATACAGTCACGGGAATGATCTTGGCATTGGGTGCTGCGAAAATTTCAGCTGGTTCGGCGGATGCTGACGATCCGGGCACGGCTGTTTTTCCGACGGATTCGGCAGATGAGGCCGTGTCGGAAACTCCGGCGCCTCCCGGCATCGCGGCGTTTTTTTCAAGCTCCACTGCGAATGTCCCCTCGACCGAAGCCCCTTCCGCAGGCGCAAAGCCCACTTTTATAAGCGGCATAAGCGAATCGGCCGTATTTTGCACGGGGAAAACGGACTCTGCACCTGAAAAGTCAAAAGAACGCAGGGCGCTCCCCGCAGTTCCGCCGTTAGGAGCGAAGGCAAAAAACATTTTACTTTGATCCCATCCTACGACCGGACGAATAAGGCTCGCTTTGACAAATGCGGCGGGCAAGGCGCTGTAAACAAAAAAGCCTGAAGGAATTCGGAAATTTCTATCGTCTTTTTCCCGCGAAAAACAAAGCGCCAAAGTAAAACGCACGTCCTTTTCGGAAGCAAAGGAAGCAAGATCTGCGCTGAAAAGAGGCCTTCCGCCTATTTCTTTTTTAAGTTTTCCGAACGATGCAAAATCTTCTTCGTATAAAAATCCCATCGAAAAGGTTTTTTGCAGTTTTGAAGTTTTAAGCAGCGAAAGATTTTTCGGAGAAAGTTTTTTAACCGCAGCTTCAAGCGCAAATGCGGCTCCTCCGTTCCTGCCGTACTGAAGTTCCATGAGAGACTTTTGTTCTTCGGTAAAGGCAAAATAAGCGTAAGACGACCGGACATAAAACGGACCGGATGGAAAAAACCGGCCGGAAGACCGATCGGCAGACATATGTGATGAAACGGTAGGCCTTCCTCGTGGAATAAAAGCCTTTTTTGCGTTGCGGTTTACGGCGTATAAAGACGACGGAACGATTTGTTGGTCTTCAAAAGCGATTTGAAGATGTGAAATTCCCCCTGAATTGCGCACGAGAGTGAACAACAAGGCAAAAATCGATATAAACAAAGCGGCAAAAGCGATCACGGCCGAGCGGTTTTTGTTCTTACCTCGTTCAAAAAAACGTTTTATAAGCAATTTTATTACTGAAATTTTCTTGGAAAAGAAAAGAAAAAGCGATTTCATAAACGAATACTACACCGTTTGGCCAAAAAGTGCTATACTTTTTCGTTATGGCGTTTTTTATAGTCCCGCATCCTTCGGACAGGATTTTTCTTGCGGACATGCAGAAAAAGCTTTTGCACAGCATAAACAAGTGTAAAACAAACAGGATTTTTCCGTATTTTCCGTTATGGCTTGAGCTTGACGCTATTGGCTCTATTGACGCCGCAGCGGAGACCTTCAAAAACCGTCCTGATGTTTGCACGGAAAACTTTCAGGATTTTAGCGGCGAAGAAACGGGCGAATCTTACGCAAAACGAATAAAAGATGCTTTAAAAAAAATAAAGGACGGGATTTCTCTGGTGCAGACAAAAGACGTCGTCGTAAACAAAAACGGCGTTTTACTTTCGTTTACGGTAGAATTCGATAAAAAAAGCTATGTTCAAAATATGACGCTCGGAACTTTTGATATTGAGCCTAGGTCGCCTTTTTTTGAAAATATCGTTCCCCGTGAAATAAAAGACGAAACACGCGTTGTTCTTCCTAAGAATTTCCGCGTATTCGAGATAGCGCACGTTAAAAAAGAAGGATATTTTTGGAGCGCCGACGGTTCGCTCTGGGTAAAGTTAAAAAAAACTCAAAACTAAATACCGGATTTTGCCACGGTGTCGGCGAACATAGGCGCACGTCAGTGGAAATCGGCGGAGCCAGAGAACTCCGACGGACAAAAAAGATTTTAAACCGCGCCGTATTTTGCATAGTACGCGTCGATTTTTTCCTTTATCTTGTCTGTGATAATTCCGCCGGGAACATGCAAGGCTTCTACGACGTCTTTCATGGAAACTATCGCACGTGCGGGGAATCCGTATAAATTTGTGATTTCTTCAAGAGCGCATTTTTCGCCCTTGCCCTTTTCCATACGGTCAAGGCTTACTATGAGACCGACTATTTTAACCGAATCCGGAGACGAACACTGAGATTTTATGACGGGCAATGTTTCTTCTATAGATTTGCCCGAAGTCGTAACGTCTTCGATCATGACAATCCTGTCGCCGTCAATTATCTTGCTTCCGAGTAAAATTCCCGTGTCGCCGTGATCTTTTATTTCCTTTCTGTTCGAACAGTAGCGAATTTCTTTGCCGTAAAGACGGCTGTAAGCGATTACCGTTGCTACGGCAAGCGGGATTCCCTTGTAAGACGGGCCGAACAATATGTCAAAGTCGTCTCCGAAATTTTCACGGATCGCTTTTGCATAAAATTCCCCGAGCCGCACAAGCTGCGAACCTGTAACGTATGCGCCCGCGTTCATAAAAAACGGAGAGAGCCGGCCACTCTTAAGCGTAAACTCACCGAATTTTAAAACCTGCGACGATATCATAAAATCTATAAATTCTTTTTTGTAGTCTTCCATGACAAGATAGTAACATAAGGATAATTTTAAAGTCCACAGATATTCGGCGGCGGCAAAGACGCAGCCGAATTTGATTTTCAACGCAAAAAATGATATAATTTTGCGTCAAATGCAAATATTTCTTTGTTTTTCAGAAAAATAACGCGTTTTTCATTTTTTATGGAGAATGATAAAAAGCACCGGCTAAAATACCGCCGCTACTTTTGTTAAACAGGCTTGAAACTTCGTTGCGAGAGCCTGCAAAAGTTTTTATGGGAGAAGCCATTTATGGAACAAAACATTACCGAAGTTATGACGCATCTGGTCTTTCAGATTGCAGTGATCATTTTTGCAGTGCGGATATTCGGAAATCTGGCGGAAAAAGTCGGTATTCCTTCCGTCTTAGGAGAACTGGTCGCAGGAATAATAATAGGGCCGTATGCGCTCGGAACAATTCCTTTGCCGGGATTTGCAGACGGACTTTTCCCGCTCAATTCGGCTTCACTTGCGGTAACTCCGGAACTTTATTCGTTTTCGATACTGGCATCGATCATTCTCCTGTTTTCGTCGGGAATAGAAACGGATCTTAAACTGTTCCTTAAATATTCCGTTACGGGTGGAATAATAGGATTCGGCGGAGTGGCCGTTTCTTTTTTGCTCGGGAATATAACCGCGATGATCATGCTTAAAACAAATTTTATGGATGTGCGGAGCCTTTTTTTAGGAATTATGTCTACGGCGACTTCAGTAGGAATCACGGCGCGCATTCTCTCCGACAAAAAAAAGATGGATTCGCCCGAAGGCGTTACGATACTTGCGGCGGCCGTCTTTGACGACGTTTTGGGAATCGTATTGCTGGCGGTAGTCATGGGAATCGTTTCCGCCCTCTCTGGCGGAGCTGCGGTTTCAGGCGGAAAGATAGGACTTATCGCATTCAAAGCGTTTTCCATATGGCTTGTTTTTACCGCGCTGAGTATAATTTTTTCAAAGCAGATCGCGCGTTTCGTACGGCTTTTTGGCGGCTCGTCGGACTTTACCATAGCCTCGTTCGGCATTGCGCTGGTGCTTGCCGGTATTTTCGAAAAGCACGGACTTGCGATGATAATAGGAGCATATACGACAGGCCTTGCCCTTTCGAGCACTGAAATAGCTCCGGTAATACAAGAAAAAATCCACGGAATATATAAGTTTTTTGTGCCTATTTTCTTTGCCGTAATGGGTATGAGCGTAAACATAAGGGAACTCGCAAATCCTGCAGTTCTCATATTCGGCTTTGTCTATACTGCCCTTGCTATAATCGCAAAAATAATAGGCTGCGGCGGACCCGCCTTCCTGTTGGGATTCAATTTGAAAGGCGCAATAAGAATCGGCGCAGGCATGATTCCGCGCGGCGAAGTAGCTCTCATAATCGCCGGAATAGGACTTACGGCCAAGGTAATAGATCAGGAACTTTTCAGCGTAATAATACTGATGACTCTTGTAACCACTCTGGCGGCTCCCCCTCTTTTAAATGTGCTTTTAGGAATAAAGGGACGCGGCACCCGCAAAGAAATAAAATCGTCCGAAAGTCAGCAGTTTATTTGGGACTTTAAAGACGAAGAAATCGCTACTCTTATCCTTGACATGTTCATAGAAGAATTGCGCAAAGAAGGTTTTTACATTCAAATGCTCAATATAGCCGAAGGTGTCGCGCAGGCGCGAAAAGGCGACGTTTCTCTTGCAGTCGCTGCGGAAGGTTCGAAGCTCAATATTCAGACGGCTATGGAAGACATGGGCTTTGTAAAGGGTGAAATATATGAAGTTGTCCTCAGACTGAATAATTCGCTTTGCTCGCTCGAAGCCCTAAAAAACACAAACGCCCTAAAACAGGGACTCATAAATTCCGAAAACCGCGTGGAACCGGCTATTATAAAAGTTATTTCAAAGGACGTTATAAGCAGTGAGCTTAAAAGCACAAACAAGGAAGATGTGCTTGAAGAACTTGTTTGGCTGCTTGAAAAATCGGGCAAGGTGATCGATCACAAAGCCGTTCTTGCGGACATAAAAGCGCGTGAAAATATCATGAGCACGGGGCTTGAAAACGGCATCGCGCTGCCGCATGCAAAGTCGGACGGCGTAAAAGAGATCTGCGTAGCCTTCGGTATAAAAAAAGAAGGACTGGACTTTAATTCGCTGGATAAAAAACCCGCCAAAATATTTGTGATGATAGTTTCCCCGAAAAGCGGAGAATCGCCTCAGATGCAGGTAATGTCGTCGGTAACGGGCATCCTGCAAAAAACCGAATTGCGCGACAAGCTTCTTGCGGCAAACGGCGCGGATGAAATTTTATCTGTCATAGAATCCGTGAATAAAAAATAGGCCTTTTGAAAAAGACGCCGTCCTTTTCAAGCCGCGAGAGACGCGGCTTGAAAAGCTGCAAACAGACTTCACAAAATCTTCGCCGCTCACGCACGCTCACAATCGCCCTTACTACAAGCGCTCCGCGATTTTGTCTATAAACTGCCAAGAATCCAGAACTTCGGTCTTGCCCTGCGCTATTCCGGCCAGATCGCCCGTCATATAGCCGCTTTCGATGGTTTTTATCGTAGCATCTTCGAGTTTACGGGCAAAGCCGCACAGATCCGGAGTGCCGTCAAGTTCTCCGCGTTTTGAAAGCGCCCCGCTCCACGCAAAAATAAGCGCGACTGGGTTTGTAGAAGTTTTTTCGCCTTTCAGATAGCGGTAATAATGCTTTTGAACGGTTCCGTGAGCGGCTTCATATTCAAAAACGCCTTCAGGGTTTACAAGAACGCTCGTCATCATAGCAAGACTCCCGTTAGCAGAAGCGAGCATGTCGCTCATGACGTCTCCGTCATAGTTTTTGCATATCCATAAAATTCCGCCCTCGCTTTTCATAATCCTCGCGACGGCATCGTCGATGAGAGTGTAATTGTACGACAAGCCCAGTTTTTCAAATTTTTCTTTAAACTCTCTGTCATAAACAGTCTGAAATATATCTTTAAAAGTTCCGTCATAAGTTTTTGAAATAGTGTCTTTTGCGCCGAACCAAGCCGACATTTTTTCATTAAGAGCGAACATAAAACAACTTCTCGCAAACGCCCCTATGGAAGAATCCAGGTTATGGATTCCCTGTATGATCCCGGGAGAATCCATTTCCATAATTGTCTTACGGATGATTTTTCCGTCGTTTCCCGTAAATACAAGTTCGGCCTTGCCCGGACAGTCGGTTTTGATTTCGCAATTTTTGTATACGTCCCCGTAAGCGTGCCGCCCTATGACAATGGGTTTTTTCCAGCAGGAAACCGTTCCGTGCAGATTTGAAGCCAAAATCGGTTTTCTAAAAACCGTTCCGTCAAGTTCAGCGCGGATTATTCCGTTGGGACTTGGAGTCAGACGTTTTAATTTATATTCTTCGACGCGTGCGGCGTTCGACGTGATCGTAGCGCATTTTACGCCTATCCCGAGACGGCGAATAGCTTTTGCGGATTCGTAAGTGATCTCATCATCGAATTCGTCGCGGTTTTTAAGAGCCAAGTCGTAATATTCGGTCTTCAATTCGACAAAGGGATACAAAAGTTTGTCTTTTATAACTTTCCACAAAACACGGGTCATTTCGTCGCCGTCGAGTTCGGCGACAGCGTTTTTCATGTAAATCTTACTCATAGCGTTAAATTATACATAGACGGCGCGTACCGTGCAAGGCGGAATTTGAACCCGAGCCGGAAAACCGCCCTCCAGAAACCGAGCCGAAAACCAACCGCGACCGGGAATCAAACGCAAGCGGGAACCGATCGCTCAGGGAAACCGACGGGGCCTCGCCCATAAAAACCGCGCCGGCAAATGTCGAAAAATTACGGGAAAGTTATAGGAAAGACTGCGCTCCCGAAAGCGTCCTGCCGTCCACACGACAAAATCCGCCGTTTCCTCAGCAACGCCCCATTTCCTTCTCCTGCCGTTCGCCGCATATTTTAATCAAGGATATTGAAAAAACGCCGGATACGGTATATTTTATCCGTAAATTATTTGTTTCTAAACAAAACGCGGGGTTCGGCATGATAAAACTGTATGAAGGCGGCGCATATCTTTTTGACGGAATAAAAATACTTTCGGAAAAGGAAGCTGCGGGAGAACTTTCCCGAAGGCACATAACAAAAGACGAAGCGAAAAAAGGTACAATCGCTTATTCCATCCTAAAGGCTCACAACCATTCCGGCAACATGAACGATTTGCGGCTCAGATTTGACGCTATGGCTTCCCACGACATAACATTCGTAGGAATTATACAGACGGCGATGGCTTCCGGTATGAAGGAATTTCCGGTTCCCTACGTACTGACAAACTGCCATAATTCCCTTTGCGCCGTAGGCGGAACTATAAACGAAGACGATCATATGTTCGGCCTTTCCGCATGCAAAAAATTCGGCGGAATATTTGTTCCCCCGCACATAGCGGTTATACATCAATATATGAGAGAAGCCATGGCCGGCTGCTCAAAAATGATCCTAGCTTCGGACAGCCACACCCGCTACGGAGCTCTTGGAACCATGGCGGTAGGAGAAGGCGGAGGAGAACTTGTAAAACAGCTTTTGCAAGACACATACGACATAGCTTATCCTGAAATTGTGGGAGTTTACCTTGAAGGAAGCCCCAGCCCTGCCGTGGGACCGCAAGACATAGCACTGGCCATTATAGGAAAGGTATTTAAAAACGGCTACGTAAAGAATAAGGTAATGGAATTCGTCGGACCGGGAATCGCTTCGATGTCTGCAGATTATAGAAACGGAATAGACGTTATGACCACGGAAACCACATGCTGGTCGTCCATATGGAAAACCGATGAGGAAATAAAAAATTACCTTATAACGCACGGCCGTGAAAATGAGTACAAGGAACTTAATCCTTCCGCCGTCGCCTATTACGACGGGATGATCCGCGTAAACCTGTCCGAAATAAAACCCATGATAGCTCTTCCGTTCCATCCGAGCAATGTTTACACAATAAAGGACTTTACAGCGAATGCAGGCGATATACTGCGCACGATAGAAAAAGATGCCGAAACAAAATTCGACGGCAGGGTAAAACCGGATCTTACCGGCAAACTTAAAAACGGCAAATTTCACGTTCAGCAAGGAATAATCGCAGGCTGCGCAGGAGGAAACTATACGAACGTCATTCAGGCGGCGCACATTCTTAAAGACAAAAACTGCGGCGACGGAGAATTCTCTCTTTCCGTTTATCCTTCGTCGCAGCCGGTCTATTTTGAACTTGTAAAAAACGGAGCTCTATCGGACCTCATACAGGCGGGAGTCACCGTAAAAACCGCCTACTGCGGCCCTTGCTTCGGCGCCGGCGACACCCCTGCCAACGAAGCCTTCAGCATACGTCACACGACACGGAATTTTCCGAACCGTGAAGGCTCGAAGCCCGGTAACGGACAAATTTCTTCGGTGGCGTTGATGGACGCGCGCTCAATAGCGGCTACGGCTGTCAACAAAGGAATTTTAACTTCCGCTGAAGACATCTCAGACCTCTCGGAAGCAAATGCGTATACCGAATATCATTTTAACGAAAACATATACAAAAACAGGGTTTATCAGGGATTCGGAAAGGCCGAACCTTCGGAAAACCTCGTCTACGGCCCAAACATAAAACCGTGGCCCGAACAAAAAGCTCTGTTTCCGAATATACTTTTAAAAGTTTGTGCAAAGATAATGGACGCCGTCACTACTACGGATGAACTGATTCCTTCGGGGGAAACTTCGTCGTACCGCTCAAATCCGATCGGCCTTGCGGAATTTACACTGTCGAGGCGCGATCCTGAGTACGTAGGCAGGGCAAAGGCCGTGTTTAGCGAAGAAAAGGAACGCTCAGATGATCCGGCGGCTTTTTCCAAAACAAAGACTGCGAAAGAACTTTTAAAACTGATCAATTCCGTTCCGGGCTGTGCCGACATCGATTTTAATACTATAGAAATCGGTTCCGTAATTTACGCCGTAAAACCCGGAGACGGTTCCGCACGCGAACAGGCGGCAAGCTGCCAAAGAGTCTTAGGAGGACTGGCAAACATCGCGCGCGAATATGCTACAAAACGATACCGTTCGAACGTCATAAACTGGGGAATGCTGCCGCTCCTTATGGAAGGCGAGCCTGATTTTGAAAACGGTTCTTACATATTTGTGCCTGAAATTCTAAAAGCCCTTGACGGCGACATGCAGCACATTAAGGCGTACGTTCTTCCATCTTTGGAGAAAAATGAAGGTTCCGGAAAAATAAAACAGATAGAATTTCACATAGCGGAACTTACGGAATCCGAAAAACGGATAATAAAAGACGGCTGTCTGATCAACTTCAACAGGAACAGAATAAGCTGATTCGGCATAAATCGCGTAAACTTTAACTCGAAGCTTAGTGCGACAAAGCCGGCCGCAAAAATCAACAACCTCGCCGCAG
Source organism: Treponema parvum (assembly GCF_017893965.1). Lineage (NCBI taxonomy): Bacteria > Pseudomonadati > Spirochaetota > Spirochaetia > Treponematales > Treponemataceae > Treponema > Treponema parvum. Next base: position 1,840,918 of record NZ_CP054142.1, read on the forward strand.
ATTCGCAGCAAAGCTTAAAGCGGCGTCAACGTATTGAACTCTCCGCAAAATAAAAGAGAAACGCGAAAAGCTATAGAACCTTCTTTATAAGTTCAACGGTTTTTTGCGCAGTTTCAGACCATTGAAAGCGGCGCGTCCAATCTATGCCGCAGGCTATGAGCTTTTCCCGGCAATCGCGGTCGCTTACGATCAATTCTATAGAGGAAGAAAACTGTTCTATATTGTCCGGATCGAAAAACACGGCGTTGCCGCCGGTAACCTCGCGCAGGGCGCCGCTGTCGGCGCAGGCTACGGGAATTCCCGTCGCCATAGCTTCTATCACAGGCAAGCCCACGCCTTCATTTACCGAAGGAAAGATGCATGCGTCAGCCCCGGAATAAAGATCGGGGAATCCATCCGGAGGGAAATAGCCGGTCAAAAATATGTCGGAAACGGCGGAAGATTTTGCGCTTTCCTTTTGAATTTCCGAAGTGAAAACGTCGTTCCCGCCCGTCAATACCAAACGGTGAGGAGAATGTGTTTTTTCTTTAAACAGAGTAAACGCGCGGATCAATTCTATATGCTTTTTTTGAGGGCCGCTCATGCGCGTAGCGTAAATAAGATACGGACGCTTGATTGCAAAAGGCTTTATCGTCACCGTGTCGCGGTCTTCAAGCGGATGCGGATAGAAATTGCTGTGATTGATCCCGTTGTAAATAACCTCGATCTTTGAAGCGTCTATACCCAAGTTTTTAAGATCGTTGCTGATAAATTGACTTGAAGCGATGATTTTCGCGGAATTTTTAAGTCCCTCCAGAATTTGCGTACGGTACAAAAAATTCTTTTTAGCAGCGGAAAGACAGTCGTTCACGATCGCTATCCCGGGCACTTTAAATGAAAGCGGAATCATGTGAGCCGCAGCGGTATATAAAACTGCGTCGTATCCTCTTTTTACGGAGAATCGATTCGCCATAAAAAAGTGCCACAGCCACTGAGCTACGATATTGTCCATTACGGACACGGAATTATAACCTATCTGTTTTGAAGAAGAATACGTATATCTGTCGATCGGAGCGCCGAAAAGTTCATACTCTATGTCCGCAGCTTCAGGTAAATCTGCGGTAAGCGACAAAAGATAAGAACCCAAGCCCGAACGCCCGTGCTCACAACCGAAAGTATCAATTCCGATCTTCATAGTTTTATGATTATAGCATTTCGGGCATATTTGCGCTATAGTTAAAAAATGCATAAAGAATCCGGATTTTTACAGCTCGGCATAAAAGAATCTCTAGTCGAAAGGCTTAAACTTCTTTCAATATGCAAACCGACGGCAGTGCAGACACAGGTAATCCCCGCCGTTACGGAAGGCTGCCACGTTATATTCCGGTCGGAAACGGGAACGGGAAAGACCTTTTCATATCTTTTGCCGCTGATACAGAAATTTGAAGACGAAACGGAAGACGGTCAAAAAAAGACAGACAACCTCGCCGCAGATTCAAAGCAAAACTCCAAACGGCAGGACACTGCTTACAGCACAGGTATTGAACCTTTCGCACGGATAAGAATGATAGTTGCAGCTCCTACTTACGAACTCGCGTCTCAAATAAGATGCGCGGTTCAGAGCGTAAGCAGCCTAAAGACAGCTCTATTCATAGGAGGCGCGCCGATACGCCGCCAAATTGAAACATTAAAAGAAAAACCCGTCATTGTAGTAGGAAACCCGGCGCGCCTCTTAGAGCTTATCCGTTTAAAAAAGCTTAAACCCGACGGGATAAGGGCGATAGTCTTTGACGAAGCGGATCGCCTGACTTCAAAAGAATTACGGGAAGAAAGTACAGGTCTTTTATCGCTCATGCCTAAAAACGTTCAGTTTATAGCATGTTCGGCAACGATTACGGAAGAGACAAAAAAGATATTAATGGGCTCTTTGAAAAACAGAGGCGAAAACGATAAAAAAGTTAAAACCTTTTTTTTGCCTTCCGAAGATATTTTGCGCGGCAGGATCACACATCTGGCGATCTTTGCGGAATCAAGGAATAAGATCGACGTGCTCCGCCGTTTTTTAAATGCCCAAGCGACGCAAGCGGCACAAACGGCAAAAGCCCAAAAAACGGATCAAACAGTCCGAACATTCCAAACGGATCAATCGCATCCGCCGCCTGAAAAAATTCTTATCTTTACTTCCCGCGCCGATCAGGTAGAAAATATCGTCGCAAAGCTCAACTTTAAAAAGATAGACTGCATGGGGCTCTATTCAAAGGCGGACAAAAAACGGCGAAGATCCGCAATTGACCGGTTCAGAAGCGGCAAATGCAAAATTCTTGTCACGAGCGACCTCGCCGCAAGGGGGCTCGACATCAGCGGAATAACCCACGTCATACAGATGGACATGCCCGCTAACGACGATTTTTTTATTCACAGGGCCGGCCGCACGGCGAGAGCCGGCAAAACCGGCGTAAACTTGGTCATAGGCGACGAATACGAAATGGATCTGTACTCCCGGCTCGAAAAGCGCCTCAAGATAACCGTGTATCCTAAGGAGCTGCGGGAAGGAAAGCTGGTATCGCCGTGAGGCGAGCAGTACTATGCACCGGAAAATATATAGAGGAAAAATTTATATTACAAACGCTTCTCAAATAACTTTATCGAATATTCAAGCTCAAATGCAAGGGCAAGCAGAAAAAGCAGACTTTCAAACAGAAGATGATGTTATTACTTATATAAAGGAATTAAGGAAAGCACGTTGAGAGTTTTCGTAGATACAAAGAAGAAATTGATGAAAAACAATATCCGAAAATTCGGGATATAAAGGATTTACCGGTTCTTGCATCTGCAATTTTATCTGATCCGGATATTTTGATTACCGGAGACAAGGATTTTGAAGATATACACATTGATAAACCGTTAATTTTTACACCGACAAAATATTTTAAATTAATTGAAACAAAAGCATAACACCCGCTTAAACGCTGACAACAAGGACAAGCCGCAAATGCAGGTTAAGCGGATGTTAGACACACAGCGCACTAGGCTGGAAAAGGAAAACTAAAAATGGGAAGAAAACTTACAGTTTATATGATAGATGGTGCCGCAAATGGTCCTAGAACAATTGAAATTGGAAATTGGTCTGGTAAAGCAATTTATTCACCTCGTGCAAAACTTTCTGAATTAATAAAACGTGAAGAATTTGATAAACCTGGTATTTATATTTTAAGATCTGATCCAACGAAAAACGGATATAATGATAAAATTTATATTGGAGAAGCTGAACGAGTTGGAGATAGACTTAAACAACATTTAAATAATCCTGATAGAGATTTTTCTGAATGTATTATTTTTATAAGTAAAGATGAAATGCTTACAAAATCACATATAAAATATTTGGAATCTAGACTAGTCGAAATTGCAGTACAAGCCAAAAACGCAGAAATTGAAAATGTTAATACACCAACAAAATCTTCTTTATCAGAAGCTGATATTTCTGATATGGAATACTTTCTAGAACAAATAAAATTAATATTGCCTATAAATGGAATTAATGCTTTAGTTGCCAATTCAATTGTTCCAGAAACATATAATAAAATTGAAGAACAATTAAAAAATGATTTAAAATTTTACATAAAATCAAAAGATGCGGAAACGGAAATGTGTGAAACATCAGAAGGTTATGTAGTTTTTAAAGGATCTACAGCAACTAAGCAATTGTCAAATTCAATTAATAAAACCTGGTTAAATTTGCGTGAAAAACTTATTGATTCTGGAAATCTAAGTGATCAAGGGAATAAATATGTTTTTGAAAAAGATACTATTTTTTCGAGTACAAGTGCAGCTTCTTCAATAATCATGGGAAGGCAATCGTCTGGTCCAGCAGAATGGAAAACAAAAAATGGTAAATCATATAAAGAGATTACAGAAGAGAATTCAAAATAACGTATAACAAAGGTTCGTAGCCGACAACGCAGTCAAGCTGCCTGCGATACAACCAGTTGTTATGTACACGCCTTCCTCGGGCGAGAAAAAAAATATTGAAAGAGATTAATGCTATGAGTAAATACGATGATTTATGGAATTATGTTGCACATGAAAATCCTTCTGATGCGGCTTGTGGGCATTAACTCTCCGCACGAATAAAACTATAGTATTTAGTAAGTATAATTAACAAGGATTATTATGGATTATATAGCATTGCTCAGGGGTATCAATGTCGGAAACTCGGTAAAAATTAATATGAAAGAATTGAAAACATTGTTTAAGCAATGCGGTTTTTCAAACGTTTCAACATATATCAATTCCGGAAATGTCATTTTTAAATCAAATGACGAGGAAAACAGTATCACGGAAAATATTGAAAAAGCATTACATATAACGACCGGGAATGAAGTAAAAGTATTGGTAAAGACAAAAAGCGAGATGGTAAAAATAGCAAACAGTATCCCCGTTGATTGGCAAAATAATGATGATCAAAAAACCGATGTAGCGTATTTATTTGAATCAATAGATAATGAAAACATAATAAATGAATTACCGATAAAAAAGGAATATATACAATTAATATATGTTAAGGGTGCGTTAATTTGGAATGTTCGACGCGAAGATTATAATAAAAGCCATTTAAATAAAATAATATCGCATAAAGTATATAAAGATATGACAATACGAAATGTTAATACGGCTCGATATCTTGCAAAGTAAGCTTTGCTCATGAGGCCTTTTAAAAATCCAACCAAGCGGGGCTGTCTACCGCATCATTGACGCGGCATTTCTTTTATCGTATGGTAGCCGTTTAAGGAGACTTCATTTTTACGGAGAATTATATGGAGATTACGATGAAAAAAATGCTTTTAAACTTCTGCGCGGTTTTAGCCTTATGCTTGGCCGGATGCGCAAAGGGCGGATCGTATACGGCAGGTACGTATACCGCAAGCGCAAAAGGAATGGGCGGAGACGTCAACGTTTCCGTTACGTTCAGCAAATCGGCGATTACAAAGATCGAAATCGGCGCGCACAATGAAACGCCCGGTATTTCCGATACGCCGATAAAGGAAATTCCCGCGCAAATTATTAAAACGCAAAGTTTGGCCGTCGATATGGTAAGCGGCGCGACTTTTACGTCCAAGGCGATTTTGGCGGCCGTTGCAGATACGGTCGAACAGGCTGGCGGAGATGTCGCCGCGCTTCAATCAAAAAAGGCAAAAGCTAAAGCGGGAAAGGCCGTAAAAAAGACGACCGATGTTGTCATTATCGGAGGAGGAGGCGCGGGTTTGTCGGCTGCGGTTGAAGCGGCTTCGCACGGCGCGAAAGTTATCCTTATCGAAAAAATGCCCATACTCGGCGGCAATACGCTTTTGTCCTATGCCGAACTTGCGTGCCCGAACAATTGGTTGCAGCAGGGAAAAGGCATTAAAGACAGCCCCGAACAATTTGCAAAGGAAATGTATGAAGGCGGCGGTAAATTTGCAAAAAAAGAACTGGTCGATATCGTTGCAAACAACGCGACGGCGGGAGCGCTGTGGCTTCGCGATGTTATCGGCGTAAAATATCAGGATTATCTGGTACACGAAGGCGGACACAGCGTTCCGCGTGCGGTCGAACCGATCGAACTCGGAGCCGGCATGATTACGCCTTTAAAAGAATACGCTGAAAAAATCGGAGTGGAAATTCTTTTGAACACGAAGGGCGAAGAGCTGATAAAAGACAAGTCCGGAAAGATCGTCGGCGTACAGGCGGTGCAAAAAGACAATACCCCGATCGTACTGACTGCAAACAGAGCCGTTGTGCTTGCGACCGGCGGTTTCGGAGCGAATGTTGAAATGCGTCAAAAATACAACAAGCGCTGGGAAACGCTCGACGCATCGGTTAAGACAACCAACTCCCCCGCCATCGTCGGCGACGGAATTGTCATGGCCGAAAAAGTCAACGCGAATTTAATCGGCATGGAATACATTCAGCTCTATCCGTTTAACAATCCCATTACCGGCGTGTTCTACGGCATCGAAGCGCCGAGTTGGTCGGGAGAAGGTTTGATTTACGTCAACAAAGACGGTAAGCGTTTTGTCAACGAAGTCGGCATGCGCGATGTGCGCGCGGAAGGCATTCTCGCACAAGGCGGCGTCGCATACGCGATCTACAATCAGGAAGTCGCCGACCGTCTGCACCTTGAAGAAAAATTCAAAGACGAATACGCAAAAACTTTGGCGGACGGCGTCTTTTTCAAAGCCGACACGCTCGAAGAAATCGCGAATCATTTCGGCATCAACGCCGCAAATCTCGTCAAAACGATGGACGCGTACAATAAAGGCATCGAAAATAACAACGACGAATTCGGCAGAAAGACGAGTATGGTTACGATGAAGAGCGGACCGTGGTTTATTTTGAAAGGTGTCGTTTCCGTGCATCATACGATGGGCGGCGTTGAAATCAACGAAAAAGCGCAAGTGCTCGACGTCAACGGAAAACCGATTCCCGGTTTATATGCGGCGGGCGAAGTGACCGGCGGCATTCACGGCAATAACCGCGTCGGAACCTGCGCGATTTCCGACATCGTCGTATTCGGCAGAATCGCCGGTACGAACGCTGCAAACACGGCGCAGCAATAAAAAGAAAAGCACGGCGTAAATGAAAAAGCGTCGAACCGTACGATGATATGATGATACAATGAACGGTTCGACGCTCCGCTTTTTTGTACACGGAAAGCTCGGGCAAAAACCTCTTTTATATACGTGCCGAAAATGATATAATTCGGCGATAGTTAGGAAGACGAGGTCGCAGTGTTTTTAAAGAATCTTGAAATATTCGGTTTTAAATCTTTTGCCGACAGAATACACATTGATTTTGCCGAAGGCATTACGGCTCTTTTAGGGCCCAACGGCTGCGGAAAAAGCAATGTCGTAGACGCCATAAAGTGGGTTCTGGCCGAAAACAAGTCAAAAAGCCTTCGCGCGGCAAAGATGGAAGACGTAATTTTTAACGGCACGGAACGCCGCCCTCCCCTTAACATCGCGGAAGTCACCCTTACAATAATGAACGAAAACTCTCTTCTTCCGCTCGAAGTACCCGAGATAGCGATAAAACGGCGCATATACCGATCAGGTGAAAACGAATACTACATAAACAACAGCCAAGTAGGCCCTTCGGAAATAAAAAAATTGTTTATGGACACGGGAATAGGCAAGGCGGCCTATTCCGTAATGGAACAGGGAAAGATAGACCAGATCTTGTCCAGCAAACCCGAAGACCGCCGTTACCTCTTTGAAGAAGCGGCGGGGATAAGCCGCAGCAAGGCCGAATGCGCGGAAGCGGAGCGCGAACTTGAGCGAACAAGAATAAATCTCCAACAGACGGAAATTTCGCTTGCGGAAATAAAGCGCTCTTACGACACTCTTAAAACACAGTCCGAAAAAACAATCCGCTACCGCAAGATAAAAGAAGAAATTTTTAACAACGAACTTGACATACAGCTGCTTAAATTAAAGGGATTTATACAGGATAAAAGCAGAAGCGAACGAGACCTTGAGGCCACGGAAGAAAAACGCAACGCAGTGCGGGCGGAAATAGAAGAAATAAACAATACTCTTTCGGAAAACATGGATAAGGTTAAAGCCATGCAGGAAGAAGTTTATGAAAAACAGGCGGGCTTGATCGGTATTCAAAAAGAAAAGAACGGAAAACTTGACCTTGCGAAGCAGTTTAACGAACGTTCCGGCGAAATTAAAGAAAAAATAGCACAGTTGGAAGCGCACGGAAGGGCCGTGCAGAGCAGAATAGACGACCTTAACGATGAAATAGACGAAAGAAGCGCCGGTTTGCATGAAAAAGACGGCCAATTAAGCGGTATTTCAAAAAACATTAAATCTTTTGAACAAAACATAACGCAAGCTGCAAGCCTCATAACGGAAAACGACAAGACGGCCGCCGAATGTGAAAAAAAGATCGCAGAGCTTGAAAAAACACATTCTGCGCTGCGGGGTGAATTGGGAGCGATCACGGAAAATATCGTTACGCAGCTGGATTTGAGATTAAAAGAAGCGGGAATTTCGTCAGCGGCTGTAAATAAGGCGAAAGACGATTTACGCAATATTCTTGAAAAACTTAAAATATTTTTGTCCGGTCGCAAAAATATTTTTGCAGACATAGCGTCTTCAAACGCCGCGGTTGGGCATAAAACCGAAACTGCAGCTATGACGGCGGAACGCCAAACGGGACAAAAATCTTCCGAAGGAAACAAATCGGCGGCAAAGGAAGCTACGGAAGCTTTCGCAGAAGCCGAAAGAATGCTTTTACAGCTTGAAGATGCCGTAAACGGCTACATAACGGCTACGCCGCAATTTCTGGAAGAATTTCTTTCGCCCGAAGGTATAATAACGCAAAAACGTAAAATCGATGAAAAAATCAGGAATAACGAAGAAGATTCCGACAAAAACAAAAAACGAATAGCTTCTCTTGAATCTGAAAATTCCGGGCTTGCGAAAAAAATAGACGAATACAAGGAAACGCTGCAAAAACTTCGCATAAATGAAGCGCAAATGCAGGCTGAAATAACGGCGGCGAAGCAGCAAATAGAACTTTTACGAAAAAATCTTGTTTCCGAACAGAATACTCTTCGCAGCAACGAAGAAGAACTTTATACCGAGCAAAAGCGCGATAAAGAAGTCAACGAACAAATATTAAGCATAGAGCAGGAACTTGCAGAAATAGAAAACAGGGGCAAAAGACTTGCCGAAGAACTTAAAGAACTGGACAAAAAAATAATCGAGGGCAACAGCAATGTTTCGGGCAAACAGGAAAAACTAAAGAAAAAACAGGAAGAGCAGAATAAGTTTCAGGAACGATACGAACATTTGTCGGTTTCGCTCAGTTCCCTCGATACGGAGATTCGCAACATAAAGCAAAATTTTTCGGATACTCATTCGCGCGATCTTATGGAATTTGAAGAGAGAATGTACACTCTGACCGCTCCCGCAGCCGTTTTGCGCGAAAAACTCAACGAAGCGAAAGAAGTCTTAAAAGAACTGGGACAGGTAAACCTTATGGCTCCCGAAGAGTTCGGCGAAGTAAAAGAACGTTACGAGCGCCAGCAAACTCACTATGACGACACGAAAACGAGTCTTGAAAATCTTGAACGCGTTTCCGAAGAAATAAAAGTAAAATCCACGGAAATGTTTTTGGACACCTACAATAAAATAAAAAAGAATTTTCATAACATGTTCAGACGGCTGTTTAACGGAGGCCGCGCGGAATTAAGACTCGAAGATCCTCAAAACGTTCTTACAAGCGGCATCGAAATTTTTGCGCAGCCGCCGGGTAAAAAACTTGAAAGCATAGTTTTGCTTTCCGGCGGAGAAAAAACCATGACGGCCGTCGCTCTGCTTTTTGCCACCTACCAAGTGCGCCCGTCGCCGTTTTGTCTCCTTGACGAAATAGACGCAGCCCTCGACGACAATAACGTTTCAAGCTTTATAACTTCCTTACGCGCCTTTGCAAACGTAAGTCAATACATAATCATAACGCACAATAAAAAGACGGTTTTAGGCGCAAATACCATGCTGGGCGTTACGATGGAAGAATCCGGCGTAAGCAAGGTCATAGCTTTGAGGCTGGATGAAGATATAAAGTCAGCACAAAAGGAAGAAGAATTCGACGCAAATTTTGTGGAAGAAGACGTCGCTCCTGAAGAAGGCGTTTATATTCCGCCGCGCCCGCCCAAGCGCATTTACAATGCCGACGGCACTATAACCGATCCGGTAAAAAAGAATCGGGAGAAAGCCCCGTCGTCGGCTCGTACCGCTGATAAAAATGCCGAAGCAGTTCCGGAAAAAGAAAAAAACCTTGGCGCTTCTGCAGAGACAGATGCAGAAGAAAATGTCTCTTTAAAAAATATTGGCGAAGATGGTTCAAATGATTGATTTTATATCCGAAAAAATAAACGATTTTGCCGAATTTGTCGGATCGAAAAAATACGTCGCTCTTTCTATCATAATTTTGATATTTTTGTCGCTATGCGCCCTGATCGTTTTTGTCGTATATCTTTTTTCTTCAGGAACAAAAAGTCTCGCACCGCAAGCGCTTCCGATAACGCAGGATTTCGAAGGCGATCAGCCGCTTTTGCTGCCCGAAGGACCTGAAATTTCCAACAGTTATGTTCTTTCCCGCCAGCCCAATCCTTTTTGGACAAACAAAGAAGAAAAACTTTGGTTTACGACTCCCGATGCGGAGAGTCTCGAAGATCTAAAAAAAGCCGACGACGGCATGATAAACGATATTTTGGGAGCCGCACCGTGAAACACTGTGTAAAATACTCCATAAAAAGATTTCTCTTTTTTACGATATCGGTATTGTCGGCCGGCCTTTTGTCAGTCTCATGCGTTTCAACTTCAAGCGCTTCGGGTGCGGATCAGACGGCGGCATCAATCGCGACGAAAGACTTAGCCAATCCGCCCGCAAAGCAGGAAGATGAATACACGGCCGAACAAGAGCTGCCGTTAAAAGAGCAGGCATCCGATCAGACGGACTCAGCCGATTTTGCCGGTTTGACAACAGAAGCTCCCTCCCCTGCGGCGGAAACACAGGACACGGCGGAAGAAAAGGACGCAGTAGAAACTCGGGAAGCAGCCGAATCACAAATCTCCGAAGGAAGCAGCGCTATAGAGGAACCTGTGATATACGATCTTCTCATAGATGAAACAAAAGAATTTCCTTCCGATACGGAAGTAGAGACGATTCTTGAAACACCCGTTCCCGAAGAATTGGTCGAGGCGGATTTTCGCGAGCGAAATGCGGCAACTCCGGCTATGCCCAAAATAATTTCCGAGAGCACGGAGGCGCAAAACGAAATACAGGCTCCAGATTCCGCGCAAACGCCGACGGCAGCGATCTCTCAGCGGGAGACGATGACGGCACTCTCGCAGCGAGAGGCGATAACGGCGCAAAATATTCCTGAAGTACAGGGCAAAGAAGTAAAGCCGTCAGCGGCAGCGCAAGATTCAGTTCCTACCGCCGACCAGGCCTCCCTAGAGGACTCGCCCTCCGCCCCGTCCGCGGCGCCGCCTGTTCCTTCCCGTTCCGTTTCCATAAAGAAAAATCAATACTTGGACGTAGAATATCCGGGCAGCGGGTGGATCTACATGGGCGGCGCTGAAAAAGAAAACAAGATGACGTTTTTCGGTAAAAAAATTTCATCGGAAAATACGGTCTTTATTCTCCGTTCAAGGGTTCCGGGAACAACTCTTTTGCATTTTTATAAAAACGATCTCCTTACGGGAAACTACATAGACGATTATCTTGAAGTAATAATAGAAAACGAAACGGCAGGATCGCCTCAAACGCATGTAAAGGCGCCATCCTACGCCGACATAGTTCCGCCCGAACCGGACAGAACCTTATTGGAAGAAAAGCAGATACCTAAGGATAAGGAGACGGGAAATCCGACAGAAGCTGATTTTGCAAAAGCCAAGCCGACCGGAAATTCAGCTGAGGCAAGCTTTGCACAGCCCCAAGCCGACCAAACTCAACCGCAATCCGCACTTCGATCCGATTCTTTTAAAGCAACTACTACGACGGCGCAGGCAGCCCAAATGCCGCTAAACGCGGAAAATTCCGGTTCGAACGCGGGAAGAACCGTCGTACAGGCAACGGGAAGCGACGGCCGCTCATATCAGGTTCAAGAAGCTCAGAATCAAGAAAATTCGGCGTCTGAGAATATGCCTCCCGTATCCGGCCGAAACCAAACCGTAGCATCCGAAAGCACGGCCGTTATCATCAATCAAAATCAGAACGCCGAAACTTCGGAAGCTAACGACATGACTTCGTCCGATATTCTAAAAAACGCTCAAGAAGCGTATGACAAAGGACTCTACGAAAAATCTCTTTCGCTTTTGACGGATTTTTTTGAAAAATCCCAGACGGACGTCGACAAGGCCCTGTATCTTCAAGGACAAAATTTTGAAGCTGAATCTCCGATTAAGAATATAAAAAACGCCATAGATTCGTACGACACGATCGTTAAAAATTTTCGACAAAGCCCCCTGTGGCAAAACGCAAGAGAACGCAGCATATATTTAAAACGATTTTATATAGACATAAGATAATTTCGCTCTTTTGTTATAAAATAAAATTTTCGCGGGGTACAAGAGGTATAAAATGAAAAATAAGATAAAAAATTCGGCCGTGATCTTTGCGATACTCATAGCGGCAATCTTTACGTCGTCATGCGCAACCGGACGGTTCGGACGTGAAATGCGTACCGTCTCCGTCATAGGCACCGGCGTCGTCTCGATAAAGCCCGATCAAGCTACGATCGTAATGTCCGTCCGCACGTCTAATGCGGATTTACAAACGGCAGTACAGGACAATGCAAAAAAGATGAATTCGGTTCAACAGGCTGTCTTGTCAGTAGGTCTTTCAAAAGACGATATTTCCACGCAAAATTACAATATCCATCGGGAATACACGTGGGAAAACAACCGCCAGATATTCGGCAACTATAGGGTTTCAAATGAAATTCTTGTGACGGTCAGCGACATAGAAAAAGCCGGAACTCTAATCGACACGGCGGTAAAGGCCGGAGCGAACGAATTTTCTTCTTTGAACTTCGGCGTAAGCGATACGACAGGAGCCGTAGAACAAGCCAGAATTCTCGCAATGGAAAAGGCGGAAAAAGCGGCTAAAATTCTTGCAACCACGGGAGGAACAAGCATAGGAAAAATAGTTTCCATTCAGGAAGATTATGTGCCGTACAACGATTCCACAAGGATGCTAAACGACGGCATGCTCATGTCCGCAAAGGCCGCCGGCCCAACGCCTATTAACGCAGGCAATACCGACATAAGCGTAACCGTACACGTAACCTACGCCTTGCAATAAAAACAAGGGACGGATAAAATAATCGCTATGTTGGATTACAAATTTATAAAAGATAACCTTGACGCGGTAAAGAAAAATATTCAAAACCGCAATATGACGGCCGATGCGGACACAGTAGTCGATCTTTATGATAAACGCACCGCTTTGGTAACCGAAAAACAGAATTTGCAGCAAAAACGCAATGCCAATGCCGAATCGATGAAGGGCAAGCTTGACGGCGAAACGCGGGCAAATCTGATCGCGGAAGGCAAGGCAATAAAAGAAAAGATTGCAGTGGTAGAAAAATCGCTTGAAGAATGTGAAGAAAAACTCGAAGACGCCGCGCGTAAAATTCCCAACATGTGCAGCCCCGAAGCTCCCGTAGGAAAGTTGGACAGTGAGAATCTTGAAGTAAAAAAGGTCGGAAGCCCAAGAAGATTTTCTTTTAAACCGAAGGATCACATAACGCTGGGCGAAGAACTTGATCTCATAGATTTCGAGCGAGGAACGAAAGTGTCGGGGCCGAAATTCTATTACCTAAAAAATGAAGCCGTTTTTTTGGAACAGGCGCTCATAATGTATGCGCTGAACACCTTACGAAAACACGGTTTTACGCCCTTTATCACTCCGGACATAGCCCGCGAAGAGGTATTAAAAGGAATAGGATTTAATCCGAGAGGAAACGAATCGAACGTATATGCTCTTGAAGGTGAAAATACCTGCCTTGTAGCCACGGCGGAAATTACGCTCGGCGGCTATCATTCGGGCGAGATACTCGATAAATCAGAACTGCCGCTCTTTTATTGCGGACTTTCGCACTGCTTTAGGCGGGAAGCAGGAGCTGCAGGACAATTCAGCAAGGGCTTGTACCGCGTGCACCAGTTTGACAAGGTCGAAATGTTCGTATACTGCCTGCCCGAAGACTCGGATAAAATTCACGAAAAGCTGCGCCTTATCGAAGAAGAAATCTTTAGCGCGCTGGGCATTCCGTTCCGCGTCGTAGATACATGTACCGGCGATCTGGGGGCGCCAGCATACCGAAAGTGGGATCTCGAAGCATGGATGCCGGGACGCAACGACGGCGAATACGGTGAAGTTACTTCAACCTCAAACTGTACGGACTACCAAAGCCGACGCCTTAATGTCCGCTATAAGGACGAAGACGGTAAGAATAAATTCGTCCATATGCTGAACGGAACCGCAATAGCGGCGGGTCGCGCCATGCTTGCTATTCTCGAAAACTATCAGAATGAAGACGGCTCCGTCACTGTCCCCGAAGTTTTAGTTCCGTACTGCGGTTTCGACAAAATAGTACCCAAACCTAAAAAAACGGGCGTTAATAAAAACGCATAAAACAACTGCGGAAGGCTTATGCAACAGAATAACTATACAAAAGGCGTTTTTTATCTTCTGCTTTTTATCTGTATCATAGCATCCGGAGTAATTTTAAAACTTGCAGCGGCAATAGTTGTGCCCGTAGTCTTTTCAATACTTTTGTCCCTTGTGATGCTGCCGCTCTTACGCAAGTTGCAATCCAAATTTCATATTCCTTGGATCTTTTCCGCCGTGCTCATACTGCTCATTTCCATGGTTTTCATAGCGGCAACGGGAAACTTGCTTATTTCAAGCCTGCGCCGAATTCTTTCGCTTTATCCGCGCTATGAAATACGCCTTAAAACCATATATGAAGTTTTTGCAAAGACATTCCGATTGCCCTTCAACGAAACCTACAGTCTCATGGAAAACCTTTGGGATCAGCTCGGAATAAGAAATGCGATCCAGAGCGCCGTTCTTACGCTTTCAGGCGACCTTATCTCCTTTTCCAAAACTTTTATGATGATAATGCTCCTTATCCTTTTTCTGGTAAGCGAATTGCATTATATGCGGGAAAAAATAAACGTAGCCTTTCCCACCCCTAAGTTGAAAGGGCGCGTCAAACATGTTTTTAACAATATAATCCGCGAAATCACTAATTTTATTTCAATAAAATTCATTATTTCATTTGCCACAGGAGCGCTCGTAGGAACAGGTACGTACTTCGTAGGCTTGGAATTTCCGGTGGTTTGGGGATTTATAGCCTTTATTTTAAATTTTATTCCGAATTTCGGCTCGATTTTTTCATCCGTACTTACAATATTTTTCGCACTGATACAGTTTTATCCGGCCGTAATGCCTACAGTCATAGTCGCCTGTATTATGATCGTGGTAAACGTTTCGCTCGGTACCATTCTTGAGCCCAGAATAACAGGTTCCAATCTGGGCCTTTCGCCGTTTATAATTCTGGTAAGCCTTTCCATATGGGGAGAAATGTGGGGTTTTGCGGGTTTTTTACTAGCAGTTCCGGTAACGGTCATATTAAAAATAATATGTGAAAACATTTCTTTTTTGCATCCCATAGCGATTTTTTTAGGCAATCATCCGGAAGAAACTAAAAAGCAATTGTCCGCCGTAGACGAAAGCGAACAAACATCACCTGAAACCGAAAGCGAGAATAAGTTATAAACCGGCGTACCTCCATGTACATCGGTTTATGGCGAATTTTGGCAAAGCCAAAATATCGCTTTTACATATTTTGCCGCCATCCATGGCGATACTTGATTTAGACAAACGTCGTTTATTAACTGTGCGCAAAGAGCGCATAAATTCAACAGTCTCCAAAATTGATATTTTGTTCGACTGTTGAATTTAAACGAACAGATTTTTCGTAGTCATTTCATAGACAAAACGGATATCTTCTTCCTTCATCGACGTAAAACGGCACACAGCGCACTTTCTTACGCCGTCATCCGCCGAATACACGGTGCGGACAACAAAAAGCGTTTCCACTTCCCGCGCTGCAGCAGGCCTTATATCCACAGGGAATGACAGTATCGCAGAATATTCAATATCTTTTTTAAGCGGAAATTCTTTAGTATCCCCGCCTATGACTATGCACTCATGGTCAACATACAGGGCTTTAAGACTTTCTCTCCGGCTCTGGATAGGCTTAAAACCTTCCCGTCTTTCTACAAGATAGCGGCATACGGGTATCAGATAAACCCCGTTCCCCACTTCTTTTTGTTTTTTTGCATCGCCTACAAAGGATTCAAGATATTTTTTTGCATCTCCGCTCCGGTCGGAAGGAATATCGCTCCAAATCGGTTTTGAAAAAAGTTTATAGCCGTCGGCCGAACTGCAAAATATGTGAACGTCTTTTTTATTGTCCGTAAGATAGTGAATATCGGCTTTAAACGTGCTGATCTTGTCTACGGGCACTTCCGTGATCCTGTTTATTTCCGAAGGAATTGCAAGAGCAAGCCCGGAAGAAACGTGCGTCATCTTTGTAATAAAACAGAGTCCCAGCCTGTTAAAATAAAATTCAACGCGGACATCCTTCCCCTCAAAGGAAGACGCCGCCTGCGGAGGATTTTTAAGCAAAATTATTCCCTGATCCAAAACAGTCATTTTTTCAGGCTGGAGAGCAACGGGGAAAACCGCACTGGACGCCGAATGAACGGAAGACAAAGGAAGATCTTCAAGCAAGGTTACCGTTACCGGGACATTTCCATCCTGCAAATATTTCAGAACCAATTCACGTTCAATTCCTGTAAGTTTATTCTGCATTTTCAGCCGTCCGTATGTTTTTTATTTGTATTTGATTTATCTTCCAATCGGAATTCCGATTTAAATATACAAAGACGTCAAGCAAGACATCTTTACCGGTAAAACGAACGGGAACGCCGAAGGTTTCATCTTTTATAAAAGGAGTTCCGTATATTCTGCCGTTAAAGATATTTTTTTCGGCTTTAAAAAACAGCTTTATATCCGAAAGAAAGAATACCAGAGCGTATTTTTTTTCAGCGTCGATATAAGATTCCGCGCTGCTGCCATCCAGAAAAGCGTTACAAAACCCGTCGAGAACGGCTTTGGCGTCCTGTGTGAGAGATGAAGTGTCTAAACTGCCGAATCCTTCAATAAACGGATATACGGGGTCGCCCCTTTTCAAAGCGGAAAGCGCATAAGTCTGCGGGGTAAGATCCACGTCGCTTTCCATTCCGCCGAGCTTTTCTGTATTGCGTTTAAGAGCAAAGGGCTCAAGTTCGTTTTCCCAGTCAATCCTGCGCTCCGACATCAAAGTCATGAGAGTTTTATCTTTGCCGCCCGATTCGACAGGAGAGCCTATATTAGAACAGGCAAAAAAGACGGGACTTACAGCAGAAATACAGATTAAAACACATTTCCACATATAAAAAATATACCACAGCCTTCTGAAATAAAAAAGCTGTCTGTTAAATTGCATAGCGAGCAAATCTTCAGATTCAGGCTTTTTAGGTATTTCCTTTTTTGGGGATTTTAGTATACTTTATTTACTAAAACATTGTATTTACAAATATTATGTAAATAAGTTACAAGAGGCATAGAATGACTATAAAACGGCAGAAATATCTGGATAAACTCATAGCAAGGAAGGGCAACGGTCTCATAAAGGTGATTACAGGTTCACGACGCTGCGGAAAATCATTCCTTCTTTTTACTCTATTTAAGAAGCATCTTTTATCAGAAAACATTCCTACCGATCACATTATTGAGGCTTCCCTTGACGACGAGGAGCATGAGGAACTTTTGGACAGGCATGCGCTCGGAGAGTATGTACGCGGTAAAATCAAAGACGATAAAATGTATTATGTTCTTCTTGACGAGATTCAGGAAGTTGACGGCTTTGAGCGGGTTCTAAACGGATTTCTTAAAATGCCGAATGTCGACGTTTATGTAACCGGCAGCAATTCGACACTTCTTTCATCGGAGATTTCCACTATTTTTAAAGACCGCGGTGATGAAATCAGAATGCACCCTCTTTCTTTCAGCGAATTCATAACTGTGTATGAAGGCTCTAAATCAGAAGGATGGGACGAATATTTTATGTATGGCGGACTTCCACTGGTCATTTCATATAAAAATGCGGAGGACAAAGAAGATTATCTTATCCGCCTTTTTGAAAAAACGTATCTTTCCGACATAATCGAGCGGCGGAAAATTCGCAGTAAAGATGAACTTGACGAGCTTGTAAATATTCTTGCTTCAAGCATCGGTTCCCTTACGAATCCGACAAAGCTTGAAAATACATTCAAAAGCGAAAAGAAAATAGAATTCAGCCGTCAGACAATCAACACTTATATCAGTTATCTCAAAGACGCATATATTCTTTCAGATGCACAGCGATACGATATAAAAGGGAAGAAATACATCAACACTCCTGTAAAATACTATTTTGAGGATACAGGGCTTAGAAACGCAAGGCTTAATTTTCGTCAGACAGAAGAAACTCACATAATGGAAAATATCATTTACAACGAGCTGAAAATCCGTGGATTCAAAGTCGATATCGGGGTTGTTGAAAAATACGGAAAAGATAAAAACTTAAAGACGACAAAAAGCATTTATGAAGTTGATTTTATAGCAAATCGAGGAAGTAGAAAATACTATATACAGTCTGCCCTTTCGCTTTCTTCATCAGAAAAAGAAAATCAGGAAAAACGCCCGCTGTTGGAAATAAAAGATTCATTCAAAAAAATCATAGTCATAAAGGATGATATAAAACCCCGCCGAGATGAAAACGGAATTGTTACAATCGGGCTATGGAATTTTTTGCTTGATGAGAATTCGCTGGAGTTATAAATTCGGTTATGGATTGCAGGGGCGCGTAAGCAGTATTTTTACAGGTTTAAGGTGTAAAAATCTATGCAGTCTTGCATTCTGGCACGGAAATCAACTTTTGAAAATTACAGGGAACCTCTAAAAACTGCAGTTTTAGGATAATAATTTAGAGTGCTTGAAAATTGATTTCCGTGATTTAAATGCGAAATCTTGATTTGATTGAATAAACCTCTTATAATTAAATAACAAGTATTAATAAAATTTTATTGGATTTTATAAATCCTTCTTGTATAATATTAGACGGGTTCCGGTTATCGTGTTCGACAAAACAGGATATCGTAGGAATTATTTAAGATTTTTTATGAATGTATACCTATAAAGCAGGAGTACGACGATGCATATACACAACATGATGGAAGAAATTGTGATCGAGCGGATCAATCGGCTGAATGATCGTATCAAAGAAATAAATCCTCCTTGGTTCCGCTGCAGCTGTGAAAATTGCCGCATGGACGCCGTCAGTTATGTTCTGAACAGGATTCCGCCGAAGTACGTCGTATCGGGAAGAGGAGTAGTTCATTCCGCTGAAGTATTTAAAGACGGACAGCTATTGGCGGACATAGACGCAATAGGTATAGAGGGAATCAGAACCGTCAATTCCATACAAAGACCCGATCACATTCATACAAGAAAAACCGCAAAGCACCATGACAGCCCTCTTTTTAACTTTCCTATTTTTACAGGCTGCGTCCTTGACGGAACGACGTTTGAACCGTTAAACGGAGCTTCCATTAAGCTTATGCGCAACGGCACGACCGTAATAATGAAGGATTCTTCATGGGCAAACCCGTGCAAAACATATCATACGACAAAGGGCGTTTTTTCTTTTTGGTTAAAACCGGAGCCTACGGATGCGGCGGGCGTAACGGAGCAATTCGATTTTTCGCTTGAAATTTCCGCAGACGGATATGAAAGCATCAATTACGGATTTACGTTACAGGTAACGAGCGAAGATTCCGAAAAACAGACTTTAAATTCGACGTATTCCTATAAGATACAGGATCTTTTTATGTTCAGAACAGGAACTGAAAATCCTATGGAATAAACGCAGCATTCCGAACCGCCGGCAACAAAAATCTTAAGCGCCGTAATTGACACGTTTAGCCGATTTCTATATTATAGATACATTAACACACGGACGATTAGCTCAGCTGGTACGAGCGTCTGGTTTACACCCAGAATGTCGGCGGTTCGATCCCGTCATCGTCCATTAAAACTTCTTTCTCATGAAAGAAGTTTTTTTTATATGGAGCCGCCATGGACTTAAAAACGATCATGCAACAGCAAAATTTCGTCGTTCTGGGAAACACTGTCAACCCTGAAAAATACGCATATAAAATAAAACACGGACTTCTTGAAAAAGGTTATACCGCTTACGGAGTAAGCAAAGAATTTTCTTCAATAAATGAAATATCCGGCGACATAGATGTCATCGTCTTTTGTATAAATGCGGTTTTAGGACTCAAACTCATTAAAGAATGCAAAAAACAGTTTAAATACGCCGTTATTCAGCCCGGAGCCGAAAGCGAAGATCTTCTTCAGTATTTAAAAAATTCCAATATCGATTTTATTGAAGGCTGCGTTCTGGTGGGAATGAGCCTTTATCCCAAGCAATAACAATGCTTTCCGCGCGTCTGTAAAATTCTTTTCTGGGATAAAAATGGGCAGGAAATTCTACAAAAAACTCTCGGCCGATAATTTTTTATTACGACCAAGCTAAAAAATATATCGGAATGACAGGATTTGAACCTGCGACATTCTGGTCCCAAACCAGACGCGCTACCAACTGCGCTACATTCCGAACACGTTTACAATATATAAAATCATTTGACTTTAGGCAAGCGTATAAAAACCGCGCACTCATTATAGTACAGTACCGTGGGAAGCGCTGTCATGAGTTGGCAGCGGCAGTTCAAATGCCGCACAAGTCCGCTGCCCTAAGTGCGCGCAGATTCGCCGCTATTAAAATGCGAGACGGATCCGGCACACAATAAAAATCGAAATTTAACTAAATCAAAACTTCATTCAACCCTCGACCGCGGAATAAGAAGGTTAAGAAATATTCCTATTACAGTTGCAAGAGCGACTCCTCCCAAACTGAACACGAATTCTTTTCCAACATGGAATTGCAAAATTCCGCCGCCGATACCGATCACCATAATAACGGAGGAAATCGTGAGATTTCTTTTATCTTTATAGTCGACGCCGCTTTCAACGATGGTGCGAAGCCCACTGGAAGCGATAAGACCGTACAAAAGCATTGAAATTCCGCCGAGAACCGGGCCGGGAATCGTCTGAATAAAAGCGCCGAATTTTTGGCAAAACGAAAGGATAACCGCGATGACGGCGGCTCCGCCTATGACCCAAACGCTGTATACCTTAGTGATCGCCATAACGCCTATATTTTCGCCGTAAGTCGTATTCGGCGGCCCTCCCCAAACTGCAGCCCATGCCGTCGCAAGGCCGTCCCCGATAAGCGTACGGTGAAGTCCCGGGTTTTTGTAAAAATCAATGCCTACCACCTTTGACGTCACAAGGGTATCACCTAAATGCTCACAAATAGTCGCAAGAGAAACGATCACAAAGGTTACGATCGGAACAAGGGCGAACCGCGGAGCAACCCAAACATATGAACCCGCGCTGTTAAGCTGCAAAAACGGCAAAGCAAACCACCTTGCATCCAACACCATATCAAAATTTATGAGATGGTAAGCGGGGAAAATCTGTCCCATTATGAATGTAAATACATATCCGCCTATGAGACCGATAAGTATTGAAATGGTATTGAAAAATCCCTTAAGAAAGATCGTAGCGATGACGGCAACCGCAAGGGTAACCATAGCTATGCTTAGGTACACAAGGGAATAATCGTTGGGAGCTCCGGACGATCCCACGTACATGGCCTCCTTTATCGCCGTTGGAGCGAGATTCAGCCCTATAACTATTATGACCGAACCGATGACGACGGGCGGCAAAGCCTTATCGAGCCAGTTTTTTCCGGTAAATTTTATTATAAAAGCGATCACGCAATAAAAAAGACCGGCGCATATCGCGCCGCCCATAGCGTAAGGAACCCCGTACTGATCGCCGATCGCAATCAGCGCCGGTATAAATGCAAACGAAGATCCCAAAAAAGCCGGAACTTTCGCTTTAGTGATTAAAATATAAAGCAGCGTTCCGGTTCCCGCGGTAAACAATGCCGTCGAAGAACTCAAGCCTGTCAAAAGGGGAACGAGTATGGTCGCTCCGAACATTGCAAATACGTGCTGAAAACTCAACGGAATCCAGCGGATTAGAGGAGGACGGTCGGAAGGACCTAAAATCTCATGTGTTGCCATTTTTATTATCTCCGATTTATAATTTATGAGCAGTATATCATAACGCAGTATTCTCTTTAAAGTATCTGAGTTCACAATTTATTAAAAAAAAGTTATAGTCTTTTACGAGCGAAAGGCGGTTATAATGACCGCTGAAATATCGCCGCCTTGTCGGCAACAGGGGTAAACAAGTAATAACATTATGGAAAAATACAGGATCGAACATGATTCCATGGGACAAATAGAAGTTCCAAGGGACAAGTATTGGGCGGCTCAGACGGAGCGAAGTCGAAGAAATTTTAAGATCGGAGAAGGAATCGAGCTAATGCCCAAAGAAATAATATGCGCTTTCGGGTATCTTAAAAAAGCTGCGGCTCTTGCCAACGGTATTCTCGTCCCGAAAAAAATGACCGAAAAAAAACTTAGGGCCGTAAGCGCAGCCTGCGACGAGGTGATTTCAGGCCGCCTCGACGAACATTTTCCGCTGGTGGTATGGCAAACGGGAAGCGGAACGCAGTCAAATATGAACGCAAACGAAGTGATAGCGAACCGCGGCAATGAAATCATAGGTGAAAATTTACTTCACCCTAACGACGACGTAAACATGAGCCAGTCAAGCAACGATACTTTTCCCACAGCGATGCATATCGCAGCCGTATGCCGGATAGAAGACAAATTATTCCCTTCGCTAAAAAAACTTATCGAAACGCTCAAAAAACTTGAAAAAGAAAATGAAGGAATTGTAAAAAGCGGCCGAACTCACCTTCAAGATGCCGTTCCCATTTCCTTCAGTCAGGAAATAAGCGGCTGGAGATCCAGCCTTGAACGTGACATGCAGATTATATCTTCTTCTCTTCCGGTTTTAAAAGAACTTGCGCTCGGAGGGACGGCCGTAGGTACCGGCTTAAATGCGCCTAAAGGATTCGATGTACAGGTCGCCCAAATAATTTCAAAATTGACGAAGAAGGATTTTTCCACCGCAGCCAATAAATACCACGCTCTTACCAGCAAAGATGAAATAGTTTTTGCACACGGAGCTTTAAAAGCCTTGGCATGCGATCTTATGAAAATCGCAAACGATATAAGATGGCTTTCTTCAGGCCCGAGGTGCGGGCTCGGGGAAATCAAAATTCCTGAAAATGAACCCGGATCCTCCATAATGCCGGGCAAGGTAAATCCTACGCAGTGCGAGGCCGTAACAATGGTTGCAGTACAAGTTATGGGGAACGACTGTGCCGTCGGGATAGGCGCAAGTCAAGGTAATTTTGAATTGAATGTCTTTATGCCCGTGATAGCGTATAATTTTTTACAGTCCGTACGGCTTCTTTCGGATGTCATAAGTTCATTTAATGACAACTGTGTTTCAGGTATTAAGGCCGACAAAGAAAAAATGCGCTTTAATCTGCATAATTCCCTAATGCTCGTAACGGCGCTAAATCCGTACATCGGCTATGAGAATTCGGCAAAGACTGCAAAAAAAGCATACGAAGAAAATATTTCTTTAAAAGAAGCCTGCGTCGCTTTGGGATTTTTAACGCCTGAAAAATTCGACGAAGCGTTCAAACCCGAACGGATGGCTTTGGAAAGCTGATTCGGCACAATCTTCATCAGCGATTTTTTAATATGTACCCGGAATCTTCCAGGTATTTACGACGAGTGATGACGAGACTTATCAATTCGTGATACATGGTATAGTCGACTTCCAACGCTATCGGGAAAATAAAATATTCGGTTTCGTCGCAGTAACGTTCAATAAAGACCGGATCGGTGACAAAACCCAAACTTATCATATTGCTTATGCGATCCGCGCATTTTAAGATCTTTGCCCGCCAGCTGCCGTGCTCGATTATACCGCGCAGATAATCGGGCTTGGTCTGTCCGTTTTTTTTTGTAACTTCAAGCACAAGCTCGCATACCTTTTTCCCTTCGTCATCAACATCCGTAATAATTTTTTGATCAAAGCCGGGGATATCTTCGATCACATCGTGTATGCACGACGCCTTTAAAAGCACGCTGTCAATGTACCCGTAATCAATAAGGATGCCCATGGTATCGATCTGATGACGGAACATATTTCCGCCGGCATAGCGTTCCTTTCCTATGAGGGCAGTCGCAATCTGCATGTACGGAGCAAGATAAATTCCCTTGAGCTGAAGCATGGATTCATTGTCCATCCTGTCGGGTTTTTCCGTGTGCATTTCATATTTGCCCATATACAGCCCTCCAAAATCCAAAAGCCTTTTTTAAAAGCCGATTAAAAGCCTAATTGCGGCATTATTATAAAATCTTAAAGGCCGGCAATGTACGAATTAAGCTTTTCTATGCGCCGGCGGCTTTCTTCAAGTTTTTCACGCTCCATGGCGACAAGTTCCGCCGGCGCATGTTCGGCAAATTTTCCGCTGAGCTTCGCTTCATAGTTTCTTACGTACCCGCTTTCGGTTTCTATCGATTTTTTAAATCTGGCGATAAGCTGATCCTTGTTTATGGAACCGTCGACGATTATAAAAGCTTCAAAGCCCTGCCCTACCGTTCCCACCGACATGGAAGGTTTTTCGTTTACAAAGTCAATCTTTTCAATTCCGGCAAGAAGCTCTATCATGTCCGTCTTTTCCTTACACACTTCCGCATCGCTTCCCTTGGTTATAAGCAAGGCCAAATGAAGTTTAGCCGCAGGATCAAGGGAACATTCCGCTCTGAGAGCCCTCACCGACCGGATCAATTCCTGTAGAACCGAAAACCTCTTTGAAACTTTTTCGTTTACGCGGCGGTCGTTTTCTTCAGGAAACGGAGCGGCTATAAGCATTCCTTTATAAAAGGAATTTGAAAGGACAAAATTATTCCCGGCCTTTTTGCGGTTTTCCGTAATTTCGGAAAGCGGCAGTTTTGAATAAATTTCTTCCGTAACGAAAGGAAGAAAAGGGTGTAAGAGACGAAGATTTTCTTCCAAAACATTTAACAATACGGAAACCGCCCTGTTTTTTTCTTTATCGTCGCCGTTTTTAAATGAAAGTTTGGTAGCTTCCACATACCAATCGCAAAATTCGTTCCAAAAATATTCAAAAACGGCATTTGCGGCGTCGTTGTAGCGATAACCGTCCAGTGAGTTTCGCTCAATACGGGCGGCCTTATCAAGGCATGAAAATATCCATATGTCCAATTCCGTAAGATCCTCGTCCTTTACGGGAACAAGGGTTCTTCCTTCCAGATTCCCGAGTATATAGCGCCCGGCGTTCCATATCTTATTTGCAAAACGGCTTCCGAGTTTAAAAGAATCCTTGTCCACAAGAACGTCTTGCCCCTGTGCGCACATAAAACTCAGCGTAAATTTAAGCGCATCCGAACCGAAAGTATCGATTATTTCGATAGGATCGATTCCGTTACCCAAAGACTTACTCATCTTACGTCCCTGTTTGTCGCGCACAAGCCCGTGGATATAAATGTCGCGGAACGGAACATTGCCGGTAAATTCCAAACCGGCCATAATCATGCGGCTTACCCAAAAGAAAATAATGTCATAAGCCGTAACAAGAGCCGTCGTAGGATAAAATCTTTTAAGATCCTGCGTTTTTTCGGGCCATCCCAAAGTGCTGAACGGCCAAAGCCATGAAGAAAACCAAGTGTCAAGCACGTCCGGATCCTGAACGAGTTCGGAAGCGTCGGCTCCGCATTCAAAGCATTTTTCAGGCGCTTCGCGCGAAACGGTCATCTTTGAGCACTTGTTACAATACCATACCGGTATCCGGTGCCCCCACCAAAGTTGTCTGCTTATGCACCAGTCGCGTATATTTTCAAGCCATCGGCGGTAAGTATTTTCCCATTTGCGAGGAAAGAATACGATCTGCCCGTTTTCCCATGCTTTTAAAGCCTGTTTTGCAAGCGGCTGCATTTTTACAAACCACTGCTCGCTTAAATAAGGTTCTACAACCGTAGAACAGCGGTAACAATGCCCGACGGAATGAGTTATCTTCTCTTCGCCTTTAAAAAGTCCGAGATCCTTAAGATCCTCAATTATGAGCGCTCTCGCCTTTTGGCATGTCATTCCCCTGTATTTTTGAGGACAATTTTCATTTAAAGTTCCGTCGGAATTAAGAATATTTATAACGTCAAGGCCGTTTCTTTTGCCGACCTGCCAGTCGTTCGGATCATGAGCCGGCGTAATTTTTACCATCCCCGTTCCGAAATCCTTATCTACATATGCATCGGCTATGACAGGAATAACGCGGTCCGTAAGCGGAAGCTTTAGCTTTTTGCCTATTATGCGGCTATAGCGCTCGTCCGAAGGATTTACGGCTACGGCAGTATCGCCTAAAAGAGTTTCGGGCCTTGTCGTAGCGATTTCAATGCGGCTTGAACCGTCAGGGGCGGGCCCGTCCGCATATTCATACCATATGTGATACATCGCACCCGCTGTATCCGTATGCTCGACTTCGTCGTCGGCAAGCGCGGTTCCGCAGCGGGGGCACCAATTTACTAGGTACTGTCCTTTATATATCAATCCGCGCTCATACAGCGTTACAAAAACGTCGCGGACGGCTTTTGAAAGTCCGTCGTCCATCGTAAAACGCTCTCGCGCCCAGTCCGTAGAATTTCCGAGTCTCCTCTGCTGCGTCACAATAGCCGCATGGTGATCGTCTTTTACCGCCCAAGTGCGCTCAAGAAATTTTTCTCGCCCGATATCCTTTCTGGATATTCCTTCTTTTTTTAGAGCTCTTTCAACCACATTTTGGGTTGCGATCCCTGCGTGATCGGTTCCCGTAAGCCAGAGCGTGTCGTCGCCTTTCATGCGATGATAACGGACTACTATATCCTGCAAAACATTGTTAAGCCCGTGTCCCACGTGAAGAACGCCGGTGACGTTCGGCGGAGGAATAACTACCGAATACACGGATCTTTTCGATTCGTCATACCGATCGTGAATCGGAGAATCGGGATCGGAAAGAGGTTTAAAATATCCTTTTGTCTCCCATTCCTTGTAAATTCTATTTTCAAAATCTTTAGGATTGTAAGCTTTTTCCAGCTCAATGGCATTCATAAAATCTATTCCTTAAAACTGCGATATGTGTAAACCTATAAAAACTCAGGCTTCGGCCGGAGACATAAAGATTGTATTATTATAATGAAATGCTAAATCACTGACAATATTGCGCAAAATGTGCACGAAAACGGCTCAAACGCGACGTGGTTAAACATACCGCGACATTGCGTCGCCGAACATAGGGACAACCATACTGCGGCATCTTGCTCCGAACATAATCGATCAAGTGCAAGAACCGCATTTATGGCCTAAAAATTTTTGTCTTCTTCCACCGAGAGCTTTTTGTTTATTCGTCTTTGATTGATAACCGATGTTATCATAGAAATAACGGCGAGCGCTAAAAACACGCAGCAAATTGGTTTTGTAAAGATTTTAAAGAATTGACCGTCAGAAATTTGCATAAACCTGCGAAGATTGCTCTCGCTCATCGGCCCTAAAATCAAAGCAAGGAGAATCGGCGACAGAGGAAATTCATATTTTTGCAGCAAATATCCTATTACGCCCATGATAATCGCAAAAAACACGTCGAACATGTTCTGGTTTATCGCATAGGCGCCGACTAAGGAAAGCATCAAAATGACAGGTAAAAGCATTTTGCGCTCTACGGAAATAATTTTTGCAAAACCTTTTATACCGCACATCCCCACTACAAGCATGGCCAAATTGGCAACGATTAAAGAAGCAAACACGGCATATACAATATCAAGGTGTTCCACATACATCATAGGACCGGGTTGAAATCCCTTCATAATGAAGGCTCCCATGAGGACTGCCGTATTTGAATCGCCGGGAACACCTAAACTGAGCATGGGAATCATAGCGCCGCCTGAACACCCGTTATTAGCGGATTCCGATGCGGCGATACCTTCGGGAATGCCTGTTCCGAATTTTTCCGGATGCTTACTTGAACGTTTTGCTTCACTGTAAGAAACAAACGCTGCAATATCGCCTCCAGCTCCGGGAATGGAGCCTATAAAGCTTCCTATAAATCCGCCGGTTACAATATTACGCAGTATTGTTTTAATATCCGAAATACTGGGAAGCACGCCTGAAATTTTTACTTTATTCTTTTGCGTATCTAAATTGGATTCTATTCCTGCAAGAACTTCGGAAATCGCAAACAAACCTATCAGAGCCGGAATAAAAGGAATTCCGTCATACAATCCCTGAAACTTAAAAAAACGCAGGTAGGCACAAGTCTTATCCATACCCACAGTAGAAATCAATAAACCGAAAAACGCCGTTATGAGCCCCTTTATCAAAGATTTTCCTGAGATTGAAATTATAACGGAAAGGCCGAAAGCTGCAAGTGAAAAAAATTCGGCAGGTCCGAATTTCAGTGCCATTTTTGAAATATACGGGGACAAAAAAGTCATACACAGGGCGCCAATCATTCCCCCCATAAAGGAAGAAAACAGCGCTATCGATAGGGCTCGCCCCGGTTCGCCGCGTTTTGACATAGGATAGCCGTCCATAACGGTTGCCGCGGCGGCAGGGGTTCCTGGAGTGTGGATAAGTATTGCGGAAATAGAACCGCCGTACATAGCGCCGCAGAAAATTCCAAGCAACATACCTACGGACGGCAACAGATCAAGCCCGTAAGTAAACGGTATCAAAAGCGCAATCCCCATAGTAGACGTTAGGCCGGGAATACAACCGATCAAAACCCCGCCTGCCGCACCGATAAAGATATAAAGCATATTCAGCGGGGCAAAAACAGAACCGAAACTTGAAACTAAAAGACCAAAATCCATATCGCCCCCCTATTCCAGCAGCCCCATCGGCATATCTATTCCTAAAAGGAATCTAAAAGCAAGGAAAATAACGGCGGTAGAAACTATCGAAAAAACAACCATCGTCTTCCATTCACGTTTTCCCAAAAGAACCATAAACGCAAACAAAACAAAGGGCGTTGTAATTATAAAGCCCGTAACATACCATAAAGCGGCCGCAATAACAATTATCGCAAGACCGATTAACATACGCCGCATGCCTTTGTCTTTTAGGCTTAAGGTCATTGCAGGAGTTTTATTATTTTTATCGACAATATTTTGTATCAAAAGAACCGCACAGCAGATAAAAAGCCCTGTAGAAAGCCAGCGCGGGAAAAATTCAGGTCCGATAGGAACGTTTTTAAAATGTTTAAATGAAAGGGTAATAATAAAAGCGGTCGCCGATAAAAACATTCCTATAACGGCGGCAATGATATTAGCTATCCGCACATTTCCTCCTATGTTTTTTGATGCAAATTCCAATTAGCATAGATTTTATGACGGCAAGGCCGCACCGAAAATTTATCCGGAAGCGGCCTTCTTTTAAAATAAAGTTTTAAAATCCCGTCAGTCAATAAGACCTAATGATTTCATTGTAGCGGTTACCGCTTCATAATTTGTTTTCAAAAAAGCTCCAAAATCGGCGGAATTCATATATGCAAGATTCAAATTCATATTACCGGCCATTTTTACAAAATCAGGATCCTGTTCCGCCTTCGTAAATGCATCGACAAGAATCTGTTTTATTGCAGGATCAACTCCCTTCGGAAGCGCAAGGCCTCGCCAAGTGTAATAAGTAATATCAAATCCCTGTTCTTTAAATGTTTTGATATTGGGATAAGAAACAGGACGTTTTTCATCCATAATTCCAAGAACTTTTAAGTTTCCGGCATCAAGCTGTGATTTTACTTCAGCCAAAGAAACTGAAACCGCTTCGATGTGTCCGCCTGCAAGAGCGGTTACGGCACCTGCAGCTCCTTCAAAAGGAATATGTTTTACATTGATGCCCGTTTTATCCGCCAAAAGCCCCGCTCCTATGTGCCACACCGAACCGGGTGCGGAATTGCCGATAGAAACTTTTCCGGGATTATTTTTACAATACTCTACAAACTCTTTTACCGTATTGTACGGAGCGTCCGCTTTCACTGTCAGTGTAGCCGCATCCGCATTTACACGTATAATCGGATCGTAATCCGCATAGGTAAAATCTATAAGCCCCTGCTGCGGCAAGGAGTTTAGTTCAAACGTGATCATACCGACCGTATATCCGTCGGGTTTGGCATTTTTTATTGCCGCATGCCCAATAGCACCGCTGCCGCCGGTTTTATTTTCAACAGTAAGCGTAACCCCAAGCTGCTTTTCCGCAGCAGCACAAATACCGCGAAGAACCGCATCCGTTCCTCCGCCTGCGCCCCACGGGCAGATAACCGTTATACCTTTTACAGGATACTTTGCTTTGCCTGCCGAATCCTTATCACCGCCTGCAAAAGCGCAAAAAGCCAGAGCGAAAGCAAGAACAACACCGATTAGTTTTTTCATTTTATTCCTCCACTAAAACTATTACAAAAAATTACCGAAAACCGATCAGCCGATAAAAATTCAATTTTTTAAGCTGGCGGCGATCGTTTTAGAGTATTTTAAGATATTATACATGATTTGTGCGGGAAATGCAAAAAGCTGCAGTTGGGTTAGATTTTTACGTGAGGAAATATGAAAGCAATAAAAAATTTTGTTTGAATTAAATCATAACCACACGACGAACGGATGGCTGCACTTTCCGGCTTTCGCGCCGGAAAATTTCTGCCGCGCGTCAACCTACGCCCGGTAATACCAGGCTATACCGAGCCTTCAATTTGAACCTTCAAAAGACTTTACTTCATAGCCTGCTTTTTCAATCGCAGCCTTTAATTCTTCGTCGGGAATTTTGCGGCTGAGAGATATTTCCGCGGTATTTGCATTTAAATTTACTTCGCAAGCGGCGCCTTCAATCTTATTCACTGCGTGTTCTACGCGTGCCGCACAATTTTCACAGCTCATGCCGCCTATTTTCACTGTCTTTTTAGCGATAACGGGATCATCAAGTTTTTTGTGCTCACGGATTACGGAAGAACCGCCGCCCGTGCAACAAGAACCTTCTCCGCGAAGATGTTTCGCGCTCACTTTAACGGCTACAAAAATAATGACGGCAAGAAGCGCAACAATAATAATATTTATCATTTTTTCTTTTTCTCCCTTGAAGTTGTACCGTGGCAATGATTTCTACATGAAGCCGCGCCGGGACAACCTATGCATATGGGATTGTTATTTTCAATAGCGATCTTTCTCTGGCGCAGAATATAAAATACGGCGCCTGCAATACAGCAAAGCAAAAGTCCGCCTGCAACAAGATTTACAACCATAAACACTCCGTTACAAAACGGGTGTTTTGCAAGGTGACAAAAGCGTACATCCTTTGCAAAACACCGCTCGATGTTATTTTTTCTTACCGAACTTTTTTTTCAAAAATCTGATAAGAACGGAAACTGCCGTTAAAGTCAAATACGCAATTATCAACAGGGCAATGGCATACCCCATTGAAAGCGCCGAAGCAGTTCCTCCCATAGACGCTTTTAAACCGCAGCGGCTACGGAACGCTTCACTTCAAAAGACATTCCCTTATACGGATCCTTTCGGAAAAGCATGTACAAGATTATAACCGTAAAGATGATCGCCGCTACAGTTCCTGCGGTAAACACGCCTGCCGCAAGCATCATATAGTTGTACACACAAAGCGCAATCACATAAGCCCAAATATTCTGGAACAAAATGGCAAACCAGAACCATTTGCGGTCTTTAAGTTCGCTCGCCATTACACCTATAGCTGCCACACACGGAGAATCAAGAAGGTTAAACACGAGGAAGCTCATCGCGGCTGCAGCGGTCGGGAACCATGAAGCTATAGCGACGGCAACTTCGCCGGCTTCTTCTACAAGCTCTTCATCCACGTTGGCAAGAACGCCCATAGTGCTTACTATCGCTTCTTTAGCGGAAAATCCTGCAATAGAAGAAGCGGCAGCCTGCCAACCGCCGTCAGCTCCGCCGAAGCCCAGCGGTATGAAGATGCGGCGAATAGCATTGCCCAAAACCGCCATCAGCGAATCAGGAGAATCAACAAGCCCGAATCCTTCTTCACCGAAGCCGTAGCTGGACAAGAACCAAATTACGATACAGGCAAGGAACAATATGGTTCCCGCTTTTATCATAAAGCCGCGTAAGCGTTCCCAAGTGTGCAAAAGAACCGTCTTAGCTTGCGGAAGATGATACTGGGGCAATTCCATTACAAACGGAGCGGCTTCGCCATGGAACGGTTTCGTCTTTTTAAGGATAACTGCGGAAACAAGAACGGAACAAAGTCCGGTTGCGTACATCAGAGCGGCAACATTTCCTTCGTTAAGATCCGTAAGAGCGCCGGCCAAAACTCCCGCCATAAGGGCTATTACAGGCAATTTTGCACCGCAGGGAATCCACGTCGTAGTGATTATGGTAAGACGGCGATCGTTGTCGTTTTCGATGGTCTTTGAAGCCATGATGCCCGGAACGCCGCAGCCTGAAGAGATCAAAAGCGGAATAAAACTTTTGCCCGACAGACCGAATCTTCTGAATATACGGTCCATAACGAAGGCTATGCGAACCATGTAGCCGCAGTCTTCAATTATAGAAAGCAAAAGGAACAGAATGGCCATTTGAGGCACAAAGCCTAAGATAGCGCCGAGTCCGCCCATAATTCCGTTTACGATACAGTCAATAAGAATTTCATTTACGCCGGCGCCTTCCATCCAGCCCTGAACGATTTCCTGCAGCCCCGCCACGAAAGAATCGTTAGTCCAGTCGGTAAGCCATGTGCCTATCGTAGTAACCGAAACATAGTAAACGCCCCACATTACAAGCAGGAATATGGGAATACCCAACCATCGGTTCGTTACTATCTGGTCGATTCTGTCGGATCGCGTGAGTTTTTTGCCGGATTTTTTTACACATCGGCTCACGATGCCGGTGATATAGTTATAGCGCTCGTTCGTAATGATCGACTCGATATCATCGTTTTTTAAGTCTTCAAGTTTTTTAGAAATGGCTTCCGCTTTTTCAAGTTCGTTCTTGCCGAGCTTCAACTGGTCGAGTACAACCTTGTCGCGTTCAAGCAATTTAATGGCATACCATCTTTTAAGAACATCATCGATCGAAGAAGGAAGAACGGCTGTCATCTCTTTAATGGCGGCTTCCACGTCGGCGCTGAAACAGGCTGACGGTGCGGAAGATTTCTGTGCGGCGGCCTTAGCAGCCTCTTTTACTCCCGTTCCGTGAAGGGCCGAAGTTTCAACAATTTTACATCCCAGTTCGGATGAAAGTTTTGCAGTATCGATTTTGCCACCTGATTTTTTCAAAGCGTCGATCATGTTCAACGCTATAACCACAGGCTTACCCAATTCAAGAATCTGTGTCGTCAAATACAGGTTGCGTTCTATATTCGTCGAATCCACAATGTTCAAAACCGCATCCGGATCGTCTTTAATAAGATAATCACGGCTCACCACTTCTTCCAATGTATACGGAGAAAGAGAATAAATACCGGGAAGATCCGTTACGATCGTATCGCTTCCCTTTATCTTTCCTTCCTTCTTTTCAACAGTAACTCCCGGCCAGTTTCCTACATACTGACTGGCACCGGTCAAAGAGTTAAACAAAGTCGTTTTTCCGCTGTTCGGGTTACCCGCTAATGCAATTCTTATACTCATCATTTTACCCCGTCAAACCATTTCAACACAGTCCGCATCATCTTTTCGTACGGACAATTCATACCCGCGTATAGTGATCTCTACAGGATCTCCCAGTGGAGCCACTTTTCTGACAAACAGCTCGCTGCCGTTTGTTATCCCCATATCCATAAGACGCCGCTTCAGAGCGCCGCCGCCATGCAACTGCTTTACTTTAGCAGTCGAACCGACAGGAATGTCGCGTAAAGTTTTCATACCCTT
The DNA here is from genome assembly GCF_017893965.1 of Treponema parvum. NCBI lineage: Bacteria > Pseudomonadati > Spirochaetota > Spirochaetia > Treponematales > Treponemataceae > Treponema > Treponema parvum. The sequence continues at coordinate 1,874,564 of NZ_CP054142.1, forward strand.
ATATCTCCTAATAAAAAATACAAATTAAACTATACACAAAACCGTCATTCTAAGATCCGTACCTTCATACACGAGAAACTGGAATGATTATCTGATTAAAAAAATAAGCGTTTAAACTTTAAAAAATGGATATTTGTCGACGTACGGCCGGAATACTCTTATGCACAAAATATCTTTCCCGCCAAATTAGAGTCCAGCGCAATGCGGGATTCCTTAACTTTTACGATCAAACTTCCGTCTAAAACGGATACGACCGTAACTTCCGTTCCCACGTTAAATCCCAATTCATTCAGATGCTGCTTTACGGCCGCACTGCCGCCGATTCTTTTAACTTTTACCAAACTACCTTGCGACACGACCGTTAAAGGCATACATCCCTCCACTGACAGAAAAAAGCAATATCCATCTGACATTAGGATACACTAACTTATATTATCTGTCAACAATCATGTAGAGTCTATCCGTGCGAGAGCGTGTGGAGGACGAAAGCGGCAAGAGAGGTCTGAACAAAAGGATGTTCGGCGGCAGATCTATAAATTTGCAGATTTATACATTTACCGCCGTTTTTTCGACATCAACCGAGTTTAAATCCCGATGACAAATTGCTTTTTTGCAGTTTATTTGCAGAGTATACGATTAAAAATACTATGATAAGCAAGATGACCGATAATGCGCTTGCTTCACCGAGCGCGCCGTCGGCAACCGCGCCGTAAATCTGTACGGGAACGGTACGCGTCTTTGCGCCATACAGTAAAATTGTCGTACTCAATTCCTGCAGCAGCGTTGAAAAAGTCAAAATCGAGCCGCTTACAATACCGGGCAGGATCAGCGGAACGCTTACTTTTAAAAAAGTGTAAATCCAATGCGCGCCGGCAATGGTTGACGCTTCTTCAAGCGCAGGATTTAGCTGCGTTAAATTTGCGGAAACGGAACGATACACATAAGGAGTTCGCCGAATCATGTATGAAATTATTATAATCGTATATGTACCGCCAAGTGAAATAACGGCGCGTCCGCTGAACGCCGAAATGAGCGCAACCGAAACTACCGTACCAGGCAAAATAAATGGGGCCATTATCGCCATATCAAGTATTGCGCCGCCTTTCGGTTTTTTCCGCTCGGTTATATAGGCAATTATGCTTCCCAGTATAGCGGTGAACAGCGTTGCACAAACCGAAAGATAGAACGAATTAAATAATTCATTATGCGATTTTTGAGGAATGATTGTGTAATTCGTGAAAGTAAATTTTTCAGGAAGCAAGCCCGACCATTTTTCAAAAAACGACATTATGATAATCGTAAATTGCGGCGCAAGCGAAATCAACAATATGATAAGACAATATATCATCGCGATGACGCGGATAACCGGATGCGTATGAGTTTTGATCTTCGCATGAGTTGCGCTTATCGTTTCATATTTTCGCCTTGAAACGACATACTTTTGCAAGAATAAAACGATGCCGGTAATGACGACATTTACAACCGCGATGGATGCCGCGCCGTTGATATCCCAAAAACCGTTTACGCGGAAATAGATAAGCGTCGGCAGCACGTATTCGTCGCCGCCGATGACGGCTGGTATACCGAAGTTTCCGATCGAACGCACGAATACGAGCAGAGCTGCAGCTCCCAAGCTTGGAAGGATGAGCGGAAATGTGATCGTACGAAAAATATATGCGCGGGAAGCGCCCATGAGCATTGCGGAATCTTCAAGCAGCGCGTTTGCCGATGCGAAAGCCCCTTCACACAGCATAAAAACGAATGGATAGTAAGTCATCGTCATGCAGAAAATCATACCGAACAGCCCGTAGACAGGCGGCAGCGTTATACCTAAAGGAGCAAGAATCAAATTAAAAAAATGGCGTACGATGCCTTGACGCCCAAGTAAGATGATCCATGAAAATGCGCCGACAAACGACGGCATGATTATCGGCAGAACGCCCAAAGAAAGCATGAGTTTTTTTGCGGGCATTTTCACGCGCGCGACAAAATACCCCATCGGCAAACCTACCAGCAGCGACAACAATGTTACCGAAAAACCGACAATAAACGAATTTTTTAAACTCCGCTTATATAAAGCGCTTGTAAAAAATTTCGTAAACCCCGCTAGGCTCAAGCTGTCAAGATTAAATTTATTGCCCGTTTTCATAAACGCGCGTAAAAACGTATTCGCAAGCGGCCAAAATAAAAACACGCACAAAAATGCCATCGGAAGAAAAAACACCAACAGTTGTGTGTAATCTTTTTGAAACAGATCTTTTTGTTGCTTCATTCGTCTTCTCCGTCATGCAGGTAGAGGTATGCCAGATCCGATTTTATGGAAACATATGCCGTATCAAGTTCACGGATTGCAGATTCCATGTGCGGCATATCGACTTCAACGGGTACTTTTGAAATTTCCTTCGGCAGTTCGACTTCATAACGCACAAATTGACCGAGATGCTGAATAATTTTAACTTCACCGGGAATACTGTCGGCAGTTTTTTTAGAAGACACCGAAAGCTGCTCAGGACGCGCTCCGACAACAACATCGGCTCCGTCGGATACGGATGAAGAAACATACCGCCTTGCTTTTTGTACGTCAACCTTTATGCCGCCGTAGTCCAGAACCGCTCCGTTCGGCGTAAGTTTGCCGTGGAAAAAATTCATTTTTCCTATAAAATTTGCGACAAAGGCATTTTGCGGCTTTGTATATAATTCATCCGACGTACCTATCTGCTCGACGACGCCTTTTTTGAAAACAGCCAGACGGTCTCCTATGGCCATTGCTTCTTCCTGATCGTGAGTTACAAAAAGCGTAGTTATATTAGTCGCTTTTTGGATACGGCGTATCTCAGCGCGCATATAGCGGCGCAGTTTCGCATCGAGGTTTGCCAAGGGTTCATCGAGGAGAAGTAAGTCGGGATCGTATACGAGAGCGCGCGCGATTGCAACCCGCTGTTGCTGGCCTCCCGAAAGCGCCGTCGGACTGGGGTTTCGTTTTAATTCATCCTGCAAACCGACGAGTTCCATAACTTCGGTGACTTTGCGCTTTATTTCATCGTTCGGAATTTTTCGAACGCGCAAACCGTACGCAACATTTTCGAATATGCTCATGTGCGGATACAGCGCAAAGCTTTGAAACACCATTCCGATATTCCGCTTGAACGGAGGAATGGAAGTCATATCATTACCGCCGTATAAAATATGTCCGCCGGTTATGGATTCAAGGCCCGCCGTACTCCGCAGAAGGGTTGTCTTACCGCAGCCTGAAGGTCCGAGCAGGCAAAAAAGCTCGCCGGGTTCTACAGTAAAGCTTACATCTTTTAAGGCGTGAACTTCATTGGGCGAACCTTTATCGAATATTTTATTAATTTTATCGTAACTGAGACTGAGACTCATATCTGGATTCTCCAAAAAAGGTGTATGCACAGCCTTTAAATCCTAAGATATAACGGCTGTGCGAGTTTATTAAATGGAAAGTATTTTCTTTTACGCTGTTATTTCATCATGTCGGAAAATTTACTTGTCAATTCTTCACGCATGTCGGCGGCTTCTTTCGCGTTATATTCGACAAGCTTGATTTTATCCAGCGACGGTAAATGTTTCGGACCGGGAATACCATCAATAACAACTCGTCGTCCGCGCGTATCGTAGATGATTTGATACGCTTCTTTTGACGTGAGAAAATCCATAAAAAGCTCGGCGGCTTTGGGGTTCGGACCGTGATCGATGATGCCGGACGCATCGAAACGAGCGCCCGTTCCGTCGGACGGATATACGAAAGTTACAGGGTTGCCTTTTTCCATATATTTTGCAATATTTGCTTCCCCTGTGGCGGTGATAGCATATTCGCCGCGTGCAACAGCTTCAGGACCTGCCGTAGAACTCGTATTGAACACTACCGTTTGCGCTATTGTTCTTACGAAATCTTCGCCGTAGAACTTGTACCACATATAAAGCTGTGCGTATGCCGAACCGGAAAGCGTAGGATTTGCAAGTACTATTTCGCCTTTATATTTCGGATTTATGAGATCTTTCCATGTTTTGGGATAGTCTTCCGGTTTTAACAAATTGGTATTTACCATTAAAGCTTGCAACGGCATTGAAAACCCGTAATACTTCGGCACAGCGACCGGATCCCGAACGTTCTCGCCGATATTCGCATGATTTGCCGTTTTATACGGACGGAACAATTCATATGCCATATCGAACGATTCTCTTGCAATACCCATCAAAACGTCTCCGCTCGGACGCGGCTGTTCGGCGTTCAGCCTTGTAAGCAATTCCCCGGAACCTGCCCGTATAATGCTTGTTGAAATTTCCGGATGCAATTTCGTAAACGCTGCTACAAGAGCCTGCGCTTCGTCTTCGGAAGCGGCGCTCCACACTACAAGTTCTTTAGGCGGTTCATCAGCTTTGTCGTTTCCGCCTTTCGAAAATACTGCGCCCGATAAAAGCGTACAGGCAAGTACCGCAAATAAAATTTTTTTCATAAATCCTCCAAAATAATTTGTGAAAATATTAGCGTAATTATAAACCAGAATTTCCCAAAGTGCAAATTTTAGTATACCCGTATACTTTTTACAATGCACAAATTCAACAGTCTCCGAAACCGATATTTTGTTCGACTGTTGAATTTTAATGAGTTAAAATATGGAGTATCTTTGACCGACAGGTCGAATTTCGAGTTTAACAAAACTCGAAAACGCCCCAACTAGTATGAATACAGAGTTTACACCCTAAACTTTCCGACTTCTGTCGCCAAACTTTGAATGCTAGTCTTATTTTTTTGAGAGATCTCGTTTACTTCCTGTACAGCGTTGTTTATCTGAATGGCCCCTGCAGCCATCTCGTTCATGCTCTCCGTGATAACCCTTGTCAGCTCTTCCAGTTTTCTCATCTCTTGAGCAACCCCTTCCCCTCCTTTAAGCATCTCCTCAGAGCCCTCTTTTACTTCTATCGTTACGGTATTTATGTTTCGGATTGCGGCAAGTATTTCTTTGCTGCCGTTTTCCTGCTCTTGCATGGCTTCCGTTACGCGGTCGCTCATTGTTTTTACCTGTTCTGCTAAGTTGAAAATAGTGTTGAACTTTTCTTCTGCAGTTTTGGATGAATCGGACAGAGCTTCTATTTCATTTGAAAGAATTTTAAGAGTGTTGGTTATCGTTTTACCGTGTTCTGCAGAATCTTCCGCGAGCTTTCTTATTTCGTCCGCGACGACGGCAAAGCCCTTACCCGCTTCGCCCGCATGAGCGGCTTCGATCGCGGCGTTCATCGCAAGCAAATTTGTCTGCGAAGCTATGTTCTGAATAACCGTGCTCGCTTCAATTAAGCTGCCCGATTCTTCGGCAATTTTTTGAGTTATGCTGTTTGAATTAATGACCGTACTTTTTCCATCGGCCGTTGCGTCTGCAAGAGTTTTAATCACGCTGTCGGTTTTTTCAAGCGTCTGCCCTATGGACGCAATGTTGCCCACCATCTGCTCGATTGCCGAAGAAGATTCCGTCACGCTCGCAGACTGATTTTCTATGCTCGAGTTCAATTGATTTATCGTGTGGACTATTTCTTCGATCGTAGCGGCGGTTTCCGTAACGCTTGCGGACTGTGTCAGAGCCTGCTGTTTTACGCCGTCAATATTAGCGTTTATTTGGTGAACTGCGCTTGCAGTTTCGGTCATGTTGCTGGCAAGCTCGTTTCCGATCTCTTCCATAACGCTACTGTTTTGGCCTACCGCTTTAATTGATGAAGCGATCTTGGATATAGTCTGATTAAAATACTCGGCCATATCGGTGATTTCATCATTACCGGTTACGGCCAGGCGAACCGTTAAATCGCCTTCGCCCTGTGCAATATCTTTTAAGGCGCCTACGGCGACAGAGATCGGTTTGATGATAGCGCGCGCAACGAAATATATGACGGCGAGGGCGATAAATAAAACAATTGCACCGATTCCTATCATTGAAAGACGCAGCGTGTTCACCGTTCCCATAAATTCGTCAACCGGCGCGCGGATAATAATCGACCAGTCGGTCGTCTGCATAGTCGCAAAAGAAGCTATGTAAGACTCGCCTTCGTATGTGTAATAGCCTATTTCGCTTTCATCGGTGTCCAAAACGTGTTCCAAAAAAGCGGCAGTTGAAGTAAGTGTTTCGTTAGTTCTCGCCTGTTCGATAATATTCGCTTGATTTTTAATCAGCTCGGCATCTTTGTCAGCAATAATGATACCGCTGTTACCCATTATGTAACAATTGCCCGTTTTACCGACAACGAGATCTTTAATCTGTTCTGAAAGCCAGAATCCGTCAATGTCGGCGCTCAGAACACCGATAACTTGATGATTATTGTTGTATATTGGAACGGAAATAACTTGGATAAGTTTTTGTGTCGTCTTCGAAAAAAGCGGTTCTGAAAGAAACGGTTTTCCGCTCCGCGCCGATTGGAACCACTCCCGATCGCCGACCTGGGCACTTCCGCCGATACTATGGAGCGTGCCGTCAAGCTCGCTGAAATCCAATTCCTGTATAGCCGCATTAAATGCAACCTCGTTCTGCAGCAGCCTGATTTTTTCCGCATTCGAAACGGAAGCGTCGGTGAACATAGACATACGCGCTATGCCTTCAAGGAATTGCCAAAATGCGATAATGCGACCGTCTATTATTCTAGAAACATCGGTTGACTTGTCTACCAAGTGCGTTTCCACCTTTTCAATGACCGCTTTTCGAGCCGAAAGGACTGCAAGCAAAATTTCAAATGCCGATGCCAGAGCGATTAAAAGACCGAAGATAATGATGAGTTTGTAACGCAAGGAAAATCTCTTTTTCATATAAAGCCTCCAAAACGAAAATTCCTATATTTGTAAGTAATTATCATTTAAATTTGCATATGCATATTTCAGTTTGATCATCTGATAAGTGACGATATTGGATGGGTTTTTCTTTTGTATTTATGGTGTTTACGGTAAAAAATTGCCGTTTGTAGATAGAAAGGCAGGAATTGATAAGATCCTTGTTTTTTAATAAAAGCTCTTGATATTTTGTTAGAAGATCGTTGTATTTATAAATTAAGGATTTATAATTTTTTAATAAATGGGTGCAAGAGTAAATTAAATCATCATAGTTAGTTTTAGAACTGTTACCGGACTCGTTTTTTTCGGGGGGGGGGTAAATATATTACCAAGCAATTTGGAAAATTTCAATTGTATTCTCCTAATCTCACAATAGTATACCACATAATATATGATTATGGAAAGATTTTTTTTCGTTTATGTCATAAATTAGAGATTTCTTCGCCTCAGCAGCAACACGGATTTTTTTTGCGGCAATTTTCAAATAAAGCGGCGAAGCATAAAAAAAAGGGAGACCTGCGACGGTAATAGCAGATCTCCCTCAAAACGCGGGAAACATTTTGACATGACTTGCAAGTAGGAGCACTTGCTGTCGACACGATCTTCAACGAAGACCGTATCTGAAAACTGTATACAAGAAACTTATCCCAAAAATTATCATGCAGATGCGGCAGCCTTGCCGAAAGCACGGCAAGATTCAAGTCCGCTGTCGTCCGGAGTCAGTTGGATCTGCAAAGGCTCGCCTATTAAAACCGCACCCGCAGCTTTTACGCGATCCGCCCAGTCTCTGAGCCACTGTCCGTCGCCCCAATCGTAAGAACCGAACAAGGCGACTTTTTTACCGGCGATCTTTCCTTCAAGGTCGCTGAAGAGAGCCTCCATGGAATCTTCAAGCACTTCGGCGCCCATAGCGGGGCTTCCGAGAATCAAAACATCGTATCCGGCGAGAGCGTCGGCGCTCGTGTCAGCCGCCGTAAAAATATCAACTACGCCTGCGCCTTCTTTTATGGCGTTTGCCATAGCTTCGGTATTCCCCGTAGTACTTGCATAAACGATAGCAACCTTACTCATTCCATTTCTCCTTAAACCACAAATTCAACTATTAAGCAAATTTTAAATCCGCCGAGCGGATAACGTCTTCTATACAAAAACCTTTTACGGCCATCATCAGGCATTTTTTACGGCAACAATCGTATTGCTTAAAAACGGCCATAGCCCTTTCCATATCGCCGTAGACCTTCCAATAGCCTGAAATCTTAAAATTCTTACCGCAGTTTTCAACAAAACCTTCGACATCCTCTAAAGGATAGCCTAAGAACACGCCGATCTCATGCGGAAAGGTTTTCCGTATTTTCAAACACAAGGATAATTGATCTATAAGGGACTCAACGCCGTCCATCTTATATCCCAATCTCTCCATGTACTCAAAAACATCCGTATCTTTAAAAACGGTTTCCAACTCACATCGGTTGTATACAAATACAAGGAAAAAACCCGAATATCTGCATATGATTCTGCATTCCAAACCGAAGGATGCGCACCTGTTTTTAAGGGCGGCTATGTCGTTTTCCAAATCGGGAAAATCTTTTAAAGAACAGCTTATAAGATTTGCAACCTTTATTCCCGTTAAGACGGGGCCGCAATGACATATGACTACCTGCTCTAAAGACATCCCAACCCCATCGGCGCTGAAAAACATTCAAGCTACTAGAGTTAGCATACACAAACTTTAGTTAGATGTCAATACTTTTTTGATATTTTTTTAATATTTCGGTTCAATTTTGAGATGATAAAATTTGAGCATTGAATTAAATCTTTTGTGATTTTCAGTTTTCGCCGATTTTCAGCCGCACAGCTTTTGATCGTCCGATGGAATTTAAAAAATCGGACATTAATTGCCGAACAGCCGGCAATCCGTACGCGGAAAAACAACCGGCACTTGGCCGAACAGCCGCGCGTCACTTATTCTCTTCAAGCCATTTACGAATGCCGTTTTCAATATCACGGTCGATAGCGTGTTCTACGCGGCAGGCATTTTCTTCCGCCTGCTCTCGGGATACGCCCGTTATTTTTACAAAAAAATCCGTGAGCATGATATGCCGGCCGTAAACCGAGCGGGCTTTTTTTTCGCCTTCTTCCGTAAGCTTTATCATATTTCCGAGTCCAAACGTGATGTATCCACCTTCGGAAAGTATATCCATCGCACGGCTCACGCTGGGTTTTGAGACTTTTAAATGATTTGCGATATCTACGGAACGGACAAAGCCGTTCTGCTGCTGAAGCATCAATACTGTCTCAAGATAATCTTCTCGGGATTCATACATTCAAAACTCCAATATTCGTTTTATTCTCATTAATTATATCACAATTTTTGAAAACTGCAATTTTACAGACGCATTTGGGAAGCTCGGGACAACCGATAAAACGAGCTTACCGCTTTAGTCCGCGTTTAAACTGAGGAATGCGGGCGCTGGCTGTCGTATTCCAACCGCTCCTGTCGCCACGTTTAAGAAAGTGATACGCAACGCCTGCGATCATCGCGCCGTTATCGCCGCAAAGTTTCAAAGGCGGAAATATACAGTTCAGCTCTTTTTTTTCCGCAAGCAAAGCGCGCAAACGCGAATTTGCGGCAACGCCGCCGCCGGCGACCACGGTAGAAATTCCCGTGTCTTCGACAGCGCGGAAAAGGCGGCTCGTTATTGTTCTGCAGGCCGTCTCTTGAAAAGCCGCACACATGTTTTCCGCCGTTTTTTCATAAGAATCGTTCCAAAACATATCGCGCTGGTGAATTACGGCGGTCTTGAGTCCGCTAAAGGAAACATCGTAGCGGTGTTCGCCCTTGTCGATTTTAGGAACGGGAAAATGCGCGGCCTCCGGAGAGCCGTTTTTTGCAAGTTTGTCTATGATAACGCCGCCGGGGTACCCAAGCCCGTAAAATTTCGCCACCTTGTCGAATGCTTCGCCCACGGAATCGTCAATCGTCGTTCCGAGAATTTCAAGTTCGTCAAAATTTAAAACCTTACATATAATCGTATGCCCGCCGGAAACCAAAAGTCCCAAATACGGATAGTCTATTTGCTGCACAAGATGAGCCGCGTACAGGTGCCCCAGCATGTGATTTACGGCGATAAACGGTTTGCCGCTCGCCCATGCAAGGGTTTTTCCGAAGGTAAGTCCTACGAGCAGGGAGCCCATAAGGCCGGGACGATTCGTCGCCGCAACGGCGTCAATATCCGCTAAGCAAAGGTCGGCTTCTTTTAAGGCCTGCCGCACCACGGGAAGAATCCACTCGGCGTGTTTACGGCTCGCAATTTCGGGCACAACGCCGTTATAAACCTCATGGAAGGGTATCTGCGTAGCTACCACATTGCTCAGTATTTTTTGCCCGTCTTCGACAACGGCGGCCGCCGTTTCGTCACAGGACGATTCTATTCCTAAAATTTTCATATATGTTCCATTCCTAATATTCTAACAAAATTATAAGTATTTGTATCATAAAGACTTAAACTTCAGCAGTCAACAGATAGTTTGTGAAAATCTTACCTTTTATCCGGCAATTTCAAAGGATAGATTTAGTATAGTTTTTAATGAAGGTTTAAATTCAACGTCTAAAATAGCGCCGTTCAATTTAACTTACAAACCGAATGTCAGTTTGAAGCGGGGGTCAGGCTATTTTTCTTATTTATGATAATGGGTACCGCACTGAACAATATATAATTTATTATCTTCAACTTTATATACAAGCCGGTTTGCCGTATCCATTCTTCTGCTCCAATACCCTGATAATTCATGCTTTAACGGCTCAGGTTCGCCTTTCCCTTTATCAATGCCATTTCTTTCAATATCTTTAATTAAATCATGCGTAGTTTTTATCAATTTTTGTTGATGCTTATTAAAAAGTTCACAATAATCTTTCCATGCAATATCAGACCAAACTTTTACCATCAATCAATTTCCTTCAATTCATGAATTTGACCTATTCCGTTTTCAATCTGATTTATACTTTTACGCAAATATTTCATATTTTCTTCCGAATAAATATATGGATCTTCGGATGCTTTCAGTGCAAAGGGCAGACCATTTTCCCGAATTGTTGCCTTTACAAAAGAATTTATAGCCGAAGAAATATTGATTCCCATAGAATCACATATCCGCTCAAAACTTATTTTATCATCATATGTAATTTTTGCTGATATTGTAGTCATTTTTAATACCTCTTACTACATTATACTACACAAACTACTAAAAAACAACCTATCCTGCCTGTTAAAAATTTAATTTATTATTTTTAATATCGCTTTCAGTCAAAAACTAATTCTCAAAATAAATAAAGTTTTTGTACAAAACCTATTTTTGAATCCAAACGTAAGCTGTTGCAGAACTTGCGCCGACCTTTTCAATTAAATCCTGCTTTACCAAATCCGCTAAAGCGCGCTCAACGGTCTTTTTACTTATGTCCGGACATTTTTCGAGAATTTCCCTCTTATTTATTTTACCAACCGTATTTTGAATAAGATTTTTTACTCGTTCCTGCTTTGAAATTTTAGAGGAAGAAAGATATTCGACACGATTTTCAAATTCATTGTAAGCTTTTATTAAAATTCCAAAATAATATCTTACAAAAGCTTCATAAGAATTGGTATTTTCATGCCAGCCCAAAGAACAATCCTGTAAAGCTTCATAATATGTTTCTTTAGAATTTTCAATGAGCATTTCGATACTTATGTATTTCCCCGCAATAAATCCCGCTCTATAAAACAAAAGAAGTGTAAGCAGTCTGCTCATTCGTCCGTTTCCGTCGTCAAAAGGATGAATACATAAAAAATCCAGAATAAACAGAGGAATTAAAAGTAATTTATCCGTTTTATTACCGCTCCAGGCTTTTAAGAAATTTTCTGTCATTTGACGCATAGCTTCCTCCGTCTCATAAGCGGGAACCGGTGCAAATCTGACTTTTTGAATATCTTTATTATCCGTTTCGGCAATTATATTGTCACTTGATTTAAATTTTCCTCCAACTCCGTTCTTGTTGTATGAATATAAATCTCTGTGCAGCTGCTGAATAATATTTGATGTAGGAAAAATATAATCATAATTTTCATGGATTGTAGCAAGCACATTCTCTATAACCGGAAATTTCCTGTTCATTTCTATTTTGCGGTTGTGACTTCTTAGACATTAATTCTTCAAGTCTTTTATCGGTTGTATAAATACCTTCAATTCTGTTTGAAGATTTCGTACTTTGAATTTTCGCAATTTCCATTAAAGTATGTAATTCGTCCTTTTTAGCTTCCACAAATAATTGTTGCCTGCCTTTGTGTTCATAAATTGAACTTAAAAGTTGGACGATTTCAGGTGTCAGCAATCTTTTAGCATTTTCTTCGTATTCAAAATTATGCATAGTAATTTACTTATTTTGTATCTCTGTCCAAAAACGCGCTCTTTATGTCATAATAGCATAAAATGACATAGAGAACAAGTTAATGACATAGAAGATTTACAGTTTAACAGAAATAGGACTTGAATCTGCGGCCTTAGGACAAAAAAACGGCGTGAAAATCTGCCGCCGCCGTAATATGTCTGTCATCGTTCGGCGCCGGACTTCGACACAACCGAAAAACGGTACCCTTTTTTTACAAGCAAGGGATATAATTCTTTTAAAATATCGGGAAGAAGTTCGGCAGCCCACACGTGACCTATCATAATGCAATTACCCTTTTTATTGGCAATCGCAAGACCTTTCAAAAGCTCAGCGATAATATTTTCTCTGGTGCGTATATTATCCAAAAAAATATCACGGCTGTAAATGCTCACGCCCAATTCAAGCGCAGCCTGAGATGCTTGAGAAGAAGCAGTTGTCCTGGAATCGAGAAAAAACACGTCCGCTTGGACAGCGGCTTCAAGGACGGCGACGACCAAAATCTTATTTTCCATTATGAGAGAACCTTCGTGGTTGTTAAAACCGGCCACAGGTCCGATCTGAGCGATGTTTTTAAAAATTATGTCCATAACGTCGTCCGTGCCCATTTGAGGAAGAATTGCGCCGGGCCCGGGATTTACCGAAAGATCCAAGGCCTGCATAGGCTGATGTAAGATCAGTTCATGACCTGAGTCACGTACGCGGCGAGCGCTTTCGACGGAATGAACGAGGCTAGGCAAAACCGCAACAGTGATCGGAAAAGGAATCGAAAGACATTTTTCAAGCTGAGAAAGGTTTTGTCCGCCGTCGTCAAATACAAAAACCAGAACGGGATTCCCAACGGCGGAAGGAATGTCAAATTCTTTTTCTTTAACCGAATCGGCGACGGCGCGATCTTTACGGCCGGAAGCGAGCACGGCGGTGTTTTGAGACTTACTTGACATAGAATCAGCCTGTGTGCCGGAAGACTTGTTCGGTGCGGAAACAGGCGGCGTACCGGGCGACTTATTTGTCGCGGGTACGGGCGCCGTGCCGTGAGAAAGTTTATCCGCCTCATTTTTTAAAACTTTCGATGCAGGTTTTACACTGTCTGACTTGGAATCGCCGGATAAGGAAGCGGCAGGACCGCGGGAAGACTGGGGCGGCATGTCGGGTTTCCCATTGTTTTTTTCAGGCGGCGCGGCGTCGGACGGCGGCCCTTCGAACGCAGATGAAACTTCAGAGCGGCTGCCGGCGGCGGACTTGGAAAATCTTGCGGCCCCAGTAGGAAACAAGACGCTGAAAACCAGCATTGCGACACAGACGGCCGTTATTATCGCCGTAAGGAGTATTATCTTTGAAGCGGACAATTTAACCTTAGTCTTTTTTAAAAACGATCTTTTTTTTGCCATAGTTTTTAGAGGCGCCGTAACGACGCAGCCGTCAAGCATGCGGCGCGTTTATGTAAAACATTTTATGATTTTTATACTTTCATGTCCATTATGAAACAGTTTCGGCACAGTCCGCCCTAAGATGAATATAAGACTACGCTCCGGGCAGCACTCTGCAGCTCGCCGCAGCTGCACTAGGGTGAATATAAATTTCATTCTATAGGATAAGACCAGACATTGCCGTCCTCATCTTTTATTTTATAATCTTTTTTGCCCTTTATAATCTGAAAATGCGTAAGATCGGAAGCAAAACGGAGCAAATTTATCTTGCCGCCGCCGCCCGGTAAATCAACGGCATAGACGGGAGTAGAAAGTCCTGACAACTCTTTACGAAGTTTTTCATACAATGAGATTCCTTTTTCTATCGGCACACGGAAATGCGCCGTTCCGGGAACCAAGTCGCCCTGAAACAAATAGCCGGGACGGACGCCAAGCAGAGTAAGTCCGTGAAAAAGTTTTGAAAGAATTTCCACACTGTCGTTTACACCGCGTAGTAAAACCGTTTGAGACTGTACCGGAATTCCCGAATCTATAAGCCTTTTCAGTACAAGGACGGTTTCAGGCGAGTATTTGGGATCTATTTCAGCTGGGTGATTTATGTGAGGAATGAGCCACAGAGGTCTTAAACTTTGAAGCATGGAGATCAAAGAAGAAGTAAAACGTTCCGGCGCAAAAACGGGGGCGCGGGTGCATATGCGGATAAGAAGTTCGTCGGGACAGCAAGTATTAGTCGGCGAAGCCCTCGTCGAGCGCAGCGAACCGATGAGATCAAAAAGTTCATTGTCACTAGCGGTAAGACAATCGCCGCCTGAAAGCAGAATTTCCTGCACTTCAGGATGATTTTTGACATAGGCGCACACATTTTCGATTTCTTCGGTGGGAATAAAACCTTCGCCCCTTATCGAAGAATCCCTGCGAAAACAATAACGGCAATTTGAAAAACATTTTCCTGTGGTAAGCAAAAGTATTCGATTTTTATATTGATGCACAGCACGTTTTGTCACTTGAAATTTGCATGCGCCGAGCGGATCTGAAATTTCATAAGGCAAGACAGAGTCTTCTTTATCCGAAGGAAAAATCTGCCGCCGCATAGCCTTAAGGTATTCTTCTTCTTCCGCATCGGATAACCGCTTTAAAATGAGTTTATAATGCGATGAAACAAGAAGAGGCATTTTGTTTTCAGTCGGGGAGTTGGTCATTAAAACGAGTATAGTAAGAATACGGCATTTTAGCAAATAAGCGGCAAACGCGGCGCTCGAAACGCCAAACGTATTGGCTCATGTAAAAATCTGAATCCAAATGCGCCAAATTGAATAAATATCGCCGACAGGTTATAATTAGCAATATTTCACGGAGAATGTTTAAAAGCCACTGCTGCGCAGGCGCAGCGGTTTTTAACTTTGAGTTTTCTTCGAAAACTCATTTATTTAAACTGTGCGCCGCTCGAAACTTCGCGCTTACGCGCTTGTTGCGGAGCATGCGCACGAATGCGGCGTTTTCGAAAATTGATATTTTCTGCAACGCCGCATTTACGGAGAATAATATGTTTGTAACTTGTCTTGACCTCGAAGGCGTTTTGGTGCCGGAAATTTGGATAGCTTTTTCGGAAGAAACGGGAATTCCCGAACTCAAGCGAACTACCCGCGACGAGCCGGATTACGATAAATTAATGAAGTTCCGTCTTACAATTTTAAAAGAAAAAGGTTTGGGACTGAAAGAAATTCAGGCGACGATTCAAAAAATAGATCCTTTAAAAGGCGCAGTTGAATTTATGGACGAACTCAGAAGTTTCGCACAAGTGATAATATTGAGCGACACTTTTACACAGTTCGCATGGCCGCTGATGAAAAAACTGGGATACCCGACGATCTTCTGCAACACTCTTACGGTTGCTCCCGACGGCGAAATAACCGGCTATAAACTTAGAAAAGCGAACGGTAAATATGAAACAGTGAGAGCGCTGCAGACTGCCGGTTTTGACACGATCGCCGCAGGGGATTCTTTTAACGACCTCGCTATGATCAAGGCCTCCAAGGCGGGCTTTTTATTCCGCTCTACGGAAAAGATCATTGCCGAAAATCCCGAAATTCCCGCATTTACGCAATACGGCGACCTTCTTAAAGCTATAAAAAATACGATAAAAGAATGACGATTTTTGCATAAAACATTTTTAAAGTTTGCCCTGTCGCGTTTTTAGACATCCTAAGATCACGCTAAAATAAACCGGATATTACGCCGTTGTCGTCGACGTCGATGTTTAAAGCCGCGGGCATTTTAGGCAATCCCGGCATGGTCATTATGTCGCCCGCAAGAGCAACTACAAACCCCGCGCCGGCGCAAAGCTGAACGTCTCTGATCGGAAAAGTAAATCCTTTAGGCGCACATATGAGAGACGGGTCGTGGCTTATGGAATTCTGAGTTTTGGCTATGCATACGGGAAGATTTCCGAAACCGTCTTCCGTAAACTGTTTTAACTTTTTTGCGGCCGAAGGAGCGATGTCTACCTTCCCTGCACGATAGATCCGTGTCGCTATGCATTCGATCTTGTTCTCAAGGGGGAGGCAGGATTCGTATAAACAATGAAAATCAGATTTTTCGTCGCACAGTTTGACTACCGCCCGAGCAAGATCTTCGGCTCCGGCGCCGCCTTTTTCCCAGCTTTCGCACAGGACTGCGGATACGCCGTTTCTTTCGCACAGTTCTTTAAGCAAAGAAATTTCTTCTTCCGTGTCGGCGGCAAATTTATTTATGGCGACCACGGAAGGAACTCCGTATTTTTCAACATTTTTTATATGAGTAAGAAGATTTTCAAATCCGCAAGAAAGAGCGGCCGTATTGGGTTTTGAAAGCTCGCTTTTATCGACGCCGCCGTGCATCTTAAGAGCACGTATCGTTGCCACTATTACGGCGGCGGAGGGTTTAAGGCCTGCGATCCTGCATTTTATGTCAAAGAATTTTTCGGCGCCAAGGTCGGCACCGAATCCCGCTTCCGTAACCGTATAATCGCTTGAAGTAAGAGCGCAAAGCGTTGCATTTATGCTGTTGCAGCCGTGCGCGATATTTGCAAAAGGTCCGCCGTGTGCAAAAACAGGAGTTCCTTCAAGGGTCTGCACAAGGTTCGGCCTGACGGCGTCTTTAAGCAAGGCCGCCGCGGCGCCTACGCACTTAAGCTGCCCGAACGTAACGGGTTTACCGTCATAATTGCGTCCTATGACTATATTGCCCAACCGCGTTTTGAGTTCGGAGATGCTGCGTGAAAGGCAGATTATTGCCATTATTTCGCTTGCTACGGAAATTAAAAAATGATCTTCCCGCGGAATCCCGTTTACCTTTCCGCCCAAACCTATAACGATGTTTCTCAGCGAGCGGTCATTCAAGTCCATACAGCGTTTCCAAGAAATCGTTGCAGGATCTATCCTTAATTCATTTCCCTGATGAATGTGATTGTCGATCAAGGCGGCTATAAGATTATTCGCCGAAGTTATAGCGTGGATGTCGCCTGTAAAATGCAGGTTTATATCTTCCATCGGCACGATCTGAGCGTATCCCCCGCCGCACGCGCCGCCCTTTACGCCGAAGCACGGGCCCAGCGAAGGTTCGCGAATGGCGATCACGGAACGCTTTCCGATTCTGGAAAGCCCGTCGCCGAGTCCTATAGAGACCGTGGATTTTCCTTCCCCGGCAGGGGTAGGCGTAATAGCCGTCACAAGAATGAGTTTCCCGCATCCGGAAGAAGACGTAGGAGCGTGCGAAGCAAGATCTTTTTGTGAAGTTTTACAGGCTTTACCGCCGGCTTCGAAAGACGAAGCAAAACCTGTCGCGCCAATCTTAGACTGGAGCGCGATCAGTTCCGCCATAGAAATTTTTGCCTTGTAAGGGCCGTATAAATCCAAAGAAGACTCATCGATACCTATCTTTTTTGCAATTTCAGTAATAGGTTTTATTTTAGCCTTGTGCGCAATTTCAATATCCGACAGCATACATTCTCCATAAATGCGGCGTTGCAGAAAATGTCAATTTTCGAAAACGCCGCATTTCGTGCGCTCTTTGCGCACAATTATAAATCTTATTGTAAAAACTTTGAAAAGTCTTGTATACACCGGCATTGCCTCATAGATTTTATTCCGTGCCGCACGATTTTTTTATGCTGCAAGACTTTAAGAACTCCGCTTCTTCCGCGGTCAACTCTCGATATTCGCCCGGTTTAAGAAAAGGATCAAGATTAAGATTGCCTATTGAAAGGCGCTTAAGATAGACAACCTTGTTGGAAAGCGCACAAAACATACGTTTTACCTGGTGATATTTTCCTTCGTGGATCGTAAGCAAAGAAAATTCATGAGCATCCGAAGCTAAAGCCGCTTCGCTGTCGGCAAGCATGAGAGCTTTTTCTTTTTCAATAAATTCCGCCTTTGCCGGAGCGCAATCAGCCTCGTCTTCATTGTCTTCGCCTTCGATGTGTATGCCGTCTGCAAAACGATTTATACACTCCGATTTTTCTGCGGTCGTCATTTTTTCTTTGAGAAAAACCAAATAAGTTTTGTCTATATGCGATTTGGGTGAAATAAGAAAATGAGTGAGACTTCCGTCGGTCGTAAAGAGTAAAAGACCTTCCGTGTCCAGGTCCAGCCGCCCGACGGTGTGAAGGGCGTCAAATTCTTTAGCGCTGCGGAATCTTTCGTCAAGCAGATCGAATACGGTCTTGTATCTTTTATCGCTTTTAGCGCTTACGTAACCAGCTGTCTTATTCATCATAAGATAAACGAATTCTCTTGCAAAAACAGGCTCGTTTTCAACACAGACTTTGTCTTTTAAAGGATCCAGATGAAAAGAACAATCCGTAACGACCTTACAGTTTATTTCGACTGCGCCGGAACGGATAATTTTTTTTACGTCTTTACGGGTGCCGAAAAAATTATTAGCTAAAAACCTGTCCAGCCGTTCAACGTTTGACGCCATTATTTTGCCGCCGGTTACATCGATCGCCTTATTTGCGGTCTTCCATAGGAATAAATTTTCTAACTTCGCATACGCTCTGATACGCAGGACGGTAAATTCTTCCGCAGGCGATCATCTCTTCAATACGATGCGCAGACCAGCCTGCAATGCGGGAAACGGCGAAAATCGGCGTAAATAATTCCCTCGGAATATTCAACATTTCGTATATAAAACCGCTGAAAAAATCAACGTTAGTGCAGATCCGTTTTTCGTCGCTGTGAATTTCATAAAGAATATCGGGCGCAAGCTTTTCGATAAGTAGGTAAAGATTATACTCGTCGAGCATTCCTTTTTCCTCCGCCAAAAACTTCGCCTTGTCGCGCATTATAACGGCGCGCGGATCGCTTATTGTGTACACGGCGTGCCCCATGCCGTAGATCAAGCCGGTCATGTCAAAGGCTTTTTTTGTCGCAATTTTATAAAGATATTCGCGGACGGCTTTTTCATCGCCCCAATCTTTTACGTTCGCCTTAATATCGTCCATCATTTCCATAACGCGGATGTTGGCTCCGCCGTGGCGTCTTCCTTTTAGAGAACCCACGGCGGCGGCAATGGCCGAATATGTATCCGTGTCCGTAGAAGACACTACGTGTACCGTTAAACTCGAATTATTGCCACCGCCGTGCTCCGCATGGACTATGAGCGAAAGATCAAGCATATGGGCTTCAAGCGGAGTGTATTCCTTGTCGTTTCTTATGAGCCGCAGAAAATTTTCCGCAGTGGAAAGTCCGGCCTTTGTGTTATGTATGTACATGCTTTTTCCGTCATAAAAACGTCTCTTAGCCTGATAAGCATAGGCCGCAAGCGATGAAAAACGCGATATGAGTTCGAGGCACTGGCGTAAAACGTTTTCCAACGAACGGTTTTCAGGATCGGGATCGTAGGAATAGCTTGCGAGCACTCCGCGCGCCATCTTATTCATTATGTCGCTTGACGGAGCCTTCATTATCATGTCTTCGGTAAAATTCGACGGCAGATTTCTTATAGAACCTAAAAGACCGCTAAATTCGTCAAGCTGCTTTTGAGTCGGAAGTTCGCCGAAGAGTAAAAGATACACGCACTGCGCATAGCCGAACTGTTTATGTTTTTCAGCATCTTTAATAATGTCGATCACATCGTATCCGCGGTATAAGAGTTTTCCGGGAACTGCGACTTTTTTTCCGTTTACGATCTCATATCCCACTACGTCTCCTATGCGTGTAAGACCTACGCACACGCCGGTTCCGTTCGCATAACGGAGGCCCCTTTTTACGTCGTATTTTTCATAAAGATCGGGATTTATAGGAGAATTTTTTTCGGACAGAACGGAAAATTTTTTCAACAATTCGGCATTTTTCTTTTTCAAAAGCAACTCCATCGGCACAGGCCAAGGCCGTGTCTAAAATTCACAAGTCTATGTATATTTATGCAGACATTTTAACAAACTATTATAATTATACAATTTTTAATATCGAAAATGCAAGTATACTGACAATTCCGCCGGGCGTGGCCGCACAAATTCTCGATTTTTTTTAAAGCCTGAGCTTATAATCCCAAGTCCGACAAAATTTCAGTGTGATCGGAAAAAACTGCGACAGTATGTTCTTCATGCGCAGACGGAAGGCCGTCAGCCGTGGCGACCGTCCAGCCGGTTTTTTCATCAAGAATAACGTCAGCAGTCCCAAGATTTATCATGGGTTCAATTGCAAGCACCATTCCCGGCTGAATGCGCGGGTTCGCCCCTCCTCCCGGAACGTTCGGAATGTTCGGATCTTCGTGAACGTCAAGTCCGACGCCGTGACCGCAGTATTCGTAAACTACTCCGTAGCCGTGTCTCTGCGCAATATCGTATACGGCTTTTGAGATGTCATGGATTCTGTTGCCTGCGATACAGGCGGCGATTCCTGCGGCAAGGCATTCTCTCGTAACTTCCACAAGTTTTTTTACCTGCGGCCTTACGTTTCCCACCATAACGGTATGCGACGAATCGCTTATAAAGCCGTTTAAATTTATACCCACGTCTATTGAAACAATGTCGCCGTCGCGAACAATCTTTTTATGCGACGGCACTCCGTGAATAACTTCCTCATTTACGCTTACACATGCAGCCCCGGGAAAATTTTCCTGATACCATGCAGGTTTTCCCCCATTGTCAAGGATAAAATGTTTGCACAGATCGTCGATCCTCTTCGTTGAAATTCCTTCTTTAACTTCAGGTATGACAACTTTGAACATGTCTGCAAGCAGACGGCAGGATTTACGTATGCCTTCGATTTCCTTATCATTTTTTAAACGGATCACAATACCTCCGAAATTCGCATCGCCGTTAAAAAGTTTAATTTCGCCCGATGAAATAATATAAGCCGACGTATCTCCGTGTGCATCGGCTTATGGCGAATTTTGGCAAAGCCAAAATACTGCGGCCTCATTAAACGGAAAGTTTTAAAGCTTCCGAGCGGCAAATTTCTGCCGTTTTGCGGTCGCCCAAGCGCTCATAAGCTTCAGCCATTTTATTTAAAAAAAACACATCATCGGCCTTACCGAGCCGAAGATCGAGAGCTCTCTCCCATATATCCAGAGCCAATTCGTCGCTCATATATCCTTCAATGTTGCGCCTTAAAATGGAACGCATTAAGTCGAGCACTTCAGGAAAAAACAGCCTGAAATACGGAAAAGAATATTCCATGCGGATTATCTGCTCGAGAAGGAGCGCCGCATCGTAATATTCCGACCTGAAGACCAACTCTTCGGATAAAATATAGCCGAAATCCATAAAATCTTCACGGGTAAACCACTTTTTCAGCGAAAAACCCGCGTGCGTCATGGACATGTATTTGAATTCCTTTACGGCTTCATCTTCGCGCTCATGCATAAGATCAAAAAAAATCAACTTTGCACGGCTTTCTTCGTCGTCGCGCGCTAAAAGCCATTCCCGATAGTCGAATTCCCTTGTCTTTTCAGTCCTGTGCCGCCGCGTAAAAAGCGTATCGTCAAAGATCTTTCTGCCGCGCACATCGGAAAGAATCCTGTACGCTTGAACGACTTTTTGAAATTCGCCGCTCTCGCGTTTTCGGGACATATCCGGATGAAGAGCCTTAGCCTTTTTTCTGTAAGCCTTTCTGATTTCGGCAGCAGAAGCATCAGGCCGGACACCGAGTATTTCGTAAAAATTTTCCAAAGTCGCATTCCGTAAAAGAAAAAGCTTAAGCCTGTTTGAAAATCTGTTCCAATCCGGACTTTCTTACGACCATAACCGAACAGTGCGCGCCGGAAATTATTTCGCCTCTGGAAGCGGAGATAACATTACGCCGCATGGAATCATAAGCGTTTATTTTCCTTCCGCCTATGAGGATGAGATCCGCGTTGAACTCATCGGCGCAGGCTATTATTTCGGACCAGACCGCGCCTTTACGCAATTCGGTCTCTATCTGAACTCCTTTTTGTTTTGCCAAATCGATTATATATTGAAGATAATGTTCTCCGTCGGCAACAAGGTTTGTCTCATAGCTTTCGCTTTCATCGGCAACAAAAAGTTTAGTCATGGTGAGCTGCTTTAAAGTCGCCGTGTCGACTACAAAAACGGCCTTTAAATTTACATGAAGCTGCTTTGCAAGCAGAATTCCGTACATCGACGCATGCATGGAAGCTTCAGATCCGTTTACGGCAACAAGCACATTTTTTAAAAGCGGGTTTAGCATTTGAAACCTTCCGTTCTATTCCTTATCAACGCTTGAGTAACTTAAAAGCAAAACGTTTTCACATTCGTACTTTTTCAAAGTACCCTGATTGTAACAGATTTTATAATAATTGTAAAATAATCGTTGCAAAAACGTGAAAAAAACGCCGAAAAAGCAATTCAAAAATATGGGGAAAACATGGCTAAATAGCTGTAAAAGCAAGTAAAAACATACTCGTTAAAGCCTCATTTATCAAATGGATCCTATGAACCCCGTAATAAAACTGAGCGCTGCGCCAGCTGCAATGGATTCTTTTTTATAGGAACAAATTTGCAGATAATCGGCATCGTCCCTAAACGTACTGAGCTTTGCTGCACGTTTTTTCAATTCGCTCAGATACGGTTCAAGATATTCTCCTATGTATCCTCCCAAAATAACATTGCAGTCCAATATGACATTAATAATATTTACCGTCGAGGCAAGGTTGTCCAAATATTCGTCCCATTTTTTTTCTAAAACTTTATTTCCTTCCGCAAGCCCCGCAAAAAAAAGTTTAAGATTGCCGTCGGTCAAGTCGGACAGTATTGAGGCGGCAAGGTAGGCGTCCACACATCCGCGCTGTCCGCAGTAACATTTTTTTCCTTTGGGGAAGAGTGGAATATGCCCTACTTCGCTGCTTTTCTGCGTATCTCCTGAATAAACTTCATCATTTATTATCATCGCCCCGCCTATATTGTTGCTCAGCATAAGGTAGAGCACATTTTTCATATTTTTGCAAATGCGGCTTTCGGCAAAGGCGGCGGCATTTGCATCATTGAAAAGCTGAATATCATAAGGCAAATACCCGGCAAATAATTCATGAGTGTTGGGCGCAAGATCAATTATCTTACTGTACAGAATATTTTTTTTATTTTTATCAACAAGGGCAGGTATTCCTATACCCACTCCTAAAATTTTATTTGTTTTGAATTTCGACTTTTTAATTTCCGATTTTATTTCATCGGCAATTTTTTTATAATAAGCCTTCGAAGGCTCAAAAGCGATCCTGTGCCGCACCGATGACATGATCTTTCCGTATAAGTTTACCGCAACTATAGTCACATGATTTCTTGTTATATCGACACCGAAAGCGATCCTTGCATCGCCTGCGATCGCGTATGTGACGGCCCGTCTTCCTCCCGTATACCCTTTGGAACCCGCTTTTCTTATAAGACCGTCCTTTATAAGCCTTTCAATGTTTTTCGTAACAGTGGGTAAACATAAGCGGAGCTGCTGTACTATGTCTTTTTTTGCGAAATTTTCGCCGTCCAGCAGCAATTTATATATTCTGGATCTGTTTATTTCCTGAATTTCAATATTTAAAGGTTTTCTTTGTTCCATAATCAATATTTTTTAATACGGATCCGTCATCCATATACGATTACGTATATGATACTTGTTTTACCGTGCCGTGACAAGTAAAATCAATTTTTGTATTTTTGAAGCGGATTCCCGTGTAAACACAAAACCATGTAATACAACAATATATGCTCACAAGGCGCGTTTCTTACGGCAAGCCGGTGCATTTCTCTCTTCTCCGATCATTTTTTAAAATTTAAAGTTGACAAATAAAATAACTGACAATAAAATTATACAAAACTGTTTTGCAAATCCGTTTATAAAAATGAAATTAAATTATAAACCCAAACGTGCTTTTTTATGACATCGGTAACCCGTCAGTGCGGGAAGAATCTGCTGCAAAGGTCGTAATACACGGGGAATTTACGGCAAAATAATAAAGAGTAGGAGGTATAACTCTATGTTTGCAGGTATTTTAATTTGTATCGTTTTTGCGATCATGGCAATTTTGATGATCACAAAAAAAATGCCGACTTTATTGGCGCTGCCTGTCATGGCGATCCTGATAGGTCTTATAGCGGGGATGCCTTTAATGAAGGGAAAAGAAAACATTTTCAGTACCATCATTGCAGGCGGCGCTACACGGCTTTCTGGCACGTATATTGCAATTCTCATAGCCTGCTGGCTGTCGCAAATTTTATACAAGACGGGAGTTACAAATACGATCATAAAAAAAGCTGCCGAATTGGGCGGAGACAGACCCATGGTCGTCGCAATCCTTATGTGTTTGGTAACGGTCTTCTTATTTACGGTACTTTTCGGAACGGGAGCCGTAGTAATGGTCGGCACAATCGTACTTCCGATCTTACTTTCGGTAGGTATTCCGCCGGTAACCGCCAGCAACATATTTTTATGCGGGGTATCGGGCGGCTATATATTAAATCCGGCAAACATGTCCGGGCTGATAAATATTACAGGTATTTCTTCTTCACAGCTGACAACTTGCGCAATCATTGTAGCCGGCGGAGAAATCATATTTTTTATTACCTTGCTCGCCATCGTAATGAAAAAGCAAGGAAAAAAATTTGCATTTTCAGCGCCGACAGTTGAGGACGGAACGGGAGTAAGCCCGAATGAAAAAACCGTAAAAGGATTTAGAGGCGTTATGGCCTGTCTTACTCCTCTTATAATAGTAGTCCTTGCTCTGATATTTAAAATAGACGCTATCGTATGTTTCTTTATAGGTATTCTTTGGATAATCATTTTTACCGTAGATAAAAATTGGTCAAAATATATGAGCATGATTACTTCCAGTTGTTACGACGGGTTTAAAGACGGCGCCCCCGCAGCCATACTGTTTGTAGGTATAGGTATGCTGCTTAAGGCCGTTACCGCTTCAATAACACAGACGGCCCTTAATCCCTTTATGATTGCAGTTACTCCCAAAACGGTAATAGGCTTTATAATCTTTGCTATAATCCTTTGCCCGCTTTCGCTTTACAGGGGACCGTTTAACATTTTCGGTTTGGGATCCGGACTTGCGGCTTCCATTATCGGACTCGGAACGTTGCCGACAATACTCATCGCCACAGTCTTTTATGCCTGTTCCAGATGGCCCGCTCAGGCAGGTCCTACGGCCACTCAAGTCGTATGGTCGTCTTCTTTTGTAGGATATGACCCCATAACTACGACAAATAAAATACAATTGCCGAATTGGATTTTCACCGCAATCACCATTGTGATGATGGCATTACTCTACGCGGGTAAGTGATCGGGAATCATAAAACCGTTTATCGGTCGGCGGCGACGTTAACTTAAGGAATTGAACGTCTAAGATAGCGCTGTTCAATTTAATCTTAAACTGTGCCAAAGAGCGCACAAAAGCGGCATTCTTGGAAATCAAAATTTCCTCGCATGCCGTTTTATAAGGGAAAAACAAAGTATGAAAGTCAGAATAGGCATTGATGTGGGAGGAACTTTTACCGATGCCATTGCAATAGACAATTCCACCTATGAACTCATCGGAGCAGTAAAAATGCCGACGACACATACTGCCAAAGAAGGCGTCGCCGCCGGAATTATTTTAGTTCTTAAAGAAATATTGGAAAAATATTCCATTTCTCCGGAAGACGTCGTGTTTATCGCACACGGAACAACGCAGGCCACAAACGCATTGCTTGAAGGTGACGTCGCCCGCGTAGGAATTCTTGCTATGGGCTCAGGCGTAGAAGGATACAAGGTCAGAGCGGATTCAAAGGTAGGAAAGATCGAGCTCGCAGACGGAAAATATCTAAACACAAGTCATAAATTCATTTCAAACGCTTCCAAAAACATGAACGATACCGTTAAAGACGGAATCGATTCTCTTGTAGCGGAGAAATCGGAGGTTATTGTAGCAACGGAAGCATTCAGCGTAGACAATCCGGAAAATGAGAATTTAGCCGTAACGATAGCTTCGTCACTGGGGATCCCCGCCACGGCCGGGAACGACGTTTCCAAACTTTACGGTCTAAAAACAAGAACAAGAACCGCCGTAATAAACGGAAGCATCCTTCCAAAAATGCTTTCTACCGCCAATATGACAGAATCAAGTATCGCAAAGACCAATATCTCGTCGCCGCTGATGATAATGAGATGTGACGGCGGAGTTATGTCAATGGAAGAAGTCCGCAAAAGGCCTATTTTGACAATCCTGTCGGGGCCTGCCGCGGGAGTAGCGGGCGCGCTGATGTATGAAAAGCTTACGGACGGAATATTTTTGGAAGTGGGAGGTACCAGCACCGACATTTCCTGCGTACGCGACGGCAGCGTTATGATACGGTACGCAGAAATCGGGGGGCATAAAACATACATCAATTCGCTTGACGTTAGGACGGTCGGCATAGGCGGCGGAAGTATGGTACTCCTTAAAAAGGACGTCGCGATAGGATGCGGCCCCAGAAGCGCTCATATCGCCGATTTAAAATATGAAGTTTATGCTTCCGAAGATGAAATAATTGACCCGCAGTTACGGACAATAAGACCGCGCCCGGACGATCCAGAATACGCCTATATCAAATGTGCCGACGGAAAAAGTTTTGCGCTTACCTTGTCGGGAGCGGCAAACATAGCCGGATACGTGGAAGAAAACGATTATGCGCGGGGCAACGTTGCGGCAGCCGTAAAAGCGTGGGAACCACTTGCGAAGAACATGAATTTAACGGTAAAAGAATGCGCAGTAAAAGTTTTGGAATTTGCAGCGGAAAAAAATGCAAAAATCGTAGATGAATTAGTAAAAAATTACGGACTTGATATGCAAAGCGTAGTTTTGGTAGGCGGAGGAGGAGGCGCTTCTTCCGTCGTTCCTTTTTTAAGCAAAAAACTCGGCTGTAAATTCCGCATTGCAAAAAACGCACAGGTTATCTCTCCAATAGGAGTTGCGATGGCGCTTGTCAGAGATATGGTAGAGCGAACCGTAGCAAAACCGACGGAACAGGACGTCATTTCAATAAGGGAAGAAGCGTTTACTAAAGCGGTGCGTTCGGGAGCCGCTCCGGACAGTGTAGAAGTTAAAATAGAAATAAACGCCAGAGAGAATAAACTGAGAGCTGTGGCCATAGGCGCTACTGAACTCAGGACAAAGGATATTTCCGGAACAAAAAAGACGGAAGCCCAACTGATTTCGATAGTAGCGGACAATGCAAAAGTCGAACCGGAAAGCGTTAAAACGGTTGCAAATAACGGCAAATATTATGCAATGCAGTTTAGCCGCAAAATAAAAAGTTTTATATTTTTCAAAAAAAATATAAATTCGGTGCGATTGGTAGATACCGACGGCATAATTCGCATACAGAGAAAAGACGGCTTTATACATTCATGTAAGGCAAAAGACGCCGTTCGGTTTTTAAACAACATTGTCGACGAATACACGATTACAGGAGACGGCGGAGACGAAACACCGAACATATTCATAGCGACGGAAAGCCGGATAATCGATCTTTCAGGTATGCAGAATAAAAAACAGCTTGAAGCTTTAGCGCAAACGGAATTGAGCGGCTCCGATCCTACCGATACGATTCTTTTCCTTTGCACATATAAAACGTCTAATGAAAGGGCTTAAAGTGGGTAATATGAAAAACTTTCCTTTCCCCGACCGCGTATCTTCACGGGAAGAGTTAAAACGGGATATTCTATATCGAAGAATACCTGCGGAAGAGCGTACTGCAATTTGCGATACCGCTTGGGACATAGGCGTCCGGACGGCAAAGACAATCCTGAAAAAATCTAAAAATGATATTAGGGGGATCATTGCTTCACATAAATTAGATATAAAATGGGAAGATACGGATAAGGTCGTAGGGAATATTAGATTTTTTGGCGAATACCTTGTAAATAAAAATCTGATCGTCATGTATACCCAAAGTATAGCCAAATGGGCAAAAGAAAACGGTATTTCAAACAGACAGGCACAAGATTTGATACTGGCGCACGAATTCTTTCATTTTTTGGAAGTCAGTAAGATAGGCTCGGTTTCAGATCAATACAGTATTCCCGTATTAAAAATAGGATCGCGCGTCTTGCTTTACGGCTCAATTAAGGCCTTATCCGAAATAGGCGCGCACGGCTTTAGCAGAACATATTTTGATTTATACAGAAACAGGATGGAATACGTTTAACGGCATGGCGCCGTAGGCAAAAATATAAAAAAATGGAGCGTTAATATGAAACTGACTAAAACATATGACGTAGCTGTAATAGGCGGCGGACCGGGAGGCATTGCCGCGGCAATAAGTGCAGCTCGCAACGGCGCAAGCGTAATCCTTGCGGAAAGGAACGGATACTTAGGGGGCCAACTCGGTTCGGGCTTACCCTTTCTTGCATTTTTGGATCGAAAGCAACGCCAAGTGATAGGCGGTGTTGCGCAGGAATTTGTCGACAGACTTTCCAAACTTAACGGGACACACGGTCATACATACTGTCCGTTTCATATTTCAACCACTGTCATACACCCTTTTTTGGCAAGAATAATTTGCTTTGAAATGGCAAAAGAAACGGGGATAGATCTTTTAATGCACTGTGAATTATCCGACGTTAAGGTTTCAGGCGGTAAAATAAAATCCGTTACACTGTCAGGAAAAGGGGAACACATAGAAATCGAGGCGAATATATTTATAGACGCTACGGGAGACGGAGATTTGGGTTTTGCGGCAGGCGCATCCTTTAACAAGGGGCAGGAAAAAGACAATGTGCTTCAACCTCCTACCCTTATGTTCAATCTGGGCGGCGTGGACTTTGAAGCCTTTTGTGATTTTATTGCAGAACATCCGGAAGAGCTTCCTTACGGGCTAAAGATGAATAATTTACGTGAAGGATATAATGCGGAGTTTTTTAGGAACAATCCTAGTTTTATTTTTTTCGGTATGCAAAATTTAATAAAAAAACTTCGTAAAGAAGGCAAGTGCCCGGTTGCCAGAGACACCGTTATTTTTATCCGTCAGCCCATTCCGGGAGAAGTGGCCGTAAACACCATACGGATTCTTAATTTCGACGGATCCAGCGTAGCGGATCTAAGCAGAGGCGAACTTGAAGCTCATTTACAAATTTTGCCCTTGATCGATATGTTTAGAGACTTTGTGCCGGGATTTAAAAACTGTTATCTGACTTCCATAAATTCTTCCATCGGCGTAAGGGAAAGCCGCCGCATTTTAGGACACAAAATCTTATCACACAAAGATTGTTTGGACGGTATTGTAAGCGAAGATTCCATTGCCCTATGCAGCTATTTTATAGACATTCACAGCGGCACGTCCGATGACACTACGGGAATAACGGTTGAAGAGCCCTTCGGGATCCCTTATCTTTGCTTGGTATCTAAGGACGTTGATAATTTAATGATGAGCGGACGCTGTATCAGCGTAGATCCCATTGCCTTCGGAGCAACGCGTATAATGAACGTGTGCATGGCGGTAGGACAAGCGTGCGGTACCGCAGCGTCGATGGCGACATCCTGTGCCCTTAGTCCTAAAGAGGTCGACGTAGAAAAACTGCGCATAAAAATTGCCGAACAAGGTGCAATTTTAAAAGTATAAACATAGCGCAAATTGCGCATAAAAAAACTTTTCAGATATCGCAACAGGCTTAAAGCTTAGCTGAAGGTTGCTGGAAGCTTCGCTGCAGAAGTCTGCAAAAGTTTTTTAGGAGGAAATTATGGGAATTCCAAAAACAATGAAAGCATTGGTAGCTTACAGCAAAACGGATTACCGGCTTGAAACAAATTATCCCGTTCCCGAATGCGGAGACGACGATATCATCATCAAAACGGAAGGCTGCGGAATTTGCGCCGGAGATCTTAAATGCAAGCACGGCGCCGCAATGTTTTGGGGAGATGAAATTCAACCTTCATGGGTAGAACCGCCGTTCATACCCGGACATGAATTTCTAGGCCGCATAGTTGAAATAGGAAAAAATGTTAAAAATTTTAAAATAGGCGACAGGGTGATTCCTGAGCAGATCGTCCCTTGCGGCGAATGCCGTTTTTGTAAAGACGGACATTATTGGATGTGCCAGCCCCATCGTATTTTAGGTTTTTTCAACAGCTGTAACGGCGGAATGGCCGAGTATGTGAAGCTTTCTAAAAATACAATAGTTCACAAAATACCCGACAAAACACCGCTCGAAGCGGCGCTTTTAATAGAGCCTTTTGCCTGTTCAAAACACTGCGTAGACAGAGCGGAAATAAAAGCTGAGGATATTTTAGTCATATCCGGTGCGGGAACGCTGGGGCTGGGTATGGTTACCTATGCTCGATCGCGAAATCCTAAAAAAATAATAACATTGGATCTGGTTGACGACAGGCTCAACAAGGCAAAAGAACTCGGATCGGATTTGGTATGGAATCCTAAAAAAACTGATGTGATCGCCGAAATAATGAAACTCACAGACGGTTACGGATGTGATATTTATATTGAAGCTACGGGAGCTCCGGCATCGGTAGTACAGGGCATGAAAATGATCCGTAAACTCGGAAGGTTTATAGAATTTTCCGTTTTCGCCGAGCAAACTTCGCTTGACTGGTCAATAATAGGCGACAGAAAAGAATTGGACGTAAGAGGATCCCATTTAAGCCCGTATTGTTATCCCTATGTCATAGAAAATATCACAAACGGTAAATTAAAAACCGACGGTATAGTGAGCTCCGTTTTTAAACTGGAAGACTGGGAATCCGCCTTTGAATATGCAGGCGGCAAACACGGCGACTATAAGGTGGCTTTTAAATTCTGATCCTTAAAACCCGTCACCGCAGAAAGCCTTCGGCTTATCGGGGATGTGAAAAAGCATTCAACTTTTGAAACATCCCCTTTATGCCTTTCGGCGCTTTAGCGACTTAAGGACAAAAACACTTTCGCGTTCGCGCTCTTCAAGCACGCTTTCTATATACTTTTTTGTATCCCAAGCCTGCGGAATGACCATTTTATTGAGCGCATTTACACGGCGTTGAGTCTTTTTGACTTCTCCCGCAAGGCGCCACACTATCGTTCTGATC
Organism: Treponema parvum; assembly: GCF_017893965.1. NCBI lineage: Bacteria > Pseudomonadati > Spirochaetota > Spirochaetia > Treponematales > Treponemataceae > Treponema > Treponema parvum. Next base: position 1,905,750 of record NZ_CP054142.1, read on the forward strand.
GAAGCCATCTGCGCAAGCAGCGTGAGCAGTTTAAAAAACTCCGCCATAACCTTATCGCTTTCGGCGAGAGTTCCCAAAAACGAATAAAATAAGCGTTGAGGCGGCAGTTCCACGTCTATTGAATGAAACTTCATGCCCCCGATAGTGACGGGTTTTTCTTTTATCGTAAAATCATATTGAACGGAATGAGACAGCTGTTCCATGCGGTCCATGCCTGCGGCTATAAGCATTTTTTTTAACGCAGGATAAGCTTTCGTTACAACCTTGTCTATATCGCGTTCAAGCAGTTTTACGCGTTCCACCATGTGCATAAGTTCCATGACGAGAATTTCGCGTTTTTGCTCGAGCAAATCGTACCCGCTTTGCGAAACGGCCAGCTGCTCGTTCATCTTAAGCAAATTCGATTTTGTAGGTGCAATGTTAAGTTTCGCCATTTTACGCCGCTTTGCCGTCCCGCTTATGTTTCTTTTGCAGGCATGTACTTATCGATCATATCGCTCTTTATGCGATACAGATCCTCACGCGGCAAACCGGAAAGGAGCTTCCATCCGATGTCCAATGTCTGTTCTATAGTGCGGTTTTCATATTCATCCTGGCAAAAGAATTTCTGTTCAAGTTCTTCGCCGAAATGCAAATAACACTTATCCGATTCCGAAAGTTCTTCTTCGCCGATGATCGCCGCAAGATTTCTTATGGACTTTACCTTTGAGTAAGCCGCAAACAATTGCGCCGAAACGGCGGCATGGTCTTCCCTTGTCATCTTATCGCCGATACCGTCTTTCATTAGACGCGAAAGGCTCGGGAGTCCCGCCACAGGCGGATACATTCCCTTTTGCGACATTTCACGATCAAGGACTATCTGCCCTTCCGTGATATAGCCTGTAAGATCGGGGATCGGATGGCTTATGTCGTCGTTAGGCATTGTGAGAATAGGGATCTGAGTTATAGAACCTTCGGAATCTTTTATTCGGCCGGCGCGCTCATAAAGTTCCGCAAGATCGGAATACAGATAGCCGGGATAGCCCTTTCGTCCGGGAACTTCTCCGCGCGTAGTAGATATTTCCCGCAAGGCCTCGCAATAGTTTGTCATATCGGTCATTACGACAAGAACGTGCATTCCTTTTTTATATGCCAAATATTCCGCCGCCGTAAGAGCGCACCTTGGCGTTATTATGCGTTCAATTGAAGGAGCGTCCGCCAAAGACTGAAACATGACGACCTTTGCCAAAACTCCCGATTCCTCAAAAGTGTCTATAAAAAAACGCGCTACGTCGTATTTTATGCCCATTCCTGCAAAGACCATCACAAACTGGCTGTCGCTGTTTTTAAGCCTGGCCTGCCGTATGATCTGCGCCGCAAGTTTATTGTGAGGAAGTCCGTTTCCGCTGAATATGGGCAGCTTTTGTCCGCGTATAAGCGTATTCATCCCGTCTATCGATGAAATTCCGGTTTGAATAAAATCTCTGGGGTAAATGCGCGCATACGGGTTTATGGGATCGCCGTTTACATTTACGCTTTCGTCTGAAATTATTTTAGGATAGCCGTCAATAGGTTCTCCCAATCCGTTGAAAATTCGTCCCAAAAGCCCTTCGCCTACGCGGAGTTCAAGCGGCCGATCCAAAAATTCGAACGTGGTTCTGCCTAAATCAAGACCTGTGGTCGAACCGAAGATCTGTACCACGGCCGCCTCGTCTGAAATATCTATAATGCGTCCCGTGCGTTTTTCGCCGCTGCGGTCGCGTACGTAAACGGTTTCTCCGTAAAAAACATTTTCAGTGCGGCGGACAATCATAATAGGTCCGTCTATAGAATTTAGTCCGCGATATTCTATTCCTTTCATGCAATACCCACTTTATGATAGATCTTTTCAAGCTCGCTCATCTGCGTATCAAGATGTCCCTCTATTTCCTTGATCTTATCGAGCCGGTCGTTGGGAATTTCCGATTTTATGCGCGTAATCTCTTCTTTTACGGGAAGGGCGTTTACCCTTACGAGCGGAGCACCTTCCTTTATGACGGCAAGCGCACGGCGGTAAAAATCCATCATGAGAACAAGAATTGCGATCTGTTTTTCCGAAATGCAATAAGTATCGATAGGATCAAAAGAATTCTGCTGTAAAAATCCGTTTTTTATCATATCCGCTACGGCAAGAAGAAGTCTCTCGGCTTCGGGCAAGGCGTCAGGCCCTATAAGACGGACGATCTGCTGCAGACGCTGCTCTTTTTTAAGCAGATCGAGGGCTTCTAGTCTGACCGTCGCCCATTCGGGATCGTGCTTTTCCCACCAGTCCTTAACTTCGTCAGCATATTCGGAGTATGAATCTATCCAGCTTATCGCAGGATAGTGCCGCGCGTTTGCAAGTTCTCTGTCGAGCCCCCAAAAACAGCGTATAAAACGCTTCGTATGCTGCGTAACAGGTTCGGAAAAATCTCCGCCGGGAGGCGATACCGCTCCGATTACCGAAACCGAGCCCTCTTTTCCGCAAAGCGAAGTTACCCTTCCCGCTCTTTCATAAAATTCGGCAAGACGCGTTGGAAGATAAGCCGGAAATCCTTCTTCCGCAGGCATTTCTTCCATTCGACCGGAAAGCTCGCGAAGAGCTTCTGCCCAGCGGCTTGTAGAATCGGCCATTATAGCTACGGCCATACCCATGTCGCGGTAATACTCCGCAAGCGTAATACCCGAATAAAGGGAAACTTCGCGCGCCGCTACGGGCATGTTCGAAGTGTTAGCAATGAGAATCGTTCTTTCCATAAGGGAGCGTCCCGTTCTGGGATCCACTATCTCGGGAAATTCGTTTAAAACTTCGGTCATTTCGTTGCCGCGCTCTCCGCACCCTATGTATACGATCAAGTCCGCGTCGCACCACTTTGCTATAGCGTGCTGCGTCATGGTTTTACCGGTACCGAAACCGCCGGGGATAGCAGCCGTTCCCCCTTTCGAAAGCGGAAAAAATACGTCGATCACACGAAGACCGGTAACAAGCGGCTCCGTAACCGAAAGTTTTTGCATATACGGACGCGGCTTTCTCACAGGCCAATACTGCGAAAGTTTTATCTCTTCATCCAATTCCGTTGTGCCGATGACGTCTTCAATCGTATAATCGCCGCTTCCTGCAAATGTTTTAAGCGTACGACCGCGCACGGTCGGAGGAACCGCAATTGTATGAACTATGGAATTTGTTTCCTGCACGACGCCCAAGACGGCTCCGGGAAAAATTGCAGAACCGGCCGTTATTTTGCTTCCGTCGGAGACGGATCCCTGCTCAAAATGCCACTTCTTTTCAACGTCAAGAGGTTTTGTCCGTTGACCCGGCAAAAGAAAAGCGCCGCCGTCTTCATACATGGATTTAAGAGGCCTCTGGATACCGTCGTAGATAGTACCCACAAGCCCCGGTCCCAGTCGCAGCGAAAGAGGACGCTCTATACAGACAACCTTTTCGCCTACGTGAAGCCCTGTCACATCTTCATAGACCTGAAGCGTGGCCTTTCCCCTGTCCTGACGGATTATCTCGCCTATAAGCTCTTTTTCGCCCACGTTTACTACGTCGTAAAGACCGCAGCCGTCAAGACCTTCGGCAAATACTATAGGACCAGATATGCGAGTGATTCTTCCTTCAATCATTCAGGCAACCTCCCGCCGAACAAAGTTTCCGCAAGTTTTTTGCTTTGCGTTTCTTCTATTTCGGAAACCAATTCTTCCAAAGTAAGGCGACAGCGCACGGACTTGTCTTCCGACTCAAGAATAACTCCTTCATGTATACTTATTCCGCCGGTTTCCATTTGTCCGGTCTTTTCAAAGGTAGTCTCTTTGCAAGAGATCAAATCGCTTCCTAAAACCGAAAGAAAATATTTTTTTGCATATTCCGCGTTAAAACCATAAACAAGAGCATTTATCTTTTTTCCCGTTATATTACCTTTTAGCTTATTAAAAAGAATTTTTATAAGCTCGAAGCGTTTTTCTTGGGACATAGTTTTCAAATAAGAATCTATTGAAGAAGAGACCGCATCTTCTATAAAAGAAGCCAGAAACCTTCCTTTTTCAATAGGGAGAGCCGCTTCGGTATCGTGTAAAAACTTCTTAATCTTTTGCTCGTACAGGTCGCCCTGCTCTTTTGCGGCGCCTTCCAGACGCGTTGCAACTCCGTCGAGTATGCGCTGCGCTTCACGATCCGCATCAGCTAAAATTTTTTCAGCTTTTTTTCTTGCATCGGCCTGTATTTCTTTATCAAGAATTTCGGTCGAACGTAATTCTTCCATGCTGTGTTACCTTATAAAACGATCCTGCTTTAAACTTTTACGCCGATCGCTTCTCTTATTGCCTCAGTCAATGTTTTTTTGCCCTGCAGATGCCCTTGAATGCCGGGAATCTCGACTATAAGCGGATAATCGCCTTTTTTTTGCCATTCAAGAACTTCGCTTTCGAGCATTACCGTAATGTTTTCGGTCAAAATCAGAACCTTAGGGCGGCCGCCTTCTATCGGAGTAGATAAAACGCCGCCTCTTCCTGTTACTCTGTTAAACGCTTCGAGCGCTTCGTTCCGGTTTACGGCCGCCGTTCCTTGAACGCCTACAAGAGCAAACGCAAGGACTAGCTCCCTTTCACCGATTATAAAATATTCCATTATTGAATAATGATAAGCAGCGCTACGAGGAATCCCCACAGGCAAATACCTTCCGCAAGCCCTACGAACGGCAGCGCCTTACCTGAAAGTTCCGCATTCTCGCTCATCGCGCCCATGGCGGCGGCGCCTATCTTGCCTACGGCCATTCCGCCTCCTATGCAAGCGATTCCTACGGCAAGAGCGGCCGCAAAATATTTAAGCACCGAACCTCTCACGGCTGAAGACGCACTTCCCTGTGCAAAAAGAACTGCTCCACACAACATAACCTGAACAAATACAAATAATCTCTTATTCATACTATAAACACCCCTACACCTTATAAAGATCTGTTTTTAATGTAAAACCGCGTCAAGGCGGTATATTTGCATATTTTATGTATAATAAAATCCGAAAGGTTTAAATTCTCTTCCCGTCTCGTTAAAGAATTTCGAAAAGAATTCGTAATATTGCAGACGGATCACTTGAATGGCTACGATCATTCCTTCCAAAACTATTACCGTAGCGTTACCCAAGATTAAGATCGCAATGCCGCCCGCTCCGCCTGCAAGATGCGTCATAGTGTTAATTATATAGCCTAAAACCGCATGCGACAGGGCGAAAGCGCCTACGCGCATAAAACTTATCGTGTTTGAAAGATAATTCGAAATAACTTCAATCACTTCAACCAAGCCCGCTATAACCGCCGCTCCGAACCCGTTTTCAAATACGGGGTGGCGCCCTTCGATGAGGCGTTCCAAAATTTCACCGTATGCCGCGCCGAACAGGGTAAGCCCAATGATAACCCAGTCGTAGATTTCGGGAACATGTCCGAAAGCCGCAAGCCTTACCGCAAAGACTATCACATACCAGAAAAAAAGCGCTCCGGAGAGTCCCGTCTTGCCGAAGAGAGCGCCGCCCCAATGTTTCCGGTTAAACTGATTTATTATGTTGATAATTAGCCCGCAAGTATTGATGACAAATCCTACCGCGATGGAAAATCCGAAAAACATAAACATGTTTTTTATTGATTGCGGATCCGAAGCCGGGCGCATAGGCAGGATTGGAGATCTCGACGTGCCGAAAAGCCCCGTAACGTAATGAGCGAACGGTTCCAAAAGAGTTTCGTTTGAAAAAAATTCTCCGGTTAAAAGTCCCATTATGGAAGAACTCACTCCTATAGCCATAAAGACGGGAGCAAATTTATTCCAACCGCCTACTTTAACGATCTTTTTAGCTAAAAGCAGCCCGAACAATAAAAAGACAAGCCCCTGTCCCAGATCGCCGAACATGATACCGAAAAGCAGCGTAAAAAACAACGCGACGAAGGGCGTAGGATCGACGGAGCCGTAAACGGGAGATCCGTAACTGAAGATCATTCTGCCGAAGGCGCCTACGAGTTTTCCGTGTTTAAGCTGTACGGGAACCTGCTGGCGTCCGGATATGACGGCGGGAATTTCCGAAGGTTTGTATTCCCGTATCGCAATCCTGCCTTCAGTGAGCACATCCAGATCATGCATGATCTGCTGAGTCGCATACGCGGGAATCCATCCCGTAATGCGATAAACCATGTGTGTAGCCTCAAGCCTGTTTTCCATCTCACGCACTTGTTTTGCTATCGAAAAGACGCCCAAAAGATGCAAAAGCATATCCTTATGGGTGTCCGTAAAATTCTTTCTCTCTTCGGAAACGACGGCAAGCTGTTTTTCAGCCTCGGAGGACTTGGTTTTGAGACCTTCGAGAACGTCGTCAGGAATGCCTTTAAAATCCTTAGGAATTTCCATTTCTACAAAACCGTGCCGCTTTAATTCCGAGTCAAGAGCAAATCGTCCCTTTTTGGACGACGCCGCGAGTATGCGCGACTTATCGTCACCGAGTTGTATTATGGCGGCTCTGTCTCCGACGGCGAATTTAAGTTCATCAACCAGCGAAGGATCGATCTTTCCTATGCGCAATGTAAGAAAAGAAAGGTGTTCAAGATCGGAATATGAAGCCTTCAAATTTGAAAAAGCCAGAGCTTCTCTGTAAGCTTCTTTTACGTGCCGAGCGTTTTCGGTCACTTCTTTTTCCCTTTCTTTAAGTTCGTCTACGGCCGACAAAAAATTTTGAGCTTTATCGTAGTCGTCGCGATCGGGAAGAGAACAATCCAGTACGTCGCTTCTGTCTTGAATGTTCAGATATGCGCGGCACTGCTGCAAAGAGGAAAAAATTTCATGTTCTTTATCGTTCTTCGTGTTTTCATCGGATACATTTTCATAAGAGGAAATTTGATTTTCAAATTGAAAAACGGCGCGTTTACCTAAAAACTCGATTATGCGTGCAATATCCTGTTTTAATACCATCAGCTCAACAAGCCGCATCTGCGTCGTTCTTGCCATCCTCTACCTCTGCTTCGCCGGCGCAATACCGGCCAATTCCATTACCTGTGTCTCATCGACGCCCATACGCAGCGCTTCGGATGCGGCGCAGACAGTTTCATATTCATTCTGCTTGATCTTAAACCAGCATACCATGACCATAGCCGTCAGCGGATACTGATGCATTTTTTTTAACGCCTTTCGATTAAAAATTCTGCGGAAATACTGTTCAACCCAGCACGGATCCAACGTCCACTCGCCCCCCTCTTCATGAGGATTAAGAGCGTCTTCATATTTCCAGCCGCTCCAGTCCGAATAGGCGTTTATATCCTTATCGAGGATAGAGAGCGCTAGAGCGGCGAACAAATCTTTTTCATTCTTATGATCGTCGGCAAATATCAACTGAGCAATAATATCATCTTTTTTCATATCGTAATAGACTTTAAGACGCATCGCCCAAATAATATTTTTAAAAATTATGTCCTCAAGTATAAAATCGCGCACAAACGGGCGCTCCGAACGCGGAAGCTCGTCTATGGACTTCCAAAGATTTTTTACGTACTGAAAATCAAGCCTTTTGTCCAAGGCCTGCATATCCTGAGCGGAAGGAATTCTATCGTACCAATAAAAAGGCGTGTTTTCCGTAATCTTAACCAAATCGGGCCATTCCTTATAATTTATTATATTATAAGGACTTACGTCTATCACTTGTGGCATGTTTTTTTCATTTTTGGAAAGAGCGGTCGCAATGCTTTTTAAATTCTCATAATCGTAATACTGCAAAAGCGACAAAGACACCGCGTCGGGTTTGGGATACATAGCCAGCAATTTTTTGTATTGTAAAATAAATTCCTGCAAAGCCTTTCTTTCGATCTCTTCGGCAAGCACTTGGCCGGGTACCGAAGGCATTTCTTGTGTAAAAAGAAGCGCCCACAATTCAGGCAGAGAATGTACTGAAAATAACTTTATTGCTTTAGGCCCTACAAACGATTTTTGTAGCATTCCGTTTGCCTTTGCATTTACATATGCGGCAGCATCAGAACGACTCATTTTTTATCCTTACACCGCAAACAAAACGGAATCCAACAATGCGTTAAAAGCGAAAACGTCCTTTTGAATTTTGCTTACGCCGGATTTATAAGAGTCAAGAGCCTCGTTGTGAGAGGCCTTGATTTCAGAAATCCTCGTCTGAAGATCTTTCTCCAGTTTATCGATCAGGATTGAATACTTTTTTTTATATTCCTCATCAGCTTGAGCGCGAGCCGACGTAAGGCGCTTTGACGCTTCGCCTTGAGCGTCCGAAACAAGCTGCATAGCTGTTTTTTCTACACCAAGAAGATGATCGATAGCATTCATTTCATCTTTTTCCATACTCATCTCCGCAAGGTTAAAATTTTATTTCCGGATTTTCTAGTAATCGCTCTCCATCGCTTCTTCATAAGAGCGAATCGCGTCATATACTTCCTGCGGAGATTTTTTTTGCATAAGAGCCTTGCATAATTCCTGATGATGAAGAAGATCGGCAAATTGCTTCATTATTTGAAGGTGCCGTTGCGTTTCCTTAGGAGCGAAGAGCAGCATAAAAACGATATGCACGGGCTTATTATCCATAGCGTCATAGTCGACTCCCGTAAAGCTTATCCCCAAGGCGCCGACAACGCCGTTTACGGACGGACTTATGGCATGAGGAACCGCGATCCCCGGCATGATCCCCGTGGTCATTTTATTTTCACGTTCTTTTAACGCCGTCAAGGCTTCGGAACGATTGATATACGGTTGCGCGGAAACAATGACTTCAAGCATTTCTTCAAAAACTTCGTCTTTATCTTCGCTTTCCAAACCGACGATAATATTCTCCGGAGGAAAAATATCTGAAAACATACCAAATCCTCAAAATTATTGTGCTGAAGAATCCGAAGTATCCTTCCACCATTCGGAGCTCTGCCCCGAAGCCTGTTCGACAGACTGCGCCGCACCCGACAGATCGGTCTTTACAGCGGGTTTTTTATTCAACAAAGCAAGACCGAAGGCTGTAACAAAAAACAGCGTAACCAAAACGTAAGTTGTTTTGGTCAATATATTTGCTGAGTGTGAGCCGAACGCATTGGAAACTCCGCCTCCTATAAGACCTCCCATACCTTCTTCATTCTGTACCAAAACCAGCAAAACCAGCAGGATACAGATAATAACGAATACGACCAGAAGGATAATACCGATAACACCCATATATAAAAACTCCAAACTAAATATTAGCGCTATAATAGCTAAAATAGTAGAATTTGTCAAACAAGCGCGAACAGCGGCAAACGTCGCTTATCAACTGTGCGCAAAAAGCGCACGAAAACGCCATTCTCGGAAATTAAAATTTTCTCGCATGCCGTTTTTTAAAGAATGCAAATGGGAACAAAGGTGTCGGCGGCAAGAGAAGCGCCACCTATCAATCCTCCGTCAATATCTTCCATCGCAAGAAGTTCTTTAGCGTTTGACGCCTTCATGGAACCGCCGTACTGTATAACGACGGCCTCGGAAGCGGCTTTACCGTACATTTTTTCAATATGCTTTCTGCAAAACTTATGGATGGCCTGTGCGTCGTCGGGAGTAGCGGTCTTTCCGGTTCCTATCGCCCATACGGGCTCATACGCTATAGTGACATTTTTAAGCTGATTCTCAGATACGCCTTTAAGTCCTTCCGTAAGCTGAGCGGCGCACACCTTTTCTGCGTTTCCGGCTTCTCTCTCTTCGAGAAGCTCTCCTATGCAAAGAACGACTTCAAGTCCTTTTTCCAAAGCCTTTTTAACTTTGGCGTTGATAAGAGAATCGCTTTCGCCTATTTCATGACGACGCTCCGAATGTCCGAGTATCACGGATTGCACTCCGATGTCTTTTAACATATCGGCAGAAACCTCCCCCGTATGTGCGCCGTTATCCGTAGCCGCCATATTCTGCGCTCCGAGAAGGATGTTAGACCCTTTAAGGACGGGCGCGAGCGCGTCAAGGTATACAAAGGGAGCCGCAATCATATACTTGTTGGACTTCCCCTTTAATTCTTTAACAAGGGCTTTTGCAAGTTCAAGGGACTGTGCCTTGTTAAGATTCATTTTCCAATTTCCTGCAATATAATGTTTTCTCATATTTTCTCCGATCTTTTTCCGAGCAAAATTACTTCGTTTCCAGAGCGGCAATACCCGGAAGAGTTTTTCCTTCAAGGAATTCAAGGGACGCTCCGCCGCCGGTGGAAACATGGCTCATCTTATCCGCAAGGCCGCATTTGTTCACGGCTGCAACCGAATCTCCGCCGCCTACAACGGTCATAACGCCGCGACCGGTAGCTTTTGCAACAAGTTCCGCAACGGCTGCCGTTCCTTTGGAAAACGCTTCAAATTCAAATACGCCGACGGGACCGTTCCAAACAATTGATTTCGCGCTTTCAATCGTAGTTTTGTACAAAGCGATAGTCTTGGGGCCTACGTCAAGCGCCATAAGGTTATCGGGAATATTTACATCGTCGACTACAGTCGGAGTCGAGTCCGCGCTGTACTCTGCGGCGCACACGTGGTCTACGGGAAGAATAACTTTTACGCCCTTATCCTTTGCGTCCGAAAGCAGTTTTTTTGCCGTATCGGCAAAATCGTCTTCAACGAGAGATTTACCGACCTTGTATCCCTGCACTTTAAGAAACGTATACGCCATACCGCCGCCTATGACGAGAGCGGAAGCGTTTTTAAGCAGGCTTTCAAGCACAGCGATCTTTGAAGACACCTTTGCGCCGCCTATAATCGCTACCATTGGTTTGGGCGGATCTTTTAAAAGCGGCTCGAGATATTTTATTTCTTTTTCCATAAGGAAGCCCGCAACCTTTACTTTCATAAATTTTGCGATGGAAGCCGTAGAAGCGTGATCGCGGTGAGCCGTGCCGAAGGCGTCGTTTACATAGATTTCTCCGTAGGAAGCAAGTTCTTTTGCCATCTTGTCGCGCTCTGCGGCGTCTTTTGAAGTTTCTTCGCTGTGAAAACGCGTGTTTTCAAGCATCATAACGGCTCCTTCGGGAAGAGCTTCTACTGCGGATCCTTGTCCGAGAGAATCTTCGGCAAAAAACACTTTGCCGCCTAATTTTTTTTCAAGATATTCGGCCACAGGTTTCATGCGGTTTTTGCCGTTTATAAACTTTTCTTTATCGGCTTCGGTAAATGTTTTTCCCGCCTTTTCGGCTTTTTCGGCGGCTTTTTTTACGTCCTTTGCGGGGTCTCCCAGATGGCTCATGAGCACAAGGCTTCTGGGTTTTTGCTCAAGTATGTACTTTATGGTAGGAAGGGCGGCCATAATGCGCGTATCGTCCTGAACGACTCCTTCTTTCATAGGAACATTAAAATCAACGCGCATAACGATACGCTTGCCTTTTAAATTTACATCTCTAACCGTTTTTATCATAACATCCTCCTATAAATTGCGGCATTGCAGAAAATGTCAATTTTTAAAATACCGCAATTCGTGCGCTCTGCGCACGCTTCTATTCGTACAATCAACTATACCTCTTTTTAAAATAAGGAGCAATGCGCTGTTCACTTTATGTAGATGTTTGTTTCACCCGTGCGGTTCCGATTGTATATTCACATTTTCTTACCCGAAACGAACACTTGTTTTATATTGACGTCGTTGTCGAATATCAGAAGATCGGCTTCTTTACCTGCCGAAATCGAGCCCGTCTTTTTTTCAATGCCCATAAAACGCGCAGGCAAAAGGCTTGCCATGCGGACGGCCTCCCACATCGGGAGCCCCGCTTTATAGACCATCGTGCGGACAGTTCTGTCCATAGTGCAGACGCTTCCGGCAAAGGAAGTGCGGTCCGGCATTTTGGCAATTCCCCCTTCGATTATGACTTCCTGCCCGCCGACCTTTGCTCCCAAAATGGAAGGACCTTCGGGCATTCCGGCGCCGCGCATGCTGTCCGTGCAGATACAAATGTGGTCGTGATCTTTAAGCTTAAGGATCATTTTTAAAAGATCGGGCGGCAAATGCATACCGTCGGCGATCAATTCTACGGAAAGGCCGTCCATGATATAGCCCGCTTCTATCGTTCCGAGAATACGAAAGCCGCCCTTCCTTTCGATGCCGGACATACCCGAATAAAAATGCGTAAGATGACGCACGCCGTGATCGTATGCTTTGGAAATTTCATCATACGTAGCGGCCGTATGTCCGGCCGCCATCATTATTCCCGCTTTATGAAACACGTCGGCCATTTCCAAGGCTCCGGGAAGCTCGGGTGCAAACGATATGCGGCTTATGATGCCTTCGCCTTTTTCAAGAATGGGCATATAGTTTTCGGGTTTAGGATTTTTTATGAATCTGGGGTCTTGAGCGCCTTTTTGCACCATATCAAAAAAAGGACCTTCCAGATGAAGACCCGGAAGATGCGGTAAATTACTCTTATTTTTCTTCACTTGCCTAAAACACTCAAAGGTTTTAAAAAGCGCTTCGTCGCTGCTCGTAAGAGTGGTGGGATAATAAGTGGTAGTACCGTATTTTAAATGAGCGAGGGCGGCTCCTTCTATATCTTCAGGACTTCCGTCCATATTGTCAAAACCGCCGCCGCCGTGCGAATGAATATCTATAAAGCCCGGAGAAATAAAATCTCCCGAACAATCTACGACGGTTTCGCCGTCCTTAGGAGCGAAAGCGCCGTTTGTCCCGGAAACGGAGCCGTTGCAGCAAGATTTGTCGGCGTTCTTTTTACATTCCCCGACTTCAATTATCTCAGCCCCCTTTGTGCGAACGAAACCGTTTTGTAAAATTCCGCCCTCAAGTATAACTCTTGCATTTATAAATAACATATATTTACCTCGTATAATCACTTATAGCCAGCTTTTTATCGTTCGTCAAGGAATTTGCCGCGTCTCAAAAGTCTCAATGCCTCAAACAGCGCCGTATGCGGTTTGTGTTTCCCTAAACATTTCGTTTTCAAAACGCGCGTTCAGTTGTTTAACCGGCGCACTGCCGTTTGGTTATTCAGCTGCGTACTTCTGTTCTATTGTTTGTTGCCGAGCCGCTCGGTTCAGGCACTAAGCGGCCGGAAAAATAAAAAATAAAAATTCATCTTGACAACTATAAAAACAAAGGTAGAATATAGTAAAACGCTAACGGTAACGTTTTCTTATTTGGAGGTACATATGAAAAAATTGGTCGCGTTTGCAATCATAGCGCTGACTGCGGTAGGTGGCGTCTTTGCTACAGGTTCCACAAAAGCAAAGGCTGCTAAGGTTATCAAGCTTAAGCTTGCCGAAAATCAACCGGCGAACAACCCTGTGTCTAAGGGTGTAAAAATGTTTGCCGATCTGGTCAAAGCAAAGACAGGCGGAACAGTGGAAGTGGAAGTGTATTTGGACGCACAGCTTGGCAATGAAAATGAAACAATCGATCAGGTACAGGCCGGAACTCTCGACTTCGCACGCATAAACACATCCGCTCTGGCGTCTACGGTAAACGAAGTGGGCGTATTCACGCTGCCTTATATTTTCACCGGCACAGAGCAAAAATACAAAGTTCTTGACGGAAAAATCGGGCAGGATATTTTAAATACCATGCGCTCAAAAAACAACATAATAGGCCTTGACTTTTTGGAATCAGGCTCGCGCAATTTTTATTCAACTAAAAAACCCATAAAATCAGTATCCGATCTTAAAGGAATGAAAGTCCGCGTACAGCAGAACGAAGTCGCCATAAGAATGGTCGAACTTCTCGGCGGAGCGGCAACTCCGATGGCATACGGAGAAGTCTACCAAGGTTTGCAGACGGGCGTCATCGATGCGGCTGAAAACGACTTTGTCTCTTATTACACTTCGGGACATTATGAAGTTGCAAAGTATTTTTCTTTGGACGGACACATGGCTCCTCCGGCGCTGCTTATCATGAGCACGGCGGCATGGAAAAAACTTAACGCAGACCAGCAGAAAGCTGTAAAAGAAGCTTCCCGCGAAGCGGCTCTTTGGCAGAGGAAGGCTATGGACGACTTCCAAAACGAATCCCGTGCGGCGGTAGAAAAGGCCGGTTGTAAGGTATTTACCGTTGACGCAAAAGAATTCCAAAACGCTGTGAGTGAAATTTACAACAAATATCCTCAGTACAAGGATTTGATTGCAAAGATAAGGGCAGTAAACTAAATCCTTAAACAAAATCGGCCGAATTTCGGCCGAATCATTTATTTATAATCATTTAATAATATTGAAGCATTAAGAAATTGGGGCTGTCCGGAAACTTCGGTTTTCGGACAGTTTCCTTAATCTAATATCACGAGGTTCAACAGTGGAAGCAAAAAAAGACAAACTGTCAAAGATTCGTTCCGCATTAGATCGCATGATTGAAGCGGAACAGAGTCTCTGCTGCTACATTCTTATAATTGAGGTTGCCATAACCTTTGTCCAGGTAGTTCTGCGCTCCTTCGGCAACCCGTTCAGCTGGTCTGAAGAAGTTACGCTGATGTTTTTAGTGTGGTTCGGCTATCTGTGCATTCCCATCGATATTTACACGGATTCCCATGCGGCTCTGTTCTTCGCATACGGTAAGTTACCGCCGTTCGCAAAAAAGTTTCTCGATCTTGGACGGCACGGAATTTTGGTCTGGTTCAGCGTCCTCATGATCAAATACGGAGCTAAGATAACCGCTCTGAACATAGCGAAAAAACAACCGGCAACGCAATTATCGCAGGGACTTTTATTCGCTCCGTTAGTAGTCGGCGGTATTCTTATGACAGTATACGCAGCATTCAATTTTGCAAGTACCTGTCTTAAGCCTCTAAGCGAATACGTTGTCGACAAAAATGCGGTAAAAACGATCGACGAGCTGAACAGAGAAAGGGGAGGAAATTAAGATGGCAAGTCAGGCAATAGCTACGTGGATACTTTTCGGCTCGCTCGTCGTGCTAATGGTATTCCGTTTTCCCATATCTTTTTGTTTAGGCGTTTCGGCTTTGTTTACTGCTATATATTTGGACATTCCTTTTTTTAATCTGTTTCAAAAAATGTCTACGGGAATCACGAGCTTTACGTTTATGTGCGTGCCGTTTTTTATAATAATGGCGCAGATCATGACTGACGGAGGAATAAGCGACCGTCTCACAAAATTCTGCAACGTTATGATCGGCCGAGTGAGAGGCGGAACCGCAATCGTAAACTGCGTTGTTTCAATGTTTTTCGGCGGCATATCGGGGTCTTCGATAGCGGATGTTTCTTCGATAGGCTCTTTTTTGATTCCGTCAATGATCAAAGAAGGATACGACGCGGATTATTCCATTGCAGTAACGTGTACAAGTTCGGTGGAAGGCGTTATAATTCCGCCGAGCCAAAACATGATATACTATATTGTCGCAGCCGGAAGCGGTCTTTCCGTAAGCACAATGTTTATGTGCGGCTACATTCCGGGCATACTGCTTACTCTTGCGCTTTGCGTATGTTCCTTTGTGATCGCAGTAAAAAACAAATATCCTATAAGCCAAAAATATTCGTGGAAAGAAAATATTGCAATAATACGCGAAGCCGCGCTGGGACTGATCACGATCCTTATCGTAGCAGTAGGCATTCTCGCAGGATTTTTTACGGCGACGGAAGCAGGCGGAGTTGCAGCCGTATACGCTTTAATCATTACGATTTTCGTATACCGTACAATGAATTTTAAAAAATTCGTTCAATGCCTTAAAAAAACTCTCAGAACCCTAAGCACCGTCATGGCAATAATCGCTACGAGCAGCGCTTTCAGTTACGTGCTTGCCTATCTTAAGGTTCCCACACGGGTCGCTTCTTCGCTGATGTCGGTGTCAAGCAATCCAGGAGTAGTAATGCTTCTTATGGTGATCATGATGGTCTTTCTCGGCTGTTTTATGGACATGGGAATTCTTTTGATACTTCTTACGCCCATTCTGTACCCGGTGGCGATGTCTTACGGATATAATCCCTATCATTTCGGGCTGATCATGGTTCTTACGCTTGGACTCGGACTTTTAACTCCGCCGGTAGGGACTTCTCTTTGGGCCGGATGCTCTATAGCGAATATGCCCATAGAAAAAGCGATCAAAGGTTTTATGCCGTTCTATCTTACGTATTCGTTTATTCTGGCAATAATAATCCTATTCCCGACTATAACGCTTATGTTGCCGCGAGCGCTTGGATACATATCATAGGAAAATGCTTATGGACGGCAAAGTGACGCTTAAAGACATTTCGAAGGCCACAGGTTATTCGCTTATTTCAATACACCGCGCAATTTATAACAAAGAAGGTTTAAGCGAAGAAACGCGAAAAAAAATCTTAAAGGCAGTCGAAAAGACGGGGTACCGAGTAAACTACATGGCGTCCGCACTAAAACGGAAGACTATAAAAATTGCCTTGATAATGTGCGAAGGCAACACAACCGGCGATTATCACAATACTATGCTCGCCGGCTGCCGCATGGCAGCCGGCGAATTTGCAGGGCTAAACTGCACAGTCAGTGAATTTTTATATCCGGCCGGGCTCATAGGCGCAAAACAGGAATGCCGCATTCTTGATTCCCTGTTATACGAGCATCCAGAAGAATACGACGGTCTTCTCGTAGTCCCTGAAAACACAGGCAGAGAGCTTTCTCTTTGCCTTAACAAGCATATTGCGCAGGGGACGCCGGTCATTCTTATCGACAATAAGTTTGAAGACATGAAATATCTTTGCTGCATCTCTCCGCGAAGTTACCTTATAGGTCGTCTGGGAGCGGAATATCTGTGCAAAACTTCCAGTCCCGGTAAAATCCTTGTGGCTTTAGGGGACGAGACGTCAAAGACGCATCAGGAAAACGTAGAAGGTTTTGAAGCGTATATAAATGACAATAAGCTCCCGTTTTCATGCGTGTATATTCATGACCCGTACGATGAAGAA
Source organism: Treponema parvum (assembly GCF_017893965.1). Classification (NCBI taxonomy): domain Bacteria; kingdom Pseudomonadati; phylum Spirochaetota; class Spirochaetia; order Treponematales; family Treponemataceae; genus Treponema; species Treponema parvum. Next base: position 1,922,603 of record NZ_CP054142.1, read on the forward strand.
GAAGAAACGGCTCTCATCGATTCCGCCGTGCAAAGCGATTCTGCGATCACGGCCATGTATACTGTCCGTGAAAAAAATTCGCATGCGCTTGCAAAGGTGGCTTCCCGCTATCCCCAAAGAAAATTCCAAGTGCTTGCGAGCGATCTGTGTCCTTCAAACGTACAAAATCTGAAAGAAGGCATAGTAAGCGGCGTCATCGACAAAAATGCGTACCAAAGAGGATATTTGGGGATGAGCACCTTGTTCGGCTATGTTCTTAAACACGAAAACCCCAAGGCAAAAATATTATCCGTTCCGGTATCTATCGTAATGCAAAGCAATCTTCCCTTTTATGTAGGAGAGATGGGATCGGGGATCTGTATATCCTCGACCGAAATATAAAATTTTACCTTATTTTTGGAGGAAAATAAATGTTTACTATCAGTGTTTCACAGTCTCCACAAGAGCTCGGACAGGCGGCTGCAAACCGCATAGCGCTTGAGATCAACAAGGCGATAAAAAGCAAAGGGTACGCCCGTATCGTCCTTTCGACAGGAGCATCGCAGTTTGAAACGATCGACGCCCTTATAAAAGAGGATGTGGATTGGAGCAAGGTAACCATGTTTCATCTTGACGAATATGTAGCCTTAGCGGAAACCCATATCGCTTCGTTCCGTAAATATCTTAAAGAACGCTTTGTGAGCAAAGTGAATTTAAAAGAAGCCGTCTTTGTGAACGGAGAAGGCAATATAAAAGAAAACATTGCTTACATAACCAAAAGACTTACGGAGGCGCCCATAGACGTCGGCGTGATAGGAATCGGAGAAAACGGGCACATAGCCTTTAACGACCCGCCTGCGGATTTTAATAACAAGGAAAGCTACATAGTAGTAAACCTTGATGAAAAATGCAAAAACCAGCAAGTACACGAAGGTTGGTTTAAGACAGTCGCCGACGTACCTGATCAGGCTATTTCCATGACCGTACATCAGATCATGAAAAGCAAGGTGATCGTGTCTTCCGTTCCGCATGCGGTTAAAGCCGACGCTATTTTAAAAACGCTTACCTCTCCGGTCACAAACAATGTGCCAGCCACCATAATGAAAACTCATCCGGAATGGTATCTTTTTATTGAAAACGCTTCGGCGGAAAAGGCATTTCCTTTAAAATAAGGAGGATTAAATCATGCAGTCTAATTTTAATGTTTCGATTTTCCCTTCAAGGGATGAGATGGGAACGGCCGCCGGCAAATGCGCCGAGCGGATGTTTGTAAATGCGATAAAGCAAAAAAAAGGCGGTATAGTGAGGGCGATCTTTGCGGCGGCCCCAAGCCAAAACGAAATTCTTGCCTTTCTTGCAAAAAGCAAAAAGATCGACTGGTCTAAGGTAGAAGCGTTCCATATGGACGAATACGTAGGACTTCCGGCGGACGCACCGCAGGGGTTCGGAAATTTTTTGGACGCGCACATATTTCTAAAAGTTCCCTTTGCAAAGGTGCACTACTTACGCCCGTCGGGAAACCCTGAAAAAAACATAAAGGCCTATGCCGCGGAGCTTAAAAAGGCTCCGATCGATATTTGCCTTATGGGAATAGGTGAAAACGGACATATAGCGTTTAACGATCCGGGCGTCGCAGACTTTCACGACGGCGAAACGGTAAAGATCGTAGAGCTCGACAACACTTGCAGAAATCAGCAAGTACACGACGGATGCTTTAAACAGCTGTCCGACGTTCCAAAACAAGCGGTAACTTTAACGATTCCTATTCTTTTTAAATCGGAACACATAGTATGCACCGTTCCGGCGTCGGCCAAAGCCAAGGCTGTAAAAGCAACAATCTTAGGCCCATGCAGTGAAAAATGTCCCGCTTCCATTTTAAGGCTGCATCCGGATGCAAATATGTTCTTGGACGCCGAAAGCGGAAAACACGTTTCGGAATTCTTATAATTTTAAGGAAGGTACGCAATATGCGCACAAATTGCCCATCTTCTAAATCTGAAGATTTAATCGCTGTGCAATTTTAAGGAACCGTTTTACTGTGCGGACGGGTTTTAAAAACTTCGCCGCATAGCCATAGCGTATAAAACGCTGTTAAACTTTATAAGATAAAACCGTATCGGAAAATCGATGCGGCATAAAAAAGGGCTGCCGCGGCGAGGTTTTTAATAACTTCCGGGCAGCCCTTTTTTACTTGCGCTTATTTAGCGACATTCAATTTAAACCTTTTATTTTTTTGCGACGACTCTTACCATTTCAAGAACTTTGTTTGAATATCCCCATTCGTTGTCATACCATGCGCAGAGCTTTACGAATGTCTTATCCAGCTGGATTCCCGCTTTTGCATCGAAAATCGACGTATGAGAATCTCCGCGAAAGTCGGTTGAAACTACGGAATCTTCGGTATAGTCGAGAACGCCCTTGAGTTCGCCCTTGGCATATTTTTTCATCGCAGCGCAAATTTCTTCATAGGTTGTCTCTTTATTCAGCTCACAGGTGAGGTCGACAAACGACACATCGGAAGTAGGAACACGGACGGACATACCGGTGAGCTTGCCGTTAAGTTCGGGTAAAACCTTTCCTACGGCTTTTGCAGCGCCTGTCGAAGATGGAATCATGTTTTCAAGGATTCCGCGTCCGCCTCTCCAGTCCTTTTTCGAAGGGCTGTCGACCGTTTTCTGAGTCGCGGTGGCGGCATGAATCGTCGTCATAAGGCCTCTCTTAATTCCGAATTCCTTGTTTATAACGTAGGAAAGCGGAGCCAAACAGTTTGTCGTGCAGGAAGCGTTGGAAATAATATCCTGTCCGGCATATGTTTTGTGGTTTACGCCGTAAACGAACATCGGCGTTGAATCCTTTGATGGAGCGGACATAACAACTTTTTTGGCGCCGGCTTTGATGTGACCGCGCGCTGTTTCGTCGTCAAGCCACAATCCTGTGGACTCAACGATAACTTCCGCCCCTACGGCCTTCCAGTTAAGATTTTCTACGACTTTTTCCGCAGTAACACGGATCGGAGAACCGCCGTCAATTATCATATTGCCGTCTTTAACTTTGACGTCGTGTTTGAAATGTCCGTGAACGGAATCGTATTTTAACATATAAGCCAGATAATCGGCATCCAAAAGATCGTTAATACCTACGATCTGGATATCCTTGTTAAAATTTTCGATCGCTGCACGAAAAACCATGCGTCCGATACGGCCGAAACCGTTAATGCCTACTTTGATCATAATTGTATGACTCCTTATTCAATCTATAATATTAAAAGCTTCTTATAGCATAATAATACCCTTTTTCATTTTTTACTTCAAGTAGCAAATCTGCGCGTGCCCGCGTGCTGCAAGGCGCCGCGGCATCGCGTTCCGCGTTATCCTATAGCCAACCGAATACGGAATTTTTCAGTTATTTTCAGAGCCGGCGTCGATAGCTACGGAGCCCAGCCACGTAACAAGGCTGTAGTACGGCGTGTAAGAAGCGTCGCGGCCTACGGAGATCGCATACATGTTTACATACCAAACATTGTCGGAAGGAGCCGTAGAACCGTGTACGTCGTCGTTCCCGATTACAGGAACAACGTTATTCTCATGATTCGGATATGCGTTTCCTCCCCGGCCGAACTCAAATGTGCGCCTGTTATCATATCGAACGGGTTTCCAGCTCTGTTCAACTCCGGCGATGATAACTTTCGAGCTGTAATTTGCATCCGTTCCATAAGACATAAGACGTATGTAAACCGTTTGCGCTCCGTTATTCGCGATTAAAGGCGTTCTGCTACCGGCGGAAGTTCCTACGGGTTTATACGAATACGTTTCTATAACCCTGCGCGCAGCCGCAGAGCCGTTGCTTAAGGTATTCAAAGCGTTTACGGAACTTATGTGGGAATTCATTTCAGAATAACTTGAGTAGATCTTATAATATACGGCTGTTCCTTCGGCAACAAATCCGCCGGAGTTATTGTTAGCCGCCGTTCCGAACCTGAAGTATCTTTCCAGATAGTTTGTAGTATTATGGGCGGGAGTGTGATAGGCTACGGGAGGATCCAGCGCAAAATATTCTTGTAAGCCGCAAGCTTGAAAAAATAAAAAAACCGCGGCGCATATAGGTATCGAAAAACTCGCTTTTACGGTTTTCTCGAGATGCACTATTGTAATTTTCCTTGGGCTTGAAGCGCAATAATGCGGTTTTTCGCAAGCTTCGCCCATGATTCCGACGGGCTTTTATCCACAAGTTTTTTATACGACGCTTCGGCGGAAGTAAAATCCTGTTTTTCCTCCTGAAGTCTGCCCAAACTGAACAATGCGTGAGAAAGTTCTAAAAAATCTTCGAACTTAGAAGCTTCGTCATAATATTTTATCGCGCCGTCAGAATCGCCGAGCTCTTCACTGCATACGGCAGCGTTAAAATACGCAAGGGGCGCTATATAAGATTTTTTTGCTTTTGAAGCGCAAGAAAGCCATTGCGTACGGGCATTCGTATAATCTTTTTTTTGAAAATATATTTCACCGCAAAGCATCGAGGCGCGCGCACCCACAATACCGCCTTTAGCCGTGAATCCCGAAAGTTCTTTGAGGGCATCGCCGCGGCGCGCCTCAAGCTCAGTTTCTGAAAGATCCGAAGATTTATCGGTCAACGAATAAGTGATTTTATCTATCTTTTCAAGTCCCGTTTCAACATTTTTTCCGGAAACGGTTACAATAACGGCGTATGTTAAAATCGCCGCTACAGAAACGGCAAAAACGCATAAAATGATTTTTCTATTTTTTAGAATAAAATTTCCCAATACTTCGGAAAATGTTTTTTTTTCAATTTTTTCTTGCGTCATACAAGACTCCTGCAAAGGATACAAAATTCTTTATCGTATCCGATTAATCTAATTTAATGACAAATATCCGTCTTACTTACGGTCTCTGTCTTCACGGACGTGTAATTCGTTCAGCAAGCGAGAAATATAAGTCCGCTGTATTCCCAATATCTTTCCCGCCTTAGTCTGGTTCCAAGACGTTTCGTCAAGAATCTTACAGATATAGGCTCTTTTAAACCTGTTCAATGCGGTTTTAAGAGTTCTGTCCTCCGTCAAAGACGGAATTTTTTCTTCTGAAGCCGTCTGTTCGCACGCCGTTCCGGAAAAGCTTTTTGAAAACTGCAAGTCCCAGTCTTGAATGAACGGCTCTTCGCCTAAAATACAGGCATATTCCACCGTATTTTTAAGCTCACGGACATTTCCCGGCCAATAGTAGTCGTGCAGAGCTTTAGCGGCGGACGACGAAAATCCCGAAAACTGCTTTTTCGTCTTTCGGCCAAATTTTTTCAAAAAAAACTCGGCTAAAGGTTCTATATCCTCTTTCCGTTCCCTGAGCGGCGGAATATTTATAGGAAACGTATTGAGACGGTGATACAGATCGATCAAAAACCGCCCGTCTTTTACAGACGCCTCAAGATCACATTCCGCAGACGCAATTATCCTCACATTAAAAGCGGCCGTCTTATCCGAGACTGTCCCTGAAGATTTCGAATAAGGCGCCATGCGATCCAGCAAAACAGTCTGAAGATTGAGCGGTAGTTTTTCTATTCCGTCAAAAAACAAGGTTCCGCCGTCCGCCGTTGCCAACATCCGCTCGTAATTTTTTATCCGATTCTCAAAAACTCCTTCCTGCAAAAAAGCTATACAATCCGCACGGACAAAAGGAGCGTTTTTGCGTTTGCTTTTCAAATGCAGCTTTCGCGCAAAAAAGTTTTTTCCGCTTCCGTTTTCACCGGTCAGCAATACCGGCGCATCGGAAAGAGCGACCGATTCCATTACACGGTAAAGATCCAAAATTACACGGCTCTTAGCCGTAAAAGCGTCGAACGAACGTTCCGACCCGCCCTTGTTTGCAACCGCCGTATCGTCCGTATGTTTTGAGACCTTTCCTTCCCCGGTGTCTTCATTCAAGCAAAATACTTCAAATGCCTTAAGATAGTCGCCGGCAAACAATATTACAGTCCCTCATTCAAAAACGCATTGCCTGTATTCGGGCAATGCGTTTGTACACGAATAAACCAATTAAACTTGCGATAATTCAGCTATTCGTTGTTCTTTGTTTTCATAAAATCGCCGAGAGTATAGGCGCCGTCGTCATCGTCGGAAGATGAAGACATATAGCGCGAAATCTCGTCACGCTGCTGCTTTTTCTTGTATTCCCTTACGGAAAAAGCGGCTTTTTCCTTATCCACGTTTATGTCAACAACGTATACGTTAATCTTATCGCCTACGTTGTATTTTTTAACGGCCTCTTCAAAGGGAATTTCCTTGTCGTCGCTCAAATTCGACTTGTTTACAAGCCCTTCAATACCGGACGGAGCTTTGACAAACAGTCCGAAATCCGTGATCGAAGTTATCTCTCCTTCAAAAGTCGAACCGGGTTTGTAATCCGCCGCGAACTGCTTCCAAGGATTGCTTTCTAGCTGCTTAAGTCCTACGCGTATGTGATGATTTTCAGGGTCGTTTTCTATGATTACGACCTTGACATCCTGCCCTACGGAAATTTCGCTGCCGGGATGTTTAACTTTCTTTGTCCATGAAAGGTCATCGACATGAAGGAATCCGTCTATTCCGTCTTCGATTGAAACAAAGGCTCCCGCATTTGTCAATTTTACAACCTTTCCGTCTATCTTGGTTCCTACAGGATATTTTTCAGCAATGGAATCCCACGGGTTTTCGGTAACCTGTTTCAGTCCTAAAGAAACGCGACCGGCCTGAATATCGTAGCCTAAGATCATGCATTCTATTTCATCGCCGACTTTAACCATGTCGGAAGGCTTATTGACCTTTTTTGTCCATGAAAATTCGCTTATATGCGCAAGCCCTTCGATACCTTCTTCCAGCTCTATAAAAGCGCCGAAATCGGTAAGTTTCGTAACCTTTCCCTTTACTACGTCATTTACATGGTATTTTTCTTCAAAATGCACCCACGGATCTTCAAGGAAATGCTTTAAAGACAGATTTATGCGTTTTTCTTCAGGTTCAAGCCGTATGACTTTAAGTTCCACTTCCTGACCTTTTTTTACAAAATCCTTAGGTCGGGTAACATGTCCCCAACTCATATCATTTATATGCAAAAGACCGTCAAATCCGCCAAGATCGATAAAGGCGCCGAAACTGGTAAAGCTCTTTACAACACCCTTTACGGTGTCCCCGATTTTTACCGTTTCAAAGAATTTTTCACGGTTTTTATCTATTTGTTCTTCAAGATATTTTCTGCGATTTACGACAACATTCGCCTTATTGTCGGAATAAAGCCGCTCTATATAAAACGGAGATTTAAGTCCTATCAAGCTTTCAGGCTTTTCAACTTTTTGGCTGTCCGCCTGACTTATCGGCAGGAACGCGTGAATATCTCCGCCGAGACTGACTTCGTAACCGCCTTTTACAACCTTTGAAACGGTTCCCGAAACCGGCGCTTTTTCGTCAAAAGCCTTTCGGATATCTTTCCATATCTGCTTTGCGTCCGCCTTTGATTTGGAAACTTCAGGACCATTTCTGCCGTTCTTTTTAAGAAGGACGACCGTAACCACATCCCCCACTTTCGGCAGAGCATCTGCAAACTCCGTAACGGGGAGTCTCGCCTCCGACTTATATCCGATATCAAGAAAGACCGAATCCGCAGTTACCTGAATAACATTTCCGTCAACAAGCTGTCCGTCTTCCAAAACACCGAGAGTTTTCAGAGATTCTTCAAATTGTGTCTGGATACTGCTCTTAGGAGTTTGAGCCGCATCTTTTTCCACTTCCATTTCTTCCATTACAAACCCTTTTTTATGAATATTATTTAAGATTATTGCACAAACCTGTTCTATGGTCAAGTCTGAGGTATCTATGTAAACGGCGTCACTTGCTATCTTAAGAGCGCCTTCAGCCTTATTTTTATCGCTTTCATCGCGTTTTTTAATCGCTTCTTTTATTTCTTCCAAAGATAATTTGCTCACTCCCTGGTCGAAGCGCCGTTTGGCTTGAACATCTATAGAGGCGTCCAAATAAAACTTATGTTCGGCGTCAGGAAACACTACCGTCGTCATATCCCGACCCTCGCATACTATGCTGAGCGAATCGGTGATCTTGTGCATGAGATCGTTCACCAAGTGCCGCACGGCAATTACGGAAGAAACCTGCGAAGTATGCGCCGTCACAAGGTCTTCATGAAGGCGGGACTCAACGTCGACTCCGTTTAGGATGAGATGAGAATTTACATATTCTATTTTTTGCTTTTTACAAAAATCAGCGATAGCGTCTTCGTCCTTGTTCTCGGAAAGATCGAAACCCGCTTCAAGCAGTGCGAGCGTCAGCGCACGGTAAAAACTGCCGCTATTTAAATATAAAAGCTTGAGTTTTTGCGCTATAAGATTTGCTATTGTGCTTTTTCCTGTTCCGGCAGGACCGTCGATCGCTATGACCATATTATTCTCCGTGAATATTTATTACCGCCTGCAAAGACTTAATAAGTTTTTTATTTCAGACGGTTTCAACTCTCTGAATTCTCCGGGTTTTAACCCTTCCAAAAGCAAATTTCCGATTCTTACTCTGGTCAACTGTTTTATTCCTATTTCCATCGACTCAAAAACCCGCCGGATTTCCCGGTTTTTACCTTCCGTAAGAATTATTTGCATTCGTCTGGCGTTGACTTGCCGCGCGTCGACGCAGCGATAAAAAACTCCGTCTACGCGGAGGCCTTTTTTAAATTCTTCGGAAAAAGACCTCGGAATGGCAAGGCTTGTGTCTACGACGTATTCCTTTTCGACTTCCGCAGACGGATGAGAAAGTTTTGCCGCAAAATCGCCGTCGTTCGTAAAAATAAGCAACCCGGAACTGAACATATCCAGCCGCCCTACATTATACAACCTTTCTTTAAAATGTTCTTTTAATAAATCCGCGGCGACCGGTCGCCCTTTTTCGTCGGAAAGAGAACACACGTATCCTATGGGTTTATTCAAAAGCACGTAACGTTTTTTATCTTCAAGGACGATTTGCTTTCCGTCAACATAAACGGAATCAGAAAGCGAAACCTTTGTGCCGAGTTCGCTAACCGCCTTTCCGTTAACGCTCACGCGCCCTTCGGCTATAAGTTTTTCGGCGCTTCTGCGGCTGGCTACCCCGCAGCGGGCTATAAAAGTCTGCAAACGTATAGTATCTTTTTTTTCGCTCATAGCGGCATGTTCAGCGGGCAAGCTCAAAGCGTTCGTTCTCCTCATCGTCGAGCCGCGGCAAATCCGCAATGCTGTTTAAGCGAAAGAATTTTAAAAATTCCTTTGTAGTGCCGTATTGGATGGGTTTTCCGGGGATGTCTTTTTTTCCCACTTCCTTTATTAAATTTCTTTCCATCAAGAGTCTTATCATTGTGTCGGCGGAAACTCCGCGGATAGCTTCTATTTCCGCACGCGTTACAGGCTGAGAATAGGCGATAATTGAAAGAGTTTCTATGGCGGGTCTGGATAATTTTCCTTCGTTTTTATTGCCGTACTTTTCTTTTAATACGTCCCAAATATATCTTTTGGGAACAAGAGACCAGCCGCCCGTGATTTTTGCAAGATCTATGCCGGAATTTTCAGCCGTATATTTTTCCTTAAGCATTTCAAGACAACGGGAAACGACTTCTTCCGACAACTGTGCCGAAGCTGCAAGCGCCTTTTCGGTCTGAGGTTCATGTTCCAAAAACAACACCGCTTCGACCAAGGCGGATTCCTTTAATAATTCCAACTCGTACCTCTAAAAAACATGATTTATACGCACAACCTTGTCATGCGACCTTGTAACGGCATATCTTTATATCACCGAATAATTTATTTTGATAGATGCTGGCCATTTTAAATTTAACCGCTTCAAGGATCGCCATAAAAGCGCATATTATGTCCATTTCGTTTCCGCGGCGCACGATCAATTCCGTAAACATGAATTCGCCTTTATTGTCCAGCAGTTCCGATATCAACGTTATCTTTTCATTGATCGAAACTTCTTCATACATGTTGATTATTTTTTCGTTGGAATACACTGCTACCATGTCATGAAAAATTTTCTGCATTTGCTGAAGTAAATCCCAAGTGTCAACCTTTTTCCACTGGGATTCTTCTTCCTCAAACGGTAAAACACACTGGAATTTCTTTCTTTCAAAGCTCCACTCACCGGCTTCTTCTTTTTCTTCCATCAATACGGAAAGTTTTTTAAATTTCTGGTATTCGATGAGTTTGGCGACAAGTTCCTGCCTGGGATCTTCGATATCCTCGTCGTCTCCGGTTATTTCGATAGGAAGCAGCATGCGGCTTTTTATGTAGATAAGTTTTGCCGCCCAGCTGTAAAATTCCGACAGATCGCTTAAGTCCGTTTGAACGGCAAAATCCAGGTATTCAAGATATTGTTCCGTAATCTGTGCGATGGGAATGTCATAGATGTTGACCTTGCTTTCACGTATGAGAGTCCACAATAAGTCGAGAGGACCTTCAAATTCTCCCGCGGTATATTTCCGCCTGCTCTTAGTTGCAGTCTCCGTGTCATTCGGTAAGCCCGCAGAACCTATGTCAGCCGAGTCTAAATTCCTGTTTGTATCCATCCGCCGCCTCCGGAAAATATTCTGTAAGGAATTTTGCAAAAGGCATGTACAATTCCACACCCTGCTCAGGCAAGCGCCTGAGTTTTTCGGCAAAAATTTCCCTGTCTATAAAATCGGCAGATTTCGGTAAAATCTCCAGTATCGGAATTAAAACAAATGCTCTCTCATAGAGGCGCGGATGCGGTATTTTAAGATTCGGTTCATCGACATTCAACTTGCCGAACAATTCTATGTCTATATCCATCGAACGAGGGCCGAATCTTACCTCATGCCGTCTGTCGCGTCCGAGAGCGGATTCGATTTTATGAATTTCGGATAAAAGATCCCCGGGCTTAAAAGAATCGTTTAAAAAGCCCATCGCCGCCATGTTAAAAAAATCGCTTTGATCGGTAACATACATCGCCTTTGTGCGGTATACCGATGAAAAAAGAGTGTCCCTTTGCGAAAAAGAAAAAAAAAGGCCGCGTAAAAAAATGCAGGAACGCCCCAAAAGCTCTACGGGAGACAGACCTTTAAAAGGCGCGTTCGAACCGAGTCCCAATACGACCGGGATCATTAAAATAATTCGGAAGGAGGGGTTTCTCCTTCGCTTTTTCCCTGCTCCTTTGCTATAGCGGAACCTTTAGGCGTAAGTTCTACACGGCTATCAGCAGCGGAGCGCATCTTTGCAGAGGCTTTTGCGGCGGCGATCTTTCCCGAAGGGAGCATTTCCTTGGCTTTTAAAACCTGAAACGGAAACAGCGATTCTCTAAGCTGTGTTTCAATCTTTTGAGTAAATTCCTTGTTCTGCTCTAAAAATGCAATCGCGTTTTCCTTTCCCTGTCCGACTTTTTCTTCGCCTGCCGTGTACCAAGCGCCTTTTTTGTCTATAAGACCGTGTTTTACGGCGGAGTCCAGCAGACTTGCCACGGCGGATATTCCCTTGCCGAAATAAATATCGATTTCAACCTTGCGGAAAGGCGGAGCAACCTTATTTTTTACGACCTTTACGCGCACGTGATTACCGACCGCTTCTTCGGAACTCTTGCTTTCTATGGATTCTATGCGGCGGATTTCAAGCCTCACAGAAGAATAAAATTTAAGAGCGTTTCCGCCCGTAGTAGTTTCGGGATTTCCGAACATTACGCCGATCTTCATGCGTATCTGATTTATAAACACAAGGATGGAATTGGATTTTCCTATTATGGCCGTAAGCTTTCGCAGCGCCTGGCTCATAAGGCGGGCCTGAAGCCCCATGTGACTGTCGCCCATTTCGCCTTCGATTTCGGCTTGAGGCGTGAGCGCCGCTACGGAGTCGATAACGATTATGTCCACAGCGCCGCTTCTCACAAGGCTTTCCGCAATTTCAAGAGCCTGTTCGCCCGTGTCGGGTTGGGAAACCCACAGTTCGTCTATGTTTACACCCAAAGCCTTTGCGTACTGAGGATCAAGAGCGTGTTCCGCATCGATAAACGCCGCAATTCCACCGAGCTTTTGAGCTTCGGCAATCGCATGCAGGGCCAAGGTAGTCTTACCTGAAGATTCGGGGCCGAACATTTCAATAATGCGGCCGCGCGGATAGCCGCCGATACCAAGCGCTTCGTCAAGCAAAATAGAGCCCGACGGTATTACGTCTATGCCGGCCGTGTTAGCCTTTGTTCCCAGCTTCATCAGGGATCCCTGACCGAATTGTTTTTCGATTTGAAGCCTAGCCGCTTCAAGCGCCTTCATTTTTTCGGACTGTTCGCCGGCTGCCGGAATATCTTTGTTTTCTGCCATTTTACTGCCTTCCCTCCCACAGGAACTTACTGTATTAATTGCACGGATATTGAATTTTCCGCAACGGGGCTGTCAAAAAAGCGTATGTGTCATCGCACATCAATGCAACCGACTTTTGAAACAGCCTCTATCTTAGCTCAAGAGAATCGTTTACGCTTTGATAAACGGATCTTCCTTCCAAGCTCAAAAAACCGTCTTTCAGCGTAACCTTAGCCAAAATCCTAACGGGTTTTTCTCCGTCAATCGGAGGCTCGGGCGCTCTTTCAAAGAAAACGGGGACGATCCCATCAACGCGTTTCATGGTTTCATAGCCGACTAAAAGATCGCACTCAAAAGCGTCTCCCATCGTCCTTGCGTTTGAAATACGCCCCGTCCACGAAATACAGCAGTCAAGGTAGAGCGGCACGTCGGACGAAACCTGTTTATATGTATAGTTATTTTGAGTTTTCTGTATTGTATCAAAAGTAGCTTCTTTAAGATAGCCCATAAACACATTTGCTTTTTGTTTTATTGAAAAAGCGGCGTTTGAATTGACTATTTTGTTAAGCTCGATCTGCGCCGCATTATCGTTTTCTTTCTGAAAGAACTCCATAGCTTTTTTATAAGATTCTGAAATTTCAGCGTCAGTCAAAATATAACGATAAACCTGCCCTGACAAATCCCTTTCCTGCGCATTTTTTTCTTCATCCTTCGTAAGGGCGACGGCGTTAAGATTTGCGCGAGGTCCGTTTACGGCAGGTTTCTTATACGCCAGATTAAACACCAATACGGCTCCGAGCGCAAATACTAAAACGGGAATAATAAACCCCATAACTCGGAAAGGATCGACTCCTATTTCAGGATAAAACTGTTCTATGCGTCCGCTGTCCACCCAGCGGCAAATCGTATCGTAATCTCCCTTTGTGCGTATAAATTCCATTGCGCGCAGTGCGATCTTATTTCCGGGATCGCTGTCGATAATGTCAAGGTAGTATCTCAATGCTCTGTCCGTGTCGCCGCGGCGCAGATAGATCGCAGCCTGCCCCAGCAAAAGACGCGTGTCGGTGAGTTTTATCGAACGCGCCCTGCGATAATACTTTGAAGCGGTTCCCGCATCGCCCACATAGAGGCAGGCTGTTCCCAGCGTTATGTAATAATCGAAATTTTCTTCATATATGTCGGAACGCCCTTCAAGCAGAGTTATGGCCTTTGCAAATTGTCGCTGCTTTATCAGCGTACAGGCTGTATCAAGAGCTGAACGGCGCATTTTTTACTTATTCCTCAGAACCGATAAAATTGCATCCAGCTCGTCGTTGAGCCTTACAATCTCGTCGGGGTCGATAATATTTCCGGAAGTTTCCAAACCGTTTATTCTGTCGATCAAAGACTGCACGTAATCAAGGTCGAGATTGGGATACTTATCCGAAAGAGCGTTAAATTCCGCCGATTCTATCGGCGATGAATCGACAGCCTCCGTATTGAGTTTTTGCGGCTCATCGGAATCTGAAATTTTACCGCCGGTCCCCGGATCCAAACCTTCTGCTTCTAAAGTCTCTGCCGGCGCAGATGCGGCGGGACTTTCAGGCGCGGAGTGCGCCGCAGATATGGCGGCCGTCGCAGAAGAAATCGCAGGTGCGGCAAAAAAAACGGTTTCACCTGCCGCCAAAGAATTTAAGAGCTTGGCTCCTGCGGGTTCCCTTCCTTCAACTCCGATAACCACATAAAACGTTACGGCGCTTTTTTGTCCCGGAGAAAGCGAAAAATCATTCCAAACTATGTCGACCGCGGAGTTATTATAAGACATGATCGAGTTGAATATTCTGTTTTCGCGGTAATATGAGCCGTCCCACGCTCCGGAAGAAACAATGTCCCTGTTTGCAAGCGTAACAGTCTTAGGCGGCGTAATGCCCGTACCCGAAAGGACAATCTGCATGGCCGTGGATTCGTTTTTTGAGACAATCCATTTTTCCGTAAGCATTGTCGTAAACTGCCTTTCGGCATCGATCCGCGGGATTTTTGCCGTAGAAAAATTAGTGTAGGCCATTTCTCCCAAAACGGTATCAAATACGCCGCGTACGGCAAAATTCCTTTTATCCGATCCCGTGTTGGTCGTTTCTACCGTGAACTTTATAACATCCGCTTCAGCGTCTTTGGAACTCGCCCCAATCTCCATCGAAAGCGAAACTTCCGCTTGTACGCGGTCTTTTCGAATAGTGTAAACTATTTCAGCTCTGCCGCCTGATACGGCAAGGCGGTAAGGAATCCCTCCCAAACGGTTAAGCTGATAGACCGAGTTTCCGCTTTTAAGGTAAAAACCGCTGGAAGAAAAATCCGGACGGGAAGCGATGACGGGTTTTACAAAACCTTCGGGAAAAACCGCATACAGCCCGAACGTTCCCAGATTTTTTTGAAGAGCTACCCCCGCAGATCCCTTCGCGGCGGCAAAACGCTTACGAACGAATTTGCTCTTTTTTTCAAGCTTTACAGAAGACTCGGGAGACACGGCGTCTTCGTCGAATGTCGAAGATGCTTGATCCTCCGAAACCGATTTTACAAGCGCAAACGACGAAAGAAAAACAAAAAAACTTAAAAATAAAAAGGTCTTTTTTATCCTCATTTCATTACCGCCCGTTTTTAGGATTGATTAAATTTTCAATTTCTACGGCTTTTTCTTTTAAGATCAAAATGCCGGGATTTTCTTTGGATGACGATGAAAGCGTGTTCAACTCATCGACATCGTTTTGCAATTCATTATTTCTTCGCTTCAAGTCTTCAACTTCAGCCAGAAGCGCCGCATTTTTGTCCTGTTCGGATCTCAAACGCCGCTGCAATCCCGCAAGCCCTTCAGCCTGATATTCCTTAATATTTTTTTCATAGCTTTCCTTTGCCGCAAGATATTCTTCCCCCGTCTTTTTAAGAAGGTAAAGGAGCTTTTCTTCTCTAAGGCGTTGATCGATCACTTCGATGCGGTATTGCGCTTCGGCAGCCCGCGGATCTTCGGAAAAATCCGTAATTATACGCTCGTAGAGGCCGCGCGCCGTGTCATAGCGGCAGGCAACGTAAAAGGATTCGGCAAGCCAAAACAAGGCGGAGGAATACATTTCGTTTTCGGGATTTTCATGACAAAAATCGCTTAGCACCATGACGGAAGCCTCATATTCGCCGAGGTGATATAAGGCGCGTCCCCTCTGATAATTCACATAAGGAATATATAAAGAATTTTTATGAGCATCTAAAAATGTTTCAATATCCGAAAGCGCCCCGGAATAATCTCTGCTGTACATCTCTGCCATAATAAGAATGTACAATGTGTCGGGATCGGAATTTTCATACAAAGAAACCGCCCTTCGCAAAAGGAAGACCGCAGATTCCCAGTCTTTTGCGCGGTAGGCTTCAAGCCCCTGTGAAACGGCTTGTCTTGCGGCGGCCGTCGAAACTTTTTGAGCGCAGAGCGGGAGCGCCGCAAACAAAACAAAGGCGCCCAATGCGGCCGAAACATATTTTTTTACATTTACCACTTAAGACCTCCTGAAAAAAAGGCTGAGCCCGAAACTATTATATCCGCCCCAGCTTCGATAACGGCAGGCAAGGTCTTTGCATTTACGCCGCCGTCGATGGAAATATCAAAAGAATAACCGTTTTCTTGCCGTATTCTTTTTAGTTGTCCGATTTTGCCTAAACATCCTTCTATAAATTTCTGCCCCCCGAATCCGGGATTTACGGTCATCACAAGTACAAGGTCGATTTCAGGAAGAATTTCCGAAAGCAAGGCTGCCGGCGTGGACGGAACTATGGCGATTCCCGCTCTTTTTCCTAAAGAACGGATGCTTTGTATCATTCGATTGATATGCACGTTATTTTCATAATGAAAGGTGATCCAATCCGCGCCGGCTTCAGCAAAACTTTCAATTTGGTCTTCAGGGTGTTCAACCATAAGGTGAATATCGAAAGGCAATTTTGAAAGCCCTCTGATCGATTTTATAACGGGCTGCCCGTAAGTAATTTGAGGCACGAACCTTCCGTCCATGACGTCTATGTGAACGGCTCCCGCTTTGTTTTTTTCTATCTGTTCAAACGCCCCCTTTAGATCGGAAAGATCTGCGGAAAGCAGAGAAGGAGCTAGAATTGGTTTTTTCATTGCACTTTTATATTATCAGATGAATAAACGGTTGTAAATCTGTTGGAAGCGCATGTTTAGAGCCTGCGCCTTTTAAATAAAATCGTGAAAAACATCTTGACACAGTCGGCAAAAGCATAGTATAAGTTTAACCCTTTATTCACTCACTTTTAGTATTTTCATTGACTAAAAAGCTCTTTTTAGTATAATAAAAGATACGCCTATGGGAATTCAATTGAGTGAAAACCTGACACAAGCATACGGATTCCTCGAAAACGGTAAACCGCACGACGCAAAGCAAATTCTTGAAGACGCAGCAGAGTCCGATTTGGACAACAAAGACATCCTTTTTGCGCTCAACTGCTGCCATTTTATGATAAATTCGTTAAGACAGATAGAATCCGTCGAAGATCCTTTTGAACGAGGCGAAAGTATCATCCATGAATGGAAAGCGTTCGAAGGCGGAACTGCAGGAGAAAAAACTCCGCACGACATACTGTACGCCGCAAGGCGCGGTTTTTTTACTTTGGCGCTTGAAAATTATAATAAACTGATAAACGAGGCGGATCCCAGACAAAAAGCTGAAATTTACCGCAAGATAGGACTCTGTCATAAAAAATTTGGCGAATACGAAACGGCAAAAAATTGTCTGTTGGAAGCGAACGCTCTTTTTCCGGGATCTTCGCCGATAATAGCGGAGCTGGCGGACTGCTTTGCTCTTTGCGGAGAAGAAAAAAAGGCAAAAGTTTTGTTCAAAGAAGCTTTTTTTGTGGATCCGCAAAAGATCGATTTCAGTTTTTTAGATTCGGAATTGATTTGCTGCCTGATACGCAAGGTTACGGACAAGGGATTTACGGGCGCCGCACTGCAGGAATGGGTTCCTGTTTACGGAGTTTTGTTTGGGATTTTCAATATAAAACGGGAACTGCGTTCTCAGGAAGTCGGAAGGTTAAAACAGGATATCTATGCCAAAGAGAATGAATCTAAAGATCCTTCAAGCGATCAAGCCTTGCTTACGCCGCGGCTTATAAACCTGTATTTTTGGCTGATCGATCATTATGTGCTTACAAACACTGAACAGCCTAAGATCAATCAGGTATTGTTAAAGATAAAGATATTAGATCCGGTGATATATTCGCTTTTTGTAAAATAATTCCGGATGACGGTATTAAGGAGAACATATGTCTGAAGAATTGATAAAAAACGTCCAAGAGATGCTTAAAGAAGAAACATGGACACGCGCTGCCATAAGCAATTATACGAAGAACAACCTCATTGAACTTGCCGCCGTCATAGAAAAAGCGCGCAACGAAAACTGCGCCGATGAAATAAAAACCCTTTGCGACGAACATTTGACGCATTCCAAAGACAGCATCATAGCCTTATATTTTTCAGGGATTCTTGCGCTCGATAAAGGTACTCTGGATAATTCCGCTCTCGTCTCTCTCGTAGATATCTTCAAAAAAAACCACAAAGAAGCCGTCGTAGAATATTTGTGCGAGTCCATCCTTGCGGACGATCCCAACAATAAATTTGCGCTTCGCACGCTTGCTGATCGTTACAGGGCGGAAAACAACGAAAAGGTTTGGGAACTTTATGAGCGGATTGTAAAACTTGACTATGAAGAAGCCGAACTTGCCAAAGCCCTTGCCGAACACTACGAAGAGCTTTCGGACAGTGAAAATGCGATCGCCTATTATAAAAAAGCGCTTTTGCGGTACGTAAGCGCAAAAAATCTGAATATAATAAAAGAAGTTTGGACAAAATTGATTTCACTCATACCGGAAGAGATTGATTTTTTTCTGCTCGTTCAGCGAAAAGTTGCCAAAACCATAAGCGATGATAAAAGCGCTCTTTTGATGCAGGAGCTGTACACTTATTATAAAGATACTCAAAAATGGGATACCGCTATAGACATACTCAAGCTCATCCTTTCCATAGATCCTAAAGATAATTGGGCGCGCAAAGAAATAATAGAATGCTTTAAAGGCAAATATGCGGGGCACAGCCACCTCGACGACTACATACGTTCTTCCAACCTTACGCAGAATTTCAGAAACGTATTCGAGGCCATAAGCGATTTTGAAAAACATATCGCCTTTGACGCTAAAAACTTCGTCTTTCACCGTTCATGGGGCGTAGGTATCATACGAAAGGTACATAACGACATTTTGACAATCAACTTCGGCAAAAGATCCGGCATACACGAAATGTCTTTAAAGATGGCCGTAAACGCGCTTACTCCGCTTGCCAAAAACCACATATGGGTATTAAAGGCCACAAAATCTCGCGAAGAATTGGCAAAAAAAATAAAAGATGAAAAAGAATGGGCTTTAAAGACCATAATAAAAAGTTTTGACAACAACTGCGACTTTAAGCGCATAAAGGCGGAACTGGTCGATTCCATTTTGACTCCGGGCGAATGGACTTCTTGGAATACCGCCGCTAAAAAAATTTTGGAATCAAATTCTTCGTTCGGCGTAAACCCAAACGACATAAATATGTACACGGTGCGCGAACATGAAATCAGTTTGGAAGAAAAACTGTCGAACGAATTCAAGGCTCAAAAACAATTCTTTGCACGCATAGAAATTCTCATGAAATTCGTTAACGCCGATGAAACGGACAAGGGCAGCGAACTGTTCGCCGATATGTTCAGCTATTTTACAAGTTTTTTAAAGACGGTAACAAAGGTGAACGAGCAGATTCTTGCCTCATACCTTGTGGTTCGCGACATAAATGCTAAGATTCCGTCGCTCGCCTTTCCTATAAAATACACTTTTAAAGAAATTTACGACGACATTGAAAATCCTCGGGCAATGTATGATCTTTTAAAAGATTCTAAAAATACATCGTTGCAGGCGAATTATCTTGCAGCCATAAAAATGCTCCCGGATTGGGCGGATCAGTATATCAGACTGTTTCCGGCAGTGCTTTCATCGGATATGCTGAAAACACTCATAAATTCGGGACATACTGAAAAAGTACAAAAACTGGCTCAGGCGAGTTTTGAAAATTCGCGCGAATACAGGGAAGCGGCCTTATATTTGTTTAAAGAATGTCAGAATGAAAAGTGGTTTAAGGAAGCCGGAATACCGTATGAAAAGCAGCTCATAGGACTGCTCAACATAATCACCCAAACGTTCCGTGAAATAAACAATCACGTAAACACAACGGAAAATAAAAAGATAAACCGTACGGCGACGCAGCTTTTGTTTAAAGACGACACCTTACTCAAGTATATGATTGAAAACGGTGAAGACACGATCACGCGCATGTACACCCTTATAGACGACATAACCGACCTTGAGTCTTCCATAAAGGCCACGCTGCGCAATAAGATTCTTGAAAAATATCCGGAATATAAATTCCATACGGCCGAAGAAAAAACTTCCGCGCCGAGCGGAATGCTTGTTACCGTTAAAAAACTGGAAGAAAAGCAGGCGCTTGTAGACCAAATTCAAAACGTCGATATTCCCGCGAACGCAAAAGATTTAAGCGAAGCGCGCTCTCAGGGAGACTTAAAGGAAAACGCGGAATACAAGGCGGCCAAAGAACACCAGCACTACCTTACCGTAACTTTGGCAAAATTGCAGGAAGAGCTAAATCGTTCCGTCATCTTTGATCCCACTACGATCACCACGTCCGTAATATCTTTTGCTACAAAGGTAACTCTTTTAAATAAGGATACTGGCAAGGACGAAACTTACACGATCTTAGGTCCGTGGGAATCCGACCCCGACAACGGAATAATTTCTTATATGTCGCCGTTCGGCGATGCTTTGCTTGATCACAAAGCAGGAGAAGACATATCCTTTGTGATAAATGAGCATAGTTATAACTATACGGTAAAAGCCATTAAGGCGGCAAAGATCTAAAACGATACGGGCGGTCAATTCGATCGATCTCGGGACGACAGGACGCCGGCCGAAATCGATCGCGTCCTAAGACGAAGCCTTGGAGAAAAAGCGTCCCGTCGCAGGCCGCACTCACAGATCGTAACTAGAGCGTTTCTGAAATTTCTATGTTTATCGGACAGTGATCGCTTCCCATCACGTTTTTCAGTATGGATGACGATTTGACGGACGATAAAAATTTTTCATTTACGCACTGATAATCGATACGCCAACCGATGTCCTTTTCTCGTGCACGGAAGCGATAGCTCCACCACGTATACTGCTTGGGCTCCGCACAAAAACGCCTAAAAGTGTCTACATAGCCCGAAGAAGTGAATTTATCCATCCATGCGCGCTCTTCGGGTAAGTAACCCGGATTGTTTTCATTTGCCTTGGGATTTTCCAGATCTATAGGTTTATGCGCGATATTATAATCGCCGCACAAAACCACATTGTTTTTGGAAGCCACCAAGTCGGCACAGAAATCAAGAATAGCGTCGCAAAACCGCAGTTTATACGGAAGACGAGCTCCTTCAGCCTGGCTGTTCGGAAAATAAGCGCTTATTATCACAGTCCTGCCGAAAAACGCGGCCGTTACCCTGCCTTCGTCGTCAAATTCAGGAATCCCCAGAGTGCAGACTCTGTCAGGCTTTTTCAAAGAATAGACGGCAGTTCCAGAATATCCGGCTTTTTTTGCGGAAGAAAAATAAGAATAATATGAGATTTCTTTCCGAGGTTCTATACCGGCGGCTAAAAAATTTTCTTCCGAAGGATTTCGGCCTGAATCGGCTTCGGCGGAACTTTGGGACGATGGATCGCCTCCGGGTGCGATAAGTTCGGGGGACAGCTGCGATATGTCGGCCTTTGTCTCCTGTATGCACACAACATCGGCGCCGGATGATAAAAGCCACGGGATAAAGCCTTTTTTTTCTACGGCTCTAAGACCATTTACGTTCCATGAAATAATGTTCATAACCGGTATTTTAAGGAATTAACGGCGCGCTTTCAAGACATCGCAGTTTTAGTATCTATTTGAATAAAAATTGACAAACCGTTAATTTTTACATCGCAATATATTTTGGATTGATTAAAATTTGACAACAGATAACAAAAATATTAAGATTGTTATAATATAAAGAGGTTTTTTATGAAAACAACAAAAGCAAAGGTTAAAAGTATGAGTATCAGTTTTCAGCCGGATATGTTTACTCGAATTGATTCCTATTGTGCCGAACGGGGTTGTTCCCGCAGTTGGTTTATCAACAAGGCGGCGGAGTTGTTTTTAGCAGAGTGTCTTGAAGATAAGGCGGATTATGAAGCTGCCGTTACAGCTTGGAATGAATACGAAAAGAGCGGTTTTAAGTCTTACCCGGCAGATGAGGTGTTCAAAGAGGCCGGGTTATGAAAATTGTTTTTCCAGCAAAAGCAAAAAAACAATTTTTAAAATTTGATCATTCTATTCAAACGCAAATACAGAAATTTGTGAAAAAACTTGAAAAATTGAAAAATCCACGGGAAACAGGAAAAATGCTTGTTGGAAACCGGCTCGGATTCTGGCGATATCGAGTAGGTGATTACAGGTTGATTTGCCGCATACAGGACAAGGAACTTGTGATTGTCGTTGTGGAAGTAGGTCATCGGCGCGAAGTCCATGAAGATATGTAGCCGCCAAGTGGAAATACATTCGCCGCCTTTATGATCAAGCTTCGGGAGCAGCCCCCCTGCTGCAACTTCTACAACACGGCGCGCTTTCAAGGCATCGCCGAAAACAAATTTACACCTGCTACTGTCGGCGTATAATATGCGAGCGTATTGCCTTGGAGAAAATACGCGCCGCAGACGAAGCCACCGCAATTCCCAGTGCGATCGCCCCGGCGGCGATTAAAGTTTTATAGCCTGCCTCTCCGGCCTTTACCAGATCTCCGCTCACGGTTGCAAACATCATGTCATAAATTCCGCCGCCGGGCACCAGCGGAAGAATGCTTGGAACCAAAAAAATGGTTGCAGGCCTTTTTAAAACCATGGCGGCAACTTCGGAAAAAACGGCGACGGTAAACGCGCCGGCGGTATATCCTCCTGCCGCCGAGCCCATGTATTTTGCGATAACCGTGTATAATACCCAGCCTACGGAGCCGAAGACGGAACCCCACCACACGTCTTTTATTTCCGTATTAAAGACGATAGAAAATCCCGCCACAGCGACAAAACTGAACGCAAAGGCTTTTACCAATTCTGTCAATAAACGGATATCCATCTTTATACCAATCCTGCCATGAGTAAACCGCCCGCCGCGCCGATCGAGAGTCCCGAAGCTATGATTATAGCCTCAACCAAACGCGCGGAACCTGCCATAAGGTCTCCTGCTATCATGTCGCGTATGGATGTCACAAGAGTAATACCGGGAACGACGATCATGAGGGCTGAAATCATGGAAATTCCTACATTCAAGTCGCTTATAAAATACGCAAATATTCTTACTACGATCGCAATAAAAATTCCCGATAAGACCGATAAAAGAAAATCGTTCGGTATCCGACGTTCAAAAAATATAAGCATCAGGCGCAAAAAAAAGCCCGTAAAAAACACGGCTACGGCGTCTTTTGCAGTTCCTCCGAACATAAATGCAAAAAATGATGAACTTATTGCAGCCGCCAATATAAGGATTAACGTGGGATAACTTGAAGCGTTTTCAATACCGTCGAATTTCAAGCGGAGCGATTCATGCGTTTCATTTTTTCCGTGAGATTCAATGCTGCGCGACAAGTCGTTTACAAGCGCGAGTTTCTTTAGGTTAGTACATCGGCGGCGGATCCTTTTCATGTTCATAAAATGCTCTCCGGCAGCATTTTTCCATGAAAACAATATTACCGTCGGCGTTACAAACGAATAAGGATTTTTCGCTCCGAGCGATTTTGCTACGCGGACTACAGTCTCTTCCGCACGATAAGTTTCTCCCCCGTTTTCTAGAACTAGGGCGCCCGCCTCTACGGCCAGATCCTGTATATCATCGCTTACTATCTTGGACATAAACGCATTATAGCTGTCTTATGACTTTTTTCAATATCGCATGCGGTTTTTAAATGGAATATTGCCGGCAAACCGCTTTTACTTTACTTCGTATATCCAGCCGTCGGGCGCTTTTATCCGTCCCATTTGGATGCCTGTCAAAGTATCGTACAGCTTTTGAAGAACCGGCCCCATTTTTTCAGTGCCGCTGGAAAAGCAAATGTCTTTTCCGTGATCGAATATCTTTCCTATAGGAGAAATGACCGCGGCGGTACCGCACAGTCCGCATTCTGCAAAATCTGAAATTTCATCTTTTCTTACGCTCCGCTCTTCGACTTCCATATTAAGATAATCTTTTGCGACCGTAATAAGCGAACGTCTTGTTATGGAAGGAAGAATACTGTCGGATTTCGGAGTAACAAGTTTTCCGTCCTTAGTCACAAATAAAATGTTTGCTCCGCCGGTTTCTTCCACACACGTATGGGTTGCCGGATCCAGATAGATATTTTCCGCAAATCCTTTTTTATGTGCGTCTACGATATTGTAAAGACTCATAGCGTAATTAAGACCCGCCTTAATGTCTCCCGTGCCGTGGGGCGCCGCGCGATCGCGGTCGGAAATGCGCACGTATATGGGTTTTATTCCGCCTTTAAAATACGGCCCCACAGGAGTAACGAAGATTCTAAACTGATATTCATCGGCGGGTTTTACGCCGATCACGGCATTGCTTCCGAACATAAACGGCCTTATGTACAAGGTTGCGCCGCTGCCGTAAGGAGGCACCCATTTGACATTGGCTTTGACGACGGAGAGAACCGCTTTTACAAAATCTTTCTCGGGGAACACGGGCATTTCCATTCGCAAACACGAGTTATGCATACGTTCCGCATTAAGGTTCGGACGAAAAGTAACCACTCTGCCGTCTTCAGTGGTATAGGCTTTAAGACCCTCAAAACATGTCTGAGCATACTGAAGCACTCCGGCGCATTCCGACATAACTATGGAAGCGTCCGATACGAGTTCTCCCGAATCCCATTTCCCGTTTTTAAAATTTGAAACGAAACGCTTATCGGTCTTTACATAACCGAATGCAAGATTTCCCCAGTCAATATTTTTTGTATCCACGAAACACCTCCTGACTGTAAAACATTCATTTTTACTAAAAAAATTTAGTATTATTAAAAGGCCTTGTCAAGACAGGTATCATTCTTTTGGGGATGTGCCGGCGAGCAAAGCGGGGATTAGAAAGCATCTTCCTTAAACGGATCTATCACCATTACTCCTCGATATGTCTGCCCCGGATTTAAATCTTCGGAAATAATAAATTTGCATTTTGCTTTCTCGGCCGCAGCTACTATTAATGAATCCCAAAATGATAATTGTAAAATTACACTAATATCTATTGCTTGTTCTATCAGCTCCAAATCATTTTGAACAATTTCAATATTACAAAAATTGTGTATGATATTTTTGACAATTATTCGATCTGCCTTCAATTTTGTTGTTGCGACTACATAGAATTCTTTAAGTACCTGTGTTGATATTACGGGCTGATGTAAATCTACAACTTTCTTCATTATTTCCCGAGCTTTAGCCTGCTTACCTGAATCTTTTAAGTCAAGTGTGTACACAAGTATATTTGTATCAATAAATATTTTAGACACGATATAATTCTTCCCTTGCCCATTTTTCATCACCTGATGTCACATTTAATGTATCCATAAGAGAGAAAGTATCATGAAGCCAGTAATCCTTGTTTGTAACAACCGCTTGCTCAACGAGTTTTCGTACAAGAGAATTAAATGAGATATTATGATTCCTAGCGTATTCTCGGCCTGCCTGTAAAACATTTTCATCAATTGATAAAGTTATATTTTTCATAAATTATCCTCATTAACACAGTATAAGTGCGCACATTAATAAAGTAAAGAGCCCGAAAATCTAAGCGGGCGTAAGATTTTCGGGCGCCTAGTATAAAAGAAAAACGGATTGGCCGTTTTTCGACTCTCGACTTATCAGAGCGATTTCGAGGGAAACGCAGAAATCGCTGGCGCCTCGCATAAAAGAAAAACGCATTTAGCGTTTTTCAACTCTCGACTTATCAGAGCGATTTCGAGCAGTGCCGGGAATAGTAAAACCATGATGTATTAAGGCATCAGCCGCATTTCACGCAAATCAATCATCGGATATAGTTTTTCTTACATTTTCTGTGATTACGTCTTCCGAAGGTAATAATGCTTTTAGGAATTGAATTAATCCTTCAAATCCAACTGCATAACCTTTTTGACCATTATATTCTTTTAAGATATGAAGCTTTGTATCATCCTCGTATTGAAACGACACGAATTGCTTTACGGCTGATTAACGAAAACTCCGTATGTTTTCGGTCCCTACGAGAGTCGAACTCGTCTTTAAAGATTGAGAATCTTTTGTCCTAAACCGATAGACGAAGGGACCAAGCGATCTTATGATTTTCATCTAAGATGCTAAAAAAAACTGACCTTCCGGCCAGTTTTAAAATTCCCCAAGGAGGATTCGAACCCCCACAAGCAGAACCAGAATCTGCGGTGCTACCATTACACAATCGGGGAATGTAATACAGTGTGAATATGATAATGAACTTGACCATGCTTGTCAAGAGCCCGAAAATCTGAGCGAGCGGAAGATTTTCGGGCGCCTCGCATAAAAGAAAAATGCCGTGAGGCATTTTTCAACTCCAGACCTAAACGAACGATTTCGAGCAGTGGCCGTTCGCGTTACATCCGTGTACCGCTCACTACCGTATTTTTGCTGGGCAAAAATACGCGACTAAATTCCGACACGGCATCCGTGCCGTGCGGCGAGCCGAGGATTTTAGAAGGCGGTAAAAATCCGGCACCTTATACCTTAAACTTTTTTACTTCTCGTGCCAAATTATCAATACTTACCTTATTCTTTTGCGTTATCTCGTTTACGTCCTGCACAGCATTACTGATCTGTACTGTCCCTGAAGCCATCTCATTCATGCTGTCGGTAATAACCCTTGTTAAGTCGTCGAGTTTACGCATTTCCTCCGCAACCTGTTCCCCGCCTTTCAGCATTTCAGCTGACCCGTCTTTTACTTCACTTGTTACGGAGTTGATGCTTTTAATTGCCGCAAGCACTTCACGACTGCCGTTCTCCTGCTCTTTTATAACTTCCATAAGATTTGCACTCATCGTTTTTACGTGTTCCGAAAGAGAAAAGATGGCATTAAATTTTTCTTCAACCGTTTTGGATGATTGGGCGAGGCTTTCGATTTCGGCGCCCAGCATTTTTAAGGTTTCGGTTATTGCCTTTCCCTGCACGCTCGATTCTTCGGCAAGCTTACGGATTTCGTCTGCAACAACGGCAAAGCCTTTCCCCGCTTCTCCTGCATGTGCAGCTTCGATTGCAGCGTTCATCGCAAGCAAATTAGTCTGACTTGCAATATGCTGAATCACGCTTGATGCTTCCATAAGGCTTCCAGATTCTTCTGCAATCTTCTGTGTTACACGATTTGAGCTTACAAGAGTGTCTTTACCGTCCGCTGTGGCGGAAGCGAGGTCTTTAATTGCGTCATCGGTTTTATCGAGCGTCTGCGTAATGGAAGCGATGTTCGAAACCATTTCTTCAATTGAAGACGAAGACTGCTCAACGCTCGCCGCCTGTGTTTCGATGCTGCCGTTTAAGTTTTTAATCGTGCGGATAATCTCTTCCATCGTGGCGGCTGTTTCGGTTAAGCTTGACGCTTGCGTCATTGTCTGCTGCTTTATCCCGTCAATGTTCGCACTGATTTCATGTATTGCACTCGCCGTTTCGTTCATGTTGCTTGCAAGCTCGCTGCCGATTTCCGACATAATATGACTGGTTTCGCTGACGCCTTTAATTGAAGTCCCGATTTTTTCCATTGTCTCGTTAAAATACACCGCCATATCGGTAATTTCATCATTACCGGTAACGGGAAGCCGAATTGTTAAATCTCCGGCGCCTTGCGCAATTCCTTTTAGTGCATTAACGGTATTTTGTATAGGCGTTACAATTTTTTGCGCGGTAATATATATGATGATAAGGGTAACAGCTAAGATTGCAGTTCCTATACTGTACATGGTAATCCGTAAATGTTTTATAGGATCCATAAATTCGTGTAACGGTGCGGATATGATTATTATCCAGCCGGTACTTTTAATCTTTGCGAATGCCGCAATTTTATCGGAATTGTCATATCGGTAAAAACCTGTTCCGTTTTCGCCGCCTTCCATAGCAAGCTGTATAAAATCCGCCAATGATTTAAAAGACTCATTTGTTTTACTTATTTCCATTATATTTACTTGATCGCGTACAAGTTCCATATCTCTATCGGCAACAATAACACCGTCCTTACTGACTATCGACGCCTCGCCTGTTTTCCCCACAACAATGTCTTTTATCATTGTGGAAAGCTCCGCGGCATCTATATCCATAACAAGCACACCGGTTATGCGGTTGTTATTTTTAAGAGGCATAGAAAGTGTTATGACCGCCGTTCCGGAATCATCAGAGCGGGTGATGTATGGGTTGGAAATAAACAGCGTATCTTTCATTGCCGCTTGATAATAATCTCTGTCGGGAACAGGAATAGGAGTTGCATCAAACGTATATGAGATACCGTTCGTATCCACAATAAATAAATCTAAAAGCCAAGCCGCGTTCTTTTTCTGCGTATAAAACTCGTTTTCAAGAAATTTCATCTTTGTTAACACAGGAACTTGTTCGTCATACAAAACAGATCGGATGGCAAGATTTCCAAGAACCTGAAGCATAGCGGAAAACCGGCTTTCAATTAATTGAGCGGTAACGACAGCTCTATCTTCAATATTAGTGCTGATGTTTTCCGTTATAACTTTTTTTGCGGTGGTCATTTGCAAAAAAGCGAGCATAAAAATGGCTCCCGCAACCAGCGAACAAAAAATAACAAGTAATTTTACTTTTATGGCAAAACGCCTTTTTTCTTTTCTGTTTTTCATTCTGTCAAACTCCTTCACGGTTTTTGTTTAAGGCCGAAAAAATATGCTGACTTTTTAAATACTTGCCGTATTCGATAATACGTCAGCCTTTAAGTCGGATTTTCCCACACGGTCGCTTAGCCTTCAACCGGGTCTTCCCATGTTGTCAGATTGAAGCGTTTTTTTGCATATCTCTTTTTATATAAATTAGAAATGAAATTACAAAAGTTGAAATCAAAATCATAAAAATTAGACAAAACGCAATAATTAAATTCATGCCTAACAAATGTTCTAAAATCGAATCTAAATATACTCGAATCGGATAATGAATCAAAAATATGTACATTGAAATATTTCCAAGTAACTGCATTTTTTCTTTTTTTAAAATCTTTGAAACACAACCCTTGTCAAAAGAAAAGATAAATACAAATAATGCACATAGAAAACAATCGATTATATTTTTTAAATAACTATTCATCGTTATAAAAATTGAGTTTCTTGTGAAAAAAAACGAAACGACAATCACTGAAATTATAATTTCAAAAATAGAAAAATATTTAAATTTATTTTCCTTTAATTTTACATAAATCAAAGCAAGATTCATTCCTATTAAAACATAAAAAACTCTCCAATACGGACTTGCGTATGATAAAATATCAATAATCGAATAATGATTTTCAATTTTTTCAAAAACAAACTTAAGAACAACTATTATGAGGATATTTAACATAACATAAAGTATATTTGAAAAAATTAATTTTCCAATTTTTCTTAAAACAAACATTAAAAACGGTGAAACCAGATATACACAAAACAAGCAAGATAAGAACCAAGCTACGCCATTAAAAGCGGATGTAAACGCCATCATACCTGTTGCTGATTGAAGAACAGGAATATTTACAATCAGTTTTACAACTTGATAACAAATTTTCTTTACAATAGCTTCGTTTTTATAAAAAATAACTGCAATATTCCAACACAATCCTGAAAGTATTGTCGCTAAATACACTGGATATATTTTTTTAATGTGATTTATTCCAAATTTTACATCAATAATCAAAGGACATTTTGAAATTTCTGGAAATTTATTTAGATTTCCAATCATCATTCCAAATCCTGAAATCATAAAGAAGAAATCAACTGCAAAAGTGGCATCATGAATAAAGATTTTATAAAAATCACCAAAACCGCTGCATTCTCCCAAAAATTCAAAATGAGCAATCACAATATTCATAATCATTATGAATCTCAAGCCTGTAAATGATTTTATTTTTTTGTATAACAACATTTTACCTTGAAAATATGTTATGAAAATTTAAAGCGGGTCTGAGCACCGTCAACATAACATTTTTTCATCTTTCGTCATTATTAGCATAAAAAGCATTAATTTTCAATCTGACAAATTTGTAATTTGCAACCGCAGTACAAGTTATTTTACATTATCTATTTGATTCTCTCTTTATCAAACAAATCCGATTTTAAGAAGTTTGAAAGGCTTTCCTTCCAGTCCGGAAGAGTAATTTCCAGAGTCTTCTGAATCTTATCTTTACTTAAAACGGAATAGGCAGGCCTTTTTGCAGGCGTCGGATATTCATACGTCGAACACGGATTTACAACGCAGTTTTTACCTGTTTCATTAATTCGTCCGGTTTTGATTCCCTGTTTTTTGATTTCATTCGCAAAGTCCCACCATGTAATTTCTCCGAGATCGGTAACATGATACGTTCCATAAGGAACTTCTTTTCTATTTATAATTTCCAATATTATGCCGGCTAAATCGGCGGCAAAGGTTGGAGTTCCTTTTTGATCATTAACGACTTTTACGGACTCATGAGTATTCATGGCTTTGATCATCGTATAGACAAAGTTCTTCCCTGCCCAACCGTAAAGCCATGCGGTTCTAAGGATGTAATACTTATCTGTATTATCAAAAATCGATTTTTCACCTGCGGCCTTAGTCATGCCATATACTCCTAAAGGAGACACAGGAGCATCTTCCGTTATCGGGCTGTTGCCCGCTCCATCGAATACATAATCGGTTGATATGTGAATTACTTTGGCCCCGCATAAATCGGCTACCTTTGCAATATTTGCAGGAGCCGTTTCATTAAGTTTACGGGCTAACTCCGCATCGCTTTCGGCTTTATCAACCGCAGTATATCCTGCACAGTTAACAATCCATGTGATGTCCGAATCTTTTGCGAATTGTTTTAAAGCGTTGATATCGGTGATATCTACGTCAATATCGCTCATAACATACTGAAGTTTTTTCTCGTTTAGCTGCCGGCAGATTTCGCTGCCGAGCATACCTTTGCAACCGATTACCCAAATCACCTATCTACCCTGTTGTGTATAATTCTTAAAAATCCAATCTTTATAAGCCCCGGACTTAATGTTATCGATCCATTCGCCGTGGTTCAAATACCAGCGGATCGTTGCAAGCAGGCCCTGTTCAAAAGTCATCCTGCGTTCCCAGCCGAGTTTAGTCTTAGCCTTTGCACAGTCGATAGCATAACGCTTGTCATGCCCCGGACGATCCTTTACGTACGTGACGGTTTTGCGAACAACTTCAGCGTCTTTACCGATTTCCTTACCGGTCAAATCGATAACTTCGTTCAAAAGCTTAATGTTCTGCCATTCGTTTTCACCGCCGAGGTTCCATTTTTCGCCGGTAGGGCTTCCTTTCACGATTTGCCAAACGCCGCGGTTGTGGTCTTCAACATAAATCCAGTCACGGATATTGTCACCCTTACCGTAGACGGGAAGGTTCTTGCCGTCTTTGATGTTGGAAATCATCAAAGGTAAAAACTTTTCCGGAAACTGGAAAGGTCCGTAGTTGTTTGTGCAGTTAGACAAAGTGACCGGCAAACCGTAAGTGTGGTAATAAGCCATTACGATGTGGTCGGAACTCGCCTTAGAAGAAGAATAAGGCGAGCGGGGATCATAAGGAGTGGTTTCCAGAAAGTAACCTGTTTCACCGAGAGAACCGTAAACTTCATCCGTAGAAATGTGGTGGAAAAGAACATCGTCACGAACAGTACCGTCCGTTTTTTTCCAAAAGTTTCTGGCACAATCCAAGAGTGTAAAAGTTCCGATTACGTTTGTTTTTATAAAAGCTTCAGGCCCGAGAATGGAACGATCTACATGGCTTTCGGCCGCAAAGTGAATTACAGTATCTATGTCATACTGCTTAAAGATGCGCTCAATTTCCGCACGGTCACAGATATCAATCTTTTCGAAGAAATAGCGCTTGCCGCCAAACTGTTCTTCAACATCCTTTAATGATTCAAGATTGCCGGCGTATGTAAGACAGTCTACATTTACAATGTTCCCTGTAAAGTCGGCGTCGTTAAAAAGGTCGGTGCCGCTATTGCTTACCCCAAACAAATAATGAATAAAATTGCAGCCGATAAAACCGGCGCCGCCGGTTACCAAAATATTCTTAAGTTTTCTGTCAGACATCTTATTCTCCAATCCATTCGGCGTTAAGGTCGAAATATTTCTTTTCCGGGCTGAACGGAACGTATTTTTTGTCTTTTTCGCTTAAATTTACATTTTCCGTAATTCCGGAAAGTATTGACTCCCAGTCAATGCCGATTGCCGGATCGTTCCACATAATTCCGCCTTCGTCCTCAGGATGATAGAAATCCGTACACTTATAGGCAAACGTCGCAGTATCTGTAAGAACACAAAAACCGTGCGCAAAACCTTTCGGGATGTAAAACATATTCTGTTTTTCTGCATCAAGAATTACACCGTAATATTTCCCGAAAGTTGCGTTCCCGACACGTAAGTCCACAGCGACGTCATAAACCCTTCCCTCTAACGCTCTAACAAGTTTTCCTTGAGGATGTTTTGTCTGAAAATGAAGACCGCGTAAAACATATTTGGATGATTTTGACTGGTTGTCCTGAACAAACTGCATAGTAAGTCCCGCTTCAAAAAAATCTTTTTCAGTATAAGTTTCTAAAAAGTATCCGCGACTATCGCCGAAAATTTTAGGCTGAATTTCATATAACCCTTCTATACCGCATTTTTTAAACTCAAATGACACTTTTTATTCCTTCATGCCGGCAATAAATTCCAAATAATGGCCGTATTCGGTTTTATAACTCTTAGCCATATCCAAAAGCTGTTCCTTAGAAATCCATCCATTGTTAAAAGCAATTTCTTCAAGACAAGCAACATAAAACCCCTGTCGTTTTTGTATAGTGGCGACAAAGTTACCCGCTTCCTGTAGTCCCTCGTAAGTACCGGTATCAAGCCAGGCCATGCCGCGCCCAAGCAGTTCAACCTTGAGCTGCTTACGCACCAGATATTCGTTATTTACCGCAGTGATCTCAATTTCTCCCCGGGCGCTGGGCTTAACGTTAGCGGCTATATCCACAACGGAATTATCATAAAAATAAAGACCGGGAACAGCATAGTGAGATTTGGGGTTGACGGGTTTTTCCTCAATACCGAGAACATTCCCTTCTTTGTCAAATTCAACGACGCCATAGGAGGTAGGGTCGGCAACATAATAACCGAAAATCACCGCCCCCTTGTTCTTGCTGATTTTTTCAGCGGCGCTTTTTAAAGTAGAAGTAAAGCTCTGACCGTAGAAAATATTGTCTCCAAGCGCCAGGGCGACATCGTCATTTCCGATAAAGTTCTTGCCGACAATAAACGCGTCCGCAAGGCCTCTGGGCTTATTCTGAACCGCATATTCAAAATGCATACCGAGCCATTTTCCGTCGCCGAAAAGTTCTTTAAAGCAGCCGATATCGCGAGGAGTAGAAATGATCATGACATCCCGAATGCCCGCAAGCATAATACAGCTCAACGGATAATAAATCATCGGCTTGTCGTAAACAGGTAAAATCTGCTTACTGACAGCCCTAGTAAGCGGATATAAGCGGGTGCCGGCCCCTCCGGCAAGAATAATGCCTTTCATATAAAAATCTCCAAGGGTAACGCTTTATCGCAGCTAACAAAGTTCTCACCCAAAGCATAGCATCATTAGCTGATATTTTCAAAATTCAGTCTATTTTAGATATTTTTTAATACCGAAATACATGTACGTAATAAAATAAAAAATAGCCTTAGGCAACGACAGTTTTAACTCTTTTCGCAAAATATGCCATTGCCATAAACATGCGATAAATTTATTTCCAGAAATGGAATGCAATTGTACTCGATACAGGGCTTCCATAGTCTTTGTATTAATCGCTTTAAAGTCATTTAAAAGAATTGTAAGCCACATAAGATAATCTTCATGGTGGATTTCTTTTTGATAAATTTTACCGACCTTTTGAATATCATACACAGCGGTCAAATTCCCAATACAATCTCCTTTAAGTAATGTTTTATAGCTCACAACACCAGGTGCCGTTACAATACGGTTATCTCTCAGTCCATTCACATCTATCTTTTCATAGTGGGAAAAGACGACAGCAACGTTGTCACTTTCAAAAAACGGAAGCTGATGTTCCAGTTTTGTCGGAAGCCACATATCGTCGCAATCAAGGAAAGCTATATATCTGCCGGATGCATTCCGTATACCGACATTACGCGGCGTTGCAGGCAAGCCGGAAGACCGATCTGTATGAAACAAACGAATTCTAGTATCTTCGGCACAAAACGATTCTATAATCTTTATGGAATTGTCCGAGGAATTATCATCTATAATGAGCAATTCCCAATCCGTAAATGTCTGCGCGAGTACGGAATTAATGGACTCTAAAAGATATTTCTCTCCGTTATGACAGGGCATTATGATTGATACTTGAGGCATACGATATCCTTAATTTCCAAATATATTCTTTGCTTTACAAAACATATTGAATTTTTCAAAAATGTTGTCATCCGATAAATTTTGCTTAAAATATGAATATGAATACTTATTAAATAATTCAAATTTTTTACCGTTTATACATGATATAAAATCTTCTGCCGTATTGCAAAATCCTCCGATTTTATTAAAATCAGCAATAATACCGACAAAGGCTTCTTCTGTTCCCACAACCGACTTTCCATAGGAAAGAGCTTCAACTGTTTTTGTTTTCATTCCCGAACCTGCAAAAATAGGCGACACTATAAAATCAATATCGTAATAGAACGAATCCAAATTATCTACATACCCAACAAAGTGAATGCCCTGCCTGTCCGGATATTGAGCGCTAACCGCATTGCAGATCGAACCTGCCAAAATAAGCTCACAATCTATAAAAGGTAAAACCTTCTCTATAAACCAATAAATTCCTTGACAGTTTGCAAAAAAATCAGATCCTATAAACGCACAATTTTTATTGAGGGATTTTCTTCTTACAACGGAAATGTTTCGCATCGGCATAGAAATCGGCAGTATTAAATCACAAGGTTTTTTATAAATATCATTAATACCCGCCGCATCCCGATCGGTTAGTGCTATTCTAAAATCAGAATATATCGTACTCTTTTTTTCTATAGATTTTATATACGTTGAAAAAACATATGATAAAAAATTTTTATAATTATGAAACATCGCCCGGTAATATTTAAATTCAACATTATGATAGAAAACTATAGTAAGAATATTTTTCGTTGCGCAAATCTTTACAAGTTCTCCGTATAAAGAGGAATTAAAAAACACGAAATCATATTTTGTATTTTCTACCATATCAACAAATGCTTTTTTTATTGGTTTCGTTACCCCGTAATCTTCACGAAAAAGCAAATTCCTCAACTTTATAAAATTGCTTACCTTTTTTATTTCAAGAGTATCTATATTATTATACCCGCAACACTGACATAACATCCGATAATTACGTTTTGAAACAATCGATCCTCCGTCGTTTTGCTTTTGATTCAATGTCCGTGTTACAAGCAATACTTTCATATTTTCTTCACTCAAAAAACGGCTTGTAATTAAGTATATAATTCAGATTATCATTTCTCATGCCTATCTTTTTTGCCGGAACACCCGCAACAATTGAAAACGGCTCAACATTTTTAGTAACAACTGCACCTGCGGCAATTACTGCGCCTTCCCCTATCGTAACACCAGGTAAAATAATTGCCCTACTTGCAATCCAGACATTCGCATTTATTATCACTGCCGCACTATGTAAACGATGATCACAACTCATAGTATCATGCTCCTGTGTCCAAACGTTGACATCTTGAGCAATGTCAACATTATTGCCTATACGCAAAGCAGCACCCCTTCCGTCTAAAATAATACCGCTATTCAACACACAATTATTACCTATAGAAATATTACGCGGATTAAGAAAAGCTATATTACGAGATAAATATATATTCTTACCGAAGCACTTTATTATCGCTTTTCCCCAGAGCAATCTTATATAATAAAAAGGCAGCCACATAATTATAGAATTCAGCATTTTGTACACGCCGTAACATATTCTTTTCAAAAATTTCATTATATCTTTCCTCCGGTAATTATGATTTTATTATTAGAAATTAAACAATAAATTTGTATATTGATAGTATGTTCTCAAAAGCGGTGTGTTTATCATACGATAAAACATAACAAAGCTATAAACAATAATAAAAGAATATACAACAGGTTTCTCCTTCGCCTTTATTTTTTTAAAAATCATAGGAATGATTATAATTTGAAATTCTCTAAAACCATACGCCAATCTATGAGCCAATATATCCATATTGTTAAAGAACAAAAAACAAATAATGGAAAAAAATAAACCATTTAATAATAAATTATATTTTTCATCATCTATTCCAAATCTATTCCCCTTGATAATAAACAAGGTAAAAATCATTATCCTGACAAGTATCCCTATGTTAATACCGACTGCTTTAGAATACTCATTGATTGACATATATACATTTACCTTTGCTTTTAAATAACTTAGAGGAATAAAGTTCACAACAAATACGAGAAAATTTAACCTCATCAAAACAAATATGAATCCGAGCATTAAAATAACATAATACACGAATTTTCTCATTCTTATCTTCAAAAAGAACGGTGAAATAAGAAAAACAACTGATGAATAGTGAAACAAGATCCCGATCAAGCAATAAATGAGGAACTCCTTTTTATTAGATCGCAACAATGCCAATATTCCTATATAGCAAAAACTTATACTCAGACCTTGTCTAATACCATCGAAATCTCTCTCAATAAACATTCCTGACAAATAAATTAATAAAGATACAGTTAGATAAGGAGACATATTTTTATAGAATCTAAACTTTAAGATTAAAGTAA
This sequence comes from Treponema parvum, assembly GCF_017893965.1. Classification (NCBI taxonomy): domain Bacteria; kingdom Pseudomonadati; phylum Spirochaetota; class Spirochaetia; order Treponematales; family Treponemataceae; genus Treponema; species Treponema parvum. The sequence continues at coordinate 1,959,115 of NZ_CP054142.1, forward strand.
TTGTGGCCAGCAAAAACCAGAAACACTCAAATGGTAAATTAAGCACGAAAAAAAGACGGGATAAATACCAGAACAGCGGTTCAATTGAAAATAAAGTATCTTTATAGTCTTTAAACTTACCCAAATTAAAAAAGAGCATATAACTATTATAGTCGGCACCTACATTTCCTTTAAAAACCGTAAAAATAATTAAATAAAAAAATATGACATAAAAGGCTAATAATTTTAAACTTTTATTCAGATACTTATTTTGGGAAATAAAAATTTCATTATTACTAAAGAGAGCGATAATAAGCCATAATAAATAAAAAGGTAACATTTAATGAATCCTTATTAATAGCTATCGATCTCTTCTTTTAATACACGAAGATAACAATCTCCATATTTCAGGTCGGGTTCTATATAGTTACCTTCCCCCCATTCATTCCACGATTTTAAAAATACTATTTGTCTATCTTTAGATTTTGTTTTCAGGACAGAAAACACTTCTCGCAAATGAAGTCTAAATAATGTCGGAGTAGAGCCAGTTATTACATATCCGCCCCTACCGCTCCTTGGCGTATGATCCCAATTAGGAATAATAGTCGGAGCAACACTTTCATTAGAATCCAAGCCCGCTATAAATGTATGATAAATCTGCTTATAACTACGAATCAACGGGACGCGTAATGTTATCCGTATTAATTTTGAAATAAATTTTACTATTTTCTTCCTATAGAAAGTATTATCCATGTGTCTTACACTATTCACAATTTCTATCCCGTTTGATAATATACTCTTATATTCCTCATCCGTTCTGACAGATTGTGCTATAAAAAATATACCGTTCATACCGTTTTGCTTTGCTAATTCGTTCCAAGTATCTAAAAAGATTTTTAAATCAGGAATTTGCAACGGTTTCAAAATCATAAATGCAGGTTTACCATCTATACAAATATATCTATGATCTTTTAGGGCCGGTAAAATATCATAAAAATGTTTTACATAATCATTTTTACCACCATATGTCTGAATCACTAAATCTTTTTTATCATAAGATCCGTCTAAATTCCAGAATTTATGCTGCCAAGTTTCATTTGCCCAACATAACATGAATGGAAAGTCCGGCTTCCCGCTTATTAAAACTTCATTGAACGGCAATTCAAGTTCCTGTCTGGTTGGGGAAAACCAATAATGATAATAACAAAAACCTTCTATCCCGTATTCTTTTGCCATTTCCGCTTGTTCTATTCTAGTTGTTTCCAACCTTAAATCATAAAAACCCAAATCACTTGGAATATGAGGCTGTTCATGTCCTATAAATAATTTCTTTGCTTTAGCAACATTCGTCCATTCGGTGAATCCTTTTCCATACCACTCGTTATTATGCTTTGTAGGGTGAAATTGAGGCAAATAAAAAGCTATAACCCTAGGTTTATTTTTTTGCATTATATTCCTCTAAAATCTTATTCAATATTGTTTCATCAAGTCTCTCATACACAAATGGTATGTCTTCGGCCGTAAATGAATCAAATAAAGAAACAAGATCTGTTTGCACAAGCCGTTGTCGAAGTCGCTCATCAAACCGATACTTTATAAACTTCGCGGGGTTTCCTCCGACAATAGCATATGGTTCGACATTCTTAGTAACGACAGCGCCCGCTGCAATAACGGCGCCTTGTCCGATAGTCACACCGGAGCAGATAACAACGCTGTCACCAATCCAAACATCGTCTTCAATAACAATATCCCCTTTACAGCCGGCCTCTTTCAATGCGCCGAAACACTTGACTTTAAATGGATATGTTGAAATAGAATCAAGCTGATGTTCGCCTCCAAGTAAAAATCTGACATTTGGAGCAATGGAACAATATGAACCGATATACAGTTTTGTATCTGCAGAACTGTAGTCGGTAACATTAATTAATCCATATGTTCTTTTCCCGACAAGAACTTTAGATAAATCACAAAAATTTGCAATGCATGTTTCATTGTGTTTATTACGTCGTCTATATTTTCTTCGAAAGAATTGAAGCTTTATTCGTTCTAATCCAAACATATAACGATACCTTTATATTTGCTTATTTTATCATTTTAAATATTACTTGAACAATTACTTGTTTTATTTTTTAGTTATTACTTAACGCAACTTAATAAGTTCTTTATATGTCTGATAAATATTTGAAATCCAAGTTTTCTTCTATAATGTTTATAATAATCTTTGCAATTATAAGTTATATTAATCAAACTATCCAAATCATCATATTCGTTAAAAATAAATTTATCTTTATTTATTTTTTGGTTAATAACCCATTCAATAAAAAAGCCAAATAAAATATCCTTTTCCAGATAATCATACGTTGATTTTGATATGATATGTCTGGCTAAATATTCGCTATAAATATTAAATTGTTCAATATAAAACACATTATAAAGCCCATACGACAAATCCTTCTTGTTTACTTCATGAATAGAAAGCAGCCTTTCATTAACTATAACCGCTGATTTTTTTATAAACATTCTCTCAATTACAAACCGAATTGTATAAAACCACTTTGAAATATCTAAATCAAGTAAGAACTTTATATCGTCTTTCCAATATCCATGTAAAACATCAGAAGTAATTTGGAAAGAAAGCTTTGTCAATAAGGAATCAACATCTTTAACTACATAAATCATCGGTATATCTTTTAAATAGCTGTTTGCAAAAAATAAAAGAGGTCTATTATCAATATAAATTTTAATATATTTTACTATTCTATCAATCGAATCTGAATTATAAATAAACGTATCGTTTGAAATTTTTCTATATTCGCCGTTAGCCAGCATAAGAGATTTATAAATATTTTTACTAACACCTTCATTTTCAGTATTTCTTGAATAAATAATTTTTTTGTATCTTTTGGAATATTCCTCCATCATAAATTGAGTACCATCAGTTGAAGCATTATCAGAAACAACAATTTCTACATCCCCAGATATGAATGCCTTTTGACAAATAATAGATTCTATTGACTTTTTTAATTGTTTGCATCTGTTATACGTTGGAATACAAACACTTAGATAAATCATATAACTCCATGAAGCAACTTCTCTATTTGTAGAGAAGTTATTTTATAAAAATCCAACTTCTCATGATATGTACCGTAATTTCTAAATATTTCCCTAGGAAATCCGACATGCCTAATTTGTAATTCTCTACCAGCCAGAGAATTTATAATATCATAGTCCAAAGAACCTTTATATTCCGGCTCAACCACAAGGATGTTATCGGAAGGACAATTATCTGCAAGCGTATCGCCATCAAAAGGTTCCAGCGTTGTATAATACAGCACCGTGACATCTTTATTCTTACAAACGTCCATTACCATGTCAAGCAAAACTCCAACAACAATGACAGTAATCTTTGAACCTTTTTGTATAACATTCGCTTTTCCAAATTTCACATCAATATCATATTTTTTATTCGGATAATCACTAATTCTATAAAAAGTCGGACGTCCGTCACGATAAGTCTGATTAAAAAGAGTTAAAAATTCCTGGGCCGTACCGGGAGCGACGAATTCACAGCCGGGAATCATCTTAATCAATTGTACATCGTCCGGACAGTAATGAGAATAACCATATTTAGGATAATCTATAGCAGCGCCCGTACCTACAACATTTACACCAAGCTTTTGATAAGCAAAATCCATTTTAATTTGTTCTAGGGCTCGTTCTATAAGATAAGGTTGTATTCCAAAAAGCGTTGGGATAAATCCCCTTCTTGCCAAACCGGCAGCAATACTAAACATTCCGTCTTCATAAATTCCAACATTTGTACATCTATCAGGAAATTCTTCCAATACATCACGAATTGCCCACATACCAATATCCACTGTAAAGAAAATAGTGTCCGGTTCATTCCTTATCATATCTGCTACACGACTTAAAAACGTTTTTCTCAAAATTCATCTACCTCTTTATTTAATAACACAAGTTCGCTTTCGTTCGGTGCTTTGTGGAACCATATCTCATGTTCTGTCATCGTTTTGCTACCATACCCACGTATTGTATGTGCAATAACAGCCTTTGGCTTTCCATTGTTCATTTTTTTAATTCCAGAAAGAATACTTTCACATTCGTTCATATCATGTCCGTTTACTTCAAACGTATCAAAATTAAATGATCTAAGCTTTTCACTAATTGAATTAAGAGAAACCATCGCTTTTACAGAATCATTATCATCAATAATCACACATAAATTATCAAGATGTTTATCACCGGCGAAAATAAATGATTCCCACATCGTACCCTCACAAAGTTCACCATCACCGCAAAGTACATATACATTGGAACGACTTTTCTTTATTTTGTTTGCATATGCGATACCCGTACCAAACGGAAGTCCATGACCTAAAGACCCCGCATTGTTTTCTATACCGCCGCTGAATTTAGTTAAATCCGTTTGTATGCAATAACGGCTATCAAAATTTCCAATTTCGCTTGCAATATCTTTTAAATTAAACATACCTTTTTCTATTAAAATAGGATATAAAGCGAGAGTAGCCTGCCCTTTACTTATAATAAAAAAATCGCGGTCATCATCTAATGCTTTTTCTGGAGACCAGTTCATCACTCTGTCATATAAAACCCACATAATATCCAGGCAAGAAAATACACTTTGCAAATTCCCGTCTTTGCATTTATGAGAGAGATATAAAGCCGTCTTTCGCAATTTTCTTGAAATTTCTTCCATGACTATTTATTCCTTTTTATAGAATCGACTATTTTTTTTATAAGTTCTTTATTAAAACGAATTTTATTTCCACCGTTTAATTGATTGATTACTTCCAATGTCTGCATTTCAGATAAACCGTTTTTCTCACAATAAATACCATATTCAGGATTACAATGATTTATAGCAGTAATAAGCAAAGGAATAGAATAGCCCCATGAAAACTTATCGTATATATCTTTTATATAGTTATCATATAAAGAAATTATATTTTCCACATCATATTTATAATTGAAATTTGTATTAAGATAATTTGCGATTATTTCAGTATTTAAATTACCGGCACCTCGTCCTATACCATAAATACTGGAGTCAATAATCAGATCACGGTCGCCTTTATTACAAATAAGAGCTTCTGCGATTCCAAATGCCTGTTGCATATTATTATGACCATGATACCCGATCAAAATCTGTTTATTTAGATTGGCTTCCATAAGTTTATAATAATGCATGGCCTTTTCAATTGTCAGAGTTCCCCATGAATCTACTATATACATTGCCATTGGAGTCAAAACTTCAAACTGATGAATCATATTTATAAATTCTTCGTCCGTGTACTGATCAACACGAGCCGGCTGAATAAAAAGCTTATATCCGTTTTCTACAATTTTTTTACAATATTCAAAATCCTGACTAAGCAGGCGCTTCCATACAATAACCCGAATAATATCTATCGTTTCAGGTGTACACGGATCTATCATTTCAATAGGGATTCTTCCCTGAACATCAATCATTGCAGCATATAATGTCCCTGGTTTCTTTTTACCAATAAGAGGAATAAGTCTTTTTACTGAATTAAAAACCGTCCTATTGTGATCTTCCTGTTCATCCTTTAAAAAACCAAGCTCGATTATATCAATATTAGAATCAACCAATTTTTTTGTAATTTCATCAATAGCTCTTCTGCCAAACATCCAATCATTTATATAACCGCCATCTCTCAATGTACAATCTAAAAGTTTAATCATTTCATATTCCTGTATTTATCAATATATGACTGGATTGCATCTCTATTTGTTATTACTTTATCTTTTTCATTAAACAAGGAAATCACATCAAAAATTTCTCTTGCTGTGAGATGATAATCATTTTTTAAAATATATGCATAATTGGGGTTACAATCATGATAGGCTGTAATAAAAGTTTCCATGGAGTATCCCCATTGAGATTTTTCATAAATGCTGTGTATATATTTATCATAAATTTCAATAAAATTTCTAATTTTATAATTAGTCTTAAAATTATCATTTAAATATTTGGCAAAAAGTTCAATATTCAAATTTCCGGAGCTTCTTCCAATACCCCTCACTGTTCCATCAATAATTATATCTCTGTCCAATTCAAGTTCTCTAAAACTTTCTGCAGTACCTACAGCCTGTAATAGATTATTATGTCCATGATAACCAAGTTTTATATTCTTAGATAATACAGAATCCGCTGTATTCAAATATTCCAAAAGGCGTTTCTTACACAGTAATCCATTTGAATCAACAACATAAATTGCATAAGGGTTTATTGCGGCGAATTTTGAAACCATGTCCTTAAATTCTTCAAGCGTATATTGATTGACCCGATCCGGCTGGACACATAACTTATATCCCTTGTCTATTATTGCTTTACAATAATTTAAGGCTTCAGGAATCAAGCGTTTCCAAACAATTATACGGATTATATCAATTGAAGTTTCGCTTTTAGGTTTTAATTTCTCTAATGGGAAAGGATTAAATATCTCTCCCATAACGGCATAAAGCCTATTCGAATCTTTCTTAGATATATACTTATCAGCCAGTTGAATATCATTCCAAACAACTCTATTTGAAGAATAAGTTTCATCTCTTAAGAAGCCTAATTCTAAAATATCAACTCCGGCATCTTCCAACTTTGAACATATATCATATATAGCTTTATCACCAAATTCCCAGTTGTTTATATACCCTCCGTCACGTAAGGTACAGTCCAGCAATAAGCATTTACTCATTTATACCCCTTTATAAAGTTAATCCACCGTCGAGTGAAATAACAGCCTATTAAATATAATCAACATCATCAGATGCTGGATACATAATAACTTTAGCAATTACCAACCTGTCTCATACGTCCAGCAAGTTCGGTTTCCTCGTATAATTTAAAATAAAAACATATCACCGACTCCAAGACAAATACACTTTATTCTTATTTTATCGGTATCTATTTTTACAGCCATCTTTCCAAACTTAAAATTCAGCAGCCGAACAAAATATCAATTTTCATTAAAAGCTTTAATATTTCTTATTATTACCATAAAACTCTATCATATTAATCATAATTTCTGATTCTTATAAATTATTTAACTCCGTATATAAATTATCCGGAAGGGGAGGATCCATATCTTGAATATTTTTACCTTTTATAAATCTCGGATATAAAGTCGTTGGCGTTGAAATTACAAGCTCTATAATTTCCGGAATATCCGATTTAAATTCGAAATTCTCAATCTCGATTTTATCTTCGCTATTCAGTTTTCTATATGAAATCCCATAAGCATTTGATAATCGCTCAATATTTGGCACTACATAACTTTCAGATTCTACAGAATGAATACACTTATTGGCAAAATTTCTTTCCTGAAATTCACGAATCATCCCTAGTGAATTATTATTGAATACAATAATTTTGACAGGAATATTTTCCCTTGCTAAAAACTGTAATTCCTGAGAATTCATCTGAAAACCACCGTCACCGCAAACACAAACGACATATTTTCCGGTCGCATAATAAGCACCGATAGCCGCAGGTATGCCAAAACCCATAGAGGCTAATCCTAGAGACAAAACTACATGTTGTTCTTTTTTAAGCTTCAAGGCTTGTGCCATATATATTTCATGTTGACCAACATCTGCCGTATATATACATGCTCCATTAACTTTTGATAAAAGGCTTCTAAGAGACAGATGATACTCATGAAGGTCATATCCTTCCAATTGGGTTTTTAAAATATTACATATATCAATCCAATTTTTCGTATCAAGCGCTACATCGCATTCCAACAATTTATCTAACAAATAACGCAAATCAATAAGTAATTGAATCTCATCAGGCCTTACTCGATAAGACAGTTCATTATTATCGATATCAACTCTAATCAATTTTGCATTTTTCGCGAAATTTGATCTTTGATTTCCGACCTGTTTTATATCCAGCCTTGCCCCAAATGAAATTATTAAATCTGCTTTCGAAAGAATAAAGTTACTATACCGTTTTCCATTATTTCCAATGAAACCGAAATTATATTTATAATCATATTCAAATAAATCGAAGGCGTGCAAACTAAAAACTACAGGAATATGAAATTTTTCAATAATTTTTTTAAGTTTATCTCCAAGATTAGAAACCTTTATGCCGTTTCCAACGAGAATGCACGGTCTTTTCGATTCCATTAGCGCTCTTTCAATCAATAAACTATATTCACCCGCCTTTACTTTTTCACAATCCGGAATAGAAAAAACATCACACAAATCAACATCTATATCCGCTCTTTGCACATCAGCCGGCAATTCCAGAACAACAGGACCGGGACGTCCAGACTTTGCCTCATACAATGCTTTCTTAAAATAAAAAGGTACCGCGCTAGGAGCATCTACTAAATAGAAAGCTTTACAAATCGGAGACATCAATTTTGCAATTGGGATCTCTTGTATTCCCTTTTGACGCATAGGAAACATTCCCTTCATGTCGGAAGTATCAACCTGACCTGCAATAAAAATGGAAGGAATAGAATCATAATATGCATCGGCAATCCCTGTTACAAGATTTGTCGCCCCGGGTCCGCCGTTAGAATAAGCAACGGCTATTTTTCCAGTTCCTAATCCATACCCGCAAACTGCAAAAGCCGATGCCTGTTCATGGTAATTCAAATGTAAATGCATTTTTTTGTTTTTAGCAGCAGAATCCATCAGATGGCATACAACGGCACCTGGATATCCAAACATATCATTTATACCGTTGTCTATGAAAAAATTAATAATATAATCACTAACTTTCATTCTATAGAAACCTCTTTTACGCAGATAATTAATCATATATTTATTTTTTAATCATGGAAAGAGATTTTCAAAATATTCTATGGAAATCAATTTTTACACATTTTCATATTTTGCTTTAAAAATTTAATAGTAAAAACAGGTAGAAAAATAACACCAAGCATCTGACAACATACCGTTGCGAAGCAAACTCCTGTAACTCCAAATCCTAAATACTTAGCAAAAATAATAGACAAGGGAACATTTAAAATAGCCCCTATTATGGAAATACTAAGTTGCCCGTTTATATAGCTAACTCCATTCAAAAAAATTGAGAATACCCCTGTAAACATTTCAGTACCGATTAATATAGCCATAGTCAAAATCAGATATGGAGGAAAATCAAGTTCTTTTTTTAACCAAATCTTTGTCAATGGAATAAAAATATGATATAGAATTATAAGCCCAATAATACCACACCCCAATAATACCAGTTGCACATTTATACTTTTCTTTATCCATACATAATTTTTCTTTTCATTTTCAATTGTATATTTCGACCAAAAAGGTACCAATAATGCAACAAACAAAGAATTAACTATGGAAAACAAATTCCTAGTTATCGCATATGGCGTTACCTGCTCAGGAGAATAAAGGTGTGTAATAATTATACTGTCGGTCATAAATAATAATATTCCGCAAATTTGTAAAAAAAACAATTTTACTCCATAGTTAAAAATGGAATTTATATACCTTTTATCAAAGCTGTTAAAACTGGGAATATATTCCTTATATCTTTTCCATATATAGCTAACAACAAATAAATTAACCACTATTCCGGAACTAGAATAAAGTAGCGCCATCTGGCTTATTGTTCTATTCTCTTCACTAATAATTTTTTTGAAAAGAAATACGCCAAATAAATTAAAAATTTGAACTACAAAATTTATTATCGGTACTATTTCCGATTTTTGATTTGCATATAGGATAGAATTTGTAAGACCAAAAACAAAATTTAAGCATAAAAATATTAAAATTATAAAGACAGCCGGTTTTATTACTACGTCAGTATTAAAGACACTATTCCAATTTATAAAATATGAAAATATCAATAAAATAACACAAAGAATTGATACACTTGATAAAAGGGTTATATATGCAGTAGACGATATGCTGTTTATTTCTTTTTTATCATTTTTTACCAGCGATTTTCCCAATAAATTTCTAAAGCCGCCGCCTATACCAAAATCAAAAATCGTTAGCCAATTCAATACCGAAAGCATAGTAACCCATACCCCATACTTTTCGACACCCAAAAACGATAAAACCAAAGGTGTATAAAAAAAACTAACCAACACCAAACAAGGCTTCAATAATATATTGAGAAAAATACTTTTTATTAATTTCTTATTATTTTTAACACCCCCAAAAAGCATAAAAAATTATTATCTTTGCCTAATGACATTTATCATCTTATCCAACATCCGATCGGTCATGCCGGGATACACGCCGATCCAAAATGTGTCATACATAATCCTGTCGGTCACATCCAGCGTACCGCTTATCCTGTAACCTTTCCCGCTTAAACGCATTTGATCGAAGCACGGATGGCGCACAAGATTTCCGGCAAAAAGAGCACGCGTTTGGATGTTCGCCGCTTCAATCTTTTTTACGAGTTCGGTCCTGTTCGTGCCTGGCTTGCACGTTATTAAAAAACCGAACCAACTCGGATCGCTTGAAGCGGCGGGTTCGGGAAGTATGAGCTTGTCTTCCAACCCCGCAAGTCCGTCTTTCAGACGCTTCCAGTTATACTTTCGTCGTTCAACGAATGTCGGAAATTTTTTAAGCTGCGCACAGCCGATCGCAGCCTGCATATCTGTCGCTTTAAGATTATAGCCGAAGTGGCTGTACGTATATTTATGATCGTATCCGAACGGAAGTTCTCCATACTGCCCGTCAAAACGATGGCCGCACTTATTATCCACTCCGCTCGGGCAAATACAGTCGCGCCCCCAATCGCGCAAAGATCTAATAATCCTATGCAGCAGCGGATTGCGAGTATACACGGCACCGCCCTCGCCCATCGTCATGTGATGCGGCGGATAAAAACTCGATGTGCCTATATCGCCGACGGTTCCGGTCTTATACGCCTTCCCGTCAATCGTGTATTCTGAGCCGAGCGCATCGCAGTTATCTTCTATAAGCCAAAGATTATGCTTTGCACAAAACTCTTTTACCGCTTTTAAGTCAAACGGATTTCCGAGCGTATGCGCAATCATTACAGCTTTTGTCTTAGGCGACAAAGCATCTTCAAGCTTTGTCACGTCAATGTTGTACTGCGGAATCGTGACATCGACAAAAACGGGAACCGCGCCGTATTGAATGATCGGCGTTACCGTTGTAGGGAATCCGCAGGCTACGGTGATCACTTCGTCTCCACGTTTCAACTGACGTTCTTTTAAAAGCGGCGATGTAAGCGCCATAAATGCACAAAGATTGGCGCTTGACCCTGAATTGACGAGAGAGCAAAACGGAACGTCGAGATACTTTGCAAGCTGCGCTTCAAATTGATCCGTGTAGCGTCCGCTCGTAAGCCAAAATTCAAGGGAGCTGTCCACAAGATTCACCATTTCGTTTTCGTCGAACACGCGGCTTGCATAGCTGATACGGTCGCCGTCCTTGTATTCCGGCCTTACCATAAATTTTTTGTAATATTCTTTTACGGCAGAAATAATCTGCTCTGCTGCCTGTTTTTTTGTGCTATCTTCAAACATACTACTCCTCGAAATATTCCTTTATCTGTTTATCCGTCATTTCTTTTGCAGAATTTCCGCTTGCAACGGATTTTTGCCATTCGACGATTTTTTCCACTGCCGTCCGCACGCTCCATTTCGGGTACCAACCTAGGACGGCTTTGGCTTTTGAGCAGTCAAGTTTCAAAAAATTAGCTTCGTGTGGAGCATCGGCTTCTTCTATGGTTTTCCAAGATGCACCGCACCCCCACGTATCGCAGAATAAATCCGCAAGCCCACCCGTCGTAACGCAGCTTTCATCGTCCGGTCCGAAGTTATAGCTTCCGCTGTATTTTTTCTTGTCTTCGGATTGCTTTTCGGCAAGCATAAGATATCCGCGCAAACATTCAAGAACATGCTGATACGGGCGTATGCTGTTTGAATTGCGAAGTATTATCTCTTTGCCGTTTTCTACGGCGCGGATACAGTCCGGAATAATCCTATCCGGCGCATAGTCGCCGCCGCCTATGACATTGCCGCTGCGGGCAGTGCTTATCGCTGCGCTGTTTTGTTCTTTAAAAAACGAATTTTTATAGCTGTAGGTAACCAACTCGGAACAGGATTTCGAATTTGAATACGGATCATAGCCGCACAACTCTTCGTTTTCGCGGTAACCCCATGCCCATTCTCTATTGAGATAGACTTTATCTGTAGTAACATTTACAAACGATTTTACGCTCGGCGCAGATCGGACGGCTTCAAGAACATTTACCGTACCCATCACATTTGTTTCATATGTCACGATCGGCTCCTTATAGCTCGTACGAACAATCGGTTGGGCGGCCAAGTGAAAGACAATATCCGGCCGAAAAGCGTTTACCTCATCGCGAAGCTTCACTCCGTCGCGGATGTCGCCGATTATACTGTCGATATCGTTTACAGTCCCGGTTGATACGAAGAGGCTCGGTATGGTTGGCGGTTCAAGAGAATACCCCTTAATACGTGCCCTAGCGTTAATTAAAATACGGCAGAGCCATGTCCCTTTAAAGCCCGTATGTCCTGTTATAAATACCTTCTTTCCGTCATAAAACGACAAATCCATGATCAGTCTTTCCAAATTTTCCACGGAGCACTGCCGCTTGCCCAAAGCCGTTCGAGTTTTTCTTTTTCTCGCAGTGTATCCATGCACTGCCAAAAACCGCGATGAATATATGCGTTCAGTTGATTATCCAGAACGAGCGATTTTAACGGTGTCTGTTCAAAAACGGTCGCATCTCCTTCAATATAATTAATCACTTCGGGCTCACACACCATAAAACCGACATTAATAAGGTCTCCGTCTTCATCGTCTTTTTCTCGGAATGCTTTTACGGTCCCGTCCGCAACTTCAACGACTCCCTTATTTTGACCTAAATTGTAGCATGTCATCGTTGCAAGTTTTCCGGATTTTTTATGTGACGCAAGCAGCGCCGCCATATCGATATTGCCGACGGCATCGCCGTAAGTAAGCATAAACGGTTGATTTTCGATATATTCTTTTATGCGTTTAACTCGTCCGCCTGTCATCGTCCGTAAACCGGTATCGACAATGGTGACTTTCCAATCGTCTTTCGGTTTGTTATGGAATATGCATGCATTATCCTGCATATCAAACGTAACGTCGCTGTTATAGAGAAAATAGTTTGAAAAATATTCTTTGATGATATGCTGTTTGTATCCGGCACAGATAATGAATTCTTTAAAACCATGAGCCGCGTAGATCTTCATTATGTGCACAATGATCGGAAGCTCCCCGATTTCGATCATCGGTTTCGGCTTGAGATGAGATTCTTCGCTGATCCGAGTTCCGTAACCTCCGGCTAAAATAACGACTTTCATAAATCAGCGGGTCCTCGTTTCGTTTGATTTTATAAACTACTATATCAACAAGCTTCAATTTTGTAAAGTTACACATTATACGTACACAAAAATCAAGTTTAAACAATCAGAATTAATATTCCCTGATAAAATACAATCTTTGCCCTTTCCACCGATTTCACTGCAACCTTTTTTTTAAATCGGTGTCAAATATAAAAAGGGTATCCGTTAAAGGAATTGTAGGCTATAATTAATTTTTAAAATGCGTCACTTAAGAAAACCTTCAGCTTTAGGGGACAAGCATTTTGTGAAAATCTTTGTCGATACCCGCAAAATCGTTAAAAAAATTATTCTATGAAATCTAAAAAACACGGGAGAAATACTGATGAACCTATACAAGGAATACATAACGGAAGCTCGAGATTTTAAAACTTATGAGGATCTAAAAGAAAATTTTAAGATAAAGACGCCTGAAAATTTCAACTTCAGTTACGACATAGTCGACCGTTATGCGCGTGAAGCCCCTGAAAAAAGAGCGCTTGTGTGGTGCGACGACAATGAAGAAAAAATCTTTACCTTTGCGCAAATGTCCGCGGCTTCTAAAAAAACCGCACAGTTTTTATCCGCCCACGGAATAAAAAAAGGCGACGCCGTAATGCTCGTCCTAAGGCGAAGATACGAGTTTTGGTACTTTATGCTCGCGCTGCATCGGATCGGCGCGATGGCGGTTCCTTCCACCGTTCTCTTGCTTCAGCCGGATATAGAATACAGAAATAACGCTGCAGCCATAAAGATGATCGTTTCGCTTGACGATGAAGACGTGCAAAATGAAATCGAAAAGGCTATGCCCAATTCCCCTACGGTAAAATCGCTCGTAACTATCGGGAAGGCAAGAGAGGGCTGGATATGCTTTTCACAAGAATTTGAAAAATATCCCGAAGATTTTCCCCGCCCCCAAGGCGATAAGGCCACGCACAACGAAGATCCCATGCTCCTTTATTTTACTTCGGGAACTTCAGGCTATCCTAAAATGGTTGCCCATAATTTTTTGTATCCGCTCGGCCACATAATAACCGCCAAGTATTGGCAAAACGTTATCGACGACGGACTGCATCTTTCCATAGCCGAAACAGGCTGGGGAAAAGCCGTCTGGGGAAAATTATACGGTCAATGGCTGGCAGGATCGGCGGTATTCACCTTTGACATGCTGGCCTTTAAACCAGACGTCATACTTCACAAAATCGAAAAATATAAGGTCAACACCTTTTGCGCTCCGCCGACAATATACCGCTATCTTATAAGGCGTGATCTTAAAAAATATGATCTGTCTTCGCTTAAATACTGCGTAACTGCAGGCGAAGCCCTAAACCCTGAAGTATTTGACCGCTTTTACGAGCAGACGGGAATAAAAATGTTTGAAGCTTACGGTCAAACCGAAAGCACGGTCATTTGCGGAAATTTCCCCGGCATGACGCCTAAGCCCGGTTCCATGGGCAAACCTGCGCCGGGATATGAAGTTGCCGTAGTGGATCCCGACGGGCAGCCCTGCAAACCCGGTGAAACGGGTGAAATAGTCATCAATTTAAAAAACAATCATCCGTTCGGGCTTTTTACAGGATACTTCAAAGACAAACAGTTGACGGAAGAAGTTTTTAAAAGCGGCTGGTATCATACGAAGGATACTGCAAAGATGGACGAAGACGGTTTTATCTGGTTTATAGGTCGAAATGACGATATAATAAAGAGCGCGGGATACAGAATAAGTCCGTTCGAAGTTGAAAGCGTTTTGCAAAAACATCCGGCCGTACTCGAGTGCGCCGTTACGGGCGTTTCGGACATAAGGCGCGGACAGCTTGTAAAAGCGACGGTGGTTTTGTCAGCCGGATATGAGGCTACGAAAAAGCTGGAACTTGATCTGCAGGATTTTGTCAAACATCATACGGCTCCGTATAAAAGGCCGCGCGTAATAGAGTTTGTAAGCGAACTTCCTAAGACGATCAGCGGCAAAATCCGCCGCGTTGAAATAAGAGAAAAAGATACTGAAAAGGAAGTTTAAGTTTTGCGCCGCACAGGGAGAGTTCATGAGCGGAAACACATTCGGAACGGTTTTCAGAGTAACCACGTTCGGAGAAAGTCACGGGGAAGCGTTGGGAGTTGTGATAGACGGTTGTCCCGCAGGTCTTAAAATAGATGTAAAACACATTCAAAAAGCTCTGAATCGCCGTCGTCCGGGAGCCGCGGCCGACGGCAAGCCGAACGCCGCCGTAACAGAAAGAAAAGAAGACGACGAGGTAGAAATACTCAGCGGCGTTTTTAACGGTGTGTCGCAGGGAACTCCCATTTCTCTTTTAATACGGAACAAATCTCATAAGTCAAACGATTACGCCGATATTGCAAATACGTTTCGGCCGGGGCACGCAGATTTTACTTATTACGCAAAATACGGAACGCGCGACTGGCGCGGCGGCGGCAGATCCAGCGGAAGAGAGACGGCGGCGAGAGTTGCCGCGGGAGCCGTTGCACAGCTTTTGCTCGAAAAAGAAGGAATAAAAGTTACGGCTTTTACGCTCAAAGCCGCCGGAATTCAATGCAAAAAAATCGACTTTGACGATATTGAAAAAAATCCTCTGAGAGCTGCCGATTGCGCCGCCGCCGCCGAAATGGAAGCAAAAATCAAACATCTCAAAGAAACGGGAGACAGCGCAGGCGGAATTATCGAATGCGTAGTAAAAGGAGCGCCTGCCGGATTGGGCGAACCTGTTTTTGACAAATTGGATGCAGAGATCGCAAAGGCGATCCTTTCAATAGGCGCCGTAAAAGGCATAGAATTCGGAGAAGGCTTTCATGTTGCGGACATGACGGGCAGTCAAAATAACGATCCTATGCGAACAGGATCTATGCCCGATTTGATAAGTTTTGAAACAAATAATTCAGGCGGAATATTGGGCGGAATTTCAAACGGAAATGAAATTGTCTTCCGCGCCGCGATAAAACCCGTTCCGAGTATTTTCAAACCGCAAAGGACAATAACCGTAAAAGAAGGCAAGATCGAAAATACCGACTTAGTGATCGAGGGGCGCCACGATGTGTGCATATGTCCGCGCATAGTTCCGGTAATTGAAGCGATGACCTATATCGTGCTCGCGGATATGTATTTGAGAAACGGATGCACAAAGACATGATCGAATTCCGATAAAATTCTTCCGGCTCTGTAATTCCGTCGCCGGCGCGGCAGCGCATACGGTAATTAGCGATGTGTCGGCTCTGCCGGAATTCGCCTCCCCCGTCTTCCTTAAAATCTTACATCTCCGTCCGCTTCAGGTCCTACGACGCAAAACCATCTTTTGTTTTGCAAAAAATATTTTTTAAAAACGCGCATTATCTGCTCATAAGTGACGGATTCCGCCTTTTGAGCAAGTCTTCCCGCGCTTACCGCATCTCCGAACTGTAAAAGGCTTTTTCCTATACTTCCGGCAACGCCGCTGTTTGTCTTTTGATCGGCATATTTTTGATTTATATAGATGTTTTTATAGCTTTCAAGATGAGCTTCCATCGGTTCAAAAATAAAAGAACGATCGGGATTCCTTCCGACTATTATATTTCCTTCTTCCATGATTTTCTCGGCTTCTTCAACATAGCCTACGATATTTTCAGGATCGCTTACTCTGTAAAGCGAAATCACGCCGAAGGGCGCCTTGGAACTTAAAATAAAAGACGAAGGAGTATAGCAGGCTCCGTGTTCTTCGCGCACTACCTGATAGAGAACGTCGCTCATCATATCCGAAGCAATGCAGGCAGGAATGTAATCTTCGCTGTCTATCGGCGGAGAATCAAAACATCCGTACATAAATCCCGTCCCCGCTGCAGCCGGATGGCTTATGACAACGTTTTTTCCGCCTACGTCTACCGGGCTTATTTCAGGCGGATAAAATTTTTGTTCGGACAAAGGAGAAATTTCAGAACCGAGCATCGAATTCAGTTTTTTTACGATCTTTTTTGCCTTAACGTTGCCGACTACCACAACAAAGATCCGTCTTGCGTCCAATGTTTTTTTATGAAGTCCCTTCATGTTTTCTACAGTGATATTTTCGATGGAACTCGCCGTTGCAGAAGCTCGAGTTTTATACGGGTGATCCGCGTATATGTTTTCCAAGGCTGTGTAAAACGCAAGAGAACTCGGGGAATTAAGAGTCGCCTGAAGTCTTTGGGCGTATTCCTTTTTCATCGTATCGTATTCCGCTTCATCGAACAGCGGATTCAAAAATCCATCCGCAAATACGGGCAAAAGATCGTCGAGATAATAATCAAGGCATTCTATTCCAAGCCCTGCGCCTTCAGTCTGCGCAAATCCGAAAAAATCCGCATGCGTTTTGTATAAAAGATCTTGAATATACTCGTACGAATATTTTTTAGAGCCGCTTCTCATCATGCGGAACAGCGCCATTTCAAGGCCGGAATATTCAGGCGGCAAGAGCGCGGTGCCGCCTTCGACTATCAAATAAACTGAAACTAAGCGATTGGAACGGTTTTCTTTTACGTAAACGGGAATTTTATTATTCAAAAAAAATTCTTTCCCGAAGGCTCCGGCGGCGAGCAGCCACAAAAAAACCGTACAAATATATATTCTTTTTTTCTTTATCATATTCATTCCTGTTTAAAGCGCTCGTAATCCTTCCACCAATATGCGCTGTCTTGAGTAAATTCTTTAAAACCTGCGGCGGCAAAAGAATTTTTTTGTTCCGCATACACGGCCGTATTAAGTTGGACCGTCACGAGCGGATATTTCTTACTTATATACGTATTCAGATATTTATCGATATCCGATTTTTTTATCTTGGGAGCCTTTTTAAAAAAGAATTCCGCCGATGCGTTTTCCCACCAGTATTCAACTTGTCTAAGAAGATCTTCGGCGGTTTCGGCCGTAAGATACCCATAATCTTTCATCGTCCGTTTAACTTGAGCAAACTGTTCTTTTGTAAAAATATCTTTTTTATTAAGAATTTGAGGAATGATTTTATCGGTTACGGTAGAAGCAAAAAGAGCCGCCCTTTCTGCGAGATCTTTTTGAGGGGAATTTACGACGGCTTTAAACATTATGAGTCCGTTTTCGCGGTAAAAAGACGCTCCCTCTCCTATGTGATCCGCGTCGGAAATTTCAAGATCGCTCATGCCGAGCAGGGTTTGCTTATAAAAGCCTGAAGGATCGTCCATGAGTTCGTCAAAAAAAGACGCGATTTCTATAAAATCCTCGTCATAACCTGCGTCAGGCCCTCTGAAATACACGCTTATTACTGCCTGTTCCGCCGAAATCGTATCGGAAGGCATCACTCTAAACGTCGTTTCCGTAAGAGGATCCGAGAGCTGCCGCTCCCGCTCTTCGCTCCACGGGTCGTCCGCTCTTTCCCAAGAACCGTATATTTTTTTTACAAGTTCATACACATTTTCATGCCGCACGTCGCCGCCTACAAAAACCGCCGCGTTGTTCGGCACATAGTATTTTTTTAGCATGAGCCGTAAATCGTCCGAAGCGGCGTTTTGAACCAATTGCGAAGAACCCGACGGATCCGTTCTCCACGGATATTTCGGGAACATAGTCCTAAACAGGTTGTAAGAATAAATCCTTGCGGGATCCGGAAAATTTCCTTCAATTTCGGCGATTACGACCTTCTTTTGAGAATCAAGGCCGTGTTCGGAGAGCAAAGGTTCTCTGATCGCATAACTCCAAAACTCAAGTCCTTTTTCAAGCAATGCGCTGGGCACGGTAAAAAAATATCTTACGCCGTTTATTCCTGTCTGTGCGTTTTGTCCGAGCGCGCCCATATCCCGCACGGCCTTGTCCATATCGGCGCTGCTGGGATATCTGGAATCGCCTTCAAACATCATATGTTCATAAAGATGGAACAGACCTGCCGTTTCAGGCGTTTGCGCTATCGCGCCGCATCTTACGGCAACTTCAATGTACGCAAGCGGAGCGGAATCGTTTTCAGCCACAAAAAGTTTTAATCCGTTATCCAGCTCATACTCATAAAGACTTTCTACCGAAGTTTTTGCGGCTTCTTTTTTGCCCGAAGCCGAAACCAGCGAAACCGCACAGAAGAGTACGGTAAAACACAAAAGCGCATTTTTCAATTTTTTTGTCATATAATTCATATTTAGAAAATAACTGTAAAGACAAAAAGGTTTCAAGCAAAGCCGAGTCGCCGCTACCTGAACGATTTAAGGCCTTTCATGTCCAGCGTAGCAAAATAATCGTCTATCGTTTCTTTTCGGCGGATTTCTTTAAATGAACCGTCGGGGCGCAGCAAAACCTCACCGCAGCGCAGCTTTGCGTTGTAATTGAATCCCATGGCGCGTCCGTGAGCGCCCGCATCGTGTATTATCAAAAGATCGCCCATATCAATCTTGGGCAGTTTGCGCTGTACGGCAAATTTGTCGCAATTTTCACATAGAGAACCTACGACGTCGTACACGTGATCTTTTTCAGCCGTTTCCTTGCCGCTTACGGTAATTTCATGGTAAGCCCCGTACATTCCCGGTCGCATAAGATCGGCCATGCTTGCGTCCACGCCTATATATTCACGGTAAATATGCTTTTCATGTATCGCCTTTGTGATAAGCCATCCGTACGGACCGGTTATGGGCCTACCGCATTCCCAATAAATTTTAAGCGGATCAAGGCCCGCCGACGTTATAATTTCGTCATAAGCCTTACGCATATTGTCGGCTACGTAGGTTAGATCGACTTCCTTTTGTTCCGCCTTATACGGAATTCCTATGCCGCCGCCCAAATCCACAAACTCGATTCGCACCGAGCATTTTTGTTTTATTTCAACACAGAGTGAAAAAAGCATTCTCGCCGTATCGACAAAATAATCAGGATCAAGTTCGTTCGACGCAACCATAGTGTGAAGTCCGAATCTCTTAACGCCTCTTTTTTTGCATTCGGAATACGCTTCGAATATCTGCTCTTTTGTCAGTCCGTACTTAGCTTCTTCCGGTTTTCCTATTAGCGCGTTTCCTCCCTTGAGGGGCCCAGGATTATAGCGAAAGCATATAAGATCGGGCAACTTGCCGAGCGTTTTTTCCAAAAAATTTATATGAGTTATGTCGTCAAGGTTTATGATATTTCCGTTTTTAAAAGCAAGGCGATATTCGTCCGCCGGAGTTTCATTGGAAGAGAACATAACCTTTTCGCCTTTTATACCGGATAATTCGCAAAGAATCAGCTCCGGTAAACTGGAACAGTCGCCGCCGCAGCCTTCGGAAGCGAGAATCTTAAGTATGTACGGATTAGGGAGCGCTTTTACGGCAAAATATTCACAAATTCCTGAGAAAACTCCGAACGCTCCGATAAATTTTCTTACGTTGCCGCGTATGGCTTTTTCATCATACAGATAAAACGGCGTAGGAAATTTCTTTTCAAGATCAACAAGCTGATCATGCGTGAGGGGAAAATTAGAGCTCATAAATACTTCTCCAAAAAAAACCTTATAATTCGGCCGAAGTTAGGGTTTGGTAAAACTCGAAATTAAACTAATTTGTCAAAGAAACCTTTGGCTTTCAACAATTCGGCGTTTAAAATTCCGCCAAGAGCGGCGCCGCGCTTTGTGTTATGGCTTAGAGCCACAAACTTTACGTCGAATATATTGCATTTCCGCAGCCGCCCCACAACCGAAGCCATACCTTTTTCCACGTCCCTGTCGCGGCGCGGTTGGGGTCTGTTTTCCTCACGGCGCACTACGATAGGATGATCCGGCGCAGACGGAAGTTTAAGCTCCTGCGGAACGGACTTGAACGAGGTGAAAATCTTTTCTATCTCTTCGAGCGAAGGTTTTTTATTTTCCGCCAGATCGAATTCAAGGTTTACACAGGCAGTGTGTCCGTCAATTACGGGAACGCGCGTGCAGGTTGAAGACACCAGCGGAAAAGAAGCGTCCACTATCTTTTCGCCGGACACGTTTCCGAGAATTTTAAGACATTCCTTTTCAGTCTTTTCTTCTTCGCCGCCTATATAGGGAATGATATTATCGATCATATCAAACGACGAAACTCCCGGATATCCTGCGCCCGAAACGGCCTGTAAAGTCGTTATAATCATGCGTTTTACCGGATAACCGGCTTTTATGAGCGAATAAAGCGGCATCATATATGTCTGAAGCGAACAATTAGGTTTTACAACTATAAAGCCCTTGTCCCAGCCGCGCTTTTTTTGCTGGCTTGCGATTATATCGATATGAGAAGAGTTTATTTCGGGAATAAGCATGGGAACGTCTTGTGTCCAACGATTGGCGCTCGCATTTGAAACCACGGGAATCCCGAAAGCCGCGTAGGAACTTTCCAACGCCTTTATCGCTTCCTTGTCCATTTCAAGCGCGCTGAACACAAAAGAACATTTTCCTTTGGCGGAGCTTACGTCTCCGGCATCATAGACTGTAAGATCCGCAACGCCCTGCGGAATGTCCGAGCCGATTAGCCAGCGATTTGCAACGGCCTCTTTGTACGGTTTTCCCGCCGAGCGCGGACTTGCAGCCACGTAAGTAACTTCAAACCAAGGATGGTTTTCCAAAAGATGAATATAGCGCTGTCCCACCATCCCGGTCGCACCTAAAACACCGACACAAATTTTTGACATAATTCTCTCTCCCTTCTATTTCATTGTTCAATGGAATGGCGCGTTTTAAAAACGAGATACTTAAGGCGAGGTTCCAGCAGCGTGACGCTTCGAGCGTTACGCCTACAGAATTCTACCTATCAGATAAGATTACATTCTTTAAGCGCATTTTCAATAACTTTTTTAGCCGCATCCGTAGGCTCGACAAGCGGAAGCCGCGGCTTACCGGCTGCAAGACCTTTGACATTCATGGCATATTTTATTGACGAAGGATTCCCGTCTACAAAGGCCGCTTTAAAAAACGGCAACAACCTGTAATGAAGACTACGCGCCTTCGTCATATCCCCATTTAAAGCGGAATTTACCATTTCACTTATAAGGGAAGGAGCAAGATTTGATACAACCGACACAACTCCGTCTCCGCCGCAAGCAACAAGCGGCAGGGTAAGCACATCGTCTCCGCTTAAAACCGAAAAATCCGGACGCTTTGATTTGATTAAAGCTATAACGTCCATCATCTGATTGATATTTCCGCTGGCTTCTTTTACGCCCGCAATATTCGGTAAAGCCGCTATGCGCAAAAGAGTTTCCGTGGAAATATTCACTCCGGATCTTCCTTGTATGTTGTAAACGATTATCGGAACGCCGACCCTTGAAACGGCCTCAAAATGCCTAAAAATACCTTCCTGCGAAGGCTTATTATAATACGGAGTTACGACAAGCGCTCCGGCGGCGCCCGCTTTTTTTGCGCGCTCGGTATAGCGTACCGCGTCCCGCGTATTATTGCTTCCTGCCCCCAATACGACAGGAATTTTTACATTGCGAGCCTTTTCATAAGAACGCGTCTCCGTCATCACTATATCGACGATCTTATCCTCTTCGCCGTCTTCATCAAGCGTAGGAGTTTCGGCGGTTGTTCCCAGAGGAAAAAGCCCTGTTATTCCGCTTTCAAGCTGGAATTTA
This sequence comes from Treponema parvum, assembly GCF_017893965.1. NCBI lineage: Bacteria > Pseudomonadati > Spirochaetota > Spirochaetia > Treponematales > Treponemataceae > Treponema > Treponema parvum. The sequence continues at coordinate 1,982,032 of NZ_CP054142.1, forward strand.
ACATTTTTACGGAATCCCTCAAAATCTACGGACCCGTCCGAACCCATCGGGGTGATCATCGCCGTAAAAGCGCCGCGAAATAATGCCGCCATAAATATCTCCGTTTGCGCATGTTTGTTTTATGCACTTATCACGCGTATTATTGCATTTTTATGCATTTCTGACAAGTAAAGAATTTACGCTTCACGGACAGTTTTTTCAAAAACTGTCGCCCATTATTGTTTGTCGCACGCCCCGTGCAACAAACGCCGCCAATGAAGCGACGGAAGTTTTGGCTAAATATTTATTTTTCTGTTTCGCGCGGTTACGTCCCAAGATTCCGTTATCTTTCCGTTTTCCGATACCAAGACCGAAGGATACAACGCAGACGTCGGGCAAATATGCGTCGGTATTACATATAATACGGTACCGATGGGAGGAACTTCATTTTCATGGCCTTTTTTCATTTTAAAAACCCAATGCTCTTCGTTTTGAAGAACGGGCTCCGCATTAGGCCAGTTCTGAAGTTCTCCTCTTACACCCTGCGGATCGGAAGCAATCGCCTTGTACCCCAAATCAAGCGTAAAGCTCCCCTTGACCGGATGACTTATCACCCTGGTAAGCAAGGCGGCGGCAGGCACAAAAGGAAGGTCTTTAAATCCGTTCCTGTATCCGGCGTCATTGATGAATACCGTGCCGGGGGAAAGATAATACTTTGTAAGTTTTGCATGACAGGGAAAAGACGGCGAGCCGCCCATTATCAATATGGGACACTTTATTTTTTTTGCCTCAAGACAAGACACTACGGTTTCGATTTTTTTATCAACCTCCGAAACCCTAGCCGTGCGTTCATTGACGTCGGATTCGTGATGATTGCCGTCGTAACAGTGCAACCCTGTCATTTCTATTCCGGGCAACTCGGCGCATCGTGCGTACAAGGCTTCGACTTCGTCTATCGGCGCGCCGGTTCTGTCCATCCCCATATTCACATCGATCATCATGGAAACGATCATATCGTTTTTAACCGCCGCTTCGCCGAGCTTTTTGATCGTATCGTAATCGTCGCCTATGGCGTAAAATGTGCTGTCGGGATATGTTTTAATAAGCTGAAGGAATCGTTTTATGTTCGGCCCGACGAGAGGATAAGCCAAAACAATTTTTTCCGCACGGGCCATCGCCAACATTTCCGCTTCCGCAATCGTAGCGCATTTAAACTTATTAATACCCAGCGACTGCTGCAGTTTTACCATAGATTCGGACTTATGCGTCTTAACGTGAGGCCATAATCTGTCGGCGCTACCGGCAATTTTTATCGAAAGTTTTATATTATCGATAATTATCTTTTTATAATAAATCAACACGGGACTTATAACGTCGTCAACGTTATCATTGTCGTACAAACACTTCATACGGTTACACCTCAAAATAAATTAAATTCCGGCAGGACTTCCCGCCCGTTTATCAAAACCAATTACGGATATTATCCTTTTACCGCTCCGGCGGTCATTCCTTGAATAATATACTTCTGCAATATCAACGTAATAATAATCGCAGGAAGAATGACAACTATAGTTGCAGATAGCATCCTGCCCCATCTGATATCCGCGCCTGAAACAAAATATTGCAATGTTACCGGCAGCGTTCGAGTTCTAGTACCGCTCAGCACAAGAGCAAACTGAAAATTATTCCACGATCCTAAGAATGACAAAATCGTACACGTCGCTATTCCCGATTTACTGATAGGCACGATAATAGACCAACAACATTTAGCCCTTGAACATCCGTCGATTATAGCGGCTTCGTCAAGATCAACAGGAATGCCGGCAATAAATTCTTCCATAAGCCAAACGACCAGCGGCAGCGACAATACCATATGGCTTAAAATCAGCGGGCAGAACGTATCTATCAACTTCAGTTTTGAAAAAACAAAATAGTAGGGAAGCAAAAAGGACATTGCCGGAAGCAAGCGCGCTATAAGAATAAACAATGCCGCGCCCTTCATTTTTTCCCGTGCTATCGCATAAGCGGCGGGGATTCCTAAAAGCAGAGAAAACAGTGTCGACAATATTCCGATAAAGCCGCTGTTAAAGATATATGTGCCGTAATGCTGCGACTTGAAAATGTATTTATAATGATCGAATATCGGTTTAAAACCGAGCAGTTTAGGCGGCATCATGTATACGTCCGCCATATTTTTAAATGAAGAAATAAGAACAAAATACAATGGAAAGATCACAACCGTACATATAAGCAACATTAAAAGATAAAATAAAAATATTTTCATCCTCTTTTCAACACGATAATTGTTCATCTTTATTGAATACTCCATCTATTTTTTGCTTTTAAAGTAAAACAGCTGATAACTATCACAAGTACGAAAACCAGAGTAAGAATAGCGGAAGACAATCCGAATTTATAATACGAAAAAGCATTTTCATACGCCAGAAGATTCATAGTCCGCGAAGAATTGGCGGGACCTCCCCCTGTCATAGCAAAAATCAAGTCAAATGATTTAAATATATCGATAAATCGCAATAAACCGATGGAAAAAAGTATGGGCACCAGCATCGGCAATTTTATTTTAAAAAATGTCTGAACGACGGAAGCTCCGTCGATTGCCGCAGCCTCTATACAGTCTTTGGGTAAAGCGGCAAGCCCCGCAAGGCAGACGATAATCACCATAGGCGTCATTTGCCAAGCTTCAACAACAGCGATCGATGGGATAACCGACGATCGAACAGAAGTAAAACCCGATTTAGGCAAACAAAGCATACCGAATAAGTAATTTATCAGACCGCTTGACGGTTCGTAAAACAGCATCCACATCATACCGACGGCAACGGGAGCCATCATATAAGGCAGCAATATCATAGTTTTAATGAACTCTTTGCCTGCGAATTCATTGTTTAGAGCCACGGCAACGGCAACGCCTAAGACCATTTCCAAAAAAGTTGCCAAAAACGTATAGTAAAATGTTATTACGAAAGAATTCCAAAAGTCCGCATTGCAAATAATCCGTATATAATTTTCAAGACCGTTAAAACGGACCGAATCTCCGAGAAGCAAATCCCAATCGGTAAAACTGAATCCTATCGTCATCGCTACCGGTATAACGGTCATAACCGTCATAAAAACAAGCGCAGGCAATATGAACATCCATTTATAATGCCGATCAACCCAATTATTTGTCATGAAGACCCTCATACAAACGACAGAGAAACAAATTTTTTGTTTCTCTGTCAAAGATCTAAATTAAAACTACCAATTATATGCCGAACCGTATTCGTTGGCCTTTTTTAGCAAGGCGTCGACTTTATCAGCAGCTTCCTGCATTTTTTTATTTAGATCGCCTCCGTTGCCTTTTGTTTCAATCGAATACACTACGGCCTGCCCCATGGCGTCGCGGGCTTCGGTTACGGAAGTCATCCTCGGTAAACCGTATTCGTTGTTCGTCGTAATCGCATTGGTTTTTGCATACGCATCCGTAATGTCGGCGACCATTGCGCCGGTAACGCGAGGATCCGTCCATACGGAATTTCTAAAACTGGGCATTCCTCTCGGAGTTATATAGGTTGCAACATCCTTACCTGCGACAAATTTCATAAATTTCCAAGCAGCGTCTTTGTTTTTTGAGCCGGAATACATTGCAATAGCCCAAACAACTTGTTTATAAGAATGAGCGCCGGCAGGACCTGCGGGAATAGGAGCTACGCCCACTTGGTCGGCAAATTTGGATTCGTTTTTATCAATCAGAGAAGAATACAATGCCGCAGCGTCTATTACGATACCGACCGTCCCCGAATTAAACAGCTGTGTCATCTGCGAATAGCCGGCATTCATTATTCCAGGGGGAGCATATTGTCCGAGCAGGCGGCCGTAAAATTTTACAGCCTCAAGAGCTTCAGGAGACCTGAATGCGCTTGTGCCGTTCTTAAAAAAACTTGCGCCGAATCCGAACAAGAACGGCGAAAATTGGGACGTTAACGCGATCTTTTCTCCCCTGCACGCAACAGCGTAAAAATTATTCGACGGGTCGTTAATTTTTTCACAAACATTGATCAGTTCGTCGTATGTCTTAGGAGGAACGATACCGTTTTTTGCAAATATGTCTTTGCGATAGTACATTAATTGCACGGACGAATACAAAGGCAGACAACCAACTTTGCCGGTTCCCTTAATAGTTATCTGTTGTTGAGGAGCTTTAAAATCAGCCCAATCAAAGTCTGCGTCTTTAAGATAGGCATCAAGGGGTTCCACCCAGCCGTTCTTACTGAACGGAGTCATGTCCTGTAATGGGCTAAACATATAGGCGTCGACAGTAGAAGTTCCGGTCATAAATTCCGTCATTTCTTTTTGTCTTAATTCCTGATCGCCGTACAATTCCAGCTCAACTTTTATCCCAGTCTCTTTTTCAAACTGATCAATGTATTTTTCGATACCGTCGGAAATTTGAGCGGTCATGCTTAAAACACGAATTTTCTTCTGTGTCTTTACCGACGCATCCGCCTGCCCGCCTGCAAAAACGGCGCCTGCACACAGCGTTATAATTTGCAACAATACTAAGATCTTTTTCATTACATAACCTCCTATAATTTGTTTTATGTAATATTTTTGCTTGACCTTTTACCGCTTAGCGCAGCATTTTAAAAATCAGTTCTTCGTATAGTTTTTTTGCTTCCGTCACTTCTTCTATGGGAATCCTTTCATTCGGCACATGTGCCTGAGAAAGAGAACCCGGGCCCCAAACAATAGTGTCAAATCCGCCGTTGGTAAAAATAGCTTGTTCGCATCCGGCGCCGAAGATTATGGGTTTCCCAAACTCCTCTCCTCTGCGCCGCTTGGCAATTTCACACGCAGTAACTATTAACGGATTGTCTTCACCGATACGGCCGGCCGAAAAATCAAAAAAAGAAGATACTTCAACGCGGTCTTTTTCTTTTCCGAAAACATTCTTGATTATAATGTCAATTTCATTGTCAATATCTTTTTTTGTCTCACCCGGAACGGTACGGCGGTCAATGAACAGCTTGCATGACGAAGGTACGGTATTGTCTTTTTCGCCGCCTTCGATCCTTGTAACCGCGCAGGAAGGGCTTCCGTAAGAAGACGAACGTTTTCTCAATTCTATATGGTATTGTTCGAGGGCATTTATCATTTTGGAAGCGAGATAAATAGCGTTACAGCCGTTTTCGGGTTTGCTTGAATGCGCGCCGGAGCCTTTAAAAGATATCCAATAACGTTCGGCTCCCAGATGCCCCTTACAGACGCGCAATTCCGTAGGTTCTGCAATAACCGCATAATTTTTTGAATATCTTTTTTTATCATGAGCAAGATAATAAAGAGATCCGTGATTGCTTGTCTCCTCATCCGCAACGAAAACAAGGCGCAGTTTGCCTTTTAATTTATCTGCGTAAGGGATCACGGAAAGGAATGCGCACGTCAATGCCGCCAATCCGCCTTTCATGTCGGCCGCCCCGCGACCGTACACATATGTGCCGTCACTGTTCCCGGCAAAAGGATCGAATTTCCATTCTCCCTGTGCGGGAACAACGTCAAGGTGACCGTTAAGCACAAGCAGCGTTTCATCGCCGGAGCCGATTTCACATATTAAATTGGCACGATTGTCTTCAACGCTCTGAACACAGGGTTTCAAACCTTTTTCTTTCAGATATGCTTCTAAAAAAACAGCCAGATCCTTTTCATTTCCGGGAGGAGATACAGTATTTATGCGGATCATCTTCTGAAGCAACGAAACAACTTCTTCCGACACAGCGCCTCCGATCGTTTACAAAATAATTGTAAAAAGCTTTCCGGCTATTGTCAAGAAAATTACAAAAATATTGTAAAAACTCATGTATTTCGTATAAAATCGGTTTTGTTTTACAAAATAAATTTATATTCGTTCCGACACCCGTCCTACTTAAAAAATAATTTTAAGAACGGGCAGGCGCAAAAGCCGTCACTGCTTTCTTACTTCGTCAAGATAATTATACAAAGTAAATTTGGATATTCCAAAAAAATCGGAAACGGTATCCATCGATTTTTTTACTAAAAATATACCCTTGTTATCCAAATATTTTATCGCCTGCAATTTATCTTCTTTTGTCATGTCATGAACGGACTTTCCGATACGTCTGATCGTTTCCTGCAGCATTTTGTCCAACAGATCGTCAATATTTCCGGTAAAAAATTCTTCAACCTCGTCGGGAGACGAAGAATTCGCGTATTCCTTTATAGTATTTTCCGCCTGTATTAAACCGGTAATATCAAAATTTATGCACAGACTTCCTATGGTTTTATTCTTTTTGTCTTTAAAATATACGGAGGTGGATCGCAGAAGTTTTCCGTCCTGAGTTTTATTCACATAATTATATCTGTCATTTTCAACGATGGAACCGCGCAGCACTTCAAGACCGATATTAGTGCCGGAATCTCCGATTTTTCGATTTGTAACATGACCGTTTTCTATTGCAACGATCGTGTGATCATACGGGAGCGTAAGGTCGTGCAATACGACTTCGCAATAACTGCCGAATTCCGCCGCTATCGCTTTCATTATTTTTTCAAATACTTTTTGATTTTTTTGAATATAGCTCATGCATACCCCCAGTTTAACTTAGGTCGAAGAACCGGCAACGGAATCAAAATATATCCAAAAAAAATAAAAATCAATAGAAGTGAAACGCCTTGCCCGGCACGACCTTCGCCGTATCCGTACTTCAATCACATCGTGTCGCCTTCACCGCATTCTCAGCGCAATGCTCGCCCACATTTTAAGAACACTCAGGCATATGCTCAGCGCCGGTAAAACCACGCAGCCAGCGCCTAATCCCCAAAAGCATATTTCTTACAAACCGCCGCAAGTGTGGTATAATGTTAAAAAATTGTGCGTCCTTGCAGTGCGGAAAGAAAAATGGTGAGGGGTGAGAATATGACAAAGCACAACCGCCGGTACAAAGATTCCGTTTTTGTCGACTTGTTCAGTGAGGACGAAAAGGCGAAAGAAAACTTTTTATCGCTGTATAATGCCTTGCACGGCACACACCTCGACATTTCGACGGAACTGAAACCGCTCAAGCTCGAACAGGCTATGTATACAAAATTGTCGAACGACGTGTCGTGCCTGATCGATAATAAAATTATCGTATTAGCCGAGCACCAATCGACGATAAACGAGAACATGCCTTTACGCTGTTTGCAATATGTAGCCCGCCTGTACGAGCAGATTCAAGACCCTAAGGCAAAGTACCACAGAACCTTGCAAAAAATTCCCACTCCGGAGTTCTATGTGTTTTATAACGGCACGGAAAATTACCCCGTCCGCAAGACGCTAAAGCTTTCAGACGCCTACATCGTAAAACCGGAACTCTCACCGTTGGAACTTGCGATAGAGGTGCTCAACATCAATACGGATAAGACAAATAAAGTCTTGACAACTTGCAGACCATTGGAAGAATACAGTATGTTTGTAGAAGCCGTGCGCCGCAACACTGCGCTCGACAAAGAGTACGGCTTTGAAAACGCAATAAAAGAATGCATACAAAATGACATTTTAAGAGAATACCTGCAACGAAAATCACGGGAGGTAATGAACATGTTATTGTCGGAATATGATTATGATACGGACATAGCAGTCAGATGTGAAGAAGCGGGCGAAAAAGCTTTTGCCGAAGGGGAAGAGAGAGGTGCGCGCCAAAAAGCCCTTGAAGCGGCAAAGATGATGAAAGGGATGAATTATCCGATTAGTGATATTTGCAAAATATCGGGGCTTTCCGTCGAAGAGATTAAAGCTCTCTAGCCTCTCACAGCCCTCGCACCGGCAAAAGCCCCTTAGCGCCGCGCCCGGACATCGGTACGGTTCCCGCAAAAATTTGAAAAAACAGGGCTTGATGACAAAATCCCCTAAAAGTTGAAATCTGCGGAGAAAAACGGTATGATAAACACATCAGTCATCTTAAGTCAGTCTCGCAATTTATTGTTACGAGAGATTTATGCACGATACCGTAGGTACAGATCTATCTCCGGCGCGAAACACGCAAAGCACACAAAACGCGCGACACAGCGCGCCGCGAGCGGCTATAAACCGACCGCGGGCACTGCCATCGGCGCTTAATGCGCAAAACACGAAAAATCACGCTCAAGCACTTGACAAAGATGAAACGCGCCTAATAATGTCGGTCAGTCGGTCAGTCGGTCAGTCGGTCAGTCGGTCAGTCGGTCAGTCGGTCAGTCGGTCAGTCGGTCAGTCGGTCAGTCGGTCGCCTAACTCATGCCCGCATAAATTTTCACTCAAACGCACACAACTTTTCTCACGTAATAGAACGCACAAAGGCAGTATTGCGCCCTTGTGCGTTTTTTTTATCGGACTGCACTTTCTCAACTAACGTTTGCGAAAGTACGTAAAAATTGTTTCTCGGCTTTTGATAAAGTCTGCGAAACAATTTTTAGGAGGTATTTATGTTAAAGTACGCTCTTCGTGAAAACTTACTGACGGCTGCGCCGGACGACTACATGGCACAGGCAGCTGATGTGCGCTCGTACACTCTTGACGAGATTATCAACCTGATGATGGAAAAAGGTACCACGCTCACGCGTGCGGATGTGGCGGCAACCTTGCAAGTCTACGGAGAGGTAGTAAGTGCCATCATCAAAGACGGCTCGGCAGTTAACACACCGCTTATGAACACCTCGATGAGCATATCGGGCGTATTCGGCGGAGCAAATGACAGCTTCGACAAAAAACGGCACACGGTCAACTTGAACATAACCGCCGGCACGCTCCTTCGTGATGCGGTTACCAAGGTTAAGTGCGAAAAAACCGAAGGAGCAAGCACCGATCCGTACATAACCGAAGTAACCGACATCGTAACGGGAGCGGTAAACACAACATTGACCAAAGGCGGGGTGGTTCAACTGGTCGGAAGCCGCCTCAAGTTCGACGCCAAAGACGAAGCTCAAGGCATCTTCTTTGTGCCCGAAACCGGAGAGGCCGTGCGTGCCGCCGTCATCGCCGAAAACAAACCCGCGCGTCTTATGGCAATAATCCCTGCCGATTTGGCGGCCGGTACCTACTACATCGAAGTGCGGACAAAAATCGATATGGGTGGTAAAAAACTGAAAACGCACAAAACCGGCCGGTTCAACAAACCGCTCACGTGCGCCGCATAAAACGGAGCCGGTAGACTGTCTACAAACGTAATAGTAGGCACCCTACCGGCATAATGGTAGGCACTCTACCGGCATAATGGTAGCCAGTCTACCACAGTAATGGTAGCCAGTCTACCACAGTAATGGTAGCCAATCTACCGGTGTAATGATAGACAATATGGATAATTGGTAAACACATTACCAATTACCAATTACAAATTAAAACAAGGAGGTTTTCAAGATGAAAACAAGTTCAAAACACAAGGCACTTGCCTTTTTGGGAGCAGCTTTTGTGCTGTTCATCGCAATTATGTTTACCGCCTGCCCGAACAACGCGGGAGGAAGCGGTTCGGGCTCAGGCAGTTCCGGCGGAGGCGGAACTCCCGCTGAAGGTTCTTTTGAAGACGCGGGCGACTTTGTAAAAATAACGCCTCCTGTAAAAGGCATTGTAGGCGTTGATCCCGGATGCACCTTACCCGGAACTGAAGCTTCTTGGAAAGGCGTATTTATTAAAGACCGTAAGGTAAAATTAAGCCCATACAAGCTCGGCAAAACAGAGGTAACATACGAGTTATGGCACGAGGTACTGACATGGGCAGAAGGTAATGGCTACACCTTTGCAAACAAAGGGCTTGAAGGTTGGGACGGCACAGGCGGCGGAGGTACTTATCCTAATTTTGCGAATATCGGTAAGTCTCCTACAGCAAACAAAAATCATCCTGTAACAATGATAAGCTGGAGGGACTGCATTGTGTGGTGTAATGCGTATACTCATAAAATGAACAATGCCGATACCGAATGTGTATACCGCAAAAAGGACGATCATATGGTTGTATTAAAAAATGCGACTGATACAGCTGCTTGCGATGCCGCTTATGCCGATATGAGTAAAAAAGGCTTTAGACTTCCTACTGAAGCTGAGTGGGAATACGCAGCCCGCTGGCAGGGACGCGATAAAACAAATGCGGTACAATACGGCGATGTATGGCTGACCAAATTAAACAGTGCAAGCGGAGCCTACAAAGATTGGAACGATGCTGAAGAAACAAAAGCAGTTGCATGGTATAATGGTAATTCAGATATCAAAACCCATCCTGTAGGAGAAAAACGGAAGAATGCTCTTGGCTTACATGACATGAGCGGGAATGTCTGGGAATGGTGTTTTGATTATGATGCCGAAATAAAACCGGAAGAAGTTACCGATCCGCAAGGTGCCGCGTCGGGTCCTAACCGCGTCAGACGTGGCGGCAGTTGGGACAGCAACGCGAGCGGCTGCCTTGTAGGCAAACGGAACAACTACAGTCCTGACATCAGGAACAGCAATCTTTGCTTCCGCCTGGCTTGGCGCCCGTAATTCGGTAATTAACGGGGCTGTCCGAAAAAATAACCAACTTTTGAGACAACCCCTTCATCTTAGAGTTTGCGGCAAGCGCAAACTCTAAGGAGCTTGGCCCCCCCCCCGCCGTCCATGGCGGTAATTAAACCAATCTGACCGCTCTCAGGCAGGAGGAACCTCCGGCTTTGAGAGCGGTTTTTTTGTGCGTGCGTCCCCGTATTTCCTCAAGTAAAAATCTAACCGAAAGGATTCCGGTTCCTTACAAAACAGCGGGGAGTGTGGTATAATGTATGGAAATCGGACATCCGTGACCGATTTCCAACTCGAGTTTTGTCAGGCTGATGCCTGCCAAAACACCGCGGACGGTCGGCTGTTACCGCCATCCGTGACGGAATATATGACAGCATAACAGAAAGGAGGTTTTCTATGCCTTTTTCCGTTTTAGAGAAACAAATAAACAGCTTAAACGTAGAACAACAGCAAGCCGTTTTCGATTATGTTAATTTGCTGGTGGAGCAAAACACTGCCAAAAAGGAACAAAGCATAATCCGCAGGGTTCCCGGTGGTCTTGCAGCAGGTGCATTCTACATGGCAGACGATTTCGATGAAACGCCTGAATGCTTTAAGGATTATCTTTGATGTATCTATTGGATACCCATACGCTTCTGTGGTTTTTGCATAACTCGCCAAACATTCCCGAAAAGACAGTCAATATAATCAGTACCGAAGAAATCATGTATGTAAGCATAGTATCCTTTTGGAAAATTGCAATCAAAGTTCGCACTGTTTGGTAATTGTATGAAAATAGCGAATTTGCGCTTATCGCAAACTCATAGCTAGTGAATATATGTTAATACAATCATTCGAAATGGATGCCCGACGGGCAGGAATACAAGAAGGTATGCAAGCAGGTATAGCTCAAGGCTCGCACCAAGCAAAACTTGAAACGGGGGCGTTTTTTTTGTGCATACGTTCAAAAGAACAGGTGTGGTCATAATTCATAAAAAATGATATTCTTGGTTTAAATTTATTTAAGCAGGTTTGGAGGTTTATATGGATTATTTGGAAATCATTAAGGTTGTGGGACGCGAAATCATAGATTCACGAGGAAACCCCACCGTAGAAGCGGAAGTTCACCTTGCCGACGGAACTATCGCGCTGGGAGCGGCTCCTAGCGGAGCGTCTACCGGCGAATTTGAAGCTTTGGAACTCCGTGACGGCGATAAATCGAAATTCGGGGGCAAGGGTGTTCAAAAGGCTGTACACAACATAAACACCGTTATAAACGAAGCACTCCTCGGCGTGGACGCTTCGGACACTTATAAGGTTGATTCCATCATGATAAAGGCGGACGGAACAAAGGACAAGTCAAAGCTCGGCGCCAACGCGATCCTTGCGGTTTCCATAGCATGTGCGCGTGCGGCGGCAAAATCTTTAGACATTCCTCTTTATCGCTTTTTGGGCGGCGTAAACGCAAATTATCTGCCCGTTCCGATGATGAACATATTAAACGGCGGCGCGCACGCGACGAACACTGTAGACACGCAAGAGTTTATGATCATGCCGGTAGGCGCAAAATCATTTAAAGACGCTCTTCGCTGGTGTACGGAAGTATTCCACAGCCTGCAAAAAATCCTTAAAAACAAGGGACTTGCAACTTCCGTAGGAGACGAAGGCGGTTTTGCTCCTGATCTAAGCAGCGATGAAGAAACGATCGAAACTATTCTTGCAGCGGTAAAAGACGCAGGCTACGAGCCTAAAAAAGACTTTATGATAGCTATGGACGCAGCTTCAAGCGAATGGAAGAGCCCGAAAGGCAAAGGCCACTACCTTTTGCCCAAATGCAAAAAGGAATACACGTCCGAACAGCTCATCGATCACTGGGAATCCCTGATCAAAAAATATCCGATCGTTTCCATTGAAGACGGACTTGACGAAGAAGACTGGGAAGGATGGAAGCTCATGACCGAAAGGCTCGGCAAAAAAGTTCAGCTCGTAGGCGACGATCTTTTTGTAACGAATACCGAACGCTTGGCAAAGGGAATTTCTTCAGGCTGCGGCAACTCCATTCTCATTAAGCTCAATCAGATCGGCTCCGTTTCGGAAACCTTGGATGCAATAAAGATGGCTCACAAGGCGGGCTACACGGCGATTTCTTCGCACCGTTCAGGCGAAACCGAAGATACGACGATCGCGGATTTGGCGGTGGCTTTAAATACCTGCCAGATTAAAACGGGAGCCCCAAGCCGCTCCGAACGCGTTGCAAAGTATAACCAGCTGTTAAGGATTGAAGAAACCTTGGGCGACAGCGCGGTATATCCCGGAATGAAAGCGTTTAATCTGTAGTTTTCAAATACGACGTATGGCGGCACACGGCGGCCTGCAGACGGCTATGGCGGCGACTGCATACCGCTACCGCGTACGACGGCCTGCCGAAACGCCGACTTCAAAAGCCGTTTAATCGGAGCCCTTTCGTAAGGCTAAAATCTTGCGAAGGGGCTTTTTATTTCCAGACGGAAATATCTACTGCAGATTCGAGCGCGTTTTCAACGTCGTCTTCCAGCGCCGCAAAAAAATCGAGAGACGTGCGCCTTTCAACTTCGTCTACGGTTACCGCAAAGTCGTAAAAACTGCCGGTATATTTTTGATTGGGCAGAATAAACGCCAGCACGTAAATTTTTCCATCGGCTGTTTTTGTAAGAAGCGCTTTATAATAATACTCGGGGACGCTCACCCTGTTTTTGCCTATGGACTCATATTCGCCTGAGGGCTTTTCGAGCACGGGCCCCGAAATAACATACACCCAGCCGAATTTTCTGGCCCAGAGGCGAACCTGATCTTCAAGATATTTCCATATTCCGCGGTTAAAAGACGGAAGCTGCGGGCTCATATTGCTCATAAAAAATGAATCCCGCATAGATTGTTCGCTCCAAGCCATGTCGCCTGCAGGAGCCAAATGCCCCTTATCGTAGCCGCTTCCGACATAGTCTTCAGGGCTTGCGGAATTCGTCGAAATTGAAGGATCTGCTCTAAAATAATTCGACCGCTCTACAGTCTTTACAAGTTCGCTTTCCGTAAGTTCGTAAGCAACCCATTCGGCTTGTTCGTATTCTTCGCGGTAGCAAAGCGTAAATCCGCTGTAGGTGTGGATTTCATGGCCGGGACACGGAGCGCAGCAAGTAACGAGAGGATCTTGATCCGAAAATTTTAAAACCGCATTCGGAGATTCTTCGACTCCGGCCGTATTTTTCGAAATTAACGTATCGGAATTCGACTTTTTATATTTTAAGGCCGACCATACGATAAAAAAGCAAAGTATAAAAAACAAAAGCGCATTATATTTTGAACGTTTCATATTTTAATTTCCGCGGCGATCAACAGATTCGGCCAAGAGCACCGCAGCAAGCCGCCTCCCCTCCCCCAGCGCTGATAAAATCAGGGCATGCAGAACCGGAGCTGAAAGAACTTCAACTTTTGCCCAAACTGTTTGCCAAAAGGCAAACGCCTTCAACAAGCGCCTTATGTTCCTGCAAAGCTATGCGCGAATAAAGAGTTTCGGGAGTGTCGCCGGGCAATACCGGAACTTTTTTTTGAATAAGAATACGTCCCGTGTCGCAGCCTGAATCTACAAGATGAACCGTACATCCGCTTTCTTTTTCACCGGCGGCAAGGACAGCCTCGTGCACATGACGTCCCCACATCCCTACTCCGCCGAATTTAGGCAAAAGAGCCGGATGAAGGTTAATAATGCGCTGTGAATATCGGTCGATTATGCCGCCGCAAAGAACAGTCAGCCAGCCTGCAAGAACTATCAGATCGATCTTATATTTTTTACAATTTTCAAGCGCTCTGTCGGAAACGGCGAGCCGTTTTTCTTCCCGCGACGCAAGTTTGGCCTTTGAGTCGCCAAGTACAAAATACGGACTTACAATTTCGGTGGGAATGGCGGCGTTTTTTGCGCGTTCAAGCGCAAACGCGTCTTTTTTATCGCTCATAACAACGCTTATATCATACGGACAGTTTTCGGCGTTTTTTTTATAATCTATGAGCGCCTGTAAATTCGTACCTCCGCCTGAAACAAGAACCGCAACATTCACCATAGTTAGTCTCAATAAAATCAGTCTTCAAAGATGACGCTGTCTTCAGAGCGTTTGACCAGGTCTGCGGCATAAACGGTGCGGCCGATATCGTAAGCTTTCATATCGGGAATTCCCGGCTGCCGGTACTTAAAAGCGTTTTCGTTGAACATCTTTAATATATCCGAAGCGTCCTTTGACTCTACGGCCAGAATAAAGCCTATTCCCATGTTGAAGGTGTTAAAAACCTTGCTTTCGTCGGCTCCGCGAGCGATAAGCTCTCTAAACACGGGAAGAATTTCCCAGCTGTTTTTTTTGATAACCGAAACGAGTTTCTTTTTTTCGTCTTTCTCGTTGAAAAACATGCGCGGAATGTTTTCGTAAAATCCTCCGCCCGTAATATGAACCATACCGTGAACGCTTTTACGGAATTTTTTAAGAACTTCCATTACGGGACGGACATAAATGCGCGTCGGCGTCAAAAGAACTTCTCCTATTGTCTTTCCGCTGTCTTTTCCGCCGACGGTGAATTTTGAATCAAGGTCGGTCACAAGTTTTCGCACTAAAGAAAATCCGTTTGAATGAACCCCTGTCGAAGAAAGGCCGATCAGAACGTCGCCTTCCTTGATCGCCCGGCCGGTGATCATTTCATCCCTTTCGCCCACTCCCACGGCAAATCCCGCCAAATCGTATTTGCCTTTGTCGTAAAATCCGGGCATTTCAGCCGTCTCGCCTCCGAGCAGGGCGCAAGCGGCGTCCACACAGCCGTCGGCAACGCCTTTTACAAGTTCGGAAGCAATATCGGCGTCAAGATTTCCGCAGGCAAGGTAGTCGAGAAAAAACAGCGGTTGAACTCCTGCGCACAAAATATCATTTACGCTCATGGCGACGCAATCTATGCCGACCGTGTCGTATTTTTTCATCTTAAACGCAATGTCGAGTTTTGTGCCTACGCCGTCGGTTCCGCTGACCATTACAGGATCTTTTAAACCCTTCGGCACTTGAAACATTCCGTTAAAGCTGCCCAATCCCGTAAGCAATCCGGGAATGGCGGTTCGTTTTGCGTGCTCTTTGTATTTGTTTACGGCGCGATAGCCTTCTTCCACATCGACGCCCGCTTCTTTATAGTCAATAGTCGCCATAATAAACCTCGATTTTTATCGAAAACTTTTTCCGTTTAATTCTCCGGGCACCGGTATCGGATATTCGCCTGTAAAACAGCCCTTGCAGTATCCGTATTGTTGGGGGTTACAGCTTTTCAAAGCCTCAAGCATTCCGTCGGTGGAAATAAACGCCAAAGAATCCGCCCCGATTTCTTTGCAAATGGCCTCAACGTCATGAGTGCTGGAAATAAGTTCCGCACGACTCGGCGTATCTATTCCAAAATAACACGGAAATTTTACGGGCGGACTTGAAATTCTAAAGTGAACTTCTCTGGCTCCGGCGCGGCGCAAAATTTGAACGAGTCTGCGGCTTGTAGTTCCGCGGACAATGGAATCGTCGATGACAACGACGCGCTTGCCGTTTACGTCGCTCTTCATGGCGTTCAATTTTACAAATACCATGTTTTCGCGTTCTTTTTGAGAAGGAGCGATAAACGAGCGCCCTATATACTTATTCTTTACTATCCCCATAGCGAAAGGAATTCCCGTAGCCCTCGAGTAACCCATGGCGGCACCTATCCCGCTGTCGGGAACTCCTATGACAACGTCCGCCGGAACTCCGCTCTCCGCCGCCAAAACCGCGCCCATGCGGATCCTCGCTTCCTGAACGCCTATCTGATCTATGACGGAATCCGGGCGCGCAAAATATATATATTCAAAAATACAGGAACGCTTTGAAGTTCTTTCTCCGAATTCGAACGAAAGAACTCCGTCGTTGTTGATTATTACGATCTCTCCGGGATTTATGTCGCGCATAAAAGTCCCGTTTACCGCATCGATGGCGCAACTTTCGCTCGCAAGCATCCAGCCGTTTTCAAGCTTCCCCAGACAAAGCGGACGTATTCCGTTAGGATCCCGCGCGCCTATAAGGCAGTTTTCGGTCATGACGCAAAGCGAAAAAGAACCCTTTATCATCTGAATAGTATCGGTAAGCGCTTTCTCAAGTCCTTTTTTGTATGATTTTGCGATAAGTTTTACAATAACTTCGGTATCGCTCGTGGAATTAAAAGTAGACCCCGTCTCCTCAAGCATTTCGCGCAACTGCTCGTAGTTTATAAGCTGTCCGTTATGAGCGAGCGCAACCGAACCTAATTTCGATCCCACAAGCATGGGCTGAGCGTTTTCAGGCCCCTTGCTCCCCGAAGTTGCGTAACGAACATGCCCGATCGCAATGCTGCCTTTTAGCTCCGAAAGATCTTCGGGTTTAAAAACTTCGGCGGCAAGCCCCATTCCCTTGTGAAGCTTTATCTCATCGCCGTTTGAAACGGCGATTCCGGCGCTTTCCTGCCCGCGGTGCTGAAGCGAATAAAGAGCGTAATAGACCATGGTGGCGGCGTTCATTCCGGAATATGTTTTTTTTTCCGAATTGCCGGCCTTTGTATCCGAAGTTTTTAAAAATATACCGGCGACGCCGCATTCGTCATGCAGCTTGTCGTCTTCAAAATTCATAAAACGACTCCGGCGGCTCCCTCTTTTTGGGCGTCCTGAATCATTTTTTTTCTGAAATTCAAAAGCGCTTCGCGGAGTTCGGGATATTTTATCGAAAGAATTTCAACGGCAAGATAAGCCGCATTTGCCGCATTGCCTATTCCCACACAAGCTACGGGAATTTTAGGCGGCATTTGAACTACGGACAAAAGCGCGTCCATGCCTGCAAGTCCGTTGGAAGAAGAAGAAACACATTCAAGAGGAACGCCTATTACGGGAAAAACGGTAAGAGAAGCTATCACCCCGGGAAGAGCCGCCGAAAGTCCCGCCCCGGCAATAAAAACCTCACATCCGTTATCTTCGGCTTTTTGAACGGTTTGTTTTAAAAGCTCGCCCGACCTGTGCGCGGATAAAATATACGCTTCATAATCCACCCCGAACTGCTGCAATACGGGAGCGACTTTTTTCATAGTATCCGTATCGGACTTCGATCCGAAAAAAACAGCAACTTTCAAGGCGTCCTCCTCTTCCGTAAAAAGTCCCCGGATTTGTCAATCGATTAAAGGACAACGGGATCAACGAAATCGAGGGATTTTGACCCATGGCAGAGTCGAACTGCCGACAACTTGCTTAGAAGGCAAGTGCTCTATCCAGCTGAGCTAAAGGGCCGTGATAAAAAATATACAGCAATCCGCTTACTTTTTCAAGCTGTAGATCGCTGCGTCTTTGTGCACCGTTTTCCGCTGCGTTGACACAAGATGACAATGCGGTTTAAGCTGCATAAACGGCGGACTTGTGTCAAAAAGAAGCCCCTATAAAAAGCGACGTCTGAACGGCCGTCGCTAAAATCCGGAGACGAAATGAAAAAAATAGAATTCTCAAATTCAAGTATAAAAATCGTTTTAATTTTTGTTTTGGTTTTATTGTTTTTAATTCCTCTGAATTTAATAAGAAATTTAATCTATGACAGACAGGATTATCAAAGAGAAGCCATTTCATCCATAACAAGACCGCTAGGCGGCGACGCCGAAATTCAAGGAATCGTCATTGCCGTTCCGTATAAGTCGTATATCGAAAATTTCGATTCCAATGGAAACAAACACGTTGAAACTGAAATAAGATACATCATCTTTGCACCCGATTCATACGATCTTGATATTTCCGTAAATCCGTATTATTTAACCAGAGGAATTTTTAAAGTTCCCGTGTTTAACGGACAGATAAAGCTAAAAGCCGATTTCAGCAAATTTGATTTTTCATATTTTAATATTTCCCCAAAAGATATAATGCAAAACGATTGCTTTTTAATACTGGGCTTATCGAATTCCAAAAATCTGATGACTCAGCCTAAACTGAACATGGACGGAAAGGATTTATTCATATCTCCGATAAAATATGATTCCGTCTCTCCGTTTGAAACTTCCGTTTATTATAACCTTTCCGGAGTTGATTTTTCCGGAAAAATCAATTTATACGGAGCAATAGATTTTCAAGGCGGAGAAAATATCAAAATTCAGCCTATAGCGTCGGACAATCACATAAACATGGTTTCTTCTTGGCCGTCGCCCAGCTTTTCCGGCGGGTGGCTTCCCAAAGAGCGGGTATTGAGCAAAGACGGTTTTTCGGCTTCGTGGAATATCGCAGGGTTAAGCACGGTTTACCCGAAGAGCTGGCAATCGGAAGACGATTTTAACGGAGAAACCGTCGACGTTTCTTTTATCGTTCCGGTCGATTCTTATAAAAAAACAAACAGGAGCGTTAAATACGCATTGCTGTTTTTAGCCATTCCGTTTATCGCATTGCTTATATGTGAAGTTTTTTCAAAAATCAGAGTGCACCCGATTCAGTATTGTTTGATAGGTTTTGCCGACGTTATTTTTTATTTGCTGCTGCTTTCGATATCCGAACACATTTCTTTCGATTTGACTTATGCGATCTGTTCAATTTGCGTTTGCGCGGCGACGCTGCTGTACGCTTCCGCCATATTGAAAAAAATAAAATGGGGAGCGTTGCTAAGCGCCGTACAAATGATTTCTTATATTTTTTTATACGGAACCTTGCAGGCGGAAGATTACGCGCTGCTAATAGGAAGCGTAGGCTTATTCATCGTCGTTATTCTTTTGATGTTCATAACAAGAAAAATCGATTGGTATGAAATAAATCAAAAAAACGGCGAGCCTCTTTAAGGAGAATTCCGTAAGCATAACGCTCGAAGCGGCTTGCAACAGGAACCTCGCCTTGAACATCTCGTTTTCGAAACGCACCATTCAGCTCTTTTCGGTTAGATTTAAGGTGATGCAATGCGCTTCATTGACAACGGAATAACTTCGGATATATCATACGGATACCTTGCGTTATGTTTTAGGCCGCCCATAGCGGTATGAGACTTTTACACAGGGCAGGCTGAAAATATGCCGTATTTCAATGAGCGGTTAAGTTTAGAACGGCGCCGCCAAAACACGGTTATTATTTCAACCGTAAAAAAATACTGCATTTAAGGAAGGAAGAATGACGAAAAAGCGATTTTCTATACGTTATAAACTTATCGTTATCTTTGGACTTTTGATCGCTATAACTTCAGCGGTTGAAATCGTGATCGCAGTCCGTTCGGCGCGAAAAGCCGTTACCGAAAAGATTGAGGAACACCTGATCGACAAAGCATCCGACACGGCCGAAATTGTCGACGGGCGTATTTCAATTTTTATTCAACTTCTTGAAGACATAGCGCGGGAACCTGTTTTAAAGGATCCTGACGTGTCGTATCGGGAAAAGGCAAATTATTTACAAAAAGCGGTTTCTACCAATGAAAAAATCGAACAGCTTAACCTATACGGACTTTCAGGCGTACGTACAACCAGCGACGGTAAGATAGTAGATGTGCACGACCGAGACTGGTTTAAAGCCGCTTCTTCCGGTAATAGATTTATTTCGGAACCGCTTCTTTCAAGGTCGCTGAATAAGTTTGTCCTTATACTTGCGCTCCCTCTATATGATAATAACAACAACATGCTCGGTATATTAAACTGCGTTATCGATGCGAAGCGTCTTTCAAATATTATTTCCGACATTGTTGTCGGTAAGACGGGCGAATGTTATATCTTGGATAAATCCGGAAGCACGGTCGCCGACAAAGATTTCAATTTGGTTGAAACACGTGCGAATACCTATGAAGAATCCAAAACCGATCCGACACTTGAATCCTGCGGAGCGTTTGAAAAAATGGCGGTTGAAGCGGAAAAGTCGTCTGTCGGATATTTTAAATACAATGGTATAAAAAACATAGCCTCCTACGCAAAAATGAAAACTGCCGGATGGACCGTAATAATTGAAGCTCCTTACGACGAATTTATGGGAACGGTAAATAAGCTGAGCATATCGATGAACGTTACGGGACTGATCATATTGATCGTCGTCCTTATTATTGTTTACTTCCTTGCCCGCGAAATGGTAAGGCCAGTAAGAATCGTCGTCAAAGCTTTAAAAGACATTGCACAGGGCGAAGGCGACCTTACGGTACGTCTTCCCATAACGGGTAACGACGAAGTAACCGACTTGTCCGAATACTTTAATCAGACTATAGCTAAAATCGGCTCGTCAATTAAAGCGGTAGGCGAAAACAGCAGCGTCATGGAAGAAATCGGAAGCGAACTTGCAAGCAATATGACCCAAACTGCAAGCGCGGTACATGAAATCAGCGCAAACATAGACAGCATTAAGCAGCAGGCTCTGACACAGGCGGCGAGCGTCACCGAAACCGCCGCTACGATCGAAGAAATCGTTAACACGATAAATAAATTGAACGCAAGCATCGAAAACCAGTCGGCGAGCGTCGCAGAGTCTTCTTCTGCGATCGAACAGATGGTCGGCAACATAGCGTCCATAGGACAGACGCTTGAAAAAACCGACGGCGTGATTAAAACCCTCGCCGACGCAACGGTCGACGGCAAAACCACAATCGTTAACTCGAACAGTGTAACTCAAAAGATCGCAGAAGAATCCGGCAGTTTAATTGAAGCGAGCGCGGTTATTCAACACATAGCTTCACAGACGAATTTGCTTGCAATGAACGCTGCAATAGAAGCCGCTCACGCAGGCGAAGCGGGTAAGGGTTTTGCCGTCGTCGCGGACGAAATACGAAAGCTTGCCGAAGATTCCGCCGAACAGGGTAAAACGATAACCAACACTCTTAAAACGCTCTCAGGTGAAATCGAAGATCTTTCGGCCTCTTCCAAAACTGCAGAAGAAAAGTTCAACGTCATTTTCAGCTTAACCGAACAGGTAAAAACAATGAGCGACCGCTTGACGGAAGCCATGCAGGAACAGGAAAAAGGCAGCAAGGAAATGCTCGCCGCGATCAAAGACATAAATACCGTAACGGTAGAAGTAAAAGACGGATCCGAAGAGATGCTTAAGGGGGGCGAAGGCGTCGCAAGAGAAATGGAAAAACTTGACGGCCTTACAAGAGTTATTACCGATAGCATGAACGAGATGGCCGCTGGAGCCATTCAGATAAACAACGCTGTACAGGAAGTAAACGAGATCACTCAAAAGAACAAGGCGAGCATTCAAAACCTAGCGGAAGAAGTGAAGAAATTTAAAGTGTAGACATCCGCCGAAGTGCAAAATCGCACAAAAATCACAAAATCGCGCTTTATTGACATCGAAAACCGTTTTGTGCGATAATTAAAAAATCTCACGGCGCTTTTCCGGAGACAGGAGGTGAATAAAGAATGCCGAGTATTTACGTTGACGACAGCGAAAACCTTGAAAAAGCCATTAAACGTTTTAAACGCATGGTAGAAAAAGAAGGTATCATTCGCGAATACAAAAAACGTGAGTATTACGAAAAACCGTCCACCATCCTGAACAGAAAAAACAAGGCTTTACAGCGCAAGATGATGAAAAAAACTCGTAAAACACACGAAAAAGTTTCATATTGATTCTATCGGTTCGCGGAAAATATTTTCCTGTAACCCTAGACACAAAACCGACTGAATTTAAAGCGCATCGCAGCGACGGAATAGAATTCCGATCTTGCGGTGCGTTTTTTATATATAAAGTTACATTGACGAAGCAGTTATAATAAACTATTATTATGGATATGGGCGTGGTCACTAGTCAAAAAATTTCTTTATATTACGATCAGTACAGGGACAAAGAAGTAACATTCACAAAAGATATTCTTCGCACTTTAGGAATTGATCCGCGGCAAATCTACGTCAAATGCAACGGAGTTCAATGGCCTTGCATAATAAATTCCGCTTCTCTAATGATGGCGCGAATAATACTGGGTACAAAAGGCGGCGCCTACGCACAGATAACAAAGCCGGATTCTCCGCCTACAAGTCTTAGGTTCTATTTTCTTGAACAAGGAAACCAGTCTCTGAGCTTTTTTGTCACCGCACACGTAACAAACGTAACTGCATATATGGGTTCCCAAGAACTTGCGATCGTGACGCTCACATATACCCAAAGGCCGCCTGATGATCTCATAGGAAAGATCGGAGAGTTGCTCGAAGCGAACACCAATGCCGTTCGCCGGCGTGAAGACCGTATCGTAATAAACGACGACAGCAAAAGAAAGCTCGGCCTTTCAAAGGTGGAATCCATAATATACATTCAATCCGTGCCGCGGCACTGCATCATAAGAGACTTGTCGTTTTCAGGAGCGAAGATAATTCTTGTAGGGATTCCTCAGTTTTTGGAAAAAAAGGAAACGGTTCTGTGTTTGCAGTTCGACGATCTGCCAAAGCCTGTAATCATAAAGGGACACATAGTTCATTCCACAAGAATTGAAGGAAGAAAAGACATAGTATTTGCAAACATCAGCTTTGACGAAAAGCAAATACCCTCGTCATACAAGATCCACATAAATACGTATCTTTCATCGATTCACAAAAAGCACCTTTCCGCAGCGGAACAGCTTGCCATGCAGCAAAAACAGATAGCGGAACAGGTACAAAAAGAAGCACAGGCAGCGGCGGCAGCTCAAGCGGCAAATCCCACAGCGCCTGAAGCGGCTCAAACTGACGGGCAAACTTCAGTGCCCGGACAATCCGAACAATCGGAAAATGCAACGTCGTCTTCGGAAACCGATTTTACATCCGCGCCGGATCCTATGCGAGAACAGCAAGAGCCGTCCGCGCCTCAAGCATAGTGCCGTCTTGCGCAACGCCGCCTGTTTTACCGCGCGGTTTCCAAACGACCGGTTTTGATGTGGAATTTTGACTTTAAGGAAAAATCATGAACTTTAGCGACCGGCTTAACACTATATATTATATTGAATTACCGGGAAATTTCGAATTTTCCGACGATTCTCTTAAAATCGATAAGAACATTCCTCTTCCGGTACAAAAAAAAGATTCCGATTTTTCCTCGGATTTTAATATAAAAGAACTGTCCGAAGAGCAGATCCTTTCGGGGATTTTAACGGTACTGGCCTATGACAGACAAAACAAACACTCCGACTATTACCGCTCGCTTATCATGCGTATAAGGCCCGAAATTAAAACGCAGTTATCCGAAGCGGCGATAATAAAAACTAAAAACGAAGACTTCGATTTGGCGGATGAAATTTTTTGCGCGCTGCGCGGGCTTGATCCCGAAGATATAAGCATAAAATTGAATTACGCACTGTTTCTTGATCAAAGAGCCGACGCATACAGGCGTTTGGGATTAAATGAAGACGCCGACGCCTGCGATTGCGAAGCCGAAGCCTTTTATAAGGCCGTAATGGAAGCCGAACCGCCTGTGCCGGACGGATTTTTTAACGCCGGTTTTTTTTATATGAAAAAACAAGCGTTCCGCGATGCAAAAGGCTGCTTTGAAACCTACCTTGCCCTTACCTGCGACATTCCCGACAACGATTTGGGCGAAAACGGCATTTATAAAAAGAAGCGTTCTCAGGAAATTCTCGACGATATTAAAAACCGCAATACGGACGATGAAAAATTTACAGCCGCATACGAATTTATAAAAAACGGCGAAGAGGAAAAAGCTCTCGACAAAATTCGCGAATTTTTGCAAAGAAATCCTCACACATGGAACGCATGGTTTATGCTGGGATGGGCGCTGCGCCGTCTTGAGCGCTACGAAGACGCAAAGCAAGCCTTTTTAAAATCCATGGAATGCGACGGCGGAGACTCAAATGCCGACACATACAATGAATTGGCCGTCTGTTATATCGAACAAAAAAACTACGCGGAAGCGCAAAAATGTCTTGAAAACGCGCTCACGCTCGATCCTGAAAACATAAAGGTCATGTCGAATCTAGGCTTTTTAGCTTTAAAAACGGGAAAACCCGGCGTAGCACAAAAATATTTTTCCGCAGTGCTTGAATTCTCTCCGGGCGATAAGATAGCCCTTGCCGAATTGGCCAAACTGGAAAATCTCTAAAAAACAAGCCGCAGCGCTTCCGGCGACATGCGTTTTTATCAATCGTACAGGGGCGACAGGTCTATAGCGCTTCCGACGCTTATTCCCGTTTTTGTAAACCAGCCGCGGGGAACTTCTAAAGCATATCTCACGGAAACCGTGCTTGAAATTCCGTCAAGGCTGAACGGTTCCATATCAAAAATATTTCTTATGCGGCCGGCTGAATCAATATATGCAATTGAAAGCGCCGAAGGCGTATCTTTCATCCAAAATCTTAAGATCTGATCGTTTTCAAAAACAAACAGCATTCCCGTGCCGTCAGGAATGTTCTTGCGGTTCATAAAACCGTAATTACGGGCAAAAGAAGTGTCGGCGATTTCCGCCTTAATCGATACCTTCTTGCCTTCCTCTACGCCTAAAGCCGTAAGCGTAAAAGTCTTTACTTCGAGTTTTGTGCGGGAGCAGGAAAGAAAAATCAGGCAGACAAAAACCGAAAATGCGGCTTTAAAAAGGTCTTTCATATCACAAACTGTCAAGGAACCATTCCTGGGTCAATTCGGGAACGGTCTGTTCTACTCTGGATTTGCCGCTTAATTTTTCAAACACGGCTTTATCCACATATTTCAGCGAAAGAGGCCTTTCAAGCGACATTGAAATTTTATCATTTTCCCACAAGGATCTCTCGGGATTGAGAGTTGAAGGATCCCCGTATTTTTTACAAAGCGCGGTAAAAACACTGTAGTGATCGATTTTGGCGCGATTTAAATTTATGATTATGATATATAGTTTGTCTTCGTAAAACTGGAACCAGCATCTGTCAAGAAAAGAATCCACATGGCCTGCAAACGCGTCGGTTTCTATGAGCACGCGGTTTTCTCCGGGCAAAAGCGATACGTCGCGGTCCCCGTGATAACCGAATGCGGGATTTTCCCTTAAAAGCTTTTTTACTTCTTCCACAGACATTCCCAAGCGAATCTTTGCATAACCAGAAGGAAGATTTTCGTGAGCTAAAAGAACGCTGCACAATGTAAAAAAAAATAAAACAAGACAGAGCCGTCGCTTTAACATCGTAAACTCAGCGTTTTTGGCGGCGATAGAACGAAACATTTTTGATAAGCTCAACACAATCGGGAATGGTGATCTTTGTTCCCCGCATCTTTATGTGAGGATCTATCTGCAGTTTGTACAGGCAAGAGGCCTGCTCTTCCTGCGGTATGCCGCACATATTGGCCAAGTCGTGTAAGGTCAAATCGGTAACGTAGGAGGTATTGGCTTTTAAATTGATCTTCGCCTTTTCCACCTGCAAAGCAAGCATGTCGAGAAGTTTATACAATGGATCGGAAATTTGAGCGTTTGCAAGCTGACGGCACATAGACCAAAGGCGTTCCGCCAGCATGGTCGTCAAGCGTGCGATGAGCTGTGCCTGCGTAGCAACCATTTGGTCAAAGTTGTGCCGGTTTACCGTCATCAGGCGGCATTCTTCATCCGCAACGGCGCTTGCCGAGCGCGGTTTGTTTTCAAGCATGGCCATTTCGCCGAACATGTCGCCTTTTTTTAAAACCGCAAGCGTAACTTCTTCGCCTTTTACTACCTTAGTTATTTTTACCTTGCCGTCCTGAATTATAAACATTTCAGCTCCGCGCTGACACTCTGAAAAGATCATCGTATCTTTGGGATAAAGGCGCATAAGATCGGGAGTGGATTCAAAATAGACCGCCCGCGATTTGGGCTTAAGCACTATAAAGCGCTCTTTTGCCTTTGCTGAATTAATTCCGTCGGGACAGGCTTTTAAATACTGATAATAAGCGTATATGGCGATGCTGGGCTTATTCATTTTTTCATAATAAGACGCAACATCGAATATCTGTTCCGGACTGCCTATGACAGTGTTTTTTAAAGTGAGCTGGGTAAGCCGCTCGTTCATCTCACGCATGTTGTTGGCGAACGTTCTTATGATTTTCATGGCGACGGGCGTGTTGCGCGCAATAAGTTCGGGGTATTGATCGCGCCGTACGGAAATGGCCACTACGTCGGTGAGGGCAATGACATTTTCGATCTGGGAATGCCCTGACATGCAAGGAATAACTCCGACGAAATCTCCGGGACCCAAGAGTTGATTTGAGGCGCTTGCGGTCATATTCGAAGACCAGCACTTTACGTGACCGCTCTGAATAATATAAAAGCGGTCGCTTTCGGCTTTGCCTTCAACAACGAGATACGAACCTTTTCTGAAATTAACAAACGCTAATTGCAACAATTTTTACCACTCAGTTTTAAGTATAAAAAGATGTTTTAAACTTGTCAATTTTATTATCGGCGTATTAAGGCGCCGGATGTATAAGTTTTTTCTATTTTCCGCAAAATATGACTTCCGTCTCAAGTTTTATACCCTTTTCCTCGAAAATTTTAGCTTTTATATAGTCTACAAGCGCTTTTACGTCCGCCTGAGTCGCCTTATTTTTATTTATTATTATATTGCCGTGCCACGGAGCGATCTGCGCGCCGCCTATTGAAAACCCCTTAAGCCCGGCTTCTTCGATGATTTTTCCGGAAGGGATTCCGACGGCGCGGTCGTTTTTAAAAATGCTTCCGGCACAGGGATATTTGAAATGCCCCTTTTGCACGCGTTCCCGCACAAAGGCGGCGCATCTTTCTTTTATGTCTTTACCTTCATCCTGCGCTTTTTTTGTTAAACGCAAACTTACAGAGGTAATTATACGAGGAACATCGGTAAAAGGAGATCTTTTATACCCCCAGTCCGATTTGTCAAATCCATATTCCCCGGCGGCGGGATCAGCGACGGAGCAGTCTTCAATATATTCCGCAGAAAGAAAAACGTCGCTTATTGAAAGGCCGAAACACGCGGCATTCATATAAACGGCGCCGCCTATGGATCCCGGAAGCCCCGCAAAAGGCTCCATTCCCGAAAGCGTGTTCTCTGTACAAAAATCTACTATACGGTTTACGCTCGTTCCTGCAAAAGCCGTTACCGAAACAAAATCATCTTTCGATCTTTGCGCATCCTGCAAATTTTGCGTACTGCTGGAATTTTGAAAACAAGATTCTTCCATTTTAACGCCGTTAAGAGCGCAAGTTGCGATAACCGCCGTATCGAATCCATTATCCGAAACCACAAGATTTGTTCCGCCGCCCAAAACAAAATACGGTGCAGAGTTTTTTTTCAATAGGGAAAGTATATAAAGAAGGGAAGCCGTATCCGCCGGCTCAAAGAGAACGGGAGCCGCTCCTCCTATTTTAAAAGAAGTGCGAGGAGCGATCTTTTCATCAAAAAGGATGCGGCCTTTAAAAATTTTATCCGTATTGCATTTTTCGGCTATTTCCCGTAGATTATACATAATTCTTATACTATAAAGGAAATGCAGCTTTTATAAAAGCCGTTTTTAACACCGGAGAATTTTATGGGTCTACGTTTATTCAATACGATGGGTCGGAAATTAGAAGATTTTGTTCCCATTAAACCGGGTTTTGCGGGATTTTACGGCTGCGGTCCTACAGTCTATAACTATGCGCATATCGGTAATCTGAGGGCTTATGTCTTTATCGACATCCTTGACCGCACTCTTTCCTTTCTGGGATACAAAATCAAACATGTAATGAATATAACCGACATAGGCCATTTAACCGGAGACGGAGACGCGGGTGAAGACAAGATGTTAAAGAGCGCAAGGGAACGTCACGAAAGCGTCCTCGACGTAGCTAAGTTTTACACCCAAGCCTTTTTTAACGATTTGGACAGCTTAAACATACGCCGTCCCGACGTCGTATGCAAGGCTACCGAGCACGTTCAAGACATGATCGAACTGATAAAACGCATAGAAGCAAACGGCCACACGTACATGTCCGGCGGGAACCTTTACTTTGACGTTTCGACTTATAAAGATTACGGAAAGCTCTCGGGCTTAAATCTTTCGGACTTAAAGGCAGGAGCACGCATCGCAGTTGACGAAAACAAGCGCAGCCCGTATGACTTTGTTCTTTGGTTTACAAAGTCCAAATTTGAAAACCAGGCCCTGTCTTGGGACAGTCCTTGGGGGCGCGGATACCCCGGTTGGCACATAGAATGTTCGGCTATGAGCATGAAGTATCTGGGCGAACATTTTGACATACATACGGGAGGAATAGATCACATTCCTATTCATCACACAAATGAAATCGCGCAGTCGGAAGGCGCAACCGGGCATAAATGGGTTAATTACTGGCTGCACAATGAGTTTTTAGTTATTGCAGGTGCAAAGGACGATAAAGAAGCGGGGAAAATGTCCAAGTCCGCAGGAAATTTTCTGACGCTGCAGTCGCTCTTGGACAAAAATTATGAAGCGCTCGACTACAGATTTTTTTTGCTGGGCACTCACTACAGAAAGCAGATATATTTCAGCTGGGAAGCGATGGACGGAGCTAAAAAGGCGCGTAAGTCGCTCGTGCAGCGGATTGCAAAAGTCTTAAACGCGCTCCCTGAAAACGCCGGTAAAACCGAAGCGGGTAAAGCCTTGCAAGAATGCGTTTCCGACGGTGAAGCAATAAACGGCAAAACTTCGGCGGGCGGCGGCTTCGATGCTTCCGTTCCCGCTATCGGTGAAAAAGCAAAAAATTACTTGGCGGCCTTCAAAGCGGCGCTTGAAAACGATCTTTCTACGCCGCAGGCTCTGCGGGAACTGCAGACAGCCGTAAAAGATCAAGAGCTTTCCGCCGAAACGATAATTTATCTTGTGCGTGAAATGGACAAGGTGCTCGCCCTAAATCTTGAAGAAGAAGCGAAAAAATTAAACATTCCATCGTCTTCCGTCAACCCAGACGATAATATTTCAGGTATGCAGTCGGATGAAATAGAAGTTCTCATAAATGAACGCACGGCCGCAAAAAAAGCCAAGGATTTTGCAAAAGCCGATAAGATCCGTAACGATCTTGCGGCAAAGGGAATTATTATTGTCGATACGCCCGATGGATCCGTCTGGAAGCGCGGTTGAATCCAGGCGCTTCAAGATAACGCTATCCAGCCGTATTCAAGACCGGTGCAGGACGGCGGCCAAGGGTGATCCATAAAACCGGACGGTGCGTGGTTGAGATCTGAAATACCGCTTTCGGATCCTAAAAAATTCGGGATCTTTGTAACTTTTGGGAGTTTTTGTGTTTACTGATATGACGGAAAATCAAAAAGAAACGGTCGGCTCGTTAAACGCATCTCATCCGGGTGATTTTAAAACAATCTATGACGGTACAATGCAGATCCTGTATAAGGTTTCGTACCGTATAGTAAACGACGAAGAAGCCGCCGAAGACTTGGCGCACGACTCGCTTATAAAGGCCAATGAAAAAGGGCTCGTTTTTCCGTCCATAAACGATGCAAAATATTGGCTCATACGGGTAGTAAAAAATGCATCTCTCAACTATATAAAGCGCAAGCAAAGGGAAAAAAAGGCTTACGAAAAGGCTTTATACGAAGACCGCCGCACAACGCCTTCAGGCGAAACGGACTTGCTTAAAGCCGAAACCATGAATACGGCGCGGGAAGCTCTAAATAAACTTCCCAAGCATTTAAAAGAAGTACTTGTACTGCATGAATATGCAGGCTTAAATTATAAAGAAATCGGCAAGGTGCTCGGTATTACGGAAGGAAACGTAAAAGTCCGCGTATTCCGCGCCCGCGAAAAATTGCTCACATTTCTGGAGGAAGACAATGTTTACTTGTCCTGAAAAAGACATTCACTCCATATATCTTGATAACGAGCTGCCGCCCGCGTATGTAAAAGAATATATGGAACATATTCAGTCCTGTGAAAAATGCCGTAAAGTATTTGAGCGTATGAAAAATTTGAGGGATCTTTTTCAAAAAGATTCCGCTTCTTTATACCTTGACGAAACTTTAAAACGTCAAAGCTATGAAAAACTCAAGTCCCGCCTTGCCTTTCATAAAACGGTTTCCTATGCGGATAAAAAAAGTATTTTTAAATTCGCACCCGTAAAACCGATGCTCACTGCAGCCGCGGCGGCTGCAGTCCTTGCAGTTACAATTCCTTTGAGAACTCAAAAAAACGCATCCTTTCACAGTGAAAGCGAGCTCACGCCCCTAGTATCTCAAGCAAATCCTTCCCCGATATCCGAAAACAACATAGTGATAAGCGGTAATATATCGCGGGAAGCTCTTGCAAGTTTATTCCAAAATAAAAACCCGGGATTAGAAAACACCGCTCAGGTGTCCGTCGCTTCAATGCAGGATCTTCTGCCCTCGCCGGCCGGGGCGGCTTCCATACCAGTATCGGCGGCGCCGTCTTCATTTGTGCAATACGATATAGCCTCAAATGCTCCGCAAAAGCAAGTACAAAAGATGAGCAAAGCCTTGGCCGCCGTAGATATTTTTAAGCCGGAATTTGAAGGACAAGATACTATCCGAATAAGCATAACGATCCCGAGTGCGATAAATATCCCGATCACGTCGGACGCTCCGGCAAAACCTTTAAACTGATACCGTGGAACCGCTAAGTATATTTTCATACGCATTCAGAAAATATCCTCTTTTTCGTACCTTGGTATGGCTGCTTTTGATCATGATCGTTTTCGGTTCGGCGGCGGTCATAAACATGCATTTTGTTTCGGAACCGCTTCTTAAATCCGTAAACCCGTCGATTGGCTCACCCGGAGACGTGCTTGTTTTAAAAGGCGACCACTTCGGCTCGACGCGGAACACAGGCTTTGTTGAAATAGGCGGAGAGCGTCTTACGGCAAGCAGTTATCTTTCTTGGGCGGACGACGAAATAAAACTCGTTCTTCCGTCAAACGTGCAGGAAGGTCTTGTGATTGTGGATGTTTCGGGGAAAAGATCGAACCCCGGAGTATTTACGAACGAGACTACCGTTCCTGTTACGGTACGATCGGATCAAATTTCAAAAATTCCTGTGATCATTGGACTGTCGCACGGCACGGCCGCAACGGGACAGAAAATTTCCATTACAGGTGCGAATTTCGGAGACATACGCGGCGATTCATGCGTTTTTTTTAAAACATCCAGAAGTTCGTCTTTGCCTTCCGACTCAAATCTTTCGCTGAATACAGCAGACATGCTTCCCGCAAATCAGGACGACTATGACTATGAATTTTGGAGCGATACCGAAATAAGCGTAAGGGTTCCGGACGGGGCGATCAGCGGCAACGTGACCGTAAAAACTCCGGAAGGCCTATCGCGGCCGCAGCCCATAACAATAGCAAACCGCGGAAAAAAAACTTTTTCAAACGGCAAAACATACCTCGTTCAGGTAAGCGCCGACATTGCAAACGTAAAGGCAACTTCAAACAGCTCTCTGACGCTGCATATTCCGCGTCCTAACATACTGTCGTCCCAACCGGCAGTTGAAATGACCGAATGCAATCCTCAGCCGCTTTTGGATAATTACCGCAACACCGTCATTCACCAAGTGGAATTCAAAGAATTAAAGGATAATAAAAAACAATTTACGCAGAATTTTATGGTACAAGTGTATGAAATTTCCTGCGAAATAAATAAGGATCAGGTCCGCCCGTTCAGCGACAAAGAGAGGCCCTTGTACGCGGGAAACATAAAAGCAAATCCGTACGTCCCCTCGGATTCGGACGCAGTAAAAGAACTGGGCCTTTACGTCGTAAAAAAAGAATCAAATCCTTACGTGCAGGCGCGCCTCGTATACGACTATCTCATAGAAAATTTTACTCTTTCAGACGTAGCCTCTTCCAAAGATTTCGCGCTTGAAACGATTCTTCAGCAAAAACAGGCGGACGCCTACGACCTTACGGTATTGTTTACGGCGATGCTGCGTTCTCTCGGCGTTCCTGCAAAAATGATGAGCGGGATTCTTGTAGACGCACGGCTGAAAACGCAGAACCATTGGTGGAGCGAATTTTATATTGAAAACTTCGGGTGGGTTCCGGTAGATCCCGGTTTGGGAGCGGGAATGGGATATGAAGCATTCCATCCCGTTGAAAACAAAAAAGAATATTACTTCGGAAACCTCGACTCGCAGCATATCGTTTTTTCTACCGGCTGGGAAATACTTAAACCCTATATGGTAAATAATAAGATAGTTTATCGTCCCCGATCATATGCGCTGCAAAATATTTGGGAAGAAGCCAGCGCCGGGACGGACAGTTACAGCTCTTTTTGGAACGTTCCCGTAGTTTTAGGCCTTTATTAATGCGGCCGCAGTTTTTTGTCCGCACAAACGGTATTTTTAAGATTGACACATAATACCGGCCGGCATTTATTTTTAACGATTTTTACTTTATTATAGGAATAAACAAGGAGGTCTTATGGCCGTAACAAAGATATTGTCGGTAGGAGGCTCCATAGTAGCTCCTGAAAAACCGGACGTGGAATTTATAAGACGCTTTATCCAAATGATAAGGACATGGCTCGAAGAAGAAAATGATCGCCGCCTGATCTTGGTTGTAGGAGGCGGAGGCCCGGCGAGAGCTTATCAGAAAGCCTATTCGGAAATAATTTCCGACTCTTTCAGCGGCAAAAATTCCGACAATTCCGAAAAAGGTAAGACGGGCGAAAACGATCCGAAGAGTAACGAGTGCAGCGGCGAAGCCGACTGGATCGGTATTATGGCTACCCGCCTTAACGCCCAGCTTCTAAAAGCCTGTTTAGGGCATCTTTGCGCTCAGGAAGTGGTATACGATCCTTTATCGATAAACGAATTTAAAGGACGCGTCCTAGTAGCGGCAGGCTGGAAGCCCGGTTTTTCAACGGACAACGACGCAGTTTTACTTGCGGAGCGTTTTAATGCGGATACGGTCATAAATCTTTCAAATATAGAAAAAGTCTATACGGACGATCCTAAAACAAATCCCGACGCACGCCCCATAGACCTTATAACGTGGAAAGACTTTTGCAAAATGGTGGGAGATGAGTGGAGTCCCGGTAAAAACACGCCTTTTGACCCGATTGCAAGCAAAAAAGCGCAATCTTTGGGACTGACCGTGATATGCGCCTCCGGCAAAAATATTGAAAACACTAAAAAAATCCTTGACGGTAAAGCATTCATAGGAACACGGATCAAAGGATAAAAAGTCATTCCCGACAGGATTGCTTTAACAGCCTGAAAGCCTCGTAAGAAGTTCGTCGAGTTTTAAACCGTACCGCGGATCCGAAGCCCACGTCCCTGAAAGCTCAAAAACGCTAAAAGCTTTACCTCTGGGGTTCACCCATTTATACCTGTTATCTATGAGAGGGTTTACAAGGCGCACGTCCGAAGCGGTTCCGTAAGCGTGCAAATGCTGTATGTGGGCGCGAACTCCCAGCTGTTCCGTCAAAAAACGTTCCCCCGGACGCGCAGCGTCAATGGCGCCCAGCCCGCAATAATTGTGCATGTCGGCCGTGACAAGGTTCCCGAAACGCAAAAAACCCGTCTCAAGGCACATCTGAACAAAGGCGACGTCGGAATTTATGCCTTCGGTAAGGCCTTCTTCAATATAATACTTCGCAAGCCTTTTAACCTGCTTTCGGTCGCCGTCGGGCCTGTTGGCCATAAAGAATTTCGTAAGCTGTTCGGCGGATTTTATGCCGCGTCCGGCAATAGACCGGGAAATTTCTTTCTGGGGAAAATGCCGATTTTTATGCGACGAAGGCAATCTTTCAAAGCCCTCTATGGAAATTGTCGTACGGCAGGAAAAAAATAAGATGAGGCATATAAACTGTACTGCAAAAATAAGCTTGTGTCTTTTCATAGTTTATGTATCGGCTTTTTAATCCTGCCGTTGAACCCAAACATGCAGTTTTTCCGATTTTTATCTTCGCTGCAATTATAAAAGCATGGGATTAAAACCGAATATACGAGAACTTGTTTTAAAAAAGGGATTCGATTATCCCAGCGATAAGGAATTGATCATGCTCTTACTCGGAAGCGGCACAAGGGGCATTCCTATCGATGAGCTTTCGGAAAAAATCGCTTCCATGCTTAACACAATAAATTACCCCGACCTTGTGCCGGAACTTTTAAAGATTAAAGGCGTAGGAACGGGACGCGCGCTGGCACTTGCGGCGGCAATAGAACTCGGAAGAAGAAAGACAAGACATTTAAAAGCCGTAATAAAGCAGCCTTCAGATATTATTCCGTTTATAAAACATTACGCGCTTGAACAAAAAGAGCATTTTTTATGCATTACGTTAAACGGCGCGCATGAAATAATAAAAATACACGTAACGTCCGTAGGCACTTTGAATAAAACTCTCATACACCCGAGAGAAATTTTTTCTTCAGCCATTGTAGAAAACGCCGCGGCTATCATACTGAGCCACAATCATCCTTCCGGAAATCCCGAGCCTTCTTCAGAAGATATCGAATCAACAAAAGCCTTACTGGAAGGAACAAAGCTCTTAGGCATAACGCTTTTAGATCACATAATACTCGGCGGAGACCTTTACTACAGTTTTGCCGAACATAAATTATTGATAAAATAAAATAACGTCGTTATAATTTTTTTATGAAGCCGTTCAAACATATTACCGTTATATCGCTTCTTTTATTCGTCGTAAATTTTTACTGCAGCGGAGAACCTGTTGTCCTTGAACCGGAATCAAAATCAGCCTTAGACAGCGAACTTTCGGTTATCGTAATCCGCTCCAATAAAAAGAAGGTTCAAGTATTTTTAAATGAGAATTTTATGGGGCAAACGCCTTTAACGGTGAAAGGTCTCGTTGCCGGAAACTATATCATGTCGGTCAGCACGAATACAAAAAACAAATCGGAAAAAAAACACGTATATCAAATAGAAGTAAGGCGCGGGCTGGTACAAAACTATTATGTAGAACTGCCTTCAGCGACAGATCCTACTCCTTAGAAAATGCAGTATAAAATGCGGTCTTGCCTTACGGCGGTTAAATCATTATATTTTTTTTATGAAGTTATACACGCGTCGTCATATAATATTAGCGGCGGCATTCGGAGCGGCAGTTGCGTTTTCTTTTTCTTTTATAGCGCAAAAAGGCGAATCCTTTTTATCCAAAGCCCAAAACAGTAAAAACCAAGACGCTGAAATTCATCAAGAAAAACAAAACGATAAAAAAAGCGATTCCATAGAACTTTCCGCTTCTCACGAAAATCTTTCCGACGCGGTTCGAGTAATTTCAAATGCGACAAGCTATACGCAGGACGAGCTTCAAAATATTTTTGTATACGAAAAATGCAACGAGGCCGTAGTAAACATAAACACTCAAGTTACGGGAATTAACTGGTTTTTAGAACCGGTAGTACAGGAAGGCGGCTCAGGTTCAGGATCGATCATCGACGAAAGGGGCTATGTGATAACAAACGTTCATGTGATAGAAAACGCCACAAAGATTTACATTTCACTTTCCGACGGAACTCAATACGAAGGCTCTGTCGTAGGACAAGATCCTGAAAGCGATATAGCCGTCCTTCGATTTAATCCGCCGTCGGGAACAGTGCTAAAAACCATTTCGTTCGGCGACTCAAAGACTCTCAAGGTAGGTCAAAAAGTAATTGCGATAGGAAACCCGTTCGGCTTGGAAAGAACTATGACTACGGGGATAGTTTCAGGATTAGGCCGCCCTATAAAGAATTCAAACAATACGATCATTCGAGACATGATTCAAACCGACACGGCGATAAATCCCGGAAATTCGGGCGGCCCCCTGCTCGACACGACGGGACGTATGATAGGCATAAACACTATAATCTATTCGTCGTCGGGAAATTCCGCGGGCGTGGGTTTTGCAGTTCCGTCTGAAACTGCGCGGCGTGTAGCTTACGAGCTCATCCAAAGCGGCAAGGTTAACAGAGGCATAATACAGGCTTCAATGATACAGCTTAATTCTTCAATTGCGCGTTACGCGAACCTTGATACGGCAAAAGGAATCTTAGTATCGGAAGTCGCAAAAGGCGGAAACGCGGACGCGGCAGGCATAAAAGGCGGTACGGAACCTGTTCGTTACGGCACAAGAAGCGTAATCTACCTTGGCGGAGACATAATCACTTCAATCGACAATATAAGCGTTGCGACCATAGCCGATTATTATTCAGTGCTCGAAAGCAAACGCCCCGGCGACACCGTAAACGTCACCGTCCGCAGAAACAGAAAAGACATGAATTTACGAATAAAACTTGCGGAAAAAACCGCAAACTAGAACGCAAGGCAGGCAGGAACATGCGGAAATTCCGTGTTGAAGCTCCTTACGAACCTTCCGGCGACCAGCCTCAAGCTATTCAAAAGTTGGCCGAAGGTTTTTTACGCGGAGAGCGCTATCAAACATTAAAAGGCGTTACCGGAAGCGGAAAAACTTTTACGATGGCAAAGATAATCGAAAAAGTCCAGCGCCCTACGTTGATAATCAGTCACAATAAAACGCTTTCGGCACAGCTTTACCGTGAATTCAAAGGTTTTTTCCCCGACAACGCCGTAGAATATTTCGTTTCATATTACGACTATTATCAGCCGGAAGCCTATGTTCCCGCGAGGGATCTGTATATTGAAAAAGATGCGGCGATAAACGACGAAATCGACCGTTTAAGACTTTCCGCCACATACAGCCTCATGGAACGGCGCGACGTAATCGTAGTCGCCACAGTTTCTTGCATATACGGTCTGGGAATGCCGGATCTTTACAAGGAAATGCGTATTCACATCGAAAAGGGACAAACTCTCGATATCCACAATTTTGCGCGTGAACTGATCTCGCTTCAATATTCAAGAAACGACGCCGTCTTGGAGCGCGGCAACTTCAGGATCCGCGGAGACGTAATAGAAGTTTATCCTGCGTACATGGAAACCGACGAAGCATACAGGATAGAATTGGATTGGGAACAGGTCGCAAAGATCTCGCGCTTTAATGCAATATCGGGACAAACAAGAGAAAATTTGGACGAAACGGTTTTTTATCCGGCAAAACACTTTGTAGTTCCTCATGAAATGCTTTTAAAAGCCACCGAAAGAATACGGGAAGAAATGGAAGAATCCGTGGAGCGCTTTAAAATACAGGGAAAGCTGCTCGAAGCCGAGCGGCTCAAAACCCGCACCACGTATGATATAGAAATGATGAAAGAAATGGGCTACTGCCCGGGCATAGAAAACTATTCGGCGCCTATAGCGGACCGCAAAAAAGGGCAGCCGCCGGCCACGCTGCTCCATTATTTTCCGGATGATTTTTTATGCATCATCGACGAAGCCCATGTTTCTGTACCGCAGCTGGGGGCAATGTACGAAGGAGACAGAAGCCGAAAGCAAAACCTCATAGATTTCGGTTTTAGACTGCCGAGCGCGCTTGACAACCGTCCGCTTAAATTCGAGGAATTCAGTAAAAAACTCAATCAAGTGATCTACGTTACGGCAACTCCGCGGAAGCAGGAAATAGAACAAAGCTCTCAAGTCGTGCAGCAGCTCATACGTCCTACCGGCCTTCTCGATCCTGAAATAGACGTCCGCCCCAGCGAAGGACAAATGGAAGATATTTACAGAGAAATAAAACTCAGGATTGCAAAAAAAGAGCGCTCCCTTGTTTTAACGCTCACAAAAAAGATGGCGGAAGATTTGACGGATTATCTTACCGGATTGGGGCTTAAAGTAAAATACATACACAGCGAGGTAGAAACCTTTGAGCGTGTTGAAATCTTAAAAGGACTGCGCGCCGGGGAATTTGACGTTCTCATAGGAATAAACCTCTTGCGCGAAGGTATAGACTTGCCTGAAGTTACCTTCATAGCTATTCTCGATGCGGACAAGATCGGCTTTTTACGAAGCGCCACAAGCCTTATACAGATAATAGGACGCGCTGCGCGCAATGCCGAAGGCAAGGTAGTCATGTATGCCGACAGGATGAGCGACGCCATGAAGGAAGCCGTCGACGAGACCAAATACCGCCGCTCCGTTCAGCAAGCCTACAATTTGGAGCACAACATTACGCCCCAGACGATAAAAAAGGCCGTAGAAGACATCCTTGTAAGGCAAGAAAGCGATGCAAAAGAGGAAGTTGAAATAGAACTTTCCGTGTTAAAAAAATCCGCAAATCTTTTTGTACCGGCCGAACGCAGAAAACTTTTAAAGGCTCTCCGCAGGCAGATGGAAGAATACGCAGACAATATGGAATATGAAAAGGCGGCGGAAGTGAGAGACAGCATAAGAGACATAGAAGCGCAATACGGAAAATAACCGTAAACACATCGCAGCCCTTCTAAAGCCACAGCCGAAGCGTTAAAGCGCAGGATTCAACCGGCGCGGCGCAATGCGGCAAGGTAAAGGCTCTCTCCCCTGATCAAAATTTTTTCCTAATTCACAATGCTCAGCGGGACTACGGTTCTGTATTCATGTTTGTCCCTCGCAAAGCCCGTAATAGCGACATTAACGGAAAACGACTTACGAAGAGAATCTTCCGTGATAGTAGATCCGCATTCGCCGAATTTGTGAGTTCCGTCTTTATTAAGAATGAGAGCCTTATCTGCAATCTGCAGAGCATGAGCGGGATAATGCGTATTTACTATAGCGCTTATGCCGCGCTCCGCAGACATTTTTTTTATAGTATCGAGTATGATAAGCTGATTCTTAAAATCAAGGTTGGATTCAGGTTCGTCAAGGATCAACAGTTGGGGATTCGTCGTAAGAGCGCGGGCGATAAGCACCATCTGAAGCTCTCCGCCGCTTATCTGTGTGCAAAGCTTATCTTTTAAATGTAAAATGCCGACTTCCGTCATCGACTTAAGAGCGATTTCGTAGTCTTTTGCCGAAGGCTGTGCGAAAACGCCTAAGTGGGCGCTCCTTCCCATAAGGATCATGTCCAATGCGGTGTACGCGAACATCGAATTTTTAGCTTGAGGCACATATGCGATCTTCTGCCACAATTTTTTAGTGGGAATCTGTTCCAATCTTTTTCCGTCGATAAGTGTCTTCCCCCTGTTCCACTTTTGTATTCCCATCATGCATTTTAGCAAAGTGGTTTTCCCTACGCCGTTGGAACCCAGCACACAAAGAATTTCAGGGCTTTCGATCGCAAAAGAAATATTGTTTAGCACGGTCGCATTTCCGTAACTGAAAAATCCGTTTTCCACGGAAAATATCATTCTTTTATCCCTCCCGTCTTTCTTAAAAGCATAATAAAGATCGGAGCTCCGATAACGGAAGTCAAAATTGAAACCGGAATTTCCGCCGCAGTCATGCTGCGCGCAAAAGTATCTATCACAAGCATAAAAGAAGCTCCGATCACAATGCTTAAAGGAATTACAGTCTTGTTGTTGCTGCCCCCGATCATGCGGGAAATATGCGGAACCAAAAGTCCTACCCATCCTACCTGCCCGCACATTGAAATACAAGAAGCCGTGATCATCGAAGATGCTACGATGACTATCAACCGCATCAGATTGATATTTATTCCCATGGATTTTACTTCATCTTCCTGCAGCGAAAGAATGTTTATCCTCCAGCGCAGAAAAAAAATGACCATGCAGCCGCACAGTATAAACGGTGCGCCCAGGATCAACGCTCTGTACGAAGCGCTGGCAAGGCTTCCCATAAGCCAATATGTAATCGTAGGAAGTTTTTCCTGAGGATCCGCAACGTATTTGAGCAAGGACACAAGAGCCTGGCACATTGCGGAAATTATCATTCCCGACAAAACGATCATAATGATCGAAGTTTTTCCCCTCGACCGGCTTATAAGATAAGTAAGAAGACAGGTCAGAAGTCCGAATATCAGCGCCATAATCTGAACGATTACCAAATTTCCGTCAAATAAAAGACCCAGCACGGCGCCGAACGACGCGCCGCTTGCAACCCCGATCGTGTCGGGCGTAGCAAGCGGATTTGAAAACAGCCCCTGAAACGCCGCCCCTGAAACCGACAAGCCTGCGCCTACAAGAAGTGAAAGGATAATCCTAGGCACTCGAATTCTCCAGATGACGGAATGCGCCATTTGGTTTGTAACGTTTCCGGTAAACGCTTGAGACAAAGTCTCGAGCGTTTCAGGGATCGAAAGCTTAAAGCGTCCTACCCCCAAGCAAAACAACGCCAGGACAAAGGGCAAGACACTTAAAACCGTATAAAGCGTATTTTTACATAACCTGTTTTTCATACTAATAGACCGCCGCTTCTCTTGGCGGATTATAGATTGTATTTACGTCTTCATCGGTGAGCGTCACACCGTAAAGGTTTTTAAAATAATCCTTGATCGTTTTATCCATATCGATATCGGCGAATTTTTCGCTCTGAAGCTTTGTAGAGAGCCAGAGCAAAGAAAGAGGGGAATCCGAGGACGGCGGATACCAGCGGTACATTCCCAGAGGGAATTTATACACCTTACGGTTTTTGACGGCGTTGACCGTGCTCCAGTCGTACCCCTTGATCCTGTTGTCGTATAAATCTTCCGGCAGATATGCGGTAAAATTCGTCAATACTATAATATCTGGATTCCATTGATAAATCTGTTCCATGTTTATCGAAGGAACGCCTTTCATATCCTGCGCGACATTTTTACCGCCGGCCGTAGTGATCCAGTACTGCCCGAAGTGAGTAGAACCGGAAGTCGCAATGCCCGACTGATCGTATCTGAACAATATGAGCGTTTTCGGACGTTCCGCATCCGAAACGGAATCGTTTCGGGACTTTACCATCTCTTCGATTTTCCGGCCGTATTCGATTATCTTTGTAGAGCGGCCGGTGTCTCCGAAAATTTCACCGAGCAATTGAATCCAGCTCGCATAAGTTTCAATAGTGTTCCAGCCTGCAATGTTAGTGGCAAAGCCGATTGCAGGAAGCCCCGCCGCTCGAAACATTTCTTTTTCTTTAGTGTTCGTTGCGGAAAAAAGAATCACATCCGGCTTTAAACTCATAAGCTGTTCGATGTTGACGACGTTATTTTCCACAAATTTCGTGCTGATATTTAAAACATCCGGATAGACTGCGGCCAAATATGAATTTTTTGCGGCGGCCATTGATCCCGGATGCATACCTACAAGATTCGTAATTCCTCCGCGGTACAAGCAGTAAATTGAAGGCAGAGGCCAAAGGGACGTTATGACGACACGTTCGATTTTTGAAGGGATCGTAATAGAGTCTCCGTTCTGATCGACTA
This sequence comes from Treponema parvum, assembly GCF_017893965.1. NCBI lineage: Bacteria > Pseudomonadati > Spirochaetota > Spirochaetia > Treponematales > Treponemataceae > Treponema > Treponema parvum. The sequence continues at coordinate 2,023,600 of NZ_CP054142.1, forward strand.
TAGTCCTTGTCGCAGGTTCCGAAGCCGCTCCGCTTTTTTTCGTACATCCGAGCGCCGTAAAGACGAAAGTCGCGGCGATAATACTCAACAATATTTTTTTCATTATTTCTTCCTTAAAAAATAAATTAGCTTTCGAAAGAAAACTCGCAGTTAAAAGGCGCCGCGCAACGAACGCACGGGCGCAAGTTTCCAGCGGCGCCGCTTAACGAGGCTGCGTCTGTCAGTAAATCGCAGCTTCGCGCGGAGGATTGTAAATTTCTGACAGATCCTTATCGGACAATTCGACGCCGTACATGTTTTTGAAATAAGTTTTTATCTCCTTATCCATATCGACATCGGAAAACACTTCTGGTTGAATTTGCTTTGCACACCAAAGCAAACTTAAAGGAATATCCGGTCCCGGCGGACACCAGCGATACATTCCCAAAGGATATTTATATACCTGCTTTGTCTGTACGGCTTTTACGGAACTCCAGTCTTGGTTTTTAAAAGCATTGTTGTAAAGATCTTCAGGCAGACTTGCGCAGAAATTATTGAGAAATACCTTGTCCGGATTCCAGTCATAAATTTGTTCCATATTGACGGCGGCCGTTCCCTTTAACTCCGACGCGGCATTGATTCCCCCTACAGTCTCAATCCAATACTGTCCGAACATCTTTGAACCGGAAACTCTCATTCCTTTATCATCGCAGGCGTAAAACACCAAACAGCGGGGCTTTTTATCTTCGGGAATTTTTTCAACACGCTCTTTTACAAACTTTTCAACCGAGTGGCTATAAGCAAGCATCTTATCCGCACGTCCGGTGTCGCCGAAAATTTCACCTAAAAGTTTTATCCAGCTTTCATAGATCGCAATCGCGTCAAAATCAAACTGAGCAAAAGAAAAACCTACGGCAGGGATCCCCGAGGTTTTGAACATTTCGCGTTCCTTTGCGTTTGTCGCCGAAAACAAAATAACATCCGGCTTTAAGCTCATGAGCTGTTCGATGTTTACTCCCCCGCTTTGAACAAAACTTGTGTCCATTTTTGCAATTTCGGGATAGATTTTTACAAGCTGCGAATTAACGGCGGCGGACATTGAAGCGGGCGGAATTCCCACAAGGTTTTGCGTTCCGCCGCGATAAAGACAATAAACGGAAGGAAGCGGAATAAGGCTTGCGATAACAACCCTTTCTATCTTTGCCGGAAGCACGATAGTGTCTCCGTTATGATCAACAACGGTGCGCGTTGTTTCCTGAGCAGTTTTTCCTTTTTTCGAACATCCTAAGGCCGTCACAAGTAAAAATACTGCAAAAATACGGAATATTGTTTTTTTCATTATGAACCTCCATAAAAACTTTATTCTTTTACGATCGAATGGAGAAAATTCTCCATATCCGAACTGAAATAATTAAAAATTTCATTCCAATGGATTTTGCTCGAAAGAGCCGGATGCGGCGTTCCGTAAAATTCAATTTCCGGCCGGTCTTTTATAAGCTGTCTGACAAGCGGATCTGCAATGACCTTTCGGTATTTTCCCGAATTGAGCATGGCGCGAAGCTCTCCTTCGTTTTTGCAAATACGGTCTCCCGCCTCCGAATATTCTTCAGCCGCATTGTATAAAAAGGCCGCGTCAACATGAACATCGCTATTCATATGCAGCAATCTGTTTCTTAGTGAAAGGGCGAACACTTGCTCTCCCGCAACCAAAACATTTACCGGACTGTTTTTATTAAGCCCTTTGTCGAGCGACATTCCGTTGCTTTCAAAATCCGGCGGAACGGGCGGAACGCTTTCAAGCAGCTCTTTTACTCTAAGAATAAACCCCTTGTCCTTGTTTCCCAACGGAAGCCCTGTGATAAACGGGATGCCGTACTTTTTTTTCATAAACCGCGCAATATCCAATCCGCTGTAAGAAACGACGACGTTCAATTTTGAATTAACGGACGATATAAGAGAGTCAATCGTCAATCCCATCGATAAAACCGAATTAACCGCAACGCCTTCGTCTTCAAACGCCTTTTTAAGAAATACGTCGTTTCCCTTATTCCCGAAATCAAGCGGCGTAACGCCTACAAGGTTTATCGCTTTGATCTTAGGGGCGGAAGATTCTGTCATTGCCGCAGGAACAAATTTTTTCAAAACTTCAATGAGCGCTTCGGAAATTCCTTTGTCGTAATAGTCCAGCCCCTTCGTATCGAATCCCATGGAAGGGACGCCGGTGATGTTTTCAACTTCTTCCGCAATTCCCTTGTAGTCCGTGCCTATTACCATCGGAACGGGACTGCCCAAAAAAGCAAAAAATTTCGGGCGTATGCTTTCGACGGCTTTTACGATCATGTCGATATATTTATCGTCTCTGCCTAAAACGGCGTCCATGTGGCGGAGCCCCGAGCAATAGACCGCCGACTTTGAACCCATCCAACGCGGTTCGTCGTAACCGACGTAATTGCCCGTACAGCCGGAAGCGTCATGAATTACGATCATTCCTCCCATATCGAAAAGGGCGGACGCTACGCCCGAATAGTCGGGGGCTAAAGGCGGTAAGGTTATACACAGTTTACTCATATTATCAGTCCGGCGTCATTGATCATTTTGTTAACGTCAGCTTCCTGTTCGTACGCTTTGATCATAAGGTTTGACAGCCTCGCGACGCCGTCAAAACCGTAGTTCCCGGCGTCGTCAAGAAAGTCCACGACGTGTTTGCTGCCGGTTAAATAGCCGGCGTCAAAACCTATACAAAGAAAATCTCTGCCTTTGTATTCAAATTTTACCGTATCGGGATGCAGCGGATTCATCACTTCAAGATCGGGATAATTTTGTCCAAGCCATTCATAATTTGCTTTATCGAATTCCAAAACCTGATCGGCGCATATCAGTTGAACGTTAAAGTCATGCTGCAAAAGCACGCGGGCAAGACAAAACGGCGCCTTTATCGCCTGAAAATCTATCGCAATAGGAAAATCTCCTATTACCTTTTTTGCCGCCTTAAACGCGTTTTCGGCCTTTTCAATATCGCTCGTCATATCGACGGGCGTCATATTCAACTTGGCGAAAAGGCTTAAATAAAAATCTTTTATTTCTTCAACGTCATAAGTCACAAACCGGATCAAATAAGGAATTTTAAGCCTTTCTTCCAATTCAACGCCGGCCTTTTTTGCAGGCGGAGTTACGATTATGTTCAAACAGGATTCCGCAAAGCTTTCGAATTCTTCAAAAGTCTTGCAATCCGTAATATGCTTAACCGTAAAACCCTGCGCCGCAGCATAACGGAACAATTCGCAGCTTTTGTTTACGGGCTCGTTATTTCCAAGCAAATTTATCTGCTTGGGATTTTTTTTTCTGCCTTCCGGCAGGAGACTGTAAATATTCAATTGAAGGCCGACCATGGGCGGGATCGCGGTGTCCATTTGAAAAGGATTCATGTGGCAGGAACGGAAATGAACGTCGGGATATTTTTCCGAAAGAAGGGCGCATACGGCTTCGTGATCGGTTCCCAAAAGATCGTCAAGGCAAGAAACAAAGTAAAACAGAACTTTCGGACGCTCGCCTAAAAATTCAAAAAGCTCTTCAACAGCATTCGGGATCATCTCTTCATAATTGCCTGAAACGATGTCGCTTTCGTCGATAAAAAGATATGATATTCTGTCTTTTACGCCTGCGAGCGTTCCGCCTAAGGCGCCGTGCCTTCCGCAAGCGAAGGGAGAAATAAAAAGCATCCGGCTTTCGGGAACTAAGGCGGCGACACGGATAACGCCCCAGCCTCCGTGACCTGGAGATACGTAGTGAAGACACTTATCGAAATTAGCGTTACAGCACTGCATCGTTTTCTTCTTTTTTGAGCGTGGCTCCTATCTTTTTTGCCAGCTCGAGGTAAACCCCTGCCATTTCGGATTCGGGATAAGCTTCAATAACGGTTTTTCCCTGATTTTCGGAATCCTGAACCGTCGCGTTCCGCGGAATCACTTGGATTATCGAACCGCCTATCTCTTTTAAGGCCTTATTTACCACTTCAATTTCATCAGCCACGTTTCGCGCGTTCAAAATAACGCCGGCATATCGCGCGTAACCGCGTTTACCGAAATTGTTTATAGCGTGAACGATATTGGAAGCGGCGTACAAAGCCATCATTTCGCCTGACGTAACTATATAAACTTCATCGGCGTAGCCGTTCCGGATAGGCATAGCAAACCCTCCGCAAACAACATCGCCTAAAACGTCGTATAAAACTATATCCGGTTTATAGGTTACGTAGGCGTCGAGTTCTTCGAGTTTATCGAACGCGGTGATAATGCCGCGCCCTGCACAGCCGATCCCCGGCGTCGGCCCGCCGGCTTCAACGCACAAAACGCCGTTAAACCCCTTAAAAACTATGTCGTCCAATGTTAGTTTAACGTTTTCGTTTTCTCGAAGCCGATCCAGCACCGTAGGGATTCTTTTTCCCCCCATAAGATTCTTTACAGAATCCGATTTGGGATCGCAGCCGATCTGCATCACTTTAAAACCCAAAGTGCTTAAGGCTGCGGATAAATTCGATGTAGTAGTGGATTTGCCTATTCCACCCTTACCGTAAATCGCTATCTTTTTCATACCATGGCTAACTTTTGTTAGCTACCCATAATTCTTGAATTTTTTTTAAATAATGTCAACAAGTCGGAAAATTAAAAATTTGACCGCAAGCTATTCGGGAAACGCTTATTAAAGCGATGTGCGCATTTAATCCGCATTCGGATTAATAAGCGCTTCCTTAGAGCAGCCGGTTTATAAAAGGCGAAGGTTTTACGGCTATAGCTTTTATACGGAGATTTATGCAAAGCGCCGGTACGTTTTCGCACCCAAAGTCGTTTTTATAAAACCGACAGTTTTTTGTTCAACAGAGCGGACGCCTGATTCGGATCGGCCTTGCCGCGAGACTGTTTCATCACCTGTCCCATAAGCCAGCCTACTACATTTGTTTTTCCGCCTTTAAAATCGGACACTGCTTTGGGATTAGCGCTTATAACGTCGTCGACGATCTTTTCTATCGCGTTTGCGTCGCTGACTTGCTCAAAACCTTCTTCTTTGATGATAACGGACGGAAGAAGATTTTTTTCAAGCATCAGAGCAAAGACTTCTTTTCCCTGCTTGCTTGTGATCTTGTTCGATTCCAGCGCATCCGCAAGCTCCGCGATATGCAAAGGTGTAATTTTTATTTCGTCGATCGTCTGATTTTTTTCGTTTAAAACAGCAAGGAGTTCCGAAAGTATAAGATTTGCAACGCGCTTTGCGCTTTTTGAATTTTTTGCCGCTTCTTCAAACCACATGGCAAGCTCTCGCGTTGAAGTGAGAGTTTCCGCATCAAAATCGCTGAGGGCGAATTCTTTTTTAAAGCGCGTACGCTTCGCTTCAGGCAGTTCTCCGACGGCTTTACGGGCGTCTTCTATCAAACTTTCGCTTACGCTGAACGGTTTTATGTCCGGTTCGACCACAAAACGATAATCTACAAAAGAATTTTTTGTGCGCATGACGGCCGTAACGCCCTTTTCTTCGTCCCATGTCATGGTGTTTTTATAGCCCGGCTCGAATTCCTTCCTGTCGGTTTCAAACTCATGCAGCTGCCGTTCAGCCTCATAAGAGCAGGCCTCTCGTATCGAACGGAACGAGTTTAAATTTTTAATTTCGGAAATAGGAGTATGGTAGAGTTTTCCGTTTTCCCAAACATTAAGGTTTATGTTTGCGTCGCAGCGCATATTTCCTTCTTCCAGATTGCCTTTCGTGACGCGGACATAACGGAGAATTTCCTGCACCGTCTGCATAAAAAGAGACGCTTCGTCGGGACTTGAAATATCGGGTTTTGTAACTATTTCGATAAGGGGAGTTCCGCAGCGGTTATAATCTATATAGGAATGTTTTCCTTCAAAATGAAGCGATTTTCCAACGTCTTCTTCCAAATGAATGCGCTCTACGCGGACGCGCCGATAGCTTCCGCCAATAACGCAATTTTCGCCTTTAAAATTATCAGGCCGAAATTTTTTACCGCCGGGGCGCTCTTCTTCGGGAAAATGCGTAAAAGGCAAATCGACATATCCGTCCGAACAAAGAGGAATATCGTACTGGGTAATCTGATAACCCTTTGCCAAATCAGGATAAAAATAGTGTTTGCGGTCGAATTTGGTAAAACGCGCTATGCGGCAATTTAAAGCCTGTCCGGCGACGGCGCCGAGTTCAACATAGCCCTTGCTTACGCGCGGCATTGCACCCGGAAGCCCCAAGCAAACGGGGCATACCCGCGTATCGGGCATACCGCCGTAGCGGTTTTCGCATGCGCAAAAAGCTTTTGTCGCTGTTAAAAGCTGTGTGTGAATTTCACAGCCTATAACTATCTCATATTTATCGATACCCATAATATTCCTTAATTTGCAGTATGCAGCGCGGCATCTCGTCCGTGCGCCATACAGTATACAGAGTTTTTATCATTTGAACAATCTTTTAGGAGGCGGACTTTTCGCAGGCGGGGCGGCAGGGCGAATATTGATTATCCGTTTCGAAAAGATGCCCGCGAGACCTCTAAAAACACACATACGTCAAAAAAAACGCCGCACGGTTCGGTAAATAAAACCGGGCGGCAGCGTAACATGTTTCAAAACGCGTAATTTTATCGGACAAATAGGAAGCGCTGATTAATGCGCTCCTCGCTTTAATCAGCGCTTCCTTAGATACCCGGCGTCACCCGCCAAGGGCTTGGATTCCCGTATGAATCGGTTCGTATCCGAATATTTTCGGAATAAGCAAGGCGATGCTCTCCGAATATGTAACGACAACCAGAACTATCAAAAGCGCAATGATAAAAGGCCAAACCTGTTTGATGAACTTATCAAACCGGCAGTTCACTATGGAACAAACCGTAAACATCATCGAACCGAACGGCGGCGTTAAACCTCCTATCATGATATTAACAATCATAATTACTCCGAAATGCAAAGGATCCACGCCGCGGCTCATAACGGCGGGCACTAAAAGAGGCGCAAGTATAATAAGGGCGGCGCCGCCTTCGATAAACATGCCGATAACGAGAAGAACCAAATTTATCACCATGAGAAGCAAAAATTTGTTCTGCGTAAGTCCCAGCAGAGCCTTTGTAATCATTTCAGGGATTGATTCGCAAGACATGTAAAAACCGAACACTTTTGCGGCGGCGATAATGATCATAACGGAACCAGTGCTTTGAACCGTCTCTTTCAAAATAAGAGGAATATGCGAAAACTTTAATTTCCCGTATGCAAACGCTCCTATAATAAAAGCAAAAAGAACAGCAACCCCGCCGGCTTCCGTCGGAGTACAGATTCCGATACGCATTCCGAGTATTATCACGAACGGAATGCAAAGCGCAAAGATCGATTTTCCCACCTGGCGCAAAATTTCCGAAGGGGAAGCCATTTTGTCGCGGCTGGGAGCGTAGTTGTGTTTTACAGCGATAAAATGAACCGCGATCATCATGGAAATAGTCATCAAAATACCGGGAGTGTAACCCGCTAAGAACATGTCTCCGACCGCTACGTTTGCGATAAGAGCGTACATGATCAAGTTATTTCCCGGAGGAATTACAGGGCTTACCGCCGACGAAGCTGCCGTAACAGCTGCGCTGAAATCCAAGGGCATACCCTTGTTCAGCATTGCCGGAACGAGAATCTTTGATTCCATAGCGGCGTCGGCATTCGCAGAACCTGAAATTCCGCCCATAAGGGCGCTCAGCACGCAGTTTACCTGCGCAAGCCCGCCTTTAAGATGTCCCGCCAGAACTTCGGCAAAGTCCATAAGCCTGTCGCTCAAGCCGGAATAGTTCATGACGGAACCGAGCATGATAAAAAACGGCACCGCAAGATAAGGGAACGACTCTACGGCTGAAACAAACTGCTGAATGACAAGACTTGTCGGCATGTTATGGTTGATAATTACAAAATAATAAAGCGTCGAACCTATGAGAGAAAGCGCGATGGGAACGTTCATAAAGAAAAGGAAAAACAATACGAAAATGGGAAACATCGGGTGCGTAAAAATCATATATTTTCCTCCACGATCAGAGCCGGTTCCGGCCGTTTACCTATAAAAATAAGGATTTCATTTATAACGTTTCTTATTGCATAGATTGTTATAAGAACGAATGAAAGAATTATACTGAGATTTAACCACTTATATGAAATCTGTAAAACAGGGGTTATTTTCTGGCTTCTTAATATGTACGCCGTCGAAAGCGACAACATTGTAGAAGTAATGATCAAAACAAAAATACTTCCGGCCAATCTTATAGTTTTTCTTACTTTTCCATGCGTAACTTGCAATAAAAAGTCTACACCCATCATCATCCTATGTTTAAATGCACCCGCGGCGCCAAGGAAAATTGTCCAAACAAAGCCTATTAAGGCAACTTCTTGATTCCAAAAAAATGTAAAACCTAAACAGTATCGGGTAAACACGTTTGCAATGGTAATAATTACAGTGCAAGCGATAAAAAAACCGCCAAGGTACAATTCAAAATTTGATAACAAATCTTTTTTATCGAATTTCACCGTTTTTTCCTGATCAAAATTTTATATAACTTTAAAAATCTAAAAAGACACGCGCTTAGAGGCATAACAAAACCGTACACTCCGTAAACGGAGCATACGGTTTTGCATCCGTTAAAAACGTCTATTGTTTTTTTGCACGGATCTTTGCAAGTTCTGCCTGAATCTGATCAAAAATTCCGGGCGTCCATTTCGGGAACCTTGAATATACGGATTTACATGCCGCCGAGAACGCAGGTGTGTCCACCTTGTTCACCTTTACGCCGACCGCTTCAAGCTTTTTAAGCATTGCGCTTTCCTGAGCGAGCGTATTCTTGTAAAGATCGTCTGCGCCGTTTTTAAATTCTTCGGCAATAATCTGCTGCTGCTCTTTTGTCAGTCCTTTCCAATAGCTTTCGGACATCGCTATACCGGAAACGGCGAGAATGTGATTAGTAAGAGAATAGTTCTTTACGTTTTCATACTGCTTTGTTCCCCAATATGTGGAAATGGAACCTTCAACTCCGTCTATAACTTTTTGCTGTATGGCGGAATACGTATCCGGGTAAGGCATAGCGATCGGAGTTGCACCGAGAGCGTCGAGAGTATATGAATAAACAGTTGACTCTGGAACGCGGATCTTAAGTCCCTTCATGTCGGCGGGTTCTGAAATAACCTTATTGGTCATCATGCTGCGGAATCCGAATACATAATCCAAGGAAAGAACGTGAATTCCTTTCTTTGCAGCTTTGGCGTTAAGATCCTGAACGAGTTTTGTCTTTGTCATAGCAAGATATTCCGCCATGTCCGCATAAAGGAACGGACCCGTTACGGCATCATAATCCGGAACATATTCGGCAATAAAGTTTATACCGTCGCAGGAAATAACGTTTGCCCCCTGAGTGATCTGTTCCATGCAGTCCGCAGCCTTTGCATACGTAAGACCGGGGTACATCTTGATTTCAAGATTTACGGCCTTACCGCGTTCGTTAATGGCGGCCTCTACCCTTCTTAACGACATCGCCGTCTCTTCAGAATCCAAGAATTTGGTTGCAAGAATAAGAGATTTCTTTTTTGGTGCGGCAAACGCAAGACCTGCAACGCTCAAAATTAAAAGGCCCGTAACGATCGATTTTACAAACTTTTTCATTATTATAATTCCTCCTTGCAGAATTATTGATTCCCAGAACTTTCTAAAATCACCATAGTCGTGTCTAAAAAACAAAAAGTGAAACAAACATACCGAGCCCTAAAACCATACTAATTTAAATAGCATCGGTAATAGAACAATCAGGTATCTGTTTCACTCTAAATCTCAAAAACAGAAACTATGGTTATATCTTTATGAAAGCGCTGGCTCTTAAACCTAAAAGAATGATAACACGAGATTATCCATAACGCAAGAAAAAAACAGCGGCATTTGTACCGCGGCATTTTATCGCGAGTTTGTCTTGCAAACTCGTAAGTGAGGAAAAGCCGAACAGCATTCTCGCCGAAGACATAAAATTTTTCAAAAGTCGAAATTCGACCATAGTGTTGAACAAATCGCGTATTTTCAGTATTATCGTCAAATACGTTAAAAGACTTGGTTGTTTTGTTTATTTTTCAAGTTACTTTTATTGATACCATTTGTGAGAGGTAAGAGATATGAACTTTGATATTTCCAAAATGAGGAATATCGGTATTAGCGCCCACATAGACTCGGGCAAGACCACTCTGTCAGAACGAATCTTATTTTATTGTAACAAAATTCATCAGATTCATGAAGTTCGCGGGAAAGACGGTGTAGGAGCTGTGATGGACAGTATGGATCTGGAACGCGAGCGTGGAATAACGATCCAATCCGCCGCCACACAGGTTAAGTGGAAAGATATTACGATAAATTTGATCGATACTCCCGGACACGTGGATTTTACGATTGAAGTGGAACGGGCGCTCCGCGTTCTTGACGGCGCCATCCTGGTTCTCTGCGCCGTCGCAGGCGTTCAGTCGCAGTCGATCACAGTGGATCGGCAGTTAAAACGCTATCACGTTCCTCGCATTGCATTTGTAAATAAGTGCGACCGGCAGGGCGCAAATCCATTCCGCGTGCGCATGCAATTGCGTGAAAAATTGGGGCTTAACGCATACATGATGGAAATTCCGATCGGTCTTGAAGACAAACTCGAAGGCGTCGTCGACCTTGTAAGCATGAAGGCTCTTTACTTTGAAGGACCTTCCGGAGAAGAAGTCCGAACGGCGGAAATTCCCGCACACCTCGTTGACGAGGCAAAAAAATACCGCGCGGAACTTCTTGAAGCCGCTTCCAATTTTGACGACACTCTTATGGAAGCTCTCCTTGAAGAAAAAGAAATTCCGGAAGACTTACTCATCTCGGCAGTCCGAAAGGGAACGCTGTCGGAACAATTTGTAGGCGTTTTCTGCGGATCCGCCCACATGAACAAGGGAATTCAGCCCCTGCTCGACGGCGTTTCCAGATATTTGCCCAATCCCACCGAAGTAAAAAACTCGGCTCTCGATTTGGATAATAACGAAGCCGTGGTAGAGTTAGGCTCTTCCGCCGAAAAACCGACCGTAGCCCTTGCATTTAAACTTGACGACGGTCAGTACGGCCAGCTTACTTATGTGAGAGTTTACCAAGGAAAAATCTCAAAAGGGCAGGAATTATACAATACCCGCTCACGGCAAAAATTTAAGGTGGGGCGTCTTGTACGCATGAACGCCGCCTCAATGGAAGACATAAACGAAGGCGTTCCCGGCGATATCGTAGCCTTGTTCGGTATCGAATGCGCTTCAGGCGATACTTTCTGCGGAGGCGGATTAAACTATTCCATGGCCTCGATGTTCGTTCCCGCTCCGGTTATCTCCTTATCCATCACTCCTAAAGACAAGGCCGCTGCAAATCAAATGGCAAAGGCTCTTAACCGATTTACAAAAGAAGATCCGACATTCCAAACCTATGTGGATCCCGAATCAAACCAGACTATAATAAAAGGTATGGGAGAGCTTCACCTTGCAGTCTATGTAGAGCGCATGAAAAGGGAATACAAGTGCGAAGTTGTTACCGGCGCTCCGGAAGTAGCATACCGCGAATCTATCACTCAGCGGGCGGACTTCAACTATACGCATAAAAAGCAAACCGGCGGCGCAGGTCAGTACGGCCGCGTAGCGGGATTTATCGAACCTCTCGTAGACAAAGATTACGAATTTGTGGATGCGATTAAGGGCGGTACGATTCCCAACGAATATATACCGAGCTGCGACAAGGGCTTCCGCCGCGCAATCGAAAAGGGCACGCTCATCGGATTCCCGATCGTAGGTGTAAAAGTCACAATAAACGACGGTCAATATCATCCTGTAGACTCCTCCGATATTGCGTTCCAGACGGCCGCCATCGGCGCCTTCCGCGAAGCATATGAAAAGGCAAAACCCGTTATCCTTGAACCGATTATGCAGGTTTCCATCGAAGGCCCCACGGAATTCCAAGGTAATATGTTCGGTTTGATAAATCAGCGCCGCGGTGTTATAATCGACAGTACCGATGAGAATAACCAGTCTACGGTGAACGCCGAAGTTCCTTTGAGCGAAATGTTCGGATTTTCAACCGTTCTGCGGTCTTCTACGCAGGGAAAGGCTGAATTCTCTATGGAATTCCTTAAATACGGCCGCGTACCTAATAATATTTCCGAGGAGCTTAGAAAGGCTTATCTTGAAAAATTAAAAGCAGAGAATAAATAGGAGTTCAGATGGAAAAGTTAGACTACTACGATTACAGCCCCGTACGTATTTTCGATAAATGCACCGACGGCGGTTTAAAGACCGGTGAAATCGGTTTGGTAACGTCCAAAAAAGGACTCGGAAAGACGTCCGTTCTCGTCCAATTCGGAATGGATGAACTTGCACAGGGAAAACATCTGGTGCATGTTTCCTTCGACCAGCATTCGTCAAATGTGATTTCCTGGTATGAAAGCATATTTAACGAAGCCTCTAAGAGAAAAAACGTGGCTAACGCATCTGAATTAAAAGACAAAATGGTGCGCAACAGAACCATATTGAATTTCAATCAGGAAAATTTTTCACTGCCGAAAGTCATAAATACTCTGAAAGCTTTAAATGAAGGCGGCATCACGGTTTCAGCTCTGGTTATAGACGGGGTGGATCTGTCAAAAGTGACCGTAGACGACATAACCGCCGTCGCCGATTTTACAAAAAAACACAATCTCACGGCTTGGTTCAGCGCTACTGCGGAAGGCGGCGCCTTAAACGATTCCGTCCCGGCAGACTTGGAAAAATATTTTGCGGGAGTTATACATCTGTCGCCAAAGCAGGACGGCGTATATGTTTCCATCCTGAAATTCCACGGTATGCCGGCAATTCAGGATGCGCTGAGACTTGACGCAAAAACCCTGCTCTTGACCGAAAAATAATTTTTTTGACTATAAAATTTGCGTATGGGAAGAGCTGCATAATACATTCCTGACGCAAAGCGATGGGCCGTCCAAAAACTTAAGCTTTTGGACGGCCTTTTTTTGGACTCCTATGTTGTTCAATGAGATGGCGCGTTTTGAAAAATGAGATACTTAAGGCGAGGATCCGGCAGCGCGACGCCCCGCATTATTATGTAAAAGGGTGTTCTATTGTCATCTTGCACTCGCATTCGGGAAATTCCTTTTTCATTGCAGCCGTAATATAAGAGCGTATCTCGTTATCAGAAAGTTTGCATTCGAAAGGTTTTGTCACTTCAAAGACGACTTTCGTTTTTTTGTTTTCGACGATGCAGCGCGCTTCATGAACCGTAATTCCGGCGTTAAGCCCGGAGGCGATTTTCGGAAGCAGCTTACGCACCTTAAGATTCTTTTCTGAATTAAAATCTATGGGATCGGCGTGAATCAGAACAATGCAGTTAAGTTCCTCCTGTATCGCTTTTTCCGCACGGTCGATCGCTTCATGAACTTTAAAGACCGACTCTTCCCCAGGAACTTCTACATGAAGTGTGACTATCATGCGACCCGGGCCGTATTCGTGCACAACAATATCGTGAACTCCCTTGATGAGAGGAAATTTAAGCGCAGTTCTTTCAATATCGCGCACAAGTTGTTTTTGCGGAATTGTGCCTAAAAGGGGCGTAACCACGTCTCTCACAGCCTCTATACCGTTTAGAAAGATGAAAACCGCAACTATCATTCCCGCAATTCCGTCTATCATCGGAAAATCAAAATAGCGGTTCACCAATATGGAAAGAAGAACTACGAAGGTTGTAAGGGTATCGCTTAAACTGTCTTTTGCAGCGGCGGACATTGCCGCGGAATCTATTTTTTTTGCGGTAAAGCGGTTATAGGCATACATGTACGTCTTTATGAGGATGGAAAAAACCAAAACCGCGCACGTCCACAGCCCGGCGTTTATTATCTTAGGCGAAAACAGCGACAAAACGGAAGATTTCATAAGCTCCAAGCTTACCGTAATGATAAAAAACGCAATCGCAAGCCCCATAACGTATTCAAGCCGGCCGTGTCCGAACGGATGATTTTTATCGGGTTTTTTTGAAGAAAATTTAAATCCTATAATAGTAAGCAAAGAAGCCGCCGAATCCGAAAGATGATTAAAAGCGTCTCCCGTAACGGCGACGGATCGCGTTACGATTCCTACTACAAGTTTAAGAATAAATAAAAGCAGATTAAAAAAAAGTCCCAGAGCGCCGCACAAGATTCCGTACTTTTCGCGAACGGCAAAATCGGAGGTGTTTTCAGGATTCGCTATAAAGATCCGCACTAAAATTCCAAACATAAAACAATCGTTTAACTTCAACCGCTGAAATTGTCGCGGTCTCGTTGAACGATCATATCACAAAATAAAAAAATTGTAAGCGCAGGTTTGAGGGCTAGGCAAGCAGTCCGGCTAAAGCGGAATTTGCAATTTCGGGTAAAAATGCCTAAAATTGAAATCGATACTGAGGAAGCACTGATTAATCCGAACGCTGATTAAATGAGCACCTCGCTTTAATCAGTGTTTCCTAAAAAACAGATTGAACCGTAAAATCCCGTGCATCTTAAAATTGCTTATTGTAAAATTATTTGGAGAGGAAACAACATGGAATACGCCGTAGCTGTCATCGATATAGGAATGACAAACAAGAAAGTCGCAGTTTATGACGCCGCCCTTAAACAGCTGGATGCGGCATACAAGACTTTTGAGCCTCTCATCATAAAAAATCCCGTTACAGGACAAGAGCTGAAAACCCATGATCTTGACGAAATGAAAAAATGGTTTTTCGAACAGATACGGTTATTCGCAAAAAAATATCCTATAAAGGCCGTCTCTGTTTCCACGCACGGGGCGACTTTCGTATGCACGGACAATAAAGGCCGCGCCTGCGCTCCGTGCATATTTTACACGGAAGAACCGGGAGTGGAATTTCAAAACGAGTTTTACGCCCTGGCCGGAAACAAGACGGATCTTCAAAAAAGCACGTTCTCTCCCGCATTTGATGCAATGATAAATCTCGCAAAAGGAATTTTTTATCTGAAAAAATATTTTCCGGCAGAATTCGCAAAGACAAACAATATTTTATTTTATCCGCAATACTGGGGATTTCTTCTTACAGGCATTGCAGGCGTTGAACCCACATATGCAGGATGTCATACTTATCTGTGGGATCATAAAATTCGGTCTTGGTCGAACATAGCTGAAAAACTTGAAATAAAAAACTTCTTGCCCAAAAACTGCGCCGACACATGCAGCATTCTGGGAACTCTCACAAAATACGCCGCAAGAGAGCTTGAGCTTTCGACGGAAACTTATGTAACGATGGGGATTCACGACTCAAACGCTTCGATTCTGCCCTACCTCATAAAGGAAAGCGGCAATGACTTTGTTCTCAATTCTACGGGGACTTGGTGCGTTTCAATGCATCCGCAGGATTCTTTGGAGCTTTATCCTGAAGATTTGGGAAAAACGGTTTTTTTTAACCAATCCGCATTCGGTAATCCCATAAAAACATCCATTTTTCTCGGCGGAATGGAATTCGACACATGGATCAACTGTTATAAAAGCATAAATAACACAAAGGCATTTCCTTCATATTCCGAAGAAGAAGTAAACAAACTGTTTAAAGATTGCGACACGTTTATTTTGCCTGAAATTCTGCCGTCTACGGGACAATTCACAGGTTCAAAGCCGGGAATAAGCGAAAAAGGGAAATTTTATTCCCTTAAAGAAATTCAATCCGGAAAAACCATACCGAAAATTGTAAAAAACGAAAAGGCTTTTTTTGCCGCACTGGATACTTCGCTGGTTATTCAAACGGAGACGGCTTTAAGACGTTCAGGACTTAAGTCGGGTACTAAAATTTTTACGGAAGGCGGATTTAGAAAAAACAAACTTTACAATTCTTTGCTCGCATTCGCACTAGGCGAAAACAAGACTTTCAGAACAAGCATGGAAGAAGCGACCGCAGCGGGAGCTGCGATCACCGCGATAATGGCCGCTACAAAGCAGAGTACGGAAGAACTTTCAAAATCGATAAATATTGAATACACGTCCGACATCCCCGGCATTTTTACAGGATACGATGAATATAAGAAAAGATGGCTTGAATTGGTGCAAAATACTGTACATTAATAGAGTTCTAATTTAGTCGTCGGCAAACACTCCGATCGCACGCGTTTTTTACTTGCGGCGCGCACACATATGTTCCGCCGTTATTTTGGACTTATTTTGGACGCTTTATTGACTAATTCCCATTATGATCTATAATAAACTATAAATATTCATATATTATGTTTATTTTATGAATATTCATTCAAAAAATCAGAGGAAATCTATGAAAGCGATAAAAAAAGCCGTTTATCCCATGCAAAAGTGTTATTCAATAGCGCAACTGCAACACAACGATAAACCTTACATTGCCGTTGCTGCGGAAAAAGAAGACGACTGTTTGCTGTTTACACCGGAAGGCAAGTTCGTAGAGACAATATGGAAGGGACCCAGCGGCACCATGTCGATCGTTCCTCTCCAAGGAGAAAACGGCGCATTTCTCGCGACAAAAAAAATGTTTTCGCCGAACAATGCGGATGAGGCGTGTATAGTTTTGGTGCGTCCGACGGCGCAAGGCTGGAAGGAAAAGACTCTCATAAAAGTACCTTATGCGCACAGATTTGACGTGCTTGAATCTAACGGCAAGCGTTATTTAGTTTGCGCCACCATAAAAAAATCAAAGGAATATGAAGACGACTGGCGCTTTCCGGGACAATATTTGGCCTGCGAACTGCCGCCCGAGCCTGAAAATGCCGAATTAAAGATGCAAGTTGTCGTTGACTCTCTTTTAAAAAATCACGGATATATTCGCCGGCACGACAAAAACGGGGATTATTCCGTAATCTCATCGGCAGTGGGAATTTTTGAAATTCATCCTCCTACGGACAAAGATTCTAAATGGTCGGTAGAAAAACTTCTTGATGAAGAAACAAGCGATATGGCCTTTGCGGATTTTGACGGAGACGGACAGGATGAAATGGTAACCCTGTCGCCCTTCCACGGAAATACCGTAAAATTCTTTAAAAAACAAGATTCTGATAATTCATGGAAATGCGTTTATGAATTTCCCAAAAAACTTGAATTTGTACATGCGATATGGGCAGGAGCCGTAAAAAACAAGCAGGTCGCAGTGATCGGACATCGAAAAGGTGAAAGCCGCGATCTTTACGTTTTTTCATACGACAACGGATACCGTGCGGAAATTTTAGACAAAGATTGCGGGAGCACAAACGTCCTTGTATACAACTTTATGAATAAAGACCGTATTGTTTCTACCAACAGAGAAATAAATGAAATTGCCTTTTACGAATTTGAAGCGTAAGGTCGTCTTATAAATTGAAATTATTATGAAACAGAGTAAAGAAATCGTCGATAAGCGCCATCAGCAAATAATCGCACTGTTAAACAAAAAAAATCCCATATATGTGACGGAATTAAGTCAAAAGCTCAATGTTTCGGAGCTTACCGTGCGCCGCGACTTTGAAGCCCTTGCCAAAGCGGGCATAATAAAACGTTTCCACGGAGGGGCAAGGCTTGTCACACAAAATGCCGACGAAGCGCCGGGTTATGCAAACAAGGGAATAATCGCGCAGGAACAGAAACAGCATATCGCGCAAGTTGTGGCGCAATATGTAAAAGACGGCGATACGGTATTCTTAAATGCGGGAACCACCACGACTGAAATAATCAAAGCCGTAAAAAATAAGCACATCACCGTAATTACGAATAATTCCTTGGCATCTACATTTTTAAGGAATACAAACGCTTCTCTTATTTCTACCGGCGGCGAATTTAATTCCAAAAATCTTTCTTATTCGGGAGTTTTGGCAACTTATCTTATCAATAAGATTTTTTCTTCCGTTACGGTCTTGGGAGTAAACGGATTGTCCGCCTCGGACGGCATAACCACGGCTTTTTACCCTGAAACGATGATAAATCAGGAATTTCTAAAGCAAAGCAAGGGACTTAAAATAGTTGCCTGCGACAGCTCCAAACTGGGCAAGACGTTCAGCTTTAATACGGCAAGCATTTCCAGCATTGATATTGTTATAACCGATTCCCTTGCCGATCCTGTCGAAGTCAAAAAAATCATAGACCAGGGCGTAAAAGTTGTCATAGCAGATGCGGAAATAAAAGGGTAAAAGCTAAATTAATAACCTAGTTCTATTATTAAAAGACTGAAAAAGTGATATATTATTTTACAGTATGATATTCGATTGGAATAATGAAAAGAATATGATGCTTAAAAGAAACAGAAATATATCTTTTGAGCAAATTATTGTAGCAATTGAACAAGACGGTTTGTTGGATATTTTAGAAAATCCGAATAAAGAAAAATATGCGAATCAACTTTTGCTTCTTGTTAAAATTGATAGATATGTATATGTAGTCCCTTGTGTACTCGAAAATAATATTTGTTTTTTGAAAACCATTTTTCCGAGTAGAAAATATACGGCAAAATATCTTGATTGGGAAGGAGAAGAAAATGAATAGTGAGAAAGAGCTATATGAATCCATAGAAAATGATGAATGGAAATCGGTAAAAAATTTTTATGATCTTAATAACGATTTAAAAAAAGCTGCTGAAAGTATGCTTATGAAAAGTGAAAAGATGGATATAATGCTTGCCAAGCAAGATATGAATAATCTAAAAGCAAAAGCTTTTGAAGAAGGTATGGAATATGAAGTTTTTGCAGGAAGTATTTTACATAAATATTTAACAGGAAAACTAGTAGAAGGGTAAAAATAGAAGCGGAGAAAGACGGGAGTTGAAAAATAAATATAAAGAAAAATTATACAGCGGTATTTTAGGAAAGATAATAGGAGTTTATTTCGGACGTCCCGTTGAAGGCTGGTCTTATGATAGGATAAGAGAAACTTTCGGAATTGTCGATCATTATGTCAACAAAGAATTGGATATGCCTTTGCATGTTCCCGATGACGACCTTTCCGGCACGTTCGCCTTTTTAAGAACTCTTGACGATGCAAAAGACATTCATAATATAGATGCAAAGGATTTCGGAGAAACATGGCTTGATTACATAATTGAAGAAAGATCTACATTTTGGTGGGGCGGTGTTGGACGCTCAACCGAACACACGGCATATTCGCGTCTAAGAACAGGGTATAAATCTCCCCAAAGCGGCTCAATTGAATTAAACGGTAAAGGAATAGCGGAGCAAATAGGTGCGCAAATCTTTATGGATGGATTTGCTATGCTTTGTCCCGATGATCCTCAAAAAGCGAGAGAGCTTGTTAAACAAGCAGCATCCGTCAGTCATGACGGAATTGCCGTTGAATCCGCTTGTTTTTTAGCTACAATGGAAGCCCTGGCTTTTAGTATAGATAATTTGGAAAAATTAATACAATTATCTTTAACTTCAGCACCCTGGTCAAAAAATCTTACAAATATCATAAACAATGTTATAAGCATATGTAAAAAAAATAATAATTGGAGAGATGTACGTAATTTTTTGGATGAAAACTACGGCTATCACTTATATCCTGGAAACTGTCATGTAATTCCAAATCTTACATTGCTGTTAAGTTCTCTGATCTTAGGCGGAGATAGTTTTAAAAAAGCATTGGAAATTGCCGTATCATCAGGGTGGGACACAGACTGTAATGCCGCAAATATTTGCTGTATAAATGGAATACGACTTGGATTAGATGCAATAAATAAAGAATTCGATTATCGTTCCCCAATTGCAGACAGATTCTATTGTATAACAAGCTATGGCTCACAATGTGTTACTGATGCCGTTATTCAGACCCGAAGACTTTTAAAATTACATAATTTGCTCTATAATAAGAAGAAAAACAAGAAAATTCCTCGTTTTTCTTTTGAGCTTCCCGGATCCGTTCAAGGTTTTACAAACTGCCCGCTTCTTGCAAAATTAAAGCCGCCCGTAATCAACGGGAATATGATTGGAATGGAGAGTGGATTAGTAATTGATACAACAGAAGGTACCGACGCCATCTCCACTTTAACCTTTTGGGACTGTAACGACAGATATGGTAGCTATTCGTTATTAGGCAGTCCTACACTCTATTACGGACAAACCATCCGCGCTGAAATAAAAAAAATCGAAGGTAACCCGATCGTTCAACTTTATGTAATTTATTACGATAAAAACGACATCTTAAAAGTGCTTTTCGGACCTTCAGAACATGTAGATGATAAAAAAAATATCGAATGGACTATTGACGATCTAGACGGGATGCCTGTTTTCCGTGTAGGTTTACAAATTGTAAACAAGGATAGTAATTCAAAAATTTTATTGAAATCAATGGATTGGTGCGGAAGTCCTATTTTATTTTCCCTAAAGGGCGGCTTTTATCAAAACAAAAATAATTTGCAACCTATTATGGCTCTGCAAGCATTTACTTCATCAGCCAAACATTTTTCATTCGATAAACGCTATACTTTTACCATTTCTCATCCGGAAGAAAATGGAATTGTAGATATTGGAACAGAACAATGGGACAATTATTCGGTTTCGGCAACAATAATTCCATGTATGGCTTCGCGCTTCGGTTTGACTTTTAGGACAAAGGGGCATAGGCATTTTTATGCGGCAGTAATTGATAAAAATCAAATATTATCACTGATCATCATGTCGGGAGAAAAGGAACATATCGTAAAAAGCATCTCTTGTTATTATGAGCTTGACAATCCGTTAGCGCTTGAAATAAGCGGAATAGGAAGCAATATAACAATATCATTAAACAATAAAAATATACTTAAAGCCAACTGCGAGGATTACTATACTGGAGGCGCAGGGTTTTTAGTGAGTCAAGGTACTATTATGGCAGATAATTTTATGATAAAAAAACTCGATTAAGAATTTTTATCTCTTTATGCCGGAAGCAGCGATACCTTCAACGAAATATCTTTGAAAAAAGACATATAAAATAAATAAAGGTATAATTGAAACACAAGCCATTGCCATAAGAGGCCCAGGATCTATTGAACCTCCGTATTGTCCTTTAAACATATTAAGTCCCAATGCAACAGTATACTTGGAAGGCCTACCCAAATATACCAGGGGGCTTAAATAATCATTCCAAACAAATACCAATTGATTTATTGCAACCACCATCAACGCTGCAACTGAATTAGGTATATATATATTAATGAAAATTCTCCCCCAACTGCACCCGTCTATCAAAGCAGCCTCCGCCAAGTCATTAGGCAACGAAGAAAAAAACTGGCGCATAAGAAATATATTAAAGGCGCTTGCCCCGAAAAACGATGGAAGTGTCAAAGGAATTATTGTATTTACCCAACGAAGCCTACTATACAGCATATAAGATGGAATAAGAGTTACGGTTTGCGGCACCATCATAGTCGCAAGCAAAATTATAAAAAGGAAGTTCTTCCCCCTTCCTCTAAATTTTGCAAAACCAAACCCCGCCATAGAACAACTGAACATGCTTCCTAAAACACATAAAAATCCTATTCTCATAGTATTAACTATGTATTTAAAAAATGGAACTAATTCAAAACCTTCTTTAAAACTCCTAACGCTGATCGGGTCGGGAATTATTTCCATGAAATTCGTTATTTGCTCAGAAGTTTTTAAAGATGTGGAAATCATCCAAAAATACGGCAAAAGAAATAGCAGACTGAATAAAAATAAGAAAAAATGAATAGATAAATTATTTAAAAACGTATATTTTTTCATTATTTAATCTTCTCCTCATAAAAGACCCAAAACCTTGATGACGCAAAAATAAGCCCACTTACAATCAATAAAAAAATAAAAAGAACCCAAGCAAGAGAAGACGCATAGCCGAAATTTGCATACAAAAACGCGGTCTTATATAAGTGTAAGCCATATACATACGTAGAATTAGCAGGTCCACCTTCAGTCATAACATACGGCTGCGTAAAAATTTGAAGGCCTTTGATCAAAGTTATCAAAAGATTAAAAAACACAACAGGACTTATCATTGGGAATGTAATATAAAAAAATTTATGCAATGAATTTGCACCTTCTAAATCCGCCACTTCATAATACATGCTCGGGATTTCCTGTAGACTTGCCAACACAATAGTCATAGATGTTCCGCATACGAACATGTCCATAATTATTATTGAAAGCATAGCCGTGTTTGTATCGGAAAGCCAAAGAGGGCCTCTAATAGCTATCTTACTTAAAAGCAAATTTATAAAGCCGAAATCCGAATTATATAAATAAAGCCATGTTATATAAGATGCAACGCCGGTACATATAGTTGGTAAATAAAATATTGCCCGAAATAGATGGAATAACTTGCTGCGTCTATTCAATAAAACAGCTAAAGCAATTGAAATAATCAAATTCAACGGAAGAGAAAAACCGACATAAAAAATAGTATTTTTTAATGATGTCTGAAAAAGCTTGTCTACAGTAAAAATAAATTTGTAATTATTAAATCCGATAAAACTTGGGCGATTAGTTCCATTCCAATCAGTAAATGATGTGAATAAAGAAAAAAACATGGGGAACAAGACAAAAAAGCATAAACCTATTAACCAAGGGCAAATAAATAAATAAAACAAATATGAAGTGTCATTTAGTCTACGCACTTTTGTCTTGTTCATCGGATAATTCCCAAATTAATAAAACACTCTACTTTTGAGAGGCCATAAGTTGTTCCGCTTCTTGTTGTACCTGTTCGGCCATTTGATCTACAGTAAGTTTGCCGGCAAGAACAAGCTCATACTTTACTTTAATGACATCATTTATCTGCGCATACATACCCATATTTGTAAAGGAAGTACTCTGCTCCTGCATTTTAATAAATACGGTTTTATCATAAGTCGATGAACTTGTCCCAAAGTCATTCAAATATTCTTTACTTTTGGCAAAACTCTGCAATTCCGGAAGTCCAAAGGACTGAGCTTTCTTTTGCGCTTCTTCCGTTGCAGACATATATTTTATAAAATCCCAACAAATATCCTTATGTCTTGCCTTTGAACTTATACTCCAACCATTACCGCGGTAAGTAGTTAACATTTTTTTATTCAATTGCGAATTTCTGGGAAGCATAACTACGTTCCATTTAAGCGAATTATTTGCAAGTTTTAAGAGCGTTGCAATATCCCAAGTTGCAGAAAGTTGCATTCCAAAACGCCCTGTTTCAAAGCCCCCCGTAGAAAGAGCACCGCCCGTCTCATTCGGTGCCAAACCTTCTTTTATTGTATCAGCAAATAATGAAATCGCAGATTTAAACTCTTTATTGTTTTTTGCATTTATCGTTTTTGAGCCGACCTCATATACAGGAGTGCCATAAAGGTTTCGATAAAATTCCATCGGTCTAACGCCCCATCGAATTCCGTAAATCTTATTTACACCTTCACCGGAAGTTATTGCGCGTGCAGCTTTGATCATATCCTCAACTGTCCAATCATCCTTCGGATATGGGATGCCCGCTTTATCAAATAAATCTTTATTATATGCAATTGCAAAAACCTTTGAAATAAAAGGAACGGCTATCACTTCCCCCTTGGAATTTGCATACATACTGTTTATCGTATTTAAATTCCAGTATTTACCCATAGAGTCCTTTTTAATATAAGGATTTAAGTCGGTAAAATTCGGATTATCCTTAAAATTAGTAATTATATCGCTTGCAACGCCAAAAACATCAGGCGTAGTATTAGATGAAAACCATGTCTGTAATTTAGTTAAATAACCGGCTCCATCCGTATATTCAAATTCAATGATAACATCAGGATGTTGTTTCATATACTCTTTTGCCAATTCCATTTTCATATTGGCTTCCATACTGTCGCCCCAAAAACCAAATGTTATTGTCTTTTTACTTTCATCTTTTGCTCCACCGGCTGAAATTGCAACGCATAACAAACATGACGCAAAAAAAATACAAAAAAACTTCTTCATTTTTAATTCCCCCTTCATGAACATTCTAATTTAAAATACAGTACAGAATAATGAATCTAAATGCTAAAACTCTTTTACTATAATTATAATCATATTAAACTATCGATTTGTCAAATAAAATATTCGGTATTTATTCGTTTTATTAAAAAATAAGTAAAACATTAATATAAATGTAATATTTCACACGTATAACTAACAATAACACAAAAACAGTTATCCGGCGAATCGAAAAATTCATCTCTCGACTTCCATTGCGTTCGTTTCCGACCGCCATACAACGCCTGTGTCAATTTTACTAATTTTTTCATTGGAAAAACCGTTTTTACGGTTTAAGATGATGCTAGATGACGCCTTACCGAACGCTTATATTACAAGAAAAATTTTTCGGCAAACAGCTAAAAAGTAACGGATGTTTGCAATAATATAAAAAATGATAAGCAGACAAATTTTTGCTGAAACATAGCTTTATTAGCTGATATTTTCAAAAATTTGATATTTGAAAAACGTAAATTTGTTTGAAAGTATTTCCCCACCCCAGCATACTGCATTCACAGCCTCTCAAAAACGGGCGTCGAACAGGCCACAAAAAGGATCCACAGGACTCTTGCCCTTAAAATCGCTGCGTCCCATTATTTTTTCAACGATCGCTTCGATAACATAAGGAGTCGGCGTATATCCGTTTATATAGGAGGGAACGCGCGGCACGTCAAAAAGCATATACGGATTATCAACTGATATAAAAAGCGTCGGAATATCGTTAAAATATCTGGGCGTATTGCATCCGCCGGGGGGAGCCCAACTTATGCGGGAAACGGTATCGCTGCCGCTCGTCTTAACGCTGCAATAATATATTATCAAGTCAAAACGTTCCACAAAGCTTGAAACGCTGTTGCCGATCGGACGTAAATCAAGCTTTTCAGAATCGTATAAAGTGATTTCAAAGCCTTCTTTTTCCATAAGCGAAACAAAAAGTTTATGAGTGTTTTTTACAGGATCATGATAGCCGCCCTTATCGCCCAAAACATGCAGCAATACGCGCTTATATTTTTTTACATCAAGCGGCAAAAGGTGCCTAACGTCTTTTACAAGCGTTACAGCCTTATCGGCGCAATCCTTCGCGCTTTCAACGTTTTTTTTCTTGGCAGGACTGTCGGAAAAGAAAGAAGAAACATCATCGATTTCAAGCGTCTTTTGTTCCGCAAGTTTTTTATGCAGCCTAAGATGCGCCTTTAGCGCCAGTATGGTTGAAACGGCTTCGTCCAATCTTTTCATAGTGATGCGGCCGTTTTTTACGGCTTGAAGAGCTATATCAAAATCTTCTTTAATATCCAGTGAAAAAAGTATTATATCGCAGCCTGCCATTATTGAAACAGGCAAGGCATCGTGCCGGGACATAACCTGCATAAAGCCCGTCATGCTCGTTGCATCGGTAACTACAAGACCGTTAAAGCCCAGCCTTTCTTTTAAAAGACCTGTGGTAAGCTCGTAGGAAAGCGAGCCCGGATAAATTTCATTATCTTTTAAAGACGGATTAAGCAAGCGAGAATATGATGGTTGTAAAATATGAGCGGCCATAACCGATTGCGCGCCGAAATCGATAAGTTCTTTATATATTCTGCCGTAAGAAGCGTCCCAATCGGCGGCAGACAGACCGTTTATAGACGTGAGCATGTGCTGATCCCTTTCATCCTGCCCGTCGCCCGGCCAATGTTTAATGCAGACCGCAAGTCCTTCTTCTATCTGTCCTTTAATAAAAGCCTTTGAAAATTCAATTACAGTATCTCTGTCCGAGGCGAAAGCTCTTGTATTTGTTATGGGATTATGAAAATTTGCGTCAATGTCAACTACTGGACCGAAATTCCAGTTCGCTCCGCAGGCGGCGGCCTCTTGCGCACAAACTCTGCCAAGCTCGTAAGCGTAGTGAGAATCCGCCGTTGCGGCAGTTTGCATCTGAGTGCCGTAAAAAGTTCCTTCTGTACAAATTCCGTCGGCTCCGCGCTCAAGATTACAGGCAAACAATAGAGGAATTTCAGTCTCCGCTTGCAGTTTACAAAAATTATCTTTCACTTTTTGCGCAGGAAACGAATCCGACATGTAGCTTCCCGGCTGAAAATTAAGAGAACGCATTTCCGAGATCATCCGTTCGACAGGCTTGTCCTTAATCAATATGCAAAAAAGATGCGCAACTTTTTGCTCAAGCGTCATCCCTTTCAACGTGCGGTCTATCCACTCGCAGTCGGATTCTGAAAGAGAAAACGGTTTTTTCATATATTTTGCATAATCGTTTGACATAAAATTCTACCCCTTAACAGCTGAAGAAACCAAACTTTGTTCAAAAAACTTTTGAAATTTTAAAAACACAATCAATATCGGTATTATTGAAATTACGGAAGCGGCCATGATAGGCGCATATTCGGCGGCGTGTTCGCTTATCATATTGCGAAGTCCCAACTGTATCGTAAAAAGTTTTTCCGAATTCAGATATATGAGCGGCGCAATAAAATCATTCCACATCAAAACCGAAGTAAGAATCACTAAAGTCCCTATAACGGATTTCGAAAGCGGCATAATGATCAAATAGTAAATGTTAAAATCGTTAAGCCCGTCTATACAGGCAGCCTCGTTCAATTCTTTAGGAATGCTGTCAAAAAACTGTTTCATTAAAAACACGCCCATAGGATTAAACGCATGTATCAGAATCAGCGCCGCGTGTGTATTGGAGAGTCCCAACATTCTGATTATCGAAAACTGAGGAATCATAATCACTTGATACGGGATCATAAGCGTCGAAAGATATATGATAAAGATCTTATTTCTCTCAGGATACTCAAGTTTGCTGAAAGCGTAACCGGCAAGACTGCAAGTTAAAATTTGCAGCAGGGTGACTATCACCGCAATTTTTAAAGTGTTAAAAAAAAGCAGACCGTAATTTACTTTTTGCCATATGTAAACGTAATTTGAAAATTTGGGTGTGTCGGGAATCCAGTCGATGGGAAAAACAAAAACATCCAAGCTGTCTTTAAAAGAAGCGCTGATCATCCAAAGAAACGGAAAGATCATAGTAAGCGAGATGATAAATATCACCGCATAGCGCATAAAGGTTCCTATGTTCAGCGACTTTTTAAAACTGTCCTTTCTATTCATATCCGATTTCCTCAAGACATCAATCGTCTCTTTGTCCTCTGAACTGGATCAGAGTGACAATAAGTATACAAGCAAATAAGACCATCGCTTCGGCCGAAGCGACGCCGAATTCATAATTGACAAACGCGTCCTGATAAATTTGCAAGACCATAACCGTAGTCGCTCTGCCCGGACCTCCCTTTGTCATTATGTATATGGGCGTAAACACTTGGAACGAATTTATAATGCACATGACCGAAATATAAAAGGTTATGGGTTTTAAGGAGGGAATGGTAATATGCCAGAATCGCCTGAACGAGTTGCAGCCGTCTATGGTGGCGGCCTCGTACAATGCTTTGTCAATGTTCCGAAGCCCCGCCAGATAGATGATCATGTAGTATCCTATGCCCTTCCATATGATCATGAGCATTATGGCGGGAAGCGCCCAGTTTTTATCCGAAAGCCAGGCGGGAGGATCCGTAAGCCCCAAATGTGTCAAAAAATTATTTAATACCCCGCTCTTGGCGTAAACCAATTGCCATACAACCGAAATTGCTACTATGGATGAAATATGCGGAAAGAAAAACATGGCGCGGACAGCCGCAGCCCCTTTAAAATCATTTTCCAAAAGAAAGGCGATAATAAGCGCAAACGCGATTATAAAAGGAACCGTTCCGACCGTATAAACTACTGTATTCCTCAAAGCTATGAGAAAGTCGGAAGAAGTAAATATTGTTATAAAATTTTTTAAACCTACAAATTTTGCAGCGCTGCGCCCGTTCCACTTCATCAAACTTAATACAATCGAGCTCACGACAGGGATCAGCGTAAAAACTGCAAAACCTATTATATTAGGCAGTAAAAATAAAAAAGCCATTTTTCTGTTACGGTTAACTACGATCTTGCTCGTTTTTGAAACGGCGGACGCCATATTAAAACCTCGTTTTTATAAACTGAAATAAAAAACCACGGCCTCACAAAATAAGGCAAATACAAGCAACACGGCACTTACAACCATACCGGTCGACAGTATCACATCGGACACGGCCGGCAGCAGTTTTCAGACATGCAGCGCCCAAAGCCAAAATCCGAAAGTCTCATACGGCGCAGAGGCTGCTGCCGGCCGTCTTCACCGGTGTACGTCATTCGCCTTTGAAATTTCACTTTCAAAAGCGAATACGGCTAAAGTGCCCTCTAAAAACCGCAGTTTTTAGAGGGTGCATAAAGTTTATTTTTTCAAAATTTCCACACGCCGTTTATTAAGATTTTCGGCCATCTTTTCGGCGCTTTGATTGTTCGTAAGGAACGATTCGAGTTCCTGATTGAACGCCGCCGAAAGTTTTGCCAAATTTACACTTGCGGCTCCAAGCCCGTAAGAAACATTGTTTGTAAGAGCCTTCATCGAACTTTCATCCAGCTTTGCGCTTTCTTTAAACGTGTTCATAATATCGCCGCTCATATATCCGGGCACAAGCATTGACTTTGCAACCATCTTTGCTCCTTCGGCGCCGCAAATACCCGTTATGAGGCGCCAAGCGGCAGATTCTTTTTTAGTAGTAGAGCTCATAAGAACGGGCGTCGAAGTTGCAAATCCTTTTTTAGCCGTCCCCGCCCAATACGGAGATTTCACAATGCCGTACTTAAAGCCGAGATCTTTTCTTGCTTCAAGCATCTGCGTAAACCACGAACCGTCGTAAAACATTCCCCACTTGCCGTGGAAAAAGAAGGTCTGATCTTTAGACAAAGATACGGATTCCGCAAATTTTTCCCAAGCGCCTTCGTCCATAGCTGCCTTAACTTTTTTTGCAGCCGGAACCAGCAGGTTAAAATCCGAAACGGAAATATCAAACCCGTCTACAGCGCCGATCAACACGGGAACAATAAAACCGGGCTTGGGGTAGAATGCAGAGCCGTACTCGTCGCCGTGCGAAAGTTTTTTACCAGTCTCAAAGAATTTTTCCCATGTCATATCGTTTGTAGGATAAGGAAGTCCCGCTTTGTCAAACATAGCTTTATTGTAGTACAAAACCCAATCGTTCGTTCTGAACGGCAGAGCGTACAAACCGCCGTTTATTTCATAATGCTGCTTGAGAACGGTTCCGTAGGGTTTAACGTCATAATTGTATTTTTTTATTAGAGGATTCAAGTCCTTTGCAAAATCCATTTCAACTACGGTAGGATACGAAGTGTTAGACTTTGCAAAAAAAACGTCAATGCTGTCGCCTGAAGCGAGCATTGTGGTAAGTTTTGTTTCGTAATCGTTTGCAGGTGCGTTTACGACTTCAATTTTTATGTCGGGATTGGCTTTTTCAAATTCCGCAAACAAAGCCGGATATACCGAACCGGCAACGTCATAGTCCCACAAAGCGATACGCACAGTCGTTACGCCTTGTGCAGCCCCTTCGTCTTTTGCTCCTCCGGCAAAAAGCAATGAAAACGCAAAAAAAAGTGCCAAAACACTCAACAGATTTTTTTTCATTTAAAACTCCTTTTCGAATGTGCCGCCGCAGAAAGATTTGAGCTTTCGGGACGACGCATTAGTGCGCTCTTTACGCACAGTTTAATAAACAGCTGTAAACTGAAATACATCAGACGCTATTGTAATTCCTATATGCCTATTATCGCATAAATCAACGATTTATAAAATAGGCCGCATAAATTTTCAGCGTACAAAGCACGGCCGGCACATCAGCCGCGCACGGCATAACCGAAACTACAATATAGAACGGAACGGGGTATTCGGCTCGTGGTCAAAGCAATCGTGGAAACCGCGGTCATGATGATAATAGATTTTTTCCTTATCGGTGGGATATATATATTTTCCGCCGACCTCCCAAAAGAACGGGTGGAATTTATAACCCAAGCGGTCTTTTTTAAGATCCCAGAGAACCTTTATTTCATTCAGATCCGGCATAAAATTAGACCATATGTCATAGTGAACCGGTATGACGACCTTGCAGTTAAGGGCTTCGGCCATGCGAAGCATATCGACGCTTGTCATTTTGTCCTGAATCCCGACAGGGTTTTCACCGTAACTTCCAAGGGCTACGTCGATATCGTAATCTTTGCCGTGTTTTGCAAAATAGATTGAATAATGAGAATCGCCGCTGTGATAGATATTTCCGCCCGGCGTTTTAAACAAAAAGTTTACGGCCTTCTCGTCCATATCGGTGGGACAAACGCCTCTTATGTCCTGATAGCCGTCGGTCGTAACCAAACACGTCCTGTCAAATGAATCAAGGGCAACTATTTCGGTATCTTTTATCTTAACGACGTCTCCGGGTTTCACAGTAACGCACCTGTCCTGCGGCACGCCCCATTTTACCCAAAGTTCTACGGATTTTTTAGGACCGATAAAAGGAATGGAAGGATCCAGATTTTTTACTACATGAGCCGCTACGTTAGGATCTATGTGATCTTGATGATAATGCGTCGAAAGAATTGCATCCACGTTTTTGATCGCAAAGGGATCGATTACGAAAACCGAATTGCGCAAATTAGGCTGAAGCCGTCTGCAGCCGCACATATTCGCCATCTGATGACCGGCGACCATGTCTTTTACTTTTTTAGTGCGCTTACCCTTGCCGCACCAAAGGTCGGTACAGATGTTCGCTCCGCCCGGCGTCTTTATCCAAAGCCCTACGTTGCCGAGCCACCACATTGCAACCGTCTTGGGCTGTACGATTTCCTCTTCTATTTCCTCGTTCAGCCATGTTCCCCATTCAGGAAAGGAATCCAATAACCACGATTCTCTGGTTATCTCATCGATTTTTGACATGTATTTCCTCCTAATAATATGCAATTTGCCGTTTATTTAAGTCTAAGCTCTGAAGCTATTTTTCCGTATAATTCGCATTCTTCGATAGAACTTTGAAACGCCGAAGTTTCAAGTCTTTCGTTCAATACACCGAAGGCATCTTCGGCGGTTTTATACTTTCCCAAGGCCAGACTTGCATTGATCCATGCGCCGAGAGTTGTGGATTCGCTTTCATTGGAATAAAGCAATTTTTTTTTCGACACCGCGGACAGCATACGGATAAAAAGAGCGTCTTTTGCAAGCCCGCCTGAAATTCTAACGGATTTAGTACAGCTTTCCATAGTCTTCTCCGTATATTCAAGGCACTCGCCTATCGCGGCGGCAATTCCTTCCATAACCGCACGCGCAATATCGTTTTTCGTATTTTTAAAGCTTAAACCGAACACGGCTCCGCGCTCCGACGCGTCCCAAACCGGAGTGCCCCGCCCTGCAAAGTGAACCGAAAAACGCATCCCGTTTGCGCCGGGAGGCGAAGCAAGGCAAGCCCGAGTAAAATTTTCGTATTTGTTTTTTTCAGCTTCGGAAGCAAAAAAAAGCTCGTTTACCCAGTCAAGGGTTTTTCCCGCGCTTAAAACGGAACCTTCCACATTCCATTTGCCGTTTAAGGCTGAAACATTGCAGCTTATTCCGTTTTCAAAAGAATACACGGGTCTGTCGACAAGCCCCAGCACATAGGCGCCGCTTCCGGTATTTATCATTATGTCGCCGGGTCGGGTACAGCCTTGTCCTAAGGCTGCGCACTGCTGGTCTCCCCCGGAAGAGATCACCGGCACGTCGGAATCAAGTTTGAACAATTCGCAAAGACGTTTTGAAGCGAATCCTGCAACTGAACCTACAGGTATTACAGGACAAAGTTTTTCTTTTGCAATTCCGAAAATATCTATGAGGCTGTCGCTCCACTTAAGAGCGGCTACGTCAAACAAACTCGTGCGGCTTGCAATCGAAGTGTCCGTCGCGAAAGCGCCGCACAGCTGGTGTACGGTGTATTCGCAAAATCCGATCAGTTTATACGAGCGGTCGTATATTTCTCTTTTATTTTCTTTCAGCCACTGCATCTTGGGCGATGAAAATACAGTAGAAAGACTCATGCCGGTAATCGAATATATCTCTTTCTTTTTTTGTTTAAGAGCGTCGCATATAGGGAAAGACCTTGTGTCCTGCCACATGAGCGCATTGTCTAAAGCCTTGCCGCCTTCGTCCACAGGTATCACGGAAGAACGCTGAGCGGTCACGGCAAAAGCTTCGACTTTAAGAGCGTTAGCTTCCGCACACAAAGCGGAATCTTTAAGAGCCGCCCACAGTGCGCCGGTAAAGACTTTCATGTCCATTTCGACGGCGTCAGGTTCGGGGTATGAGAGCGAATACTTGCTTTGACTGCAGTGTACTATGAGTCCCTGAGAATCCAACAGCGACACGCGCAGGCTGGAAGTTCCTACATCAACAACAACTATCATTTGTATCTTTCCGCAATGCGGCTATAAAATAAAGATAAGTTTACTATATGTGCTTTTTACCGTTTTGTCAAACCTGACGGAACATTTTATTATTTTTAATTAATTGATGTATCACAAACAGATCATAAACCGAACATATCCGCCTATATTGAAGCTTGCGGCGCAGCCGGAGCAATTCCGGCGACTTTATATGGCGCCCGCGCAAGCGGCAGTTCACATCGGAGTTCCGGAACAATACCCGCGGAATGAAAGGCGCGGGGACTGACACCGAGCGGCAGCTATCGCCGTACAGCCGCCGTTTACAGCCGGACAAAGCGGTTATATAATTAACATATTGACCTGCGGTAATCAACAACTTAGCCGCAGATTCATAGCGAAACTTCAAACGGCAGCGAGGTATTGAACCCTCGCACGAATAAACATGACGAATTTTAGACTGCAAAACGCAAAAAAACAAAAAAACGACGAGTTTTACACGCAGTATTCCGATATCCAAAAGGAAGTTAAAGCATACGTTGAATTTAACGATAAAGTTTTTAAAAATAAAACCGTCTTTCTTCCCTGCGACGATCCCGATCAAAGCAATTTCACAAAATTTTTTGTTCAAAACTTTAAAAAATTCGAATTGAAAAAGCTTATCAGCACATGTTACGCAGGCAGACGCCTTTGCACATCGGCAAACTCCGCTCCTCAGAAATTTTGCGAATCTTCTTCCGTTAAAAATAACGCCGGCGCAATCGGCGCAAAAGGAAAAATGCTCGTAATTGAAAACCGAGAAAAAGAAAACTCAAGTTCCAACGAATGCTCGGAAATTTTCTGCAAGTGGAACCTTGAATCCGTTCATTTAAAATACGGTTATCTTAAGAGCGACGGAGATTTTAGAAGCGATGAAATGAAAAAATTAAGGAATAATTCCGACATAATAGTCACTAACCCTCCGTTCAGCCTGTTCAGAGAATTTCTTGCATGGATTTTTGAGGCTGACAAAAAATTTTTACTCATAGGCAGCATGAATGCAATTACTTACAAAGAAGTTTTTCCGCTGATAAAAGATAATAAACTTTGGCTCGGAGCTACGGGAAACGGTTCCGACATGGTGTTTGCGGTTCCTGAGGGAACGCGTCTTTCAGAAAAAGACAGACAAAAAGCGGCACGTATGGGCTATTCCGGCAACTATACACGGCTCGGAAACTCCTGCTGGTTTACAAATCTCGACCACAGTAAACGCCACAGGCCGTTAAAACTTATGACTATGGAAGAAAATTTACGTTTCAGCCGGCACAGGCGCATAAAAGAAAACGGTTATCCCAAATACGACAATTACGACGCCATCGAAGTGCCTTTTTCCGACGCAATCCCGTCCGACTACAATAAAGACATGGGAGTGCCTATAAGTTTTCTTCATAAATATTGTCCGGAACAATTTGAAATCATAAAATTTCGTAAAGGAAACGATGAAAAGGACTTGACATTCACGATTTTGCCCTCAAAATTAAGCCAGAAGCCAGAAGCCAGAAGCCAGAAGCCAGAAGCCAGAAGCCAGAAGCCAGAAGCCAGAAGCCAGAAGCCAGAAGCCAGAAGCCAGAAGCCAGAAGCCAGAAGCCAGAAGCCAGAAGCCAGAAGCCAGAAGCCAGAAGCCAGAAGCCAGAAGCCAGAAGCCAGAAGCCAGAAGCCAGAAGCCAGAAGCCAGAAGCCAGAAGCCAGAAGCCAGAAGCCAGAAGCCAGAAGCCAGAAGCCAGAAGCCAGAAGCCAGAAGCCAGAAGGATCACTCCGTATTTCAGAATCATCATCAGAAAAAAGACATAAGCCGGAAAACCGGCACCGGCACAGCCTTAAAATTCCTAACGCGGCTTTCGGCAAATACAAAGTGCGGGGCATGTTTCAAAAAACGCGACAAAATCGCTATTGCTTACTATTATGTGGTCATTATCCGAAAATAATAGTAAAATATTTAACATACATAACAAGCAGGAGTTTTACAATTTATGAACAAGACAGCTATATCACGTCACGGAGAAAAGAAAAAACGGCCGCAGTCCCTTGGAAAAAAACTCATAGGCGCGACGATCTTGCTGCTCGTCATCCAATACATCATTCTTTCAGCAAAAGACTGGCAAAGCATTACGAAGTTTTCAAACGACCAAATAAAAATCATTGGAGACCTAAAATATTCTGCCTTCAATAATGAAATCAACACCTATACCCTCATGGGAAACATCATATTAAATAACGTCACTTCGGATAAAAATATAGTCAAGGCTTTTGCCGAGCGCGACAGAAAAACCCTCCTGCAATTAACGGCACCGCTTTTCGTAACTATGAAAGAAAAATACCATGCGCAACAATTTCATTTTCATACGCCGCCTGCAACTTCGTTTTTGCGCGTTCAAAGGCCTTCCAAATTCGGGGACGATCTTTCTTCGTTCCGGGCGACGGTAGTTAAAGCGAATTCCGAAAAAAAGGAAATTCACGGCCTTGAAGCGGGCGTAAGCGATTTGGGGTTCCGCGTAGTCCATCCGGTATTCGCTGAAGACGGCCATCATATAGGCAGCGTAGAATACGGAGGCGCCATTAACGACGACTTTATAAAACAGTTTACGAGCAACTGTACGCCCGAAGTTTTATCGGGAGGTTTGGACGTAAGCGTGTATGCCCTTGCTTTGGACAAAACATATAAGCTCATAGGAACTAATTTTGAAAAAGAAATGGAAAAAGATCCCGATTCCATTCTAAAATCCTTGACAAATGAGGGGCTCATCCGTACGGAAGGCAGTTATGCCGTAGCCTATTATCCGCTCGAAGATTTTTCAGGAGACCGTATCGGTTTTGTAAAGCTGCGCTATTCCATCAAAAACATACAAACGGAAAAAAACATATTCTTCATAAAAACAACCGGAATATTGATATTCATCTTGCTCCTGTTCGTCCTTACTATAACAGGTTTTACGAAGCGTTTTATCATTAAACCTGTAAAAAAGATCATGACCTCATTAAAAGACATTGCAAACGGCGACTTAACGGTCGATCTCCCCGTCAACGGCAACGACGAACTTGCGACGCTGGCAGGGTATTTCGATCAAACGATAAAATCGATAAGCGCTACCATAAAGTCCGTAGAAGAAAATGCAAATAAGATGGGGATTATCGGAGAAAATCTTTCCGCCAACATGACCGAAGCCGCCTCAGGCATAAACCAAATCAACGGAAATATAGATTCCATAAAAGGACAAGTATTATCTCAAAATGAAAACGTCAATGAAACTGCCGCCGCCGTTGAACAAGTTACAAAGAAACTCAGTCAGCAGGATTTAAGGATAGAAATACAGGTTGGCAGCATATCGCGCTCGTCTTCAGCGATTGAACAGATGGTAGCGAACATTGCATCGGTGGCAAAAATGCTTGAAAAAAACAATTCGATCATCAAAACCGTATACGGACAGACTCAAAAAGGCAAGGTAGGCGTACGGGAAATGAACGAAGTCGTAAACCAGATTGCCGAAAAATCCGAATCCCTGCTTGAAGCGAGCCAAGTAATACAAAATATTGCGAACCAAACAAATCTTTTGGCGATGAACGCCGCTATCGAAGCCGCTCACGCCGGCGAAACGGGGAAAGGTTTTGCCGTAGTCGCCGATGAAATTAGAAAACTTGCCGAAGAATCCAACGTACAGGGAAAACAAATAGGAGAAGTCATCGGCGAATCCATAAAAACGATCAAAGATCTGACCGTAGCCGGAAAAAGCGCGGAAGATTCTTTTGTAGAAGTATATGACTCCGTAAATGAAATTTCAAAGCAGGAAGAACTGATCGTTGCGGCGATGAAAGAACAGGACGTGGGAAGTTCCGAAATTTTGTCGGCCATAAAAAGCATGAACGCTGCGACGGCGGAAGTAAGCGAAGGTTCTTCCGAAATGCTAAAGAGCGGCAATCACATCACGGAAAAGATGAAAAACCTTAACGAACTTACGGCGATAATCACTGCGGCGATGAATGAAATGTCGATCGGCGCACAGGAAATAAACAACGCGATACAAGAAGTAAATGAAATGACACAAAACAATAAGACGAGCATTAACACATTGCTGCAAGAAGTAAAAAAATTCAAAGTTTGATTGGAGGATTGCAGCCGCACGCTTAAAGTCGCCGATCCTGTTCTGCGCATGATCCTGCGCAAAACGGAATGCGATCGAAACAATCGTGCGGCAGAGGCGTCGAACGACGAGTTTTTAATATACGGAAAAAGGCTCGACCGCGCCCGAAATTTTATTTACAAGTTTCGGTACGGAAACAAGCACGGCATCCTGCGTAAGCGGAATTTTAAGATTAAACACCTCGTCTACCTGCCCGTCAAAGGAGGCGACGCGGATTTTCAAACGCTGCCCCTTTATGATAAATTTGTCACGGTCTCCCTTCATAAATTCGCTCGGAGGCAGACGATTTATAGAAACCTCCATACCGTTAATCGCTTTATAAGAAGCGTCTTCGGCGTTTTTATTGTCTATCAGCACCGTGTGGGATCGTCCCGTGACAAACATCACAATTCCAAGCAAAACATATCCTGTAATGAGAACCGCCCTTATGATCAGCGTTTTTTTACGCGAAGCCTGCATTTTAATCTTCCTCCGTCGATGCGCGTCTAAGGTTTTCACGCTGTTTTTCGGCATTGCGCCGCGTACGCCATGCATGGATCACAAGCGACAATGCGATAACTCCGTAACCGATAAACTGCCTAAAATATTCGCCGATATTTGCCGAGCCGAACAAATTCTGCCCTGCGCGCGGAACGACAATGTACATCAAATGCAGCAAAAAAACTCCTATAAAACAGTTGGGAATCGTGGCCTTCGCAACCGAAGCTCCGCCTACCAGTATCGCGGCGGCGGCAAAAAAACCCGTCTGATCGTGTGCGTTATATGTGTTCATGTTTCCCATATTCTGTAAAAAAATGATCTGACCTATACATGCCAAAACCGTAGAAATTATGATCGAAACTATCCTTGTCTTTTCGACCGGGATTCCCGCCGAATTGGACACCATTTGATTTTGCCCTACTGCCCTCATGTCGTGGCCGAGCTTTGTTTTCCTAAACCATATGATAAAAAAGCACAGAGCGATTATCACAATGTAGCTTGAAATGGGAATTTTTATTCCGCCGATGTGGAGCATCAAAAGGTTGTCAAGAACTTGACGCACGGGATCAAGGTTCAACGTATTTCTTACGCCGAATCCGCGGGAAAGCGCTATCGCCTTGTTATGCAAGGGAAACAAAAACCCGAAAAGATACAAAACGAAAAACTGATATACCCCGTTAAAAAAGAATCCCAAGATATAGCTGGTAACCATTTCACGACCGCGCGCCCTATTTAAAATAGAGCCGGCAATCCATCCCAAAATTACGGAAATGGGAATTCCTACGAGGGCTGCAAACACAAGTCCCTGTATCCCTGCAATTCTCCAGTCCATCGCAAAAATAAGCCCGATTTGCCCCGCCATGGCTCCCAGCACCATGCCGAAGTTAATACCCATACCGGCCATGATGGGAAGGATCAAAGAAAATACCAAAAAAGCGTTTCTTCCTATGCGCGTTAGTATGTCGTCGATGATAAGCTGTGCGGAAAATCCCGACAGCGGAATAGACACGATAGTGAGCGCCAAAAATATTTCGGCAACCAGATTATCCGCTAAAAAACCTTTAATTTTATCTTTATTCAACTTCATTATCTGGTCGCTCCTGTTTTCCTTGTCAAGGCATACAATATCATGCCGTTTGACAGCACTATTCTTATAACTTCGGACACATCCGTTTGCAGTACGCTGTTGATCACAGACGGCGTGAGTGTGAGAATTCCTTGGAACAAAACCGTACCGATGACAACGTTCAATATGGACGCCTTATTTATCGATGCTCCGCCGATCAAAATGGCAGCTACCGCAGGGAAGGCCATAAAAAGCGGCGCCTGATAAAGTTGAATGAACCCGTAACTCTGCTGATATACGAGAATTCCTATGGCGCCGGTAACCGTCGAAACTATTATGCTTATCGTACGCATTCTGTTTATGTTAATTCCTCCGGCGCGGGCATAGTCCGGGTTTGAACCTACAGCCGTGATCGCGGTTCCTGTTTTACTTCTTATAAAGAGCCACATAAAAAAACTTATGACTGCGCAGAACAAGATCATTCCCGTAGGAAATATGAAAAAGTCGCCTATGTTTATAGCAAGAAAATCATTGAGCTGTTTAACCCAATAACCGTCCAGGGTAATAGTCGTTCTAAGACCTTCGCCGCTATAGCCCCAAACCATATTTTCACTTGTGTACGGAAGAACGAGCCACATTATGGACATAAACATTACCGCCGCAAAACCTACGTACAAAGCTATCGTCATCTCTTCGCCGTGCACACGATTTAAAAGCAAACTGTAAAGCCAGCCGAATAATATGCCGAACGGAAGCGAAACGGCCATAGCGCCGAAAATTCCCGTCCAGCCCGTAAGTCCCAGCTGCATTGCAATAGTAGAACCTAAAAGTCCTGCAATTACCCCCAACGAGAGGCCGAAATTCAACCCCGCGCCTGAAAGGATCATCGGAATCATGGCAAGAGTCAAAAGCTCGTTCTGTCCGAAACGGTTAAAAATGTCCGTCAAAGAAGCGCTCATCGAAACGCCTACAAACGGAGCAGTGATAAAAAGCACTACCAAAAATCCCGCAATGATCATGCGGGGAAGTCCGAACTCGTGCAGCTTTTCTTTTAATGAGGTTTTTAAATTCTCAGAGATCATCCGGCGTCCTCCGTGTTTTTTATTCCGGACATGTATAAAGCGAATTCTTCAGCCTTTTCTCGCGGGGATAAGACGCCCGCTATCTTTCCGCCGGCAACTACGGCAACTCTGTCGCAGACCGAACGTAATTCTTCCAATTCGCTTGAAACCATAACTATGGTAGTTCCGTTTTCCCGGTTATATCGGCGCAGAACGTCAAGAACTACGGCCTTTGCTCCCACGTCGATTCCTCTGGTCGGTTCCGAAACGAACAAGAGTTTGGGTTCCATGCAAAAAGCCTTAACAAGGCAAACTTTCTGCTGGTTTCCGCCGGAAAGTTCCTTTGCCTTTTGTTTTGAAGAAGTGCACTTTATGTCAAGGAGTTTTATATATTCTTGGGCGATTTTTTGCATGGCCTTTTCGTCGCGCAAAGAAAAAAGTCCGCCGAGTATCTTTTTAAGAAACATTCCCCTTACCTGCATCGCCGTAAAAGAGATATTCCAATCAAGGCTTTCGTCAAGCAAAAGTCCCACGCCACGTCGGTCTTCCGAAACAAAGGCAAGTCCGTCGCGTAAAACGGCGTTAGGATCGTTCAATTTTATCTCTTTACCGTCAAAAACAACCTTTCCTCCGGCGGGGAACAATCCCATAATCCCGTTCGGAATGCCGAGTTTACCCTGCCCTGCCAGTCCGCCTATGCCGAAGATTTCTCCGCGTCTTACGCTGAAATTTACATTGCGTACGGTTTCTCCGGGCATGTCCACCCATAAATGTTCAACCGTAAGAATCTTATCGTTTTCGTCAAGCTTTTCCGTTTCAGCGGCGTTAAGCTCGGCGTGTTTTTTTAAGTGTTCATATGTGACGGTACGCCCGACCATCGA
Organism: Treponema parvum; assembly: GCF_017893965.1. Lineage (NCBI taxonomy): Bacteria > Pseudomonadati > Spirochaetota > Spirochaetia > Treponematales > Treponemataceae > Treponema > Treponema parvum. The sequence goes on from NZ_CP054142.1 coordinate 2,063,562, forward strand.
AGCGGCGATATCCGAGACATTAGTTTCTGAAACGGGAACGTCCCTCACGGAGCGTCCGTCGCGCAGCGTTACCACACGATCGCAGGTATTTACGACTTCCTGCAAACGATGAGAAATAAGGATGACTGCAATTCCGCTTGCAGCCAATTCTTTTATAGCCTTTAAGAGTATTTCGGATTCGGACTCGGCAAGTACCGCCGTAGGTTCGTCCAGAACCAATATCCGCATCTTTTCCCGATCTATTTCACGCGCAATTTCCGTAAACTGTTTGTGTCCCACAGGCATTTCGGAAACTTTCATTTCAGGCGCGATGGAAACTCCGAGTTTTTTTATGGCGGCGATCGCGTGCGCACGCATACCGGCGCGATCGAGAGTGCTTAAGCGTGAGCCGAAAATATCGACCATAAAATTGGGCTTCGTAAGCTCGCGATTGAGCATAATATTTTCGGTAGTCGTAAATCCGGGAATGAGAGAAAATTCTTGGTGAACCATACCTATTCCGGCGTCCAAAGCGTCAAACGGTGATTTAAAATGCACTTCGGAACCGTTTATTTCAATTTTACCGCCGTAACCGCCCGAGTCACCTATGTGCGGCATTCCGAAAAGGATACTCATCAAAGTAGTCTTACCGGCGCCGTTTTCACCGACAAGACCTAAAATTTCACCCTTGTGAAGATCGAACGAGACATCTTCAAGTACGGTCGTTCCGAAAAAATCTTTTGTTACGCCCTTAAGACGCAATAGGGGGATGTTTTCATTCATTTATAACCTAGCATAACAAAGGACAGCTTTTGTAAGTCAAGAGAAAGATAAAACAAAAGCCGTCCTTTATAATTTTATGAAAACCTTTAAAAACTGCAGTTTTTAAAGGCAACTGCGGCTCTGAGCCGTTAAAATGCGAGTTTTAACTCGCGATAATACAGAAAGTTAAAACTCGTCAAAATCTCGAAAAAATCGCCAAAGGCGTTTTTTCGAGATGCCCTTATATTTTATTTTACAAATTTTATCTTAAAATACTTTTCAGGAACTTCCTGCTGAGTTGTGGGCAGGTAACCTTTTCCGAATACGTAGGTGTCCATGTAAACGAGCATATGATTCTTCGAACGAACGCCCGTGTTCTGGTCTATGTAGTTAGCTCCGTTCCATTTAGCTCCCGGCGTGAACACCGCAAGGCTGTCAAACAGATCTTTGCCGCTCTCAAGTTTCGCCGTGCCTTCGATTATGCGTTTTGCAAATTCTCCGAGCCCTGCGGACGCCGTAAAGCCGTAAGAGTATGCCCATGTGCCGAACCGGCCCGCTCCGTTATTTGCAACCACTACGCTTTCAACTTTTTTAAGAATCGCAGGGAAGTTTCCCGCTTCGGACGAAAGATCTATGCCGAACGCGCCCGGGTATCCCATGAGCGGCGACGGTAAGTCCGCTTCCACGAACATTCCGCCGTATTTGGCTATCTGCTTTAAAAGAGGCTCGGTGTGCGCGTCGTTCGTACAGAAAAACGCCGTTTCTTTGCCGTATTTTTCAACCCACTGCGGAACTTTTTCAAGTATGAACTGCTGTGCGCCTGCAACGCCTACGTCGCTCGTAGGATCGGGAGCGGTTTCAAATACAAACTTAAGCCCCAAATCCGCGCACGCCTGTTCCATGATCTGACGGCGGGTTCCCAACGTCTCGTAAGACATGTGGCGCGGGAACGAAATATGAACGAAAGTCTTTGCGCCCATCTGCTTTGCAGCCCAGATTATCGTATATCCGCGGGAAACAAAGTCCGCGTTTATAGCAAGATCCGCGCTTGATTCGATAACCAGAGGATCCTCGTGCGGCTCTCCTGCGAAACACAAAATATCCGATCTTTTTTCTTTTACGCGCTTAAAAGCTTCCGCAGTGCCCGGAACACCCTGGTTTACGATAATCGCCTTCATAAGAGGATCGTCAGCCAAAGCTACAATCTGAGAGATCGTAGTTTCCTGCTGAGACATAAAGTCGTCAGGATACGTGATGTGCTGTATCATTCCTCCGTCTTTTACGGCGCCGTAGCGTTTTATAAGCTCTTCAGCTCCGCGCAAATCGTCTTCCGACTGTGAAACAGTTCCCGTCAAAATACCTATGTGGAAATTCTTGCCAGAAGAACCTGTAGAGCCGGTGTCTTTTGTACCGGCGGCGAAAATCAACGATGCAGCGCAAAAAAGCGCCGCAAGCCCCATAACTTTTTTCATTTTTTCCTCCAGAAAATCAATAAATATCTTATTAATTTACAAATTTTATCTTAAAATACTTTTCGGGAACTTCCTGCTGCGTTGTAGGCAGGTAGCCCTTTCCGAATACGTAGGTGTCCATGTAAATGAGCATATGATTCTTCGAACGAACGCCCGTGTTCTGGTCTATGTAGTTAGCTCCGTTCCATTTAGCTCCCGGCGTGAACACCGCAAGGCTGTCAAACAGATCTTTGCCGCTCTCAAGTTTCGCCGTGCCTTCGATTATGCGCTTTGCAAATTCTCCGAGCCCCGCAGAGACGGTAAAGCCGTAAGAGTATGCCCACGTGCCGAACCGGCCCGCTCCGTTGTTCGCAACCACTACGCTTTCAACTTTTTTAAGAATCGCAGGGAAGTTTCCCGCTTCGGACGAAAGATCTATACCGAACGCGCCCGGATATCCCATGAGAGGCGACGGTAAGTCCGCTTCCACGAACATTCCGCCGTATTTGGCTATCTGCTTTAAAAGAGGCTCGGTGTGCGCGTCGTTCGTACAGAAAAACGCCGTTTCTTTGCCGTATTTTTCAACCCACTGCGGAACTTTTTCAAGTATGAACTGCTGTGCACCTGCAACGCCTACGTCGCTCGTAGGATCGGGAGCGGTTTCAAATGCAAACGTAATCCCCAAATCCGCGCACGCCTGTTCCATAATCTGACGCCTAGTTCCCAAAGATTCATAAGACATGTGGCGCGGGAACGAAATATGGACGAAACTCTTTGCGCCCATCTGCTTTGCAGCCCAGATTATCGTATATCCGCGGGAAACAAAGTCCGCGTTTATAGCAAGATCCGCGCTTGCTTCTATAACGAGCGGGTCTTCCTGAGGTTCGCCTGCGAAACACAAAATATCCGATCTTTTTGCCTTTACGCGTTTAAAAGCTTCCGCAGTGCCCGGAACAGCCGCGTTCACAATGATCGCCTTCATAAGAGGATCGTCAGCCAAAGCTACAATCTGAGAGATCGTAGTTTCCTGCTGAGACATAAAGTCGTCAGGATATGTTACGTGCTGAATCATTCCTCCGTCTTTTACGGCGCCGTAGCGTTTTATAAGCTCTTCAGCTCCGCGAAGATTGTCTTCCGCCTGTGAAACGGTTTCGGTAACAATACCGATGTGAAAATTTTTAGAAGAAGCGCCGCTTACAGCGGATTCTTTTGTTCCGCCTGAAAATGATAAGGCCAGGGGCAACATAAATATCCCTACCAAAATAAAAACTTTTTTCATTTTTTGCTCCTGTAACTTTTTATAAAAAAAACAAAATACGCCTAATAATTATGACTATCCATAAACAACACGTCAAGATTAATTTTAAAATAATTTAAAAAGAAAGCGCTTTTTTATATAAAAAAACTCTTATTCTTCATATTTTTCAGTCTCAAGGATTTTTTTTGCGTTTTCTACGCGCTCTACGGACGGCGTGGGCGTGTCTTTTAAAGGATAAGGGATTCCCATTTCATCGTATTTTGCCTTACCGAACGAATGATACGGCAAAACTTCAACGCGGCGGACATTTTTAAGAGTGCGGATAAAATCCCGCGTGCGGGTCAAATATTCGTCATTATCGGTAATACCGGGAACAAGCACATGTCTTACCCAGATAGGCTTGCCCGTATCCGACAGATAGCGAAACATGTCCAGAATATTGCCGTTTGAGACTCCTGTAAGTTTTACGTGTTCTTTATCGTCGATGTGTTTTATATCGACCAGAAGAAGGTCGGTGAATTCCATAAGTTTTTTAAATTTTGAAAAAAAAGGTTCCTGCCGGGTAAAAGGCCCGCCGGCGGTGTCTATCACCGTGCTTATATCGTAGCGTTTGGCTTCTTTAAACAGTTCGATAAGAAAATCAATTTCAAGAAGAGGTTCTCCGCCGCTGACGGTAATTCCTCCGTCTTTTCCCCAATAAGGGCGGTAACGCAGGGCGCGCGCGACGAGTTCCTCTGCGGAAATTCTTTGGCCGCCTTCCAAAGACCAAGTGTCCGGATTGTGACAAAATTTACAGCGCATATTGCATCCCTGTACGAAGATCACAAAGCGAACGCCCGGTCCGTCTACGGAACCGAAAGTTTCTATTTGATGTATGTTGCCTTTACAAGTTTCCATGTTATCATAGCGCCGAATTGCGGTTCCATCGCATTGAAGTTTAGCGCCTTAAACTTACAGATATTATTACAAAAAAACAGAGCCGCTGCAAATATTAAAATCACAACGGCTCCGTATCTGAAATTGTCAAAAGTTCGGTCTTACCTTACCGAATCACAAAACGCCGTGAGCGTTACGCGCTATTACGTCAAGTTGCTGCTCTTTTGTCAATTTAATAAACCGTACCGCATAGCCTGATACTCGTATCGTAAAGTTCTGGTATTCTTCCTTTTCGGGATGTTCCATGGCGTCCTTGAGTTTGTCGATACCGAAGACGTTGACGTTAAGGTGATGAGCCCCCTGTTTAAAATATCCGTCCAAAATTTGAACCAGTTTTTCGGAACGTTCCTGATCGTTATGGCCGAGCGCGGACGGATTGATCGTCTGTGTATTCGATATGCCGTCAAGCGCGTATTCGTAAGGCAGTTTGGCAACCGAGTTCAAAGACGCCAAGAGTCCGTTCTTTTCGGCTCCATACGCAGGGTTTGCGCCGGGCGACAGAGGCTCGCCTTTTTTACGTCCGTCGGGCATCGTTCCCGTAGCCTTACCGTAAACCACGTTTGAAGTGATCGTAAGGATGGATGTTGAAGCTACGGAATTGCGATATGTCTTGTACTGTTTGATCTTATTCATAAAGGTCTTTAAAAGCCATACTGCAATGTCGTCCGCACGGTCGTCGTCATTTCCGTAACGCGGGAAATCACCCGTCACTTCAAAGTCCTTTGACAGTCCGGTTTCGCTGTCACGGATAACCTTGACTTTTGCGTATTTTATTGCGGAAAGAGAATCTACGACATGGGAAAAACCCGCTATACCGGTCGCAAACGAGCGATGCACTTTTGAATCCAGCAAAGCCATCTGCGCCGCCTCATAGTAATATTTATCGTGCATGTAATGGATAAGGTTGAGGGTGTTCACATAAAGTCCGGCCAGCCACGTCATCATCGCGTCATATTTGGTAACAACGTCGTCGTAATCAAGATATTCCGATGTTACGGGTGCGTAAGCGGGACCTACTTGAGTGCCCGTAAGAGCGTCTTTTCCTCCGTTGATGGCGTAAAGCAAACATTTTGCAAGATTCGCTCGAGCGCCGAAAAACTGCATCTCCTTTCCCACTTGAGTTGCCGAAACACAGCAGCAGATCGTATAGTCGTCGGTCCAAATGGGACGCATAACGTCGTCATTTTCATACTGAACCGCACTGGTTTTTACGGAAATTTCGGTGGAATATTTTTTAAAGTTTTCAGGCAGATATATCGAATAAAGAACCGTAAGGTTGGGTTCGGGAGCAGGGCCCATGTTTTCAAGCGTGTGCAGGAAGCGGAAATCGTTCTTTGTAACAAGAGGACGTCCGTCCGTTCCCATTCCGCCGACAGTCACCGTAGCCCAAACGGGATCGCCTGAGAACAGTTCGTTATACGATTTTATTCTGGCAAATTTTACACAGCGAAGCTTCATAACAAAATGATCGACCAATTCCTGAGCTTCTTTTTCAGTGATCGTACCGTTTTTAAGATCGCGCTCAATGTATATGTCTAAAAAAGTTGAAATTCGGCCGACACTCATAGCGGCGCCGTTTTGCGTTTTTATTGCGGCAAGGTAACCGAAGTAGAGCCACTGGAAAGCCTCCCGAGCATTTGTCGCGGGCTGCGAAATGTCATAGCCGTATATCTGCGCCATTTCCTTCATGCCGTTAAGAGCTCTTATCTGCTCGGAAATTTCTTCGCGCTTACGGATAACGGCTTCCACCATTGCCAGCTTATCGCTTTTGTGCAGATCAGCCTTTTTTTGTTCTATAAGATAATCAATGCCGTACAAGGCTACGCGGCGGTAGTCCCCTACTATGCGGCCGCGCCCGTAAGTATCAGGAAGACCGGTAATGATCTTATTCTTCCTGGCGGTGCGCATTTCAGGCGTATACGCATCGTAAACGCCGTCGTTGTGTGTTTTGCGGTACTGAGTGAATATCTTATGGAGTTCGGGACTCGGTTTATAGCCGTACATTTCACAGGCTTCTTCCGCCATATGAATTCCGCCGAACGGCATAAAAGCCCTCTTGAGGGGTTTGTCCGTCTGAAGTCCGACGACCTTTTCAAGCTTTTTACCTTCAGCGCAGATGTAACCGGCGGCGTGGGAAGTAAGCGTCGAAGCCACTTCTGTGTCCATGTCGAGAACTCCGCCCTTTTTTATTTCTTCTTTTTGAAGCTTTTTAATTTCGCCCCAAAGCTTATCGGTTGCCTCCGTAGGACCTTCCAAAAAAGATTTATCACCCGTATATATAGTATAGTTCTGCTGAATAAAATCGCGAACATTAACTTCTTGCTTCCAATACCTGCCGGTAAATCCGGCCCATGCTTTATCGTAGGACATGATCCCTCCTGTGTTATTATTGATATATTTAATTAGCTAGGGCTAACGTATATATTCACGTACCAATAATAATATAATTACATTTTTTATACAATGACAAGGAATTTATTTTTAGGCCTAAAATGCGGAGAACTCGTGCAATACGCGCACAAATACGTACGAATGCGGAATTTTTGAAAGCTGTAGGCTTTCTGAGGTGACGCATTTTAAGGAGAGGGAAATCAAATATTAAACTGTCATATAAGGGCAGTTATTTTCAAGTGCCCAACGAAGCGCCTGATTCAGGCGTTTCTGATAACCTTTTCCGCCCTTTTTAAGAGCATCCAGAAGATCCAAATCTATTTTGGTATGAATATCGCCTTTTTTAATCCGAACCCATTCAGGATGAACTTCATACCACGGTTTAAACTGCGACAGCTCCTCTTTTGTCATTTTCGGGCAGTCGGAAAAATCCGTGTTTACAAATGAATCCATTTCTTTCTTTCGTTCTTCACTAATAGGCGGAAGTTTTCTTACATCATCTAAGGTCATAGTTACTGTAGTACTCATCTCTTTCCTCCTTCGTTGCAAACCGTGCAGATATTATTCTTAGATTCTCGTGCCGTTCTGTATATATTACAACGACAACTTTATGTGCCAGTCCTAAAACTTTTGTTCGTTCTTCTTCAGGTGAAGAATTTCCTTCATCATATTTTTCAATTCGTTTGTCGTCCAGAAAAACACGAACAGCTTCATAAAAATCAATCCCGTGTTTCTTTTTGTTTATGGCATTTTTTTTCTCGTCCCACTCGAATGTCATTGTTCATTCCCATGTACATAGTATAATGTACAAATCGGTTCGTCAAGTAGTGTTAAAATTTGCATTTGCGAAGTTATGGAATTTCCGTATAAAAAATCATCGTTTAACTTCGACCGCTGAAATATCAAACCTCACTTTCCATAAATCTTTATCTATCTTCCTTCCGACACAGTGAAAGACCGATAGAAAAACAGACAGAATACTAACTCAGCGAAAAAGACAATCTTTTATCCAATGCGACTGCAACTTTCTGCAAAAACTTAAATGATGGATTATAGTTTCCGCTTTCCAATCGGGCAATATTGGACTGTCGTGTGCCGATTTTTTCGGCAAGCTGCTTCTGTGTCATCTTTTTTTCAGCCCGTGCCTTTATAATCTGTTTTATCAGCTCATATTCAGGCTCAAGAGCGTCATACTCCGCCTTTATTTGCACGTCTTTGAAAAGTTCAGCCTTCAATCTGTCAAAATCGTCCATAACAACTACCCCTTGATTTATAATCTTTCATTCGTGCCAATACGGTTTCAAGTTCCTTTTGCGGAGTCTTGTCCGTCTTTTTCTGTATCGCATGAAGTAGAACAGCCTTTTCCTCTTTCGTTTCCTTATCCTTTACAACAACGAAATAGAAAATCCTGAAAATATTGTTTGATTGTTTTGTCCTAAGTTCCATTAAGCCTGCATATCTGTCGCCCTTAATGAAATCTACATAGGGATAATGTAAATCCGACCCCATTTCTTGAAGGAGCGTTATATCCCGTAAAATTTTAGCAATCTGTTTTTTTTGAAGCGATTGTATAAATTCATTTACAGGATTTTTTCCGCTTTCGGTCTTATAAAATTCTATCTCATATCCAATGACCAAAGTATATCATATTTGATATGTCAGATCAAATGTTTTTTACACTGCACCCGTAAAACAACATGGAATACCATCAAATTCACTGTTTACCTGAAACGTCATACTATATCCAGCGGAATTTTTCGTTTGGGCGGAGGGAATTCCGCGTCTATCATATTTATTTCATCTTCCGTGAGGACAATGTCTCGCATCTTTGCATTTTCCAAGGCGTGCTTTTTATTGCTCGTTCTGGGAATCGCTATCATGTCGGGTTTTGAAAGCACATAAACTAGCATGAGATTGACAACGCTTATATTGCGTGAATCGGCGATTTTTTTTAACACGCGGTTTTCCGTGAGTTCATACTGAAGAGATCCGGCCTGAGCCATAGGACAGTAGGCCATTACAGCCGTATTGTGCTCTCTTAACCACGGATACAGATCGTATTCAATTCCCTTAGAGCCCACATGATACAGCACTTGATCGACGGCACAGTTGTTTCCGTCTTTAATTGAAAACAGTTCTTTCATGTCAGAAAGATCAAGGTTTGAAACGCCCCAGCGTTTTATTTTTCCTTCAGAAACTAATTTTTCCATGCAAAATACGGTCTCCGACAAAGGAATCGAACCTCGCCAGTGCAAAAGATACATGTCAAGGTAGTCGGTGCCGAGTCTTTTAAGAGAATTTTCACAGCTGGTAAAAATATGCGCTTTTCCTGCATTGTGGGGATATACTTTTGAAACTAAAAAAAGTTCAGTGCGGTCAAAGCCCTTTATAGCTTCGCCTACGAGCATTTCCGATTTTCCGGAACCGTACATTTCCGCAGTATCTATGAGCGTAACGCCGTTTTCGATACCTGTGCGGACAGCGTCAATTTCCTTATCTTTAGTCGACGAATTTTCGCCTAAGAACCAAGTTCCCATGCCCAACTTCGATAGCTTCGTGCCGTCCCGCAAAATCACATAATCATTCATGATAAAATATTATAACATATTTTATTTTAATTAAAGCCGAACACGGATGTGCGATCCACATTTAAAATTTTAAAAACTCGACGACAACGGCGCCGCCCGTAATATCAAAAACATGTTTTGCAAAGAGATCGGCTTCGTCTTCTCGGATCCGGCCGTTTATGTTTATGTCCGTTTGAAAAACTTCCGCCAGGTCGTATATGTGAAACGTTGCAAAACAGCGTTTTACCGTGTCATAGAGCTTATAAGGCAGCGCAAACGAAAACTCTTTTTTCAACACAAGCTCTTCGAATGCGTTGAGCTCTCTTGCTTTTTCAAGTACGAGCTTTGCGGAATCGGAATATGCTTTTACAAGGCCGCCCGTACCTAAAAGGGTGCCGCCGAAATATCGCGTTACCGTCAAAAGTATATTCGTACAGCCGCAGTTTTTAAGCACGTCCAACATAGGGCGGCCTGCCGTGCCGGGCGGTTCTCCCGCGTCGCTCATGCCTAGAATTTCAGCCGCAGCGCCTATGACAAAGGCATGGCACACGTGCGACGCGTCATTGTATTTCGTTTTTTGTTCTTTAAGGAGCGACCTCGCCTGAGCCTGAGCGGAACAAGGCAAAAGCTCGGCGATAAAACGCGAATTCTTTACGACGGTTTCAAAAACAACGCGCACCGATAAAACATTCATCCGTTTTTTTCATCAACAGTTGGACTTTCAGACGAATCGGCGCCATGCCTATTCGTGGCGCTGTTGCCAGAATCGGCGCTGCACTTATCCGAGTCGCCGCCCATGTCCACAGCGTCGCTTTCGCCCGAGTCTGCGGCGAGGGGATTTACGGCGTCGCATTTATCCTCAGGGCTTTTAAGCGCCTTATATTCGTTTTTTACGTCAGCTCCCGACACCGCCAAAACTTCCGTATAAAACAGCGGAACCGACATAAACATTCTTACGACGGCCGTATAAGCGGAAACAAAATACACTAATTCCGTTACGGAAAATAAAAAAGCCGGCAATCCTTTTAAATCACGCGGAATCAGAAAGGACAACAAAAATGCGCTTACGGCGACTAAAAGGTATATTCCGCCGGCATAAAGTATAAATCCTGCAAGTTTAAAACATCTGCCTTTAAGCAATGTCGCGCTCGTCTTAAAAACGTCCGCTACTTTGGAATCGGGATTGTCGTAAAGGCATACCCAAACAAAAACAAAGCGTATAAGCAAAACGGCACAAATTATCGTATACACGATAAAAATTATTCCTACAAGGACGGGAAATTTTAGAGTTTGTATATTTTTTTCAAAGTTAAGATTTATTATTAAGGCAAGAATTTGGCAAATGATAAGCGAAGTTATCATTCCCAAAGAAAATAATGATGAAGCGCGCAAAATTCTTTTACGGTCTTTAAAACCGCTGAACAAGAATCCCAGCGTAACGAATTCGCCGCGCAAAATGCGTAAAAGCAATACTTGATATCCGTACTGCAAAAACATAACAAACACAAATCCCATAAAAAGCAAGGCAACCGCCGCGGCTATAGGAAAAACCGCAACGCCGCCTTTGGCAAGCAGCATAATCACGGGCCCCGAAAAAAACGACATAACGAGCGTTTCGAGCACGGACATCAGCAAAAAAGAAAAAAGAGCTTTCCACATGTTCACACGCATGCATGCGTTTAAAACATGTATCATTTGCCTGTATGTTTTCATATTCTACGGCTCTCCTTTTGCCGCTTCAACGTCCACACTGTCGACTTCGCGCGCTTCAATCCTTACGCCTAAAGCCTTGAGCCCTTTTTCGGCATAATCCGAAGCCTTACAGCGTTTTTCCAAAATTTTAACCCGCGGTTTTGCGGTAAAATGAACGGTAAACGAAAAATTTTTACGAGTATCTATGTGAATCACTTCCGTTCCGTCCGGCGCAAAAAAATAGTCCCTGTTCATGATATAGGCTGAAATTCTGCAGCGTTTTATAAAAAGATACTTTGTCTTGGGATCGCGGTACAAGACCGTAAACAAGACGGCGCCGAGAGTTTCCTTGTCCGCAAGCGAACAAAACCACATCTTAGGCCCGACGAACGTTTTTTGGGGAACTTCCATGACGGTGTATATTCCGCTGCCGCGCACAAAAAGCACTCGGTCGTAAGGCGTTACAAGAAGTTTTTCTTCTCCCCCTGAAACGTCGGTCCCCAGATAACCTGTTTTTGCATCGTAACGCAAGGGAATATTGCGCTGAACCACGGATTTTACGTCAACCATGTCTATCGAAGTTACTTCGGTGCGGCGTTTTACGGCTTTTTCATCGAGCTTTGCAAGTATTCCGTCCAAATACGATACCGCATATTCGGTAAGATTTTTAAGCAGTCTGTCTATCTCTTTTATGCGTTCCTTTATCGTCTTAACTTCTTCACGGTTTTTATTTATATCGTACAGCGATATGCGCCTGATAGGAATTTTAAGCAGCCGGTCTACATCGTCATGAGTTACCTCACGTATAAGTTCCGCCTTAAACGGTTTAAATCCGTCGATCACGGCTTTTTCTACGGTTTCTGCGGTTTTCATGGTTTCGATGCGTTTATAGATGCGCTCTTCAACAAAGATGCGCTCAAGCGTGCGGGCGTGAAGCCGGTCGATCATTTCTGCTCTCTCAACTTTCAGTTCGTCATGAAGAATACCCGTAAGCTGCTTTGCGTGATACTCTATAACTTCGGAAACACTCATTACGACCGGCATATTGTCGCGTATTACAAGAAGATTGCATGAAATCGACTGTTCGCATTCGGTAAACGCATAAAGTGCGTCGACGACGTCCTTTGTATACACGCCGCGCGGAAGCTTTATTTCAATATTTACGCTTTCCGCAGTATAATCGTGAATCGAAGCTATTTTTACCTTTCCGCTTTTTACCGCATTTTCTATTGAATTCATAACGCTTTCCGTAGTGCAGCCGCACGGAATTTCCGTTATGCTGATCTTTTTTTCATCTGTCGTGTCCATCTTGGCGCGCATAACGATCTTGCCGTTGCCGTCCCTGTAATCCGAAACGTCCATGAGAGCTCCGGTAGGAAAATCCGGATAAAGGCGAAACTTCTTCCCTAAAAGGCATTTTTTTTCAGCGTCTATGACTTCGCGTATGTTGTGACTCAGTATTTTAGTGCTCATGCCGACGGCGATTCCTTCCGTCCCCATTATGAGGACGAGAGGAAGCTTTGCGCGAAAAACGACGGGCTCTTGGCTGCGGCCGTCGTAGCTCGGCACAAATTGCGTTATTTTAGGACTGTACAAAATATCGCGCGCTATCGGGCGCAGGCGGCATTCTATATAGCGCGGAGCGGAGGCCGAATCTCCGGTATACATGTTTCCGAAATTTCCCTGCTTATCTATAAACAATTCTTTATTTGCAAGGTTCACAAGCGCGGTATATATGGAAGCGTCTCCGTGCGGATGATATTTCATGCATTGCCCGACCACGTTAGCAACTTTGTGATAACGCCCGTCGTCTACTTCAAAAAGCGTATGCACTATCCTGCGCTGAACGGGTTTTAATCCGTCGACAAGGTCGGGGATAGCGCGGTCACGGATAACGTAGCTTGCATACTGAATAAAATTTTCGTCAAAAATATTTTTTACAAAGGCCATAAAAATTTCCTACAAGTCTTTTACCGGCTCATAAGCCGGCAGTTACCTCTAAAAACGGCAGTTTTCAGAGGCTCCCAAGCATAATATAAAAACATGTCCTGCGCCGTTCCATAAAACCATCCGCCCAAACATGTAAGTCAAGCGTCTATGTCCGCGGAAAGGTGATGCACGATAAAGTCTCGTCTTTCAGGCGTGTTTTTTCCCATATAAAACGAAAGTATTTTAGGAACGTTTTTAAGAGTCTGAATGCTCACCGAAGTTAAATGCATGCCTACGTCTTCGCCGTCGCCGGGCTTGCGTTCGTGTATGAATTGTCCGAATTCTCCGGGGCTTATTTCGCCGAGGCCTTTAAAACGCGTAACTTCCGCGCCCGCTCCCAAAGCCTTCATCTGTTTGTCGCGCGTTTCTTCGTCGTAGCAATAAACAGTCTTTGTTTTGTTTCGCACGCGAAAAAGAGGAGTTTCAAGTATAAAGACGCGCTCTCCGGTAACAAGTTCTTCAAAAAACAAAAGAAAGAACGTTAAAACCAAATTCCTTATGTGAAATCCGTCGTTGTCGGCATCGGTCGCAATTATTATCTTTGAATAGCGCAGGTCTTCGACATTTTCCTGAATTCCCAAAGCCATCATCAAATTATACAGTTCTTCGTTTTTGTATATATCTTTTTGCTTACGGCCGAACATGTTTTCAGGCTTGCCGCGCAAGCTGAATATCGCCTGATTTCTTACGTCGCGGCTTCCGACCATAGAGCCGGTTGCCGAATCTCCTTCCGTAATAAAGATCATGGAATCTTCACCGGCTTTACCGTCTTGGAGGTGATAGCGGCAATCCTTCAGTTTCGGAATTTTAAGCGAGATCTTTTTTGCGGCCTCTCGGGCTTCTTTTTTTACACCGTTTATTTCAGCGTGAGCCTTTTGGTTGCGAATGATCTTTTCTTCAATGCCCGAGGCCGCCGAAGGGTTTCTGCGAAGCCAATCGTCAATGGCAAACTGGACGGCCTTTATGATGGGAGATCGAATTTCCACATTGCCCAGCTTGTTTTTTGTCTGACTGGTAAACATGGGATTGTCTATGCTGATCTTTAAAGCTCCTACAAGTCCGCCTGTAACGTCTTTTATGTCATAGTTTTTTTTGTAAAAATCGTTAAAGCCCTTTGTAAAGCCTTCCAAAAATGAAGTAACGTGGGTTCCGCCGTCTGCGGTGGATTGTCCGTTCACATACGAGTACAATGTCTTATCCAATTCATTGGTATGGGTAAAGACAAATTCCAGCATTTCATTTTTAAATGAACAGTAAGGATAAAGGGGAGTTCCGTCCATTTCCTTGTTCAAAAGATCGACGAAACCGTTTTCACTAAAATATTCTTTGCCGTTGCAAACAATCTTCAGTCCGGGATTAAGATAAACGTAGTTCCAAAGGCGCTTTTCCACAACGTCCATGTTAAACGAATATTTGCCGAACATAAGCTCGTCGGGGATAAACTCAAGATACGTTCCGTCCTTTGAACCTTGCGGAACTTTTCCCATCTTTTCGGATTTTTTTACGCCGCGCTCGAATTCCACTACGGCGCATTTTCCGTCGCGCATCGAAGCGGCTCTAAAATAGGACGAAAGCGCATTTGCGGCCTTTATGCCTACGCCGTTCATTCCTATCGCTTGTTTAAAGACCGAATCGTTATATTTTGCTCCCGTGTTTGTCTTTGAAACACAGTCGGCAAGTTTTCCTAAGGGAATGCCGCGGCCGTAGTCTCGTATGCGAACCCGTCCGCTTCCGTCTATGGAAATGTCTATTCTGTTGCCGAACCCCTGTGAAAATTCGTCGACTGCGTTGTCGATTCCTTCTTTTAAGAGAATATAAATTCCGTCGTTTTCGTCCGAACCGTCGCCCAGGCTTCCTATGTACATTCCCGGCCGGCGCCGTATATGCTCGAGCCCTTCAAGGTGCTGTATGCTGTCTTCGTCATACACAGCCGTATTAGGCGAAGTTTTTTTGCGGCGAATCGAGTTTACTCCCTGCGCCGCCGATTTTTGCGCCGTCACGTCTACAGCGATCTGCCCGGACTTTCGCGCCGTTTTGTTTTTTTGTTCCGCATTGCTAATGCTTTTTTGTGTGCTTCTTTGTGCGGCAGACGCCGTCTTATCAGTCTTAGATACGGCGGATTTTTTGTTTTCTTCCGCCCTTTTTAAATTTTCCCCACCCATAAGGTACAAGTATACATTAACGGCGGATTTTTTTCAAACCGCACGCACTGGCAGCCGCCGCACGTATGTCACGGGCAAACTAGACTGCACATAATGCGCGCAGTTGCCACCGGCAAAAGCCGCCTGTTACGGGAGAGCTTCTTCCGCCGAACCGCGCTTTCCCTACCCGTCACACACAACCGATTCATTGAATTCATCCTCTTTTTTTAATATAATTCCTAAAATAATAATCGCCGAGCGCAAAACCTAAAGCGCATGTAAGGAAGTAAAAATATGGCAAAATATCCCTTTGATACGATCGAAGCCAAATGGCAAAAATATTGGGAAGAGCATAAAACATTTAAGACGGAAGAAGATCCCAACGTTCCTAAGGAAAAGCGCAAATACATACTTGACATGTTTCCTTATCCTTCCGCCCAGGGACTTCACGTAGGCCACCCGGAAGGATATACCGCCACCGACATATACAGCCGCTTTTTGCGCATGAACGGTTACAACGTTCTTCATCCCATGGGCTACGACGCCTTCGGCCTTCCCGCAGAAAATTATGCAATAAAGACGGGAACACATCCGCGTACTACGACGATGGAAAACATAGATCACTTTACAAAGCAGATAAAGGCCTTCGGTTTTTCTTACGACTGGGATCGCTGCGTTTCCACTTGCACGCCGGATTATTACCGCTGGACTCAATGGATATTTTTACAGCTGTACAAAAAGGGGCTTGCCTATGAAGCCAAGACGCCGATCAATTGGTGCCCCAGTTGCATGACAGGTCTTGCAAACGAAGAAGTCAAAGAAGGTAAATGCGAACGCTGCGGAACTTCGGTTACCCACAAAGTTATACGTCAGTGGATCTTAAAGATCACTTCATATGCGGACAGGCTTTTAAAAGATCTTGACACGCTTGATTGGCCTGAGTCGGTAAATCTTATGCAAAAAAACTGGATAGGCCGCAGCACAGGAGCAGAAGTTGATTTTCACATAGCGGACAAAGACGGAAAAGAAACAAAAGATTTTTTGACGGTCTATACGACTCGTCCGGACACCCTGTTCGGAGCCACGTACATGGTAATTTCCCCCGAACATCCGATGGTAGAAAAGCTCACTTCCGCCGAACAAAAAAAAGCCGTAAGCGAATATGTTGAAGCCGCTTCAAAAAAATCGGATCTTGAAAGAACCGACCTTAACAAGGACAAAACAGGCGTTTTTACGGGGAGCTTTGCGATCGATCCCGTAAACGGAAATAAAATTCCTATATGGATCTCGGACTATGTTCTTATCTCATACGGAACGGGAGCGATTATGGCCGTTCCGGCGCACGACGAGCGCGACTGGGACTTTGCAAAAAAATTCGCTCTGCCCGTAATCAAGGTTGTGGCTTCAAAAGAAGAGATCGCTTCTTTAGCGGACGGCGATGAGAAAAAAGGTCTTGCAATTTTAAATGACGCCGCCAAGGATCCTGAAAAATACAAGGCTCTCGCTTCTGCACACAACGATGTTTTTGCAGCGGCGGAAAAATGCACGGCTGCGGACGGATACTCGATAAACAGCGGGCAATTTACCGGCATGGATACCCGCAGTTCGATAGAAAACATTATCGCATGGCTTGGACAAAGAGGTATAGGTAAAAAGGCCGTAAACTACAAACTGCGGGACTGGGTTTTCAGCCGCCAACGGTATTGGGGAGAACCGATACCCCTCGTTCATTGCCCTGTATGTAAAACAGTCCCCTTAGATGAAAAAGACCTTCCGCTTGAGCTGCCCGATGTGAAAACATATCAGCCTACGGGAACGGGAGAAAGCCCGCTTGCAGGAATCGACGATTGGGTGAACTGTAAATGTCCCAAATGCGGAGGGCCGGCAAAGCGTGAAACGAATACTATGCCCCAGTGGGCGGGGTCATGCTGGTACTATCTCCGCTACATAGATCCGCACAATACGAAATCTCTTGCGGACACGGAAAAAATAAAATACTGGATGCCTGTCGATTTATACGTGGGAGGCGCGGAACACGCGGTTTTGCACCTGCTTTACGCGCGTTTTTGGCACAAGGTGCTCTACGATTTGGGAGCGGTAAATACGACGGAACCGTTCCAAAGGCTCGTAAATCAGGGAATGATCACGTCCTTTGCGTACCAAAGGGCTAATAAGTCCTTAGTTCCCGTAGACAAGGTTGAAGAAGTTGCCCCCGGCATATACGAAGACAGAGAAACTCATGAAAAACTTGAGCAGGTTACGGCAAAGATGTCAAAATCGCTTAAAAATGTTGTAAATCCCGACGATATGATAAGGCAATACGGGGCGGACAGCGTGCGCATGTATGAAATGTTCATGGGTCCGCTTACGATGTCAAAACCTTGGAATACACAGGGATTAATAGGAATAAGCCGTTTTCTTGAAAAAGTATGGTCGATAGGCGAAAAACCCTTAAGCGAAACGGACATCACTCTGCCGCTTACTGACAAGCGCATTGCCGACGTACGCAAACTTTACGCGCAGACGGTAAAAAAAGTCACTTCCGACACGGAATCTCTTAACTTTAATACGGCGATCAGCCAGATGATGATCTTTATAAACGAAGTTTCAAAATTGGATTCCATACCGCGCACGATGTGGGAAGGCTTTGTAAAAATGCTAGCCTGCTACGCTCCGCACATAGGCGAAGAGCTTTGGCAGATCATGGGGCATGATAAAACGATCGCTTATGAAAAATGGCCGGAATTCAGCGAAGACTACTGCAAAGAAGATTCCAAGACAATCGTAGTTATGATCAACGGAAAATTGCGGGATAAATTCGACGCTCCTCCGGGTGCTTCCCAAAAGGATCTGGAAAACAAAGCTTATGCGACGGAGGGCGCCCGTAAATTCATGGAAGGCAAGACTGTTGTAAAAACCGTAGTCGTTCCGGACAAGCTCGTAAATATCGTAGTGAAATAATCGGAAGCCATTGTCGCTGCGGGACGGCCGTCAAAGTGCTTGTGCGGCGCAGGGCCTTCCGGCACAATGCTTATAGGCGCGCAATGCTTGTGCGGCGCGGCGATTACCGCGCGATACTTGGTGGCTTGAGATATTTTCCGCAGCCGCTCTGTTCCCCGCAGGTTTACCCCGGCAGGGTTAGGCCCGGCAAGAACGCCGTTCGCTCGACACACCGGGGATACGCTTGAAATATCCGGCGATCGGCCTTATATTTTTTACTTATGATATATGTTTTTTATAATCCGCTTGCAAACAACAAAAAAGCAAAAAAAGACCTTTCTCTGATCGCCTCTCTCTTAACGGAAAACGACATTTCTTTTTTTGACGTAACTCAGGAAAAAAATGTAAAAAGTCTTTTGATAGGATTGTCTCCCAAAGACACTGCCGTCATCGCAGGCGGAGACGGAACCCTGCACCGTTTTGTTAACATGCTCTACGACGACTTCGGCTCTCCTTCTTCAATCCATGCAAAGCTGCTTTTTTTTCCGTCGGGATCGGGAAACGACTTTATGCACGATATTCATCATTCCAAAGAAAAAAAACTTATCGACCTTAAAAAATATATTGAAAACCTGCCTTCCGTAAGCATAAACGGCAAAATTCATCACTTTATTAACGGAACTGGAGCGGGACTTGACGGCTGGTGCTGTTATGAAGCCGAAAAAAGCAGGCAAAAAAGCGATAAACCGATAAACTACACGCTAATCGCCGCAAGGGGGCTCCTTTACGCATACAAGCCTTTTTCGGCTACCGCAGTGGTAGACGGAATTCCGCACCGCTATAACGACATATGGCTTATTTCTTCCATGAACGGGCGCTATTTCGGCGGCGGAATGAAGGTTGCCCCTGAACAGGATCGGCTGGCCAAAGACAAGACCGTGAGCTTTGTAGCGGCGCACAGTCTAAAAAGGCGTCAAACATTTAGGATATTTCCGGAATTTCTTTTGGGAAAATACGTGCGCCGAAAAAACTACATAGATGTGATTCCCGCAAAAAAAATCACCGTAACTTTTGACAACCCCGTTACGATCCAGATCGACGGGGAAGCGTTTCCGAACGTAACTTCCTATTCGGTGGACTGTGTTCGGTAGGCCCTTATTCGGAAGGCGGCGGGCTACGGAACCGCGGCGTCCGCAGCTGAAACATCATATAGATCTGTACGCGTGGATAAATTCCAGCATAAACTGCTGTATTCCGCCGAACCATTTATTTTGAAAGGCGCACGCTTCCTTTCCGATATAGCGGAAATGCCAGCTTTCCCAGCGGTATCCTGTAACGTGCTCGTACCCGTCCGGAAAAGAAAGCGACCATCCGTATTTCGACGCATGTTCGTTTACCCATCTGCCGGCCTTGGTGTCCGCAAAACTGTCGTCGATCGAACCGAAATCCACCGTAGTTCCAAGCTGATGCTGGCTCGTTCCCGGTCTGGCGCTTTCCCGGTCCGTAACTTCCCGTCCCTGCAGTTTTACAAGGCGGTCATATACCGCTCTCTGGTAATCGTATGAGCGGTAGGCGGAACTTACAAGCAAAGTGACGGAGTCCTTTTTTGCCGCCTGCGCCATAATGCGCAAATTTTCTTCCGCTGCAATACGCAATTGAAGGCCTTTTCTGTTTACGGAATAAGCGTCATTTTGTTCCAGAGTTACAAGATCCTTCGGAACATAGGAAGCTCCGAGCGAGTGCGTTTTGTCGCATAAAATAAGAAGTCCGTCTTTATCAGCGTCTAAAACTTTTTGCAGATCCGCCAAAAACTCTTCAGGATCGCCGTTCGGTATCGCGTTCCGGGCGTCTTCGCTAAGAGCGGCAAAGGCCTTTGCAAGTTTGGCTTCCGATTGTTTCATGTTTACGGACTCGGCGTAAGATTTTTTGCAGCTGCCTGCAGCGAACAAAAAAACAACTATCAATATGGAAAATCTTTTTATCATTTTAACCTCGAAACAAAATCATACCGCTTCGTTTACGGATGCGATCACTGAAAGCAGATCGAAAAGTCCCGTCTTTTCCAAAGAGCGAAGGACGTTTTCGGAAGGATTTAACATGTATAAGATATGTTCCGCGTTAAGGGCATCGCTAAATACGGCAAGAAGAAGCCCTGTTCCTGCAGAATCTATATCCGACACTTGAGAAAGATCAAGAACTACGTTCGACCTTGAAATTTTTTTATACAAAACAGACCTGACCGCGTCGATCGTATAAAACGTAAACGCGCCGCGCAGTTCATACAAGGTGAAATTCGATTCCGATCTTTCGCTCATTGAAAGTTTTTCCATACGTTACCCCTCCGCCCGTCCGTTCGAATCGCTTCTTAAAACCAATGCGGTTATGTCGTTTGAAATTTCTTCGGGCATAAAAACCGCAAGCTGGTTGAGTATGTGCCGGATAATCTGATCCGCAGGATAAAAGTTTCTTTCTTCGATACAGCGGCGGATCCTCTCTCCGCCGAAGCACTCTCCCCGAACGGAACGCGAATCGATAAGCCCGTCCGTACACATAAACACGACATCTCCCCTGTGCAAACGCCGCTCTTTAACTGAAATACGCTCATGTATGTCTTTTAAAACTCCAAGCACGCAGCCCTTGCCTTCGATATCCGTAACATTGTGAAGCTCGGCAGAATACAAAAATATAGCCGGAACGCCGCAGTTGATATAGCGCATATGAGTTTTTTTAAGGTCGGCAAAAAGGAAGGCGCCCGAAAAAAAAGTCTCCTTAGGCAAATTTTCAATTATAAAGGAATTGACTTTGTCGGCAAATTCAATGAGCCCTCCGCCGTGCAAATTATTTTTGGAAACATAGGTTCTTATAAAATTTCTTAGTATGACCATATTCATACTTGCGCTCACGCCTCTTCCAGCAAGGGCGCCAAGCACAAAAAAATGCTCATCGGCCGACAGTTTTATCATGTCGATAAACTCTCCGCCGATTTCACGGGCGGCGAGCATCCTGTAAGAGACATCCATCCTGCTTTGATCGGGAAGATCCACGTTCTGTCTGATCGAAGTTATAATCTGAGACGACAAACTTACTTCGCGCGCAAAAACGCTCAAAATCGACTTATTTGCGGCGTTTTGGATAAAATAGCTGTAAACAAAAAAATATGAATAAAGATCCGAAAACGCGATTCTGTCGTAAGAATTATAGCCGTGGCCGTTTATTTTTTTACCCAGTAAAAAAACGCCGGACACATGAAGTCCCTCGTGCATAACTATAATAGCTTCCGAAGCCGAACGGCGAAACAGATTTGAAAGGGGTTTACGGATTCCCTCCAAGTGCACGTCGGTTCCTGCGTCCGAAGCAAAAACGATTTCTTTTCGAATTTCGGCAAGAAAGTCAAAAAGTTTTACGTCGTCGGGGGAAAAGCGAAAATTCGTCTCGTTGGAACTGTAAATCACCTTCAGCTGAGAAGCGGATTCCGGAATTGCGACCGAAACATTTCCGGCAAAAGCGTATTTTTTAAACAACGCCGCTATGTTCATGGTAATGACGGACGGCTCCTGCTTATAATCCAGTGAAGCTATTTCATTTTCAAATTCCGCCTTATAGCGGTCGGCAAGCCCGCCGGCTTTGAACCTGAATTTATCATTGGCCCAGTACGCAAGGTTTATAATGCCTAAAACATAAAAACCGAAAAACGTCCACGCGAATGCCGGAGATTTTTTATATATCGAACACACGGGAATATACATTAAAGCGCAGAGCAGGGAAGGAAGTATAAACCGCAAAAACACCGCCGCAAAATCCATGATAAAATAGCGTCTTCTGAATAATCCCGTTATCTTTTCGGATTTTATGAGCGTCAAAAGCGCACAGACATAAAAAGGAACTATAAAAACAATAAAGCTGCTGTCATGTCTACAGGCAAACCGGATTACGTACCATCCTAGCCATAAAAAAATCAAGGCTGCAGCATTAAAAAAAGCCTTTTGAATTTTCAATGCGTTTTTTCCGGCGTCAAAAAACATGGCGACGGCGGAAATTAAAGGCAGAATTACGCGATAAGTAACTATAATCATTTCAGCCGGAAAATTCATATTTTCATACGGCGTCATCAAAAAACACGAAGCCGTTACATTATAAAAACTTTCCATCGCTGGCGGAGAAAGCCGTGTAGAACCACCTACCGTCCTAAGGACTTCCAGCAAAAGTAAATTCCCCGCTGCCGCTTTTGCCACCGTAACGGAAACGGGAAGCATAACTACAAAAACGAGAGACAACAGATACAGTATATGACGCAAGCGAACAAATATCTTATTGTTTTCCTTTATGAGATGAGAAAAAAAATAAAGCGCTATGTTTATGTAAAAAAAGCTTTCCATGAGCAGCAAAAAGCGAATAAGCAAAAATTGAAAAACATGTAAGTTTTTCTGAAAATAGTACAGAGCGGTCTGCCCTACCGCCAAAGAAACGGCAAATATAAAAGCGCACGTACAGGACTCGTATAAAAGAACAGGTGTTTTCAGACGCACACCGGAGTTCTCCGAAAGTATCAAAAAAAGATAAACAACAGAGATAAGCGTTATCAAAATAAATATCACTGTTTTCCTCCGGCCGATACCTTAACCGCAAGCATGGCAATATCGTCATGCAGCTTATTATTGCAGAATTTTTGTACGAGATGCATTATCCTTTTTAAAAAATCGTCGGGCGATAAAATACTGCTTTCTTTAAGCGTTTCAAGATATATTTCCGTGCCGCCCAGATCTTCGCCGCTCTTATTCTTTACTTCGGAAACTCCGTCCGAAGCTAAAAACAAAACGTCTTCCTGCCTCAAGGCGCATCTGTCAACATGAATTTCTTCCAAATCTATGATTCCCAAGATGGAACAATTCGGGTTAAGTCTTTTCATGCTTATCCCGTCTTCATTCCTGAAAAAAATCATGGCGTCGTCTACGGAAGCGTTTATATATTTAAGGCTCATATCTTCAGTATCGATCAAGCCTATGAATAAAACCGTATATTTATCCTGAAGGCGCATTTCTTTTATGGAGTGATCGATAGCCCTCACTATGGCGACTAAATCTTCTTTGTTTTCAGCGCTTTTTACCGTATTCATAGCGATTCCCATTATGAGAGCCGACGCAAGGCCTTTGCCGGAAACGTCGCCAAGCAAAACTATGGCCTTTGTTTGAGAGACGGGAAGCATCGAATAATAATCGCCTGAAACGTTTATCAAAGGTTTAAAAAACGACGCGGCTTTTAATCCTTTTATTTCGGGCATTTTTTGCGGTAAAAAATAGCGCTGCGTTTCGGCGAGCTTTCTCCATTCCCGCGACAGTTCGGAAATCTTTCCCATTTCCGAAATAATTTTGGTATGAGTCTGGAAACGCCGCATTTCGTACAGCAAAACGGGATAAACCGCGCTGTCGAAGCGTTGGGCAGAGCTGCCTATGATAAAAAGGTGATAAACGCCAACACAGCACAAAATGCCGAACGAGCCTGCGCTCTTATTTTTTAAGCCGAATTTTCTGTCTAAAAAATAAATACCGTCTTCCCACGTATGAGGAAAATTATGCTGCAGGATCTTTGTTATATGAGGCGAAGATGCAATTCGATCGGGACTGTTGTAAAGAACGTATTTTTGTGCGCTGTCTATGTAGATAACCGAACAGCCGCCCTGTATTTCAAGGATGTCCGCGGAAGCGGAAAAAAAATCGTCGTAAGAATAACAGTTTCTAAGAGACTTGACAAACTGCAATAAGACGGCGGTTTCGCCGCCGCTTAATCCCTTGTTTTCTATAAAGGTAATGAAGCGGACGAGTATTTTTCTTTTTAAGCTAAGAACAAGGCATATGCATGCGCTTATCAAAACGACCGTAAAGTTTTTTGAAAAACTCGTCGCGTGATGAGGAAAAATAAAAAACGCTATTATGACGGACAAGGCCGCTGCAGTAAAATTGCATATCGCCCTGATAAATTTAGCCTGAGTCCTTATCATCAAGCCTCCAGCACATGAGATTTTAAAGACGGCACATATTAAGCGCGGTTAATATGTGGGCATACTTAAAAAATCGTCAAAAGCGATTTTCGAGATCTCTCTTCCGGAAATAATACACTATCTTCCTAAAGAAGACAAAGGCATAAGATTGGGAGATGTTGTGGATCCTTCGATCCTTGAATACTCTTCAAGGAGCGCTCTCTGCTGGCTCGACATGCGCTGCGGGATCTGAACCATTATCTTTACATAAAGGTCTCCCTTCCTTGTAGAACCCGTAAAAGGCACTCCTTCCCCTTTTACGCGCAAAACCTTGCCGTGAGGCGTTCCCGCAGGAATTTTTATTTCAATTTTCTTTTCGTCAAGAGAAGAGATATTTATCGTCGCGCCTATGGCGGCTTGAACCATAGTTACAGGAACGGCGCAATACAGATCCTGTCCGTCACGTTCAAAGTAAGGGTGCCGCGCGACATGTAAAAATACGATTAGATCTCCGGACGGTCCGCCGTTCGCGCCGGCGTTACCTTGGTGAGGAATGGTAATGCGCTTTCCGTCGTCAACGCCGGCGGGAATGGAAAGAGTCATCTTTTTGCTTTTTACCTGCACGCCGCTTCCGTGACAAATAGAACACGGATTTTCAATTATCGTTCCGCTGCCGTTGCAGGTGGGACAGGTCTGCTGCACGGCAAAAAAACCCGCGCTTCTGCGTATTTGACCTTCTCCGTGGCAAGAAGTACACGTCTTTTTGCTTGAACCTGCAGAACAGCCCGTGCCGTGACAAGATTCGCAAATTTCATTGTGCTGAAACTTTATTTCTATTTTTGTACCGTAAACCGCGTCTTTAAAGCCCAGGTCAAGGTCGTAGCGGAGACTGCTGCCCTGCGCAGGGTCCGACGAGCTTCTTCTCTTTGAAGAACCGCCGAAGCCGCCGCCGAAAATATTTTCAAATATGTCGCCGAAGCCGCCGCCCATTCCGCCGAACAAGTCGCTGAAATCGTTAAACGCATGCGAATATCCCGTTCCGCCCTGGTTCATACCCTCTACGCCGGCAAATCCGTATTGATCGTAAAGCGGTCTTTTTTGATCGTCAGACAAAATTTCATAAGCTTCCGTCGCTTCACGGAATTTTTCTTCGGCTTCTTTATTTCCGGGATTGCGATCCGGGTGATATTTTACTGCAAGTTTTCTGTATCCTTTTTTTATATCGTCTTTAGATGCGCCCTTTTCAACACCCAAAACTTCGTAATAATCACGTTTAGCCATTAATTCTAACCTTTATTTAAATGCGCCGCCGAAAAAAAGCTTTGAGCTTTCACGGAAGACGCATTCGTGCGCTTTTTGCGCACAGATAATAAGCGATGTTTCGGCTTTGTCCGAAACTCGCAGTTTAACAAGGCCGCGATATTTCAGCGGTCGAAGTTAAACCTTAATTTTACAATAAACTTATATCACAAAACAAAGATAAAAAACACCCCGGCGATCAGCCGACGCACTGTCAAACCGATGCCGAAGGTGTTTTTCCGATAAAACCTTTTACTAGGCGAAAACCTTATTTTTTATCGTCGTCATGAACTTCGTATTCGGCATCGTCCGCCTTACCCTTGTCAAAGCCGGCTGTGCCGCCCGCATCGGAAGTTCCTGAAGCGGAAGTTCCGCCGTTTTCAGCGCTGCCGTTTGTTCCGCCCGGCCCGCCTTGAGCGGCCCCTGCAGCCGATTGCTGTTTATAAACTTCTTCGGCAATCTTGTACGAAGCCTGTTTGAGCGCTTCGGTTTTTGCCTTAATGTCTTCAACATTGTCGCTCTGTAAGGCGGCTTTAAGAGCGGCTACAGCGTCGTCGATCTTCTGCTTTTCGGCAGGCGAAACCTTATCGCCCAATTCTTTTACGCTCTTTTCCGTAGCGTAAATAAGGCTGTCGGCTTCGTTTTTAGCGTCGACGCCTTCTCTTTTCTTTTTGTCGGCTTCGGCGTTAGCTTCGGCGTCCTTAACCATTTTTTCAATTTCGGATTCGCTTAAACCGCTGGAACTCGTAATTTGAACATGCTGTTCCTTACCGGTTCCCAGATCCTTTGCCGAAACGTGCACAATGCCGTTTGCGTCAATGTCAAACGTAACTTCTATCTGCGGAACGCCGCGGGGCGCCGCGGGAATACCTACCAGATCAAAGCGGCCGAGCGTTCTGTTCTGATCCGCCATTTCGCGCTCGCCTTGAAGCACGTGGATCGATACCGCAGTCTGACCGTCAGCAGCCGTAGAAAAGATTTGACTCTTTTTCGTAGGAATTGTAGTGTTGCGCGGAATGAGTTTTGTAAACACTCCGCCCATAGTTTCAATTCCGAGAGAAAGCGGCGTAACGTCCAGCAAGAGCACGTCTTTAACGTCGCCTCCGAGAACGCCGCCTTGAATCGCGGCTCCGACGGCAACGGCTTCGTCAGGGTTTACGGCGCGGCTTCCTTCCTTGCCGAAAATGGACTTAACTATTTCCTGAACCTTGGGCATACGGGAAGATCCGCCTACGAGCAAAACTTCATCGATTTTGTCGGCCGTCAGTCCCGCGTCCGCAAGAGCCTTGCGGCACGGTTCCTTTGTAGCTTCAAACAGATCTTCGGTCATCTGCTCAAATTGAGCGCGAGTCAAAGTTTTCTGCAAATGCTTAGGCGTACCGTCCACGGCTGTGATAAACGGAAGATTTATGTCCGTGCTTGTCTGGTTCGTCAAGTTGATCTTTGCGTTTTCAGCGGCTTCGCGCAGACGCTGCATAGCCATGGAATCGCCTGAAAGATCGATCCCCGTATCCTTTTTAAACTCCGCAATGAGCCAGTTTATTATCCTGCGGTCAAAGTCATCGCCGCCGAGGTGAGTGTTACCGTTTGTGGACTTAACTTCAAAAACACCGTCGCCGAGCTCAAGTATGGAAATATCAAACGTACCGCCGCCCAAATCATAGACGGCTATTGTCTTTTCCTGCTTTGAATCCTTGTTAAACCCGAACGCCAAAGAAGCAGCCGTCGGCTCGTTTATGATTCTTTTTACGTCGAGGCCTGCGATTTTACCGGCGTCCTTTGTAGCCTGGCGCTGAGCGTCGTTAAAATATGCTGGAACCGTAATGACGGCTTCCGTAACTTCCTGCCCCAGGTAATCTTCCGCCGTCTTTTTCATCTTCTGAAGAATAAAGGCGCTTATTTCCTGCGGACTGTATTGTTTTTTCGTTCCGTTTTCATCGATCTCTACACGGCAGTCGGAACCGTTATCTATAACTTTGTAGGGAAGCTTTGTAGCTTCTCCTTGAAGTTCGTTAAACCTGTGCCCGATCAAGCGTTTTATCGAATAAACCGTGTTTTTGGGATTAGTGACCATCTGGTTTTTAGCGGGCGCACCCACAATGCGCTCTCCCTTGGAAGTAAAACCTACGATCGACGGCGTAGTGCGTCCGCCTTCCGAGTTCTGAATAACGACGGGCTCGCCGTTTTCCATAACCGCAACACAAGAATTCGTTGTTCCTAAATCAATACCAATAATCTTACCCATATCCTGTTCTCCTAATTATAAACAAAGACCCCATAGGATCTTCTCACATTATTTTCGTTTAAAATTCGCCGTTTCAGATGTCAGCTGAGAGCGTTCGCAGAGTCTGCAGCGCTCTCAGCATTCGCGCCGTCCGCGTCTGCCTGCTTTTCACCTGCGCTTCCGTCCGGCATCATAACAGAAACCTTCGCATGCCTTATTATCCTGTCCTTTAATTTATAGCCTTTTAAAAAGACATCTTTAAGGACCGGCGAGGCCACAGGCCCGTCGCTGCTTCCTATAGCTTCATGCTCGTCCGGATTAAAAGCGTCCCCTGCGTTGCCGTAAGATATCAATCCGTATTTGTTTTCAAGCATCGAAACCAAATTCCCGCTCACCATTTTAATGCCTTCGACGATGGCCTTTATATCGGTCGCATTTTTAGCGGCTTCAAGGCTGCGGTCAAAATTATCAAGACTTTCAAGCAAGTCCTGCAAAAGATTCGTATTTGCGTAATCAAAGGCGTCCTGCTTTTCTTTAAGCATGCGCTTTCGGTAATTGTCAAAATCCGCAGCCCTTCTTAAAAGCTGATCTTTTAATTCAGCGTTCTCTTTTGTAAGAGCTTCGATTTTTTCGGCGTCGGACGCAGAAGATCCCTCGCCGCAGCAGACTTTTTCGGAACTGCACACACTTGAAGAGCCGCTCCCATTCCGAGCGCCGCATTCCCCGCTTTCACGCGCTCCGCCCTGCTTCATGCCGGACGCGCCTTCTTTACCGCCCGTACCGGTTTCCGAGCCGAAAGCCCTGTCCGCATTTTTTGCGTCGCCTTTGTCCGCCGCATCTTGTGCGGCTTCGCAAGCGGTCTCCGAATGCTTACCGTGATGAACTTTTTCAGCATGTTTTCCGCCGTGCGGGCCCTCAAAACCGTGCTCCATCTTACCGTTTTTTTCAAAATCTTTTTCCGAGGCCTTTACGGTCTCATCTTCTTTAGCTTTCACTCTTTTTCCTTATTTTGATTGTTTTCATTATTAAAGATAATAAACAGGAACAAAAAACGTCAACAAATTTAAAAATAAACGCATAAAAAATCTAATTTTAATACGGGCGCACCGGCGGCAAGCCGCCGTCGGGCTCTTGCTACAAGTCCTCGCCGTCCGAATACGGCTCCGGTCTTTCCGCGCGATCCCTTGCGCAAAATCACGAAAAAATCGCTAAAGGCGATTTTTTCGTGATGCACACATGTGTTTATAGGATTTCCCGCTTGTCAAAAAAAACCGTCCGGCAGCACGGAGCTCACGGTCATCTCTTTTTTGCTTACAGGATGCGTAAACGAAAGACTCAAAGAATGCAGCATTATCCTGCCGTCCGGCAGGAGCGAAGGAGCGCCGCCGTAAAGAGAGTCTCCCATAATCGGAAGACCTATGTCCGAAAGATGAACTCTTATCTGGTGAGTTCTTCCCGTAGCCGGACGGGCTTCAATGTACAATAAGTTTTTTCCGCCGACATTTTTTTCATCTTTTATAAAAAAATCCGTATGAGAAAAAACACCCCCGTCGCTTTCGGAAAGCCTGCCCCATTTTCCGGCCTTAGTCTTGGAGCTTATCCTTCCCATAAACATTTCAACGCTGAATTTGTCGCCTATATGCTTTATGCCGCCGCTCCTTTGAGAGCACACGGCTCTATACACTTTACTTACGCGGCGTTCGTTATTATAAAAATCAAACATTTCGTGTACGGCGGCATTTACCGAACGCTGCTTTGTAAAAAGTATGACTCCGCTGGTTTCGCGGTCAAGGCGGTGCATGATTCCCGCGTAAGGCGGATTTAAAAGATGAGGATTTTTCTTCCATAAATACCTTACAAGAGCGTCATGCAGATTGTCCCTGCTCTCTAAAAAAGTCTTTTCCACAGGAAAAAATGCGGGCTTGTCTATTAAAATAATATACTCGTCTTCAAATAAAATATTTTTTTCTTCAAGTTCAAACTCAATATCGTTCGTCTTTTTTTCAAAAAATAATTTTTCTTCGTCAACTCTTATTTTGATTACCGCCCCCGCACAGACCGAAAAACTCGGAGATCGGACGATCTTTCCGTCGACGCTCACTCCTCCGGCGACAATAAGGCGGCGTATTTTTCCGTTGGAAAGAGGTGCGCACATAAATTCCGGAAGTTTTTCGCGCAAAATCATATCGAGCCTTTTACGGACGCCGTTTTTTAAATCAAAATTCATCACTGCCATAATTTCACTCTATACGGTTCAAAAAAAATGCCTTCCGCAAAGGCCGAAATTTCAATGCTCGCTATCTTCCGCGGCTCGCCTTATCGTCGGGCAAAATTATCGCGTTTACGCTTATCCCTTTTTTGACGGAAAGTTCTTCGATGAGTTCCTTTGAATAGCGTCCCGTACCGCGCGGACGGGGATGAGGTTCGGCGTCGCCTATGAGTATTATCTTTTTAACCGCGGCCGGCCGCCACCTGTAAAATTCAATCGAAGCGTACAAGGCTTCATAAACGGCTTCCGGTATGTCCCCGCCTTCAAAACCCTTTATCTCAAAGTCGTTTAAATTTTTCAAAAACACGTTTAAATCGTCCGTAAAGTCAAAAAATCTTAAAGGCAAATTTCTGTACCGCCAAGAATCCACATAATCGCGGTATAAAATCAATCCCAGCCTAACGCGATTGAATTTCTTCAAATCTTCCAAAAGACGAGGTATCCATTCCTTTCTCAATTTTTCAATGTCGTCCTGCATGCTGCCTGTGGCGTCGATCGCAAAGACGCAATCAACAGTAGAACCGGCCGCTATGGAATTTATGGGCTGCATAATGTCGTCAATGATAGTCGAAGGTCCTGCGGAATATATCAATTCTTCGGAAATTTCTTTGAATTTTTCGGCGGCGACGGGATTATACGCGTCGGTCAAAACAGGACCTGCTGAAATTTCTTTAGGCGGATCGGGGATAGCCTCAGGAGCGGCGGCTTCGGGCGCTTTTATTTCAGGCTGCCGCTCGACGGGTCTTCCCAAGTCGAACATAAACGGATTGTCAAAATAGCGCCCGGTATAATCGGCGTATTTTTTTTCAAACGTTCTTATGTTGATAAAAAAGCCTCTGCCGATTTTTACGCTTCCGTTTCTTGACCACGGATAGCCGAACACTATGTTCGCGGGAATATATATATGGAAGCATTCGCCCATGTCGTCATATTCCGAAGCGCTCGAATCCACCAAAGAATATCTTGCGTACTTTGAATCCAGCACTTTGCCGTCAAGATAGCGTATTTCGTCGCCGTTTACCGCATTCCATTCAAGCGCGCGGTAAGCGTAATTGTCTTTTTTCCCTTCAGGGTCTTTGGTAGTTTCCGTAAGTAAAACGGATTCGATGCCGGGCTTTTTTTTAATGTAAAGATCGTAGCCCGTCACGGATGAAAAATCACTGCCGTCTTTGGGCACAAGTCTTATGTCGCTTTGCGTAACCCAAAGATCATCCGCAGCGCCGCTTTGGGCGCTTAAAAAGAACGCTGCAAGCAGCGATGAAAGAAAAAATGCCGTAAACTTTTTCATACTTCAATTATCGGATAAAAATTCCGCATTCTGTAAAAATCCGTGCATTTCGGCGGGAGGGCGATGTCAACACGTCGAAACACCGCAGGAACGTATTACGGCGTCATACGTCGAGCAGCGTGCCCGCAGCCGAAACACGCCGAACCCGCAAGCGAGCTCGCGCAAAACCACCTGCCGAAATCAGCAGTCCCGCGCGATATACCCCTCGCGGATCTTTGATTTTTCGTCCCAAATGTGATATACTGATCTATGTGTCTGAAGAATCTTTTACGTCAAAAAAAATAGAATATGAATCCGTTAATATAAGCGACTTTTTTGACGGCGCCCAAGAAACGCCTCAGGAAACCCACATAGTCGTTTTTACCCCTAAGCAAAGGACTATGATAGACTCCTTCCTTTCGCGCCTTGAACCTATAGACAAACAGCGCTGCAGACGAATACGAGAGCGAATAACAGATCTTGAACTCCTCGTTGAAAGTTTTGAAAATTTTCCTTCTCTGCTTGAAAAGCACGAACTCACTGCAGACCTGCGAACGCCGCAGATTCTCATAGATTCCCTGATTTCAAATCAAAACGAAGGCGATCAGACATTGCAGCTGCCGTCGAAAGCGACATTGGGCAAGGGTTTTTTAGTCGCAAAGATCCACACGTTTTCTTCCTTAACAAGTCTTACGCACCGCACGCCGGAACTGCAGGACCTCGCCGACGATTTTCAGACGGAAACAATTTCCATGATGTTCATGCTGCTGGCAGAAGACGTATATCTTAACCTGATACGCGACACTTCCATCCCCATGGAATTTAGGCGGCACCTGTCAATATCACTTTTGCTCCTGTGGGAACACAGAAACGACCAAAACATAAGCGATATAGCTCCCGTTCTTCAAAGCGTCTGGAACGCAAGGCGAAAACTCGCTCCTGCTTTCGGTACAATGATGGGAACAAGCGAACTCTTGCTTATTTCAATACAGATGGACAGTCAGTGGATACAGTTTATAAAAAAGCAACTCGGGACGCCGGAAGTTTCGCAGGCAATGGAAGAGTTCCTTTTCGGCATCTCTTACGAACAGATAAAAACATTGCGTTCCATACTTAAAAATAAGGGAATCTCCGCCATAAGCCGCGACGAAGTTTCCGATTTTTTAGGCGAACACGTAAAAGTTGACGCCGGTCTGGATTACAGAGATTTTTATTCCATATACACTCTTCGCCGCGACAACGCCCGAGCACGCCGCCGCATGCACTTGGAAGGCCCGCATAAAACGCTTGAAGATTACTTTATACAATTCGTCATGGAATTAAACAGGGAGAAGCAGCAAAATGATTCAGCCGCAGGCCGATAAAAAAAAGAAGCGCATACCCTACCACTTCGGAGAAAAACTCCGCGCAGTGCGTGAAAGAAAAGGATATACGCTTAGAACCGTTGCAGAACGTGCGGGAGTGAGCGAAAGTCTTGTTTCCCAAATCGAAAGGAACAGGGTTTCTCCTGCGATCGACACGCTTCTCGGACTGGCGGCTGTCCTTGATATAAACCTTGAATTTCTTTTTGAAGAATACCGGCGCGACAGGCCTGTTAAAATTATTCGAAAAGACGAAGGCAGAATCGTTTCTGAAAAAGACATCACGTTTGAAGAAATTTCGCATCCTGAAACCGGCAACGGAGAGCGCGCGTTTGAAGCATTTATTCTGAGGGTTCCCGTCGCTTCACATACGCACAAGGGATCCTACGGGCACTTAGGCATGGAATTCGGGTTTATAGTGCGCGGAAAAGCGGAACTGCACTATGAAAACTTGGTGTATGAGCTTAACGAAGGCGACAGCGTTTCTTTTTCAGCCGGAACGCCTCACGTTATCTATAACATAGGACAAGTGCCGCTTGAAGCGATCTGGGTAGTAACCCCGCCTCAGCGTTTTGTATATTGAAGCATCGATCGTTTAACTGTGCGCAAGGCGCGCACTAATGCAACAGTCGAACAAAATAAATAACTGGAGAGACGCTATGAATTTTATTTTTTTAGGACCGCCGGGAGCCGGTAAAGGCTCCCTTGCCGTAAAAGTCGCTCAGGAATACAAAATTCCTCATATTTCCACCGGAGATATTTTTCGTGCGGCAATAAAGAATAAGACACCGCTTGGAATACAGGTTAAAGCTATAATCGATTCCGGTTCCCTCGTAAGCGATGACATCACCTCTGCTCTTGTAAAGGAGCGCCTTGCCGAAGACGACTGCAAAAACGGGTTCATTTTGGACGGTTTTCCGCGAACGATAGCCCAGGCAAATGCCCTTGATACGTTTTGCCCCGACGCTACGGCAGTAAATTTTGCAATACCTGAAGAGTCCGTAATACGACGGTTGAGCACGCGCCGCGTATGCAAAAAATGCGGAGAAAATTACAATATCGTAAGCGTTCCTCCGAAAAAAGAAGGAATTTGTGACAAATGCGGCGGAGAGCTTTTTCAAAGAGACGACGACAAACCTGAAGCCATAAGTCACCGTATGGAAGTCTACCGCGAACAGACCGAGCCTCTGATAGCTTTTTATCGGGAAAAAGGGAGGCTTTTCGACATAGACGCTGAAAAACCCACGGCGGAAGTTCTAAAGTCATTTAAAATGAAATTCAAGATTTGATTTCGGCGGCGGCCTCCGTTGCGAGGGAAACTTCGCACTTGCGCACGGCGGCTACACTTTGAATAAAACTTTTGCTATAATTCCTGCGTGTCGCTAAACTGCAATGAGATAAACCTTATTCTTAAAGAACTGGATCTGACAGGAGCCTTTATACAGGACATAATACAGCCGGGTTTTGACACCGTCGCGCTTTGTACGTATAAAAACGGCGCTGCAAAGACGGTTATAATTTGCACAAAGCCCAATTCCTGCCGTATAAACGAGACTTGCAAAAAAATCCCGAAGAACGACAAGCCCTTGCGCTTTATGGAATTTTTGCGTTCGAAGATACGCGGTTACAAGATCGCTTCATGTAAACAGATCGGTCTGGAACGCATTATTAAAATGGAATTACGCCACAGTGGTGAAGACGAATATTTTAACATGTTTATCCGATTGTGGAGCGGCGCCGCAAATATAATTCTCTGCGATAAAAACAACAATATACTCGATTCAATGTACAGAAGACCTTCAAAAGGCGAGGTTTCGGGCCGGACTTACATTCCGCCCGAAATAAACAAAGCGGAAAATTACGAACCGGCCGCTGCCGATAGTGCAAATGGCATTACGTCAATTCCGACTGAGCCGCCGCCTAAAGACAGCTACCCCATCCGCCGCTTCGACGATATTGAAGAGGAATACCGCAAAACGAATCCGTCAAAAGGACCTCTCACCTTTAATCAAAAAGTCGATATTTGGTACAGCGAATACGCTCAGGCGCTGTCGCGCGAAGCCCTGCTTGAACAGGCAAAAAAATGGTACAACAGCCATAAGAGCCGGCAGGAAAACGCTCTTGAGCGTCTGACCGTAAAGCAAAGAAATTTTAAAAACGCTATATACCTTAAGCATCAGGGCGACTTGATTCTAAGCTGCGTAGGCTGTGCCGTAGACAAAAGTTCGAATTTTCTCGAGTGCCGAGATTTTACTACAGGAAGCACGGTTCGCATAAAGATAGACCCCTCAAAGACCGTACAGGAAAATGCCGCAGCCTATTACAATCGATATAAAAAAGAGATGTCGGGCGCAACTGAACTTGAATATGAAATAGATTCGGCAAAAAAAGCCCTTGCCGCACTGGAGCGCTCGTATGAGGCGATAAAAAAAGAAACAAACCCGATAAAAATCGAACAGATGCTCCGGAAAAACTTAACTCCCAAACAGCAGGAAAAAAAGATCCGCCCCGGGCTGGACTACACTGTAGACGGATGGTACATACTTGTAGGACGCGACGCCGATGAAAACGACGAATTATTGCGCCGTCACGCAAAGGGAAGCGATCTGTGGCTGCATACGAGGGACTGCCCGGGAGGGTTTGTCTTTATTAAAAACCGCGCAGGAAAGACCGTCCCTCTTAAAATACTTTTATACGCAGGGAATCTTGCCGTTTATCATTCAAAAGCGCGAAAATCGAAAAAAGCCGATCTGTATTACACTTATGTAAAATATCTGCGCCGTGCAAAAAACGGTCCTAAAGGGCTTGTAATCCCTACGCAAGAAAAAAATCTGACAATAGAGCTTGACGACAGAATCTTAAAAGAACTCGACCGAATAAGGGCGCAGGAAGAAGAACCGTGAGGAGTCCGTTAAAAACCGCGTCTTTACGGCTTGCATGCGGCTTTCATAGAATTTCTTTCAAAGTCTCTAAGCTGTTCTCTGCCAGGGAGAGACGTCTGAACACCGGCTTTTGTGACGCTAAGTCCCGCAGCATAACTTGCAAAGACGATCGACGATTTCATATCATTGCCTTCCGAAAGGTATACCGAAAGCGCGCTTATAAAAGCATCGCTTGCGCCCGTCGTATCTATTGCGGTAAAATCGAAAGCCTTATAATACACGCCTGTTTTGCCGTCGGTATAAAACGATCCTTTTTCTCCAAGAGTAATAATAACATTTTTTATCCCCTGCTCTATAAAAAAATCCGCTTGATCTTCAACGGTCTTTTTTTGCGGACACATGGATCTGGCTTCCATCTCGTTCGGGATCAACAAAAAAAGATCTTTAAAAAATTCCGGCGGAATATGCACTACAGGGGCCGGTTTTAAAATCACTTTTACTCCGTTTTTCCTGCATAAATTTATTGCCGTTTTTACGGTTTCAATAGGAATTTCAGTCTGTATAAGGGCGTATGCGCTGCGTGAAATTATTTTTTCTGCGTTTTCAAGCTGATCGGCAACGAAATAATCATTTGCCCCTCCGTAAACGGCGATAGTATTATTTCCCTTTTCGTCAAACATTATATAAGCCGATCCCGTTCTTTCTCTGGCATCGAATATTATTCCTTCGACGTTCACATTATTATTAAGCAAATTCCTATAGATTTCATGTCCCTTTAGATCATCACCCAATCTTCCTATAATTGAAACCTGACCGTTAAGCCTTCCAGCGCCTATAGCCTGATTTGCCCCCTTTCCCCCCGGAATTGATGATTTTGAGCGCACCATAAGAGTTTCGCCTGTCTGCGGTAAATGAGGAAGGGACAAAATAGTGTCCGTATTAAGGCTTCCTATCACAACGATTTCTCTGCCTTTTACGGATGGAGGAAAGGCAATACCGGCTGTCCGTTTTAACAAAAAGTCACATTTTGAAGATCGCGTTTTTATGATTCCGTTGTCAATAAAATTTATCAGCCCGTTCACGGCTTTTGAGGCAACGTTTTCAAAATTGATGCGAACGGTAGAAATTTCCGGAAAAAAAATATCGGGAACTTCTTCGTCTTCAAAGGCGATCAAAGAAACATCCCTGCCGATCTTCCAATTGCTCTTATCCATCAGCTTATAAATACATGCGGCAATCTTCACGCTGCCGCAAAAAAAAGCGGTGATCCCCAACGAAAGCAAATGCTCAACTTCTTTTTCAATCCCAGCTGCAATAGAGGTTTCACCTATTCCTGCCGTTGAGGAAGTTAAATCCGCGCACGATAATTTATCCGCCGAAAGTCCCGCCTTAGACACTGCAAATTTCGCGCCCTGAATAAATTCTTCGGAATGGTCGTCAAAAACGCAGCCTATGTTTTTATGTTTATGTTCCAGCAATTCAAATACGGCTCTTTCGCACATGCCTACATAATCAAAATAAAATGACGATATATGATCAAACGGAACGCCTATCACTACGAAAGGCTTTTTATAATTTTTATATTTTGAAGCATTCGCTCCGGAAAATGTCACAAGCACAAGTCCGTCATAATAACCGTCCGCAACCGTCATGATCAAACGGTGTTCACGGTTTTCATCAAACATCGAACAAAAAATAGAAAGGGCGTATCCGTTCTGTGCAGCCTCTTTCTCTATGGACTCAAGCAACCGTCCGTAATACATTTTACTGACCGAAGGGATTATAAGCGCGAGGATGCGCATTCCGTATTTCGCGCCGCTCTTTAAACCGTACGGATGATATTTGTGCTTTTTTATGACGTCCAAAACTTTTTTACGCGTAGATTCGCTTATATCGGCAGCCTTATCGTTAACGACTTTTGATACCGTTGATATGGACACGCCTGCAATATTTGCAATATCCTTCATATTCATTTTGACATCCCTCCAAATACAACGGATCTAAGAACATAAGGTCGCTTTAATATTACCCTATATTGTCCATTGCAGACAACATGCAGAATAACGGTTGAATAACGACGGGTTTTAAAACCGACGGCAAGTTTCGCATTATATTGCTTTATATTTAGAAATCAGCAGTCCTCACGCAGATTCGCAGCAAAGCTTCAAGCAGCGTCGGGGTATCAAACCCTCCGCACGAAAAAAAGATAAAATTCTTCTTGCGTTATTGAAATTCTCAATATACAATATTTATTGACAGCTGAACGAAACAGTTTTCGAAAATATTTTCGCAATTCATAATTTGTTTATGCCAACTAAAAGCGATGGCCGGCTCATACCGGCGCCGTAATATGATGAGGAGGAACATTGAAAATCCTTTGCTTCGGTTCATTAAATATCGACTATATCTATGAAGTAAATACGTTTGTAAAAGCGGAAGAAACCATTTCCTCAAAAAGTTTTTCAAAAAAATGCGGAGGAAAGGGTCTTAATCAGGCGGCAGCGCTGGCAAAAGCCGGCTCCCAAACCTTTTTAGCGGGCTCGGTTGCCGCATCGGGAAAGTTTCTTACCGATTATTGCAAAAAATTCAACGTCGATACAGGCTTTGTTGTCGAAAACCCGGAGGTTGAAACAGGGCATGCCATAATCCAAGTGGATACGCACGGGCAAAATTGTATTTTACTTTACAGCGGAGCAAACCGCACTATTACGACAGAACATATCGATAGAGTCTTTAATAATTTTACCGCAGGCGATTACGTGCTTTTGCAAAACGAAATCAACAACATTGCCTATATAATGAAAAAAGCAAAGGAAAAAAACATAAAAATAGTATTTAATCCTTCGCCGCTGGATGAAACTGTATATGAATATCCGCTCGATCTTGTAGACATATTTATAATGAACAGAGTCGAAGGGATGGCCTTGTCCGGCTGCAAAGAGGAATATGGCGGCGATTATAAACGGCTTGCACAAGCAATAGCAAAGAAATTTCCGCACAGCCGAATTGTGTTGACATTGGGCAAGGCCGGAGCGCTCTACCTGGACGATAAGACTTCATGCTTCCAAGGTATCTATGACGCGCCTGTTGTGGACTCTACGGGAGCGGGAGACACTTTTACAGGCTATTTTATTTCACAGCTTGCAGGGGGACAGAGCATACAAAAGGCGATGGAGATAGCGTCAAAGGCTGCAGCTTTGGCTGTTTCAAAAAAAGGTGCGACCGAATCCATTCCTTATATGGAAGAGGTTCTGTCACACCAATTCAAATAAACTTACAACGGATGCCATATTATGTTGCAAATTATGCAGTCGGATAATAACTACGTGATTAAACGTTTCTTGTTTAAGGGACGCTGAATTTATTAAATCACAAATACGATCTTTGTGATGTTATTTTTCAATAAGGAGAGAGCAAATAATGAAGCAAGAGAATAAAATTGTTGCGCTATATCCGTTAACTAAATTTTATTTGGCAATAGTTCTGGTTGTTTTAGATATTATTATGCCGGGAATTTTGAGCAAGCTGGTTATATTTGTAATAATAAATATTATAGCTGCAATGAGCGGTGTTTGGAAAATATTTATCCGAAGAGTGAAAAATTCCGTGGGGCTTTTGTTTCTGATATTGCTATTTATACAAACGTTTTTCTATCCGAAAGGAGAAGTTATATTTTCAGTTTGGATATTTAATGCAAAGCTGGAAGGACTTTTATTTGCCTTAAAACTTGGCTTTACATTAATGGGTGCAGGAGGCAGTTTGATTTGGCTCTTTTCAGTTACGCAGGAAAAAGATTTTGTATTAGCGTTAGAAAAGAGCGTAATGAGTGCAAAAGCTTCTTATGTGGTGCTGTCAACACTACAAATGGTTCCCGTTTTAAAGAAAAAATCCCAGACGATTATGAATGCACAAAAAGCACGAGGAGTGGAAACGGAAGGAAATCTTTTTGTAAGAGCAAAAGTATTTGTTCCAACAATTATTCCACTTGTATTAAGTTCAATAGCAGGAATAGAAGAACGGGCGTTGACATTGGAAGCCAGAGGTTTTTCATCAGGAATAAAGCCGACACATCTGTATGATATAGAAAAAACGGAATCGGATAAAAAAGTCGTTATACTAATTACAATATTCGGTGTTTTAGGTATTGCCGGGAGGGTTGCGCTATGGCTTATATAGATATACAAGATGTTAATTACACATATCCTTTGGCTAAAACACCAAGTATTGCTGATGTAAACTTATCTTTCCAAAAGGGAAAAATTTATGCGATATTAGGCGCAAATGGAAGTGGAAAAACAACACTGTGTAACATTATAAGAGGATTTATTCCTAATTTTTTTCAAGGAAAGATCGAAGGAAAAGTAATAGTTGACGGAAAAAATCTAGAAGACTATGAAATGGGAGAACTGGCATCTAAAATAGGATATGTTTTTCAAAATCCATTTAATCAGATTACGGGAGCCAGAGACACTGTATATGGCGAGATCGCATATGGATTGGAAAATTTTGGAGTTCCGGTAGAGGAAATAAAGCAGCGTGTAGAAAAGATTATGGTAATTACCAACACCGCTTATCTTCAAAATAAAAATCCTTTTGAGTTATCAGGCGGTCAACAACAGAGAGTAGCTTTGGCATCGGTGCTGGTTCTGGAACCGGATATATTAGTGATAGACGAGCCGACATCACAGTTGGATCCACAGGAAACGGAACGTGTTTTTGAAATTATACAAACAATGAAAAAAATGGGAAAGACCATCATTCTTGTTGAGCATAAGATGGAATTAGTGGCTGAATATTGTGATGAAGTAGTAATTTTGTACCAAGGGAAAGTAATTCGACATGGCGATAAACATAAAGTTTTATCTGAAATTGAATTAGAACAGTTTGGGGTTAGGTTGCCGTTAACAGTATATCTTGCAAATGAATTAAAAAAACATGGAGTAAGAATAGAAGAAAATATTATTACTACAGATGAAATGGCTTATCAGCTTCAAAAAATCGGAAAGAAGGAGTAGCAGTATGGGGATTATTGAATTCAAAGACGTAAGTTTTCAGTATCCGAATGGTTTTTCTGCTGTTGAAAATATAAGTTTTGAAATTAATAAAGAAGAAGCAGTCGCTATCATAGGTCAGAACGGCGCCGGCAAGACAACAACTGTTAAAATGATTAACGGATTATTAAAACCAACTCAAGGAACGGTTTTGGTTGATGGAATGAATACGAAAGACTATACAACAGCGCAATTGTCAAAAGTTGCAGGATATGTATTCCAAAATCCTGATGATCAAATTTTTCATAACAATGTGGAAGATGAGATTAGATTCGGACCAAAAAAGCAGGGATTGTCGGAGAAAGAAATTGCGCAAAAAACCGAATGGGCAGCCGATCTATGTAGATTATCGGAACAGATGCAGGAAAATCCTTATAATCTTCCGCTTTCCATTCGTAAATTTGTTTCCATTGCGTCCGTATTGGCAATGGACGGAAAAATATTGATACTGGATGAGCCCACCGCAGGTCAGGATTTGTTTGGAATCAAGAGATTGGAGGACATCCTTAAAGAATTAAAAAAAGAGAATAAAACCGTAGTTACAATAACCCATGATATAGAATTTGCGGTAAATAATTTCAAGAAAATATTTGTAATGTCACATAAAAATCTGCTTAAAGTAGGAAGTGCAAAAGAGATATTTTCCGATGAAGATCTTTTAAAAGATAGTATGTTGAAAAAGACATATATAGGACAATTATGCGATAAGTTAAAATCGGATAAAACAGCTGTCACAATGGAAGAATTTCTGAGTTATTACAACTAGAGGTTTAAATGGAGAAAGAAAAAATTATCATTGATTGTGACCCGGGAACAGATGATGCGCTGGCTATCATATTGGCGTTATACTCAGGAAAATTGGATTTAAAAGCAGTATGTAGCGTGACAGGAAATGGAGCATTAGATACGACAACAAGGAATGGATTGAATATTCTTTCGTTATGTGGAAGAGAGGACATTCCGTTATATCGCGGGTCGGCAGTTGCATTAGACCGGAAACAGCCGGCAACAGTGAGTGCATTTGGCGATGACGGCCTGGGAGGCTTTGCAGATACTATATCTTCAAATAAAAAAGAAGAAGATCTGAACGCAGTAGATTTTTTGGTTGAATATGTGAATAAATATCCTAACGAAATTACACTATTTGCGATAGGACCTTGTACGAATATAGCCCATGCGATACGCAAGTCTAAGGATTTTGCCAAAAATCTAAAACATTTAATTATTATGGGAGGGGCAAAGTACACTGGAAATATGAGTCCTGTGGCAGAGTATAATTTTTGGGCGGATCCGCTGGCAGCGCATGAAGTTCTGATGGCAGGTATTCAAGAAGTAACGATGATAGGTTTGGATGTTACAAATAAAATTGCCTTAGACTGCAACATGCGGGAAATATTAAGAATGTTAAATACCAAATTATCAACATTTGTTTATAATATTACTCAAATAGGGATGGATGAAAACTGGAAAGAAAGAAGAAAAGCCGTTTCGCCAATGCATGACGTACTAACTGTTGCGTACTTCCTTGACAATTCCATTGTGAATGTAAAACCGGCATATATTGATGTAGTGACGGAAGGAATTGCCCGGGGACAGTCCATTGTAGATATAAATGGACATTGGAATAAAAACAAATGTAATGCAAAATATGCATATGATGTTGATACAGCTAAATTTTATAAGTTGTTTTATAAAGAAATATTCAATGAAGACATTACAGATTTGATCGACAAAAAACAGGAGGAATGAATAATGAAAAAAAAATAAAATGTTTTCAATATGAAGACATTACAGCTTTGATTGACAAAAAAATAGGAGGAATAAACAATGAAAAAGAACGAAACATTTTCAATGGTGGTTATTTTATTAATTCCGGTAGCAATTGCAATTAATATTGTCGGAGGACAGATGACCTCCTTATTGAAAATACCGGTAGATTTAGACATGATAGGCGTTTTACTGGTAGGCGCGCTCGCAGGACCGATCCCGGCAGCGGTTACAGGCGTATTGACAAACCTGATTAACGGTATTTTTGATCCAACATGGATTCCGTATGCATTTTGTGCATTCTTTATTGGAATTGCGGCAGGATTATTGTCAAAATACAATATGATGAATAAGATTTGGAAATTAATAGTTTCAGGAATTATTATTGCTTTGGTAGCAACAATTACAGCAACGCCGATCACCGTATTCTTCTTTGGAGGATCAACAGGCGGAGGCGCCTCTATGCTGGCTGCCGGACTGATGGCGACCGGAAAACAGATTTTAGAGTCGGTTTTATCAGTTTACATTGTAACTGAAAGTGTAGGTAAATTAATTTCCATATTTATAGCATACTTTATCATTAAAGCCATACCGGAAAGATCTCTTGTAAAATATAAATATGGGGATAAATTTATAAAAGCAAAGAGCGAATAGTACACATTAAGCAGTTTGTGTTAAAGTCGGCCATCGTATAAAAATGCGGCTTGAAGTATAACCTCAAGACCGCAAATACAGGCCGACAACAGTTTCATCTTACAATTGAAAATCCCCAGTTTTTGCTATAAAATTAAATAATGCGTCCGGATATTTTTTCAAATAAGCAGCTGCGCCGTATTGCAAAAGTTTCTTCGCGTTCGCTATCATCCTTTAATTGGCTGCTTCCTTATTTTGTCCTTCCGTGGAGGGCGAAAACCTTTAAGACGTCGTGGAAATACATCGGGTCCGTAATAAAAAATTTTTTTATATTACAATTCTTTCAAAAATGGGGCTTTTACCACATACCGGTCGTAAATGTGGAAAGTCCTCTTGACAATACGGTTCCGTTTATTCCCGGTAAAATCGACATTTACATGCACTTTGTGAATTTCTGGCTGTCGCCCTTAAGCATGCTCATACAACGGTTCGGCGCCGGCCGTTCCTTACCGTTCGCAAAGGAATTTGTAGAATACATAACAAAGGCATATAACGAAGCTGCCCGCGTGTATAAGTTCAGACTGACGACGACAAACCGTCCCGATTATCGTAAAAATGCAAAATTCAAAAATATTCACAATCTGGATCCGCACTATCTTTGCGTGCCGAGCCTGCACGTCGCAATAGCGGTTCTTTGTTTTTCATATTACAAAATGCTTTTTGAGAGAGAAAATTTTACCGAACGGGAAAAAGAAAAGTGGAACAAGGAACTTTACGAAGGAGCCGTCGCTATAACGGAATCCGTACTTTTTGTAAAGCAGCACAGCGTAAACTGCATTCCTGCTGCGCTTTATATGATGTCGCATATCACGGATTTTTTTACAACGGACGACGCAGTAAATTTTATAAACGATCTTTTTAAAAACACGCCGGAACTTACAGGCGAAAACCGCCGCGCAGTGATCGAACACATACACTATATGTATGAAAGGCTCATACTCGAAGGCTGTCATGAGGACGA
Source organism: Treponema parvum (assembly GCF_017893965.1). Taxonomy (NCBI): domain Bacteria; kingdom Pseudomonadati; phylum Spirochaetota; class Spirochaetia; order Treponematales; family Treponemataceae; genus Treponema; species Treponema parvum. Next base: position 2,107,416 of record NZ_CP054142.1, read on the forward strand.
TTGGGCAGTACCCGTGCAGCGATGGATCGTAAGCCATGCAAAAGCGACGGGACAAGACAAAACAAAATTATAAAAAACGCACGTTAACAGCACGCTAAGCGCACTTTAATCGCAGACTGACAGTGCGCCTATAAGCCGGCAGCAAGGCGCGCTTCTTAAAAAGCGTTAAAACCTTTCCTCGCCGGATTTCTTTTTTTTATACAGTTCAGCGCCGCCCTTACGCCCTTCGACTTTGTTCAAACCCTTGCCCGCCCGCCTTTTAGCCCTGCCTGACGGCGAACGCACATCGTTCGGAAAAGCTCTGCCGTACTTTCCTCGCCCGACTCTGCCTTCTCGACCGGTACGGGAATTTAAGACAAAGCCTCCGCCGGATTTACTGTCAACATGCATGTGAGGTAAACCCTTGTCTTTACGGGACATTTCAAGAACCTTCTTTCCGGCCGAGACAGGCAAACTTACAAGGCTGAAACTTGAAGATATGTCAATGTTATCGACCATACGTCCGGGAATATGCAGCAAATTGCTAAAATAATCGGCTATCGAACGCGCATTGTATCCGTCCCTCCTGCCGAGCTGAACAAACAATCTTATCTGACCGCCTTCTCCGTAAGATTTTACCGAAGAAATCAAACCGTAGCGCGATCTGTCAAGAGTTTTACCGTAAAAATTTTCAAGTACTCTCGCAAGAATCTCTTTAGGATTCGAATATATACCGGAACATAACTGTTCCGCGAGGTTTTCAAAAATAAAAGACGCCTTTACGTGATTTTCCGGATCGTTAATATCGCCCAAAACGGTCGCCTCAGAGACGCCGCCATTGAAACCGCCTGCCCCAGAAGGATCGGAAACGCTGCCGAGAAGATCGTCTTCCCCACATCGTTCGGATATGCCGTTCCGAACACTGTCCGCCTCAGCAGGCTCGGAAACACCGAGAGATACTTTAATCTCATCGAACAATCGTTTACGCTTTGCCTCAATAACTGCATCTACGGAAGGAATTTCTTCTTCGATCATTTCACCCTTGCTTGCGCGCCGCACAGCCGCTTGCATAAACTTAAGTTTTCTACGTTCGTCAGGCCTTACAAAGGTTACTGCGCATCCCGACGAACCGGCGCGCCCCGTCCTGCCTATGCGATGAACATAGGTAGCTCCGTCAAAAGGCAAAGAATAATTTACAACGTGGCTCAGCCCCGTAATGTCTATACCTCGGGCGGCTACATCCGTGGCTACAAGGACGCGCGTTTTTTTGCTTCTGAATCGCATAAGGATTTTTTCACGCTGAAGCTGCGGAATATCGCCGTGCAGGGCGGAAGCTTCGTATCCGCGCTCGTCAAGCATGCGGCTTACGGCGTCCGCGTCGACCTTGGTCTGCGTAAACACAAGGCCGTAAAAATCCGGAGAAATATCTATAAGGCGTACTAGAGCCTCTATCTTTTCATTTTCACGCACAACCCAATATTTTTGGTCAATTAAGAGCGGCTCTTCCGTTATTCCTTCTTCTTCAATTATTTCATACTCGCCCATAAATTTATGAGCGATCTTGAGAATGGGTTCGGGCATAGTCGCGCTGAACAAAAGAATCCTGCTTGAAGGATTCGCCTTTGCAAAAATGGCTTCGATATCCTCGATAAACCCCATATCAAGCATTTCATCGCCTTCGTCAAGGATAAAATAATCGATTTTTTCAATGTTCAAACTGCCGCGTTCAAGATGATCCTGAATACGCCCCGGAGTTCCCACGACGATCTCCGCTCCGCGCTTTAAGTCCTTTATTTGCATTCCCATGGAAGCGCCGCCGTAAACGACCGCCGATCTGGGATATTTATCAAAAACAAACGACTTTATTTCAGTGCAAGTCTGAACGGCAAGTTCCCGCGTAGGTTCAAGAATCAAAGCTCTCACATGGTCGCTTTGCTCTCTTAGCTCCTGAATAAGAGGAAGGGCGAAAGCCGCCGTCTTACCGGTGCCTGTGCGCGCCTTTGCAATGATATTGGCGTCGCCGTTTAAAAGACGGGGAATCGCCAAAATTTGAATTGGAGAAGGCGTTTCAAAGCCTTTTTTAGTAACAGCGACAAGGGTCTTTTCGTCAAGACCCAAGTCTTCAAAAGAGATTTCTTCCGTTTCCATCCGTTTCCCGGCGACAAGAAAAACTTGCCGCATATTACAATACTGTGTGACGAACCGCCGGAAACGCAAAAATATTCTATTCCTTTCCTTACAAAAACATTTAATATCGATGTCAAGGAAATTAAAGCCGCTGTTTAGACAGACCGTGCATTAGAGGCAGGCATAACACGCAGATAAGATCCGCACATTAACTACTTTGATCGTGCTCCGCTAATATATATAATAAGAGGAATAATTGCAAGAAGAGCTCGCGATTTCGAGCAGTGGCGCAGAAATCGCGGGCGCCTCTCATAAAAGAAAAAACGGCTCGGCCGGTTTTTCTACTTCAGACTTAAAAGAGCGATTTCGAGCAGTGGCGCAGAAATCGCGGGCGCCTCTCATAAAAGAAAAAACGGCTCGGCCGGTTTTTCTACTTCAGACTTAAAAGAGCGATTTCGAGCAGTGGCGCAGAAATCGCGGGCGCCTCTTATAAAAGAAAAACGGCTCGGCCGGTTTTTCTACTTTGGACTTAAACGAGCAAATCCGAGCAGGCGCAGGATTTGTGAGCGCCTCCTATAAAAGAAAAGCGGCTCGGCCGGTTTTTCTACTTCAGACTTAAAAGAGCGATTGCGCAGAAATCGCGAGCGCCTTTTCTTCTCGAGAGTCTAGTATAAAGAAGGGATTCCCGGCACGGATGTCGGGGAAGTCCCTACATTCTCCACCGTTCCGCTTCATATTGTATATCCCACAGCCGCCGATATAGTCCCGCTTGTGCAATCAGCTCTTCATGAGCGCCGCGCTGACTGATTGTTCCGTTTTCCAGCACGAGAATCTGATCGGCGTTTTGTATGGTCGAAAGTTTGTGCGCAATCATAATCACCGTTTTGTTTTTTAAAAGCTCCTGTAAAGCCGTTTGAATCAGCTGTTCATTTTCCGCATCGACATTTGCCGTTACCTCGTCCAAAAGGATAATCGGCGCATCCTTGATAAGAGAACGCGCAATGGAAATACGCTGCTTTTCTCCGCCGGAAAGTCGTGCTCCCGCCTCACCGATAACCGTGTTGTAGCCATCTTCCATCGCTTCAATAAATTCCGCACAGCCTGCACGCCGAGCCGCTTCACGGACTTCTTCGAGCGTTGCGTCCGGCTGTCCGATACGGATATTGTTCAGCACGGTATCATTAAATAAAAACATATCCTGAAATACAAAACTGATATTCTTCAACAAGTGTTCGTACGAGAGCGCTTTTACTGCCTTACCGCCGATGCTGATCTCCCCATGCCCGGGCCGGATATCCCAAAAGCGTGCAATCAAATTCGTAACCGTTGTTTTGCCGCCTCCCGAAAGTCCGACAAGAGCCGTCGTCGTTCCTTCCGGTGCGCAAAAACTAACATCTCGCAATACCGGCGTTTTATTGTATGCAAAATTCACATGCTCAAAACAAATATCGTACCGCTCAAGTTTTTCCGTGCCGGAAATATCTTCTAACTTAGGAATCGTCTTAATTTGATTCATCCGGTCGATGGACTGCTGCGTCATCTTTGCAAAGATACTGAATATCCCCATCGCTTCGGCGCCGGTAAAAAGACTGAACGAGGCAAGCATCAATAAAAAGGCTTGCGGAAATACGAAGTCCTTGTGCAATAGAAACAGTCCGGAAAGAAATACAATCCCCGTCGTAATGAGCCGAAAACATAATTGATACATGCCTATCGGCGGGATATGAACAAATTCTCCTCGCACGGAAAATGCGCGCAATCTTTCATAAGCGTTTTGTGTTTTAGAAAATTGTTTTTCCGTCATGTTGTAGGATTTCAATACGGGCAGTCCCTTGATAAATTCAATCGTATCCTCCGTTACCTGTCCGATCAATTTTTGCCGGTTCAGCTTGAGCGCATCCTGCCGTGTTGCAAGATATCGGTAGGCAAACCATGTCGGAATGAGCAAGACAAGCACGAGCAAAAAAATACGGTAATCAAATGAGAGGCAGATCATAAGCGCGATGACAAATACCGGAATGCCGACTGCAACTTTTTCAATGACACCTATGCCTTCTATTTCCAAAAACGCCGCGTCCGAGGTAATCGTCGAAACCACATCGCCCAAATTCTTTTCATTAAAAAAACCGAGCGGCACCTTCCGCAATTCCTTCCCCAACGTTTTGCGCTCTTCCGCCATACACTTATACCCCGCGCCCGACCGCAGACGCGAAACAAGGTAGCGCAGCACGATGCGGACAAGAATACTCGCCAGCATAATCAGCGAATACCGGATCATTACCGGCATCGTCAAAGCCTCCGCAACATCAGGATTAAATTCCGGCATCCGCGCGGTAATATGAAACGCTGCCAGCAAAGGAACCACAATCAGCCAGCCGTCAAAAAAGCTCAACACAAGCGAAGCATACAGCTCTCTTTTTTGCCCGCTCATCAACTTGATAAAATCCCGTACTGTTTTTAACATACCGATTCCCCCATTTCTGCAATTCTATATCATTTTCCCGTCCGCTGTCCGTATAACAAACGAAACATTGTCTTCCTGCGATATATTTTAACTGCAAGCATAAGTGGGGGAAGTAAATGAACATGATTGCATTTTTTAATTATAATATTATGATTTCGGGCGTGCCGGTTTACGCCGCACAATTATGTGCCGCGGCGTAAACCGTCGGGCTTTTCGCTTGTAGCTTTTTGCCGTTACTGCATTATAGAAGCAGTGTTTCGCCTCACGTCGAAAACTGCTTTTGCTACGTATCAACGGCAAAAAGGCTACCGCTGCAATCCCTCACGCTGTCCAAGAATTGACATCCTTGTCCGTTTGAGAAAGGAACATTTGAGGCTCTGCTGAACATGAGTTCGCTTGGAACCAGCGGTATCCGTGACAAGAATATGCACGACAGACGAGCTTATGTCAGAACCGTCATCTTCTGTGAAAAATTTAAAAATTTATATAATCTTAGTTTCGATATCGTATGAGCAATATACGTATACAATAAGTTCTATTTTTCTTCGTTGTAATACACTTTGTAGAATTTACCTTTTTTGTCCGTACCTTGTTCGATGTTTTGACTGTTACCATCGATAACGATTTTGATTTTTTTATCCAGTTGGATGACCCGTTTGAACGATCGCTGCTGTTTTTTTCGTGCGGTTTCGGAAATAGAAAAGCTATTGTTTATTGATGTGCCGCTTTCATCTTCGCAGCGTTGTTTGTAGTGATAGAATTTTTCAATGATATCGGGTTCAATCATAACTTCATTGGTAAAGTCATCAATATCACAAGTATCTTTATCTTTAAAAAAATCCAAAGATTTATTCAAAAGATCAATTTGATCGGCTTTTGAAGTGCCTAACTCCTTGGGCAACTCTTGTGTAACAAAGTTTTTTGCTAAAGTCATAAAATTTTGCGTATTGGTATATTCATCTTTTCGGCGGCAGACATGTAGAAAATCATTAAGCCAATAGCGGGCTTCAACGCCTCTTCCGGCGTTATCTACTACAGCAACTATATAACCATTCTCACGATCTTTGTTAAAAATAAGGCACCCTTTATCCAGTTTTTTAATATTGATACCTTTTTCAGTCTGTAAGTTAAAATTATCGTTTTCCTGTAGAACTTTTAAAAAGGTGTCTTTATTTTCAGATTTAAATAAACCTACTGCATCGAGCGTTTCGCTGTCTAAAATACAATCTTTAAAATAAACGGTATAAAACTCGCCACCCTTAATTTTAGGATGAGTGCTTTGTTCATAGAGGTGCTTGGCTAAATTGACGGATTGTTCATAAAGTTGTTCTCCATTGTCAAAAATTTTTGAAACATAGGTATATACTTCGTTCAAAGCTAAATCACTTTCATGATAAAACTGATAAAATTCTTCAGAATCGAAAGGAGTGAGGAAGTAGGATATTAAGTTTTTCTCCATATCCGGATTAATTTCAATTATATCTGTTGACAATATAATATTATCCTGATTTAATTTATTACCAGTTATATGAAGTATAAGTTTCTTTATTGAAAGATATTCCGTATACAACATATCAATGCACCTCCAATGTCAGGATTTGAAACATTATTACTATTGCTATTATTATCCAAATAGATTATATATAAAAATACACCTAATCCTATGATAGACAAGAACCATAAAATAGAATAGTATTTCTTTTGTTTTTTTACAAAATGAGCATTTGTATCATTTTTTTGCGGGTCACACTCTTCAAAGATATTTTCTAATTCTATATCACTTAAAACATCCTTATACCGCTCTTTTATTTGATTATAATGTTTATTGTATAAGTTAAGCTTTTGTGTTAATTCCCAGCGTGAATATATAAGTAATCCGAATGATATCAATAAAAAGAGCGATGACAAGCCGATGATTTCATTTGTAAATCCATGTGTAAAATCTCCATTTGATACAACTTCAATAACTATGACTGATATAAAAAAAGAAACTAATGTTAATATATTTTTTTTAAAATCTCCGATAAATGTATCCATTATATTCATAATTTTTTCTTGGAGATTTATAAGTAATTCTGATAACTGATTTCTCATTTCAAGGTATTGTGTTACATTTTGCTTTTCATATATCTTGTAATTTGAAAGTATAGATTCAAAAGCCAAAGGATTAAGTTGTAATGTCATGCAACTAATATTTAATGATATAATATTTCTAGCAATATTTATTTTATCTGTACTATTTCCACCTAAATATATCCATCGATAAATATCATATATTGCTCTACAAGAATTTATATCTACTTTGATATTAGAGATTGTTTTTATGTCAATTTGTTCACTTAGTGTTTTAAAACCATTGATCTTATACTCATAGACATCATTTTTAAAGATTGAATAATCAAATATAAAATTGCACATATAAATTATGCACGCCTTTAAAAAAGTTTTTTGTAAGGAATTCGTTACATCTATTTCGGAGCAATACAAATCTTCAGGAATGAGATTATATTTTTTCATTTCACTGTAACATAATTTTCTGGCATCATTTATTCTATTCCTTTTGATAATACTTTCGATGCCTGATATATTGCCTGTAGCATTTTTAGGAATAAAAGAGATTGTAGTTGTACTCCATTGAGAATAATTTTCATCTTGAATTTCAAAAATAAGAAAACCATTTAATCTATTATTAATCACTTCAAGAAATTGCGATAATGATAATTCATTGATATATTTAGTAAAATTATTAATATCATATATTGATAAATAATTTTCTTTAATATATTTTGCTATATGAATTTTAATTCTGGCATGCTGAATATTCTTTAAACGAAATTCATCAATAAAATCATTCCAGCTATTTTTAAGTTTTGAGAGATAAGATATTGTTTCTTCATTTTCGGAAACATAGATGGCAATTTGGTCACGAGCATTTAAAAATTCACATATATTTTGTTGTGATAATATTTTGACAAAATCTTTTACTTCATATACAGCAACTACCTCATCACAATCTTCTTTTTCTGATATTAATTCAAAAGATGTGGAAAATAAACTTATTATATTATAACAGATCTTACTCATTTTGTTCTCTGTCCAGACCTATCGCGTATTGATATCCCTCAGAACTCAAAATCATAATATATTCTTTACCTTCATCATCTCTATGGGGCTTAATAACTCTATTAATATCTAATATGTCTTGCTTGAGTTTTAATTCTATTCCTTCAGAGAGAAAAATGGTATCTTTGAATTTATCTGTTATTACAGTCGGTGTTTTTTGGAATGAATTATCAAAACCATGTTTTTGGGGTAGTCTTTCAATTTTTATCTTTATATTTTCAATATTTAAAGAATTATCAAAAGGTTGATAATTTCCAATGATAACATCCTTATAATGATTTATATCAAAATCACCATCTGTTCTAAAATAGGCAATAGTAGCATTTCTTAAATATAGATAATCTTGTTTGTGTTTACGCCTTAAAGGTTCAATTATATCTTTTTTTATGGCATCATATGCTGTCTTTGTATTTTTTATATCGTCCCTTACTTCACTTAATTCTAAAAAGTTTTTCCACCAATAAGCTGCTTTTTTAGAATTAGCATCATATGTCAATATTTTTGTATATTCAAATTTATAATCAAAATATGAAACATTCATAATAAAGGATTTAAATATCTTCTTTTTAGTTGGTAATCCGCTTTTCTTTTCTCCACTTAGTTCTTCCAAAAATTCTGTATAATCAGCTTTTGTAATAATCAACTTGTATTCGGTTTCTGTCATTTTTGTAAATGAAATCATTAAAATCCCTTTAGGAATTTCTTTGTCTAAATGTGCAATTTTTTCTTTTGTATCATTTTCAACCGATAGTAATTTTTCTGCCAACAACTTGCATACATCATCTCTACTATTATTGTTTTGAATAATATTATCAATATGGGTTTTAGTTGTTTGCAAATTTGGGTCAAAAATATATTCTCTATCTCCTTTAGTATCTACACAATTAGTAATCAAGTCCCAAATATAACCTTGAATATTTTGTTTATTTGCAAAAGATTCAACAGATACTGTATTTTCCTCATTATCCACTTTTAATAAGTTATAAAATATTATTTCCATATTAATTTCCCCCCTCACAACCACTTTTCCAATATCATTTTTTTCTTTTCTGCGCAAGCAGCTATCATCCCTTTTGCAGACGCAATCTCGGATTCGTAGATCGCTATCTCTTTGATGACCTTCCGCTGCTCTTCAATCGGATCCGCTTGCACCGAAAGGCTTTTAATTCTGTCAATCGAGGCTCTGTAACTACGGCTAAATCAGACTTTTTATTTTCTTATCTATCATACACAAATTCCGATTTTTTTCTATCTATGCTGTGCAAAATACGCATCGATTTCGGGGCGCAATTCAATTCCGACTTTCTCAAAAATATTCAACAATGCTTCGTATGATCCGGTGCCGCCTAAAAAGTCCCAAAATTCTGCCGCAACTTTTAGCTCATATTCCAAATCAATCATCCCTCGCATTGTCCAGCGACCGTATTCTTTCGGTTCATACGGATTATACGGAATTGCAAGAAGTGTATGGATATGAGCTGTCGGATGTTCAGCAAGTGTTACCGCGACCCATTTCAAAAGCGTGCGTTTAAACTCTATAAACCCACCTTTATTTGGTTTGGCTGTTTTTATATCGATAAGGAAAATTTCATCATTCTTTGAAACAAGTTTTATATCAACTTTTGTCGGTTTTACTTCTTTCATTTCTCCTTTTTGGCATACCGCCCGTATCCGTTCAATTTCTTGAAGTTTGTTCGGTAGTTGCCGTCCTGTTTCAAGATCGTCCATAATAGTCTGAATGATATTTTGCGCTTCACTTGAAATAGTTTTTCCGGCTGTTTGTTGCTTTTCAGCGCTTTTAAATGCTGTTTTTGCAAGAGCAGCCGCTACCGGTTCAAAAATAGTTGTACCGAAATTTGTATTTAGGGAATGAATAAACGAAAACAATGCCATTCTGTCTTTTCCTAATAAGCGGGTATGAAAAGGCATAACGGCAGGTTCGGGATTATAATGCGTAAATTTATTCCGTAAGCTTTGTTTTAAAATCTCTTCAATTTCAGTCATTTGTGTATTTGTAAGACTCATCTTTTCATCTCCATTCCTTCATATGAAAAATTGTTTCGGAATAAGCGCCCTTATCCTTTTCTGTTCTATTTAAAACCGGACGATGATATTGATTAACAATACGCATTCCGGCTTTCTCTGCAATAAGCGGATACATATTGAATTTATCATTTGCAACCAAAAATACATTATAGTCTGCCGCTAAATAGGGCTTTGCATTATTTAGAACAGCGCTAATGCCTTCCACATAACTTTCGCGGGCATCTTTTCCCTTTCCTTTAAATAAGGGGCCTATTTCCAAATCATCATGACGGGTAAAGCCGAATATGTCATATGCATACGCATGTTGTTCATGGTAGTCTATTAATCCGACATACGGCGGAGAAGAAAAAATACCTGCAATTTTATGATTCCGGATTAATTCATATAACTCAGGTTTATTTTGTTTTATTTTTTCATCGAGATTGATTGTGCGGGAATCTCCGGTTACGCAATATTGAAAAGTTTGCGTCCTGAGCATTTTAAATTCGGCTAAGCGTTTGATGGTATCATTTGCATAAGTATTCCACCATCTCAATATCGAAAAAAGCGGCTTGCAAATCTTTCCATGCTTTGTACAATAGTACGGAGTAGTTACTGGCTCATAGATTGTCGCAAGATCTGAATGGGTTGTCGCCCGGCAACTGCGCATTGTTCTACTTAAAATTATTTTTGCGATATTCCGTTCAGTTTCATTCGGTATTTTTTTAATAAGCTGAAAGACCAAATCAATTTCGTTCCGAATATTCTGCACGTACCATTTATCTAAGAATGTATCCGTTTCTTTTTGCTTTAGTTGAATATTAAATGTATGGACAAGTTTTTCATAAAGAGGAAAAAATTCTTTTTCTTTTTCAGCTCCATAGGTCTTTTCATCGATATTCTTTTGCCGTACATCGATTTTAAACTGCGGCGACGGAAAATACTTATTGTTAAAAGTTAAAAGCTCAGCGCTTAGCGCATCTTCAAATTCCGGTATGGAGGAAGCAGCGGTAAAATCGCGAAGTCTATTTGTTATAAACGAAAGTTCATTTTCAAGCATTTGTAAATCGCAATTTTGTATTTTTGCATTTGCAATGACTGTATTAAACTCCGAAATATCCACGCCGATTGCATGAATACCCAGTTCATTTGCCTGTACAAGTGTTGTTCCGCTACCGCAAAAAGGGTCAAGCACAACATCGCCCTTATGAAAAAAGACATTTTGTTTAAAGCTGTCGGTATGCTTATCTAAAAAATATTCGACAAGCTGCGGAATAAATTTCCCTTTATAAGGATGCAGCCTATGAACATGTTTTGTCGTTTCAGCTTCTTTATATTGTTCGAAAGACAAAGTCCAATTCAATTTTTCACCGAGCCTCTCTTCCCAATCCGTCTGCCGTTTACCGGAACGCGACTGATAATAGTGAAGCAATTCCGTTTTTGAAACTGCAGGGGCACCGTTATGAAAAAATTTATTTATTCGTCCGTATTGAATAAGATACGTAATATTTGAGTTGGTTACATGCTTTCCCAGTAATACCGTAGCCCAATGACCTGCTTCGGGGATAGAGATAAAATCGTCCTGCTGTACTGTAGCGAAAAGCTCATTTTGCATAGGATCTCCCAATTTTACCGTTAAAGCAACGGTAAAATTGAGAATTATCTTACCATATTCTGCTGTTTTTTTCTATCTTTCGCTAGACCCTTAACACTATAAAATACCTTTTACCGCACTTTACTCCCCCATTCCCCTCGCCAGCTTCCAGTTCCGGCTCTGTACCTGCGTACTCCACAGCTTTGCATACAGCGGTGATTGCTTCAACAGTTCGCCGTGTGTTCCCGTTGCAGCGACCGTTCCATTATTCATCACGATAATTTGATCGCAGCCGATAACCGTTGATAACCGGTGTGCAATTACAATGAGCGTTTTGTCTTTGCACAATTCTTCGAGCGACTTTTGAATTTTGTGCTGATTTTCCATATCCGCATAAGCGGTTGCTTCGTCAAGAATCAGTATCGGTGCGTTCCGCAATAGAGCACGTGCAATAATAATTCGCTGCCGCTGTCCTCCCGACAATTTTGCTCCATCGTCTCCTGTACTCGTGTTGTAGCCATTCTCAAACGCAATGATAAACTCGTGGCAACGAGCTTTCTTCGCCGCTTCAATCACTTCCTCATCGGATGCATCGGGCTTACCAAGCCGTATATTTTCGATAATCGGCATATTGAATAAAAAGGTGTCTTGCGTTACATAGTTGACCCGCTGCATCAGCTGATCCAGAGATAAATCTCGATACGCAACACCGCCTATTGTTATACTTCCTTCCTGTACATCCCAAAAGCGTGCAATAAGATTCGCGACGGTCGTTTTACCGGAACCTGAATGCCCGACAATCGCGGTCTTTGTTTTTTCAGGGAACACAAGTGAAATATCATGCAGCACCTGGACATCGTCATACGCAAAAGAAACATGATGCAGTGCAATTTCGTTATTCGGTATTTCACCGGCGACCTTATCGGGTTCTTGTAATTCAGGAGCAGAGAGAACTTCGTTGATGAGGCGTTCGCCGTTTTTAATGTAATAAAAGTTATCCATAAATTCCGTGAACTTCAAAAGCGAAGTGCCGATCCCGACGGACACTAACACGGAAAACAAATACAAGTGTGCACTTAAACTGCCGGCGCAATATAAAAAGCCGCCGACACTCAGTACGCTTGCCAAAAGCGAGGAGAGCAAAACAATCGAAGGGGACGCTGCAACATACATTCGATTATAAAGCCGGAGTGTTGCCGTTTTGTATTTGTCGATGGAAGTTTCATATTGAGAAAGCGCTGCATCCTCTCTCCCGAAAATTTTGATTTCTTTATTTCCGCGGATATATTCGATAACTCTACCGTTCATATTTTCGAGCATGGTATAATAGGTGTCAGCAAATTCGTTCATAATGCCGATATACATCGGAAGATAAAACAACAACGTCAACGCCGCAGGAACCAAAACCGAAAGTCCCATCCGCCAGTCAAAACTGAAAAGCAGCGCGATAATACTGACAGGCAGCACTATGTTTGAAGTCGTTTCGGGGATTGCGTGCGCAAGCGGATATTCGAGGTGTTCGAGGCTGTCAATCAAGAGACTGTGAAAGTAGCCGCTCCCTTTTGCTTGCATGTAGCCGAGCGGCATACGCATCATTTTTTCCGTAATAGAAAGCCGCACTTTTTTCAAAATAGAAAACGCCGTCTTATGCGAAAGAGCGGTTGAAAGACAGTGCATCAGTATCTCGAGCGCAAGCGACAGCAAAATCAACAGTGCATACCACAACACCGTCCGCCCATCGCAGCTCTGCACAATACGCAGCAGCAACCGATACACCATATAATACGGCAACAGCCCGAAAAACACGGAAGCAATCGCCAAGGCCACGGAAACACTATAAACCGGAATATGCTCTTTCAAATGCAACAGTTGAACAAAGTTTGAACTTTGGAAACTGTTGCATTGGTACGCGAAAAGCGCACATACAATTTTGCGATGTTTCGGCTCCGTCCGAAACTCGACAGTGTTTTTCAGCCGTGCCATTTTAGCGACTGAAAATAAACGTTCTTTTACAAAATCTTTAAATCGCATGGTTTGTTTATACGTCTTTTTGAATGGGCTGTACGCAAAACCGGTAAAAGTTTGTCCGATAGCGATATATTTTGGCTGAAAGCAAAATGACGGCAAGTTATAATACAAAGGAATGCTCTTTATAAAGCCGTCCGTTAACTGTTATTCGCTGTATTTCTTTCTTTCATCTCTCTTCGTAACTCGCCGGGACTAACTCCGTAGCATTTTTTAAACGCGGTTTGAAAATACCCGTCGCCGTAATAGCCCACCTCGCGAGCAATCTGTGTAATCGACACATCGCTGTTTTTTAAAAGCTCAACCGCTCTATGCATCCGCACATTTTGCACATACCCATTGACCGTAATACGGTACGTTTCCTTAAATCCCGTTACCAGTTTTTCCCTGTTCAACGCAAATTGTTTCGACAACGCCTGAATAGTCGGCGGATTCACCGCGTGCTTTTCAAGATACACCCTCAATGCATGCAAACGCACTTTATCATCCGCTGATAAATGTACTGTCCGTTTTTCCGTATGCGAATAGATATAGTCAAAAAGATACACAAACGCTTCCAACGCCTTCGCTTGTATATACAGCACGAGTAAATCTCCCGTCAGCTCACAGTTTTTCAGCTGATCGCAGATCGCGGATATCTGCGGAATATGCAGCGGAGCAGGATTAAGAAGTGCCGCCGCACGTTTCCAAAAATCATCAGGCAGTGCGATAGGCAGCGTTTCAAAAAACTGAGGACGATACGAAAACCCTGCATTGACAATCCGTACGTGCGGGTTGATCCGCTTAAACCCATGAAAAACCGGCTCATTCACATAGACATTTAATCCGTAGTCCACCGCATCCGGCACGGGATTACGCCCCGCATCATACACTTCCACCGAACCCTCGTAATACCGGCCGATCTCGATTCCCCGCTCGTCAACCGACTCTTCTATAATACACGGCTTCTCCAGCGTACAGTCGGACACAATCCCCATCGCAGTCCGAGTGTCCCCCATAACGGTAAAACCTCCCGTCCCCAGCTCAGGCGACGCCGTGTACCGAATACATCCCGCTTCCACTTTCTTTTCAAACCCCAGCCGCTCCCAATCCTTCCAATAATCTTCGATCGTTCTCATAGTGTTCTCTACATTATAACTACTTTGATTGTAGCGTATTTCTTATAGATGTATAAGGAGGGGGAAGTCTCTCCAGATAAAAGCTTGTGCCACGGAGGGCACAAATTTATGATAGCTGATATAAAAACAGTAAAAGTATCTACGAGAATGTTAAAGTTTGAAAATAAAGTATAGATAGATCATGTGTGATAATGTATAATTGGAGGTAGAAAATATAGTGACAGAATATGAGTGTAAAAAATGTCTCAAAATTATACGAAGCGGAGGTGTATATGTCATACGAAATGGTTATCGAACAAATCAAAACCCTTCCCGAACAGCTTTTAACATCGGTCGCTGCATTTATAAAATTTCTTGAAGCAGAACAATGTGGAAAGAATGAAATAAAAATACCTCCGAAAACTAAGCAAAATTTTTTTGAATTGGCAGGAAAAATCCATCTTGACTGTAATTCTGTGACAGAACTTCGTGAGTCAAGTTTGTTATGATTCTTGTCGATACAAATATTATCATAGATTTTTGGAATAACCCCACGGAAGAAGCAAAGAAAATCTTTGAAGAATACGAAATTGCGACTTGTGGAGTTATAAAAACAGAACTTTTACGCGGAAGTAATTTGGATAAGCAATTTTTACAGATTGCGGAAGCTCTTAACGACTTTTCATATCTTTCATTTTCTGACAATGATTGGCTTGGACTTTCAAAGCAGTTTATTACATTGAAACAAAATGGGCTTGCAGTTCCTTTTCAAGATGCAATGATTGCATATATTGCAATAAAGTATGCTTGCAAAGTGTGGACTAATGATAAGCATTTTAAACTTATGCAGGAATTTTTGCCTCAATTGGATTTATTTGACTGGAAAGAAAACAAAAAATTAGAAGGTTTAACTTCGACCGCTGAGACATCGCGGTCTCGTTAAACGACGAGTTTCGGATAAAGCCGAAACGTCGCTGATTATAGCTGTGCGCAAAGAGCGCTCTAATTCAACAGTCTCCAAAATTGATATTTTGCTCGACTGTTGAATTTTAAGGAACGATAAAACCTAATACCCGCTTTTGCAAAGATGAAAAAATAGAAGTCACTTTTTATTTCCCCCCCCATGCACAGATAACACCCACCCCTCCGTGACGGGAGTTGAACAAAAAATCTCATTCAAAAATTGACAAGGAAGTCGGTGGGGTGAGTCAGAATCGATGTTTTGATTGCTGCCAAAACTCGCGTAAACCGGAACGCCATCTTCTTTATCCTTCTTGCATCTTCTCTATTTACAGCAACCTATTCTTTATTTGCAGCATAAAGGCACTAAAAACAGCTATTTTCCTCAACATTCTTTCTTTTTTACAGTTTTCCAGCTTGAATCAGAAAAGCGTTTCGTTTATACTGCCCATATAAGTTTGCCGTGGGTTACTGACGAAAAGGATTGAATCAACACCCCTGACGCAGAGCATCGGGGGATTAAACCCTGTTTAAAAGCTTCTGTTTCGGAACAGGTTGCTTTGAAATGTAAGTGAGGTCGAGGAGCGGATTATGACTGAAAACCATAAACAAAAAGGTGTGTTGGAGCGGGTGTTTGCCGTTTCATCGAAAGGGAAGGGGCTGCTGGCAGCGAGCTGTATTGCTTCCGTGCTCGGTATGACGCTGAGCTTGGTGCCTTATCTCTCCGTGTATTTTATCTGCAAATATTTTCTGCTGGGTGCGGCGGGGGAGCACGGCGGTATTGTGCTGTGGACGGCGGTTGCCGGAGGCGCCATTATCGGAAATATGGTGTTCACGTTTTTAGGCAGCGCCGGGTGTCATGCGGTTGCCTTTGATGCGCTGTATCGTTACCGCCTGTACGTAATGGAACATCTCGGCCGTATTTCGATGGGCTATTTTTCTACGCACACGAGCGGCGGTATTCAAAAACTGATGGATGAAAATATCGAAAAAATGGAAGGCTTTATCGCGCATATACTGCCTGATCTTATCGGCTCGCTGGTTATGGTTACTATCCTGTTCTTGAGTATCGCGTATCTGAACCTCGTATTAGCTGCGGCTGTCGCCTCTGCAATTATCGCGGGTTTCTTTTTTCAGATGCTGGTGTTCGGCGGCAGCAGAGTGCAAACGATTATGACGGAGGTGATGCAGTCTTCCGCAAAGATGACGGGCGCCTTTTCGGAATATGTGCGGGGTATGGCTGAGGTTAAACTGTTCGGACGTGCGGGGGCGGTAACGAATGCGTTGAAACAGCATATCGCCGCGTATATGGGGTGGGAGATAAAAAGTTATAAAAACAGCGCTTTCGCGATGAGCATGTATAAGAGCATTGTGCTGTCGCTTTTGAGTGTGGCCCTGCCTGTCGGCGTATGGCTGCTTGCCCGTGATCCGAGCAAGGAGTTAATTCTTTCTATTTTGATGACGCTGATTCTTGTACCGGCATTGTTTGAACCGCTGACCGGCTGTATCGAATATGCAACGCAGCTGCGGATGCTGCAAGCAGGTCTTGTGCAAATTGATGAGATTGTGCAGGAACCTACATATATCGATTCCGATACAGGAGCAACAGATATAGATACCGATTCCGATGCCGGAGCCGCTGCTTTTGTACCGCGCAGCTGGGAGGTGTGTTTTGACAATGTTTCTTTTTCGTATCAAAAAAGCACCGACCCGCTACGGAAGCAAGCGCTGTCCGGGATATCGTTTACTGCACCGCAGGGACAAATGACAGCGCTGGTCGGAGAATCAGGCGGAGGAAAATCAACAATCGGACAGCTGCTCTTGCGCTTTTGGGAAACGGAAGAAGGGGCAATTAGTATCGGCGGTGTGTCTATCCGCGATATTCCCTTTTCCCGCCTGATGGAGTATACGGCGGCGGTTTTTCAAGACACGTACATCTTTGCGGGCACGGTTATGGAAAACATCAGAATGCATTCACACGCGAGCGATGAGGCGGTTATGGAAGCTGCACGGCAGGCGTGCTGTCACGATTTTATTATGAAGCTGCCGCACGGGTACGGCACGATGGTCGGGTCGGGACACAGCAAACTGTCGGGAGGGGAAGCACAGCGGATTTCCATTGCACGGGCGATTTTGAAAAATGCACCGATTGTTATTCTTGATGAAGCGCTTGCCTATACGGATGCGGAAAATGAAAATCAAATTCAGACAGCGATTAAAAATCTGGTACGGGATAAAACATTCATCGTCATTGCTCATCGGCTGCAAAGCATTGCCGAAGCCGGTCAAATCTTGGTGATGCAGGATGGAAAGATTATTGAACGCGGTACGCACCACATACTTATGAGCGGAGACACGGAGTATAAAGCCCTGTGGAACTTACAGCACACCGCGGACGAATGGTCGATTGACCGGCGGCATGAATAAGAAGATGAAAGGTAGGACAACAGTATGAAAAATATCATCGATGCATTTACGATGGGACACCCAAAGCAGATGATTGGACCGGCGCTGTGCCATTTTTTTGAAGGACTGACGATTTCGTTCCCTGCCATCGCCGTATACTTTGCAATCAATTTGTTGGCTGAAGGTTTTGCGAATCCGGCTGCACTGAATATGCACACACTCCGCATCATCTGTATTGTAATGGGCGGCTTGTTTGCCGTGCAGCTATTCGTCAGCTGGGGTTCGTTTCTCGGTACGTTCTTACCGGCTGCAACACATTCGGCTGAAAACAAAACCGATTTTGTCTACAAACTGAAAACACTGCCGCTCGGTTATTTTTCCAAAAAGGCGGCAGGAGAGCTGATCAATACTTTTACGTCGGACTTTCTTGCGCTTGAACAGTCGATGGTCGCCCTGTTTACCGGCTTGGCAGGGGTAGTGTTCAGCTGCATCATCACTTCCCTCTTTATGTTTTATTTTAATCCGCAGATGGCCTTCGCGTTTTATATGACGATGCCGGTTGCAGCGCTCATCATCGTGCTTTCATTAAAGACATTCGGAAAACTGGATTCTGCAGCAAAGTCGGCAAAAGACGCGGCAGCCGATTCGCTAAATGAATATCTTTTCGGGATGAAGGTGCTGCGCTCATATAATCAAACGGGACAGGGATTTACCCGCCTGAGCAATGCATATCGTGATGTGCGGGATACTGCTTTAAAAGGAGAAATCACCGGCGGTACGCTTTTATCGCTTGCCGTAACCTGCATCCGGCTCGGCCTGCCGCTTATGTGCTTTACCGGCGCCTATCTTATTCAAGGCGGACGATTTGCATTGGTTGATTATCTCAGTTTGATTATTGTCGGTACGAAGATTGTCAGCCCCTTGCTCGTTTGGATGCGCTATATCGCACTCCTGCGGGTACACTATGTGTCAGCGTCCCGCATCGGTGCAGTGATGAAGCAGGAGCCCTTACCGGGAACGATGGAACACTTTGCGGTTGACGATATCGTATTTAAGAATATCGGCTTTTCGTATGTGAAGGGAAGCGGCAGCGCCGTACTGAAAGATGTGTCGTTCACTATCCCGAAAGGAAAGCTCACGGCGATTGTGGGGCCGAGCGGAAGCGGAAAATCAACGATTATCCGGCTGCTGGCGCGATTTTGGGAAACGGACACCGGAACGATTCTATGCGGTGATACGCCGATAAAAACAATCGACAATGAAAAATGGCTTGCGGCAGTTTCTATGGTGCTGCAGGATGTGTATTTGTTTCACGAAACGATTCGGGGAAATATTTTATTCGGTAGAAAGGATGCCTCCGAAGAGCAGATGATTCGTGCGGCGAAAAAGGCGAATTGCCACGATTTTATTATGAAGCTGCCGCAAGGGTATGACACGGTTGCAGGTGAAGGAGGCTCCACGCTTTCCGGCGGAGAAAAACAGCGGATCGCTATTGCGCGGGCGTTACTGAAAGATGCGCCTCTTTTGCTGCTCGATGAACCGACTGCCAGTTTGGATGCACGGAATGAGGTTGCGGTACAAAAAGCGATTGGTCAGCTGGTACGGAATAAAACCGTCATAATGATTGCCCACCGCCTTAAAACAGTCGAACACGCCGATCAGATTCTGGTCGTGAACGAGGGGCGCATTGAAGAAACCGGTACACACCGCGAACTGCTTGAACGCAACGGTCTATACGCCCGCCTGTGGAATCTGCAAAACCGCTCGAAGGAATGGTCGCTGGGATAAACTTGTATTTTCATTACAGAATATTTATAGATGTATAAGGAGGGGGAAGTCTCCCCGAATAAAAGCTTGTGCCATGGATGGCACAAAAGAAATTATGTGTGATGTTTTGTGTTTCACAAAACCCGCGCCCATTATTTTACATGGACGTAAAATGATGGGCATCGCTACAAAAAACGGCATACTTTTGCAGCATTCGCGGTTGCGTTTTCGGTTCTCTCAACCGCAACAATTGTTTTATTTCCGCCTGCCGTTTGTTTTTCCGCTATCCTCTCGGTCACGAGGAAAGGACTCCTTTTTTCGATCCTCTACTCCAATAAAATGAATGCCCATACATAGCATTATTCGACTATGTATCGTATAATTAGGCTATAGGTGCCTATTATGAGCCGTAAAGTTTTTTGTGAAAAAGATGGAATTTTAATTACCGATAACGATGTGTGTTTTGAAGATTCTCAAGCAGGATTTATCAGTCGATAACGGCATTCCGTAATCTTGATGCACTGGAGAACGCCTGAGCCCATGCGCAAAAGTGCAATTTTATAATTGATTATATTAGGAACACCGAAAATGACCAAAAGCTATCAAAGTTTTATAGAACATACCGGCAGCACGCTTACAAAAAAGGGGGCGGTGCTGAACGAGTGTTTTGACACCTATCAATTTTCATCAGACTACGGCAATGGGTACACTGCCGTATACGAACTCGATTCTTATGCAAGCATTTGCATTGCGGAACATTCATACGTCAGAGATTTTGAATATGCTGTGACGACGGAAGACTCCATCATCATACAGCAGTACGATTCGATCGATTCCGATCGGCGTTATCCGCAGGGAAATGTTTCGGCAGGGATGCAGTATATCGATTATGCGCCGGGAAACAGAACATACCGGTATGTAATCAAAAAGGACGTTCCCGCAAAAGTGATCGGCGTTCAGCTTATGCCGGATTATTACGAAATGTATCTGAAAAAAGAGTCCGGTATAAAAGGCATCGATTTGAAAAAAGACTTACAAGCATTTCCGCACGGTGTTGTAATTCCGGAAATTGCAGCAATATTTAGCAGGATACGCACTTTTAACGGGAACGGACTCAGTACGCGACTTTTTTTCAAGGGCAAGATCGATGAACTTACTGCAATCATTATTCAAAAAGCGGAAGAGTTCCGCCTGCCGGATGACAGGAAAATTGCAGCTGCCGACAGACACGCCGTTGCAAGGGTTATAGCATATATGAACGATCATTTATCTAAAAACTTTTTATTGTCCGAGCTGGCGTCTGAGGCATATATGAGCGTTTCAAAATTCAAATATGTGTTTAAAGCGGTTACGGGGCAAACATATTCCGATTACATAATGCGAAAAAAGATGGAGTGTGCGTGTGACCTGTTGAAGCATAACAATCTCTATGTTTCGGAAATTGCCTACCGGCTCGGCTATGAAAATGCGGGAAGTTTTTCCGTGCAGTTCAAAAACTACACAGGCATTCTGCCGTCGGATTTTCGCGTAAACAGAGCGACATAAATAAAACCCGAAAAATATTTGTCAGAAAGATGAGTGACACTACGATGACGGATAGTTTTCTTTTTAAAATCAGTACTCTTTTAATTTTTCGACCGTTTTGATCATCGGTTTATATCGCGCAAGATTCTTATTTGTAAAATTGTCCCATGCCGCGTACATGTGCCCGAGCATAGCAGGGTTATCCTTGTACAAAAACGAATAGTCGATGAGAGCGCTTACCGCTTTAATGCCCTTGAAACTTGTCGGCAGGACGCGAAAGCCCTTGTTTAAAAAATAAGGAATGGAGCCGTAGTGTTCCAGCTCGTCATAGTGCCAGTCGCAAATGATGATGTCCTTGGGAATGAGGTCGACGGCGGCTGCGGTGCCGTTACACGAACTTTCGTATTCGCCCTTATAACCGCTATCTTCATCCTCGCTATTGATGAGGCGGTCGCCCCACATATACATTGTAAGTCCCCGTTTTTTGACACAGTGATCGTAGAGCCTGTTCACAGCGCCGGCAAACAGTTCGGCCTTGTCTTTTCCGCGGCAAAGGGGGCATGCATCTTCGCCTATCAAAAACACCTCGTCCAAGCCGACGTGTATTTTTTTTACCGAAAAGACTTCGGTAATCTCGTCGATTAAACCGAATAAAATCGTGTAGACTTTTTCATTGGAAGAACACAGGCTGCGGCAATAAATACCCTTATTTCCGGGGTAGAGGTCCGGCGTTTCGTCCAGTTCGGGATAGGCTTTGAGCAGGGAGAAGGTTTTGTTTTTCCATGATTGATGGCCGAGACAGTTTATTTCGGGGATAAGGTCGATGGAAAGCTTCTGGCATTCGGCGGCAATTTCGCGTGCGACGGTTTCGGAAAGCACATATTTGTTATAGAGTTTCGGATCGCTTTTCCATTGGTAGTTGTAGCCTATTTGGAGAAAAAGCGTGTTGATTCCCCGTTTTTGTAAGCCGGGCAGTTCTTTTATGAGATTTTTACCCGTTTTGTCGGAATTGACGCTTGCGTGAAATGCAATGACGAATTCTTGTTCCGGCACACCCTTTGTTTGAGCATAAACAGCCGGCTGTAAAAATAAAAGAAGCAAGAACAAGGATACTAGTACTATTGCTTTTTTTTTGAGAGTTTTTGCTGTCATAGTGAACCTCCTTATTTAGAGTACCACCTTCATCACTCCCACTCAATAATTACCATAGCATATTTGTTTCTTTTATGTATTGTCAGTATCTATTAAGTTTCTAAAACCAAACATTTTATACCTATTTTTTGTGGTTTTAGAGGTTTTTAGTATCAAAACAGTATCAATAATGATACTAAAAATATTACTATCATAATCATTCCATTTTTATCTTTAATACCACATCACTATTGCTTAATAATCGCTTTATTTCTTCCTTGCTTAAATTTTTAATCTTCCCAATTCGAGTATATTCCCATGTGTTTGCTCCATAAAATACAACTATTTTGTTTCCGGAGTACAGCATTATATCTCCGGCTTCTGCTGTAATTCTTTTATCAGATGAGGAGTAAGTTTTACCCAATTCTCCTACCTGCTCAAAATCGCTATATTTAGATAACCGGATGGTTACCTCTCCTTGTTTTAATTCTTCCTTTAGTTCCTTTACAGTATTATTGTTTTCCCATTCAACATCAAGTACAGTGCCATCTATTTGCATGTCTTTTATCATATTTTCATAGGCATCTTTTCCAAAGTAATAGCTATATGCCTTATCCCCATGAACGATAAGTACAGCACTACGGATTTCATTACTATACTGTAGAATTGGTTGGTTTAGAAAAGATATCATCCCTATAGTATTCCATCCCTCATTGGAATTAAGCGACCTGCTATGATAACCACGCTCTGTCTTATAATAAGCATAATAATCTTTTACAAACTGAGGTGCATCTTCAGGAAGTGGATCGACTACTCCACCTGCCCTTTCATATGCTCCTGTTTGATAGTCTTTTATTCTTTGCTCATTAAATGCACATAGCTGAAAGATTTTACAATCTTAAAGTCATGTGCTTTTTATGCTGTTTGATGCTTTAGACAAACTGGAGTTGTTCTAAGTCTTCTCGGTTGCACCTTCTTGCCCTTCGGACAAGGAGTCTCCCTCGTTCAAAGAGCTCGGTCAATTTCTGTTTAACGTTTCCTTTTTCCGGTATTTTCTGTCCCTCGGATTTCCTCATGATAGAAATAATCCACGATCACCGGATGTCCCTGCGGGACTCTGCCATAAGGCATTTCATTATCCACAAAGGGACAATCATACTTCTTAGCCATTTCCTCAGCTTTTACTTCAAGCGCTTCAAAGTAGCTGCGGTTATGCTTGTTATAGATCTCATCGTAAAGCGGTACAAGGTCAGGATATTTTCCAGCGATATAATCCATAATCGTCTTCTTGAAACCGCCCCGAAGATTGAGATTCTCGAGCCAGAACAGATCGCACTGATCCTTTACCCGCTCAAAGATCGCTTCAAAGTCCGTGATACCGGGGAATACCGGGGATACGAAACAGACTGTACGGATCCCTGCGTCATATACCTGCTTCATAGAAGCGATACGACGCTCAATGCTCGAAGCAGAGTCCATATCGTTCTTAAAATTTTCATCCAGTGTGTTGATCGACCATGAAACGGTTACTCGTCCAAGCTTCTTCAGCAGATCGATATCCCGTACCACAAGATCAGACTTTGTGCAGATTAGAATATCTGCGTCACTGCCGATCAGCTGCTCCAGAAGTTTTCTGGTATTCCCGAATTGCCCCTCCTGTGGATTGTAGCCATCCGTCACAGAACCGATGACCACCCGCTGTCCGGCATATTTCTTCGGATTTTTAATTTCCGGCCAATGCTTCACATCAAGGAAAGTGCCCCATTCCTCCTTGTGTCCGGTAAAGCGCTTCATAAAAGAAGCATAGCAATACTTGCAGGCATGTGTACAGCCTACATAGGGATTGACCGAGTAACCGCCTACAGGTAGACTGGACTTGGTCATGATGTTCTTTGTTTCCACCTCACCAATGAGGATTCCATCGATTACTTCTGCCATGATCTCTGTACCTCCAACACTTTATTGAATTCTTCCGGCATTTCCTGAATCATATTTTCATCCCCTATGATAGAGACAAGGTCTTCCTTCATAAACACCGGAATGCCGAGCGCGTGTGCCTGGTCCGTCAGAGACCATGCCCACTCCGGCTCCGTATGAACCTTCCTGCTCTGAGCTCCAGTCATGGTGCCGACAACGATCCAGTTGATTCCGGAAAGACCAACTGTACCGGGATCGTCGAATAACGGCTCAAAGGTAACATGGTAGTGTTTTGCTCTGACGTTTTTCCGAAGGGCGTCAATACGCCACAGTTCTGCTTTCCTCGTTACCGTAACGCCAAACCATGCGTTTTCCAGATCGGTATCAAAATCCAGCAGATCGGGGCGCTTGGTAAGAAACAGGAACTGATGCTGTGGATTTTCACGGATCTTTGCAAATACCTCGTCTCTCCATTCCAGCTTCCATCCGGAGAGATCGCTCATGCCGGTAAGAAGAAAGTTCTGCGGACGTTTCTTTTCCATCATCTTGAGCTTACCCGAGAAGAACTCAGGAACAGCGAAATCATCAATCATATGCCAGCGTTTCACATTGTTGCGGGCATAGCAATATGCACACCCCACTGTGCAGCCGATGACGATATTCATGTTCTGAATCTGATTTTTGATACAAATACTCATGACTCCTGCCAATCCTCAAGATTCTTTCTGATACGGTCGAGGCATTCCTCAAACCGGGTAATTTCTTCCTCTGAAAAACCTTTGTAGTAAATACTGCCCATCTCATCAGATACAGAATTGTACTCGTCCTTTACGGCATGTGCTTTCTCAGTCAGAAACAGGAGTATTTTCCTTTTGTCCGTTTCAGACTGAACGCGGCTTATCAGCCCTTGATTTTCCATTCTTTCCAGCATCGTCGTAAGAGAAGTTATCGCTAATCCACATTTGATCGAGAGTGACCCAATCGGGATTCCATCCTCCTGCCACAGCACATAAAGAATACGCCCCTGGGCTCCATTGAACGCATCAATATTCTTTTCACTGAGAATCTTCTCAAAGATCCGGTCTCCAAGCTGTTTTATTTTGGTAACAAGAAATCCTCCATTCATTTCCATACAAAAGCTCCTATATAGTAGTTTATCAAATCATACTATATAGGAGCTTTGTTGCCAACAGTTTGTATGTCTAAATAGAGGTAAATTCAAATTTATCAACCACTATTTCCACAAAAGCCTCCCACCAAAATGATGGAAGGCTTTCTAAACAATTTATCTAAATTCAACAACTTCCTTTTAAACCTACTTTTTCTCATTTTTAGTATCAAAACAGTATCACTAAGGAGCTTTTTGCTTCCGTAAACCGTTGTAATATTGTATTTTCAACGATTTTACGGAAGAAACATTTTTGTTACTCTACTCCCACTCAATCGTAGCAGGCGGTTTTGAGGTTATGTCGTAGACGATTCGATTGTGCTGCATTTTGCGCAGCCGCCGCCTGACAAAAGCGTCCCTCGGAACGTATTGCCCGAAAGTCCGTCTATATGCACTTGAGCGAATTTTCCTATGAGCGATTGACGCGCGGCAAAAGCTATGCGTTCGTCTTGTTCGGTTTTCCCTAAAAGTTCATTCTTATCGTCGCGCGAAACGCTTTCAACAAGAACCTTTACGGTTTTACCGACGCGCAGTTCCATTTCTTTTCTGGTGATTTCAAGCTGCAAATCGATCACTTTTTGAAGGCGTTCTTTTTTTACCTTTAGAGGAATCTGATCGGGAAACATCGCCGCAGGCGTTCCTTCCCGCGGATTAAAATAATACATAAAAGCCGCTTCATAACGGACTTCTCGCATCAAAGAAAGCGTCGCTTCAAAATCTTCTTCGGCTTCGCCGGGAAAGCCTATCATTATATCCGTAGTCAAAGACACATCGGGAAGTTTTTTACGCATGAGGCTTACCAATTCCAGATATTCTTCGCGGGTATGACCGCGGTTCATCTTCTGTAAAATTCTGCTTGATCCGTGCTGAACCGCAAGGTGTATGTGACGGCACAAGACAGGATTCGCCGCGATAACGTCGAGTATTTCAGGAGAAAGATTTTTAGGATGACTTGACACAAATCTTACCCACTCGATTGAAGAGGAAGTTTGCTTAAGGTGATCCGCTATGCGCTGTAAGAGAGACGCAAAATCGCATCCTTCGTGGCGGTATGCGTTTACGGTCTGACCTAAAAGCGTTATTTCCTTTACCTTGTAGGAAGAAAGCACATCTATTTCTTTGATTATTTCTTCTACAGGGCGGGAAACTTCTCGGCCGCGAACATATGGAACTATGCAAAAAGTGCAAAAATGATCGCAGCCGTGCATTATCGGAACAAAGGCGGTAAAGGCGCCCGGCTCGTAAGAAAGAGGAGCGAACTTGTACTTAGCCGAATTGTCAAGGTCGGTGGGAAGATCTCTTTCTTCAATTTCGCTTATTATGCGACCGAACTGCGACTTGGCGAAGGTTCCTACAACATAGTCTATTACCGGATAGTCTTGCTTTAAAGAATGAAGCAAACGCTCGGCCATGCAGCCCATAACTATGACAGTTATCGGCTTAGGGCATCCCTTAACCAAGCGCGCGGCGTCTTCAAGGCTTTTGGATTTTGCGCCGGGTTCGCAGCTGCGTAAAGATTTCAGGCCTTGAAACCAGCCCAATCTGCCGAAAATACGGTTTTCGGCCGTAGCTCTTACGGAACAGGTGTTTATTATTGCGCAGTCGGCTGTCTGCGCCGAATCCGCCTTTGTCCATCCTCGGGCAAGAAAAAGCTGTTCCACAGCGGAGGATTCGGCAAAATTCATCTGGCAGCCGTATGTTTCAAAATAATAAGTCATTAAATATCCTAATAAAATTTTAATCCTGCGGCGTTTGCCGAAGGGTCGATTCTTTCAAGTTTAAAACGGATCGCAGCTTCCGTATTCGGCGCAGGCGTATGCGTTGTGAGCATGTATGCTCTCTTCATTTTCCGCTTCTACTCGAAACCAAGCGAAGGGCCTTTCCACGGGAAATTTCTTTAAAGCCAGATAGACTTCGCGCACGATATCTTCAACAAAGCGAGGGTTGTCGTAGGCTCTTTCTGTAACGAATTTTTCATCGGGGCGTTTAAGCAAAGAATATAGCGCGGACGAAGCGCATTGTTCAACGGCAAAAATCAAATCTTCGATCCAAAAAAAATCCGAATACAAAAGCTTTACGCGTACGTGTCCCCTCTGGTTGTGAGCTCCTCTGGCGCTGATCGCCTTGGAACACGGGCAAAGAGTTGTAACGGGAACGTCTACCGAAATAAAAAAATTATGGAAATCTTTGCCTGCTATGCCCTCGTAAGAACACTTATAGCACATTATTGCGCTCTCTTTTGTAACGGGTGCGTGTTTTTCAATAAAATAGGGAAAGGTAACTACGCCGTAAGCTCGCTCGGCTTCAAGTTTTTTTCTCATCTCCTCGAGCATTGAAAGAAAGTGGGTTAAGCTTAAGTCTTTATGGTACTTATGGAAAATTTCAATAAAACGGCTCATATGAGTGCCTTTAAAATGCTGAGGAAGATTTACATAAAGTTCCACGTCGGCAGTAGTGTGCTGAGTGTTTTTGCTTTTATCCAAAACCTGAATGGGATATTTTACGCCCTTTACCCCCACTTTTTGCAGCGGGATTTTACGAAAGTCGCTTTCATTTTGTATGTCCGGCATTGAATTTTTATTCGTCATATTATCCTTGTGCGCCGTTGCCGCCGTCTTTACAGGGTTTCAGGCGAGGCGGGCGGCGTTTTTTTTAAATCGGCGCCGGCCGCAGCGTTTTGAGCTGTTTCACGAGTGCCGACCGCAACATTTTGTGCCGCTTCAAGCGTGTTGGAAAGAAGCATCGCAATAGTCATGGGCCCTACTCCGCCGGGAACGGGAGTAATATACGAAGCGACTTCTTTTACCCGCTCAAAATCAACGTCTCCGGTAAGGCGAAAGCCTGATTTTTTAGAGCCGTCGGGAATTCTGTTGACTCCCACGTCTATTACGGCTGCGCCGCTTTTAACCATGTCCGCCGTTACCGTCAAAGGTTTTCCCGCCGCGGCAATCAGTATGTCCGCGCTGCGAGTAATTTCAGAAAGGTTTTTCGTTCCCGTATGGCAAATCGTTACCGTGCAATTATATTCTTTTTGCGTAAGTAAAACGGAAACGGGCTTCCCTACGATATTCGAGCGGCCTATAACTACGGCATGAGCTCCGTCGGTCTTAATACCGCTTTTTTTTAAAAGAACAAGAATTCCGTGCGGCGTACAAGGCAAAAAAGCCTTTTTCCCTATCATCATCTTGCCGACGTTCAAAGGATGAAAACCGTCGACGTCTTTTTCAGGTGAAATTTCAAGAAGAACTTTTTCTTCGCTTATATGAACAGGCAGCGGAAGCTGAACAAGAATGCCGTGAACGCTTTTTTCCTCGTTCAGCTTTTTTATAAGACGCAAAAGCTCGTGCTCGGGAACGTCCTCCTGAAGCCGAAAGGAAAGATCTTTCATTCCCGCTTCGACGAGCGCCTTCTTTTTCCCCGTAACATAAGAGACGCTTGCAGGATCCGAACCCACAAGGATGACCGCAAGACAGGGAATAATTCCTCTCTTCTTAAGTTCAAGAACTTTTTTACCGATATCCGCTCTGATATCCT
Source organism: Treponema parvum (assembly GCF_017893965.1). NCBI lineage: Bacteria > Pseudomonadati > Spirochaetota > Spirochaetia > Treponematales > Treponemataceae > Treponema > Treponema parvum. Next base: position 2,136,257 of record NZ_CP054142.1, read on the forward strand.
CTGCAATTTTTTTTCCGTCTATAACAGTCGCGCTCATTATTTCTCCGTTGTGTAACCTGCCGAAAACATAAAGGTTTACAAGTTGATAAAAGGCTTAAAAAAATATAATATAAGCAAAATATACCCGATCTTTGTGAAAAATTCTATCCGCAGCTTTAAGGCGCGCATCTTCTATGACGCATAGAGTTCCGGCGGCGGAATGAGATCTTGAAGATCTTTAACTGAAAATAAAGGATACCTTAAGCATGAAACGATTTTTGTATTCGCTGCTGCTCATTTTTTTAAGCGCGTCGTTTATGTACGCGCAAAAGTCCGGCGACGAAGACGACGGCGGGGACTATTACGAACCGTCCTATGACTATAAAATGAACGGAAGCGGCGACCAATACATAAAAATCGCCCTTATGGGCGTTTTTCCGCAGAATTTCAGCGATAAATTGTCCACGGGCGGAGCGGCCGAGATAGGTTATCACAGATTTTTGACGGAGCTGTTTGCGCTGGGGTTTGACGTGCAGTTCGGATACAACCCGACGATAGGGAGCAATATGTTCACTTACGTGCCCATGACTTTTACCGGAACATTCCAGCCGTACTTCGGAAAATTTGAATTCCCGCTCACACTGGGTGTAGGCGCCGCGCTTGAAAGCTATCTCAACAGAAATTATTTTCCGGGTCTAATACTGAAGGCGCAGGCCGGAGCTTTTTACCGCGTAATGGAAAACTGGTCGTTCGGCATTGAATCCGAATATATTTACATGCCGCAATGGTACGTAGAGCACCCTGAATGGAACGATTACGGCCTTTTTCTTACGGTCGGTCTTATCGCCAGATACCACTTTTAACTATTCTTAAGGAAATTGAAGATGAAAAATAAGAACCTAGCCGTAATTGCGTTTTTTGTAACAGCGGTTGTTGTTTTTTTTACAGGTTGTCAGGACGAGATTTTTAATACGATTCGGGACGAAATAAAACTTGAAGATCTTACCGTAAGAGGGCATATAAATTCCATAGTTCGCTACACGACCGGCGGGGCGGAGTACATCTTCACCCAAAACGGGAACGTCTACTATAAAGATTCATCGATAGGCTACCACACCGATTGGACAAAGGACCCGACTTTAAAAGGCACCGCGGTAAAATTGGCGGCGGACGGCACATATATTTACGCACTTTTAGCAAAGTGGGCAAACGATGAGACTGAAGGCAAATGGGTAAGAGTCGGATCCTCCGTTGTTTGCAAAAACGGCATAAGCGGTGCATGGACTACCGTTCATGAAATAGACGGCAACACAACTGTCATCCTTTTTTGCACAAACGCCGCACAAAATGCAAACAGAAGGGCCTATGTGCGGATAGGAACTTCCGTCTATTCTCTTAACGGAACATCGGCTCCTTCTATTGTGGCGACGGGATCGACTAACGCATCTACAGTTCCTACAACAAGCACGCAGTCTGCTGTTTTTAACCCTTCCGACGGCAACACCTATTTTTTTAATTCGTCCGCATCCGTAACAAATGAAACTTCTACTTTAGCTGCAACCCATATGTACTATGCCGAAGGCGACCACATATATCACACGTCCACAGCTTCCGTTTTCTGGACGGGACTTGATGTGGGAAGCGCTACAATTTATTCCATGTCGTATACCGCCGACTACTTGGTTTTAGGAACCAGCAGGGGCTACCAAAGATGCGCCCTTTCTTCAAATGTGCCGACGGGAAGTATAAACAATGATTTTTCAAATGCATCGTCAACATTGTCCGCTTATTACGAAGTGTGGGCAATCCTTGCGGTAGATCCTTCGGCAACGGAAGCCGGAAATTCCATATATGCGGCATTGGACTATTCGGGAAGTTCATCTTCAACTTCTGCGGTTTTTAAAAATATAGGGCTTTGGGGCTACTATGCCAGCCGCGGAAAATGGAACAGAGAATAAAAACTAAAATCCGCCTGTTTAATTTGCCGGGGTTTCGTCGGGGCGGCGATAAAAGCGAAGATCGCGGCACACGGCGGGTTTTCAGTCCTTCCACGGAAAAATAAAAGAACGGAACCGGCGCGGCCCCAAGGTTTCTTTATCTTGAGCTATAAGTTCGTCCCACGGAATATTTTTGCGCTCCGACCTTGTTTTAAGTTCGGGATGCTGTTCAAGATAGTCGTACTTGTAAAGCCTCAATCGAAGAGCATTTGTTTGAGCCAAAAGTATGCCCGACGCAGAGGGAATAAGAAAAAACAAAAAAAACGAAAGCAAAAACAGCAAAAATGTATAAATTCCTATAAAGATCGAAAAAAAAGTGTTGTCGAAAAAGATCAAAAAACATTTTTTTAAGCATTTTTTAAAATCGTCGTGCATGGCGGCGCGCAAAGGAATAAACCATTGAAGCGAAAGAGCGCCTATAATTCCAAGCCAAAAAAGCATTGCGCCCAAAGCCAAACCCACAGGGTTTTTCATAGAAAGATAGCCGGGAATTCCTATAAAACAGGCAGAACAGAGAGTTCCGCACAAAACGCCGAACAAAAAACCGTCTTTAGCGCATTTGGGTATTGCGGAAAAAAAATCGCTTATAGGTATGGTTTCAAAACAGGCTATGCGGTAGGCATGTTCGGAATAAGCCGTCACAAGGATCGCCGCGCCGCCGCAGGCGACGATAAAGGCGGACATTCCGAGCGCGCTGTTTAGCGGAGCGACAAGGGTCAACACGAAAAACGCCAGAACCGCATATAAGATTATCACAAGGTTCACTATTATAAGCTGGCCCGCGTTGTCCCAGCCGTCGCAAAAATTCTTTTTTAAGTAAAATCCGTACATGCAAAAAGTATAACCGTTTTATATTTGTCATTCAAGAAAAAAACCAATATACTTTTTTCTTATGGAATATGATATTTCTTCAACGATTTCGTTGGTTTCACATATACACTCGGCAGCGGCGGACTTTTTACGCGTGAGGCTTAATCAGCACGGTCTGCCGAATTTGAGCTCGTCGCACGGATTTATACTGTTTTTGCTTTCTAAGGAAGAAAAACTTACCATGAGCCAAGTGGCAAAGCGCATAAACCGCGACAAGTCTACGGCAACAGCACTCGTTCAAAAACTTAAAAACAGCGGACTTGTGGAAACGCTTGCAAACAAAGACGACGGCCGAAGCAAATTTATAATGCTGACGGCGAAAGGAAGGGAATACAACAAAATTACGGCAAAGCTTTCAACGGAATTGATCGAAAAATTCTACAAGGATTTTACACAAGACGAGAGGCGCCAAGTCTACATCCTTTTGTCGCGGATATCGTCGCATTTTGAATCTAATTTACTTTAGGGATTTTGGATTATATAGTCATGTGTTGCTACATAATTTTGTACCGCTAACAGACTAGGCATCGCATCAGAACAACTGTGTCCGGTAATTGTAATAGATGAGGCTGCTGCCGCATATTTTAATGCCTCCTCTATTGTCAGATCATGTAATAATCCGTAATTAAATGCTGAAGAATACGCATCTCCTGCTCCAAAACTCTTCAACACTTCAGTCGGATAAATTCCTCCCGTATACTGTTCATTTTCCGTAAAAACCAGCGATCCTTTTTTTCCATTCTTTATGACAACAATTTTAACTCCCTTTTTAAGAAGCCATGCAGCGCTTTTGGGGCTTTCCTTATTTCCAATATGATATAAGCATTCCATCGCATCAAATTCATCACGAGTCCCTACAACTATGTCAGCCTTCTCGGAAGCCAAAGTAAGATATATGCTGGTTTCCTCCTGATTGTCCCATGTACCGGCCCTATAATCCAAATCTATAGCTACCATTGTTCCATTCCTATGGGCCATTTCCATTGCAAGAAAAACTGATTCTCTCGCAGGAGAATGTGAAAGAGATGTTCCGGAAATCAACAGTAATTTATGGCTTCCAATATAATTCTCATCCAACTCTGTGGGAAGAATATGGATATCTGCACAGTCATTCCGATACATAAAACAATTACATTGATCCTTCAAGATCTCTCCCATTGTTACGCCGGATAGAATACCTTGAGCGGCAACTGCAATGTGTGATGTATCAATTCCTTCTTTTGACAGAAAACGTACAATAAATCTTCCAAACTGATCATCAGAAACTTTTCCGATATATCCTACCTTCATGCCCAATCTCGCCATTGCAACAGATGTATTGGCCGGAGAACCCCCGACATATTTACTAAAGGTCTTCGCGTCTTCCATCGGCCCCACTTCATTGGCATAAAGATCGATGGTTGCACGGCCAAAGGCTACCACATCCTTCGGTTTTGTCCTATCAAAATTTATATACATCTATTTATCCTCTTCCTCTTCCAAATCCTTCAGCAGTTCCTTGGTCTCTTTAACGCTCAGTCCATTATGAATCAACTGGTTCAATGCTTTAACAAGCGCCGTTGTATGAGCATACTGAAAAACAAAACGTCCATAAGTAACTCCTACAGCCCCGGAGTCAATAACATCTCTCGTTTGCTGCAGAAATTCATCTACATTATTGCACTTTGCCCCCCCTGCAATTGCCACTCTTGTAGGAACTGCCGCTATTACTTTGGCAAAACTGTAAGGATCTCCTGTATAATTTGTTTTCACAAGATCTACTCCCAACTCTGCCGCAATTCTTGCTGCATAAATCACATTATCCACAGTGCACTGATCCTTTTTATCAATCCTATTTCCTCGCGGATATATATGGCTGATCAACGGCATCCCATATTTATGTGCTTCCTTGCTTATTTTAGCCAATTGATTTATCTGCTGATCCTGATTATCTCCTCCCACAATACATCCACAGGAAACTGCATCTGCTCCATAACACACAGCTTCTTCTACATCAGCAATTTGTACATCTTCTGTGAAATGATAAATCCCAAAAGTTGTAAGTTTAAGTACCAGTGGAACCTGTCCGGCATAAGGTGTAAAACATTTGTCCGCAATGCCTTTATTCATTGTAATCGCGTTGGGTCGACCGGCAATCATTTTAGACAATGTATCATCTATTGTATCCAATCCCGGGACAATGCCGCGTGCAATAGCATGATCCACAGTCAATCCGAAATATTTTCCATCTTTACCTGGGATTAATCTCTTTAACCTTATTTCTTTTCCAAGCATTTTTCTCTCCTAAAGTCTTATGTTAAGCAAACAACTGTACAAAGAAGTTAATGAATCCCGGACATGCTGTGGTGACAATGATAGCAACAAGCCCGACCAATATAAACGGTATGGCCTCTTTTACCGTTTTTCCAAAAGTTGCATTTGCAATTTTGGTTGAAACAAAAATACCAACCGCAAACGGCGGTGTTAAAAACCCAACGCACATGTTTACAATTAAAATTGTCCCAAAATGAAGCGGCGAAATTCCATACGTCTGAGCCACCGGCAAAAGCAAGGGAGTCATAATCAGTATTGTCGCATTAATATCCATAAAGGTTCCCATAAACAAAAACAGAATATTAATCATAACCAAAAAACCGACCTTACTGGAAATATTCGATGTTATTATATGCGATAAGAAATTCGAAATACCTACGACAGTCATCACCTTTCCTGCGACCTGTGAAAACGCGTTTAACAGCCCTATGACTGCAGTAGAGGCTCCTGCAATGGCGCACATTTTGAAAAATGTAATATTAATCTTCTTTTTTAAGATGAATTTAATTGCAATATAATAAATAATGCCATATACGCAGCTAACCGCGCCAGCTTCTGTGACCGTGCAAAACCCACCGTATATTGAACCGTAAATTATAATTGGCATCAATAATGCAGGAAATGCAAATACTGTAGTTTTCCCAATATCCTTCAGTCGAACCGAAAATGTAACATCAATTTTTTCAGGTTTCGTCTGAAGTCTTGCAATTCTGAAATAATTGACCAGACAATATCCAACTGCAAAAATAATTGCCGGTCCAATAGTAGCCATCCAAATTTCCGAAATCTTTGCTCCGGAAGCTAACGAATACATAATTCCGGGAACGGACGGCGGAATCAAAATACCCAAAAAGCAGGTAGCCGCTAAAAGAGCAGATACATATGCATTCGGATAATTTTCTTTTTTTAATTCAGGAACCATCATTTTACCGATAGCGCTAATAGTTGCCATCGCCGAGCCGGTCAGCACTCCAAAGGCCATACACGCAAAAATCGTAATAAGACCGGTAGCGCCTCTTACTCTTCCAACAAAAGACTTAATCCAGTTAATCAGCATTCTCGAAATGCCGCTGTATTCCATGATCACACCGGCAAAAATATAAAACGGAATTGCTAAAAATGAAAAGCTATCAATTCCTGAAAATGAAAACTGTGGAACAATAGTCACCTGAATGCCTGCATAAAGTAATACAAGCAGCGAAGATGTTCCTAATGCATATGAAACAGGCATTTTAAACAAGATCGCAATCAACATAAAAGAAATCAAAAAAATCAGTAATGCATTTAGTACAGACACTAACACTATTACACCCCCTGTCAACTATCTTCCTACAACTTATTTGTCTGAGGATTCCAGCTGCCTTTTTTTATCTTCCGAATCCGTAAACTCAACCAAAAACATATAAAAACAATGTAACGCAGCCATTACAGTGCCAATAAACACCGGGAGATATATCAGTCCCATTGGAATATGCATTGTCGGTGACGTCTGTACTGTGGAAAAAATTTTCATCATATAATCCCAGAATATTTTTGCAAAAATAAGCTGAAAAACAAAAGTTGAAATAATTCCTGCATATGTAATGAATTTCGTTCCACCAGTCCGTATAGGCTCTTTAGACTTATCAAACACTTGCTGTAATACGTCAATCTCCGTATGTTGTCCGTAATATACCGCATATGCTGATCCGATATACGTTAACCATATGAACAAGTATCTTGTAAGTTCTTCAGCCCATGGAACTGAAATAAAGAAAAAATATCTACACACAACCTCAATAAAAATGCACGCAACAAGAAATGCTGTAATTATTCCCAAGATGATGGTTTCAATTCCTATCATCCCATCATTAAGTTTTTTAGCAAACTTCATGAACAAAGACATTGCCCCTCCTTATTAAAAGAGGGTGATCTTCGCTTAAATTAAACCTCAGACCACCCATTGCTTCAAAACAGATAAGGATTATTTCGCCTTTTTGTAATCACCGCTGATAATAGGGTCCATGATATCGTGTCCATATTTGTCGACAGATTCATTCCAGATCTGTTTATATATATTCTGCAATTGTGCTTTCATATCATCAGAAGGCTGGTCAACGGTCCACTGTCCACTTTTTACACCATCATCCATTAACTTCTGTGTCTTATCATTAAAAAATTTCGTAAAATCATCGGATACTTCCTGTGCACACTTTTTAAAAATCTCCTTATCATAATCGCTCAATTTATTCCAGAATGGCTCCCCGGCGATAAAGCAACCTCCAGAATAGCAATAATTTAACTCCGTAATGTGTTTAATGACATCTGTTATACCCTGATTTGTATAATTAAAGACTGCGTTATCAAGACCGTCAACAGTACCTGTTTGCAATGCATTCAATACTTCAGAACCGGAAATCATCACAGGAAGAGCACCGCACTTTTCATAGAAGCTTACAACAGAGGCAACAGAAGGAGTTCGGATTTTCATTCCCTTTAAATCAGCCATTTCTGTTACAGAGCGCTTAATATTACCAACCTGGCGGAATCCATTACAATAAGAGGATATTCTTATCAGCTGATTTTGTGCCATAATATTTGCAACCTCATCGGCAATCCATCCGTAATCATATACTTTCCGTGCCTCTTCGTTATCGGCAACCAAACCAGGAAGCCATGCAAAGCCCAACTTCCCATCCAATACGCCATCCATTGTCATATCATCACTCATAAGAACATCCAGTGTCCCCATCTGAAGCATTTGAGCAGCATCTGCACCAGTGCCAAGAGAACCCGCCGCAATGACATTACCGACATATCGTCCATTTGTTTTTTCCTGAACCAATTTGGCAAACTTCTCTACAGATGGAGCGCGATCACCTGTAACATCTGCTGTCACAGTGAAAGTAACGGCATTAGCAGATGTAGCCGCACTTCCGGATTTTTTTTCGCATCCTACCAGACTTCCTACAATCATAGCCGCAGAAAGTGACAACACTCCAAGTTTACATACGTACTTCATAAAATCCTCCTATAGCTATTGTCAATTACGACAAATACTTTGGGGCTCGACGGCCCTCTTATTAACTGTGTGTAACCGTTATGCTCAAAATTGCATGCAGTTTGGTTATTTCTTTAACTTCGTTAAAATGCTATATAAAACAGCGATTTTAGCTGTTTCTTCAAGCAATTCCGCCTGATTAAAACACTCTTCCATTGTCTTTCCCATTACAAGTATTCCATGATTCTTCAAGAGAAATGTATCAATATCCTGAGATGCACTCTGAACTGTTCTGCAAACCGCTGAAGCCAACGCCTCGCTACCCGGTTTCTCCGCCGGAATAACAGGAACCCTTAGTATTTTCAGTTTTGCTGATTCCGTTAGCATAGGCATTTCCTGATCGGTCAACGACCATAAAGTCGCATAAGTCGGGTGTAAATGCATAACACAATTTACGCTTGGCCTTAATCTATAAACATTTAGATGAAAAAATGTTTCTTTTGAAGCCATTCCATCCGTTTTAACATGCAAAACTTCTCCTTCAGGATTCACCAAAGCGATATCGTCTGCTTTCACATCCCTTAACGAAACATTCCTTGAAGTGATAAGAATATTCTCCCCGCACCTCATGCTGACGTTTCCGCCTGCTGCACTCACAAGCTGTTTATAATATGCAAGTTTTGAAAACCGAATAATATCTTTGATCTGTCTCTCATATTTAATGTTATAAATTACACCCATCAATAGTAAACCTCGCAGCGGCACAGCATCTTTTCTATTGTATCTGCTTGTCCCATGCTGCCGCCTTTTAAAGAAAACTCTCTGCCCGCCAACATGCCATCAATAATCGTTCCCTGCGCAACACCCGCCTGCAAAGGGAGCCCCAATTTTAAATGGTTAGTATTCATTGCACTAAATATATTTTGAGAAGTCTCTCCTCCCACAACTACCAACCTATCAAAATTCTCTCTACACAATTCCTTAGATACGGCTGAAATTACTTCCATGATTTTTTTACTTGCCTTCAACTGATAAGAATACTTTTTTACATTTGGAACCACCATTACGTTCCCATAACTAAGCTGTTTCTTTGCTTTTAAAATCACTGCATCAATTACTGAATTCTCATCGCCATCTATACACTCATCAATATCGATTTCCGCAATCTGCAATCCCCTCTCGCTGCTTAAGGCTATCTGTTTCTTTGCAATTTCATAAGCAGATGCACAAAATCCAAGACACTTGATATTTCTTATTTCAAAATGATGTTTCTGCCATGAACCAAAAAAATATTGAGCGATGCCATCTGCAATCCCTAATGATCCTGTCCAGAATACTTTTTTATATACGGGATGAAGCGTCTTTATTATTTCTATTGTATCTTCCTTTGTAATGGCATCAAAAACAATGATCCTACATCCATTACTTATGTTTTTTTCTGTTTCCTGTGCAATTTTCCCTCTCTTTACGGCATCAATATCAACCAACCCGATTGGCATCCTGCTCTCTTGCCCTAAAATAGACGGAATATAGGATTCTGTAGGCGGCATAATCGGGTCATGTGCGTAGAGAGATTTAGTAAGGATTTCCCCCTCACAATACTGGTGCCCGTATAGAGTAAAAGTTCCTAAATCCGGCGCATTGTCAATCACAAAAACGACATATTCATCTGCCGCTTCCAGCAGCCCGCAAAGCTCCATTGAATCATTGCCGCGGAAACCTGTACCAATTTTTTTTAAAACAAAAGATTTATCTTGCACTCTTAATCTGCGGAATAATTCAAAATGGCGTAATCTTGCTTCTTCTTTTGTTATATTTCTTGATGAGAGATTAATCGAAAGAATCTCATTTTCTGATCTATCAAACTCCGTTATTCCTGAAATGCAGATTTTAACGGCTTTACCCCGTGCGGTAAAATAACTACACGAATCTGCCGCACCCGTTAAGTCATCTGTAATCTCTGTTAATTCCATATTTTTGTTCGATTCGTTTTTGTTCATATGTTTGATATGTGTTCTTTATCACCTATATACTAGTTCGCTTTTTAGCAATTGTCAACATAAACCAAATATGTTTCATCATTATTTGTATATCACAGTGCATTCGATGTTCGTATGAACATGGCAATATTTTAACTATTCCAACATGACTTAATGCATATAAACCGACAAAAAAAACAGTTCCTAAACATTTAGTCAGGAACTGTCATCCATTGAAATCCTTCGATTATGCAATACTAACATCTATGCAATCCGCACATCGATATTGTGATTTTCCAAGATCTTAATCCATTCAGGGGTTATCCCATTATCTGTAATAACCATATCAATTTCATCAAATTCCGAAAAATGATTTGCGGTAACAACGCCGAATTTACTCGAATCCAACAGCAGTATTCTCTGAGCGGCAGACTCAATAAAAGCTCTCTTATTACCCACACTGTGTGCGTTAATGCACGTTATTCCAAGAGACTCGTGTACTCCTGACGCTGAAAGGAAAGCCTTATTTGCACGCAAAGTACGAATAAATGTTTGAGATTGATCTGATGTAAAGGTCTGATCCGTTTTGTTATAATATCCCCCGGACATAACGAGTTCAATATTAGAGAATTTCAGAAGCCCTTCCATCAGAGCAAGATTGCTGCAAAGTACTGTGAACTCAATTTCATTTGGAAGAAATGAAGGGATTCTAGCGGTTGTTGTCCCATTATCCATAAATATCCAGTCATCCGGTCTAATTAGGGATGCAGCATACTTAGCAATCTTCTCCTTTTCCTTTAAGTGCTGGATACTCGCGTATCTCAAATCATACGGGAAGTCTTCTAGCGAATTCATCCGGTTATCTGATGTATTATTTAATGACGCGGCAAAGCCATGCATTCTACGCAATGCTCCGCTTTTTTGCAGAATATCAAGGTCTCTTCTTACTGTCATTTCAGAAACTCCTATAAGTTCTGAAAGCTCCTTGGTAGTTATTTTTTTTCTTTCATTTACAATCTGAATAACTCTTTCAAACCTTACTTCGCGATTTTCCAATTTACCCATAAAATGCCTTGATTTTCATTCACATTACAAGCAGCCACACAACAGCAGACGAAAGGGATCTGCACTTTTTTAGAACATAAAAATATCCGTATAAACGTAATTTTAACACATTCACAAAAAAGTGTCATTGCTATTTATTTTTTGTATTTTTTGACACTAAAGTCATCTCGCTGGCGCATTTTCCGCATTTTTTTGCTGCACATGCTCACATTCTGTGATATAATTATTGTCCGTTATGAAAAAAACATTTTTATTTGATAAATCGGACAAAAACACGCTTGATTTTTTTTCTTCGGTAAAAGACAGCATATCTGCAAATTCCGACGAACTGATACAAAATACGCATCTTCATCCGCACGGAATAAAAGAGCTTTTGGAAAGCAAACAGATCCGCGTTGCAAAATTGATTCTTTTGCTGCTGCACGCCATGGATAAGGGTACTATAGACGACAGACTTAACGCTCTGCACTCGCTGCGCGACGAAGTTCTCCTCTGCAGCGAAAATCCCATGCCCATAAACACGGCACGCATCCTTCTCTGTATGATGAAAGAGCTGGTCCGCTCCGAAGACGAAACCGAGCAGCTTGAGCTTTTGCACGATTTTTCAATGCTCATAAGGGCAAGGTCGTGCACGGTAAGAAAGTACCTGAAAAAATACAATCTTCTTGAAATGCCCGAAGCGTGGAATCAGATAGCGTTCGATTATCACGTACACGATTCCTACACGGAAGGAAGAAAGACCCCGACGCACCTTATCATGGACGCATGGATAAAGGGAATAAAACAGCTTAACGTGATCTATTACGGATACGCTCCCAAGGAAGCCGTGCGCGAACTTCTCAGCGCTGCGGCCTACATGTCGATCAAAGTAAAAGTGGGTATAGAAAACATAGTCCTTTTTAACGGTAAGCCTGTAAATTTCATATGGATACCGGAAGATCTTCCTGACGTAGAACACTGGTGCGCTTTTTTAGACAGAAGCGACGTCATAGCTTTTAACAAAAAGGCAATGTCCGCTGCGGATAATCAAAAAACTGCCCCAACACGCATAAAATACAATTCCCCCATGGATCTTATAAAACGCATAAACAAACTTTCTTCCAACTACGGCATAACTTTAAATCTTAGCGGACTTACGGACACGGACGTTCTTGAACTTCTTTTTGAATGCAAGGGGAAAATTTCAAATATCGAAATATTCAATACTAAAAATTTTTACGCACAGGAAGAATCCTGTGCGGCAAAGATAAAAAAAATAATCTGCTGCATAAATGAAAAAAACACCGCAAAACTCAAACGCATAATAAAAAAGATGCTGAACAAACTTAAAGAAACGCAAGCTCCGTATCAGAGCCTCAAATCCGATTTTGCCGCAAAAAATCAAACAAAAGAAAATAAAAGCGAAGCGGCGGCGCAGACGAACGCTCAAGAGAAAATGCAAAGCGGTAAAGTTATGTATCACATAAAATACCTTAATAAGATCCTCTCGCATCTGAGCGACTTTTTTCTGTTCTATGAATACAAAACCTTGTACGATAGGTGGGGTTCCGATTCCGTCGGCAAAGCGAGCGAAGAACATAACGGAATGGGATTCGCTCTTCTTGAAACCCTCCCCGTCGGAGCGCAAATACAGGTGCTTAAAAACAAGGAGCGAAGGCTTCTTCCCGTGCACATACAAACCTTGTACCGTGAAAATTTTCGGCCTGCGGAAGATCGCAGATTGTTTTTTATCCCGCATTTTAGGCCGAGGTTAAAAAAAATAAGCGGCGAATGGATCACAGAACAAAATTGTGTTAAAGGAGAAAACAACCTTGTGGCGCTGGGGGAATACGACGCCGCGTATGAAAAGCAAAAGTCAAATTCCTATGTAAAAAAACGCAAGGGGCTGTCGTATACTTGGAAATACATGAACACCGGCGTAAAAAACAAGATAAAAATCTTAAGCGGTTTTATACCGGCGTTTTTGTCGTTTTACCTTACAAAAGACTGGTGGGTTTTAAAATTCTTAGGCGCCGTAATATGGTTTGCCATAACAGGCGTACGGAACATCATTCAAGCGGTGGTAAGCGGAGACAGCAGAAAAAGGTCTCCCCTTTTGCACTGGACAAGCTACGTCGACTGGAGCCGCATCGCGGATTCCCTTATGTATACGGGCTGGTCGGTGCCGCTTTTGGATTATTTTGTTACCACATGGCTTTTAAAAGAAAAATACAATATAACGGTTGCGACGGCTCCGTTTTTGACTTACACGGTTATATCGCTTGTAAACGGAGTTTATATTTCCTCTCATAATATTCTGCGCGGGCTTCCCAAAAGCGACGTGATAGCAAATTTTTTCCGAAGCATTATTTCGATCCCGTTTGCGCTTGCGCTCAGTTCTATGTTAGGCGTTATACTTACGGCGGCAGGCCTTGATGCGGCGGACATAATTCAAAGATGGGCGGCTATAATTTCAAAGCTGGTTTCGGATACCATAGGGGGCGTTATCGAGGGACTAAGCACCCGCAAAAAAAACATAGATCTGAGAAATGCCGACTACGGCAAAAAACTCTACCAAATGCAAAAAACATGTACCCGTCTTGAATTCATGTTTCCTAAAAAAAATTTGGTAAAACTTTTCAGGTCTCCGGAAACGCTGGTCAAGACAGTAAAGGACGAAGATTCAATGCTTTTTAAAAGCATGATGTACGATTCGCTTGATTTCTTTTATTTTTGGCTTTTTCAGCCGCATGCCAGAACGGTTCTTATTTCCGTCTTAAAAAAGATGAGCCGCCGCGGCAGAAATTTGTTTTTAAATTTTCAAAACATATTGAACTGCCGCAAGGCCGTAATAGGACTTCTTACCGATAAAAATACGGGAATGAGTTTTAGGCGCGTTTTAAAGATTTATCTTATGTACGGTAATTCCTATCTTACGGCCTTAACCCGTTTGTCCGAAGGCAAAAAATGGGACGACTTTGCGGAAGAAATAGACGAAGAATACGATATTGAGCCCGATTATGCACCTTGACACGGAAAGCCGCAGCCCGTATGGCTGTTATCCCAAGACTTTGCGATCTTTAGCAGTTTAAGTTCGCTGAACATTGGCCCCGCAAACTGAATGCCCACTGGCATGCCGCTCGAAGCGGCTTTACCCGCAGGAACCGAAAGCGACGGAATTCTTGCAAGATTTACAAACGTCGTGTACAGATCGCTCAAATACATTTCAAGCGGATCGTCCACCTTTTGGCCGAGCTTAAAAGCCGTAGTCGGGCACGTGGGGCAAAGGACAATATCGTAACTTTCAAAAAGTTTCGCCATTTCACGCTGTATGCGAGCCCTTACGGTCATTCCTTTTTTGTAAGTATCGCCTGAAAATTGCTCTGAAAGAACGTAATTGCCGATCACAATGCGCCTTTTAACTTCGGGGCCGAAACCTTCGCTTCGGGTTCTTATGTAAAGCTCGTCGTAACCTTCGCCCGGATCTACGCGAAGTCCGTAGCGTATGCCGTCGAAGCGGCTCAAATTTGAAGCGGCTTCGGCAAGCGCTATTACATAATAACTGGCTATGGAAGCGTCAAGCACGGGAATATCCACATCGGCGATTTTCGCTCCTTGCTCTTCAAACCATTTGCGGGTAGACTTAAACACGGCCTCAACGTCGGCGTCAAGTCCTTTGTTTTCAAGGAATTGTCGCGGAATGGCTATCTTCAATTTTGAAAGATCTCCGCCGTTGTAAGGGGTAAGCTCCGATAAAAATTCCTTTCCGGAAAGATCGGCGCTCGTGTCGTCATAGAAATCCTTTCCGCACATGGCGCACAAGGGCTGCGCAATATCGTCTGGAGTGTGCCCTAAAATTCCTACCTGATCCAAAGAACTGCCGTAAGCTACGACACCCCACCTGCTCAACACTCCGTAAGTTGTCTTTAACCCGTAAATTCCGCAGTAAGAAGCCGGAAGCCGCACGGAGCCCCCCGTTTCGGTTCCGAGTCCGAACAAGGCCTGATCCGAAGCAACCGCAGCAGCAGGTCCGCCTGAAGACCCGCCTGAAACATATTCTCTGTTAACGGGATTGCGCGTAGGCCCGTAAACCGAATATTCCGTAGAAGACCCCATGGCGAATTCGTCCTGATTGCAGCGGCCTAACGGAACGGCGCCGGAAGCTTCAAGCCTTGATATAACCGTAGCGCTGTACGGCGCCACGTAACCTTCAAGAATTTTACTTGCGCAGGTAAGGCGCTTGCCTTTAACTGAAATATTGTCTTTGACGGCGAAAGGAAGTCCTAAAAGCGGTTTTTCGGCAAAAAGCTTACAAACGGCGTCATGGCCGGCAGAACGTGCCGAAGAAATTTCATCGTCGCATTTTTTTGCCTTTGTCAATGCGTCGTCGTATATTTCAAGGAATGCGTTGAGCGCAAGAGCGGATTTTTTATCCTGTTCAAAAGTTTCGATGGATTTCTTTACCAATTCAAAACTGGTAATCTTTCCTTCTTTTAGATGGGAACGGATATCGTTTATAGTATATTTCATTATAACCCTGCCTTAATGATCAAGTGCCTTCGCCCAACACCTTAGGCACTTGAAAATAACCGTCCATAAAATTACCGGAGATTTTCTTTACATCGGAAATTTCAAGTCCGGGAACTACAGTGTCCTGCCTGAGTTTACCTACTTCGGTAGAAGGATAGGCGTCGTAAGGATCTTCGCTGTCGTCATATTGAGAAAGCAGATCGAAATAACCTACAATATCGTCAACTTGCCTTTTTAAAGTTTCAATATCCGTCGACTCGGGAGAAAGCCGTGAAAGTTCAAGAAGCTGCTCGAGCGTCGTTTTATCAATCTTCCTGTGAATACTGCTCATAAACTGCATTTTAGCGAATTCTACGGGTTTGGACAATGCACTATGATTTCGGCGCGGTTGCCGCGGTCTTAACGCTGCGGCTTAAAACCCTTGAAACAGCATACGCAAAAAGCTAGAATATTCCCATTATGAAATCAGTACTTATTAAGGATATTTTAAAGTCCAAGCCGGAAGGCCAGACGGTAACCGTCTACGGCTGGGTGCGCACAAAGCGCGATTCCAAGAACTTGGTCTTTATACAAGTGAACGACGGTTCGTGTCTCGCTTCCATCCAGCTTACGTTTGACCGCACGGCGCCTTCAAAAAATGCGGATCCTGTATCAATTGAAAACAGTCTTAAAAAGATCACTACGGGAGCGTCGATCAAAGCCGAAGGAACTCTCATAGAATCTCCTGCCGGCGGACAGGCCGTCGAAGTAACGCTTGAAGCGCTTACGGTTTTAGGCGAATGTCCGACTGACGCCTACCCTCTTCAAAAAAAAGCGACTTCTATGGAATTTTTGCGCGAAGTCGCCTATCTTCGCCCGCGAACCAATACTTTCGGCGCCGTTTTCAGAGTAAGAAATCAAATGGCGTTCGCCGTTCATTCGTTTTTTCAGGAAAGAGGATTTCAATACGTAAATACGCCCATAATCACTTGCAGCGATGCCGAAGGCGCCGGCGAAATGTTCCAAGTTACAAACCTTTCTCTCGAAAAGATCGCAGAAACCGGCATAAAAGCCGGCGCCAAAGGAAAGTCGCCTGAAACTGCGGCGGATCTTGTAGACTACGGCAAAGACTTTTTCGGTAAAAAAGCAAGCCTTACCGTAAGCGGGCAGCTTGAAGGCGAAACGTTCGCTACGGCGTTGAGCCGCATATACACATTCGGCCCTACATTCAGAGCGGAAAACTCCAACACGCCCCGTCACCTTTCCGAATTCTGGATGATAGAACCCGAAATGGCTTTTTTCGATTTGGAAGACAACATGGATCTTGCAGAGGAATTTGTAAAATACCTTTTGAATTGGGCTCTTACAAAGTGCCGCGAAGATCTTGATTTTTTTAACTTACGCATACAATCCGGCATTATCGAAACCCTTACGCACGTAGTAAATTCCCCGTTCAAACGCATTTCATACACGGAAGCTATCGAAGAACTTAAAAAGCATGAGGACAAATTCGAATTCAAGCCGTTTTGGGGCTGCGACCTTCAAACCGAACATGAGCGTTATCTGACGGAAAATATTTTTAAATGTCCGGTAATGGTCTACAATTATCCCAAAGAAATAAAGGCCTTTTATATGAAGTTAAACGACGACAAAAAGACCGTAAAAGCCGTAGACGTTCTCGTTCCGGGTCTCGGTGAAATAATCGGCGGCTCCGAGCGTGAAGAAAATTATGAAAAGCTGCTTGCCGCCTGCAACGAGCGTAATATGGACATGTCCAATTATCAGTGGTATTTGGATCTGCGCCGCTTCGGTACGGTTCCTCATTCGGGATTCGGCTTGGGATTCGAAAGACTCTTACGCTACATTACAGGAATGGCTAATATCAGGGACGTGATCCCGTATCCGCGCGCCCCAAAATTGGCGGATTTTTAATTGAGTAGGACGGAGCAATGACTAAGTACATCTTTATAACCGGCGGGGTCGTTTCGGGTTTGGGCAAGGGAATTGCCGCCGCCTCGCTTGGACTGATTTTAAAATCCAGGGGATTGAAAGTAGTGAATCAAAAATTCGATCCGTATCTGAACATAGATCCGGGAACGATGAATCCCTATCAGCACGGAGAAGTATTTGTTACCGACGACGGAGCCGAAACGGATCTTGACTTAGGTCATTACGAGCGGTTTACGGATGCGACGCTTTCTAAAAGTTCCAACACTACCGCAGGGAGAGTGTATCTTGCCGTACTCAACAAAGAGCGGGAAGGAGGATTTAACGGCGGAACGGTTCAAGTAATTCCCAACATCACCGAAGAAATTCTTTACCGCATGAAACTTGCCGAAAAAGAATCTCATCCGGACATAATTATTACGGAAATCGGCGGAACCGTAGGAGACATTGAGTCGCTCCCGTTCATAGAAGCGATAAGACAGATGAAATACGATATAGGTGAAGAAAATTGCTGCTATATTCATCTTACGCTCATTCCCTACATAAAAAAAGCCGACGAACTTAAAACAAAACCCACACAGCACAGCGTAAAAGAACTTCAGGAATTGGGAATAAAACCGAACATAGTCATGGTTCGCACCGAAAAACCGCTTGGCAACACTACTCGTGAAAAACTTGCAGCCTTTTGCAACATCGGCACGGAAGATCTTATTCAAAATTTTACGGCGCGTTCCATTTACGAAGTACCGCTGCAGCTGGAAAAAGAAGGAATCGGAGACGCGGTATGTAAGGCTCTGAGCTTAAAATGCGCTCCGACACATCTTGAAGATTGGGCAAAAATGGTTTGGAGGTATGAAAACCCCAAACAATCCGTAAATATCGCGCTCGTAGGAAAATACGTAGGCTTGCACGACGCATATCTTTCCGTAGTCGAATCCTTGGTACACGGAGGCATTTTTAACGAAGCCGATATTGCAGTGGACTGGGTAGACGCTGAAATTTTGAACGACAAGAAAGCCGCCGAAGAACGACTTAAAAATGCCGACGGAATCATCGTCCCCGGAGGATTCGGCGACCGCGGCATCGAAGGAATGATAAACGCCGCCGCATTTGCGCGTTCGCATAAAATTCCTTATTTCGGCATTTGTCTTGGAATGCAGATCATGGTAATCGAATACGCCCGCAACGTTTTGGGCTTAAAAGGCGCAAATTCCACGGAAATCGATAAAAAAACACAGTATCCTGTGATCGACCTTATGCCGGATCAAAACGGAGTTATATTAGGCGGAACTCTCAGGCTAGGAAAATACAAATGCGCAGTCATGCCCGGCACGCTTTCTGAAAAAGCGTACAAAGAAAAAACCGTGTGGGAACGGCACCGCCACAGGTATGAATTTAACAATAAATTCCGCGAAGAGCTAAAGAACGCGGGGCTTATAATCGCGGGAATAAACCCCGAGCGGGATCTTGTGGAAATATGCGAAGTGCCGGATCATCCTTGGATGGTTGGCGTTCAATTCCATCCGGAATTCAAAAGCCGCCCCAATCGCGCCCAACCGCTTTTTAGAGATTTTATTACGGAAGTCTGCGCCTACGCCGCAGCGCATAAAAACAAGGGCTGAAATGAATAAGTCAAGAAAAAAAATAACCGTTTTGGATTTCGGAAGCCAATACGCTCACCTGATCGCCAAACGCCTTCGCATGTCGGGCTATTATTCCGAAATAGCGCTCCCGTCGTCGCCTCTTTCGGCCTTCGAAAATACGGCGGGAATTATTTTAAGCGGCGGCCCCAGTTCGGTTTATGAAAAAAATATCCCAGAATTCAACAGTGAGATCTTTTCGCTTGAGATTCCCATGCTCGGCCTGTGCTACGGACATCAGCTTATGAGCAGCGCCTCAGGCGGAAAAGTTTCAAAAGCACTCACGGGAGAATTCGGCATAGCCCGCCTTGAAAATAAAGGCTGTCCGCAAAGTCCGCTTTTTAAAGACATTGCGTTTCCAGCACAAGTGTGGATGAGCCACCAAGACGAAGTTACAAAAACTGCTCCCGACTTTGAAGTGATCGGCTTTACAAAGGACTGCAAGTTTGCGGCGGTGCAAGACCTTTCAAAAAAAAGATTCGGCTTGCAATTTCATATCGAAGTAAAAGACACGACGGACGGCAATAAAATACTGGAAAATTTTGCGAAAATCTGCAATATGGAAAAAAACTGGGATAACGATACCGTCCTCGACATAATTTTAAACGATATCCGGTCGGCCGCAAAAGATAAAAAAGTCCTTTTGTTTTTAAGCGGAGGCGTAGACAGCACTGTGGCCTTCGCGCTTTTAAATAAGGCGCTGGGACAGGACAGGGTTTTGGGGCTTCACATAGATAACGGGTTTATGCGCCTGAACGAAAGCGAACAAGTGGCAAAACAATATCGCAGTTTCGGTTTTAATAATTTTATAGTTGAAGACGCCGGCAAGACCTTTTTAAAAGCCGTACAAGGGCTGACCGATCCTCAAAAAAAGCGGATGGCCGTAGGCGAAACCTTTATCGCCGTCAGGAACGAAGTGGTTTCAAAGCAGCATTTAAACGAAGACGAATGGCTCCTTGCCCAGGGAACTCTGTATCCGGACATCATTGAAAGCGGAGGAACTGAAAATTCAAAAACAATAAAGACTCACCACAACCGCGTAGCGGGAATCCAAAAGCTTATTGAAAAAGGTCTTATCATCGAACCTTTAAAAGACCTGTATAAGGACGAAGTTCGTTCCATAGGTAAAAAAATCGGACTTAGCGATCATCTGGTAATGCGCCATCCCTTCCCCGGTCCGGGACTTTCTATAAACGTTCTTTGCTCCGACGCAAAGTTTACGAAAAAAGACAAGGAAGAATTTGAAAAAGCGAGCGAAGAACTTTCTTCGATCGCCTTAGACATGTTCTGTGAAAAATGCAGCGCTTCTATGGAAAAATATGTTCTGCCGGTGAAATCCGTAGGCGTACAAGGCGATTTCAGAACATACAAATTTCCGGCTGCGCTCAGTTTTGAAAAACAGGAAGGCGGATATTATCACATACCTAAAAACTACGACAAACTTGAAAAGGCTTCGAGCCTGATCACAAACAACTGTTCCTATATAAACCGCTGCATAATCCGCTTGTGGCAGAACCCGGCCGTTTCGGACGGCGATCTTAAATTACAAGAAGGTTACTGCGATAAAAACCGCCTTGATCAGCTGAGGCAAGCCGACGACGCGGTTTTGACGGAACTTCAAAACACAGGATGGTATAACAGGATTTTCCAGCACCTTACCATAAGCCTGCCTTACGCTTCGTCGAAGAATCGCACAAGTTTTGTCCTAAGGCCGGTTTTCAGCGAAGACGTGATGACCGCCAGGTTCGCAAGACTCCCGCATGAAATTCTTTTATCCATAGTAAAAAAGATTTCAGAACTTCCGTTTACGGATGCGATCTTCTTTGATCTTACAAATAAACCGCCTGCGACGTTCGGGTGGGAATAGTGGGAACGCACGGCATCGAGACGAGCGTCGGGACGGCGTCTAGTCGGCATTTGGACGGCTCATATAAAACTGAAACCGGATCGTTGCCGGCGCCGCTTTGAGACATGTTTACTTCGATTTGTACCAAATATCGTTAACATTAATGGAGGCTTTGTGGTTTTATGCAGAAATTCAAACCCGTAAAAGAAGGAAAAATTCGTGAAATTTATGAGTGCGGCGACAACATGATCCTTGTCGCAACCGACAGAATTTCAGCCTTTGACAATATTTTAAAAAACGAAATCACCGGTAAAGGAAAGATTCTTACAAAGATGTCCGAATTCTGGTTCGATTTTACAAAGGATCTTGTTCCTAATCACTTGATTTCCACCGACGTAAAGAACATGCCGGATTTTTTTCAAAATGAAAAATTCGCAGGCAGAAGCACTCTGTGCAAAAAACTTAAAATGCTTCCCATAGAATGCATAGTCCGCGGATATATAACCGGCAGCGGCTGGGAAAGCTACAAAAAAGACGGAAAAGTCTGCGGAATAAGGCTTAAAGACTCCCTTAAAGAATCCGATAAAATTCCCGAACCGATTTATACGCCAAGCACAAAGGCGGACTACGGGTTCCACGACGAAAACATTTCTTTTGAAAAAAGCGCGGAAATTTTGAAAAAGATATATCCTGAACGCGGCGAAGAATACGCTCTAAAACTTAAAGAATATTCGCTTGCGATCTACAAAAAATGCGCCGAATACGCTTTGCAAAGAGGAATAATAATCGCCGATACCAAATTCGAATTCGGTCTTGATAAAAACGGCGACGTGGTTTTAGGCGACGAAGTCCTCACTCCCGACAGTTCGCGTTTTTGGCCTTTAAAAGGATATTGCTCCGGCAAGAGCCAGCCTTCGTTCGATAAACAGTTTGTCCGCGACTGGCTTAAAGCAAATCCCGATAACAACCTGCTCTTGCCCGACGACGTCGTAAAAAAAACGATAGACAAATATAAAGAAGCGTATCAACTTTTAACGGCAAACACGCTCTAAACAGTAAAATTTTTATGTTTCCTCCGTTTCCCGAAAAAGAAGCGTTTGACGAATGTCTCCGCATGATCGAAGAGCTCAAGGCGAAAACTCTTGTGATAAAGCAAATTTCAAAAGTGAGCGAAGAAAGAAGCGATCACGGAATAATGCTCGGCGTCCTCGTCTGTAAAGATTCTGCATCGGGAAAGGTCGTCGTTCTAAGAACCCTTTCGGGCATAAGCCGCTCGTTAAAACCCTTGGATACCGCCGGAAAAAGAGTGAGAACGGAAATAAAAACCGTATACGTGGATCCTATAGTTCCGCCTCAAAAAATTTCTTCGGCTCTTTTGCAAAACGACAAAGAAATCCATGACCTTACCGAAAAGATAAAATACTTAAAACCGCTTAGAAAAGGCGCAAACGGAAAATACGCCGATCCCGAAGGTGAAGAAAAAAAGCTCATAGAAAAGCGCAATTTTTTATGCCGCCAGTCCCAGCAAAAAGTTTTTGACCTGTATTTCTTTCATTGTGCGGACGGTAAAATCCGCTCGTTGAATGAAATATGCGGCCTAAAAAATCGGGCGGCAGACGCCGCTCAAACCGACGCACACTTGTATGCGGCTCAGGCGGCAGACGCCGCCTCCAAAAACGCCCCATTGTGCGCGGCCCGTATACTGGGAGCCGAAAAATTTCCGCCGACGGGAACGGGAGAATGCTGCGCTCCTAAACTTTTAAATTTCGCCTTTATGCACAGCCTTGTTCCCTTGAGTTTGTGTGAAGTTTTTTACGACGCGGATAATAAAGGCAAACCTCCGTCACAGCCTTCATCTTTGTCCGCTAATATTCGCGATTCTTATGTCGCTCATGCGCCGTGCGACAAGCGGTGCGCGCTGATCCTTCCCGGCATACTCGGCTTAAACATCTTGTACCGCGACAACAGCATAATAGTCATAAACAAACAGAGCGGTCTTTTAAGCGTTCCCGGACGCGGCATACAAAAACAGGACTGCGCCGTAAACCGGCTCCGCCGCCTTTTTCCTAACTGCATAGCTCAGCCGTCCGTCCACCGACTGGACATGGAAACAAGCGGCCTCATGGTCTTAGCCTTTACGGAAGACGCTCACAGAAACTTATGTCTCCAGTTTGAAAAAGGCCTTGTAAAAAAGCGTTACACCGCCCTTTTGGACGGAAATTTATATGAAAAACGCGTCGAAGACCATGGCCAGATGGAATTGTATTTCAGACTTGACATAAATAATCGCCCCCATCAAATATGGGACGAAATTCACGGCAAAAAAGCCGTAACTCGGTGGGATATCATCGGTTTGGAAAACTACACGGCCCCGGACGGTTCTTTAAAAAAAGCTACCCGTGTGATATTTACTCCCCTTACAGGAAGAACTCACCAATTGCGTCTCGCAAGCAACGACATTCACGGATTTGACACTCCGATCATAGGCGACAGTCTATACGGAAAATGCATGGACGGCGAAAGGCTCTTGCTGCACGCGCACTATCTCAGTTTCGATCATCCGGAAACTGGGAATACTGTGGAATTTACCTGTCCGTGTCCGTTTTAGAGCGTCCGCCGCCTATGAAAATCACTTTATCTTTGCGCCGTCTTTGAAAGCCGCCCCTGCGATTTCACCCAGCTTTCTATAAGTTTTGTTTACAGGATCGAAACTTATGGGCGAAAGCTTTTCTACGTCAATTTTTCCGTTCGCGCTTAAAATTCTTTCATCGGCGCTCACGTTTACAATTTCTCCGAACAGGTGGCATGATTTTTCGTCATAGCTTATGAGCTTACACTCCAGCGTCATCGGAAGTTCTTCGATTACCGGCGCGTCCACAAATTCCGACTTTACGGTATGAAAGCCGGCTCTTTTAAGTTTGTCTCCTACCTTATTTCCGGAAACGATTCCCACATAGTCGCATTCCGTAACATAATCGGCCGTTCCCATGCTAACCGTAAACGCTTTTTTTAAAAGAATATTCTTTACGGTTTTGTGCTCGGGGCTCAGACACGCAAAAAACTGGGCGGTATCGCCGATCGAGCCCCATGCGGCGTTCATCGCGTCGGGATTTCCGTTTTCATCGTAAGTCGCAATTATAAAAACCGGCATCGGATATAAGTATTCTTTTGCACCGAAATTTTTCCGCATAAATTCCTCCTATAAAATTGCACGAGGGGGAAAATTTCAATTTTCGACCGAGTGCAATCAGTGCGCGTTTTGCGCACAGCTCAATTTTCGCTTTCCTTAATACAACGAAAAGCTCTCATAGTCAATATAAAAAGACGATCGGAATAAATTTATGTGTTTTCCTGTTTCCATTGTACACAATTTTTATTATATTATGATTATAATCGGTAAACTATACTATTCGGTTACGAAACAAGGATTGGTCTGATGATCTCCGAGCGGCTTTTAAATATATTAGCGGATTCTTTTACGAAAATTCTCATTCCCGGGCTTACGATGACGATTCCTCTTACCGTCCTGTCGTTTTCGTTCGCATTGGTCATCGCGGTGATTACCGCTATGATACAGTTTTCAAAAATTCACATACTTAAGGATCTTGCAAGATTTTACATCTGGGTTATTCGCGGAACTCCCGTCCTCGTCCAACTTTATATGCTGTTTTACGGACTGCCCAGTTTAGGCATTGTGCTTGACCCTTTTCCTTCGGCGGTCATTGTGTTTTCAATAAACGAAGGCGCCTACATGGCTGAAACCGTGCGGGCTGCGCTCGAATCGGTGCCTAAAGGCCAAATTGAAGCGGGATATTGCGTAGGCATGTCCTATCTTCAAATCATGAGAAGAATCGTGCTTCCGCAGGCGTTTAAGACGGCGTTTCCTCCGCTTTCAAATTCACTCATCGCGCTTGTAAAGGAAACGTCCCTTGCGGCGAATATAACTGTTTTGGAAATGTTTATGGCTACGCAGCGGATCGTCGCGCGCACGTACGAACCTCTCGCCTTGTACTTTGAAGTGGGACTGATATACTTGTTTTTTTCTACCGTGCTGACAAAATTTCAGCATATGGGTGAAAAAAAGTTAAATGCGGCGGGATATTGACCTTAAAAAAACTGGACGGTAACCGGCAAAAGAGCTCAAGCTCGATAAATTGCCAAATCCGGTAAAATTGCACCGAAGGCAAAAACATGCCTTCAAACTAATTTAATAGGAAACTTATGAAATGCTTGAAATAAAAAATATAAAAAAATCCTTCGGAGAACTGGAAATTTTAAAAGGCGTGAGCCTTAACGTAAACAAGGGAGACGTCGTAGCCATAATAGGTCCCAGCGGATCCGGCAAAACAACCCTTTTACGCTGTATCAATTTTCTTGAAACCGCCGACAGCGGGCAGATGGTTTTTGACGGCGAATCTTTTGATCTTAACAGGGTAAGCAAAAAAACAGTGCTCAGGCTGAGAAAAAAGACGGCCTTCGTCTTTCAAAACTATAATCTGTTCCGCAATAAAACCGCGCTTCAAAATGTTACCGAAGGTTTGATCGTCGCAAGAAAGATGCCTAAAAAAGAGGCGGACAAAATCGCCATGGAAGCGCTTGAAAAAGTCGGCCTTTCGGACAAGGCGTCTTCCTATCCCCCTCAACTGTCGGGTGGCCAACAACAACGCGTAGCGATAGCGCGCGCTTTGGCGACCGAACCCGAAATAATATTTTTTGACGAACCTACTTCCGCCCTCGATCCCGAACTGATCGGCGAAGTTCTTTCCGTCATGAAACAGCTCGCCGACGACGGCATGACCATGCTCGTAGTCACTCACGAAATGAATTTTGCAAAAAATGTTTCTTCAAAAGTGATCTTTATGGAAAAAGGCAAAATTATCGAATGGGGCGACGCAAAGTCGTTTTTTAACGATCCGCACGAAGAACGTGTAAAAACATTTATCAATACGATACAAAAAAACAGTAAGGACGGAACTTAATATGAAAAAGAATATTTTTTTATGCAATTTTACAGCGTTTTTTTCGCTAGTTTTGATCTGCATCGCTTCTCTTGCCGGATGCACAAAAAAATCCGAAAAAACCGCCGATAACGGCGACTTGCTCGATCTGATAAAACAAAAAAATAAAATTACAATCGCTACCGAAGGAACTTGGTCTCCTTGGACTTTCCACGATGAAAGCAACACCCTCGTAGGTTTTGACGTGGAAGTGGGTCGAAAGATAGCGGAAAAACTCGGCGTAAAAGCAAATTTCGTGGAAGTGGAATGGGACGGGATCTTTGCGGGAATAGATTCAAGGCGTTACGACATAACCTTAAACGGCGTTGAAGTCACCGAAGAGCGCGCAGAAAAATACGATTTTACGGAACCTTACGCCTACATCCATACGGCAATCATAGTGCGCGGCGACAACGATAAAATCGCTTCGTTCGAAGACTTAAAAGGCAAACAGACCGCCAACACGCTGGCGAGCACCTATGCTCTCCTTGCCGAAAGCTACGGAGCTACGGCGGTCGGAGTAGACGATCTGAATCAGACGCTTGAACTTGTGCTTTCGGGGCGCGTAGACGCAACGCTGAATGCGGACGTCTCATACTATGATTACATGAAGGCTCATCCCGATGCAAACCTTAAAATCGTAGCGGTGACAAAAACGGCTTCTCTCGTTTCCATACCGTTAAGAAAGGACGGAACGACGGAATCACTGAGAGCTCACATAAACAAAGCCATAGAAGAACTTCGCTCCTCAGGAGAGCTTTCAGAGATCTCGATAAAATACTTCGGCAGCGATATCACAAAAAAAGAATAAGAGCGGCTGTTAAAAAAACAGCTGACTTTAGAAATAAACCCTAAGGGCAACTTGCTTATAATATGGCAGAAGTAATATCCGTAAACGCCGGCGATAATTCTCTTGCCGGCAACTGGAAAATTTTTAAGACGCTCATAAAACTCTCGATCCCCGTAATTATCGAACTTGTGTTTTCAACCTTGCTTCAATACGTAGACACGGCCATGGTAGGGCATCTGGGCGAAAAAGCCACCGCCGCCGTAAGCGTTACGACAACGATAAACTGGCTTATTGGCAGCATTCCGTTTGCGTTTGGCACATCTTTTCTTGCCCTGATCGCGCGTGCGGTAGGGAGCGGCGACGATGCTTACATTCATCGAGCCGCAAGACAGGCTCTTAAAATATCAACTTTGTGCGGAACAATTATAGGAATAATAGCGCTGTCGCTAAGTCCGTTTATTCCCGCATGGATGGGCGCCGAAACTTCGGTACAAAGACAAGCTTCCGTTTACTTTTTTATAATAAGCATTCCCATGGTCTTTCGCTCAATGCAGATCATATTGGCTTACGTTCTCAGAGCGGTAAAAGATACGCGTACGCCCATGTTCATAAGCCTTACCGAAAATATTTTAAACGTGATTCTGAATTATCTTTTGATATACGTTGCAAATCTTGGTGTAACGGGAGCCGCCGTAGGCACGGCGATCTCTTTTTCCGTATCGGGAATATTTATGCTATCGGCAGTGAAAAGACATAAGCTTCTTTCATCATCATTAGATAATAAGAATAATCCCGCTTTGAAAGCCGTCGCATTAACGGATGTAACGGTATCCTCGTCACAAAGCATATCCTCACGCCGCAACAGATTTTTCGACTTCGATATTCCGATAATCCGGGAATGCATAAAAATCGGTCTTCCCGTCTTGGGGACAAACATCACTTCCTGTCTGGGGCACGTGTGTTTTTCAGCGCTTGTTTCGGGAATGGGAACTTACATATTCGCGGCGCATTCCATAGCTGTCACTGCGGAAACTTTGTTTTACATCCCCGGATACGGCCTTCGCACGGCCACTTCAACACTCGCAGGAATTTCCTTAGGCGAAAAAAATAAAAACAAACTCTACAGCATAGAAAAAGTGAGCGTCGCGACTACGGTTTTAACAATGGTTTTAAGCGGTATTATTTTGTTTGCGGTTTCTCACCGGCTTATGGGAATTTTTACCGAAAGCAATCGCGTAATCATGCTCGGAGGAAGAATGTTAAAACTCGTAGCCTTTTCGGAACCGTTCTTCGGCCTTATGATAGTCTTTGAAGGCCTTTATTACGGACTCGGACGCACTCGCTACGCCTTTTGTTCGGAAACCGTTTCCATGTGGGGAGTACGCATTCTATTTACATTCCTTTGCGTAAAAATTTGGAAATTCGACTTACAGGCGGTCTGGTTTTGCATGATAGCGGACAATGTTTTAAAAGCCGTTTTGCTTTCCTTCCCCGCCCTCGTACCGAAACTCAGGCAAAAAATGCTTTCGATATAAAAGAAACAAGTGAACATGCAAATAAATTTTCCGGGCAAATCGGATGTAAAAAATTTATTTTACAAACAAGTCCAAATATTCGCTGAAGGCAAAAGAACAATTTCTTTTTCTTTCAGTTATTTCCCGTAAGATCCCTTTTTCAATGAACATATTTATAAGACTCCCGGACGCTTTAGGCGTAAGATCCGTAATTTTTTGCACCGCTTTTATAGACACTACAGGCGACGTAAAAAGGGCGTTAAGCAATTTATGTGCCGACCCGGATCTGCGCCCGGAACTGATTATTTTATTCTCCGCCTGCGCTTTTATCTGCATTATTTTTTGAAGAGTATTCGCTCCGTCCTCTGCAGTCTCTATAATTCCAAGCAGAAAAAATTTTATCCATTGCCCCAAATCGTTTTTTTCTCGCGTAATCGTTAATTTGTCGTAATACAGTGAACGATTTTTTTCAAGAAAAGCGGATAAATATAATAAAGGCTTATCAAGAATTTTATTTGCAACAAAAAACAGTGTAACCAACAAGCGTCCTATCCGCCCGTTCCCATCCAAAAAAGGATGGATGGTTTCAAACTGATAGTGAGCGATTGCAATTTTTATAAGGTTGGGAACATTTATTTCATCGTTATTTAAAAATTTTTCAAAATCGGAAAGAAGGCAGGGAAGCTTTTCCACTGCAGGCGGAACAAAGACCGCATCCACAATATTTGCGCCGCCGATCCAGTTTTGCGATGTTCTGAATTCCCCAGGAGTTTTACCTTCTCCGCGTCCGCTTGAAAGGAGTATTTTATGAGTGTCTCTAATCAATCTGCATGAAAGCGGCAGAGTTTTCAATTCTTCTATCGCCGAATTCATGGCTTTGACGTAATTATTAACTTCAAGCCAGTCGTCGCGCCTCTCCGGATCAACGGAAGATACGTCGTCAAGAGCTTCTTCGATATTAGTTCTTGTACCTTCGATTCTGCTTGATACAACGGCTTCTTTTAAAACGTGCATGCGAATAAACATGTCTATGTCCGGCACAAGTCTGGAAAAAGAATTAAGTTCCCCCAATCTTAACGATGCGGTTTCCAATAAGGTATTTAGAGAATCATCAGTGTATGAAAATGCATGATTTATAGGCGATGGGACAAAATATTTATATTTAAAACCCTGTTCCCATGTTCCGGATTCAAATTCTTCTATGAGCATATAAAGTCCTCTGTCATAGAATATACCCAAAAGTAAAATAACACAATATCTTATTTTACCTTTGGACACGAAAGTAAAATAACGCACAACCTTATTTTACTTTCATGTCTCAAAATACTCAAATCTCGACTTACAGTGCGCGTCAAAACGCGGCGAAATGTGCCGATTTTAGTACGCCGGTACAGCGATTTTACACGCCAGCGCGCCAATTTTTTCACGCGGCAGTTTTTCCACACATCGATTTTTCCATGCCGATCTTTACGTGTTTTTGCATATTGCTTGTCGCTGCATTGTATTTTACTATTTTTCAAATATATACTACAATAGATTCATGAGCGATGATCTAATGTCGGAACTAGGGCTTGGAACATCAGAAAGCGATACAATAGAACTTGATTCGCTCACCCTAGAAGCCTTAAAAAAGGGACCTATCGATATATTTGACAATGTATATCTCGGAGAAACAAGACCCCATTCTTTGATACTGTGTATTGACGTACGCGGTTTTAGTGATTTTATGTGCAACAATGAGGAAACTGTTGTTTTCGGGTTGATTAAATCTTTTACTTCCAATTTTCTTTCATGTCTTAACCAATTCGGCTACAACTGCTCTTATTACAAGCTTTTAGGCGACGGAGCCTTGGTAATATGGGATAAGCTGGACGGGGTTGCTATAAAAGAAGCTATTACGGTTTTTACAACATATATAGAATTTGCAAAGGAAGAATTATTTAAATCCTACAAAACTCTGTCAATAGGCGGAGCCTTGGTATTGGATAAAGTATATAAATATGAAATTTCGGCGGAAGCTTCCCAGCTGAAATATAGAGATTATGTCGGTTACGGAATAAATCTTGCCTGCCGTCTTCAAAACCTTGCAGTCGGAGGAGAACTCATTATAAGTAAAAACCTGGCAAGCATAGGCGCCATATATGCAAAAAAGAGTACAAACCCTGATTCAATAAAAAAGCTCAGAGCCCTTAAAGGCCTTAAAGAGGATGACAGGGAAGGAATTTATTTGTATCAGGATATAAATCCTAAAATTCTTTCAAAATTTAAGAATTTGAACTTAGATCTCTAAATTAAGCATTTTGCTTGTCGCCGTATTGCGTTTGTGTTATACTCGTATGCATAAATATTTAATCGGAGTGTATACTTATGCATTGCGACATATGCTTTATCGACGGAGGAGTTACGGCGCCGAAAGGATTTACGGCCAACGGAATCCTTTGTAAAATCAAGCCTTCCCGAAAAACGAACGATACGGCCCTTATATTTTCAGAAAAACCCTGCACGGCTGCAGGTCTTTTTACCCAAAACAGGGTCAAAGCCGAAAGCGTAAAACTTACTCAAAAAAACATTGCCGATGGAAAAATTCAAGCCGTCATAGCCAACAGCGGCAACGCCAATGCCTGTACGGGAAAAGAAGGAGCCGAAAACGCATACAGGATGGCAAAAAGCGCCGCCGACGCTCTGGGCATAAGCCCCGAAGACGTCATAGTCTGTTCGACAGGAGTCATAGGGCAGCAGCTCCCCGTAGAAAAGATCGAGCGCAACATGGAAAGTCTAAAATCAGGACTCTCGAAAAAAGGCCACGAACAGGCGCGCATTGCCATCATGACGACAGACACTCAATACAAAGAATGCGCCGTTAAAACCGTGATCGGCGGCAAAACCGTTACGATCGGCGCAATGTGCAAGGGAAGCGGAATGATCCACATAAATTTGGGAACGATGCTCTGCTTTATCACTACGGATTGCGCGGTAAACAGGCGGATGCTTGAAAAGGCCTTGCGCCTAAGCGCGGAAGGAACTTTTAACTGCGTTTCGATCGACGGCGACACAAGCACGAACGACACCCTTACGATTATGGCGAACGGTATGGCGGGCAACGCTCAAATAACATCGGAAGGAAAAGATTTTGACACATTCCTTGAAGCGTTGAACACTCTTAACACCGTCATGGCAAAAAAAATTGCAGCGGACGGAGAAGGCGCAAGCCGCCTGATCGAATGCCGAACGGTAGGAGCGAGAGATATAGAAAGCGCACGGCATCTTGCAAAAGAAATTATCGGCTCGAATCTTGTAAAAGCCGCAATGTTCGGTAAAGACGCAAACTGGGGACGCATTTTATGCGCAATGGGATATTCGACCGCATATTTTACGCCGGAAAAAACTTCGGTTTATTTTATAAGCCGCATCGATGCGCATCGGTATTTTACACCCGGCAAGGAAGACGAGGCGGGTCTTCTTTCGGAAAAAATTCCTGATAACGAAATATTGAAAAAAGACGGAATTAAAGCCATAAAAGTCTTCGAACTGGGAGTTCCACTAAATTTTGACGAAGAGCTTGCAAAAGAAATATTAAAAGAAGAAGTTGTCCAAATACTTGTTACGATGGAAGACGGAAACGCGGAAGCGAGGGCGTGGGGCTGCGATTTGACTTACGACTATGTAAAAATCAACGGCGACTATCGCACATAAAGGCGGCGGTATTTAAATTGGCGCGCCGTGATGTGTTATAAAAACCGTATTTTAAGGATGTGACCATGGAAAAGGATGTGAGAATCAAAGACTCGGAAGATACAGCCAACGGGAATGAAAAACCCTTGGACAACGAACACTGGTCAAACGTACTGATTCAAGCGATGCCCTATTTTAAACAGTGGGTGGGCAAAATAGTAGTCGTAAAATACGGCGGGAATGCAATGCTTAACGACGAACTTAAATCCGCCGTCATGAAAGACCTTGTGCTTCTTAATACGATCGGAGTTCAAGTAGTGCTGGTTCACGGCGGCGGCCCTGAAATCAATAAAATGCTTGAGCGGGTAGGAAAAGAAAGCCGCTTCGTAAACGGACTTCGCTACACGGACAGCGAAACGATGGAAATAGTCCAAATGGTTTTGACCGGCAAGTTGAATAAAGACATAGTAGGCCTTCTGCTGCAGGAAGGCGGAAGAGCCGTAGGACTAAGCGGTATGGATTCCGCATTGCTTCGCGCAAAAAAAGTTTCAAAAGGCGAAGACTTGGGTTTGGTTGGAGAAGTCACCCAGGTAAATCCCCAAATCATAATATCCTTATTGGACGAAGGTTTTATACCGGTAATATCTACGGTCGCACTGGGCGAACAAGGCGATCCCAACTATTACAATATAAACGCCGACACCGCAGCCGCAAAGATCGCAGTCGCTCTTAAAGCCGAAAAATTTCTGCAGCTTACGAACGTTCCCGGCGTTTTAAAAGACACGGACGACCCTATGTCGCTCATCCACAGAATACGCGCCTCGTCGGTGCCGGATCTTATCGAAAACAAAATCATAGTCGGCGGCATGATTCCCAAGGTGGAATGCTGCATGATAGCGCTAAAAGGCGGCGTTCCCAGAGCCCACATAATCGACGGACGCGTTCCGCATTCGCTTTTGATCGAAATGTTCAGCGACAGAGGAATCGGAACGATGATATATTGAAATAAGAGTATAAAAAGATTTTTAATTAAGGTGCATTATGGAAAAATTAATTGTAAATAATTACGGCAGTTTCGACACGGTTTTTGTAAAAGGAAAAGGCGCCCGGCTGTACGACAGGGACGGCAAAGAATACATAGATTTTCTGTCCGGAATCGGAGTTAATTGCCTCGGACACAACTATAAACCGCTCGTCAAAGCGATAAAAAAACAAGCCTCAAAAGAAATACACATTTCAAACTATTATCTAAGCGACGTCGGAATAAAATTCGCCCAAAGACTCCTTGCCGTCACGGGTTTTGAAAAAGGGTTTTTCGGAAATTCCGGCGCAGAAGCAAACGAAGCGGCGATAAAACTCGCACGCAAATACGGATATTTAAATGGCGGTAAAAAACGCAGCGTGATTTATACGCTTGAAAATTCTTTTCACGGAAGAACAATCGCTACCCTTACGGCCACAGGGCAGGAAAAATTCCATCCTCCGTACTTTGCTCCTTATGTCGAAGGATTTAAGACCATAAAGGCAAATGATTTTGAAGCGATAAAGAGCGCGTTTGACGACACTACGGCGGCTCTCATGATCGAATGCGTTCAGGGCGAAGGCGGAGTAAACCTTGTAGACGAAAAATGGGCAAAGGCGGCGGCGGAACAAGCGCGTAAAGCAGGTGCGATCGTGATTGCGGATGAAGTTCAAACCGGAATCGGCCGCACGGGAACCTTTCTTGCGTGCGAGACGCTGGGCTTCGAACCTGAAGTCGTTACGCTGGCCAAGGGGATCGCCGGCGGCGTGCCTATGGGGGCATGCCTGTTCAGGGGAAAGGCTGCAAACGTTTTTTCAGCAGGCGATCATCAGTCGACATTTGCAGGCAACCCGCTCGCATGCGCCGCCGGCCTCGTCGTATTGAGCACGCTCGCATCCGAAGGCTTTATGGACAAGGTAAACGAAAATGGGGACTTCATACGCAGCTCCATACGCAGCTGGGATTCCCCCATCGTACGAGACGTTCGCGGCAAAGGTCTCATGATCGGCGTAGAAATCGTTCCGTCAATAAAACCTTTCGACATAGAGGTCGCCTGTATGAAAGAAGGTCTTTGTACTTCCGTTGCGGGAAATTCCGTCGTTCGTTTTCTCCCGCCGCTTGTGATCGGTAAAAAAGAAATGGACAAGGGTCTTTCTATTTTTAAAAAAGCGCTGGATTCCTTTTCAAACTAAAATACCGACTTTTGCAGCCCCTCCTCGCGAGCGGTCGCCTTACTTAAAAACGGCAAGACGTCGCGGTTGCCGCTCACATTCATCTGCCGTATAATTTACGGTAAGCGCTGGGGCACAGTCCCGCGCATTTTTTAAATATTCTTGAAAAATGGAACGGATTTTCAAAAGACATTTTTTTTGAAATATCGCTTATGGAAAGATCTGTGTTGCATATCATTGCCGCGGCCGTTTTTATCTTAAGCCTGTAAAAGTATTGCAACGGCGTAATGTTCATCTTCTTTCTAAAGATTCTAATATAATGTTCCGGTGAAATTCCCAGTTCTCCCGCAAGATCTTCAACTTTAAGATTTTGATAGATCCTGTCTTCCATGATTTTTATCGACTGTTCGACTCTGCCGCCGCTTACGGGAACATCCGCAGCAATATCCGTCCGCGGCTCCGAAATATGCGCCTTAGTTCCCATAAAAAACCTATATATGAGGCCTTGCGTCAAAAGCTCGGCGGATTTTTTCAAAATTTTATCTTTGGAATTTGCGTAATGAAAAATTTCTTCAAATATAAACTGAACGCTGCTTTCTTCCACGATCTGCCTTTTTTCCGCAGAGCTTGAAAGGCGGCTCAAACACTCGTACATACGGCGGTCCTTTTTAGGAGCGAGCGAAAATAAAATCGCATAATAGGTTATGGGCTTTACGATCCTGTCCGGCAAAATGGAATGAAATTCCTGCGGCAAGGTCAAAAATATTGTCTTATTGCTGATAGGAATTCTTTTTTTATTCGACAAAAACGAACCCGCCCCTTCCACAAAGAAATGAATTTCAAATTGCCTTTCCTTGTGAGAGTGATACCTTCCGTTCCACGAAGCCTTATGTCCCATAAACATGAGATACACATAGACCGCATCGATAATATTCATAACCGTATTATATAATATCAATTATAGATATGTAAAATCAATTTTTGCTATGTCAGCGAAAGAATTTATAATTGATAATTAAGGAAACACTGATTAAATGCGCTCCTCGCTTTAATCAGCTCTTCCTTAATTAAAAGACGGTTCCGTCTTTTAAGGATGTCCGGCAGACATATCATATTTTGATCCGGCATCTGTTTATTTTTTCTTTTTGATTATATGCTACGGCATGGAGAGGACTATGAAAACAGTAGCGGGAATAGATCTCGGCACACAGAGCATGAAGATAGTCGTATACGACTATCTTAAACGGACGGAAGTTATTAAAACGTCGGCAAAAATCGATATGATTGCCGAAAACGACGGCACTCGCGAACAAAAAACACAGTGGTACAGGGACGCCCTAAAGTCCTGCTTTGAACGAATTCCTGCTGAAATAAGAGCTTCCATAAGAGCGTTGGGAGTTTCAGGCCAGCAGCACGGTTTTGTCGCTCTGGATAAAAATGCGGAGCCGGTTTACAACATTAAACTTTGGAACGACACTTCAACACTCGAAGAGTGCAAAGCGCTTACAAAAAAACTGGGCGGAGACGAAAAAGTCATAGAGGAAGCGGGAAACGTGATTATACCGAGTTTTACCGCCGGAAAGATTCTGTGGCTCAAAGAGCACAAAAGAGAAGCGTTTAAAGCCATGCGTTACATAATGCTCCCGCACGACTATGTTAATTTTTTGCTTACGGGAAATTATGTTATGGAATACGGCGACGCGTCCGGGACGGTGCTGCTAAACGCCAAAAAACATATATGGTCGAAAAAGATATGCGATGCCATAGATCCTATCTTATATGAAAAACTTCCGCCTTTGATTTCTCCGGATAAGGCGGCCGGAGTAGTTTGCAAAAAAGCGAGCGGCGAATTCGGCATTCCCGAGGGAATCGTCGTGTCTTCAGGCGGCGGCGATAATATGATGGGCGCCATAGGGACGGGAACGGTGGAAGAAGGAATTCTTACCATGAGCATGGGAACTTCGGGAACTCTTTACGGGTACTCGGACAACCTGGTAGCCGATCCTTTAAACGGAATTTCAGGATTCTGTTCGTCTACGGGCGGATACCTTCCTCTCCTATGCACTATGAATTGTACCGTCGTAACCGAATACACGCGAAGCCTTTTCGGCCTCAGCGTCAAAGACTTTGACGAAGAAGCCGCAAAATCCGTGCCGGGAGCGGACGGAGTATTTATAATGCCGTATTTGAACGGGGAGCGCTTTCCTCACCTGCCGCACGGCAAATGCAGCATAGAAGGCCTTACCGCAGGAAACTACAGGAAAGAAAATATCTGTCGCGCCGCTTTGGAAAGCGCGGCCTTCGCAATGAAGGGAGGAATCGAACTTTTTGAAAAGCTCGGGTTTAAAGCAAAGGAAATCCGTCTCATAGGCGGCGGCGCAAAAAGCGCAATATGGCGGCAAATAACGGCGGACATAATGGGTTTTCCTATCGTCATGCCGCTTTACGACGAAGCCGCCGCCCTAGGAGCGGCATTGCAGGCTCTTTACGTGCTTGAGCTTTCCGAAGGCAAAAAAGTTTCAATAGCTTCTTTGTGCGCGGAACACGTAAAGATAAACGGCACTGCGTCTACTGTTCCGAATCCTCAAAACCGTAAAGCATACGACGCGCGGTACGATGATTACAGAACCATGCTGGGCTGTTTGAGCGGCCTTTATAAATAAAATTGAACAGTGCGCTCATGCGCTCTAACTGCGCAAAACGCGCACGAATAAGCCGTCCTCGAAAATTGAAGACTTTTTGCGGCGGCCATTTTAATGGAGGTTTGTTATGTCGTTTTTTAAAGGTTCAAAAGAGTTTTTCCCCGGCGTAGGGGAAATCAAGTACGAGTGTCCCAAGTCAAAAAATCCGCTTGCATTCAAATATTATGACGCGGAAAAAACCGTGGGCGGCAAAAAGATGAAGGATTGGCTCCGATTTGCCGTCGCCTACTGGCATTCGTTCTGCGCCGACGGAACGGATCCTTTCGGCTCAAAGACAAGAATTTTTTCATGGCAGAACGCCGAAGAAAAAGCCGACGCGGCGTTCGAGTTCTTTACAAAACTCGGAGCGGGATATTACTGTTGGCATGACCGCGACATTTCGCCCGAAGGAGGGAGTCCCGAAGAGAGCGTTAAAAATCTTGATCACATTACCGACTTGCTTTTGGAACGCCAAAAAGCTACGGGCGTAAAGCTTCTCTGGGGAACGGCAAACGTGTTTACGAACCCCAGGTATATGAACGGCGCAGCGACGAATCCCGATTTCCAGCTGGTGGCGCAGGCGGCGTCTCAAGTCAAAGCTGCGATCGACGCGACCATAAAACTCGGCGGATCCGGCTATACGTTCTGGGGCGGACGCGAAGGCTATATGAGCCTTTTAAATACGGATATGAAGGCCGAAAAAGAACACCTCGCGCTTTTTTTAAGCATGGCCCGCGATTATGCTCGCAAACACGGATTTAAAGGCTGTTTCTACATCGAACCCAAACCTATGGAGCCTTCGAAACATCAGTATGATTTTGACAGCGAAACCGTCATAGGATTTTTGCGCTCGCACGGTCTTGACAAAGACTTTAAATTAAACATCGAAGCGAACCACGCGGAGCTCGCAGGACACGACTTCGTGCATGAGCTTACGGTATGTGTGGACAACGGAATGCTAGGTTCCGTGGACGCGAACAGAGGCGATCCCATGAACGGCTGGGACACGGATCAATTTCCCGCAAGCATATATGAAACGACAAACGCAATGCTGCAGATAATCCGCATGGGCGGCTTTAAAACCGGCGGACTCAATTTCGATTCGAAGGTGCGGCGAAATTCAAACGCGCCGGAAGATCTGTTTATAGCGCATATAGGCGGAATGGATATTTTTGCGCGCGGCCTTGAAAAAGCGTTCGCAGTCTTGGACGACGGCAGAATCCCTGAAATGCTTAAAGAACGCTATTCGAGTTTTAAAAGAGGGAACGGTAAAAAATTTACCGACGGCAAGATGACGATGGAAGAACTGGCCGATCTTGCCGGTCCTTATGAAAAAGTCGCTTCCACATCGGGAAAACAGGAATTATACGAAAACATAATGAATGAAATTATCTTAGGATGATCCTTAAACCCCGTGCCTTCACGCACGGGGCATCACTGTCGTCCTTGCCATTATTCGGCACAATTTGTAATCAGGCGGGATCTTATTCGCGCCTTCACTTGAATTTTATAAGAGGAATATTTTGAAATCATCGATAAAAGCCGAAGTTCCGTTTTTTAAACGCACCATTGTCGTATTTTTGTGCGCGGCGATATGCTGCGCGTTTTGGGGAAGTTCCATGCCCTGCATAAAAGGCGGCTACGCTCTTTTTTCAATCGGATCCGACAACATCCCCGCACGAATACTTTTTGCAGGAGTGCGTTTTATAATAGCCGGAATTCTTACGATTTTAAGCGGAAGTTTCGGAGCAAAAAAGTTTCTTATTCCCATAGATAAAAGTTCATGGATCCGTGTTTTTGTCCTTTGTACGTTCCAAACGGTTTTGCAATACTTTTTTCTTTACGGCGGACTTGCGCACACATTAGGCGTCAAATCGGCGATCATAGGAGCGACAAACGTATTCGCTTCAATACTTGTAGCGTCCTTAATATTCCGACAAGAAAAACTTACGCTTCGAAAAATCATAGGATGCCTGATCGGTTTTTGCGGCGTCGTAATACTAAATCTGTTCGGTACGGGCGGAATTTTGCAAACGGATCTTTCTTTTAAGTTTATTGGAGAAGGTTTTTTGTTTTTATCGGCCATTGCGCACGGGGTCGCCGCAGCCCTCCTTAAAAAATTTTCAAAAAACAATAATCCCGTAATGCTGAGCGGTTGGCAATTTTTCTTCGGCGGCGTGATCATGGCGACGGCAGGATATTCCGCCGGAGGAAGGATGATCGTTGCCGACGGAATGTTTTTCGCGGCCGTATCGCTCTTAATCTACATGGCCCTAATAAGCACGGTCGCCTATTCTTTATGGGGAATACTTTTAAAATACAATCACGTTTCAAAGGTTGTTATCTTCGGATTTTTAAATCCCGTATTCGGGGTTATTTTTTCGGCAGTATTTTTAAATGAAGCGAACAGAACGGGAAGCGTTGCGATCATTTCACTTTTGCTGGTATGCATAGGAATCATCGTAGTATCAAAGGGGAAAAACTAATCTGCAAATCAGAAGATCCGCATGAATATCGTTTTTTACAGCAGCAATTCAAACAGGTTTGACGGCTCGTCCGTTTCTTTTAAGACAAAACCGTCTTGTAAAAGCGAATGGGACGATTTGGCAAAAAAGTATCCCGAGCATAATTTTTTTATCGTCACTCAAATGCCGGGAATGTTTTTGCTGGACATTGAAAAAAATGAGATTCGAGAAAAATCTCCGAGCGTTCGGTACGTAATCAGCGAAAAAACCGAAGTAAAAGATATTGCCCGTGAAATCCTTGATCTGAAACCGGATATCGCCATGGCCGTAACTTTTTGGACGGCTCCTTACGACTGGCTTTCTATAAAGGATTCAATGATCGCCGAAGAACTTTCGGCGCACGGCGTAAAAACCGTGTGCAGCCCCGCAAAGAGCGCCTTTCAATGTTTTGACAAAAATATGACGCACGTACTTTTGGAAAATTCGGGCTTTAAAATGCCTAGGGCGGTATATGTTCACCACGGACTTTTCAGATGTGAAGCGGGATGCAAGGAAGTAAGAGAAAACGTTTACAGAGAATATATTCTCTCTCAGATAGAAAAGCTTAATTTTCCCGTAATAATAAAAGACACGGTAGGGCTTAGTTCCTACAAGGCGGAAGTTATTCCGACGTATAAGAGCGCAAAATCCTATCTTTTTTCACGTAAAAACTCTTTTGACCGGATAGTGGAAGAATATGTTTCGGGTATTCAATTCGGAGCTGAAATTTACGGAAGCGGCGAACAATACACTGTTATGCCGCCGTTTATGTTTTCGGTAAACAGTTTTGGCATTACGAGCCCTAAACAGAGCGTAAAGGTCGGCCCCGTTACGAATAAAAAATATAAGATAGGTAAATTAAAGAAGATGCTTAAATCTCTTGCAAAGACCGTACGCCTTGAAGGAATAATGCAAGTCGATTTGGTGTTTTCAGACGGCCAATGGTATATCCTTGAAATAAACTCGCGTCTTTCAGGCATAAGCCGCTCATACGCCGCCGCACAAAACAAATCCTTGTATCTTGTACTTATGGAAATTCTTTCGGCGGCAAAAGCAAAACGGCCCGTACGACCGGGAAAAACAAAATACGTATGCAATTTTAAAATGCCCGTTTTAACCGAAAGCCAAATCGAAAAGCTTTATGAAATTCCCTTTGTAAGGCGCATAGATCAAATTCACGATGCGGCGGCTTCACAGCGGCGCGCGCAAGGTTTTTGCGAAATAATTTTCGGAGGAACTTCTTCCGCCGGCGAATTGCAAAATCAACTGGATTTTATCGCGGCCGAATTTCCTCAGCTGATAGAGCCGGTATTTTTTAAAAACGCAAAGGAACTTATAGAGCGTCTGTAATTTCTTTTACGCCGTCGCCTGATGTGCATATAAAAAAACCTGCGTTGTAGCCGGTAACAGCTGTATACGCTTTTTGAACGGCTTCGACAAAAGAAGGCGTCTTGTCTTTACGGACTAATGCGATCGCGCAACCGCCGAATCCCGCTCCCGTCATCCTGGATCCTATGCAGCCTTCCTGTGCGTTCGCCGCTTCGGTAAGCGTATCGAGCTCTATTCCTGTAACTTCATAATCTTCCTTTAACGACTTGTGAGAAGCCTTTAAAAGCTCCCCTACATTATGCAAGTCGCCTGTTTTAAACGCCTTTACCGCTTCAAGGACGCGCTCGTTTTCAGTGACGCAGTGACGGACTCTCGAAAAGATTACTGGATCCTTAATGATTCCGGCGCACTTCTCAAATTCCGCATAGGAAAGAGCGCATAAATTGGGAATTTCAATTCCCGCTTCCTGAAGGGTTTTAAGCCCAGCTTCACACTGCGATCGCCTTTCATTGTATTTGGAATCCGCAAGTTGCCGCTTTTTATTCGTATTCATAACCACAAACACGTAATCGCCCAATTTAAGCGGAACGTATTCAAACTCCAGCGTTGCGCAGTCCAAAAATTCGGCCGTATCTTTTTTTGCCGTAGAAATTATAAACTGATCCATAATTCCGCATTTTACGTTCATAAACTCATGCTCGCTCTCTTGGCCTGCGAGAGCGATGTCCGTACGGCTTATGTTAAGGTTAAACAGACAGTTTACGGCGTAGGCAAACCCGCATTCCAGAGCCGAAGAAGATGATATTCCTCCGGCAGGAGGAATGTCGCTTGCTATAAGAGCGTCAAAACCCGACTTAATAAGGCCGCTTTTTCGCTTTAAGACTGAAAGAACTCCGTTAAGATAATTTGCATAGTCGTTTTCCTTTTTAAAAACGAACTTGTCGTTTATGTCGAAGTCGAAAAGTCCGGGGAATTTCAAATCTCTGTATGAAACCCTTGTGTCCGGCCGCAGTCTTACGGCAACATAAAGATATTTATCTATGGCTGCCGGAAGAACTTTACCGCCGTTATAGTCTATGTGCTCGCCTATTATGTTTATTCTGGCGGGAGCGGAAAATATTCTGGCTTCATTTTCCGTTCCACCGTAAATTTTTGCAAATTCCCTTTTTAATAAGGAAGGATTGAATTTATTGTCCGTATCTTTCATTCTGTGATCTTATACCGATTCGAACCGGCAATTCAAGGGCAAAATTCAACTCGGAGTGCGGAGCGAGTTTAAAAAAGCTTTTCGGCGCACAACAATCCCGTATTT
Source organism: Treponema parvum (assembly GCF_017893965.1). NCBI lineage: Bacteria > Pseudomonadati > Spirochaetota > Spirochaetia > Treponematales > Treponemataceae > Treponema > Treponema parvum. The sequence continues at coordinate 2,178,353 of NZ_CP054142.1, forward strand.
GGGAGCGGCGATCATTGCAAAAACAAAAAAAAGCGTTTGTACAAGAATGATACAGGCCCCCGTCGCGCCGTTTAAATAATAGCTTACGTATGTGCCTATTAGGGCGCTGAGCATTGCCGAACAAGACGAAATAAAAAGCATTCGGTCAAGTTTATCGGTAAGGAGATACGCAATGCAGCCGGGCGTAATGAGCATGGCGACCGTAAGCAAAATTCCTGCAGCCTGCAAGGAAGCTACTATCGTAAGAGCCGTAAGCGAAAGAAAAAGATAGTGAATGCCCTTTACGTTTAAACCTACGGCCTTTGCGTAGTTCTTATCAAACAGATAAAGAAGAATATCTTTGCGCTTGGCCGTCACTACGACAAGAGTTATTCCCGCACATATCACAGCTTGTACCATATCGTGAGTTTCGATCCCCAAAAGGCTTCCGAAGAGTATATGCATAAGATGTACGTTTGTGCGAACCTTTGTGACAAGGATCAGCCCTGTCGCCATCATACCGGTAAACACCGTTCCCATAACGGAATCTTCGTGAATTCGGCTGTGGTCTTTTATCCAACCCGTCAGTAAAGCGTTAAGCAGCCCTGCAAAAAAGGCGCCGGCTCCGAGCGGAATGTGAGCAAGATAAGCTATGACAATCCCCGGCAGCACAGCATGTGAAATTGCGTCTCCCATAAGCGACCAGCCTTTTAAAATCAGATAACAGGAGATAAGGGCGCATACAGCTCCGATCAGAGCCGCCATGAGCAAAGCTTTAATCATAAATCCGTACACAAGCGGTTCAATAATTTTTGCTAAAAACATGGGTCTTTCCTCCCGTTGCCGTGCCGTTCGGTAAAAAAATTTTTTACGGATTTTATCGCACGCATTCTCGCCGCTATTATTCCGTGCCGCGGAGCAAAAAAAAGAATTGCAGTAAACACAAAAAACTGCAAAGTCACGATACAGCCTCCGGCGGAACCGTTTAAAAAATAGCTTATATAAGCGCCTAAAGAAGACGTAACGACGCCTATAAATACGGAAAGCTTCATCATCGTAGAAAATCGATCGGTTAAAAGATATGCGACGGCTCCCGGCGTTACAAGCATTGCCACCACAAGAATACTTCCTACGGTCTCTAAGGCTGCGATCGCCGTAGCGGCAAGCAGCGTGAGAAGCAGCAAATGCAGCGCATTAACGTTAAGCCCTATCGCACGGGCATGAGCGGCGTCAAAAGAGAACAATCTGAGGTCTTTCCATATGAGCAATATTACGGAAAGGCTTATTCCCGCAATGATAAGGGTCTGAATAATATCTTTGTCTGCAATTCCGAGGATGTTTCCCATGATGATCGTATTTAGGCTTATGTTGCTTGGAAAAAGCGATATAAGTAAAACCCCCGCAGCAAAAAAAGTCGTATATACTATTCCTATTACGGCATCTTCGCGTATCCTCGTTCTTTTTTTTACAAAATCCATCGCAAATGCGGCAAGCATTCCGCTTATAAAAGCTCCGATCGAAAATGGTATTCCTATTATGTAGGCGGCTGCGACACCGGGGACTACCGCATGTGAAAGGGCGTCTCCGAGCAGCGACCAACCTTTTAGGACAACAAAGCATGAAAGCAAAGCGCACGCTCCGCCTATTGCGCCGCTTACCAAAATCGCCTTTATCATGTATTCGTATTGAAAAGGAATCAGTAAATTTATGCTCATTTATCATTCGTCCTTTGAAGAACATCAGTGTTTCTTATACCGCTCAAGTCCGGATCGCCTCCGTTTTTAAGAATCAGAGCTCCTTCGTCATCCGTAAGAATTCTAAATTCGTGCCGGCTTTCTTTGGGATCGTCCGTGTGATCGAACCTGACGCTTCTAAGGGCGCCTCCGAACGCTTCGATAAGGTTATCGGCCGTAAACGTCGTTTCGGTGGGACCGGATGCAAGAACCGTCCTGTTTATAATCACTACATGGTCGCAGAATTCGGGAACGGAACCTAAGTCATGCGTAGAAACCAAGATCAGATGGCCGTCGTCTCTAAGTTCCCGAAGGAGCTCTATTATCGCCGTCTCCGTTTTCAGATCGACTCCCGTAAACGGTTCGTCAAGAAGGATGATTTTTCCCTGTTGCGCCAAGGCTCTCGCAAGAAAGATCCGTTTTTTTTGGCCGCCTGAAAGCTCTCCTATCTGTCGATCTTTAAAATCCTGCATTTGTACACGCTCAAGGCTGTGAGCGACAATTTCTTTATCGCGTTTACCGGGAATACGAAAAAGATTCATACGGCCGTATCGCCCCATCATTACGACATCCCATACGCTTACGGGAAACGACCAATCCACTTCTTCCGACTGCGGAACATATGCTATAAGGTTTTGTTTGTGCGCCGTGTTCACGGGCATTCCGCAAATCTTTACGAAACCTTTTACGGGTTTGATAAAGCCCATAATAGTTTTAAATAACGTGGATTTGCCGCTGCCGTTAACGCCGACAAGAGCCGTAATTGTTCCGGCGCTCAATTTAAATGACGCATTATAAAGCGCTACATGTCCGTTATTATACGCTGCGCTTACGTCGCTTACTTCAATCTCAACGGGAAAGTTCAAACTCGGATCCATAATTTTACCTCACCGTGTTGCGTAACAACTTTTTACAAGCTGTCCTCGCATTTTTAAAGTTACCTCTAAAAATTGCAGTTTTTAGAGGTTCCCTTCAAAACCTTTTACGATAGTATTTGCATTGTATTCAAGCATTTTCAAATACGTCGGAGCGTCTCCGTCCTCATAGGTTAAAGAATCAACATACAAAACGCCTCCGTAATAAGCGCCGGTCTCTTTGCAGACCTGAAGCTGCGGTTTATTGCTGATAGTGCTTTCGGAAAAAGCGACGGGGATCTTATTCTTTCGTATAGTGTCCACAACTTTTTGAATTTGCCGGGGACTTCCCTCTTCGTCGGCATTCACAGGCCATAAATACAATTCCTTCATATCGTAGTCGCGAATAAGATACGAAAAGGCGCCTTCGCATGTTACCAGCCATCTTTGTTCGGCAGGTATTTCCAAAAGTTTTTCAGCCATAAAGACGTCGACTTTTTTGATGTTTTCGCTATAAGACGCAGCGTTGGCGTCGTATGTTTTTGCGTTAGCCGGATCCAAGTCCGTAAACGCTTTTCGAATATTTTCTACATATATAAGAGCGTTTTTAGGAGACATCCATGAATGCGGATTAGGCATACCGTCATACGGTCCCTCTCCGATTCCCAGAGGTTCTATTCCGTCGCTCAAATTTACGCTCGGCACGTTTTTTACGCTTCCCATGAATTTTTCAAACCAGCGCTCAAGTCCAAAGCCGTTCCTCAATACAAGATCCGCAGACTGCGCTTTTACGATATCGAGCGGAGTCGGTTCATACTCGTGTATTTCAGCTCCCGGCTTGGTGATGGATTCTACGAGAATCTTATCTCCTCCGATATTCTGCGCCATGTCCTGAAGAATCGTAAACGTAGTTACCACCCGTTTGGGGCGCACCGAAACCTGCGCACTCGCCGTCTCCGCGCTTTTTTTTGAGCATCCCGTCGTAACGGCCGAAACGGCGACCAAAGCGACTGCAGCAACAGATCTGATATATTTTTTCATTTAACCACTCCTATAAAAACGGCGTGCGAGGAAATTTCGATTTCCGAGAATGCCGTTTTCGTGCGCTCTTTGCGCACAGTTAATAAACGACGTTTGCCTAAAGGCAAACTCGAAATTAAATTGAACGGCGATATTTCAGACGTTCAATTTAAACACTCCTTAAAATTGCACGAGGGAGAAAATTTCGATTTTCGACCGAGTGCAATTAGTGCGCTCTTTGCGCACAGTTTAAGACGCCATGAGCGGGAACCCCGCAGCAATGCGCCCTGTGATATGTAGTAAAGACTACATATCCTCGACACAAATGTAGCACAGACTACATTATTATGTCAAGAACTATCCGTAAAATTTCCGGGATAAAATCATAGGTCGAATATCGAGTTTTGAAAATACCAGAGCGGAACCCTGAAAAGCGTCGGTCGGCAAGTTGACCTCAACGAATTTGCTTTGCAAACTCGCAGTCGACTCATATAAACGGCTCGGCTTCAATGTTCCGAAAGAAAATTTTTCATACATTCAAGCGTTTCAGGGCTTATGTGATGTTCCAAACCTTCCGAATCCATGACGGCCGTCTTTTCGCTTACGCCGATCTTCAGCAAAAAGTTATACACTATGCTATGCCGCTTTGCGCATTCATTCGCAAAAACGCGTCCTTTTTCGGTAAGGATTATCGGCTTGTGAGGTTCGTTCAATATAAAACCGTTGGATTTTAACCGCTGTAAAACCTGAATCACGGAAACATGACTCACCCCGAAATGCCGCGCAAGATCCATGACTCGGCATGAGCCGTTATTTTTAATTATTTTTGCAATGACTTCAGTGTAATCTTCCAGAATTTCAACCGCATGATCTGCGCGGGTGCGTGAAAAAGCAAGCGACGCTTCCGTTTTTTTTTCAGGCATTTTACAATCCTCTTTAATATTCCCCGGTTTTATAAAAAAGTTTTGAGGGCTATGATCATTACTATAAGACATTTTCCGCACCTCGTACAGTTCCGGCAGCGCCCTGCCCGACATTATTTATTGCAGTGTTTTTACTTTAACATCAATTAACGGATATATGGAAAATATACAAAAAGCAAAATCCGAAGACCTTTATACCGACAATCCGGCTCTCATTACGGCGCAAAAGGTTTTTCACATAGACTATTTATATCCGTGGCAGCAGCTTGTAATTTCAAACATTATGGAAGCGGCGGCCGAAGCGAAGACAAACGCCTCAACGCCGGATATTGCGGCGCACGACACCGACGAAGCGGAAAGAGGAAAACAGATCGTCCTTTTGCCTACGGGCGCCGGAAAATCGCTTTGCTTTTTAATTCCCGCTCTTCTTTTGCCGGGAGCGACCCTTGTGATATACCCGCTTCTTGCGCTTATGTCGGATCAAAAGCGGCGCATGGATGAAAACGGAATTTCAAATGTCGTATTTTGCGGTAACCAGAGCAAAGAAGAAAGAGAAGAATGTTTTAAAAAGATCGCAGACGGCGCAAAGGTGATCCTTGCGAATCCTGAAGTATTACAAAACGAAGCGCTTATCGAACGACTTTCCGAATGCGGCATAGCGCACGCTGCGATTGACGAAGCGCACTGTGTTTCGGAATGGGGCGACAGCTTCCGTCCGTCCTATCTTACTTTAGGCAATATCCTTGAAAAATTAAAAGTGCCGCTCATAACAGCATTTACGGCGACGGCTTCGCCCGAAGTATTTAAGCGCATGTCGGAAATTCTTTTCGAAGGAGAAGCTCACCTTGTGCAAAGCGAAAGCGACAGGCCGAATATTCACTACAACGTAATTTACGCATATGCAAAAAAAAATGAAATTCTGCGCCTTGCGCTCACTGAAAAGCGTCCGATGCTCATATTCTGTGGGAGCCGCCGAGGGGCGGAAAACACGGCGAGAAATCTGCGCACATATTTTTCTGCGTTAAGCAAAAAAACTGAAAATTCTTATAATTCCCCCGAAATCGTAAAATTCTATCATGCGGGACTTTCACGTGAAGAAAAAGCGGAAGTCGAAAAATGGTTTTTCCCGAAAGAAAATGCGATACTTTCCTGCACCTGCGCATTCGGGATGGGTGTGGATAAAAAAAACGTAAGAACCGTCATACACATGGACGTTCCTCATACCGTCGAAAGTTTTATACAGGAAAGCGGACGGGGCGCCCGCGATGGAGGGATTGCCGAGTCGTATCTGTTATGGAATCACGACGATCATAAAAAGTTTTCGTCTTTTCCGGAAAACTCCAGAGAAAGAGCCTTGCTTCATTTTGCGGAAAGCCGTTCATGCAGAAGACAAGTCTTGCTCGACGCACTGGGAGCGGAACAGGCCGCCTGTTCCGGATGCGACATCTGTAAGTCGCTGGAAAATAGCGGAAATAAAAAATCTTGGCCTTCGGCATATGATCACACAAACGCATGGGACAGGAATTTTACGATCGGGTTGCTGAGGCGTTACAGCAAGTCACTGCTAAAAGAAGAAGCGCAAGCTCTGATCGGGCAAAGACTTAATTATACGACGCTGCCGGAATTCAAAATGAACGTTTGGGAAAACGGCGACGTTGCGGAAATAATAAAACAACTGCAACAAGAAAAGCAAATATATACTTGCCGCTGGCCGTGGAAAAATAAGATAGCCGTCGCTCATATCCGCAAAAACAAGCGAGCGAAGTACGCAACGTAAAGGTTATGCAAGCGCGACTCTTACAATTGCCAAGTTGCGACGCCGAACTTTATAAAGCTGTCGCAAATGAGCTGAATTGAAAGGTCGGGGCAAAATCAAGTCGCCGACTTTTCAGCGCGATACGCCTAATTTTTCTTTGAGAGCGGATTGTGCGACTGCCGAAACGTTTATTTTTGCCGCCGTTGCCATATCGTCGAGCCATTCGGGAAGGGTAATATTGCGGCGGACATTTCGGCCTTTTTCCATCCTACGAAAAGCTTCCAAATCAACATCTATAAGGGATACAAAGGAAGGTCCCGTTTGCGCAAATTCACTGTTTTGCACATCGATATCTTTAATTGTTCGGGCGGCAGGCAGCTCCGCTTTGTTGTACAATGCGTTACCTATGTAATCTTTGGCCATGCCGATGGCATCGGCAAGACCGTAGCCTTCCGTTGCTCCATTCAAGTCGGGAATGCTCACCAGATATGTGTCTTTTTTATCACCCGTTTGTGTAAAAATCGCCGGATATACAACAGTCATAATGCCGCATAGTATACACACTTTATACGCATTCTGTCAAATTATTTTAAACGCTAATTCATTTTTATCAAAGGAATGTTTACCGTCGCTGCGCCGTCTATAAAGACCTTGTGTTTTTTGAAGTTGCCGGGCGGCCCCTTGCCGTCGTAGTTGCTGAAGCCGAACGGCTCTTTGGGTATGCCGATCGCATTCGCGTTTAATTTTCCGTCGCCGTTGACGTCGTGGTAAACGCAAAAAGCATAATCGCCGGCTTTGAGCCGTATGCGGTATACCGCTTTTTCTCCGTCCGCTGTCAGTTCGGCGGTTCGATACGGAATGTGTTTACGAAAACTTTCAGAGGAATCATGGATGCTTATAACAATCGTTCCCGAATTTTCTTTTATACCGGTAACGACGATTTCCGTGTCACAGAGCGCTTCGCCGTCCGTCGCTTGAGGATACAGGGAATACGACGAGCTGAAAATCATCGCGCAGAAAAATACGGCGAATAGTTTTTTCATATTGCCTCCTGTTATTGCGTTGCATAATTTTCAAAGCGGCACTGCTCGAATACGTCCCTGCCTATAAGCGTGATCGCCTTTGTCGAACAGTTGTTTATGCAGCGGTAGCATATCGTGCAGTTTCCGGGATGGAATACGGCTTTATTGTTTTCGATATATAATGATTTTGAAGGACAGTTTGCCGCGCATATGCCGCAGCCGATGCAGCGTTCCGTTCGGATTTTAAGCCGTTCTCTCAATTTTTTCGCATGCATTTTAAACCACAGACGCTGTCCGAACAAACCTGCAATTCGATGTAAAAAAGATAAGCCGTCTTTCGGATAGGTTCCCCGCTTTATGGCATCCGCTGCCTGTACAATCTTCTTTTGTGCCGCAGCTATGAGCGCCCCGTTTTCTTCCGGCGTTTTTTTCAAGAGCTTTACATCGGAAATACAGTCCGGCATACGCAGGTGTAAGCCTCCCGTAACGGCAGCTCCGCATTTTCGAAGCAGTCGGGCCGCAAGCCCCGCGCCGTCTCCGCTGAAAAGCCCCATCGTCGCGATAATAAAAACGCGTTTTCCGCGGAACATAGCGGCGTGTTCCGTAATGAACGCTTTTACGATACGCGGGATGTCGCTGAAATAAATCGGGTAGCCGAGCGCGATTTCATCCGACGCGCGTAAAACTTCAAGCGCTTCGCGTGATTCCGTGCTGCAAGCTCTGCCGCCGGTCGCTTTTGCGAGCGCTTCCGTACAGTATTTTGTGTTTCCCGTTCCGCTGAAATAAATTCCGTTCATATCGTCTCCTGCAATAATCCATGCGCCCTTACTTAAAAAATGACGGCTCGAGCAAGTCCATAAAATCGGTAATTTTTTCTTTCCAATTTTTGTCGTAGTGAACATTTTTCATTGTCGCCAACGCCGTAAGTCCGTGTATAAAAGACCATATCGTTATTAAAATATCGTTTTCTTTTTCTTTCGAATATTTATTTTTCTTGAACAATGAAAGGACGCTATTTTTATACAGAATATAGGGTTTGTAATTTTTCTCATCCGGTATAGATAAGGTTAAATCGACCTTTATATCGGACGAGGAATACAAAAATTGAAAATAGGCGGGATTGTCAATAAAAAAAGAAACATAGGCTATGCCCAAATTTTTTAACAATTCGCGAGGCTCCTTATTTTCGCCGATAGCCGATTCAAGCGTTTTCGAAAAACGCTCGGTGATGTGCAGCTGCATCGCGTTCAGTAATTCCTCTTTGTTGCGAAAATGACTGTACGGAGCTGCGTGACTGACTTTACAAGCTGCCGCCGCTTTTCTCAGCGAAAAAGATTGTACGCCGTCGGTGTTGACGATTTCGATGCCTTTTTCGATTAGAAGATTTTTTAACCCCTCGCGGTGGTACGGCAGATTCGATTTACACATAGATACCCCTCCTCTCATCTTTATAATGTCTAGATTATAATGCGGAATCTTTACAGTGTCAAGTTCGAAACGGTCGCAATGCAGTTTAAATCGGCTAACCCTACCATTCTTTTTGCAGCAGGAAATCTTTTATGTGGACGATTTGTATGCCGTCGTCAGTTCCGCACACGGACGAATCCATGGTAATAACGTATTTGGGATAGTTGTCTTTTATCGCTTTCAAATTGCCCGTCTCGCGATCGGAATTTTCGGGTAATGTTCTGCAAACCTGTGCGTAAAACCTTTGCGTCTGTTTGACGGCGACAAAATCGATTTCCTTGTTGCCGTACTTTCCGATGTAAACGGTAAACCCCCGGCGTCGCAATTCAAGATATACGATGTTTTCCAAAACAGATGCAATCGCTTTCGGCTCATAGCCGAGTTGACTGTATTTAAAGCCGATATCGGAAAGGTAATATTTTTCCTGCGTTTTTAAGACTTCTTTTCCCTGAATTGCATATCGGTTGCAGCGGTATATGATAAAAGCGTCTTCCAGCCATGCAAGATAATTGTAAATCGTTTCGATAGCGACTGAGCGGTGTTGGCTTTTAAAAAAGTCGAAGATCGTTTTTGCGCTGAAATTCTTGCCGAGATTTTCGAGAATGAACCTGACGACGCGATTGAACATTTCAAGATTGGAAATATTGTGTCGCTTGGATATATCCCGCGTAACGACGGTAGAAAAAATTCCGTCGATGATTTGATAATTTTCTTCCTGCGTGTGATTTGTTTTTGCGATAAACGGAAATCCGCCGCATCGAAGGTATTGTTCGAAATACGATTCTGACGGCGGTTCGGTTTTTACCGGACAATAGAATTTTTTAAACTCAATGAATTCCGCAAAAGAAAGCGTGTAAACGGGAATCTGAACGAAGCGTCCGGTAAGATAAGTCGAAATTTCGCTCGAAAGCAGTTTGGAATTGGAACCCGTAACATATATATCGACATTTTCGCTTTCAAAAAGCGAATTAACGCACTTTTCCCAGCCTTGTATTTCCTGCACTTCATCCAAAAGCAGATAAACTTTTTGATTTTTATCCGCTTTTGAGATAAATTCTTTAAGTTCGGCATGCATTTTTACTGAATCGAAACCTTTTTCAAATTCCATCGAAGTATATAACCGATCCGCAATATTCCGATTTTTTATGCCGAGAGAAAGCAATTCTTTTTTATAGCTTTTAAGAATGGTAGATTTGCCGCTGCGACGAATGCCGCACAGTATTTTTATGAGCTGCTCGTCTTTAAATCGTTTGAGATTTTCTATAAATAAAGTTCTGAAAACTTCCGAATTTTTTTTATCGCCCATGCTTCGGATTATAACTGAAAAAGTTTGATTTTTCAATAAGTTTTTAAGTTTTTAACTGAAAAGGTTTTATATAACAGTAACTTTTTATGTTTTACACTGAAAAACTTCTACAATCAAAGATTTTTTAAGCCTAAAACTTAAAAAATCACGCGGATATGACCCTCATCCTCCGCAAAATAAAAACGCATCATTTCATTGAACGGCAAAGAGCCCCGCGCACACATCCGCCATGGTTATCCTTAATGGTCGGAATTTTCTGAAGAAGCATCCGTCCCGCCTGTATCATTGGAACCGTCGCCGTTTCCGTTCTGATCAGCATTCCCGTTCCCGCCTTCGTTTTCCGAAGCAGCGGAATCGGATTTTTCCGCTTGGACGGTTCTTTTTAAAGATCTTCTGACCGGCGGCGGTCTTTTATGATAATGCTGCACATAACTTACAAAATTCAAATACAGGATTACGGAGACCACGATTATAATGACATTTTTGTCGGTGATAACGCGTAAAAGTATCGGCAGTGCTTTTGAAAAACTCATACTTTATTTATCGGCGCATAAGCCCCGCCGCTGAATAGTGTTGAATAAGCGTTGAACAGCGATGAATAGCGCCTAATAACAAAACAATGATCTCCAAAGTCCCACAGGCGGCGCGGACTAGGCAGCTCAGGGCACGCAACGGTGCAAAGAATGCGGCAAAAGGGCGTTTGTGCTGCGGCGGGTTGTTGACCTTGTTCCGTTCATTCGCTAAAATTTTATCATTATGACAGGAATAGTCGATTACAATGCGGGAAATATCAGCAGCGTGGAGAGGGCTCTTTCAGCGTTAAATGCGCCGTTCATCCTTTCAAAAAGTCCCTCGGCGCTGGAAAACTGCGAAAGGCTGATCTTTCCCGGGGTGGGCAACGCCTCTTATGCCATGGAGCAGCTTAGGATCACGGGCTTTGACCGCTTTCTTAAAGACTGGGCTAAATCGGGTAAGCTTCTCATGGGGATCTGCCTCGGCGCTCAGATAATATTTGAATATTCGGAAGAAGATAATACCGAATGTCTGGGACTGGTAAAAGGTTCCGTGCGGCATTTCGCTTCGGTCCGGAAGGAATTAAACGCAAATGTAGGCGAAAATCTGAAAGTTCCCCACATGGGCTGGAACGATATAGACACCGTAAACGGATCTTCAAAACTTTTGGAAGGAATCCCTCCTAAAAGCGACTTTTACTTTGTGCATTCATATGTGATGCAGCCTGAAGACAAATCCGTCATAAAAGCCGTATCGGACTACGGTTTTCCGGTTCCCGCATGCATTGAAAGCGGTAATATTTCCGCATTCCAATTTCATCCTGAAAAATCAGGCGCGCAGGGATTAGCGATCCTTAAAAATTACGTAAAAAAAGATTGCCCGTCTTGCCGCAGCGGAGATCGGTTTTTAGTCGGCGAATGCGATTTGGAAGGCGGTAAAATATGTTAAAAAAACGCATAATCATATGCCTTGACGTAAAAGATGGACGAACCACAAAAGGAATAAAATTCCAAAACAATAAGGATATAGGCGATCCTGTGGAAATGGCGGCGGAATATTACCGGCAGGGAGTAGACGAACTTGTTTTTTACGACATAATGGCGTCTGCACACGGACGAGGTCCGATCCTTAAACTGATCGAAAAGGTTGCCGCGCAGGTTTTTATTCCTTTTTGCGTAGGAGGCGGAATAGGCACGATCGACGATATTCGCTCCACCATACTTGCAGGGGCCGAAAAAGTAAGCCTTAATTCACAGGCGGTAAAAAATCCTTCGCTTATAAAAGAAGGCGCCCGCGTTTTCGGCAATCAATGTATAGCGCTGGGCATGGACGCCGCAAAAGACGACTCGATGCCTTCGGGTTACCGCATATACATAAACGGAGGACGAATCGCAACGGAACTTGACGCGCGCGAATGGGCGCAAAAAGCGGTTTCGCTCGGAGCGGGTGAAATAGTTCTGAATTCCATAGATGCCGACGGAACAAAGGCCGGCTACGAGGTAAATCTCACGCGGATGATTGCGGAAAGCGTCGAAGTTCCGGTAATAGCTTCGGGCGGCGGCGGCGCCGTAGACCACATTAAAGAAGTTCTAACAGAGGGAAAAGCCGCCGCCGCTCTTATTGCAACTATGGTCCATTCGGGAGAATATACGGTTCCGAAAATAAAAAAGGAACTTGCAAAATGCGGTATTCCTATGAGAATATGAGGTTTTACAAGCGGCATTGTAAAGTTATCTCTGAAAATCCTTAAAAATACGGCGAGAAAGAAATGGAAGAATTTAAAGAATGGTTTGACTATGTAAAAGACAATAACGGAAACGAAATCCCGATTTTTAATAGAGAAGCTAAGATATATTTCAGCCAATGCAGCGCCGACAATAAGTTGAATCTTTACGAACTTTTAAAACTGTGCTCCGACTCTGCAACGGAAGATTACAATCTGCGCGGGTTTTCGTGGAAAATGCTTTGGGAAAATCAAGTTATAATTCTTCTTTCAAGGCAATCCTTTCGTTTTTTTAAAAGACCTCAATCGGACGAGAGGATTCGTATAGTGACGTGGGAAGAAACGCCCGAACCCTTGCAGCTGGTTCGCCGTTATAAGATCCTGTCGGACGCGGAAGATGTTCTGATCACAGGTCACAGCACATGGCTCTTGGTAAACCCCGACACAAGGAAAATAATACGCACTAAGGATTTTAACCTCCGGTCGCCTGTCCCGAATTATCTTGTGCCGTACGAGGGAATTCCGACGGGAAAGATAATTTTGCCTGAAAACATGCAGGAATTAAACCGGCGCCCTATTTGTTTTACCGACATAGACAGCAACGGGCATACGAACAATTCGCGATACGGAGCTTTTACCGTAGATTGTCTGCCGGAAGAATATCAGAAAAAAGATTTTACGGATTTTAGAATAAATTATTCAAAAGAGGCCGTAAGAGGTCAGACGCTTACGATGTTCGCACATTTCGATGACGAAGCAAAAAAGATTACGGTTGCGGGAAAAGCCGATCATAACGTCTGCTTTGAGAGCGAACTGTTTTATAAATGAGCTTTTTATAAATCAGGACAATATCTGGCGCGGTTCCTATCGGTTTCAAAAACATCGACGGCATACAAAAACGGTTCTTTTTTTCCGCTAAAGTAGTCCAAATCACATCCTAAAGCCTTTGCTTCGACGAGAACCGAGTCAAAAATAAATTTTGCAATTCGCTCGGCGCTCGGATTCCCGCAAAAAATTTCCATATCGTTGAGATTAGTATGATCAAGTTTGTCTATCACCGTCTTAAGAATTTTTTTAAGAAGGCTGAAATCTATAAGCATGCCGCCTTGACCGAGTTCTACGCCGCGGACGTATGAAAAAACCTTGTAATTGTGTCCGTGCAGATTTTCGCACTTTCCGTGGTAATCGCACAAAAAATGTGCCGCCGCAAAGTCCGTTTCCACTCTTATTTCAAACATATAAAGAGTTTAGTATTTTTTTGTCGCCTTGTATATTGCAAGCGTTTCGCAGTAAAATCATTGAATGATAAAAAAATTATCAAATATAATCTCTGCGTTTGAAAACAGTTTTACAAAGAGCGACGGGTTCACTCCGTGCAAATCCGATCTTTCGGTCACGATCGACGGCCTGTTTTTCGATTCACGCGACGTCGCGCCCGGTTCTCTTTTTTTTGCGCTTCCCGGAACTCACGTAAACGGAAATGAATTTATTCCGGCGGCCGTCGAAAAAGGCGCAAACGTCATAATATTTCAGGGCGACTTTGAAAAAGATCTGCAAATTAAAATCGAAGACGCCGTTTCAAAACGGGGAGCAAAGAACGCTCCCGTTTTTTGTAAGGTTCCCGACAGCCGTTTTGCAATGGCTCCCGTAGCCGACGCTTTTTACGATCATCCTTCAAAAAAACTCATTGTAATAGGCGTAACGGGCACCGAAGGAAAAAGTTCCACAGTCGCATTCATATGGCAGCTTTTACGCTTGTGCGGAAAAAAAGCGGGATTTATTTCCACCGTACAGTTTTCACTCGGAGAAGAAGCCGTAAACAACCCTCAGCACCAGACTACGCCCGAAGCGCCCATAATCCAAGAGTCCTTGTACAAGATGGTAGAAAACGGCTGCGAATACGCAGTTATAGAATCTTCTTCGCACGGACTTTCAAAAAAGCTTAACCGTACAGGAAATATTTTGTTCGATTGCGGTATTTTTATGAACGTCGCTCTCGAACATTTGGAATTTCACAAAACCTTTGAGCAATACCGCTTCGACAAGGCAAATTTATTCAGAAGCCTAGACGAACACGATCACGTAAAGACAATAAACGGCAAAACGACGCAGGTTCCCGCATTCGGAATCGTGAATTTGGAAGACCCTTCCGCAAAATACTTTATAAGCGCCACAGAACAGACTGTCTACGGCTTTACGTCGGCGGGATTTGCAGGAAAAGCCGGCGCAAAAAAAAACAATTTTAACCTTCCGCCCATACCGGCCGGCGTTTCCTACATCGCTGCAAAAAACATCGTTTCTGCGCGAAACGCTCTGTCGTTTGACATCGACTGTAAAAACTTCTCAGGCGAAGGTGAAATTATTCACGTAAAAACAAGGCTCCCCGGCGCGTTCAACGCATACAACCTTATGGCGGCCGCAGTTGCGGTAAACGGTTTAACGGGATTGGGCTTTGAACAAATATGTTCGAAAATGAGCGATCTCGTTCCCATCACGGGCAGAATGACTACAATAGAAAAGGGGCAGCCCTTTGAAGTTATCGTAGACTATGCGCATACTCCTTCATCCTTTGAAACCGTCTTTCCGCCCATAAGAAAACGCTGTGAAAAAAGAATATTCGCGCTTTTCGGAAGCGGCGGGGAACGCGATTTAAAAAAACGCCCCCTGCAGGGAAAAATCGCCGCAAAATTCTCGGACGTCATAATTTTAACGGACGAAGATCCTCGCGGCGAAGATCCGGTTGAGCTTTTACAGATGATCGCAGAAGGCGCGAAAGAGGAAGGCAAGATACCGGGAAAGGATATGTTCATTACGCCTGACAGACCCCGTGCTATCAGGCAGGCTTTTTCCATGGCAAAAGAGGGCGATATTGTTTTGCTGTTGGGAAAATCGCATGAAAATTCCATAATCTATAAAGACCGCGTCATGCCGTATGACGAAATTCAAGAAGCAATAAATGCGCTTTCGGAAATGGGTTTTAACACCTGACGCCGTTTTATTGGAGGTACGATGACCGTAGCTGTTTTATACGGAGGAAGATCAGGAGAACATGAAGTGTCTCTCGTTTCCGCCGCCGCCGTCGCAAGAAACATAACGAATCACAAAATTATCCTTATCGGGATAAACAAAGACGGCCTTTGGTTTTTGCAGGACGAAAACGAATACAAAAGAATATGCGCCGATGAAAGCGCAAAACTTTCCATAGCTGAAAAGGATTCCAACCGGATAAGCGTCGTTCCGGGCGCAAAAACACAGGCGTTTTTTGTGAACGGAAAAGCTTTAAAAATCGATGTAGTATTCCCCGTGCTTCACGGCACTTTCGGAGAAGATGGAACGGTTCAAGGGCTTTTCGAAATGGCCGATATTCCCTATGTCGGATGCGGAGTGTTGGCGAGCGCCGTCACGATGGACAAAGAAAAGACAAAACTCATTCTTGAGCAGGCAGGAATAAAAACCGTACCCTTTGTATGCTTAAGGCGCTCGGATTTAATGAATTCTGATCGTTACGACGCGACCATAAAGCAAATAATACAAGAATTCGGTTTTCCGCTTTTTGTAAAACCCTGCAACGCCGGATCTTCCGACGGAGCTTCAAAGGCCGAAAATGAAAAGCAGCTTTCAGTAGCGCTCATGGATGCCTTTAATTGGGACAATAAGGTACTGATCGAAAAAGCAATAAACGCAAGGGAAATCGAATGCAGCGTTACAGGAAATTCCGTAACCGCACCGGAAGGAGACGACATTGAATCCGTAACGGCTTACATGCCCGGAGAAATTCTGCCTTCTCATCAGTTTTACGACTATGACGCAAAATACAACGATCCATCGGGCGCCTCATTGCTTATTCCGGCGGATTTAAAAGAAGAAAACATAGAAAAGATCCGTAAAATCGCAGTCAACGCATACAAGGCCCTTGATCTTTCGGGTTTAAGCCGCATAGACTTTTTTATTGACAAAGACACAAACAAACTTTATTTAAATGAAGTGAATTCCATCCCCGGCTTTACAAGCATAAGCATGTTTCCCAAAATGTGCGAAGCTGCGGGCTTGCCGTTTAAAGATCTTACGGAACTGTTAATCCAAGAGGCTTTGCGTCTGTATAAAATAAAGGCCTCTTTGAAAACTTCAAGATAGTCAAAGCCGATCAACGGAACAGGTTTTTCCCGGAGTTTTTATGTCTGAAAATTTTTTTTCATATCCGAAAGGCTGCGTTTTTAAAACGCTTAAAAACATAAAAGGTAAGCACATTACGGTCATGGGGCTCGGTCTTAACGGAGGAGGAGAAGCTTCGGTGCGCTTTTTTTTACAAAAAGGCGCGTTCGTAACCGTAACCGATATGAAAACCGAAGACGAGCTTAAGCCTTCCGTCGAGCGCCTTGAAAAAGATCCGTCGATAGACAAATCGCATCTTACTTACCGGCTGGGCGAACACAGGATCGAAGATTTTTCATCGGCGGACTGCGTCATAAAAAATCCGGGCGTAAAGATAGTCGGAAACAAATTTCTTGCGGCGGCAAGAGCGATTGAAACCGACATAAGCATATTTTTGTATTTTTCAAAAGCTCCCGTAATTGCCGTTACCGGAAGCAAGGGAAAATCTTCGACGGCAAGCGCAATTCATTACGGACTTTGCAGGGCGGGTTTTAATGCTTTTTTAGGAGGAAATATTACCGTCAGCCCTCTCACATTTTTAGACGAAACATCGGAAAAAACTCCCGTCGTATTGGAACTTTCAAGTTGGCAGTTGGCTGATTTGCGCGGACGGGGAACTCTTAAACCTGAAATCGCAATAATAACAAAGATAGTTCCCGACCACCAAAACTGGTACGGCAGTATGGAAAGCTATGTTGCAGATAAGCGTTTGATCTATGAAAATCAGACGTCCGAAGATTTTACCGTCATAGACGCGGGCGCCGACGAGCCGGAAGCGGCGCCCAAGACGGGCGGAACATGGGGCGATCTATTCGCATCGGAAACAAAGGGAACCGTTTTGCGCTACGGCAAAGCTCCTCTGCCTAAAGGCGTTTTGGGAGTGTGGCAGGAAGGATACGGCAAGAATTTTTCGGGAAAGTCGAGACTTCCGCTTAACGGTTCGGTAAGCGAAGAGATCATTCTAAAAGAACTTTCCGTTCCCGGGCCGCACATGAAAGCGAATGTCCTTAACGCGGCATTGGTACTAAGGCTTTTCGGAATTTCAAGCGAGCGCACCGCTCAAATACTCAAAGATTGGCCGGGAATTCCGCATCGTCTGCAATTTTTTTATGAATGGAAGCGAAACGCCTCAGGCGCGGGCGGCCGGAAAGACGAGGGGCAAAAGTTTACTTACCGCTTTTACAACGATTCCTGCGCTACGGTTCCGGAGGCTGCGGCCGCCGCGACGCAATCGTTCGATCGCCCGATTATTTTAATCGCAGGCGGAACGGATAAGGATCTTGATTTTTCCGCTCTTTCAAAAGTTCTGTCGCAAAAGAAAAAAACGGCCGTTCCCGTGAGAGCGCTTTACCTTTTATCAGGAAGCGGCACCGACAAACTCATAAAACGGCTTTATCCGGACGGCACAAAATATAAGGGGCCCTTCGATTCCCTTTCGGATTTGCTTAAAACTTTGAAAGCGGATCTTGAAGATCCTTGCGCCCGACACGACAGCGATGAAAAATACGGTTTTATTCCCATCGTGTTTTCACCGGGAGCGACATCTTTCGGAATGTTTGTAAACGAATTCGACCGCGGCGAAAAATTTATGACGGAAGTAAAAAAGATTTTTACTTAAACACTGTGCGCCAGGCAATAAAAAGCTCTCGACAAAAAACTCATAAAGTGCGGTTTTTCTTGATTTGATTAATTTCGTTTAGGCTTCGTGAATTTAAAATACTTCGGCGCTTTATAATCTATAAACCAGCCGCCGTTGTAAAATCCGTTTTCATCGGAAGTAGGGCTCACAAATAAGACCTTTATAGGATTTTCCGTATTATAATAAAAAAGGTTTGATTCCCACTGCTTTTTGTTTTCAACGTAAAAGTCATTCTGCCTGTCAATCGGCGTATAAAAACCGATCTTATATTTTCCCGGCTTTATTAGAAGATGCATAGCCATTCCGCCTGAAAGATAATATGCTCTCTCGTAAGGTATGCCTCCCTTGCTGCGGTTTATCCAAGCATAGTTTGCTCTAGCTTTAACGTACGTAACATCTTCTCCCGTTTCGGCGTCTTCCAGCCTAAGCCAGCAGCGCACGTCGTTCATACCGCCGGAATTTTCAGGTCTGTATATTATGAGCGACCACGGATTATGCTTTAACGCGGGCGGATTTTCACCTGTGAGCGTAAAACATTGAGAAGTTAAAAAAAACAGCCAAAAAAAATATTTTACTTTCATGCCGCGCCCCCAGCCGCTCAATTTCTGCCGAAACCGTATGGAATTTATCATTTTACGGTCGGTTTGCGTGTGTTTTATGAAAAGATTAAAAGAAAATTCTCATAAACCCTTTACATTATAACGGCAACAGCTATAATTTTATCATAAAAACTGACAAATGAAGCGAAACCGCCGCTCACGGCATTTTCGGTCAGGACACAAAGCTCCGTCAGGCGGCGCTAAAAAAACAAGAGGAACATCTATGAAACACAAGTATGCGCTCGGTATGTATGAAAAAGCGGTCCCTGCGGATCTTTCATGGAAAGAAAAACTTACCGCGGCAAAAGACGCGAGATACGACTTTATGGAAGTCAGCATAGACGAAACCGATGAAAAACTTTCCCGGCTGGATATGACGAAAACGGAACTTAGACGGATAATAGACGCCCAGTTTGAAACGGAGCTCCCCATACGATCCCTGTGCCTTTCCGCCCATAGGAAATATCCCTTGGGAAGTAACGATCCGAAGATCGAGGCAAAAAGCCTTGAGATCATGGAAAAATCCTTGGAATTTTCGGCGAAAATAGGCGTGCGGGTGATAATGCTTGCAGGCTACGACGTTTATTACGAAACTTCCACAGAAGAGACGGTTTTACGATTCGGCCGCAACCTTGAAAAATGCGTCGAGATGGCCAGCCGCAGCGGAATAATTTTGGCGTTCGAAACAATGGAAACTCCTTTTATGAACACAACCGAAAAGGCGATGAACTACGTGAATAAAATAAACAGCGCCTTTCTTTCGGTTTATCCCGACATAGGAAATATAAACAACGCCGCGATAACTTACGGAAATGACGTACTGGATGACCTTAAGAAAGCGCAAGGTCACATAGTGGGATTGCATCTTAAAGAAACCGTGCCCGGGAAATTCCGCGACATGATGTACGGCCAAGGAATCGTAGACTTTCCTTCAGCCATAAAAACCGCGTGGGAAATGGGCGTGCGGCGTTATGTTACGGAATTCTGGTACCTGGGAGAAGCAGACTGGAAAGAGCGGCTCTCTTTTGCCAGAAAGACTATGGGAAACTTATTGGATATTCAGGAAAAACGAGCGACATAAAACCGCGACGCATCGGCTGCAACAATATGACGGTTGCCCGAAATATGCTGATCGCAATAGTGCGCCGATTGACGAGACGCAGCGGCCGCTGAAATGGCGGCACCGAGCCAGAAACAAAGCCGCTTCTTTTAGATGCCGTCAGAGCTAGGCCTAGCCTATATTTTATTTCCCCAAGGATCTATGCGACAATAAGTCGCGCTGCGTTCCGCCCCTACCGAAACTATCCCCACAGGCGTTCCCGTAAACGATTCGATAAATTCCACGTAATCTTTCGCTTCTTTAGGCATTTTTTTGTATGAAGACGACGAACTGAGCGGAGTTTTCCAGCCTTTGAATTTTTGAAGGACGGGCTTCACTTTGTTTAAAGCGGGAATGCTTGCAGGAAAATCGGTAACTATTTTTCCGTCAATTTCATAAGCGATACAGGCTTCGATCTCATCCATCGAGTCGTAAATGTCAAGATGCGTCAAAACAAGGGAATCTATTGAGTTCACATGGCAGGCATAGCGCAGAGCCACAAGGTCAAGATAACCGCAGCGGCGCGGGCGCCCCGTAGTAACGCCGAATTCATTTCCTGTATTTCGTATAAATTCGCAAAGCTCGCTCTCAGTAGACGCGTTAAATTCCGTCGGCATAGGGCCGTTCCCTACGCGTGTTTGATAAGCCTTAAAAACGCCCAATATTCTGTCAAGCCTTCTGGGGCCTACGCCCGCGCCGCTTGAAGCGCCCGAAGCGCACGAAGCTCCGGATGAAACATAGGGGTAAGTACCGCTGTCAAGATCGAGCATTGCGCCCTGCGCGCCTTCGAACAATATATTTTCATTACGGTATTCCCACATCTTTGCGGCGATATCCACCCGCATGGCAAGAAGTCTTTCCGTATACGGCGCAAGGAAATCCCTGTCGTCCTTGTCCAGATCGGCAATTCTTTCGTCCCAATCCATATCCGCAAGGCGAATTCCGTCGCGTTCGGATTTCATCGAATATGTCGTCCCTATTCCGCGGCCGGTTGTACCGATCGGACGTTTTCTCGCAGCGTCGCGATCTTTATCCATCTTTCTGTAACAGGGAAGAACTATATGAGCGCGGTCGGAAATAAACACGCGTCCTTCCCATTTTATGCCGTTATCGCTTAGCATTTGCAGTTCTTTAAACAGAGCTTCCGGATCTATAACCATGCCGGAACCCAAAAAAACCGATTTTTGAGGATGCAAAATTCCTGAAGGAATTTGGTGCAAAGCATATTTTTTGCCGTCCACAACTATGGTATGCCCTGCATTCGCTCCGCCGGCATAGCGAACGACGTATTTTGCCTTTTCCGCTAAAAAATCAACTATCTTGCCCTTTCCTTCGTCGCCCCATTGCGCGCCCATAACAACAACGTTCATTTACCGCCTCCGACGCTAAACGCAGATTTATTCAGCCAAACAAAAAAATATTATCATAAAAATTCGATATTTTCAATTAACGTGTTGGCCTCTTGACAGCAAACTACGGTTATAGTATTTTTTTTTTAGATCCGTGTTCTTTAAGACGGTGCTGAAAACTTATATTTCCTTGCGGTTGTGTGGTTAATTCAGATTACAGTATTAAGAAAACGATGATTTGCAGCTGGCATACAGCAAAAAAAAGAGAGGGCCTGACAAAGGCGAAAGGAACATTATGTCCAAAAAAATTTATGTTGGTAATCTGAATTACGCAACAACAGAAGACACGCTGAGCAATCTTTTTGCTCAGTACGGAGAAGTAGTTTCCGCTACTGTTATCAAAGACCGCAACACACAGCAGTCAAAGGGCTTCGGCTTTATTGAAATGGCCGATGAAAACGCCGCAGACGCTGCGATTGCAACGCTCAACGGCAAGGAAGTTGACGGGCGCCGCGTACGCGTAAACGTTGCGGAAGAAAAACCGCGCAAGCCGCGTTTTAATCACGACGACGGCGGACATTTCTGATGTAAAAAAAGCCTGCTGCAAAACGTCTGCGGCGGGCTTTTTATTTGTCTTTATCAGGTCGTTCGATCATTACCGGAAATTTCAAATCGGCAGTTCGGCGGTGATGATTTTAAATTTACAAAATGGAAAAATTTTCTACCGATTTTCTTAACGCATACAAGCAATTTACAGCCATGGATTGCGATCGCTGCGCCTTTATCCGCGAATACCTTGCATCGCGCGGCGTAGACAGTTCCGTAATCCCGATCGACGAAAGACGACACATTCACGTAAGTTTTTCATCAACGGCGTACAGCCCGCTCTTCCGCATAAAAACGATAATAGCGCATTACGACAGAACGCCCGGAAGTCCCGGCGCAAACGACAACTCTTCGTCCGTCATAAGCGTTATGAACCTTGCAGCGCGGCTTTCAAAAATGGGAGGCGTCCACAACGTAAGGATATTTTTTACGGACGGCGAAGAATTTTCCCAAAAAATAACCGAACATGAAATCGGGGCCGCTGAAGCAATTCAAAATAACGCCGAGCGGCAGAATGCGTCGAAAAATGGCAGCCTCAGGGAAGCAGCGGACGAGGAGATTTTTTCAAAGCGGGCGGCAAGCGTAAGGCAGATAGGATCTTACGCTCTCGTAAATCATTTAAAAAAACTGGGACTTAAAAATGACGACGTATACGTTTTTGACTGTACGGGACGCGGAACCGTCCCGATTTTAGGCGAAACCGATTTGCCTGAAGGAACGCCTCAATCATTAAAAAGACAGTTTTCAGACCTTGAAAATCGCACAAAGGCGCTCATACGCTCGGTATCTCCGCAATTTCTTACGCTGCCCATTTCGTACAGCGACAACGCAGCCTTTTTGGCATGCCAAATTCCCGCCCTTGTGATCACCATGCTGCCGGAAGACGAAGCCGTAAGCTATATGAAAAACCTGTTAAAATCGAAGGAATTAAAGAATTTCGTTCTGCGCCGTCACATAGGAGCCGCTCAGGATTTAAAACCAAAGTCTTTTGCCGCAGACTATGAAGATTCCGTTTTGCTTAAGGAATTTGAAATAAGAAGCAAACTCCCCGACACTTGGAAACTCTTTCACACCGAGTACGATTCCATCGAAAGTCTTACACCCGAAAGTTTTACCGTCATGGAAAAAATTCTTGACACATTGGCCTTATCAAAGACTATGGCGTAAAAACTGCATAAAACCGCCGAGCGGCCATTCGAAGTCTTACACTTTTATCAAATCGTATTCTCTTGTACCCATGCCTATTTTTTCGGCATGGAGCAGTTGGACGCGCCAATCCGTAGTAGGATGAAACGAGCGCGAGACGTCATGATTTATGATCTTTATATTGTCCATTACTGTATTGGGAAGCGGCGGCTGTCTCAGCATCGCGTCGCAGCAGGCTTGGTCAAGCGCAACGGCGTCGAACGAAGCGAACATTCCCACGTCCGCAATCACGGGCGCGTCATTTTGGCTGTGGCAATCACAGTACGGCGATACGTCGACTATGAGCGAAATATGAAATTGAGGCCTGTTCTTTACGATCGCAGCCGCGTATTCGGCCATTTTACAGCTGAGCGTTTCCATGGAATTATCCTCGGAAGGATATATCGCATCCTGATTGCAATTGCCTATGCAGCGTCCGCAACCGGCGCAAAGCACATGGTTTATGCGCGCTACCATTCCCCGTCCCGCCTTGCCTTCAACTCCTGCGGAATCGAAAAAAGTTATCGCTCCGTGAGCGCAGCCTTTTGCGCACTGCCCGCAGCCTATGCAAAGTTCTTCGTTTACAAGAGGTTTGCCGGCGTTATGCTGTTCCATCTTACCGGCGCGGCTTCCGCCTCCCATTCCTATGTTTTTAATTGCGCCTCCGATACCTGTAAGTTCATGCAGTTTAAAATGCGTGAGCGAAACAAGAACGTCGGCGTCCATCAAGGCTCGTCCCACTTTGGCTTCTTTTACGTATTCGCCTTCGGGAAACGGCACGTAGGCTTCGTCGGTTCCTTTAAGTCCGTCGGCAATGATCACATGACATCCGGTCGAAAAAGGGCTAAAACCGTTCAAATAGGCGGCTTCCAAGTGATCTATGGCGTTTTTCCGCTGTCCTACATAAAGAGTATTGCAGTCCGTTAAAAAAGGAACGCCGCCCAAATCCTTGATCGAGTCGGCAACGGCCTTCGCGTAATTGGGACGAAGATAAGAAATATTCCCCGGCTCTCCGAAATGAATCTTTATCGCCGTAAATTTTCCGCTAAAATCTATATTGCCTATTCCCGCAGTTTTTATGAGCCGCTGAAGTTTTTTAAGCAGGTCTTCGCTGCCCTTTGTTCTAAAATCGGTAAAATAAACCTTCGCCTTTTCCATAAAATGCTCCTAGTTTGCAGTTTTCTTACAGTTTTCTTTTATGGAACAGTATATCACAAATCGGTATGTCAAGTCAGAGACCGCATTTGACTTAGATTTTTACTTGAGGAAATTAGGTATATCGTAGCCGGATTCCAGCAGATGCATAGTAAATGAGTGACCGAGCCGGCTCAAGTGTTCTCCAACAAAGTCCCTATATTTCTTCGCGCGTATATTATACGGGCGACAGTCACTGTTTTTTCAGTTTCATTGACCTTGTAAAATATAAAATAATTCTTAACCAGCAGTTTACGATATTCGTGCGTCAGCGATTTTATAGGCATGTAACACGGCGCTGAATAAGGAAAATCGGAAAGTAAGTCAACTTTTTCAACGATTTCTTTTACTAAATTTTCAGCAGCAATGGGATTATCTAATTTGTCCATAATATAACCGGCTATTTCTTTTAAATCGTCCAAAGCGCACGGCAAATATTCAATTTTGTACATTATTTTACGATTACGTTTCGCAGTTCCTTCAGTACTTCTTTTGAGGAAAACCGTTTTCCTGTCAACGAGGCTTGCTTTTCAGCCTCTTGTAATTTATAATAAATTTCACTTTCAAATTGCATATCCTCAAAAAGTTCCATACTCATCACAACCATATCGGCATAACCGTTTTTTGTAAGAAATACCGGCTGCTGCGTTTTATGTATGATTTCCGAAATATCGGTAAAATTATTGCGCAAATCAGAAACAGGACGTATTGTTTTCATGAAGACCTCTTACACAAAATTTAGCATAATTATGATAAAAATTCAATGACAAGGTTGATACGCGGAGCCTGTAAAAGGATAAAATGAGTTTGCAGGAACCCTTTATTTGCAAATGAAATCAAATACGCTGCGGCAGCGAGCAAGCAGTTTTTACGGCTCGAAAAGTTTCATATTACGGCAAACTCAGTCTTTTACGATCATCATATTGTGGCTTTGGTATTTGGGGATGAACTGTTTTATTCCGCCGCCTTCAAACATAACCGTAATCACATATTCTCCCGACCGCGAAAACGCATTTATGATCTGTCCGTATCCGTAATCGTCATGATAAATTTTAGAGCCCTTTTTCCAATCCGAAAAGGCGCCGCCTTTTTCCGTTTCGGTAAATTTTTCTTCGTCCGGTAAACCCGATAAAGAAGAAACATCGTCTTGAGAGCGCACGGCTGCGGCGTAGGAAGGCGGAACGTCGCCCAAAACCTGAAACAAAGAGCTTCCCGCTTCAAGTAAAAAACGGCTTGGCTGCATGTACTCCACTCTTCCGTAAAGACGCCGCACGGAACAAGAAGTAATGTACAGCTGATCCTGCGCCCGCGTTATGCCCACGTAAAACAAGCGTCTTTCTTCTTCCAAATCCGCGCCCGTCTTGTCTTCGCGCGGGAAAATGCCGTTTTCAAGGCCGGTAATGATCACGCGGTGAAATTCCAGTCCCTTGGTATTATGAAGCGTTATAAGCGTAACACAGTCCGTCTGTTCTATATTCGAATTCGAAGCTTCGTCAAGGGATCGATCGAGTTCTATCGTATCCAAAAAATCCAGAAGTCCCTTACGGGAACAGGGGTATAAGACGGCGTTGTTTATAAGTTCCTGAATGTTTGCGGCTCTCTGAGTTCCTGAAATTTCATCATGATCTTTATGATAGTCGAGGATTCCGGACATTTCGGCGATCTTTTCAATAAGCGACGAAAGTTTTTCAGCTTTTTTCTTCCACGGCGGAACGTTGTTTGACGAAGCGGCAATTCTTTTTGAAGCGGCGTCGGTTTCTTTTTCGGCGTCATCCGAAGCATTTCCTTTTGTTCCGTCTTCACGGCCTTCTTTATCCGGCTCGGAATCGACATCATTCATGCCTGCAAAATCCGAAAAAAGATCCATCATCTTTACAAAGTCCGAAAGTCCTTCTTTCGCCTTTTTGCTTATGCCTTCAAAACCGTCTTTTCCGTTTACAATCTCGCGGGCGGCTTCGACTAAGCCTGTTGCAGAAGACTCGCCCGTATCGCTTGAAAGAGCGTCGTCGCCCGGAACCGAAGCGACCTGCGACACGGCGGCCTTTGCGTGCGCACAGGCTATGATTGTCTCTTGGGATTTTTCGCCTATTCCGCGCGACGGTTTGTTTACTACGCGGCGAAAAGCAATTTCATCCCTGGGATTTGCAGTTAAGGCTAAAAAGGCCAGTATGTCCTTTATTTCTTCCCTCTCGTAAAATTTGAGAGAGCCTACCACTACGTAAGGGATTTTTTGCCGTAAAAATTCGCTTTCAAAGCCGAGCGATTGCGCGTTAGTTCTGTATAAAACCGCCCATTCGCTGTAGGGGCAGCCCTTCTTTTTGGCTTCTTTTATAAGATTTGCGCAGAATTGCGTTTCTTCATCCTGCGTAGGACAAAAGACTAAAATCGGCTTCGATCCTTCACCGCGGTCGGCTTTGAGCGTTTTTCCCAATCGGCTCTCATTCTTTTTTACAACCTTGTCGGCGACGGCCAAAATTTGTACCGTAGAGCGGTAATTTTGTTCAAGACGTATAAGTTTTGTTCCGGGAAAATGATCTTGAAAATTCAAAATGTTTTGCACTTCCGCGCCGCGGAAGCGGTATATCGACTGATCGTCGTCGCCCACTACGCAGAGATAGGCTGGATTATTGTCTTGTATGCCCGAAAGCGCTTCCAGAAATTTAAATTGAGCGACATTCGAGTCCTGATATTCGTCTACCATTATGACTTTAAACCTGTACTGAATTTGGCGCCGGATATTTTCGTCATTTTGCAAAATCAGGACAGGCAGCATTATAAGATCGCCAAAGTCGACGTTCCCCGTAGACCGAAGGCGCCCTTCGTAGGCCGCGTAAATCTCAGGGAATTCTGCAGAACTTTCCACATCTATTAACTCTTTGCTGTCGGGTGTAAGGCAATAATCTTTTGCGAGCGCTATCTTATGAGCGGCTTTTGCCGCGCTTTGCCTGTTAAGCTTGGGCACGGCCTTGGACACAAGGGTGACCATATCGTCGTCATCGTATACTGTAAAATTCTTGTCCACCCCGGCTCTGTCGGCAAACCTCCGTAAAAACCACGCCCCGAACGAGTGAAACGTCCTGATCTGAGCGTCGGCGGCAAGGGGCTCAAGGCGCACGGCTCTTTCCGCCATTTCTCGCGCGGCTTTTTTTGTAAAAGTGACGGCCAGAATATTGCGCGCGTTAATGTTTTTTTGAGAGATAAGATAGGCGATCTTTGTGGTTATCACGCGAGTCTTACCAGAGCCGGCTCCCGCCAAGATCAAAAGAGGAGAACCCGAATGTTCTACAGCTTCCCGCTGCTGGGGATTTAAGACGGAAAGATAAGTTTCAAAAGACATAGCCGTTTACTCCGCAAAGTTATTTTGACTCATCATCTATTTCCGGAGCAAAAAGCAGAGTTTTGCTCTGTTCCCGTATGCCCTTGTTTTCGGGTGAGTCTGCCGTAAATACCGCGTCCAGATCTACATCTCCTGCAGCGACCGCGCGCACGCGAACCAATCGTCCGGGCTTCAAAGCTTTTAAGGCGGAGGAGTCGTTTCTGTCATAGCGGATGACGACGGAACCGTCCACTTCGGGAGCCTGAAACCACGCCCGCCCTATCGCAAATCCCAAGTTCTCGCCGTCCGCCGCATCCAAAACTTCTTCGACCATAACGTCATAATCTTTGTTTACCCGCCGTAAAAGGGACTCTGCCGTAATTTTTTTTTGAATGTCCGAAAGGTCTTTTGCCCTCTTTTCTGCAATCTTCTTTGAAACCCGTCCTTTATAACCGTAAGAAGGGGTGTCTTCTTCTCTGCTGTACGAAAAACAACCCGACCAGTCCGGGCGTATGTCTTTTAGGAATTTGCACGTATTTTCAAATTTTTCATCGGTTTCGCCGGGGAATCCCGTCAAAAAAGTCGTGCGCACAACCGCGTCCGGCAAAACGCGGCGGATATCCTCTATAAGTCTTTTATACGACTTTGCATTTCCCGTCCGGTTCATCGAGCGTATAATTTCATCGTCGCCCGACTGAAACGGAATGTCAAAATAAGGGAGAATCCTCTTGTCGCTCCTGATCACCGGTAAAATGTTGCGGTTAAAATGATCGGGATGAATGTAAAGCAATCTAAGGCGGAAGTTCCCTTCAAGCGCAGATATCATTCTTAAAAGGCGGGAAAGAGAAGATCCCTGTTCGAAGAATGCGGTTTTATCGGACGCAGGCTTTTCAAACGCGGCGCCGATGAAAAGATTTTCAGGGCCGTTGCCGAATACGTCGTCTTCTTCGCCCGTACCCCATGCGGCGGAATCCTGCCCTATAAGATTTATTTCATACACGCCTTTTGAGATGAGCCGCTTTATCTCGCTTATTATGTCGACGGCAGGACGGCTTCTGAGGTTTCCGCGGATCAGAGGTATGGCGCAAAAAGAACAGCGGTTATCGCACCCTTCCGTGATTTTAACATAGGCCGAACCGCGGAACGTAAGAAGCATCGAACGATCCCCGCAGCATACGCCTTTTTGAGCGGGCGTCATAACCGGCCTTGCGCCCGAAAACATTTTTATGACCGTGTCGTCGATTTTGGAAAGATCGCCGTTACCGAATATGCCGTCGGCTTCGGGAAGCTCCGAATCGAAAATCTTCGCATAACGCTCCGCAAGACAGCCCGCGAGCAGGATCTTCGCTTCAGGAAAGCGGCTCCGCGCGGAATACAGCGCTTCAAGAGATTCTTTTTTTGCGCTTTCGATAAATCCGCAGGAATTAACTATTATGAGATCGGCTTTTGAAGGATCAAAACTCTGTGCAAAGCCCATGGCGCAAAGCCTGTCTATCAAAAGCTCGCCGTCAACCTTGTTTTTGGCGCATCCGTGCTGATCTAAAAAAAAACGTTTCTCAGGATCAGTCAACTTCACTTACAACCACTTTATAAAGCCCGTCGGTATCTTTGATCCACTTAATATCCTGTACGGCAACTTTTCCCGCCTTACCTATGTCGAGATTCGTCGTCTGCCCGTTCGCGATCATTTGAAGATGAACCGTGTTACCGTTAGACATCCAGAGCCTTACTCCGTTTTTGGGCGTCATAGTAACTATTTCGCCTCTTGTGTAATAAGCTTCGGAAGCCTCTCCGCCGTCAACTACGGAACGGAAAACGCAAGCACCGTGGAAAGTGGCATTTATCGTAAAAGGATAAGCGCGGGTATCTGAGAGCAGCACCTTCATAGTGTCCGCAAGTTTTGTCTCTTCTACGGAAGAAACGTCGGTAGAGGGAATTTCGCCGGAAGTTTTTCTTAATATCATGGAAACTTCAGCCCCGCGCGATTCATCCCTTGCGGAAATATCCGAAACGTAAACGACCAATTCGGACTTTGCATTGCCCGCAATATCGATCAATAATTCTTCCGCCAGATCGATTTTCTGACGCCCTGCAGGCGTGTCCAATTTAAGAGAACCGAGCGTTCCTGCAACCATGAGGATCACATTGCCTTCCTCCGAAGGAACAATTATTTTATCGCCCTTGTAAAGTCTCTTTGAAAAACCGCCGTCCGTCAGATCATACTCTCGGCTTTGAAATTTTTCACCTACGGCGACCGTTTCCGTATTTTTATTGATATTTTTTCTAAAAACGGTAAAAAAGACGACGGATCCTGTCAATGCTAAAAGGATTAACAATCCGCAAAGAATAAGAGGCAAAGAAAGATACCTTTTTCTTTTAAATAACAAACCTTCGGGAATGTCGCTTTCCTGAATTTTTTTATTTTTATACAGAACGGTTACGGAATCGGGATTGAGTCCTAAATATTCGGCGTAGCTTTTTAAAAATCCGTATAAATACGGCTCGCCGGGAAAAGCGCTTTCGTCTTCATCTTCAAGAGCCTTAAGATACTGCCTGGAAATGGTGATATCATGAGCGATTTTATCGATATCAAGTTTTTTTTCTTCACGCTTGTTCTTCAATATCTGCCCGTAACTTTCCATGCGATCTACTCCGAAAACAAAAAGTTATTGTAATTATTTGCGGAAGACGGTGGATCGTATATGAAACGCTGATCCGGGATCGCCCTGTTCAAAACATAATCTGAAAAATTAAAGGTAATGGTTTCTCCTCTTGTAGTGACGGCCTCAACCCTGCGGATAAGCTTTGTCTCCGGCGAAATTGCAAGTTTTATCGTCCTAAACGATTCGGAAGAATTGCGGCGCGTGAGCAAAAGTTTTACGACGTTCTCCGTGGAATCGCTTTCAAGCGGAGCGGGATCCTGGCCGCTTTCGTACGCAATCGTATAATAGCGCGTCATAAGCGAAAGTCCCTGGGGGGTGGCGAGCGCCGTCCCCGCAGAACCGGGTGAATTCTGCACGGATTGCTGCAAAATAGCGTCAGACCCGGGAATATATATGGTCAACAGTTCTCCGTTAAAAACTATCACTTGTTCCTGCGGATTGGAAAAATCTATTCTAAGCAGATCCGGTTTTTTAAAAGACACCCTGCCTCTCATTTCAGTCTTGTCCGTCAAGATTTCCATCTGAGCTTCATAGGTCGTCAACGCGGCATATTGATCCGAAACTTCTTTAAAAAAATCGCCCGCAGTCTTGATCGATTGGGAAGACGCTGTGTTTAAAACGCCGAAAAGTGAAACACAAAAAAAAAGAGCCGCTCTTACCTTCTTATAAACGAACATGGAATAATATTAGTCAAGAACATCGGTTGCGTCAAGGAGCGATTAACTGTCAGGCTTGATACGCGGAGCCTTTTGCCGTCCCTTGGTCTTTTGCCGCACTTCTATATCCGCACCTTATATCGGCATAATTTTAAACTAATCACTGTCTGAGGAGACTTTCAAGTTCTTCGTTTTTTCGCAAAAATTCTTCGTTCGAAGGATGGAGAGCAACAACCTGTTTTAAGTAATATTGAGCACGCCTGTAGTCTTTTTTTTCATAATATATGGAATACAGCTTATACAAAGCGTCTTCGTTGCGCGAATTGGAAATGAGGCTTGCACGCAAATCCGCAAGGACGGCCGTCTCTCCGGAAGCTAAAAAACTGCGCCTGTAATACAAAAAACTTTTTAATCTTGAAGAAGCGGAAGGCAAAAGCTTATCGATAAGATCGATCGATTCCGTGCGGCGCCCTAAAGCGTACAAAACTTCGAGGTACGAGCGAAGGGCAATTTCTTCTTTAGGGAATTTTTCGTAAAGGGACTCGGCGATGTTCCATGCCTCGTTAGTGCGGTTAAGAGCAAGGCAGATCTCAATATGAGTATGCTGCATTTCTAAAGAAACGTCCTGCTTGTTTATCAGACGAAGGCTTACGACGTAGGCGTCGTTCCAGAGTTTACGGGAAATCAAATCCTTTATAAAAACGTCAAGAGCTTCGGTATTGTCGGCGTCCGTGGAAAGCACGGCAGAAGCGAGTTCTCCGGCGGTTTTTCCGGCGACTCTTTCGCCGGTAGAAGAGGCAAGTTTGGCGGCGGCGAGCGTAACTTCAGGATCGTCGGGATAACGGGCCATCGCCTGCTCTATCGTTTCTACCGCTCCCCGTAAATTCTTATTCCATTCGCGCTGTACACGGGAGCGCAGCATAAGATAATCGCGGGAAACAGTATCATTACGGGCGTAAACGTCCAAAAATGAAACTGCCCTTATGTAATCACCTTCTTCGAGTAAAATGCGCGCACGGAACAAGATATATTCTGCATCCGCAGGGTTTTGCTGTAAGACGCGGGCAGCATACAGTTCCGATTCCTTATAATTTTTAAGTGCAAAAAAAGTCTGAGCGCATAATTTAAGCAGTTCCGTATCGTTAGGATAAGACAAAACAAGATCTTTTGCTATTTCCGACGCTTCTTGAATTTGACCGTTCTTCATAAGGGCGTCCGCCAACGCATAAGAGGTTTGAAAATTTCCCGCGGATCCGTCGGAGGCTTTTCTAAAATAAATCACGGCGTCGCCGTATTGGGATTGCCTGCGGCACAAAACGCCGAAAAGATAATCGGCCAAAACCGAATCGCTCTTGATTTTTAAAGCTTCCGACAGCGCAGCATGCGATCCGCTAAAATAATCGCTTCTGGATCTGTTTGTGAGCAGCACCAACGACGGTAAAACAAGCGTCAAAAAATCGTCTCCGCCGGAGCTGGAATCGTACACGCCCTGCTCTACGGAATTTATCACACCTACGTAGGCGTTATTCTGAGGGACGCCGGGAGTATCCCAAGATATTTTTTCCTGCGGCCACACTATGCGCATGATAGCGGAAGCGACGAAAATAAGGATTTTTTCTTTATCCGTATTTTCCCTTCCCAAACTGCGCAAGCGTCCTACCGCGCGTTCAAGGGATTGAGGAGTGCCCATGCATACGTCGTCAACTATATCTTTGGGAATCTCATAAAAAAACGAAATTTCATGTTTTCCGAGGACGGTCAGCCGCACGGAAGAAGCGTCAATATATTTTTGATCATCTTTTTGATCATCGGAAGAAATTTCTGCCGGCTCTGCAGAATCTTTGGCGGCCTTCGTTCCGGCGCAGGAAAGAAAAAAAAGAGAAAGAATCGTAAACGCTGATAAGACATACCTGTTTTTAAAAAAACCGGTCACGATTCCTCTCCTGTTTCGTCGTCGTCGGTTTCATCACCGGTCATATACGGAAAAGAAAACCGGTTGTTCCGCTGATATTGGAAAATGCCGATCAGGACAATGCCTAAGATAATAAAAACCGTAGGCCACCATACGGAAACGAACGACGAGAACGAAACAGATAAAATATCAAAAGAAAACAGTCCGAAAAAAATTCCTAAAAGGATCAAGACGAACGAGGGGAAAATATAAACCGTTTGCAAGCGTCTAAAACGGTAATAGCCGGCGGGAATCAATGAAATTCCGCAAAAAACCATGCCCAGCGGCCAAATTTGTCCGAGCGAAAGCCTGAAAATATTGAACGTCAAAACCAGCGCGAGCATTCCGAAAAAACATAAATTCAATCCTACGTACAAAAAGAACGCCCTGTGATTGACCGCTATCGAAACATAGATAAAAACCGCCCCGAAAACGAGCAGCCCCAGCGCAGAACGGGAAAAAACAAGCTCTTCCGGTTCCGCAAAAAAAACGATCAACAAAACAAGCCCCAGCAGGATAAAAATAATTCCCAAGGCAAGCGATATATATAATAAAGGAGTCGGTTTTTTACCCATATTTTCTCCAAAGCCCGGACGATAAAAATATCCTCACGGGTTTTTAAAATAAGATTTTCAAAGCCGCCGTTAAAGATCGATCCGTTCGCAAACTCTTTTATAGAATACACCAACATCGGCCGTCTTGCCAATCACTTATCACTATGTTAAATTTGCGCTATGAAGCTGAAAATGTTTTTACACTTTTCGAAAACCCTAGCTGTCATCCTGTGCTGCGCTCTTTTATTCGCCTGCGATAAAAACAATAGCGCCGACTCTTTTTCCTTAAAAAACCAGACAATGCAAAAACAGCTTTTAAAGCTGCTTGAAGATCCGTCGCTTGAAACGCAAAACCGATATTCGGTTATCAACAGCATTTCAAACATATTCTTTGCGCAAAAAGACTACAACAGACTTGTACTGTTTTTAACAGACTGGACGGAGCGGCACTCCGACGACATTTACAACACGTACTGGCTTTTTATTACCGCAAGCGTATACATGCAAAACAACGCCGCCCCCATAGCGGAATACTATTTTGACCGCATATTAAAAAATTATCCTGATATTACGGTAAAGGGACAGTCCATACATTTTCAATGCCTAAGGCAGCTCATAAAGATCAGCACGACGCCTGCAAACAGAATAAAATATTTTAACGAACTTATTTCAAAATTTCCGATGAATGTGAGCATTACCGAATTATACGAACGCCTCGCGCTCGAATATGAAAAGGAAGGCGAATGGGAACTTGCGATGCGCGCTTATTCCCAGTTTCTTGAACAGCCAGACGCACAGACTATCCAAATAGCGGGCGTACCCGACGCTTACGCAAACGCACGGCAGCTCGTAGACTTTAACAATTCTCCTAAAGATTGGACGTTTGAAAGCCTGGCGGCTCTTGAAGAAGCGATAAAAAAAGCGATTTCCCGCTACGACTGGCGCTTATTGGATCAATACAAATCAAAGGTGAATTTTTTTACGATGAACTGGAATCAGGACCGCTCCGCAAGCAACGCTCAGGAAGTTTTTTCAATGCGCAATTTTATGCGCGGAAACAGAATACGCTATAATGAAAATTTGGATGACGGTTCAAATCCTAACGAAGCGTACCTTTGGACTACAGGATGGAGCCAGTATATTTCCGTTTGGTATCTGTGCTTCAGAAAGGTCAATTTTCCTGCGGATCCTGAAATTCACGGGCGCTGGGAATGGGCGGGAATCTACTTCGGTGAAAGACTGTAATGAAAAAAAAGAACGCACCGTTTTATCCGCTCCTTCTTTTCATACTTTGGGGCGCATGTAAAAGTACGGCCGCATCGATGTCGGCGGCATCGCCACTCGCTGAATTGCCAACCGCAATTCCGCCGACCTCTACGGTTACATCGCCGTCCGCGCACAATTCCACGGCCTCGCGGCAAAATTCTCCGGTAAAGCGCTTTGAAATCGCCGTCTATAAAAAACTCGACATAGAAGGCGCCGAGCGAAAAGAAACTCAAGCGTTCAGAAACGAATACCTGACGCCTTTCGGGCAAAAAAAACTCTTTCAAATACTTGACGACGCCGAACCTTACAGGCTTTATGTCCGTTCGGAACTGAAAAAAAGAGGAATGCCGTCGATTTTGGAATATCTTCCGGTAATCGAATCCGGCTATAATCCTTCCGCCAGATCAAAAGACGGAAACGGCGTGGGAATGTGGCAATTCATGCTCAACAGCGTTGAGCCTTTTATGACTGTAAACGAATGGGTGGACGAGCGCCTTGATCCTTGGAAATCCACCGGCGCCGCCTTAACAAAATTGCAGGACAACTACAAGGTTTTTAAAGACTGGGCATTGGCTATAGGCGCATATAATTGCGGCGCCGGTGCAATGAGCCGCGCTCTCGCAAAAGCTCAAAAAAAGACTTTTTGGTTTGTTGCAGAAAATTCGCTCATTCCCGAACACACGGCGCGCTACGTGCCTAAACTGCTTGCCGTTGCGGATCTGGCGCAAAACAGTAAATATTACGGCATAAATTTACCCGACGCAAACGGGAAAGACAACAGGCCCGTAAATCCTCGCGCAGGGGAATTCGATTATATAACGGTGCAGAAACAAATTTACCTGAGCGCCTTGGCGGCGGAGCTCCGCATGAGCGAAGATCTTTTAAAAAATCTAAACCCCGCCTTGCTGCACGGAGTTACACCTCCGAAAACAAGCTACATCATCCGACTGCCCGCAGGAATGAAAACGGCTGCAGAACACGCCGTAAACGCCTTGTCTAAAGCTAAGCCGTAAAACCGGCGATGTAATGGAATCGCCCACAGGCGAAACAAAACATGCAAAAGGCCGCCCTAAAATTAGAGAAACTTAAGGGGCGGGCTAAATAACGCTGAATTCGACGGGGTTTTTATCCGATATTAAATCAGGGAAAATATAATAATGAAACAAAACCGCATTTTTAAGGCTGTCTTTTCGGCATTGATTTTATATATATCGGCAGGATTATCTCTTAAAGCGCAAAACGCCGCTCTCATCTCTTCAAGCTGTTCAATAGACTGGACTAAACAAGAATTTTCTTCACAGGTATTGTTCAACGTTGAAAAAGCCGGAATAAATATGCCGTCGGGTAAAAATTCCGCCCTTTACCGCATAGCCTTGGAAATGCCCAAGCTCATAAAGGATCAGCTCTTATCGATTTTTGTGGATTCTTATCTGCAGTTGGGAGATACGGTTTTAAACGAAGATATCACGCTTGAACAGCTCACAAGGATCATCGAAGACGGAAAAAGAACTCCGGGCGTTTTTACGGATTCGTCTTCCGTCATAAGAACAAATCACCTTATGGACTTGCGTTCCATATCCTCTCTCATGGTACACCATAAAATTCCGTACACTGCGCAAGAGCCCATAGTACAAGTTCCGTCGCGCGCATTTACGGGAATAATAATAGACGCGCGAGGCCAACTGCCCGTCCACGGTGAATTTGTAAAAAGCAGCGTACATCCCTGTTTTTTCCCAAGAATATGGAACGACAAAATGGATCTCGTCTACGAAAGGAACATGACGAACAGTTCAAATGCAAAAAAGAACAGTATCGTCGCATATAACTATTCCGACGATGAAAAAATCTACAGGGATAGGATCGGGGTCGATCCTCTTAGGATACTCGCCAGAAAGGTCTACGGACAAAACCGTACGGATCCCGTTATTTCATATAACGACGCGCTTAAAATTCTCACAGTTCCGGAAAATCTAAAACTGCTTGAAGAAGGAAGGGTTGTGATCCTTCTTGACAAGGACAATCTTATCTACGACGTAAAAGCTCCCGTAAAGGACGAACTGTATTATACGGCTTTAAACACCGTTCGAAAGCTTCTTTACGTGGACAAGGTGCCCGACGTTGAAATTTACGACACCTACAAGGGAATTTTATTTCAAATCGATTTGAAATTTTATCCCGACTCTCCCGTTCTCTTGCCTGAAGAAAAAGAGCGCATCGCAAAGGTAGCGCAGATGCTCGGCGACATAACCAAAAACAACGAATTTACGATCCTTGTGGAAGGCCACGCTGCGGGCATAGGACGCCCATTGGGAGAAATGCAGCTTTCCATAGAGAGAGCAAAATCGGTGATCGAATCGCTTCTAAATTTCGGACTTAGGAAAGATCTGTTCAGCTTTCAGGGATACGGAAGCACTCAGCCCATAGCAGACAATTCCACGCCGGAAGGCCGAGCCCAAAACCGCAGAGTCGACATAACCGCCCGTCCCAAAGCGACTTATATAAAGCGCGACTGGAACTGAGCGGCGCTATTTGAACGCTTTTAAAAGCGAATCGATGTTTTTTTGCACAACGTTAAGGAGCGCATTTCTTTCTACCCGTTCGGGAAAATTCCGCCAGACGACATATTTGGCGTTAGGCAAAACCTCGACAAGCGCCTTCCCCTGCGGATTATGTATATTGTCGATTATCAGCGCGTAACCGCCGTCCTTTGCCTTTGCAATCTGCATCGCGGTTACCGGGCCGGGGCCGAACACATCATCCACTTCAAATCCGAGTTCCCGTGCAAGATAAATTTGATGTTTATTGCACAGCACCTTTAATTTATTCAAATCTTTTTTTTGGACTTCCGCTTTTCCGTCTTCGATCGTCTTTACATAGGCTTTAAGGCGTTTTTCATTTTCGCCTTCGGTATGTAAAATTTCCGCGATCTTTTTTGTTTCGCTTGTAACCGTCGAAACGGAATTGTCGCTTAAAATTTTTATCATCTTAGAACTTTCCGTTACGCCGCCGAGCGTTTTCATCATTCTTTCAAATCCGGCATAGATAAAAAAATCACAGTCTAAAATCTTTTGAATGTCGCTCACCGTAACTTCGTATTCCGGCGGATGGCGCAAGTTCGCCGGAGCGATGATTTCAACGTTATCCGCTCCCGCGATATCGGCAAAGGCCGCCGTCCACGATGTGGAAGCGACCACTCGCGGGACGGCAGTGCGGGTATTTTGAGAAGTTTTCACTTCCGCGAAAACACAAAACATGGCTGTGACAAAGCTTGCGATCAGCATAATTTTTTTCATAAAGTCTCCTTGTCGCAGAACTGCGACGGCCGGCGCGCAATGTTTTCGGCCGACCTGCAATTTATTTTACGGTCAAACTGACGGCGTATGCAAGGCTTGCAATCACGGCTATCGTTGCCCCCGGAGGAAGATCCAGTACGACTGCAAGAAAATATCCCGCAACGGCAAAAGCAAGGCCTGAAACACTGCTGAAGGCAAAAAGCCTTTTTATTCCGTGCGACTTTTTTAAAAGCGACGCCGCAAAAAGAACGGGCAAGATCAAAAGCGCATCGATCAAAAAGGCACCTAAAAGCTTTATCGCAAGCGCTACGGTAAAAGCGATTATTAAAACCATCAACGTGTAATGAAAACGCACGTTTATGCCTAAAGAACTTGCAACCTCCGCGTTATAAAACAACGCCAAAACGTTTTTTAAATTGATCGCCAAATAAACCGCAATAATAACGGCGAGAATGAAAAGGACTGCAAAATCTTTGTTTGTCAGAGCGAAAGGGCTTCCCCATAAAAGATCTAAAGTATCCTTTGCCGGAACGTCTGCAATGTGCGTCAAAAGCGAAGCGAAAGCCATTCCCAATACCATGACGGCTGCGCTGGAACTACCGAAGCCGAAAGAGCTGTTTCTTGTGAATTTTATCATCACAAGCACAAGTATGGTATTTACAGCTATCGTAACCGGCACAAGCGGAAGAGAAAAAGCCAAGGCTATGGCGCCGCCGAGGATAACCCCGTGCATAAGCATGTAGCGGAGCGGAATAAGATTAAGACGAATGATCGTTACTCCGCACAGCGGAAATACCGCACCTGAAACTATCAATGCGATAAATCCTCTGAAAACGGGCGGAAGTAAAAAAAGCATCAGTTTATTCATATCTCACCTTATTTTATCGCCGTCAGCGCACATCCGCAAGCGCTGGCCTAACCTTACAGACGGTTTCAGCCGGAACTCAGTCTCCGGGCCTCTCCAGCACGAGAGTTTGCCATCCGTGCATTTTTAAAAGCTCTTTGTCATGCGTTACGATTATTATCGTAGGAATTTCGGAGACGGAAAGCGAATGGAGTATGTCCGTAACCATTTTACGGTTTTCCGCGTCCAAGGCGGCGGTAGGTTCGTCCAGCAAAAGCAATTTCGCGTCCTGCGCCAAACAGCGCGCAAGGGAAACCTTTTGTTTTTCTCCGCCGCTTAAACTGGAATAGCTTCGATTAATAAGGCCTAAAGCTCCTGTTCTTTCAAGCGATCTTCGGATTACGGCTTCACGGTTTTTCACGGAAGCGCGGCCGATCCCTAAAGATACGACTTCTTCAACGCTTAGACTGAATTCCGTATTGTCCGTCTGTTGCGGAATATATCCTATCGTGCGTTTGGGTAAAAGCGAAGGTGTTTTTCCGTCAATAAAAACTTCCCCCGATTTAGGACGGATGAGGCCGCACAAAATTTTTAAAAGGGTTGTCTTTCCCGCTCCGTTTTCACCGGCAACCATTAGGCGGCCTCCTGCAGGAACCGTAAACGACAAATCGTTTATAAAACCGTAATTCGATGAAATATTTTCAACACGCGCTTCAACGCCCTGCACAAGCCTCGCCCTCCGGCGAAGCTGCATGTATATTTCGTCGCTGTCATACAGACTTTCAAACAGATCCTCCGTCGCACATAAAAGCCGATCTACTTTAATTCCGCAGGAAAAACTTATTTTTTCTTTTTCATCAACTCCGTCGTTCAATTCTGCAATATACCGTTCGGCAAGCCTGCTGCCTATGTCCGCATGTATTTTTTTAATTCCCATGCGTGCCATAAGGACTGCCGCCGCCTTTCCGACGGCGGTATCGTGAGCGCAAAGATTGTCCTTTGGCCCTAAATAAATTTTTAAAAACTTCTCCAGTTCGAAAAGCGGCATAAGCCATTTTCCGCTGTTTGAAAAAATAAGAGAGGATGAATTATATACGCAGAGAGTCTTGTCTTCCGGCAGACGCGAAAGATAAGGCTCATTCTCAAAATTCATGTTTACAATTATAGGAAAAATTGAAAGAAATGACAAACCTGAATGCCGCCGAATGTGAACTATCCTCTTGAAAATTTCAGATTTTACGGCGACTCCGAACACCGTTCGTTGCGCTCACCGGCATATGCCGTGGCCGAACTTTTACAAGCGGTAACTTTTTACCGGTTTAAGTCTCTTTGAACTTTTTTAGGACGGGAGCGACCAAAAACAAAATCGCTGCAAAACACAGTATGTCCGAAATCGGCTGGCAAACAATAATTCCCGTAAAACCGAATAAACGGGGAAAAATCATCAGACATGGAATCATAAAAAGCCCCTGCCGCGACATTGCCGCAAACGTAGCCGATTTATAGTGATTTATATTTTCAAGCAGCATACTTGAAATCACTACAAAAGGTATGAGAAGGCACGTGCTCCAATATATGTGCATGATTTTAACGCCGAGTTGCAAAACTCCCGGATCGTTATTGCAAAACACCCCTACAATCAGATCGGCAGCGGTAAAACCCGTAATCAAGACAACCCCATAAAAAGCGGTCCCCACGCCCACACAGAATAAAAAAGCCTGCCTTACGCGGGAATAAAGAGACGCGCCGTAGTTAAAACCGCATACGGGCTGAAAACCCTGTCCCAGTCCCAAAACAACGGCGAGCATCATAAAAGAAAAACGCTGAACTATGGACATGGCGGCTAAGGCTTCATCTCCGTAGACACTTACCGCCCGGTTCAATACGATCATTGAAACGCTTGCAAGGATGTTCCGCGCAAGACTCGGCGTGCCCCCTTGAAACATGGCAAAGATTTTTTCTTTTGAAAGCGAAAAATATTTTACACTTATGGAAACGGAAGATTTTTTTACGGTTCCCAATACAAGTATGCAAAAACTTATGAACTGGCTTATTATAGTCGCCAATGCGGCTCCACGGATGCCGAGATTAAAAACAAAGATAAAAATAGGATCCAAAACGATATTTAAAACGGCGCCGGAGGCAATGCCGAGCATCGCAAAAAAAGCGCTCCCCTGAAAACGCAGCTGATTGTTCAAAATAAAGCCGCTTATGATAAAAGGCGAACCTATGAGAATTATGCCCATATAGTCCATCGCATACGGCAAAACGGTTTGAGTCGCTCCGAAAAAAAGCGCCAGCGGTTTAAGCAAGCATAACCCGACGACGCATATCACAACGCCGAAGACCATGCCTAAGTAAACGCCGTCCGCAGCCATTTTAGAAGCGTTTTCAGGATCTTTAGCGCCGAGACGGCGCGAAATATAATTCCCGCTGCCGTGTCCGAAAAAAAAAGCGGCTCCCTGTATTATGGCCATCAAAGAAAAAATGATACCTACGGCCGCCGTTGCGCTGGCGCTTATCCTGCCCATAAAAAACGTATCGGCCATATTGTATATCGACGACACCATCATGCTTATAATCGTCGGAACGGCCATCTTAAGTACAAGTTTAGGAACCGGCGTCTGCGTCATCTTTTTGTGTTTTATGCGCCGTATTTCATCTTCATTCGATCTTTGCATTTATATAAAGTGTAAAGTCTTTTATCCATAAGTTCAAGGAAAGACCTATGAAACGGTACGCAAAGAGCGCACGGACGTACGCGATATTTTGACGGGCAAAAACCCGCCAAAACTCGCTTTTCAAAATCCTATTGCGGATTTTGAGCCGTTTTCAAACATTTTACCAATTCCTTACGGCGTTATTGCCACAATCGTGCCGAAGTCTTTCCAGCCTTCTGCGGTTCGATAATCGCCTTCGGTGCCGGCGGGCACTTTAAGCGTTGCGGAACTGATGGGCGTGTTATTAAACACGTGGTCGCGTGCCTCAATAGTCGGCGGGGTTGCCGCTCTGCACGTTACCGTTGTCAGGGCACCACAGCTGGCAAAGCATGCCCAGCCCAACTTAGTAAGCTGTGACGGCAAATCTACCGTCTGCAGCTGAGAACAGTTCTGAATCCCTGAAATCTCCGTTATCCCTTGCGGTACGGTAAGCGAAGTGATTGCTATACCTTTCAACGCGTTAAATCCCAGATATTCAAGTGAATCAGGCAGCGTAAGATTTTGCACGTTTCTGCAGTAGAAAATCGCTTTTTCTTCAATACGCTTTAAGCCGTCAGGCAGACTTATGGTTTGCAGTGCGGAAACATTTCTAAAAGAATCGGTTGCCAATGTCTTTACGCTTAAAGGAACGGTGTAAACGGTGCCCGGTTTACCCTTCGGATACCAGCGCAGTATGCTTTTATCGCCGTTAAAGATAACGCCGTCTACTGAAGAAAGGTAGGTGTTATCGGCTGCGACCGTTACCTCTTGCAGCGTATCTCCCCATCTGTAGGGAGCTTCTATATCCGTTACCGTGTAGGTTTCGCCGTCGTGGATAACCTCTTTCGGTATGGCAAGCGTTGTTCCCGTGTACTCCGTAGAATTCCCTGAATCAGTATTGGCGGTTACGCTCACCTTTAGAGCGGTTCTATCCGTTACATGGTAGCGCACGCCGGCTTCTGCAAAGTAGTCGGGTATAAAGGCGGAAGGCTTTACGGTAATGGTACCCGAAAAGTCGGTCTGTCCGCTTAGCGTGTCGGTTACCTTTATGCGCGTTGTACCGACTTTGCTGAAAGTTATTTTGATGTTGCCGTGACTGTTCAAATTCGACGTATCGAGCGAGATGATGTCCGCCTGTTCGGGAACAGCCGTGTAACTGCCCGAGCCTGCCGTTACCAGTCTGTAAAGAAAAGTTTCCCCCTTATTTTTGGTAACGTCCCGCTTGTCCAGCGTGAGGTCTGCTCCCGCATATTTGAACTTTACTTTGATGTTCGCATTCGCCGTTACCGTGTGGTTGTACGTTTCGTTCGCTCCCGCTTCGGGTATGTCGCTGCCGCCGTTTGTCCACTTGTCTACGGCAAAATTGGCACCAGGCTTTGCGGTAAACTCGACGGTTTTGCCCTGTTCCACTTTATTGCCCGAACCGATTCCGCTGCCGTCAACTTTTGCCGTAAGTGTGCCGTTCGCACCGTCCACGCCGAAATCGATAG
Source organism: Treponema parvum (assembly GCF_017893965.1). Classification (NCBI taxonomy): domain Bacteria; kingdom Pseudomonadati; phylum Spirochaetota; class Spirochaetia; order Treponematales; family Treponemataceae; genus Treponema; species Treponema parvum. Next base: position 2,221,204 of record NZ_CP054142.1, read on the forward strand.
TATAAAGCAGCGCCCAGTTTGCGGTATATTCCGCATTTGCAGCGGGGAAGACCGGAGTTGCAGGCAGTGCGGGTGTCCATCCTTTAAAAACGGAATCCGCTTTTACGGGATCGGCGGGAACTTCCAAAGCTGTGCCGTATTTGCCGGATTTTACGACATCGGTCGCATTGCCTGCAATGTTACCGCCTGCAAGTTTAAAGGTTACGTTCACCGTATTGCGCTCGTAATAGAGTTTTACAACGGTACTGCCGTCGGCGGCTATCGTGCCGTTTTCCTGTACGGTTCCGTTTATTTCGGTGAGGTTCGATTTGTAGGTAAAGCCATCGTAGGCTCCGCCGATTTTCGGCGTGTATACGACGGGGTCTCCCGATGTGCCGCTTTTATTTTCGCTTTCCGTCGGCTCTGCAGGATAGTTCCCGTCCGTTCCTTCTTGATAGTGCTTTACCGTATACGAAGCTTCGCCGGGCGGAAGCACTTCAAAGCTCACCTTTACGGTAAGATCGGCTTGAAGATTTACCTGCGCCGTGTTGTTTCCCGCAGTTCCCGTACCCGCTTCAAACACCATTCCCGTGCCGAATATCTGCCACTCCTTTACTTTGTAACCGGAGTCGGGATTTGCCGTAAAGGTTACGGTTTTGCCCTGCTCGACGTTTATGGGGCTCGTCTCCGTTTCCGCAATGCCGTCCGCCTTTGCTTTAAGCGTGCCGTTTCCGCCTTCTACGCTGAACGTTATGCTGTACGATACGGGCACGGGCGGCGGTGTGGTATTTCTTTCAAAGCTCACTTTCACGTTTACCGCTTTGGTAATGCTCAGCATATAAGAATCGTTCGTGCCGTTTACAGCCGTACCGTCAAGCGTCCAGCCCTTTACCCGATAGCCCGAATCAGGCGCCGCGGTAAAAGTTACGGTTTTGCCTTGTTCGACGTTTATGGGGCTTGTTGCCGTTTCCGCAATGCCGTCCGCCTTTGCTTTAAGCGTGCCGTTCGCCGGTGAGCCTTCAACGCTGAATGTTACGGTGTGCTTGGGCGTGGGAGCGGGCGGGGTGCCCCCGTTCCCGCCCGCGTTGTTCGGGCAGGCGGTCATGCCAAAGAGCGCAATAAGCGCTAAACCGATAAACAAAAATGTTTTTACTTTGTGTTTCATAAAAACCTCCTCATAAATAAAATCCTTTATCAATTCCGGCACTAAGCCGGTGATAGACCGATTACGGCGGGGGAGGACGCCCCATTACTGTGGGGCAATGTCCCCCATTATGCAGGGGGAGCGTCCCCCGTTACCGTGAGGCGCTGTCCCCCATTCCGTCGGGGCGGAGTGCCCCGTTATGTAACGGTAAGCGGTTTGTTGAATTTGCCCGTTTTCAATGTTTTAAGAGCTTTTCCTTTGGTATCCATCTTCGTGCGCACTTCGATGTAGTACGTCCCCGCTTCCAAATCGGCAGGAATGATTGCCATAAGACGCGCGGGTTTGTTTTCGGCGATAACCGCTGCCCGCACGGGATTCCCCGTTTCCGGCACAAAGAAGATGCCCTGCGCCGCGTCCTTGTGGTCGAACTTGAGCCTGCTTCCCGTAATCTGCACAACGCCGCCTTTGGTCAAAACCTCGTTCACCTTGCCGGATACCACGTCTTTTACTTCGGTAATGTACGGGTCGGTGCTTGCCGTTCCGGTCTTTTCGCACCTGATTTTGCCGGCTGCGGCTTTGAGCGCCGTTCCCGCCGTCATGTTCAAATTGACCGTGTGCCGCTTTTTATCGAAAGAGTCGTTTGCTCCGTTGAACACGCCCGATATGCTCAAAGATGTGTTCACGAGCGGCGTGTTTAAGGCAGAGCCGTCGGCAATGAGCGAGGCGCACACTTCACCGTAGATTTGCAGCACCGCCGCGACGTCGGCTCTCGTAAGCGTGGAACCTTTTTGCATCATCAAGTCGATAATCTCGTCAAGCGTGTACGAGCGCACATCCTGTGCCTGCGCCATAAAGTCGTCCGGCGCAGCCGTCAGTAAGTTTTCACGAAGAGAGTACTTTAGCATAAAGACCTCCTAAAAATTGTTTCGCAGACTTTATCAAAAGCCGAGAAACAATTTTTACGCACTTTCGCAAACGTTAGTTGAGAAAGTGCAGACCGATAATGCGACGTTTTAGGCTGAGGCCTAAAACTCGGCGTTGAAGCGAGCGGCGCTATTTGAGCCGTGAGCTTCAACTGATCTCCTTTGGGAGGGAGAAAGACACCCGATAAAAAGCATACGTCCGTGTATGCTTTTTATCCCGAGTTTTCTGTCGAAAACTCGCAGGTCTTATTCAGGCGGACATCCTGTCCGGTTTCTCCCTTCCCTAAAACCCAACCCATCTTCCAAATAACGCTTAAGGGCTCCGAATTGCTACGCCTTGCTTGCAATTCCTTAAGAATCCCTCTCAAGAATGTACGTCCTTGTACATTCTTGAGCATCGAGTTTTCTGTCGAAAACTCGCGTACTTTTATTTCCGCGATGTTTGCCGCACGGCAAACTCGGCCATACAGGCAAACTGTGAGAAAATAAAAAAACGCACGGGGGACACTGCGGCCTTCGTGCGTATTGTGCGGAGTTTATATTGTATGTTCCTTATGAACGGACTAGTGTGCGGCGGATGAGCGGAAAACGCCCTTAGCGGAGAAGCGGAGAAGCGGAGAAGCGGAGAAGCGGAGAAGCGGAGAAGCGGAGAAGCGGAGAAGCGGAGAAGCTTGCACCGGCCCGCTCAGGCGTGTCAAGTACCCTGCTGCGAGACCTGCCGCAAAGTTTTTGCAGGCGGACACCCGTACATACGCGGGAAGAGGAGCAAAGATGTAATATGCGTTCTCTCATCATGAGAAAAAGTATACGGCATACAGTGCGAGTTGGCAAGGCGTATGCCGTGCGGGGCGTTATATAGCGATAAAAACTAAACTATTGACACGTCTTAGCTTTTATGTATATGTTTTACCCATGACGAACATTACGGACAAAACACGTAAATTTTTTTCAGCTCTTAAAATCAACCGCGGCACAATGTCGGTATACTCCTATTTTAACTATTATTATACCCATCTTTACAAAAACGCTGCGGGTTCGCCTACGTAATGCTTAAAATGAACGTTTTAATGCGTAAAAGGAACTCTGCGGAGTTCCTTTTTTTTGTTTAAAAAAGGAGCGTGCGCCAGGCGCAGCCTAAACGGCCGCCGCTAAAATCGCCGTAAAAATTTTTATCAGGAGGAATTATGATAATCATACTAAAAAAAGATGTTCCGCAAAAAAAAGTTGACGACTTTATTCAGTCATGGAAGGACAGGGGTTTCGGGATTCACCTTTCCAAAGGAGAAAGCACTACGATAGTCGGCTTGCTCGGCGACACTTCAAAGATCGAGGCCGAAACCGTCGCCGCAAACGACGTAGTAGAAACCGTACAGCGGGTAAGCGCCCCGTACAAGATGGCAAGCCGTTCTTTTCATCCCCAAAATACCGTAATCGAGGTTGGCAGCGGACAAAAAGGAATTGATCCCTGCTCCATAGGCGGCGATATCATAAGCGTAATCGCAGGTCCCTGCTCGGTGGAATCGGAAGACCAGATCGTGGAGATCGCAAAAGAAGTAAAAAAATCAGGAGCGCGTCTTTTGCGCGGCGGCGCATTTAAACCGAGAACTTCGCCTTACAGCTTTCAGGGACTCGGCAAACAGGGAATAGAATTTTTAATAAACGCAAAAAAGGAAACGGGTCTTCCCGTCGTTACGGAATTGATGGATGCACGCCAGCTTCAGTATTTTGACGACGTAGACATAATACAAATCGGGGCGCGCAACATGCAGAATTTCGACCTTTTAAAAGAACTTGGAAAGACGGATAAACCGATCTTATTAAAACGCGGACTCTGCGCAACCGTAAAAGAGTTTCTCATGTCGGCGGAATACATCATGGCCAGCGGAAATGAAAACATAATCTTATGCGAACGCGGAATACGCACGTTCGACAACTACACGCGCAACTGTCTGGATATTTCCATAATTCCGTATTTAAAACACGTAACTCATCTTCCCGTAGTGATAGACCCCAGTCACGCATGCGGAACGCGCTGGATGATCCCGACGCTTTCACAAACCGCCGTAGCGGCAGGCTGCGACGGCCTTGAAATTGAAGTTCACAATCATCCAGACAAGGCGTTAAGCGACGGCGAGCAGGCGCTTTTGCCGGACGCATTTGACGATATGATGAAAAAACTGCAAAAATATGCGGCGATAGAAAATAGGAAGGTTTAACTTCGACCGCTGAGACATCGCGGTCTCGTTAAACGACGAGTTTCGGATAAAGCCGAAACATCGCTGATCATAACTGTGCGCAAAGCGCGCCGTTCAATCCAGCTTCGACGGGAGTGTGAAATGAAAAAACTTAAAGATCTTAATTACGGATTTATAGGGCTCGGACTTATGGGCGGCTCTCTCGCAAAGGCCGTGCGGGAAAAAATACTGAACGTTCCGAACGCAAACGGAAAAATCTTCGCCGCAGACATAAACAGCGGTTCCCTTAACCTGGCCGTGCAGGATAAAATCATAGACAAGGGGTATGACATATCCGCCGCAGATACTATGCTTGAAAGCTGCGATTTGGTATACATATGCCTTTATCCGCACGCAACCCTTGATTTTTTAAAAACACATAAAAACGATTTTAAACCGGGAACCGTAATAACCGACATAAGCGGAGTAAAATCCTTCATACTTGAAAATAAGGCCGATTTTGTACGAAGCGATACGGATTTTATTCCGGGGCATCCCATGGCCGGCGGTGAAAAAGAAGGCTTTTCCAATTCGTCAGGCGCATTTTTTCAAAACCGCAACTACATCCTCATGCCCCAAAAAGAAAACCGTTCTGAAAATCTGGAGCTCATAAGAAAACTTATCCGCGCTATGGGATTTAAACACATAATAGAGACGGATCACATTATCCACGATCATAAAATAGCCTTTACATCGCAGCTATGCCATATTATCGCCTCGTCGCTTGTGGACAGTGCGGAAGACGACAAAATCACAGCCTTCGGCGGTGGAAGCTATGAAGATCTTACGCGCATCGCAATGATCAACGCTCCTTTGTGGACTGAACTTTTTCTTTCAAATAAGAGAGAGCTTTTAAACCACATAACTGCTTTTGAAAAATCTCTTTCGAATCTAAAAGATGCGATTGAAAAAGGAGACGGAAATAAGATTGAAAATATACTCAGCCGCGTCCGCTCAAAACGACTCGCCATGTCTTGTATTGACAGTACCGTATAGGTTTTGTATCATTTTAAAGTATGTTTTCGATTAACGATCTGGACAAAGCCGTTCGCCGCGTGCCCGACTTCCCTAAACCCGGCATTTTGTTTTATGACATAACCGGCATTTTAGTAAATCCCGCCGCATTTTCATTCTGCATCGACCGGATGGTTGACTTGTATAAAAATGCAAAGGTTGATGCTGTCGCCGCCGTCGAATCGCGCGGATTTATCTTTGCGGCGCCTTTTGCACAGCGGCTGGGCATTCCTCTTGTGCTCATCCGCAAAAAAGGTAAACTTCCTGGTAAAGTATATTCTTGCAAATACGAACTGGAATACGGAACCGCCGAAATTGAAGTCCATGTAGCCGACATTTCAAGCGGAAAAAGATATCTTTTAGTCGACGATCTCATCGCGACCGGCGGAACTTTTAAAGCCGCAAAAAAAATTATCGAGCAAGGCGGCGGCTCCGTAGTCGAATGCTTCGGCGTAATAGGCCTTCCGGACCTTAACTATGAAAGGATCTTGTCGCCCATGAAAGTCACGACACTTATAAACTATCACGGAGAATAAAAGCTTCTTTCCGCCCTAAAATCTTTCAGCACAGCCTTATAGGCCGTGCTGTAAGACTTCTGTCAAAATCCGCGCTCAAACGTATTAAAAGTCTAGTATCTTACCAGATGAAAGGCAAATCCGTTAATTTCAGGCAAAAGATAGCAGAATTTTAGAGGAGAGTTCGGATCGTCTTTGGAAATATGCGTCATCGTTTCTTCGACAGGTTTGAAACCGAACTGGGCAAGGTAAGCCACTGAGCGGTCTACGTTAGCACACCTGATCCCCACATGGCCGTGAACTCCTCGGCCGTTTTTCCGCATTATTTCAATATCGGCAGCGTTGAAAATCGAACTGTTGCCCGGTTTGGAAGGCAGGCCGAAAACGGCGATCTTTTCGGAAATGGCTTCCGCAGGATTTTCATCCGTAGCGTTCATGCCCATATGAGCAAATTTAAATCCCTGCATTACTTTTACGGCCTCTTTACAGTCGGCAGTAATTTCATCCCATTTACCTTCATTTATCATGTCCGTTTTTACCATCCATGATCCGCCTACGGCCAGAACATTGGGCTGCTTCGCATATTCAACTACGTTTTCGGTATTTATTCCTCCGGTGGGAACAAACATCATATCAGCAAAGGGACCCGCAAGAGCTTTAAGCATACTAGTTCCGCCTACGACGGAAGCGGGAAAAAGTTTTACAACTTTGAGACCTTTCGCTATAGCCGCTTCAACTTGAGATGCGTCCGAAATGCCGGGAATCATAGGCACCTTCTTTGAAAGGCAATAGTCCACTACGGCAGGATCGAAACCCGGCGCAAGGACAAACTTCGCTCCGGCGGCGATAGCGCTTTTAGCCTGATCCACTGTAGTTACAGTACCGGCTCCTACGAGCATATCGGGGCATTCCTTTACCATAGCTTTAATCGAAGCCTCCGCAGCCGAAGAACGGTACGTAACTTCCGCCATAGGAATGCCGCCTTTGCTCAATGCTTTGGCAAGAGGAACGGCGTCTTCCGCTTTGTCCAATTTGATTACCGGCATAATACCGATATCGCGAATTTTTTTAAAAATTTCAGGTAATTCCGTCATAATGTCTCTCCTGGTAAAATCGGCGCTTTTTTAGGCGCATATATAATGGCAACGGCACAGCTCGAGCTTTGCCGCCCGAACCGTGCATACTACATCAATAATACCACAGTGTAAAATTTTTGTCGATTTAAATGTCGCACTTGTCATGTACTTGCCGACTATTCATATAAGCTTTCCCGTTAAGCGCGAAGCTTTTTCAAGCGCGGTGCGTTCGAAAAGTGAAGTTTTTAAACAGCCCCGGAGGCAAATATCGTTTACGCCGGGCGGCACGCCTTATACGCGACAGCAAATATTGTGTCCACTTGCCCACTGGACGCGGCACGCCTTATACGACAAATTCTTTGATCAAAAAATCCAAATCCAATTCGGGATACAGGACATGCTTTGAAAGCAATTTTTTTACGCGCTTTTTGCCTTCGGCTTCAACTTTTGCGTCAATAACGATCTTGCCTTTAGCCGGCTTTCCGTCTTTTGTAACTCCGGGTTTGGTTCCTTTAAGTACCAAGTCGATTATCGCCGCAATTTCCTTCATGTCGGTGTATTTCATGCCCAAGGTTGTTACTGCAGGCGTTCCGACTCGTATTCCGCTTGTCCACCACGGACCGTTTTTATCAAACGGTAAGGCGTTGGCGTTAAGAGTAACACCGCACTTAAACAGCGCGGCTTCCGCCTGTTTTCCCGTCAATCCGTACGTCGTAGTATCGATAAGCATAAGATGATTATCCGTTCCGCCCGTCTGTAAAACCATACCGAGTTTTTTGCATTCTTCAGCCAAGGCGGCCGCGTTGTTTCTCACATTATGCGCATATTCTTTGTAAGCAGGCGTGCGCGCTTCCTTAAAGGCGATGGCCTTCGCAGCCATAATGTTGGAAAGGGGGCCTCCCAAAACCATGGGGCAGCCTTTGTTGACGGCGTCGGCAAATTCTTTTTTGCAAAGTATAAAAGCGCCTCTCGGACCGCGAAGGGTTTTGTGGTTCGTGGAAGTTACTATATCAGCCCATTTTACAGGATCGAAATTCCCCGTAAATACTTTTCCGGCGACGAGCCCCGCAAAGTGCGCCATATCCACCATGAGAACCGCTCCGCACTTGTCCGCTATTTCTCTGAAACGGTGAAAATTTATAGCGCGGGGATAGGCTGAAAATCCCGCCAGAAGTATAAGCGGTTTAACTTCCATTGCCTGTTTTTCTATCGCATCGTAATCAAGCAATCCCGTCTTAGGGTCTACCGTGTAAGGATGACTTTCAAACATTTTGGCTGAAACATTCATGCGGTAACCGTGCGTTAAATGTCCCCCGGAATAATAATCGAGTCCCATTATGCGCTGATTGCCGAGTTTTTTACGCAGGGTTTCCCATTGCTTTGCCGTCATTTCGGAAACACTCTTAAGCTTAAGAGTTTCAAGGGTGGGCATTTCGATTTTCTGCGTTAAAACAGCCCAAAAAGCGACAAGATTTGCGTCGCAACCCGAATGGGGTTGAACATAGGCGTAATCGGCGTTGAACAAGGCGGCCGCTTCGTCCGCAGCGGTGCTTTCGACGGAATCGACGTTTTCGCATCCCCCGTAATATCGATGTTCGGGGTAGCCTTCGGCGTATTTATCCGTTAAAACGTTTCCCATCGCAGATTGAACGTTAAGAGAACAATAATTTTCGCTCGCAATAAGTTTTAAATGAGCGCGCTGAGTGCAAAGCTCTTTTACGATGTCGGACGCAATTTCAGGCCCGACGGCGGCAACCTGCTGAAGGTTAGCCACATAGGCAAGCATTGCAGGATTAGGCTTGCCTTTGCATAAAGTAAGATATTTTTCAATAGGTGTAGGCATATTTCCTCCCCCAAAGATCCGGTATGGTATCGAACGTTCCGGTCGCCCACCGGTAAAAGTTTATGAGGAATAATAACAAAACAAGCCGATTAATTCAATTAAAAGGTGTAAAATTTCGCGGGAGCACAAGATTTGCAAAAACCGAGTCCCTACGGGCGAGATCCTCTACTACCATGCGTGCGATAATTTTTGCCCCGTAAGAATTCAAATGCGTATTATCCAACGTATCAAAACTTTCGGTTTCCTGCGCGTGAAATTTTGCGCTCTGCTCGGCGCCGATCCTTTCATAAAGGCACTTTGTCATTGCCGTATTGTCGATGAGTGTCACGCCCGTCTGAGCTGCAAGTTCACGGATCGCTTTAGGATAATCTCCGCCGGGAAAACCTTGCGCGCCTTGTGTGATATGAATTTTCTCACCCGCGTAAATTCCCTCCGGCGAGCGGCGCACGATCGGCGTGCACAAAACGGGCTCCGCACCAGCAGAGAGGGCGGGCAATATATATTTTTCATATAAAAAATATTTAAAAGAACCTTCGTCTTCTTTAGCCCCCTCGGCATTCGAATACCTTTCTTTGTCCGGTTTTTCGTCATTATGACCGAAACAGATCAATAAGTAGTCGCCGCTTCCGATATATTTAATCAATGCGGAATAATTTTTTTCAATCAAAAAACTTTTCGAGCTTCTGCCTGAAATCGCAAAATTTACGACCTCCGCTTTTTCAGCGTCTATCATGTCCTGCATCTTCATCCCGTATCCGTTACGCGGAATAAAAAACGGGTCTTTAAATGGACCTACGGTAGAGTCTCCGGCTAAAAAGATACGCTTCCGGCGGGACTTGCCAAGCCCACCTGAATGTCCTGAATTTTCAGGGCTCTCAAGGTTAGACGGATTTTTTTTGCAGCAAGCTTTGCCGCTACAAGCTTCGCCGTTGGAATTTTTCACGCTTTTAAGAAATTTTTCCAAAACTTGAGCGGCCGCCGAAATTCCCGAATCGATTGTTTGTTCCACAGTGACCTCGATCACAACTATAACACGGATCTAAAAAATCTACAGCTGTAATTCTGCGGCATAATCAAAAAATACAAATATGTTTTCCATATGAATGTCGTTTAAAACAGCGCTAACACGGAAATTCCGATCCTTTTCAAAAGAAAATGAATAATATATACTGTAGCTTAAATAATGGAGGATACGTCATGGCACATTATTTTGAAGAACCTTCCCACACCTTCGGCGAATATCTTTTGGTTCCCGGGTACTCTTCCGCCGACTGTATTCCCGGAAACGTTTCGCTTCAAACTCCTTTGGTAAAATTCAATAAAAAATCCGGCGAAAAAAGCCCTCTCTATTTGAATATTCCCATGGTATCCGCAATAATGCAGTCCGTTTCGGACGATAATATGGCCGTAGCGCTTGCACGCGAAGGCGGACTTTCGTTCATATTCGGATCGCAAACAATCGAGCGTCAAGCGGAAATGGTTGCGAAAGTAAAATCTTACAAAGCGGGTTTTGTAAAATCCGATTCAAACATACGCCCCGAGCAGTCGCTAAAAGAGCTTGAAGAATTGACAAAACGCACGGGCCATTCGACAGTGGCAGTCACCGAAGACGGAACGTCAAACGGAAAACTCGCAGGAATCATCACCGACCGCGATTACCGCATAAATTATTGTCCGCCGGATGCGAAAGTTCTCGACTACATGACGCCTTTTAAGGACATGATCACGGCGGAAGAAGGAATTTCTTTGAGCGACGCAAACGATCTTATATGGAAGCACAAAATAAACCAACTGCCGGTAATAGATAAAAAAGGAAACTTGCAATATCTGGTTTTCAGAAAAGATTATTCCTCACACGAACAACATCCTTTGGAACTTCTGGACAAAAAACATCGTTATCTTGTAGGAGCGGGAATAAATACGCGCGACTATATGGAAAGAGTTCCCGATCTTATAAAAGCCGGAGCAGACGTCTTTTGTCTTGATTCTTCGGAAGGATTTTCCGAATGGCAAAAAAGGGCATTGCGTGATCTGCATAAAAAATACGGCGATAAAATAAAGATCGGAGCCGGAAACGTGGTCGACGCCGAAGGTTTTAATTTTTTAGCTGAGGCCGGAGCCGATTTTATAAAAGTAGGAATAGGCGGCGGCTCCATCTGCATAACTAGAGAACAAAAAGGAATAGGCCGGGGGCAAGCGACGGCGATCATCGAAGTAGCGAAGGCTCGCGATGAATGGTACAGGCGCACAGGAGAATATATTCCCGTATGCTCCGACGGCGGCATAGTTCATGATTACCATATTACATTGGCGCTCGCCATGGGAGCCGACTTTGTGATGCTCGGCCGCTACTTTGCGCGTTTTGACGAAAGCCCTACGAGCAAACTTATGGTAAATGGAAACTACGTAAAAGAATATTGGGGAGAAGGATCCAACAGAGCTCGCAACTGGCAGCGCTATGATCTGGGCGGGACAAGAGAACTTGCATTTGAAGAAGGCGTCGACAGCTATGTTCCCTATGCGGGACGCTTGCATGACGGCGTAGGAATTACCACCAGCAAGATAATACACACTATGTGCAACTGCGGCGCCCTTTCCATTCCCGAACTTCAGGAAAAGGCTAAGCTGACCCTGATATCACAGGCGTCCATAAGCGAAGGTTCCGCTCATGACGTAATAGTAAAAAATACGTCCATACACGCAGAATAAGACTAAGGGCTCGCAGGCCGCACTCGCAAAGAACGTCTTGCAAAGTCTGTCGGGCAGACCTTGCCAAGGTTCCGCCCGACAGATTATACTTATACAATAACAGTTATACACGCGAATTCTACAGCCTCTAAAAATCGATATTTTATTAGGCTGCTAAATTTCAAGGAGGGAATTCTTATGAATTTCAAAAAGATAAATGCAGTTGCATCCTGTATTTTTCTGGCAGTTTCCGCTATGGCGATAGCGATTGTCCTGTCCTGCACGAAAAAACCGGCAGGAGAAACCTTTACCGGCATCGGCGAAGGCAACAACGGAAAGATTGAAGTTTCAATCACAGTCAATAACGGAAAAATAGTGGACGGAAAAGTCGTTTCCGAACAGGAAACGGACTTTGCAAAACCTGCAGCCGCAAAAGTGATGGCGCAGGCCGTAAAAAACGGCAATGCGGATAATTTGGACATCGTTTCAGGAGCGACGGTAACGTCAAAGGGAACTGCGCAGGCGATACGTCAAGCTCTTGCCGCATCGAAGGGAGCCGTTGCCAAAACCGAAAAGGCGGAAGACACATCCTGCGACATCGTAGTGATCGGAGCGGGCGGAGCCGGAATGACAGCCGCTTACAGAGCCAAAACGCAAGGGGCAAATGTCATCCTTCTTGAGAAAAAAGGCGTAGTCGGCGGAAATACCAATTCCGCGACGGGCGGTCTTAACGCAAGCGAAACGGTAATACAAAAAAAACTGGGCATTGAAGATTCCAACGAACAGTATTTCCAAGATACCATGAAAGGCGGTTACAATAAAAACGATCCCACCCTTGTACGCACTATGGTAAATAATTCCGCCGCTATCGTAGATTATCTCATAGACATAGGAGCCGATCTTACCGACGTGGGAAAGATGGCAGGTTCGACAAACAAACGCACTCACCGTCCGCAAGGCGGAGCCGCGGTAGGCCCGCATCTTGTAAAAGTGCTAAGCGCGGCAATTGAGAGCGCCGGCGTAGACTTACGCCTTAACTCGAAATGTACGGGTATTATAATGCAGGACGGAAAGGCCGTAGGAGTAACGGTTTCGTCCGAAGCGGGCGATTATAAAATTTCGGCTAAAGCTGTAATAATCGCTACGGGAGGCTTTGGTGCAAATCCCGACCTGGTCGTCTCTTATGTTCCTTCGTTAAAGGGATTTGGCACGACTAATCACAACGGCGCTACCGGCGACGCAATCGAATGGGGCAAAGCGATCGGCGCAGACTTTGTAGACATGGATCAAATTCAAACCCATCCTACGGTAGTTCCGGGTAAGGGCATAATGATCACCGAAGCCGTACGCGGCAACGGCGCCATCATAGTAAACCGCGACGGCAATCGTTTTTGTTCCGAAATGTCTACCCGCGATGTTATGTCAAAAGCCATCCTCGAGCAAAAAGGCGGAACCGCATTCCTTGTATTCGACCAAGCGGTACGAGAGTCGCTTAAGGCAATCGAAGGCTATGCAAAAAAAGGTCTCCTGACCGAAGCTCCGACAGTCGCCGAACTCGCGAAAAAGCTCGGCATACCGGAAAACGCATTGGTAAAAACACTTTCGGATTATGCGGCAATACAAAAATCGGGTAAGGATCCGATCGGCCGAAAAGCGTCCGAAATGCCTCTTCCTTTGGAAAAAGCTCCGTATTATGCGGTTGAAGTAGGTCCTGCAGTACACCACACGATGGGCGGTCTTAAAATAGACGCAAAAGCGGAAGTTTTAAATACAAAAGGGCAGCCGATTCCCGGCGTCTTTGCAGCGGGAGAAGTTACCGGAGGCGTTCACGGCGGTAACCGCTTGGGCGGCAATGCAATCGCCGACATTGAAGTTTTCGGAAAGATGGCGGCAGACTCGGCTCTGGCGTATATAAAATAAACTCCTAAGAAAAACGGCATGCAAGGAAATTTCAATTTCCGAGGGTGCCGTTTTCTTTTTTAAGCCCTTCTTTTATTTCGTCTATCACGGCCATCACATTTATTCCGTCTTCTAAAGACGATCCTAAAGGCGCCTTACCGTCTAAAAAATCGACCGCATTCTGTACCATATTCGAAAAATAAAGCGTTCTTTTAGGCCGGCGGACAAAACGGTCTTCTTCCAAAGAATAAAACCCCGTATACAGCTTGGATTGTCGGCTTTTATAAAAATGCATGTAGCCGTTGCCTATGCATATGCGTCCCTGAGTACCTGTGATCTCTACCTCGAAAGCAAAAAATTTACTTCGTCCTGAAATAGTTACGGAAACATCGGGACAGACGTCCGTTTTGTAATTGGCGCAAAGATTTCTGACTACGACAGGTTTTTCCATGTCATAATAAACGCCTGAAAGAGAGGGGCGATAAAGCAACCATTTTTTTTCTTTTCCGGAAAGTTTTTCAAGAAAGTAAAGTATTATATCTATCAAATGCGTACCGTCATGCAAAAGACTGTAAGCTCCGGTCTTTTCGTCTTCGGGCGAATATACCCGCAGCCCGGAACATAAAACGCCTCTTATACTCTGAATATCGCCGATTTCGCTCAAATAATTTGCAGCGGCGCTATAATCCAAAGCGAACCTTCTTTCATGGTTTACCAGCACGGGAACGTTAAATTCCTTAGCAGTCCTGTAAATTTTTTTTGCGTCGCCGGTATTCAGCGCGACGGGCTTTTCAAGTATTACCAAGCGCGGGCGGGATCTTATTACGTCCAGCGTTACTGAGAGGTGAAATTCTTCGTTTACCGCGACGGCGATAATATCCGTCTTACAGGAGCGCAGCATATCCGAAACATCGGTATATATTTTGTCGCATCTTACAAAACGTTTCCAACTTTCAAGCTTTACGGGATCCGTGTCGCATCCGGCTACAAGTTTAATTCTCTTATTCTTTTTTAAGGCCATAGTGTGGGAAGCCGGCTGTTCTCTTTTTTTGTCAAATCCGAGGGAAAAACCTATTCTGCCGCAACCTACGAGAGCCGCCGTATAAATCTTTTTCATATATAAGAATTATCGGCTCATACGGCAGCCGCCTCAACATCGTCTCAACAAAAGAGGTCTTAAAATTCCGCTTGAAGTCGTACTACAAACCCTATAAAATATCTTTATATGGCAGACATAAAGATTTTCCCTGAACCGGACAAAGATACGCCCGAATCGAATTTCGTTCACCTTCACGTGCATTCAGACTATTCTCTGCTTGACGGAGCTTCCAAAATCGGCACCCTCATTGCGCGCGCCAAAGAATTGAACATGAAAGCTCTCGCACTGACAGACCACGGCAACATGTTCGGAGTTTTGAATTTCGAGCACATGTGCCGCGCAAACGGGATAAATCCCCTTGTCGGCGAAGAATTTTATCTGGCGGAAGGGAGCCGCCTTGAAAAAAACAAAACTCCTTACGGAGCAAACTATTATCATCTCGTTTTAATCGCGTGCAATGTAGAAGGCTACAAAAACCTCGCCGTCCTATCCTCCATAGCCTATACGGAAGGAATTTATTACAAGCCGCGCATAGACTGGCCGCTGCTTGAAAAATATCATTCGGGAATCATCTGTCTGTCTTCCTGCCTTGCCGGGGAACTTCCGCAAGCCTTGATCGCAGGCGACGTACCTAAAGCCGAAAAAATCGCACAGCGTTATTTAAATCTGTTTGGGAAAGATCACTATTACATAGAATTTCAAAACCACGGCATTGAAGAACAAAAACGCATAGAACCTCTTTTAATGCAAATAGCGCAAAAGTTCGGCATAACCATGGTCGCGACAAACGACGTTCACTATTGCCGCAAAGAAGACGCCGAAGCCCAAGACGCGCTGCTCTGTATAGGAACGAAAACTCTTCTCAGCGATAAAAACAGGATGAAATTCGAGACCGACCAATTCTATCTTAAAAGCGAAGCTGAAATGGCCGAGATTTTTCCCGGACATCCGGAACTTCTTACAAACACATTAAAAGTCGCGTCGATGTGCAATCTCACTATTCCCCAGTACTCCACGCAGCAGTTAAAAGACTGCCTTCCCGTCTTCCAGGTTCCGGAAGGATTCAATTCGCAAGACGATTACATGCGGCACATAGTTGAAGAAGGTTTGAAAAAACGTTATGCGGTGATTTCACCTGAAATAGAACAGCGAAAAGAATACGAACTTAAGATAATATTTCAGATGGGATTTTCAGGATATTTTTTGATAGTCTGGAATTTTATCGATTGGGCAAAAAAACACGACATTCCCATAGGCCCCGGTAGAGGGTCGGGCGCCGGTTCTCTTGTGGCCTACGCAATGTCCATAACCGACATAGACCCTTTCCGTTTTAAACTTATTTTCGAGCGGTTTTTAAACCCCGAACGCGTGAGCATGCCGGACTTTGACGTCGACATGTGCTTCGAAGGAAGACCTGACATAATTCAATATACGCGCGATCACTACGGAGATCCTCAGGTAGGACACATAGTAACCTTCGGTACTCTAA
This sequence comes from Treponema parvum, assembly GCF_017893965.1. Taxonomy (NCBI): domain Bacteria; kingdom Pseudomonadati; phylum Spirochaetota; class Spirochaetia; order Treponematales; family Treponemataceae; genus Treponema; species Treponema parvum. Next base: position 2,237,107 of record NZ_CP054142.1, read on the forward strand.
AGGCAAAACAAGTTATCGCCGACGTGGGCCGAGTGCTTGACATACCGCTGGCCGAAGTAAACATGCTGAAAAAATGTATTCCTGGAGATCCCAAGGCGACGCTCAAAGACGCATTTACTCCGCCGACGCCGGAACATTCCGATAACGGGCAACTTATACAATATAAAGACGATCCTAAGTACCAGCAACTTTTCCGCCTGGCTTACAAGCTTGAAAACATAAACAGAAATACGGGCTTGCATGCGTCCGGGATTGTCATAGGCAAATCGCCGCTGTCGGATTGGGTTCCCGTATTTAAAGATTCAAAAACCGAAAAGGTGGCCGTTCAATACACTATGGACATAATCGAGCCGTGCGGCCTTGTAAAGATGGATTATCTGGGACTTAAAACGCTCACATTAATAAAGCATGCCGAACATATAATACGGAAACGTCCCGGTTTGGAGAATTTTAAAGCGGATCAAATTTCGGAAGAGGACTCCAAAACCTTCGATCTGTTCTGCCGCGGAGATACAGTCGCGGTATTTCAATTTGAAAGCCCGGGAATGCAAAAATGGATGAAGCAGCTTAAACCTCATTCCATAGAAGAACTCGTAGCTATGAATGCGCTTTACCGTCCGGGGCCGATGGAATTTATACAACAGTACATAGACGGAAAATGGCACCCCGAAACCATTCACTATCCGGATCCCTGCCTTGAAGATATATTAAAAGAAACTTACGGCGTTATGGTCTACCAGGAACAGGTAATGCAAGTAGCCCAGCGCATTGCGGGCTTTTCACTGGGTGCGGCCGACATGCTGAGGCGCGCCATGGGGAAAAAGAAAAAAGACGTCCTCATGGAAAAAAAGAAAGAATTCATAGACGGCGCAATAAAAAACGGATTTTCCGAACAGCATGCCGATGAAATTTTTGAAATCATGGTTCCGTTTGCCGGCTACGGCTTTAACAAAAGTCACGCGGCCGCATATTCCGTTGTGGCATACCGCACGGCATACCTAAAGGCAAATTATCCGGCGGAATTCATTGCGGCGAACTTGACAAACGAAATAACCAGCACGGACAAACTTCCTATGTACATTGCCGAAGGAAATTCAATGGGGCTTACGATCGATCCTCCCGACATAAACCGCTCCGACACGGTCTTCGACGTCGTGGACGGAAAGATCGTTTTCGGTCTTATGGGGATAAAAGGCCTTGGGCAAAAAGCTGCGGAAGTAATCGTCGAAGAGCGCGCCAAAAACGGACATTACAAAAATTTTTTGGATTTTCTTGACCGCGTAGATCTTAAGTCGGTAAATAAGAGGGCTCTTGAAGTGCTCATAAAAACGGGCGCTTTTGACAATCTGGGACAGAACCGTCCGACCCTCATGCAGAACATGGAAAAAGCGGTAGCCTACGCCGAAGGCAAAAAACGCGGAACCGACAACGGCCAGGCGAGCCTTTTCGGGGAAAACAGCGAAGAGGAATTCGTTCCTTTTATCTTTGAAGAAAGCGAAGATCTTACAAAGATGGAAAAACTGAACCAGGAAAAAGAACTAATAGGCTGTTACGTTTCGGGCCATCCGCTGGACGATTATAAAAAGGCTATAAAAGAATGCGTAACCGTCACTTCACAAAACATAGAACGCGAAGCGAAGGAATCCATGGCGGAAAAAGAAGCTTATGCCTCAAGCGCGTCGGGAGGAAATCCATGGCAGATGCGCAATATGGGCAAAACTCATACGGCGATGGGTTTGCTTATGGAGCTTCGCACTATAAATACTAAAAAAGGCGAACAGATGGCGTTTGCAAAATTACAGGATTTTAACGGTTCAATCGATATAACTTTTTTTCCTAAAACGTGGCAATCGGTGCGCGGCTCTATAGAAACGGATAAAATTTATGCATTTAAAGGCAAGGTGGACGGCTCAAGAGATACTCCTTCGTTTATCGTGGACAGCATGGAAGATCCGGACAGTCTAAAAGTCCGCGCAATAAGCGAAGTTCATATTCAGCTTGAATCGGCCGCTTGCACTGAATCTCACATTCAAAATTTACGTGATTTTTTATTTGGCGCTGCGGGTTCATGTTGTGTATATTTTCATATAGATACGGAAAACGGTCCGTATATTATAAAAGCAAACGGCCAAATCACGGCGCCGTCGACGGCTGAATTTATTCAAAGCCTTGAATCCAAAGCGGGAGTGTCCGAAGTGTGGACGGCCTAATTTTTACCGGGGGATTTTATGACATCGATATTTAAACTTCTTACTTCCATGATCAGTATATACTCTTTTTTGTGCTTCATACGCATCATGCTCACATGGTTTCCCGGACTCGCCTACAGCCGCTTTGCGCAAATACTTTCGTCCCTGTGCGATCCGTATTTAAATCTTTTCCGACGACTGCCCTTACGCTTCGGCGCTTTTGATTTTTCGCCTCTCATTTCTTTCGGCGTGCTCATGGTGGCGTCAAGTATTTTCGGAAACCTCGCCATGTCGAGGTCGATCACGTTCGGTCTGTTTTTAGTTTTGGCGCTGAACATGCTCTTACAGATTATCAATTCCCTGATAACTTTTTTTATATTTTTTCTTGTCATACGGCTTATTATCCTTCTAATACGCAGAGATTCATACTCATCCATATGGTCGCAAATAGATTATTCGATCAATCCTCTGGTCTTTAAAATATCAAGCCTGTTTTCAGGTGGAAGACCCATAAGCTATAAAAATTCTCTTATCATTTCAATTTTTACACTGCTGGCGTTTAACCTCGGAGTACGATATATTGCAAACATTTTGTTTTCGCTTTTAACCCGCCTTCCGTTTTAGTTTAGTGTCCGGTATCGATGAAACTTGAAGAAATACGGATACCTGTAGGTTCTCTTCCCGGCGTAGGGCCCGCAGCCGTAAAACTTTTTGCAAACCTCAACGTATTTACCGTCGCCGATCTGCTTACATTGTATCCGAGAGATTATGACGACAGAACAAAGATCGTCACGCTGTCGCAATTCAATAAAGCTAAGGTACATACCGTAGCGGAAGTTACCGCGCACGACTGGTTCGGCTACGGTCGTATGAGAACGCTTAAAATCTACATAAACGATAAGACCGCGGAAGCTCAACTCGTCGCCTTTAACAGACCTTTTTTTGAAAAAATGCTTCCGGTCGGTTCAATTATAGTCGTAAGCGGAAGTTTTTTTATAAAATACAACTCTTTGCAGAGCTCTTCATTTGAAATAATAAAACTTTCGGATGGCTTAAAGGACGACCAAAGCATTGCCGATTACGAAGGCAAGCCGCTTCCCGATTCCGGCGTGATTCCTATCTACCCGTTAACCGAAGGACTCAGCCTGAAATCAGTGCAAAAGGCGGTTAACGCGGCGCTTAAACAATGCTGCGCAGGCATCGACGACGAGCTTCCTCAGCAGATCATCGACAAAAGGCAGCTGCTTTCAAAAAAAGACGCCGTCCGCCTCATTCATCAGCCGACACAATATTCGGACATAGAAAAAGCGCGGCGAAATCTTATATATGAAGAGCTTTTCCGTTTTCAGTATTCTATGGCGGAACGCGCCTACGAGCACAAGGGATGCCTTCCCGACGTTGAAAACACGAAAGATGTCTCAGATCATATAAGCGGCGGCGCAATGCGGACGTCCGTAAACTCCGCAGAAGCGTATGATTTTCGGGAAGACCTTTCTCCGCTTCAAAAAAAACTTTTCGAGCGGCTGCCGTTTCAGCTTACGGACGACCAAATAAACGTCATAAGGCAGATGAACGAAGACATAGACCGCGGTTACAAGGAAAGAAGCGCATTGCTCAAAGGCACTGCAGAAGGAAAAGTCGACAAACCCGTATACACTATGGCAAGGCTTTTGCAAGGCGACGTAGGATCCGGGAAAACCCTCGTCGCGTTCTTTGCCTGCCTTCGCACCGTAAACTGGGGCGGCCAATGCGCGATCATGGCGCCGACGGAAATTCTTGCCCGTCAGCACGCGGAAAATGCGGATCGCTTACTCGGCTTTATGGGAATACGGATTGCGTTTTTAACCGCGTCGGTACACGCATCCGGGCGGAAACAGCTTTTGAAAGCGCTTAAAGAAGGCAATATCGATATCGTTATCGGGACGCACGCTCTTTTTTCAAGCGCGGTCGTATACAAAGATCTTCAAACGGTAGTGATAGACGAGCAGCACAGATTCGGCGTAATGCAAAGAAATGCGATTATAGGCAAAGGTTTGCAGCTGGCTTCGCACCGGTACGTTTCGCCGCATTTTCTTATGATGAGTGCAACGCCCATTCCTCAGACGCTGGCGCTCACGGTTTTCGGCGATCTGGATGTTTCCGTAATAAAGACAATGCCGAGCGGCCGTAAACCGGTAATAACTTATCTGGTACGCGAAGGAAATGAAAAAAACGTATACGGCGCAGTTCTTAAAGAACTTAAAGCCGGGCATCAGGCGTATTTTATTTATCCGGCAATAGAAGGATCCGTCGAAGAGTCCGATAAACAAAACACATCGGCTGAAAAAGCGTTCTCTCTTTTATCGTCAAAAATATTTCCCGAATATAAGTGTGCCCTGCTCCACTCTAAAATAGATGAAGATACGCAGATAAGGGTTTTAAAAGAATTCCGGGACGGAAAGATAAAGATACTCATTGCGACTACGGTAGTGGAAGTCGGCGTCGACGTGCCTTCAGCAACTTGCATGGTCATAGAGCAGGCCGACAGATTCGGGTTGGCGCAGCTGCATCAATTAAGGGGACGGGTTGGCCGCGGAAGCGAGCAGTCTTACTGCTTTTTAGTATACGGCAAAAACATAACGGAATCGGGAATAGCCAGAATGAAGGCTCTGCGCGAAAATACCGACGGATTTATAATCGCGGAAGAAGATCTTAAACTGCGCGGCCCCGGCGAACTCACGGGAACCGCTCAGTCGGGAATCCTTTCATTAGGAATATCGGATCTCGTCCGCGACCGTCAAATTCTCGAACAAGCGCGAGCGGATGCATTTGACCTTATGCGACGTAAGCTGCAAGGCGGTTAAGTCTTGCCGGATGCTGCATACGGATGATCGCGCTTTTTTCAATCTGGCGTATGCGCTCCTTTGTAAGATTGCAGATATTTCCTACTTCTTTCAGCGACATCGGCTTGGCTCCGCTCAAACCGTAGCGCAGACGCAGAACCTTGGCTTCGCTGGGTTTAAGGGTTCCGAGCACGTTGTTTATGTCCTTGTGCATAGACTCTCTTATTACAGCCGCATCGGGATCTTCGTAGCGGTCGTCTTCTATAAAATCGCCGAAAACCGCGCTGTCATCCTTGGAATTGTGAACTTGCGTATCCAAAGAGATCATTTCACGTGAAATGGCAAGCATTTCGCGCACATGGCGGGACTGCATACCTAGCATCTGCGCAATTTCGGTTATCTTCTGCTCTTCCGTTTTATCCCCTGTCACAGCCTTGCTTGCCCGTTCGATGCTCACCAATTCATTGGAACGGTTTAAAGGCAGACGGATCGCACGGCTCTTTTCACAGATGGCTTTTAAAATGGCTTGTCTGATCCACCAGACGGCGTAAGAGATAAAATGAAACCCCTTATCAATGTCAAAACGGTCTATCGCCGTCATGAGTCCTATGTTGCCCTCGCTTATGAGATCTACAAGATCAAGGCCGTGATTCTGATATTTCTTTGCAATGTTCACAACAAAACGCAGATTTGCCCTGGCGATCTTGTCCTTAGCGAGCTTGTCGCCGGTTTTCGCCCTGTTTGCAAGCTCTATCTCTTCTTCACGGCTTAAAAGCGGGATTTTATTTATATCTTTTAAATAAAGCGATAAAACATTCTCATCATTAATCATCTCAAGCACTCCCCACGGCAATCCTGTACCGTTATGTTGATACATAATAACTAGCAATTTTTATGCCAACTTTTATACTCGCTTGCCTTTGCGGCATTTTTATTAGGAATTTTTTTGGAATTTCTACGGAACAGCTTTACGGCAAAATAAATTCCGCCATAACCGCGGGAAATTTTGGCCGAACGTTTTGATTTTCGAACTCCTTTATCCGCGTAATTACAAGTAATACAATGATTTAGCTTGCAAAGCGATTTTTACGGGGAAAGCGCCCCGATAATTTAAACGAAAATTTAACTTTAACACCGAATGTAAGTATATTATTAAAAAAACTTTTTTCTTTAATAAATTTTACGGATTTGATTTTTTATTAAAAACAATGATCCTTTTTGACACATATAAACCTCCAAAAACGCAAACCGGGTGTTTTTGACACAATTTTTATTCTTATATTAAAACATGTATCATAAAATACGTTTTTTTATTGACTATAGTGCCTTAGAATTCGTATATTTGAGAAAGAAGCATTCTACTTCTAATTACTAAATACCCATTTTGATTTTGAGGAGTTCTTATATGAAGATCAAACCTTTGGCAGACAGAGTACTTGCAAAACCCGAAAAAGCGGAAGAAAAAACGGCATCCGGCATAATTATCCCGGAAGCGGCGCAGGAAAAAACACAGACCGCAATCGTAGAAGCCGTAGGGCCGGGCACCGATGACGAAAAAATCACCGTTAAAGCCGGCGATTGCATCATGTATGATAAATATGCAGGAACCGCAATAAAAATAAACAAAGAAGATTATCTGATTTTAAAAAACAGCGACATCATAGCTGTAATAGAAAAATAAAATTCCTACACCCATGCGATGTTTCGGCTTGCCCGAAACTCGCCGTTGCGGCGTGTTTTCCTTTATTTTGCCGTGCGCAGCTGCAATAAAAGAAGCCGCGCTTTTTCATTTAAAGGATCGAGAGAAATACAATAACTGAGAGTGCGGAGCGCTTCCGCATTTTTCTTTTGCTTGTCTTGAATACAGGCAATCCTGTAAAGAATGTCGGCCTTTTTTACATTATCCACCGCCGCTCCGGCCTTTTTTCCGTATAGATCAAGCGCCTTTTGTTTTGCCCCCGTAGAGCTGTAGATCACGGCAAGATTTATCGCAGCGGAAAAACTCGCGTCTCCAAGTTCTTCCGTCCGGTATTCAGGGCGTGCCGAAACCACGTATTCATACAATGTCCTTGCAATGTCCACGAACTTTTTATTTATGGCAAAATATGCTCCGTATTCGCATTCCCACGCATCCAAATCATCTTTATGCGACAAAAGCTGCAAATAAGAATTTTCCGAAGGATCAAACGAATAGCGTTTTTCTTCATAATCAAAAAACAGATTCTCCGCGTCGCTGATCTTTGCTGCAGACAAAAGAATGTGCACGGCATAACGGACTATCACAGGCGGCCAAAGAGCATTTTCACGTGACGAATTTTCAAGCATCTGCCACGCTTCGGCTATGCACAAATTTTCAGGCGTCTTTTCCACGCGATGCCTCAAATCGCTGCGTATAACTTCCAAAAGCGGATCATGAGTCCGCCTTACGGATTCGTCCATCCTGTAAAGCGCATCGGAAACGCTCACTCTAGGGGAGGCGTCGTATCTTTGCATGCGGAGTGTCCTCACCCCAGAGCTGCGCAGTGCGTTTTCATAAAAATTTTCTTTAGGAGGCTGACTGCTTTTATATGCAAACCTGCCGTAAGCTGCGAGTCCCGGAATATAATCCGGAAAATCCCTCACCGCGCTAAAAAGCATATCGTAACATAATCGATCGTCGCCGTTTTGCGCCGCCCAAAAAGCGCTGTTTACATAGGTGACGGCGATAAAATCATCGGTTTTATTGCCGGCGCCGGATTCTGCGTCAAAGCCGACGGTCTCGAGCAAAAATTCTCTTTCCTGCTGGGCAGAAAAATAGTCCCCCAAACAGACCAGGGCATCCGACTTTAGAGCTGAAATTCTTGCACGGGAAATTTCCGGATTTTTACGGCTAGCGGCAAAAAACAGATTTTGCGCAAGAGTAAAATTTTGAGCCGCCTGCATGAACCTTGACGAATCATACTGGACTAGCCCCCAAAACAAAGCGTCTTCCGCCGTATAGATCTGTGACGGTTGAAGCAGAGCCGCGTCTTTTATCTTATTGTCATGAATAAGCGCTACGGCGCAATTTTTAAGCCATAATGTGTTTTTTGAAGTTTCGTATGCAGCGCGAAACACGGGAATATATGACGCGTTAATAAAATCATTTGGGGTTGGAGCCGGCAACTCGGAAATTCTTTTTTGCAAGAGGGCTTCGGAATAAAGGGATTCATAGCGGGTGCTTAAAAGTTTTAATGCGAACGGAAAAGAGTCTTCCAATTTTCCTTCGCGAAGTAAAGCGTGGGCACGTACGGCGTTCAATTCTGCGTTTGAAGGTTCTTTTTTAAGAGCCTTTAAAATAAGACGCTCAGCATTTTTATATTCTCCGAGCTGCCTGTAACGCCGGTATATTCCCAAATACGAAAAAGAATTAAACGCTTTTTTTTCCGCGAGCGAAAGCCCCTTCAACGCCCCGTTAACGTCGCCTTGCGCGATCAGAGCGTCCACTACGTCAAGTTCGGAAACAAAGGCCTTGTCATCGGAATAAAGCGAACAGGAGACGGCCGGTACGATAAGCGATACGAGAGCGAAAATAAAAACTACCGTAAAATTATGCCGGCGAAAGATCATTTTAAGATTCCTTAAAATTGCACGAGGGAGAAAATTTCAATTTTCGACCGAGTGCAATTAGTGCGCACTTTGCGCACAGTTCAATAAATAAGTTTTCCGAAGGAAAACTTAAAGCTAAATTGAACGGCGCTATTTCAGACGTTCAATTTAAACAATCCTATAAAATTGCACGAGGGAGAAAATTTCAATTTTCGACCGAGTACAATTAGTGCGCTTCTTGCGCACAGTTATAAAAGAGTTTCCGAGGGAAACTCGCAGTTAAAATCCGCCGCGCCCATTCAGCGGTGGATTTTAAACAATCCTTATACAACGGATCCGGGGTTTTTACTGACGGAATCAAGCATGGCGTTTATAAATTTGTATGAATCGTCGGAGCCGAATTCCTTTGCGATACCGACCGCTTCATCCATAACGATGGTAGGCGGAATGTCGTTTTGAAACAGCAATGAATATACGCTCATACGCAATATGGCAAGCGCAACGCGGTCCAAACGCGAAAAATCCCAATTTTTGGAAAGATTGGCCTTAATGCGCTTATCTATCTCTTCAATGTGTTCAAGAGTTCCCGCTATGATAAAGGCTGCAAAAGTTTTGGTACTTTCATCTATGCCGGATTTGCCCTGCGCTTCAGCCCATGAAAAGGACATAAGAGAATCTTTAGGTATTCCACCTACGTCCCATGAATAAAGCGCCTGAAAAGCAAGGACGCGCCCTTTTCGCCTTGACACCTAGTTTTTTCCTTCCCATGCGAGCAATTTGTCAAGCGAGGGGCCCGCCTTTTTCCATTCTACGTTTTCATCCGTATTAAGAGAAGCCGAAATATCCTGCGCGGCTTTCAACATGAACTGGCTTTGTTTTTGCTGCGTAAGATTTTGTTTAATATAATCATAAACCGTTATGGTTGTTCCCGGCTGAACGACGTCGCTCAGTTCAAGCATTTTAGCCGGAAATTTTTCCTGAATCACATAGAATTGAAAATCTTTATCCGTTTCTGTTATGTCGGAAACGTAACCGGGATCTCTTGAAAAAAGCGTAAGCAGATCGTTATAAGAAAGCCCCAACTGATGGGCGTGCTGCTGGGTTTTGCTTACGGTCAGTTCTCCCGCCTGAAAACCCGAATTTTCGATTCTCGATCTGACTGAAAGCTGATCCAAAGTTTGAGTTTTATTCTTATAATCGTTTAAAAGCCCTTCCGCCTTGTTTTTTGCGGCGGCGCTGTCCTGCCCTTTCGGCACCATGGCCAAAAACATCCTAAGAATATCGCTTTGCACAAAGGTGGCCTTATTCATTTCATAAAAAGAGCGGATCTCCTTGTCCGTAGGCATTACGGACTGAAGTTCGTCGCGTTTTTGGCTTAAAATATACCGCTGCACGATGAGCTGCGTCTTAAGATGAGCCTTATACCCGGCAAGCGTAAGTCCGAACTGTCTTTCAAAAAAATCGTCCAAAGAAAGATTTTCCTGTTTACGGATAAAATCGGCAAACTGCTGCTCCGTTACCGCTTGTCCCAGCTGTTGTGAAATATATTGCAAAAAAGACTGGTCCACCTGACTGTCCGTAACGGTCACGTTAGCTTTTTGAGCCGCTTGAAGAATGAGTTTTTCATTAACAAGCGCTTCAAGCACCGCTCTTCGTTGCTCCATGTCAAGAACCTTGTTGTTCTGCTTTTGATAAATTTCGACGCGGTTTCTGAGTTCTTTTAAAGTGACGGTCTCATTTTTATTCAATTTTACAACGGCAAGTACCTGCAAATCCGACTGAGCGGCAAGCCCCGCAAGAGTCATCAAAACAAGAACAACGCCAGCAGCAATGCGTTTCATAGCAAGCTCCCTTTATTCATAAATTTCAATGTTACCTCTAAAAACTTCAGTTTTTAGAGGTTCTCAATTTTATATAATCTCCCGGGAATTTTTCCGGCTGCGGGAAAATAACGCCGCAGTAAACTTCAATTTTTAAGACATCGGCGGCTTCTTTAAGAAGAGAACGCACGACCATTTTAAATTAAACATTTTTTTTTCATATTTGTTACAATTTTTTTACGGCGCAGAATCTTCGATTACGGCGCGAATACGGCGCACTCCGGCGGAAGACGACTGCTCTTTTACGATTTTAAACCGGCCTATCTGTCCAGTGTGCTGTACGTGCGGGCCGCCGCAAACTTCCTTGCTGAAATTTCCTATGGAATAAACTTTTACCTGGCTGTCGTACTTTTCACCGAAAAGCGCCCTAGCACCGTATTTTTTTGCGTCTTCAATATCCATCACTTCCATAGTTACAGGGAGATCTTCTTTAATCTTTTCGTTTACGATGTCTTCAACCCTTTTAATTTCTTCCTGCGTCATCGGCCGCGGCTGAACAAAATCGAACCTCATGCGTTCCGCCGTAATATTCGAGCCCCTTTGGGCAATGTGATTGCCTAAAACTTCGACGAGGGCCTGCTGCAAAAGATGCGTAGCCGTGTGATATTTGGTTGTAATCTCGCTGTGATCGGCAAGACCGCCTTTAAAGGTTCCCGCACTCAAAGTGCGGCTTTCTTCCTGATGTTTTTTTTCTTCCGCCTTGAAAGCTTCAATATCGACCGTCATTCCGTTTTCACATGCCAACTCTTCCGTAAGTTCAATCGGAAAGCCGAAAGTGTCGTACAGCCGGAAAGCCACCCTGCCGGGTATGATCTTTTTAGGATTTTTTTGAAGGTTCGGCAGAAGTTTTGCAAATTCGGCTTCGCCTTTTTTTAAAGTCGAAAGAAATTTATTCTCTTCGGCGGTGAGCTCGTCAAAAATGAATTTTTGCCGGCCTTCAAATTCGGGATAGGCGCCAATGTACTCTTCAATGATGATCTTTGCAGGCTTTGAAAGGAAAATTCCGTCAAGGCCGAGTTTGCGTCCGTGCCGCACGGCGCGGCGGATTATGCGGCGCAAGATATATCCGGCTCCTACATTGCTCGGCGTAACGGCTTTGGGATCCCCCAATATAAACGTCGCGGTACGTATGTGATCGGCGATGATGCGCATGGAAACGTCTACCTGCTCGTCGTTTCCGTATTTTTTCCCTGTCAATTCTTCGATACAGTTTATAACGGGAACAAAAACATCTATTTCATAGACGGTCTTCATTCCGTTAAGCATGGCCACGGTGCGCTCTATGCCCATGCCGGTGTCGACGCATTTGCGCGCAAGAGGAAGAAATTTTCCTTCCGCATCTTTATTGTATTGCATAAAGACGTTGTTCCAAATTTCAACATATCTGCCGCTTTTGTCGCCGGGGCGACATTCTGAGCCGCAGCCGGGCTTTTCGGTGTCGTAAAAAATTTCAGTATCGGGTCCGCACGGGCCTGTAGCTCCCGCAGGGCCCCACCAGTTGTCTTCCCGCGGCAAAAAATAAATACGCTCCCGCGGAATGCCGAGGCTTTCCCAAATAGCGGCGGACTCTTCATCGCGCGGAATTCCTTCTTCGCCTTCAAAAACCGTGATGGAAAGTTTTTTAGGATCTATTCCTAAATATTCTGGAGAAGTTAAAAACTCATAACTGAATGCTATCGATTCTTTTTTAAAATAATCACCGAGCGACCAATTTCCGAGCATTTCAAAAAAAGTTAAGTGGGCTGCGTCCCCTACGGAATCGATGTCGCCTGTGCGCACGCATTTTTGGTAATCCGTAAGGCGCTTTCCCTGAGGGTGCGCTTCGCCCATAAGATACGGGACGAGCGGCTGCATACCGGCCGTGGTAAACAGTACCGTAGGATCGTTTTCGGGTAACAGTGATTTTCCGCTTATTTCTGCATGACCTTTGCTTTTAAAAAATGATATATATTTAGTTCGTAATTCATTTACAGTCATGGAATTTATACTATATGACAGAAAGCGACAATGTCAAGCATCGGAAACACGGTCCAGCCGCGGCTCCAGGCAGGACGCTGCCGGGAGTGTAGCCTTTTTTTATACTGAGACAACTTTTATTTACGCGCAGTCTGCGCCGAATTCCTTGAAAGCGTTAAAGGGGCCGTTTTAAGCGGCGCCGGATTTTTTAAAGAAAGAGAAATCGCATGCATTATAATCGTATTCCGGTCCGTAACCGCCGTAGGAACTCCCGTCCTGCGGGACGGGGCGGCTTGAGGAACGACTTCTTTATAAGAAAGCTGATAAGCCGATTTAAGAAAAGATCTTTCGCCTAAAGGGCGGAACATAATAACGGGCTCGCCGTCTATTTCCAGTATGGAAAATTTACCGGCTTCATTCGACGAATCTCCCGAAGCGGTATACGTATCCGCCGAAAATGAAAATTTTGTGCCGTCGGCGGAATACCAGTCGTCGCCTGAAGTAAGGTCTTTTATAAAATCCTGGGACCTTGCCGCTTTTGTTCCGAAAGACGCCTTTGTGTCAGCCTTTTTATAATTGCCGTCCCACAGATTAATCTCGTTTATAGTCATGCCCAAGTCTTCCTGTATCCTTAGCCGGATTTCGTCGGCCGCAACAAGGGTTATATAATAGCGCCTGTGAAGGCTCGATATGGACAGATTTTCCGTCGAAAGATAAATTCCCGAACTGCTTAAATAGCTTTCAAACCATGTGTACACTTCTTCCGTATCGTTGTGCTGAAGTATTATTTCCGAATTTTCAGGATCAAAAAACAAATACCTTATGCCTTTCCCGTCGTCGGAAGTTTTATACCACACGCCCTTAAGATAATTGGCGAAGGTTTTTACCGTTCCGTCTCGAATTTTTGCAAGCTCGTTTGCGGCTATACGGCTGTCGCTCAGCCTTATGCGTTCAGTCTGTACGAATTTATTCTGCTGCGCTTTCCATTCGTATTTTATCTGGAATTGCTCGTGTCCGTCGCCGGCAGATTCAGGATCCGAACCGTATACTATTATAGGGAACGGAGCGGCGTTAACTTGGGAAAGTTCGTAAGCTTGATCGCGCGGCTGCTGCTGGACAAAGATACTTCCGTCGGAACGGAAATCGCCGATGTTTTCCAAAACGGCTACCCTATTCCTGCCTTTGCGTATGCGATATATCTGCAAAACGGAAATTCCGTCATCCGTGACACCCTGATAAACAAGAACAGGACGGTGATCGCCTAAAACATCTATGCACGCATAGGAAAACGAATGTATCTGCGTTATCGGAGTTTCCAATTCCGCCGTACGCTCGTAAGCGCCCGTACCCGGATTGTATAAACCTATGAGCAAATACAAATAGGGCTTTGTAAGTTTTTGTACAAGATTGATCTGATCGTCGCGCATGTCGTTATCAATATCAAGCGTTAAAATGCTCACTAGAGTTTCGTCGGAATTAAGAGGAATAAAAGACGTCAGCCCGCCGTCGCTCGACGCCAAAGGATTGTTCTCCGCAGCTTCCGATCTAGCGGTTCCGGTAAACGGCGTAACTATTTTAGGCTGAGGCGGAGCCGAATTTTTGGAAGAAGCGCTCCCGTATATTATAAAGAAAATCGTCATACAGGCTGCGAAAATCACAAAAAAAACAAAAACGGCGCGGTTTTTCATACTACGGCTAGTGTATAGAATAGGTTTTCAATTGGCAATAGCAGGCAATAGCGCACGTTGCCTCACGCAGCGCAAAATCCGCGCCAAAGGCATGAAGGTTTTAAGTTATATTTGAACTTAAAACAATATTGTAATTAATTGTATTTATTTAAAAACCGTGGTATAATAATCTAAATTGAACGTCCGAAATAACGCCGTTCAATTTAAATATCTGTGCGCAAAGTGCGCACGAACGCGGTATTTTAGGAGGCTGACATGGCTAAATATGTATGCAATCTTTGTGCCTATGAGTACAATCCGAAAGAAGGCGACCCCGCGTCGAACATTCCGGCAGGAACAAAATGGGAAGATCTTCCGGACACTTGGGTGTGTCCGATATGCGGTGCGGGAAAAGAAGAATTCACCGTAGAAGAGTAATCCGTATTGTACTAGGAGAAAAAATGGCTTCAAAAAAATTTTTTATATGTAAACATTGCGGAAATATAATCGGTATGATCGAGTCCGCCGGAGTTCCTGTCGTCTGCTGCGGCGAAAAAATGACGGAACTCGTTCCGAACACTACGGACGCCGCGCAAGAAAAGCATGTGCCGGACGTAACCGTTTCCGGAAACACTGTTACCGTAAAGATCGGTTCCATAGCGCATCCTATGACTCAGGAGCACTTTATTTCTTGGGTGTATGTGGAAACGGCACAGGGCGGGCAGCGCAAAAAAATCAATCCAGGAGACATGCCTGAAGTAGTCTTCGCCTTAACGGAAAAGGACAAGCCTATCGCCGCGTACGCTTATTGCAATCTGCACGGCCTTTGGAAAAAAGATCTGTAAACATCCTTTTCAGTTCAATTCTGTCGCAAAATGCGTACTTATTCCGCATAATTTATAAAACAATCGGAATAAGTACGACGCCGCGTCACGTTTACGTATCGGCGCGGATGGGGTAAAATAATTTACTTTAATATCATAAAAGACGGCGACCGAATATTTTGGCGCGCGGGGAGAACTATGGTATACATACATCGCTATAAAACGCCCGGAGGCTTTTCCAACCTACTGATGAACAGCGACGGCGAAGCTCTTACGGGTTTATGGTTTGAAAATTCTCAAGACGCTTTCAAGCATGTCTTAAACTGCGAAGAAAAAGAACTGACGATTTTTAAAGACACTTGCCGCTGGCTGGACGTCTATTTTTCGGGTAAACAACCTGACTTTACGCCGGAGTATAAAATAAAAAATCTTACGCCTTTTAGAAAAGAAGTCATAGACGAAATGCTTAAAATCCCATTCGGCGCCGTCGTTTCCTACGGTTATATTGCGAATACTCTTGCCCGAAAACGCGGCAAGGCAAAGATGTCCGCACAGGCCGTAGGAGGAGCGGTAGGATGGAATCCTTTATGCATAATAATACCGTGTCATCGCGTCGTAGGCACAAACATGAATTTAACGGGCTACGGCGGCGGCATACAAAATAAAATTTCGCTGCTTTCGCTTGAAGGAAACGATATGAATATGTTTCCCTTGCCTAAAAAAATGGAACAAAGACCGGGCGCATGCAAGAATTCCGCGCCTAATGTATAAATTTCAAGCAAATTTCTTATTCTTGACACTGACGTTTTATATTTATATCCTTTAGAAATATTATTTTAATAAAAGGTGATCTTTATGGCTGTTGATGAAAAACTTGCAACAGTGCGTCACAGTTGTGCACACGTCATGGCGGAAGCCGTTTTACATTTATTTCCGGGAACAAAATATGCGATAGGGCCGGCAATCGACACGGGGTTTTATTATGACTTCGCTTTTCCCAAAGACGTTAAGTTTTCCGAAGCGGATTTTCCTGCAATAGAAAAAGAAATGCGCCGTATCATTGCAGGCAACCATGATTTTATACGCACCGAAGTGACAAAAGACGAGGCTTTAAAATTATTTAAGGATCAGGAATACAAGGTTGAAATAATTAACGACTTGCCTGCAGAAGAAAAGATCACTACATATCGGCAAGACGATTTTCTCGACCTGTGTCGCGGTCCCCACGTAGCGAACACAAAAGAAATAAACGCACAAGGGTTTAAGCTTTTGAAAACGGCGGGAGCCTATTGGAGAGGAGACTCCGAACGTCCCATGCTTACCCGCGTTTATGCGCTGTGCTTTGCAAAACCCAACGATCTTAAAGAACATCTTAAAATGCTAGAAGAAGCCGAAAAACGGGATCACCGCAAATTGGGCACTGAAATGGATCTTTTTCACCTCGATCCTGAAGATCCCGGGCAGATTTTCTGGCACCCTGCAGGCTGGACAATGTACGTTGCGCTGCAGGATTATATGCGCAAAAGAGTTTTGGAAGACGGATATAAAGAAGTAAACACTCCTGCCGTAATGCCGCGCACTTTGTGGGAAAAAAGCGGCCACTGGGGACACTATCAAAAAAACATGTTCATAACCGAAAGCGAAAAGCGGATGTTCGCCATCAAACCGATGAACTGTCCGGGAGCCCTTGAAATTTTCAATACGCGAACCCGTTCCTATAAAGATTTGCCCATGCGCTTGGCAGAATTCGGGCATTGCGTGCGCAATGAACCCAGCGGAACGCTGCACGGAATTATGAGAGTAAGAGGCTTTGTTCAAGACGACGCGCACATCCTATGTACCGACGATCAAATAAGTGACGAAGTTTCCAAATTCTGCCGGCTGTTAAAATCGGTTTATAAGGACTTCGGCTTCGATAAGAATCTCATCGTTAAATTCAGCACTATGCCCGACGATCATGTAGGCGATCTGGCTACATGGGAGCGTGCGGAAAAGGCCCTTGCCGAAGCCTGCAAAAAAGCGGAACTCGAATATGAAATACAGCCCAAAGAAGGCGCCTTTTACGGACCTAAACTTGAATTTACGCTGGTCGACGCGCTCGGCCGTCAATGGCAGTGCGGCACTATACAGGTGGATTATCAGTTGCCTTCTTCCGAACGGCTTAACGCCGAATATACGGGCGCGGACAATCAAAAACACAACCCCGTCATGCTGCACAGGGCGGTCTTAGGATCGCTTGAACGCTTTCTCGGCATCTTAATCGAAAATTTTGCCGGAGCCATGCCGGTTTGGCTGCATTTTGAACAGGCCGCAGTCGTTCCGATCGGCAAAGACTTTAACGAATACGCGCAAAAAATCAATAACGCCTTGCTCGCAGCCGGTATACGTTCAAACGCATACCTCGACGACGACAACATGAAAAATAAGATTCGCCTGATAAGCATGCAAAACAGAACTCCTTATATACTTGTTGTAGGTGAAAAAGAAAAGGCTGAAAATTCGGTAACCGTCAGGTTCCGCCACAGTTCGGGATTGCCGCAAAGGACGTTCAGCCTTGACGAATTTATCGCTTACGCGCGAAACAAAATAGACACCCATTCTTTAAATAGCTGAGTCTGTTCGGGTTCTACGAATTTTAAGGGTTTGCAATCGACCGCTTAAAACGCTCGGGTTAAAACAAAAGCCTTGCGCTCACTCTTATCATCATAGCGTCAAGCCCACGCCCGTTTATCAGCGATCCGAGCGGAAAATAAATACGCATTGCAAGCCCCGCCTGAAGTCTTTCGGATATTTTGTAATTCCAAGCGCCCGTCAGTTCGGGAAACAAAAATCGCATATCCGACATGAGCCAGCCGTTTATTTTTTCAACGTCGCCTTTTGCGTCGCCCGAAACCCCGGGATCGGAAGATTTTACACCGTGTGAGAGAAGGCCGTATCTGGCAAGAAAAGCAAGTCCGGCTCCCGCTTCGAAGCTGTAATCTTTGCCCGTTTCGATGTTGTAAACGGCCGGAAGGTCTATCAAAAATGAAAGGACAGTCGCAGTCCTGTTTTCGACTTCCGCGGGCAATGCATTTTTCCCGTCCCACAGGTAATAATTGGTAAAAAATGATATTTCAGGCGTAAATGAAATTTTTTGATCGGTAAAGAGTTTTACTCCCATACCGCACGAAAAGGCAATGGGAGAAGGAGCGCTTTTTGCACGGCTTTCGGTATTTACGGTCATTATAGGCCCCATATCGAAAATCCAAAAATATTTTCGCCTTTGACCTTCTGCCTCTTTGGCGGAAAAATTTTGCGGAGTTTGAAATTCCACGGCGGGTTCCGTTTTCGGCGCAGCTGTATCGTCCGCTGCCTGGCAAAAGGCTGATGCGCTTAACAGCAAAAGTAAAAATATCGCATTTATTTTCATTTTGTCTCCCATAATTCTTTACAGCGCTCGATTTTCGAAAATGCCGCTCGGTCTCGCCGTACGCCGTTCGCTGCGCTCACTAACGAGTTTACGCTGCAAACTCGCGGTCAAATGCCGCATTCGTGCGATTTTTTTTAATCTGAGCGGCGCAATTTTTTATATAAAACCGCGTCAAGATCCACTGAAATAAATCCGCTTCTTCCGGTTTTGTAAAACGACGTTTCTTCCCACGACACGTAAAGCCTTGTTCCCGACAGGGCAAAGTATGAATATATAAAACCTTCGGGAAGTTTCGGAAGCCTAAAAGCCGCAGTTTTTCCGTCGGCAAGCACGGGACGGGAATAGCATGCTCCTGAAAAGTACGACGTCCCGTCTGTAAAAACCGCAAGCGCCCATGTATCCGCAATCAGAGCTTTAGCTTCGAGCAGGGAGCCGGCATAGTCTTTCCCTTTTAGTGAAGCGAATGATGAAGAATATGATCCTCCTGCATAAGAACACTCAACCGTAAAAGGAATGTTTTCGGGAATGGAAGAAACGAGTTTCCTTAGCCTGGCCGGAGCGGTCGAAAGGTCTTTTATTTCTTTTGAATTCCTGAATTCGTCCGCAGAAGAATCTTCTATAAAGAGAGCCGTCTTTACGGTTCCGGGCGATACAGATAAAAGCGGCGCCTCCGTTTTGATTTTTACATATGAAAAAATATTTTTTTCATTTTCGGTTTTCTTTACGGAACACAAAAATCTTTCTCCGTTCCAAGTAAAATCCGTAATCTGGGCGCCGGCTTCTAACTGAAGATCTTCGTAATTTATCAGCGGAAAAAATATGCCGGAATCGGGAGCATAATGAACGATAAACGGCCTCGGCGGAAGGCCAGAGAGATCCGTCGAATCCTTGATACTTTGTTTAGCAGCCTTTTCGTTAAAAAAGACACTTTTAAAAACCGAAAAAAGCGGAGCGTTATCTTCAAAAAAAAGATTCGACGCAGTATTTTCGCTAAATAGGCTTCGGTCGGTATGAAATTCTATATTGCCGCCTCTGAACGTTAAAACGCCGAGCCTGTTTACAAGAGCGTATCCCAAAGGAATCTTATTATCAAGTTTATCGCTCTCACAGCCTGCCGCAGAAATTCTTATGCTTTCAGTCCACGGTTTTTCAGGAACCGGCGGTGCGTTTTTAGGCAGATCTGTTTTTTCAAATCCCGACACAGACAGGGCGTACCAAGAATGTGTGCTCTCGGCAATTTCACGAGCGGCCATCCCGTTCGACAGGTTAGCGAGGTCGAGCGGAGTGCTTTTTTTAGCGCATGAAACACAGAGGAAAAACATAAGGCAGAACGGCGAGGCTATCAATATTTTTAAGAGAAAAGCCGCAAATTTTGAGCTCACAAATCTTATAGGGAAAAGAGATCTTACACGACAAAAAACAAACATATTTTCTATTTTCCACTGTACAACGGAAGAGCACATAATTCAAGTTTCAAATTTCCACCTGCCGAATTTCCGCCGGTTGAAACGGAAAGAACCGCAACCAGATCGCCGCATAAAAAACGGCTTTTATTTTCCGCCTTTTTAATTATCGTCAAAAAATTCATTTTCTGAAATTCGGCGTTTTCCGGAATATACGGCGATAAAAGCTCTCTTATTCCTCCTAAGGATGCAACAACCTCGTCATCACCGGAAATATTCAAGCAAAGGGGCAAATTCAATTTGCGGATGTTAAAGGATCTTTGCGCGATCGATCGGAGTACAACATCCTTGTCGAGATTCCACGGATTGTAATACGTCGGCCGTTTTCCAGGCGGAAGGCCTTCTGTTATTGAATCATTTATCTTTGCCAAGTTTTCAGCCTCTTTTGCCGAAAGGGTTTCTTTTAACCTCCGCCAGTTAAAGGTTGAAGCGTATTCGGCGGTTTGACGGCGGTCTTTTGTGCCTGCATATAAAGAAGCTAAAATATTTGCAGCAAAACCTTCACGCCATGACAGACGCTCGGTATTTTGCGGATAAATACAGCCGGCAGGGTAGAAAAACAACGCATTGCCGTTTTTGTGTCTCGTTACGGGATAAGACAGAACGGAAGCCGGAAAATTTTCAGGCAGCCGTATTTTTACGGATCTTTCATTTTTATCCGCATAAAATGAAAAATGTTTTTCCGCCGTTTGACATTCTATAAGCCAGCATTCCAATTCGGGATATGAAATATCTGAAACGGAAGAGCCGCCGTCTTCGGAAATGTAAGGCGGCCATGACGGCAAAGCGAGCTCTATCGAAGTTTCCCCGCAAAAAAAATAAGCTTCGTTGCCAAGCGAACATCCCTGTAAAAACAAAAAAACAAGACAGCATGACAGGCCGTGAAAAAAAACGGAGCGCAAACACATATCATTTAAATTGAAAAGAATTAGTCTTTTCTGCAAAGGGCGCAAACACTTGATTCGTGCGGAGATTTCGCTAATCCGACTTCGCTTGGAGCTTCGCTTCGAATCTGCGGCAAGGTTGTCGATCGCCTTAAACGAATTTTTTAATCTCTTCGCCCGCAAGAGAATCGCAGATTTCGTTGTATTTTATGCCTGCATGTCCTTTTACCCAATTCCAGCTTAAATTCAAACGTGAAGCAAGGGCGTCGAGCGTAATCCACAGATCCTGATTTTTGACAGGCTGTTTATTGGACGTTTTCCAGTTATTTTTTTTCCAAGCGGTAATCCATTGAGTAATCCCGTTTTTAACATACTGACTGTCGGTACAGACCGTGATCTTTCGCGAATTCCATGAAGAATTTTGTCCGATCAGAACGAAGGCTTGTATTACGGCCGTAAGTTCCATTCTGTTATTTGTCGTAAGTTTTTCACCGCCGCTTTTGCGGATCTCTTGCCCATCCGCAAGGACGACGCAGCCCCAACCGCCGGGGCCGGGATTTCCGGAACATCCGCCGTCGGTATAAACAAAAATTTCAGGCGATTCGCTATTTTCACTCATATTTAAAACCCTATGTTCTCTTAATCGGAGCACGTTTTATTGTATAATAAAATACGGCAATCGGCAAATAAAATAAGGCCTTCTTTCGACTCGCGTTGAAAGAATTGCGTATTGTCGCGCGTGAGCAGGTGTCAGAACATTTCATCCTTCACCGCAAAAGGTAAAAACCGGAGCGTTGATCGCATAGTTGGTATTTCTAATAGATGAAAAACAGAATTTGTATATATAATTAAGTAGTAAGCAAACTGTACACAAAATGTGCGCTTCGCGCGCCACTTCTTTATGACGCGCTCATTGTGAAATATGCTCATTGCGCGAAATGCACGCAAATGCGTTCTCCTAGAAGGTTTGAGACTTTCTGCAATGCCGCATTTTACGGGAGGTCTATATGAAAAACGTTTCCATATCCGGCGATATTCCGGTGAAAAAGCTCATTGAAAAGGCGCTGGAAATGCTGCAATTCTCTTACACACCGTATTCGCACTGGAAGGTAGGCGCCGCGCTGCTCTGTGCAGACGGGAAAATCTGGGGCGGCTGCAACATTGAAAATGCCGCTTATACGCCGTCAAACTGCGCGGAGCGCACGGCCTTTTTCAACGCTGTAAGCGCCGGTGAAAAAGAATTTAAGGCTATTGCGGTTGTCGGCGGCAGCGAAGGAAACGTAAGTTCCTTCTGCTTTCCGTGCGGAGTTTGCCGCCAAGTTATGATGGAATTTTGCGAGCCTGAAGATTTTATCGTTATCGTCGCAAAGAATACGGACGAATACCGCATAAATACGTTAAAAGAACTCTTACCCGACGGCTTCGGCCCCGTGTCGCTGACAATGTAAAAATCCGTGCCGCAAGACAATTCATCGTGTGATAATCGGTCGCACGACAATCCTGTGTGCGCGATAAGTCAGCGATCCGATAACCCCGCGCACGACAATCCTGTGTGCGCGATAGCCGGACAATCCGATTATCCGTGTGCGACAATCCGGTAATAAGTCAGCCCCGCGCGAAGCGCGGGGCTGTGCAAAAAAAGTGTCTATAGCTTTTAAGGCTCTAAACTCATACCTGAATTGCCTTCATCGACGTCATATACTTACGGAGCTTGCGGCCTACAACTTCAATCGGATGTTCTCGAATTTCAGAATTCACGTTCACAAGTTCCGTATTGTTTACGCTGTTGTCTCTTAAAGCTATTCCTTTCCCTATAACGTCTATATCGATCTTGCCCATAAACTCTTTTTCCAAAAACGGCACGGCAGTGTTTGAAAACAATGCGCATCCGTACTCGGCCGTATCCGAAATAACGCGGTTCATTTCATAGAGCTTTTTGCGGTCTATAAGGTTTGCAATAAGAGGAACTTCGTGCAGCGATTCATAGTATGCGCTTTCAGGTTTAATACCCGCGTCAACCATGGTTTCAAAAGCAAGCTCGCATCCGGCCTTTACCATAGCCACAAGAAGGATTCCCTTGTCAAAGTATTCCTGTTCGGAAATTTCTTCGTCGGTTTCAGCGGTTGTTTCAAACGGAAGCTTTCCCGTTTCTTCGCGCCACGCAAGAAGATCATGATCTTTGTTCGCCCAATCCTTCATCATCGTTGAACTGAATTTCCCTGAAATAATATCGTCCATGTGTTTTTGATAAAGCGGCGTAAGCAAAGATTTAAGTTCTTTTGAAATTTCGTTCGCTTTTATCTTTGCAGGATTTGAAAGCCTGTCCATCATGTTTGTGATTCCGCCCCATTTAAGAGCTTCGGAAACGACGTTCCACCCGTGCTGCAGGAATTTTACGGCATAGGCGGGTTTAATTCCCTTGCTTACCATTTTATTGTAACACACAATCGTTCCCGCTTGGAGCATACCGCAAAGGATGGTCTGTTCGCCCATAAGATCGGACTTTACTTCCGCAACAAAGTCGGACTCAAGAACGCCAGCCTTATTGCCTCCCATGCCTACCGCTAAAGCCTTTGCATAAGCCCAGCCCTTTCCTTCAGGATCGTTTTTAGGATGAACGGCTATGAGATCGGGAACTCCGAATCCTCTCTGGAATTCATGCCATACTTCAGTCCCCGGTCCCTTGGGAGCGCACATGACAACCGTAATATCCGGGCGGATCTGCATTCCTTCTTCGACAATATTAAACCCGTGACTGTACCAAAGAGCGGAGCCCTTTTTCATGCGCTTCATAACTTCGGTAACTACGGCTGTGTGCTGCTTGTCGGGAGTAAGATTTCCTACGATATCCGCCGCGGGAATAATTTCATCGTAAGTGCCTACTTTGAAACCGTTTTCAACGGCATTTTTCCAACTTTGGCGTTTTTCTTTGATCGCGTCTTCACGGAGCGCATAACTTACGTCAAGGCCGCTGTCTCTCAAGCACATTCCTTGATTTAAGCCCTGAGCTCCGCAGCCTACGATAACGATTTTTTTACCTTTAAGAGCTTTTACTCCGTCTGAAAATTCTTCACGCGCCATCGAACGGCAATGTCCGAGCTGCAGCCTGGCTTGCCGCCACGGAATCGAGTTAAAATAATTCTGTCCCATCACTATCTCCACTATATAAAACCTGTATTGTGAATAAATTATATATGTAAATCATTGCTCGGTAAAGAGGAGCGGTACGGAGTAAAGACGATCAGCATGGCCGACAACCGGAGTTAGAGCTGTGTTGTTTGGAAAATCTTAGTGCTCTCGGCGAACACAGAACCGTCATACGAAGCATCCGCATAAGAGTATGCAAGCTGTTCGCATAACGGTATGCGAGCTTTTCGCATAAGGCGATGCGAGTTATCCGCATGGAACGATACGAGCCGTTCGCATAAGACGATGCGAACGGTTCCCTTCGGTGTGAAAAACGCTCTAGCTTTTAGCGGTACAGGGTAATTTGAATACCAGTTCCCGCAGTTCTTTAAGCGGAGCGCCGCTGCCTGAATACTTCGTCCGCACGATGACGGTGGTTTTGCCTTCGGGAAGCGCTTGAGGTACGCGCGCGATGATTTGGCCGGGCTTGTTGACCGAAAGGCGACGAGTGGTTTTGTGCTCCGTGCCGTCGGCGGCTTTGAAGAATACACCCTGAGCGGCGTCCTTTTCGTTCACTTTGAGCTTGTCGCCTTCTATTATGATGTCATCTCCTATGGTGAGCGTGCCGTCGTTTAAGCCGGTGGCCGTGTCAGTGATCGCCGTAATGCGGGCGGAACTGTCTTTTGCTCCCATAACCTTTACGCTTATTGCGTCGAGCGCCGTGCGAAGGTCGACGGTCGGGATAAGGTCAACCGTGCGCTTGTGGATTTTCTCGTCGTAGGCGGCGTTCTCCGTTGCCCACACGCCCGACACGCGCGGGCTTATCTGCACAAGGCCGTCCATAAAACTTGAGCCTGCTTGAATCAGGTCTTTAACCGCTTTGTCGCGCAAACTGAGGATGCTCAAGATGGTTTCTTTTCGGAACTCGCTTCGTTCCTTGGTGATAATGTCCGCAATGTCTTCGTTGCGCTGCGTTCCCGTGTGCGCGTGAACGTCGGCGATACAGTCGCGGTCATTGTCCTTTGTGAGCGTGTTGGGACGCAAATAAACTTCCCACACGAATTTCTTTTTAGCCATAGCTTCCTCCTTTTAAGGGGAGGGTTCCCCTTAGACCCCTCTGTTTTCTTAGGGAAGGGAAGACACCCTATAAAAAGCATACGTCCGTGTATGCTTTTTATCCCGAGTTTTCTGTCGAAAACTCGACATACTTTTATTTCCGCGACGTTTGCCGCAGGCAAACTCGGGTTGAAACCTGTACGTTTCGTACAGGTTTCATACGACATCCTGTCCGGTTTCTTCCTTCCCCTAAAACCCAACCTATCTTCCAAATAACGCTTAAGGGCTACTGCCCTTAAGAATCCCGACTTACGGCGTTATTGCCACAATCGTGCCGAAGCCTGACCAGCCTTCTGCGGTTCGGTAGCGGCCTTCGGTGCCGGCGGGCACTTTAAGCGTTGCGGATGCGATGGGCGTGTTCTTAAACACATCATCGCCTGCCGTAATAGCCGGCGGAGTTGCCGCTCTGCACGTTACCGTTGTTAGGGCAGGATTATACGAAAGGGATAAATACCGCATTGACTTAAGTGTTGAAGGCAGTTCGACTGATGTTAAATTATCACAGCTCGAAAGAACGTAACTGCGAAGTTCTTTTACGTTTTCCGGCACAACCATCGAACTCACTTTTAAATCAGTCAATGAATAGTGGCCGATAAATTCCAGCGAGAGCGGCAGCTCAAGCGTTGCAATGTTGGGGCACTCCCAAACCACATAGTCTCCAATACGCTTTAAGCCGTCAGGCAGCGTAACCGATGTCAGTGCGGGAATCTTTCTGAAAGAGCCGAATGCCAATTCCGTTACGCCCGGAGGAACGGAGTAAGAAGCATCCGTTTTAGAGCGCGGGTACCAAAGGAGTACGGTTTTACCCTTGTTAAAGAGCACGCCGTCTTGGGAAGAAAGGAACTCGTTATCGGCTGCGACCGTTACGCTTTGCAGCGTATCTCCCCACTCGTAAGGCTCCTCTACGCCCGTTACCGTGTAGGTTACGCTGTTGTGTATAACCTCTTTCGGTATGAAAAGCGTTGTTCCCGTGTACGGCGGATGAGTTCCGGGACCTGTCTTGGCAGTTACGCTCACCTTTCGCTGGCCGGGCGTTCTATCCGTTACATGGTAGCGCACGCCGTCTTTTGCAAAGTAGTCGGGTATGACGACGGCAGGCGTTACGGTAATGGTACCTGAAAGGGCGTTTTGCCCGCTTGCCGTGTCGGTTATCCGTATTTTCGTTGCACCGGCGTTGATGCACGTTACCGTGATGTTGCCGTAACTGTTCAAGTTCGCCGTACCGAGCGTGATGATACCTGCCGTTTCGGGAACTGCCGTGTAGCTGCCGGAGCCTGCCGTTACCAGCTTATAGGTAAAGCTTTGCCCCATCTCCTTGGTAAACTCCTGATTGCTCAGCGCGAGATCGGCTCCCGTATATTTGAACTTTACTTTGATGTTTGCATTCGCCGTTACCGTGTGGTTGTACGTTTCGTTCGCTCCCGCTTCGGGTATGTCGCTGCCGCCGTTTGTCCACTTGTCTACGGCAAAGTTGGTGTTGGCGGGCGTCGCGGTAAATTCAACGGTTTTGCCGTGTTCCACTTTATTGCCCGAACTGATTTCGCTGCCGTCAACTTTTGCCGTAAGCATGCCGTTCGCACCGTCCACGCCGAAATTGATAGTATAAAGCAGCGCCCAGTTTGCGGTATATTCCGCATTTGCAGCGGGGAAGACCGGAGTTGCAGGCAGTGCGGGATTCCATCCGGTAAAAGAGAAGCCCTCTTTTACGGGATCGGCGGGAACTTCCAAAGCTGTGCCGTATTTGCCGGATTTTACGACATCGGCCGTATTGCCTGCAATGTTACCGCCTGCAAGTTTAAAGGTTACGTTCACCGTATTGCGCTCGTAATAGAGTTTTACAACGGTACTGCCGTCGGCGGCTATCGTGCCGTTTTCCTGTACGGTTCCGTTTATTTCGGTGAGGTTCGATTTGTAGGTAAAGCCATCGTAGGCTCCGCCGATTTTCGGCGTGTATACGACGGGGTCTCCCGATGTGCCGCTTTTATTTTCGCTTTCCGTCGGCTCTGCAGGATAGGTGCCGTCCGTTCCTTCCTGATAGTGCTTTACCGTATACGAAGCTTCGCCGGGCGGAAGCGCTTCAAAGCTCACCTTTACGGTAAGATCGGCTTGAAGATTTACCTGCGCAGTGTTGTTTCCCGCAGTTCCCGTACCCGCTTCAAACGCCATTCCCGTGCCGATTATCTGCCACTCCTTTACTTTGTAACCGGAGTCGGGATTTGCCGTAAAGGTTACGGTTTTGCCCTTTTCGACGTTTATGGGGCTTGTTGCCGTTTCCGCAATGCCGTCCGTCTTTGCTTTGAGCGTGCCGTTTCCGCCTTCCACGCTGAACGTTATGCTGTACGATACGGGCACGGGCGGTGTGGGCGGGGGTTCGGGTTCCGGCGTTCCTCCTGAACCCGAGCCGTTGGAACAGCTTATCGCCAGACCTGTAAGCAAAACTGCGGCAAACATCGCCGCCCGGCGTATAAGGCGCCGTGCCTTTTTACGTGTTTCCATAAACAACCTCCAAATGGTATGTAGTGGGTAATCTTCCCGCACCGCAAAAGACGTATGACGGTGCGGGTATAAAAAAAGCGCGCGGAAGACAATATGTCGCTCGTGCGCCTCTTGTGCGAGAAGTGATTTACGATATGGATGCAGGCTGGATTGTGTGTCGCCGAGTTTGGCGAAGCCAAACTCGCTTTGGAAATTGTGCGTGCAGGGGCAATTCCAATACCACCGAGCGCTTCATCCGACGGCGGACGCAGCGAGGCAGTCTTTTTAAAAAGCGGGTTAGCCAATCGAAATCTCGAAAAAATCGCTAAGGGCGAGTTTTTCGAGATTCCCAACCGTTTTGTGGATTTTGTGTTATGAGTACAGTTTACGCGAACTGACGAACTGACGAACTGACGAACTGACGAACTGACGAACTGACGAACTGACGAACTGACGAACTGACGAACTGACGAACTGACGAACTGACGAACTGACGAACTGACGAACTGACGAACTGACGAACTGACGAACGATTATGGGGCGCGAGAAAGTTTTGTCAAGTGCCTGTGCGAAGGTTGCCACTAACATATTGATTTTATAAAGCCTCTATTTCTTTTTTGGGAAGCCCCGATATTGTGCAAATGTCATTAATCGGATAATTCATACCTTTCATCAATTTTGCCGTTTCAAGTGCTTTCTGGTATGAGCCGTCGGCAAAGCCTTGTTCAATCCCCTGTTCAATTCCTTGTTGTATGCCAATCCGTAGACTTTCTTCTCTCTGTACCGCAATGTCCGTATCGTAATCGTATTCTGCCACTAACATATTGATTCCTCTCAAAAAACTTTTGCAGGAAGTATCAACTTCCGAAAAAGTTTTTTCTGTGCGCAAGCGCGCACTCATACTATAATCGAGTTTGCGTCGCAAACTCGAAATAAAAAGCGGAGGCGTCATTTCAGCCTATGCTTTTTATCGTACCTCCCGTGATTTTCTCTGTAAGTATTCTCTTAATATTCCCTTTTCTATGCATATCTTTACCGCATTGGTAAAGCCGTTTTCACTGTCGAGTTGGGTTTGTTTTCTTACCTCTTCTACAAAGAGGCTGTATTCTTCAAGCGGTTTGCACTCTGCTAAAACTTTGTTTGCTTTGTCCGTGTTGATATTGAGTACTTGAACCGTAAGTTCCAACGGAGCGTGTTCGCTCTTTGTGATAAACGCATCGGATAGCTTTAGAACCGTAGTTTCGGGATAGTCTTCCGTGCCGTTATAGAAAACGTAGAACTCAGGTGTGGGTATTTTTGATAGCTTTCTTAAATACCGGTCTGTCGGCGCTTGCAGTTTTTCATATAGCCTTGCTATGTATTCCAAAAAACGTAAAGGCATGTTTTCGTTTACGGTTGACTGGTGTTCGGCTAGCACGATGATTTTACCGTCTACAAGGCAGGAAACATCGTTTATTATGTTCATGTACATGACGTTTTCAAGCCTGATGTTTTCAACCGGAGACGAAAGCGGCAGGTTTGTACCGTGCAGAGCGTTATACAGCGACAAAAAGTTTTCTTTCGCTTTTTCGTCTTCACTGAAAAGGTCGACGAACACTGAATCCTTGTATTTTCTGTTTGAAGTACTCATAGCCGCTCCCTACTTTATATATTCCGGCACATGATGTTTTCCGCAAGGGAAAATAAGCGCCCGTGCACTCTTTTGTGCGTTAAGTGACCGCGATCGGCATATAGCCGCCCGCAATGCGCCGTGTGTGCTAAGCGCCGCATACGAGGCGTTTTGTGTGCTTTGCGTGTTTCGCGCCGGAGATAGAGCTGTGCCGGCATTACCGTACATTATGTCCCTCGTCGTAAGAATTTGCGGGACTGACTTAAGATGACTGATGTGTTTATCATACCCTTTTTTCCCGCAGATTTCAACTTTTTGGGGTAGTTTTTTGCTGCGCGGCAGGAAACACGCGGTTACGCAATGAGGGCGCGGAGACGTACGGCTGCGAGCCGGCATTACATTCCGCGCAGTCTGTATCGTATCCGCACTTTATTTGTTAATAAAATATACCGGCTAAATTGAACGGCGCTATTTCAGGCCCTCAATTTAACTGCGAGTTTCGGACAAAGTCGAAACGACGCCGGTTATAACTGTGCGCAAAGAGCGCACGAAAACGGCATTCTCGGAAATCGAAATTTCCTCGCATGTCGTTTTTTAATGGAGGCACTGATGAAATTGATACGATCGATATTTTTATTGTTGACTTTTGCGGCGGCACTCGTTTTGATCGGCTGCGGTGCGCACAAGGGAAACTTTGCCGCGATGAAATACGCAGTTGACGGCGCGCCTATGCGCTCGGGCGACGTCTATGCGGCGGAAGAAAAATCCTTCGGCGCTCATTCCGACGCAGGGCAGTCTTTGCCTGAAAATCGAAAGCTCATCCGCACGGGGACTATCCGCTTTGAAGTTTCGAGCCTCGCCGAAACGAAGGCTGCGGCGGAAGCATGGGCAAAGCGCTTCGGCGGTTATGTTTCCGATTTTTCGGAAGACGGCCGTTCGCTCGGCATGACGGTTCACATCCCGTCACCCGCTTTTGACGATGCGATGTCGTCGTCCGGCGCCATCGGCAAAGTCGTTTCAAAATCCGCGGACAGCGTAGACGTCACCGACCGTTTTTACGATTTGGATTCGCGCTTGGCAACTCGCCGCGTTTTGCTCGAGCGATTGCAATCGTATCTTAAGGAAGCGAAAAATATCAAAGACATGCTCGAAATCGAAACCAAGATAAACGACGTCACGGCCGAAATCGAACAGATGCAGGGACAGTTCAACCGCCTGTCCAAGCAGATTGACTATTCGGAAATCTATATCGAAGCGAACCTGCCGTACAACCATGCGGAAGACAGGGGATTTATTTTTCCCGATTTGAAATCGGCGTTCATCGAATTCTGTGAAACCGTCGTCGGATTTTTTACGGGCTTTGTGTTCGTAGTTCTGTATATAATCATCTTCGGCATACCGATTCTTTGCGTTGCGTTTTTGCTGTATTGGATATGCTTCGGCAAAATCGGTGTGCTTCGGAAGCTGTTTGCAAAAATACGCGCAGGGCAACCGCACAGGAACCGTGCGAGCAAGGAATGAGGGCTGCATTAAAAGTAAAAAGGCGGAACGCAAGCGGCGGTTAGCATAGCGTCGCCTTTGCCGCAGCATTAAAACCGTGCGAGTACGGTGGAACGGAACCGCAAAGCCCTAACATATACGAAAAAGGCGATTTTCGATATACTTTCGCCAATATGAAAATAGATACGTTTGTTGAAGAGCTTGAAAAGCGTTACGGAGCGGTAAAACGCGCCCGCGGCTGTTTTTTATATACGCAAAAAGGAGTAAGGCTTACCGACTTGTATCAGGAAGGCGGAAGAGCAGTTCTGGGCTGGGGCGGAAATTCCGCGTTTACGGTTTTTAAAAATGTTCTAAACCGCGGCGTTACCGGAAGTTTTGACACGATCTTTGCTCCCAGACTGAAAAAAGCAGTGGGAGAGCTCCTCGCGTCAAAGCGCATCACGGCCGTTTTTTTTGAAAAAGAAGACGCTCTTAAAACGGCGTTAAAAGCCAATCCCGAAAATACGGCTTTTTGGCGCCCGTGGAACCCGGATAATACCGATTGGGCTTTAACAGATTCCGTTATAATAGAGCCCCCCTTGCCGTGGACGCCTTCTGTTTTTATAGTCGCCCTTACGCCCTCAAAAGAGGCTGAAAAACTGATCGAATCTTCCGGTTGTAAAAAGCTTCCTTCTCCTCTTGCAGCTGCCGTCATACGTTCGATCTATAACATGATCTCTGCACTGCAGGAGCGCTCCGAAAAAGACTGGTACGTTTATGACAGCTTAATAAAAAACTATTGGACGCGTAGAGGGCCTTATCTTTATCCCAAAGCCTCCAAAAAAGATTACGATGAATTTGTGCTGCACTGTCTGGATTGTAAGATCGTCATAAGCCCTTTTTATGATATTCCTTCAATAGTTCCTTTCGGGGCGGATAAGGGAGTTTTCACTCAGCTTAAAAATTCGCCGTTTCACTGAACAACGGTTATAAGCCGATGTACCTCCATGTACATCGGCTTATGGCGAATTTTGGCAAAGCCAAAATATCGCTTTTATATATTTTGCCGCCGTCCATGGCGGTACTTGAACGACGAGTTTCCCTGCGGAAAACTCGCGGATATACGTGTGCGCCGCTCGAAACTTCGCGCTTACGCACTCGTTGCAGGGCTTGCGCACTAATTCAACAGTCTTTTAAAATTGACATTTTGTTCGACTGTTGAATTTTAATTGAATGCGTATATACATTTTTAAATTAAACTACCGATAATAGATATATGGCAGACTCACAGGATTTTTCGGCGCAGCTTATAGCGGCAGTCGAAGCTAAAACACAATGGTATAACACGGTAAAACTTCCGGAATTGCTTGAAAACTACCGGTTAATGCATTCGTGCGTAAAAAATCTATACGACTTACTTGTAAAAAAGTCCAGAATAACGAAGGATCCGTACAAACTTGAAAAAAAGATTTCGGAAGTCAGCGCGCCTGAAAACACACCGTTCCCTGAAAACGAAGTAAGCGTTGTTTTGGGAACGCGTTTTTCAGACTATGAATCCATGCTGGATTTTATTTCCATATATTTCAGTTTTTCCGTCGCGAACATGACGCTGGAACGTATAAAAAATCTTGCCGCACTGAACAATTCATTCCTATGGGACAGCCTTTCAACAAATTCCGCAAACGTAAACACGCGAAGTCTTGCCAAACTCATCGCGGAACTAAGGATTGGAACCGACCCGATGACGGCGAGCGCTCTAAACAACGAGCTTTCAAAAAACGCGAAGCTCATAGTGAGCATAAATTCCGACATAAAAGAACTTTCGGAATTTCAAAAAGAAGTATACAAGGTTTCCGTACGCAAAAAAGTTATTGACCATAAAGACTTTGACCGCTCGGCTGCGTTTTCAAGTCCGCAGGCCGAAATGCAGCAGATAAAAAAAATCTTTCCTTTGGTTATGGATAAAACGCCGTTTTACACAGCGCTTATCGAAGAGATAATCGAAGAAGACCAAGGACAGGGAAAAGAAGAAAGAAGAAAATTTCTTTTGGAAAAATTGCAGATTCAACAGAGTACCGTAAATAGAAATACTGGAAAAGTCGATCCCAGACATCTTCTTTTAGACGCCATTCACGGCTTGGCTGCAGTCGGTCCGCAGATAAATCTCATGGCAGACAAGCTGAGAGAAAATCACAACGTTTTAGTAGACCAAAACAACAGCAGGTGGCAAAAATTTTTAAGACTTCTCAGAAAAGCGTTTAACATTTCCGAACCGGAAGTAGAATATCAAGTGTACATTACGGATCCGGTAACCAAAACGGAACGCAAAGAGTATATAAAATACGCCGTTTTTATGAAAAATCTCACTCAGATTTCTCAGCAATACATGCTGCTTTCCGCAAAGACAAATCCTATTTACAAAAGGATCCAAAGCGAAGCATCTCCCGTCATCGTCGATTTTTTGAATAAAAATTTTTCGCAGTGTCAAAGGCTTCTTTTGGAACTTACCGCCCTAGACGATTTTTTCAAATCTGCAGCGTCCCAGTCTTCTCTGCCTAAGATAAAAGGAATGAGGATGGAGCTTACGACGTTTAAAAATATTCTTGTAAAGGCAAATCAGCGCCGCGTCGAATATCTGTCGTCCGTGGAAGAAGATCAGCAATTTAGAAAACTGGGAATATTAAACGATGAATAAAAGACATTTTTTTTTCAGGTCTTCGCTTTTTTGCGTATTGTTTTTTATCGCCAACTTTTTTTTAACTGCTCAGAATTTCATATTTGAAGAAGATTCTTCCCAAATAGATCCCAAACTGCAACGCAATTTTACAATCATTCAAAACGAACACAGACACGATTTAAATCCCCACACAGCATCTTACAGTTCCGAAGCGCAGATTTTAGGCAACATTTACGAAGGACTTTTTTCATACGACCCTGTAACCCTTTCTCCGCTAAACGCCGTTGCGGAATCTTACAAAATCTCACGCAACAAGCGCAGATGGACGTTTACAATACGTGAAAGCGCCAAATTCAGCGACGGGCGACAGATTACGGCGGAAGACGTACGAAATTCTTGGCTCAGGCTGCTTTCAAATCCCGACGCCCTATACGCTTCTCTTTTGGACGTAATAATAGGAGCAAGGGAATTTAGACTGGGCGCAGGAAAAAGGGAAGACGTGGGGATAACGGTAAAGGACAATACCCTCGTCGTCAGACTCGAAGCTCCGTGCGCGCATTTAAGCAGAATCTTGTGCCATCATGCTTTTTCGGTAGTCGACGAAGACCTTTCGCTTGCAAGCGGAGCCTTCGTTCTTGAAAAACGGGAAAAAAAGCGCATAGTACTTAAGAAAAACGAATATTATTGGGACAAAGAAGCCGTACGGCTCCCCCAAGTAACCATAGAACTCTCGGATGACGAAACGGAAAACGCGTACGCGCTAAATACCGGAAGCGCCGATTGGGTGGATAACGCCGTGTCGACTGACAAATTGCTTTTAAAAAGCTCGGTACACATCGGAGCCCAGTTCGGAACCCAGTACTTTTTTTTCAAAACAGCAAGATCTCCGTGGTCGGACGCCGCTTTTAGGATCGCGCTGCTCACGGCGGCCCCGTGGCAAGAGATGCGAAAAGATTTTCCCGTAAAAGCGCAAACTTTCATTTATCCGCTTGCAGGTTATCCCGCCGTAAACGGATTTTCCGAAACGGATGAAGACGAAGCTCTCGCCCTTATGAAAGAGGCTCGCGCAAAGGCCGGAATACAGGAAGATAAAAAACTAAGCCTTGTTTTTGCAATTATGGACAACGCCTACATGAAAAAAAGCGCGGAACTGCTCAAATCCGCGTGGGAAGCGCTCGGCGTGGAATTGATAATCCAAACAAAACCGTCCGCAGAATATCTTGCTTCAATCGCAGACTGGGATGCGGATTTGTTTTCATATACGTGGATAGGAGATTTTTCCGATCCTTTGGCATTTTTGGAACTTTTCCGTGGAAATTCGACTTTAAATGTATCCGGTTACAATAACGAAAAATTCAACGAACTGCTCGACCAAGCGTCTTCAGACGAAGGTTCCGCGCGATTAAAACTGCTCGCACAGGCGGAACAGCTCCTGCTCGACGAAGGGGTTGTTCTGCCCATATCGCATCCGGTAAGTTTTAACGCCATAGATTTGGATTCCATAGGCGGATGGACTTCCAACAGCCTCGACATTCATCCGTTTAAGTACATATATTTCAAACAAAAAAATTCAAAGGTTCAAAATATCGTAAAAAAAATGCCGTAAAAAAAAAGACTGCACGAAAGCGGCGGCAAACTTCGAAAAAAAAGCTTCCATAAAATAAATAAGTGCAATATAATAATTTATCCCGATTCATCACTTTTTATTTTTAATACGAGGAATTTTATGGTTATTTTGACATTGAACTGCGGAAGTTCGTCCGCAAAGTACCAGCTTTACGACTGGGACGGTAAAAAAGTTTTAGCAAACGGCATTGTGGAGCGCGTTACACAGAAAGGCTCGGTGATCACGCACAAAGTAGGAAAAAACGCATACGTCGTCGAAAGTCCGTGTCCTACGCACAAAGAGGCGATAGAACTTATCATAAAAGAAATAACCGATCCTAAAGTCGGCGTTATCAACGATATGAGCGTAATAGGGGCCGTAGGGCACCGCGTACTTCACGGCGGAGATAAATTTACAAAATCGGTAATAATAACGCCTGAAGTGTTGAAGATATTCCGTGAAGTGCAGGACTTGGGTCCCCTCCATAATCCCGCAAATATTATGGGTATTGAAGCCGCTCAAAAGGTTCTTCCGAATGTTCCGCACTGCGCGATCATGGACACCGCATGGCATCAGACAATGCCCGAAACCTCATTTATGTATGCGATTCCCTATGAATGGTACGAAAAATACCACGCGCGCCGCTACGGCTTTCACGGCACTTCGTTTTTGTATACGGCAAAGAGAGCTTCAGTCCTTTTGCATAAAAAACCGGAAGATACTAACGTTATCATATGCCATATCGGGAACGGCGCTTCCATGTGCGCAGTAAAAAACGGCAAGTGCTTTGACACTTCCATGGGCATCACACCGCTTGAAGGCCTTGTGATGGGTACGCGGACTGGAGACGTCGACGCGGCGCTTCCGTTCTACATTATGAGCAAAACCGGCATGAGCCCTGAGGAAATGAACCTTGCGCTTAACAAAAAATGCGGACTTTTAGGGATAACGGGAAAATATACCGACCGAAGAGACGTTGAAAAGGCGGCAAACGCCGGAGACGAAAGGGCCAAACTCGGCATGGGTATGGAAGTATACCGCATAAAAAAATACATAGGAGCTTATACGGCGGCTCTGGAAGGCAAGGTGGATGCGATCGTATTTACCGCAGGAGTGGGAGAAAATTCCATAACAATCAGAAGGCGTTCCGTTGAAGGTCTTGAAAGCTTCGGCATAAAGATGGATCTTGAAAAAAACAAAGCCGCAACTACGGGGAACGCCGAAACCTGCATAAGTTCTGACGATTCCAAAATAAAAATTCTCGTCATTCCCACGGACGAAGAGCTTGTGATAACCGAAGACGCGTACGCTCTGATGAAAGGAACTTATGACGTTCACACGCATTTTACTTACAGCTTTCAGGACCCTAAATATGTAAACAAGGCGCGTGAAGAAGCTCTCGTAAGCGAGCTTGAAAAGAAACCTGAACTAAAGAATATAATAATACGCCCGTAAATTTAAATTTCCGCTCCGCCTGAGACAGGGCAGAGCGGAACCCTTCCTTATTGCGGCTGTTTTCCTATATAGGCTAAAATTCCGCCGTCAACGTAAACTATCTGCCCGTTCACAAAATTAGACGCATCGGAAGCAAGGAAGATCGCAGGGCCCTGTAAGTCTTCGGGCGATCCCCAGCGTCCGGCGGGAGTTTTTGCGCGTATGAAAGAATCGAACGGGTGCATTGAACCGTCGGGCTGTTTTTCGCGAAGAGGCGCCGTCTGCGGAGTTGCAATGTAACCTGGGCCTATGCCGTTGCACTGAATGTTTTTGTCGCCGTATTCGGAACAGATATTGCGCGTGAGCATTTTAAGACCGCCCTTGGCGGCTGCATAGGCGCTGACCGTTTCACGGCCGAGCTCGGACATCATCGAACAGATATTTATGATCTTTCCGTGGCCTTTTTTGATCATGGAAGGAAGTACGGCCTTAGAAACTATAAAAGGCGCGTTCAAATCTACGTCAATTACCTTACGGAAATCGGCGGCGGACATTTCGATCATCGGAATGCGCTTTATAATTCCCGCGTTGTTTACAAGGATGTCTATAATGCCTACGTCCTTTTCGATTTTCTTTACAAGTTCAAGAACTTGATCCTCGTCGGTAACGTCACATACATATCCGTGTGCTTTTATGTTTTCTTTTTTATACGCCTCAAGCCCCTGATTCACAAGATCTTGCTTTATATCGTTAAAGACGATCGTGGCGCCGCATCTCGCGAAAGCCGAAGCTATTGAAAAACCTATCCCATAGGAAGCGCCGGTAACCAGCGCGATTTTTCCATCCAAACGAAAACTGTTCACATCAATCATAAAACCCTCCATAAAAACTTTTGCAGATTTTTAATATTTAAACAAAGGCAGGATACTTCATGCCTGAAATTATATGCTAAACGGATCTTTTACCGCAAATCTTCGGTTTTTATCCAATCCTGATCCGTATACGTCCTGTTTTCTCCGCACATAGCCCAAATAAACGTGTAATTTGTGGTTCCGCATCCGCTGTGTATGGACCAGGACGGGTTTATAACCGCTTCGTCATTGTGAACGATAATATGCCTTGTTTCCTGCGGTTCACCCATAAAATGGAACACCGTTTGATTTTCAGGAACGTCAAAATAAAAATAAACTTCCATGCG
Source organism: Treponema parvum (assembly GCF_017893965.1). Taxonomy (NCBI): domain Bacteria; kingdom Pseudomonadati; phylum Spirochaetota; class Spirochaetia; order Treponematales; family Treponemataceae; genus Treponema; species Treponema parvum. Next base: position 2,274,488 of record NZ_CP054142.1, read on the forward strand.
TCTCTCATGCGTATGAGCCGGCATGGTGTTCCATACCGAACCTTTTTCAAGATGCGTAAGCCCCATTGAAAGCTGGCAGGTGTCGAGAACATCGGGATGAATGTACTGATTTATAGTTCTCTCGTTAGCGTCGTCAGCGCTGCCGGCTTTTACGTGTTTTGCCTCGCTTAAAGGAATAACTTTTACAGGATATGGAGTATGGGCCGGGGAAGAGGTCATGTAAAATTTAGCTGGAGATTTGGCGTCGTCGGAAGAAAAGGAAATGTCTTTTATTCCCGCTCCTATGTACATGGCGTCGTAATTGTTTATCTTGTACGATTTCCCGTCGGCATTAACTGTTCCGCTTCCGCCTATGTTGATTATTCCCATTTCACGCCGCTGCAAAAAAAAGTCCACCCCGAAATCTTTCATCGGATCAAAGCCGCTTTTTAAGTCGACCGTTTTTTTAACGGGCATCGCGCCCATCACAACTATGCGGTCGATATGGCTATATACAACGCTCACTTCGTCCGCTTTAAATATATTTGTTACAAGAAATTCTTTTCTGAGTTCCCGCGTGTTCATCCTTGAAAAGGGCTCTTTTCCTGTGGAATAACGTATGTCGATCATTTACAAAACCTCCCGGATTGATTTTAAGTATAGCATAAACTTCGAGATTTTCTAGTTTTAAGGCGGCCTTTTGCGATAAAATCGCAAAAACCAGGCGTTTGTCGCACAGGACGTGCACAAATACGGTAAACCGAATTCTACATTACCAATTGATTATAAACTTTCCACTTCTTCCTTGGAAAGGCCTGTAGCCTGTGCAATATTTTCAATCGACAGTCCTAAACCTAGTAAATTCTTTGCCGTTTCAAGCGCTTTTTGGTGCGCACCTCTCTCTTCGCCTTCGGCAAAAGCTATCTTGCCCGCTTCTTCGCGCTGTACCGCTATGTCAGTATCATAATCATATTCAGACAATAACATGTTCATCACCTCCCGTGATTTTCGTTGCAGGTATTCTCGTAAGATGTCATTTTGTATGCATTCTTTGATTGCGTTTTCAAAGCCGTACTCTTTGTCGAGCGCAGTGTTGCGGCGCACGGCTTCTACAAACATACTGTATTCTTCCAATGGTCTGCAAGTTGTCAAGACTTTATTTGCCTTATCCGTATTGATGTTGAGCACCTCTATCGCAAGTTCCAACGGTGAGAGTTCCGGCTTTACGATGTAGGCGTCTGAAAGCTTTAGCGTCTTGCAGACGGGATAATTTTCAGTTCCGTTGTAAAACACATAGAACTCAGGCGTGGGAATCTTTTGCAGGGCTCTGTGGTACTTTGCTTTAGGGTCTTGAATCTGCTCGTACAGTCGCGCGACGTATTGCAAACAGCGCAGAGGCATGTTCTCGTTTATCGTCGATTGATGCTCGGCTAATACGATAATTTTGTTATCGATCAGGCATGACACGTCGTTCGACAACTTCGTATACATAGCCTGTTCAAGTTTGAGCGGTTTCAATTCAGTAGAACTGTCGAGGTGTGTGCCGTGCAAGGCATTGTACAGAGATAAAAACCTAGCTTTAGCGTCTTTGTCGGTGCTGAACAGGTCGACAAAAACCGAATCCTTGTACCGGCGGTTGTGTTTTGCCATACTTCCTCCAATCCTGCGCACAAACCCGTCTTTATAAGAGCACAGCCCGTTCAATTTCTTTCGCTTTGTCAGATCCGCATAAAGCGCTTACCATTTCAACGGCAAAATATCCGGCCGTTCCGGGGCCTCGTCCCGTCAAAACATTCCCGTCGCGCACAAACGGAACGTTCTTTACGAGGACGCTGCCTGCCGTAATTTCGGGATACGAGCTGCCGCAGTATTCGGAAAGCTGAGTTTCCATTCCGGGATAGCATGTAAAACGCTTGCCTGAAAGAACGCCGAGTTTGGCAAGCACGACTACGGGCGCCGCGCATATGGCCGCAACAAGCTTTTCTTTCATAAACATCCTGCGTATAAAATCGCAAGCGCCCGCGTCAAGCCCTACGTTCGCGGCGCCCGGCATTCCTCCGGGAATGAAAACCGCATCCGGCAAGGCTTCGCCGTTCTTGGCGAGCCAATCGGAAAACAAAACATCCGCAGAAATTTCAACCTTGTGCGAACCGAAAATCCTTTTACCTGCGCTTTCACCGTGTGCGGGAAGTGCGGCCGTAACAACTTCGACGCCCGCCCTGCGTAAATAGTCGACGGGAGTCACCGCTTCCGTTTCTTCAAAACCGGGAGCTAAAAAAACAATCACTTTTTTCATAGCGCTATTATATACCGTTTACGCCAAAAATTTCCATATTTTTAAAACTTGAAATTCTATCAAATAATAAAAAAGGCTGCACTCCCGGCAGCGCCTGCCGTTGCGCAGGGAACTTCGCACTTTGCACCCTGCCGCGTGCCGCAGCTGAAAAGCAGACGCACATGTCACACACTGATTGAAAATTAATATCTTTAAGTATAGAATATTTTTATGAAGCAGGTTCTTATAATAGACGCGTCTCCCATGTTCCGCGAATTTTTGACCGATAAATTATCGGCCGAAAAAATAGCCGTTGAAGTTTCACAGGGAGAACGCGACGCTTTTATCAAGATGATTTCAATTCTTCCCGACCTTGTAGTCATCGACATCAAAACTACTTCAGCTCACTTGGCGGAATTTCTTTTTAAAAAGCAAAACGATCCCAATGCAAAATCCATTCCCATAATAATTTCAGGCCCCACCATAGAGCACGAAAAACTCGCCCAGTTCATACAGTACGGCGTTATAAAATATTTTACCAAACCCATAAAATTTGACATTTTCTTTGAAACGATCGGCCGCGTCCTCAAAGAGCCTTTTTCAATCGACATGACGCCGTGCATTCTGGATCTGCATTTAAACAACAATATTATCTTTGTGGAAATTTCCGAAGGCCTTAACAGAGAAAAACTTTCGCTTTTAAAATACAAAATTTCCGAAATGATCGATGCGAACGATCTTAACGCGCCTAAAATTGTCGTAATGCTTACAAACCTAACTTTAAGCTTTGTAGACGTTACAAATCTTGAACTTTTGTTTTCAAGCGTTATCGGCGATGAGAGGATCAAAAAGAAGAACATAAAGATTCTTTCTCTGGATCCTATCATAAAAGAATTAATAAATGGTCATCCGGAATATGACGGCATTGAAGTTGTAAACAATTTATCGATCGTTTTAAATTCCCTGGTCGAGTCCCCGACGCTGTCTAATACGCCCGAACTTATAACCGATAAAATTCTGTCCGCAGACAGAAACGTTGCAAGCGGTTCCGTCGAAATGCGTTTTTTATCGGACTCAGGGGATGCCGCCAAAGGCGAATCTACCGGAAACATGATTAACATCGCCGTAATCGACAACGGTTCCGTTACTCGTCAAATATTAAAAAACGCTTTATTCGGCATAGGAGCAAACTGTTCTTTGTTCGCTACAGGCGAGGAATTTCTTAAGACTCTGCCAAACACAAAGTATAACCTTATAATCCTTGACGTTTTTATAAACGGCGGGCTCGGTTTTGAAATTCTCCGCGAACTTAAAAAAAATCCCAAATCGCCTCCGGTCATTGTATACTCTCAGGTGGTTCAGCCTTCAACCATAATCCAAGTTCTCTCACTGGGAGCGAAAACGTTTATGGCCAAACCCCAAAAACCCGAAGTCATAGCAAAAAAGGCTGTGGACGTTCTAAATGGAAAATCTTGATCCGAAACAGGAATTCGACGGCGGCATCATTGCAAATACGCTGCATGAAATACGGACTCCTATCCAAACCATCATAGGAACCTTGGAGCTGTTGTCCGAAACTTCTTTAAACGAAGAGCAGGTTGAATACATACATCAGATACAGTTCGGGGCTGACATTCTTCTTTCAATGGCGGACGACGTACTCGATCTTTCAAAAATTCGTTCGGGGAATTTTAAACTTGAAAGCATAAGTTACAACGTTCACTCTCTTGTAGAGCACGTTACGGATCTTGTATGCATTGAAGCCTTTAATAAAGGGCTCGAAGTCGTAACGGATATAGCCGAAGACGTTCCTGTCACGGTAATAGGCGACCCTACCCGCGTTCAGCAAATTTTGCTAAACCTTTTGAAAAACGCTGTGAAATTTACAGGGGAAGGCCATGTTCTCTGCCGGCTTTCGGTCTTAAAACAAAACCTCATGTTTGAAGTGTTCGATACGGGGATGGGCATCACGAAGGAAGCAAGGAAAAAACTTTTTACATCGTTTTTTCAAGCGGACGCTTCCATAGCGCGTAAATACGGAGGAACTGGGCTGGGGCTTAGCATATGCAAAACTCTTGTCGCCGCCATGAACGGCACCATAGGGGTTTCAAAAAACAAACCTAAAGGTACAAGGTTTTGGTTTTCGATTCCTCTTAAACTGCCGCACGCGCGAAAGGCAAAACACAGGGCGGCCATTAAAGACAGCCGTACAAAAATCCTCATCGTAGACAACAATAAAACGGCCTGCAAGAGTATTTTAAACAAAATAGTGCAATGCGGATTCAGCGCGGAAAATATCTTTACGGTAAATTCGGGCAAAAGCGCTCTGTCTGCGCTGAAAAAAGCAGTTAAAGAAAAAAAGCCGTTTTCCATCGCCCTTATAGATATGATCATGCCTAAAATGGACGGATGGTATCTTGCTTCCGAAATCCGCACGAGGAACCTGTGCCTGAACACAAAGCTATATATGCTCTCTCCCGAGGGGCAAATGGGCGGCGAAGCTAAGATGAAGTTGCTTAACTGGTTTAACGGATATCTGTACAAACCAGTTAAGCAAGCCAAATTATATCAAATCTTACAGGACGCGGTGGGTTTTCACCGCAGTGCGGAAGCGCAAAAAGAATCGGATATAAATTCCGGAGAAAGGCAGGAAATTCAGGAACAGGTAGCTCACGGCCTTTCGGTTCTTGTAGTAGAAGATCATCCTGTAAACAGAAAACTCATTTCAACCTTTTTGCAAAAACTCGGCGTAGAAGTGCTGGAAGCATCCGACGGAAGCGAAGCCGTCGAAATGATAAAACAAAATCCTGAAACCGACATGGTTTTTATGGATATTCTTATGGCAAACAAAAACGGCATCGAAGCTACCGATGAGATTCGCGCCATGGACTACAGGGGAATAGTTATCGCCTGCACGGCAAACAATGATTTTGCTTCGGTTGACGAATATGAAAAACACGGAATAAACGACACTCTTATAAAGCCATTTAAAAGCTCCGACATAAAAAAAATGCTTCTTAAATGGCAGGATTTTCGTATTTTACCGGCGGAACCGATCCCTGAAGACGCCTGATCTGAACAAGCGTAAAACGGCTGCGTCCGATGCTCTCGGAGCGGATTGCAGAGCGCTGCAAGGTTACCCCTCGCCGGTACATCGGCGTTGCGCGATAGACTTTGCGCTTTGCGCTCGCTGCAAGATGCGGCGGTATTTACCAGGCATATTCTGCGGAAACTTTATTACAAGGAAAAATTATGTCGAATATGATAACGGACTATCACATACACTCTACTTTTTGCGACGGCAAAGACAGCCCCGCTTCCATGGCGGAATCGGCGTTTAGAAAGGGCGTTTCCATACTCGGCTTTTCAAGTCACGGAATGTATCCCTTTTCTTCACCATGGCACATTCCGTCAAAAAACTACGCCGCCTACTGTAATGAGATCCGGCGGCTGAAAGCCGAATACGAAGGAAGAATGGACGTGCTTTTATCGTTCGAAGCGGAATACATAAGCGGCATTTGTACTCCTTCGATGGAATCTTATAAATTATTCAAGCCCGATTACCTTATAGGAGCGGTGCATTTCGTGCAGACACAAGAAGGAATTTTTGCCGTCGATGATTCTGCGGAAAACGTAAAAACCGGCATTGAAAAGCATTTTAAAGGAAACGGAAAAGCCGCCGTCTGCGAATATTTTTCTCTGCAAAGAGAAATGCTTCGAAAAGGCGATTTTACTGTCTGGGCGCATCCCGATCTTGTTCGCAAACGCAATTCGGTTTTAAATTTTTTCAGCGAAGAAGAATCTTGGTACAAAGACGAGCTGTATGCCACGGCAGAGGAAGCAAAAAAAGCAGGCATTATTGCAGAAATAAACACCGGGGCGATTTCCAGAGGAGCGATGGACGACGTATACCCTTCTTCGCAATTCCTTTCAATTCTGCATGATCACAGGGTTCCGATAACATTTTCGTCGGATTCACATGAAAAAGACACAATAGCGTTCGCTTTTGACAGAGCCGAAAAGGCTGCAAAAAAAGCGGGCTATACCGAAGTCATATACATAGACAGGGACAAAAAGATTAAAAGCCGATCCATTTAGCTTAGCGGTTTTGCAATTCGGATTTAGTTTGGCAATCTATACAAAAGCAGGCGGAAGGCAGCGCCCGTAAACGCTGCTCGGGAATTTCTTTATGGCACATAAGGCAGTGTCCGTAAGTTCCCCTTGAAATGCGGTCCAGCGACTGATTTATCATCTGAAGACGCTCGGAATCCTGCGCACTTAAAGAATCCAAAAGAGTTCTGTCGACGACATCGGAAGCTATGTCAACGACGTCTCCCGACTCAACCGTTGTCAAAAGTTTTTCAAAATCATTGTCCTTTTCAGCAAGGGCATCAAGTATTTTATTTCGTTGTGCGATCAATACATTTTTCATCTCTGCAACAAACTTTTCGTTCATCGTTATCTCCATGTTGACATACTTGCCGGTTTTGTAGATACTGAAAGAATACCGATTGCAATCTACACAGGCAATCGGTCATGATATCCCCGTTCCGAATATTTTGAACGGAGACGCAGCCGGATCTCAGGATCCAACCGGCGTGTAATAATATACACGTATTTATCCTAAACGGCAACTTAATTTTACCGTTATTTTGATTTTTATTGCGGAGGAGGAATCGTGGCAAAAGAGGAAGCGATTGAAGTCGAGGGCGTCGTAAAAGAAGCGCTGCCCAATACTATGTTTCGTGTAGAATTGCAGAACGGACATATCATCATGGCTCACCTGTCCGGCAAGATGAGAAAGCATTACATAAGAATTGTTCCCGGCGACAGTGTAAAAGTCGCTCTTTCTCCGTATGATTTAAACCGCGGAAGGATAATATTCAGACAGCGGTAAAGCATTTTTCGGATAACAAGACGGCCCCGTTTCGGCGGCTGAAGTTAAATCCGTGGTTCCTGTGATTTTAAAAGAAAGTCAATTTGTTTTAGGTTGCTCGGCGGCAGGCAGCCTTTGTTGTTTTAAACCGCCTATCGGGAGCCTCTAAAAGCCGCAGTTTTTGGAGGTTGTTTTGAAAATGCCCTATTCTTTATTCTGTGAAAAAAGACATTTAACCGCGACAAGGGCGCCTTTTATTCCGTTTACAATTGCCGCAACGCATAAAACGGGAACAAATAATCCTATAGGAATAATCCATAAAAATCCGAACGAATATGGAAGAAATATTATTCCGAGCGAAATCATAAGCAGCCTTTTTATGAGCATTAACAGCGCGTCGCTTTTTGAAAGATTTTGCGGAGGTTCCTGCCTGCCCCATGAAAAAGAGTGCCAGTACGTATTCCCTTCGGAATTTTGTTCGGACGAGTTTTGCACATTTGTAAACCATTCCCAAAACGCATCCGCATTATCAAATCGAGCGGCATTGCCGTATCTTTGATTTGCAAACGGATCTCTATACGAAGACGTTTCGGCGGAACCGTACATATCGTATTGGGAGCGTTTGGCTTCGTCGCCCAGCACGGAATAAGCGGCGTTTATGTTTTTAAATCTTTCTTCGGCCGCGGCGTCGCCGGGATTTCTATCAGGATGATATTTAAACGCGAGTTCCCTGTATGCCTTTTTTATTTCATCGGCCGAGGCCGTTTTGGAAACACCGAGTTCCGTGTACAGATCCTTCAAATTAAACCTTCCTTAAAAAACGACATGTGAGGAAATTTCAATTTCCGAGAATGGCGTTTTCGTGCGCATCTTGCGCACAGTTAATAAGCGACGTTTGCCGAAAGGCAAACTCGAAATTAAAAGACGCCGCGATATTTTAGCGGCGGCTTTTAAACCTTCCTTTAAAATTTACCGCAAAGGCGAAAAGCTGCCGCGCCGTTTACCTTATAACAACCCACGTCGCTCCGCTCCCGCCCATATTCCTGTTGGGATGTCCAAAAGCGCCGAGCCTTTTATCCGTTTCTATAAAAGAACGAACGGTTGCTCCCAGAACGGGATCGCTGCCGTGCGAGTGGTTTCCCTTCCCGTGGATAATCAAAACCTTACGAAGCCCTTTTAGCTTACATTCGCTTATAAAGCCGTCCAGCCGCTGCCACGCTTCTTCGCGGGTAAGACCGTGGAGATCCAGGCGGCTTTGAGGGCTCATAGCCTTAAGGTATACTCTGTCTTCAAGTTTGAGCCGTTGATCATATTCGTCCGCAGCGGCATCTTTGTCAATAACCCCGTAACGCCGCATCCACATTTCCATAGGATTTACGGTTTTTTCAGGAGCCTTAGGGCGGGAATTTTCGGAACGTTTATGAATGTCTTTAGGTTCCTTTTTTTTAAGAGTTTCCCACTGACTAAGAATATCACCGAAATCCATAAGTTTTGCCTCTCAAGCCGTTTTATATTCAATCTATTCGATAAGAAACAATCTGTCGCTTAAAACCCAGCCGCCGTTCCCATTATATGAAATATACGTCCAGTTTCCTACTCTTTCCAAAACTTTTACGCGAAGCCCGCCCGTCTCTTCATGTGAAACGACAGCCGTGTGTTCCGGCACCGGACTGAGGCTTCCTCCCGCAAAAACGGCATACCTTTGGTTCAGTTTTATCCGGTTTACAACGAGCATGACAAACATTGCCGCAAATAAGATCAAAAACAACACGAATATGCGTTTTTTGAAAAAAACGGCCGTCAGCGTTAAAAGACCGAACAGAACACAAAGCGCCGAACACCAATAAAACAATGGAACGCTCGGTTCGGTAACGCCCGTCGGAATACCGAAGCGCTTTTCATAGGCAATCCTGGCCTTGCAGCTTGCGCTGAAGGGCAAAGATTTCCGCTCTTCACAGCGAAGATCGGCCAAACGCCTGCATTCCTCTTCTTGAAGAGAAGTCATATGCGCTTCTTTTTCCTGTATTCCCGAATCTTCAAAAGCGTAGGCAAAAAGGGAGTTCGCCTTATCCGTGTCAGACGGCGGACCGTAGGGGGTTTTTACGGATATGCTTGCAGAATCTTTTTCAAACGGTGCTTCATCCGGTTCCAAAACCGTGATCATAGAAAAAGGCGTGTATACTTCAACCCTAGAACCGTTGTAAGCGGTTGCGGTTATTTTGATATTCGGTAAGCTCCACTCTCCGGGTAAAAGCGGCCTCCATTCAAAATCGGCTACGGGAACTTCTTCAGCAAAAAACTCCCGGCCGCGGGGCTTGCCTTCGGCAATCTCATATCTCTTAATCTCCGTAAACAGAGCATCCTTTTGCAGTTCCCAATCAAATTTAACTATCTGCAGGACGTATTTTAAATAAACGGTAAAATAAACAGATTCTCCGACGACGCACGACAAAGGCTGAGTTTTTACGTCGTCTGAAAGGGATAAGAATTCCCTGTTTCGGGAAGAAACGGCGCCGACATTGGCGGCGTCCGCATCGGCGGCAACGGATTTGTCATTTCCTAAAAAATCGCCGCCGGACGAAACCTTGTCTTTGTCGCCTTTTGCTGTTCGTGAAAATCTTACAATCATTTTGGGCAAAACGGTATCCGGATTTTCCTGCACCGAGATTTTTGCAAAGGGAATGCTGTAACGGCGGCCGTTTATGACGGCTGTAAGAGCCGGAATCGTAAAATTTCCGGAAGCTTTAAAAGAAAACCAAAACTCAAGCCTTGTCCCCCTGTCGCGATCGGAATCGATAAAATCCGAACGCCTTGAAGAGACGAACTGCACGTGTTCCGGCAGTACGGGCATGGCAGTCTGCACTTGTTCGGGCGGCACGCCGGGAATCGTAAGAACAAAAACGCATTCCTGCTGAGTAAAGGCAGCGTCGGAAAGAGGAAGCACTTGCAAAGATCGTATCTGTCCGCGATTCAGTTTTTCCGCATAAGAAGGAAAAAGAACCGCGGCAAACAAGAATAATATCAGTAATCTACTGTTGCGCCGCCGTTTTTTTGCGGCTGGAACGTCCTGTTTTTCCATTTTTTTTGCTCATTCTCCCGTACTTGATTGAAAACCGCGTCCGCAACCGAAGATCTTTTTTCTTTTTCCTGAGAAACGGATAAAGCGGACTGCTCAGTCGTTTCAACGGGTTTTTCTTCCTGTTGGCGCAAAGATATTTCCAAGTTGATTTTTGATTCTATGCTTGAAGGCCGTATTAAAAGCGCTTCTCTGAATTGCCTTACCGCTCCGTCATAGTCTCCTCTGCGGTAAGCAATGATGCCCGTGTTATAAGACGCGGCAAATCGTACATCGTCGGCAGCAGAAGGCGAAATCTGCTCAAAGCGCAAAAGCGAAGCGTCATATTCTTCTTGCATCATATAGGTAGATGCAAGGCCGTAGAGCGCATATTGCGCCAAAATTTCATCGTTTTTAGAGACGGCGGCTTCTATGGTGTTAAAAAAAACGACCGTAGCTTTACGATAATTTTGCTGATGCCATTCCCATGTGCCCTGCATGAGTTTTTTTGCACCTTCAAATTCCTGACTGCACGAGGAAAGGCTTAAAATCAAAAATATGCATAAGAGCGCGGAATTTGACGCCGCGCCGGATCCGGCCGATTTTGCCCTTCGAAGTTTACCTTTTAGGGCGTATAAATCGCATTCGCGCATAAACACACCTAAAATTACGGATATTAAAATAAACGCGATAAAGATTCCGCGTCTGTAGACGCGCTGCGTTTCCATGACAAAAATATTTTCTTTATCAGACGAATTGGGCAAATCGGGCGAAGAAGAAACGTTTTTTTCTATGATTCTTATAATTTTAAGGGCGGATCCCGTTTCCGAAGCGTCGATATATCTTGCCGAAATCGCTTGTTCTCCGTTTCCTCTTATGCCGGCTTTTTTCATGGCGGAATTTACGCTGTCTTTTAAAAAAGCGGTTCTTAAAGCGGTACGAGCTACGGTCTTTCCGTCGCCCGCAATTATTTCACTCTCGCGTTCGGAACCGAAACCTATGAGCGTTACGGCGATATTTGTTTTTAGAGCTTCGGTCAATGAAGGTGTCATAAGTCCGTCGGTTTCGTCCCCGTCGGTAAAGACCAATATATGCTTAAATTGCGGAACATTCGCCGGAAAAGAACGGACGGCGGCGCGAATTCCCCTGCCGAGGCTGGAACCTGCGGCCGTCATCATTTCAGGCGATAAGTTTTCGACCGCGGTTTTTACGGCTTGAAAATCTTCCGTCTGAGGGATGAGTATGAATCCGTCTCCTTTGGCAATTACTACCGAAAACGAATTTCCTTCAAGCCTGTCCAAAAGTTTTTCCGCATAGCGTACGGCGGCTTTAAGGCGGGTAAGGCCTTCGGGCGCGTCGTCGGCTAGCATGCTGTAGGAAATATCGAACACAAGGCTTACAGCGTTTCCGCTTTTTTGTACAGGCACGGACGCGGTTCCCCATGAAATTCCTGCATACGCCAAAACAAGAAAAATCCATACGAACGAAACCGTAAGAACGCTTGTAATCCGCGCCGATTTAAAACGGCGCAAGGCGTGAGCGGTGTTTAAAGGTTCCGCCTTGGGCACCGCATGTGAAATTGAAAATAATTTAAAAAATTTAAAGAACCTGACTACGGAAAGAAACCAAACGGGAACGAGAAAAAGCAATGCCCAAAAAGCGCGAGGATGTTCAAATGAAATATCCATCAGAAGACCTCCTTCAAAACTATCCTGCTTAAAATCCATGCCAGAGCAAAGGCTATTGCGGCGGCGATTAAAATCTTATCGTAAAAATATTCGTCAACGGTTTTAAGATAATATGTCTGTACTACTTTTTCTCGGTTGCTGATATTATTCAGTGCGGCGGAAAGCCCCGCAACGGTTTCAGCGCTGAAATAACGTCCGTCCGTCATGAGCGCGATTTTTTGTAGGGGCGCAGGATCGAAGTCGGATTCCAAGTAGCCGTTGAAAACCTTTCCCGTCACGGGATCAGTGTATTGCAAAGGGACGTTTCCTCTGGTGCCCAATCCTACCGTATACAGCTTTATGCCGTATTCAAAAGCCAGAGAAGCTGCAGTTTCAGGATGAATCGAACCGGCATTGTTTTCCCCGTCGGTAATCAAAATGATACATTTTTCAGGAGCCTTTGAAGAAGCCAGATGATAAACTGCCGTGCTCAATCCGGTTCCGATCGCAGTTCCTTCGCCTAAAGTTCCTACAGTCATCGTATCAATATGCTCTATAAATGTTTTACGGTCGGTAGTGGGCGGTACGCTGAGAGCCGCTTCGGTAGCCGTCTGTACAAGCCCGAACGAAGCTCCAGTGTTTTGTTCGGCTAAAAAGCGGATAACCTGTTTTGCAGCTTCAAGGCGCGTAAGCCCGTCCATGTCTCTTGCCGCCATAGAAGGGCTCACGTCAAGAACGAATAAAACGTCGTTCCCTCTGGACACGTACACTTTTTGATCGTGATGAATCACAGGATCCGAGAACGCCAACACTACAAGAACATAGCCTGCCAAAAACAAAGCCGTTTTTATTGCGGAGATAAATTTAAAAAAGCCGCCTTTCCATTTAAAAGCGCTTCCGCCCCAGTCCGAAAGAATAGCAGGAAAAGCGGGACTTGAAAAAATCTTTGCCTTACGGAGTAAAAATAAAAGCAAAACAGGGATAAAAAACAAAAATGCAACGGGGTTCATAAAATCTATCACGGCGAAGCCTCCCCTTTTTCGGATTTTCCGGCTATTTGCACTTGCTTGATCTGCCTGTCAGGATCTTCAAAAAACGATACCAATTCCTTTGCAGTTCCCGCCGTCTGCTTTTTTTCGTCTTCGCTTAAAACCGTTGTGTATTCGCTTACGGGAAGCCGCATTGAATCAAGCGAACCTCGCGCATATCTTATGTAATCCATTCTGCGGAATAAGGTTTCAAGATTTTCGATTCTGACGGAATAAGAAAGCGGTATATCGCCTGCAAAAAGCTCATAAAAAAAAGCTTCTATTTTGTCCGAAGTGAGAGAAAGAAAAATTTTGTCGAACCTGTACGCCAAATATTTACGCAAAATATTTTCCATCGTTTCGCAAAAAACATAATCATCCGTATCTTTTTCGTTTTTTGAAAGCCGTCTTAGCGCGCGACGCGCTAGGCGTGCGTTTTGCATATATCCGAAAAAAAGGATTAATGACGAAAACCAGCCGGCGACGCGCTGAAGATTGAACAAGACCCAGACCAGAACGATAAAGACTAAAAGAAAAAATATTCCGGCGGCGTAAATTGCGTATATCGTGCCCGGAATTAATATCGGCGGAGCCGGAGACTGCAGAACGCTTCTTCCCGTTTTTTCCGTTATCGAAGAGACGAATACGGGTGAAAGATCCACAATAAAACCCGAATAATTATTGTCTAGAACGGTTAAAAGATCAAACGGAGGAATATCGATTTTTCCCGTCCTCCAAGGGATAAAAGAAAACGTCAGAGTGTACTGATTTCCGGATCTTGAAAGATTCCCGCCTAAAATTGTATACGAATCCGTAATAAATTCCTTTTCTTCAAAATAAACGGGGACGGAATCTTTTCCGTCTATGGGAAATGCTGCCGGAGAATAAAACGTGTATGATATTTCCGCGGTATCGCCTATGAAAATTTCACGCGGTGAAATAGTCTGCGACGCTTGAAAACTCTGCGCGTGAGAAAAAAGACAGATTTTAAAAACAAACAATACGGCGAGCGTCTTTTTCATAAGCGGGGACGCTCCTTTTTTTCAAAAAACTGCAGGAGAACTTTAAGCGGATCGTCTTCGCACGACATGACAAGAGGAACGCACGAATGTGTCAGACAATACTTTTTCCATACTTCTTTTCTGAAATTACTGTCGTCACGCCATTCTCCCTGCAGCACGGAAGAAGAGGTGGGCAAAGGAAGGCGCATTCCGCTTTCGCTGTCGATAAAATCCAGCGTCCCAAGGTCGGGCAGTCTTGTGTCCATAGGATCGATTATACGTACGGCGATGAGATCATGTTTTGAACCCAGGAGGGCAAGCTCTCTTTCCCAACCGGCGCAGCGGAAATCCGATAAAACAAACACTAAGGAACGTTTTCTTAAAAGCTTAAAGGCGCCGCTTAAGGCTAAGGGGAGCGCGGAACCGGGCGCTGCGCCGTCCGGAAGCTCTTCGAGCTTTGACAAAAGCGTCATGATATGGGTGCGTCCGCTTTGAGGCGCACAGGAAAATTCAATTCTTCCGTCAAAAAAGACGACTCCTACGGGACTTGAAATGTGTTCGGAAGCCAAAACAAGGAGTGCAGCGGCTTCACAGGCCTGCTCAAGACGGGTTTTGCCCTTGGAACCGGTACTCATGGAAAGCGAGCGGTCTATTACAAAGAACACAGGCAGTTCTCGCTCTTCTTCAAATGTCTTTACGAACGGCCTGTCCATGCGCGCCGTAACGTTCCAATCGATCGAGCGTACGTCGTCTCCTAAAAAATACTCGCGCACGCCGTTAAATTCTATTCCCTGCCCCTTATATAACGAACGGAAAGAACCGCTTTTCATATTTTGCGCCAAAGCGGCGGCGGAAATTCTAAGCAAGGCCGCCCGTCTTACCAAAGATTCGCGATCATCCTGTAAAAAACGCTTCATATCGGATACCGCCTAAAACTTACGGAAGCGGCATAAAATTCAGTATCTTTTCGATGAGATCATCGGAAGAAACGCCTCCCGCCGCAGCTTCGTAGGACAAGACGAGCCTGTGGCGCATGACGGCAGGAGACGCTTCCTTTACGTCTTCAGGAAGAACGAAAGACCTGCCTCTCATAAGCGCCAGCGCCTTAGAGCATTGCAGCAAGGCAATCCCTGCGCGGGGCGACGCCCCGTAAGAAATGTAACGGGAAATTTCATCGGGAGATCTTTTAATCACCGAAATATGTCCGTTCTTTTTTTCATTTGAAGGGCGGGTAACGTTTACTATAGAAACTATGTACTCCACGATTTTATCGTCGCATGTAATGTGATCAAGAAGAGAACGAATGCGCAAAAGAGATTCGGGCGTAAATACGCGGGCTATGCTTATTTCGTTGGCCTTTCCGGCGCTTTTTACGATAAGGCATTCTTCTTCGGCGGAAGGATAAGAAACTTTGATTTTAAGCAAAAAGCGGTCGAGCTCCGCTTCCGGCAGGTTATAAGTTCCTTCCTGCTCTATGGGATTCTGTGTTGCAAGAACGAAGAACGGTTTGGGCAGGGGATAAGTGCTTTCACCTATCGTAACCTGCCGTTCCGCCATAGCTTCAAGCAGAGCGGACTGTACCTTTGCCGGCGCGCGGTTTATTTCATCCGCAAGCAGGACGTTTGTAAAAACAGGTCCCTTTCTTACGGAAAATTGTCCGGACGAGCGTTCGTAAATAAGGGTGCCGGTAACGTCGGCGGGAAGCAGATCAGGAGTAAACTGAACCCGCTTAAAATCGAGCCCCGAAACATCTGAAAACGCCTTTACCGCAAGCGTTTTTGCAAGACCGGGAAGCCCTTCAAGCAAAACGTGTCCTCCCGCGATAAACGCCGTCAATATGCCGTCAACGACCGCCGTCTGTCCAATGAGCCGTTTTGAAACTTCTTTTCTGCACTTTTCTATTAATGCCCTGCAGTCTTCCAATTCCTGCCGGATCTTTTCATTATTTTCCATCTTATCTCCAAAAGGAGTTGCCGAAAACTTCAGCCGGTTTCCCTAGCGGCCCCTTTGTCTTGACACTTATATTTTTTTTGAATAATGTACTTTATCATGTTACACCCGTTAGCACAAGAATTAAACGCAACCTTAAAAGGTACCGTAACCGGCGACATGCTTTCCGACGAAGGCCTAAGAATATATTTTCCTAAAGGCATTATCGCTCAAAGCGCGGAAGCAAAAACACACGCAAAGACCGCCAACGCTACCATAGGAACGACGGTGGTAAACGGAACGGTGGCTATCTTGCCGTGCATACAAAACCGCGCGCCTTCTTTAACGCCGCAGGAATTTGTGAGCTACGCGCCTACAGCGGGAACGATGGAACTCCGCAACATATGGAAGTCCAAACTCGCCGTTAAAAATCCCGGCCTTGCAAAAAAGAATATTTCCACGCCTATTGTTGTCCCAGGACTCACTGCCGGAATCGCCTGCATAGCCGAGCTTTTTTTAAATAAGAGGACGCCGCTTTTGATAGCGGATCCTTCGTGGGACAATTACGCTCTTATAGTTGAAACGCGCTGCGGAGCAAAGCTTCATCAATTCAAAATGTTCAAAAACGGCGCTTTCAATATCGAAGGTTTTGAAAAAGCCGTAGCCAAAGAGGCAAAGACGGGATTCGTGCGGATGTTGCTGAATTTTCCGCAAAATCCTTCAGGCTACAGCCCGACTTCAGGAGAAGCTGAAAAGATTTGTGCTATAATAAAGAACGCGGCTAAAGCCGGCGCCCGCATACTTGTCGTAAGCGACGACGCTTACTTCGGGCTTAACTATGAAGACAGCATTGAAAAACAGTCGCTCTTTGCCTATCTTTCAGACATACACGAAAACGTCCTTGCCGTTAAGATCGACGGTCCCACAAAAGAAGATTTTGTGTGGGGATTCCGCTGCGGTTTTATAACATTTGCGTGGAAGGGCGCCAGTGAAAACCAATACAGGGCGATCGAACAAAAACTCACCGGGCTCATACGCTCTACGGTTTCCTGTTGTTCTACTCCCGCTCAATCAATCATACTCAAAGCCTTCGAAGACCCTGCTCTGGAAGACCAAAAAGCTTATTACAGAAAGATCCTTGAAAAAAGATACCGCAAAGTTCTTGAATTTGTAAAAAGCCGTAAGTCGAAAGTCGTTTCTCCGCTGCCTTTTAATTCCGGTTATTTTATGAGCCTTCATTTAAATGGGGTTGATGCGGAAACGCTGCGTACAAAGCTGCTGAACGAAAGAGGTATCGGGACTATTGCCATAAATTCGTCGACGCTGCGTGTAGCTTTCAGCAGTCTTGACGAAAACAAAATAGAAACCGTATATTCGGCCATATATGAAATTGCAGAGAGCCTTGCGAATTAAAAATTTTTTTTGCACGCTTATACCGCTGTTTTTGTCCGCTTTTTTATCGGTTTCATGTAAAAACGCATCCAAGGAAACTGTGGTCATTTGGACGAACAGAAGCGAATTCGTTCCTTATTCTGAAGTCTTTAACACCCAACAAAACAAAATAAAGGTTCTTATAGTTTACAAGGCGAATCCCGCAGACTCTCTTCCCGCCGTAAAAGACGAAGTTCCTCCCGACATAGTGGTCGGAAGTCTTTTGCGTACCGAAAGAAAACGAAAGCAATTCCGTTCCCTTAACTACATGTTTACAACCGGCGAAATAAGCGAAAGCTTGTTTTACGACAACCTGCTTGACAGCTGCCGTAAAGGCGACACTATTTACCAGATTCCGGTAAGTTTTAACGCTCCCGCGGCCGTTTTTTCCGTTGATAACTCGGATTTTGTAAAAGAGGATTATATGCTTTCGCCGGATCAGATACAGGCTGCCGGCGCCTTATACAATCAAAAAAATAAAAACAACCTTTACACAAAGATGGGATTCGCTCCCCAATGGTATCCGGAATTCCTTTATCTTATGGCAAGAATGAATTCCGGAAAATTCACGGAATCCGGAAATTCCTTTTCATGGAACAATACAGAACTCAACAATACCATAAATGTCCTCAGGAATTGGACGAACGGGACGAACACTTCCCCGGCCGACGAAAAAGATTTTGCCTTTAAATATCTTTACACGCCGCCTTATAAACAAGTTCTGTCAAAACACTGCCTGTTTGCCTTTATGACAAGCGACAAACTTTTTGCGCTTTCTGAAGAGCAGCTTGAAGCCGTAGACTTCAGATGGATACATAAAAACAACAAGATCCCCGTGGACGATTCCATGGTAACGTTGGGTCTTTATCGGCACGCTCCGAACAAAAACAATGCCGAGCAATTTATAAAGTGGTTTTTTACGGAAAAAGCGCAAAAAGCGATGCTGGAACACGTGCGCGAAATGAATCTTAACACTTCTACGTTCGGCATATCGGGGGGATTTTCTACGCTCAAAAATGTAAACGAACGGATATTCCCGACATATTACCTGGCGCTACTTTCCAACATTCCCGTGGGAGAATATCTGGAGGCTCCTTCCGTGCTGCCGCTGCGGTGGGAAAGCCTAAAAGAGAGGGTGATAATACCTTATCTGTACGACGCCGTAAATTCTCCGCCGGGATCCAACATACGCACGATCGAAGAAAGAATCGGCGATTGGAGCAAACAGTTCTTTTAAGGCGAATGTCAGAGTTTCAAACATTTAAATTGAACGTCTGAAATAGCGCCGTTCAGTCAGTGGCTGAAAACCGATGGACTTTTATTAAACTTTTCATAATTTTTTCCGAAAATATAGGCAGAGGGTTCGGTTTGTCCGAAAAAATGAAGTTTTGGACAGACATGTAAAGATTTTGCTCTGCGCTCAGCGCGGATTTCGGAGAGCGTTATGATTTCAAACATTCGTTCGTTAAACGCCTACTCGTACAGCGGATTGTCCCGTTCCGGAGGAACTGCGGGAAAACTCTATGTGCCCGTAAATCCTTCTTCCGTAATCTACGCGCAATTCAGCCATATCTCAGGCATAGCCGCAAGAAAAGGACAAAACGGCGTTTCCATAAATAAAATCCAAATCCTAAATACTTTGATCGATAATCTTAATAAAATAAAAAGTGGAAATTTTCCGAAAGCGGATTCTACAATGAGCGAAGCCCAAGCCGAAGTTCTCATAAAAAATTATCAGAGTCAGATACGGTCGGCGGCGGAAACGGCAAATGCGGCTCCGTACGCGCTTGCAGGCGTACAGCCCCAGGCAGGCGCTCTTTTTTCTATCGATGTCTAAAAAAAAGCCTTACCGCAATTTTAAAGCATGCCGTACAATACCCACAAAAGAATCGAAGACGCGCCAGTAGTTATCAGAGTAAAAGAGACGCCGACCTTTATCCATTTAAAAAAACTTACGTGGCGGCCTTCTTTTTTGAGTATTCCTATAGCCACCACATTTGCGCTTGCCCCGAAAGGCGTAAGGTTCCCGCCGAGACAAGAACCTACCAGCAGCGCAAACATATAAAGCTCCGGCAACACATTCATCCCGTGCGCAAGAGCCTGTGCTACCGGCAGCATTCCGATTATATAAGGAACGTTATCTATAAATCCGCTTATCAAAATCGACACGAACAGGATGAGCATAAAGCCTGAGAACTTATTTCCTCTTGTGATCTTGCTTAAAAAAGCCGCAAAGTCGTCAAGGAGCCCGATCTCCGCTACGGCGCCCACAACAATAAAAATGCCGATCAAAAACGTTATCGTTTCCCAATCGAGCCCTTTTACAAGGGTTACGACGTCTCGGGCGCTTTTCTTTTGTGTGACTTTAAACCAAACTATGCCTGCGACGCCCAAAAACAGAACTAGCAAGCCGGACAAAAACTCCGGCCCCGCATGCGACAAAGAAAGCAAGGCCAGCCCCAATATCATTGCACCCAAGAGAATTCCCGGAAAATACGATACGACGGCTTGCTTTTCGGTCGAAACGCTCTCTTTGTTTTTGGAAAAATAAGTATAAAAAAATGCGCAGCCTGCGAGCATTCCCGTCTGCACGATAAAAAATATGGACGGTCTGCCTTCATGAAAGAAAAAGTCGTTAAAATTATATCCGGCAAAGGAAGCGAAGATCATGGAAGGCGGATCGCCTATTAAAGTGGCCGTTCCTTCAAGATTCGACATTACGGCAAGCCCTATCATAAAATATGTGGGATCCGCTTTAAGTTTGCGGCACAGCGCAAGCGCAATAGGGGCCATAACAAGGACGGTCGCCACGTTTTCCGCAAAGATTGAAATTATCCCGGTCATAACAAGGATGAGTATTATGGCTATTCCCGTATTCGGCGCGCTGTCGATAAGTATGTCCGCTATGCGCGTGGGAATTTGCGAATAGATAAAAAGAGACGCAATGATCATGCTGCCTACATATATCATAAGCACGTTCCAATTAACCACGCGTGTAAACACATAAGAGAGCGTTTCCCCTGTGTTGACTCCGCCGAAGATGCTTTGGGGAATAAAAACGCTCGCCGCCGTAACTATGAGAGCCGCCACCGCGGTTATTAGGCTTTTTTTCCCTTGAAATGCAATGATGAGCGCGTACATAACGAGCGCAAGCGTTAGCACAAAAATTTTCATATTACCGTCTCCTTACAAAATTCGCGACGTTTGCGCAGCAAACTCACATTTCAAGCGCCGCCATGAAACAGCGGCAAAAATATAAAAAAAGACCTTTTATCCAAAACCGCATACAAACGCAAACGATTTTAGACAAAAGGTCTTGTTACCGGCTTGTAAGCCGGGCGGCGGAACCAGGTTACTCTTTGTAACCGGGTATGTTGATTCCGCAGAAAAAACTACTCCCCGTTTTGCTTTATAAAAACTATAACAGCACAAAAGGGCTCAGGTCAAGCGTTTTTTACAAACTAAGCGACGCAAGAGCACCGGGGAAACATCGTAAACTACCGTTGAATATAAAAAACGACTACACTCCCGGCAGCGTCCTGCCGCCAGCCGCGGCTGACCGTAATAGGTATCGGACTGCGCTCGCTTTCTTCCGAAAAGCTCGCTTGCCAACGGTCAGAGCGGCTCTGCGTCAGTTCCCGCTGCCTCGCGTTCCATCGTTTTCTTTATGCCGATGCTTGTTTCATAATCATACAACCCCGGTGCTCTTGCCAAAAATCAGAAACGCCTGTCCGCCCTGATTTGATATATTTAAGAAAACGTCATTGAATAACAAAAAGAAAACCTGTATTATCTATAGCGGTCAGCGTTTGCTGTAAAGTATTTTTAGGAAATAAAAGGCTTTGTAAAGTTTTTTATTTGTAATCGGAATGACAAAATATTTTGATTACCGCCGGACAATTTTCGGCGATTCAGATAATTTTTGAAGGAGTTTATATGACTATCAATGACATCAAACATCCAAAACTTAAGGCTTGGATCGAAGAATGTGCAAAGATGTGCGAACCGGACGATATCTATCTGTGCGACGGTTCCAAGGCGGAATACGACCGCCTTATGAAAAAATGCGTCGACGCGGGGCTTGCCACTCCGCTTGCAAAAAAGCCCAACAGTTTTTTGTTCCGCTCGCTCCCGTCGGATGTAGCCCGCGTTGAAAACCGTACCTTTATTTCTTCAGTTAAAGAAGAAGACGCCGGTCCTACAAATCACTGGATAGATCCCAAAGAATTAAAGGCGACTATGCGCGGATTGTACAAGGGCTGCATGCACGGACGCACGATGTATATTATTCCGTTCTGCATGGGACCGCTCGGATCTCCTATTTCAAAAAACGGTATCGAGCTTACGGATTCCGAATACGTCGTTTTGAACATGGATATAATGACGCGTACAGGAACGAAGGTTCTTGATCTTTTAGGAACCGACGGAGAATTCGTTCCCTGTCTGCATTCCGTAGGAAAACCGCTCAACAACGGTGAAAAGGACAACGGCATTTGGCCGTGCGCGGATTTGGAACACAAATACATATCCCATTTTCCGGAAGAACACCTTATATGGTCGTACGGCTCAGGCTACGGCGGAAACGCGCTGCTCGGTAAAAAATGCTTTGCCCTGCGTATCGCAAGCGTTCTTGCACGCGAAGAAGGTTGGATGGCGGAACACATGCTCATCTTGAAGCTCACAAATCCCGAAGGCAAGGTAAAATATGTAACGGGCGCATTCCCGTCGGCATGCGGTAAGACAAACCTCGCCATGCTTATTCCGACTCTCCCCGGATGGAAGGTAGAAACCGTCGGCGACGATATTGCTTGGATGAAATTCGGCAAAGACGGACGCTTGTACGCGATCAACCCTGAAGCAGGATTCTTCGGAGTGGCTCCGGGAACTTCCGAACATTCGAACAAAAATGCCCTCGTCGCGGCTTCAAAAAACACTATATTTACAAACTGCGGTCTTACGGAAGACGGCGATGTTTGGTGGGAAGAAATAGGATATAAACCTCAAGGAAAAGAGATCGTCGATTGGCAAGGCAAAAAACGCCCCTGCCCTGAAACCGATAAAAACCCCAAAGACAAGTCTCAGTGCATAGCTCACCCGAACGCACGCTTTACGGCGCCCGCGTCTCAGTGTCCGTGTATCGCTCCCAACTGGGAAGATCCTGAAGGCGTGCCGATAAGCGCAATACTGTTCGGCGGAAGACGCCCGTCAACGATCCCGCTTGTACACCAGTCGCGCAACTGGAACCACGGAGTTTTCTTGGGTTCCATAGTAGGTTCCGAAATCACCGCGGCGTCCACAATCAATGCGGCCGAAGTCGGAAAGATCCGCCGAGATCCTTTTGCGATTATTCCTTTCTGCGGTTACAACATGGGCGACTACTTCCAGCACTGGATTAACATCGGTAAAAAATCAACGGAAGATAAACTTCCGAAAATCTTCTATGTGAACTGGTTCCGTAAGGATTCCGACGGGAACTTTATGTGGCCCGGCTACAGCGACAACAGCCGCGTACTGGCGTGGATATTCGACCGCTGCGACGGTAAAGACAATTACGTCGACACGCCGATCGGCTTTATGCCTAAAGAAAACGCAATAAACACCGACGGGCTTGACGACAAGACAAAGAAGAACATGAAAGAGCTCTCTTCCGTCGATGTGGAAGGCTGGAAAAAAGAAATCAAGGATATTCGCGAAAACCATTATCCGAAATTCGGCAAACATCTGCCCAAGGAATTGAGCGCATGTTTGGATGATCTTGAAAAGAGATTGTCAAAGTAAAAGCTTTGACAGCCCGCAAAGGATGAAATCCGCGACGGATCGATAGCCTTTGCCGGCAGTCTAAAGCGCCCGGTTCCCACTCTGAGGAATCGGGCGTTTTTTGTTTTTATTCCGCTTTTTTATTCCGTTTTATTATTTTGCAAGCGCAAGCGGTTTGCCGCAGTGATCAATTCATATTGTTATCAGAGCTTTGTATGCCTTCCGCACGCTTAAGGGCGACCTTCGCTTCGTCATAAAGCGCAGCGGAGGAAAATATGTCCTTTGCTCTGGAATAAGACAAAAGCGCTTTTTCAATATTTCCCGTCTTCATATAAATATCGCCCTTAGCCATATAATCCATTCCCAATCCGTAAGAATTTTCCGCACGCCGGTCAAAGGAAATTGCACTGTCCGCAGCGCTCAAAGCTCCGTCGTAATTTTTTGCGACAGAACGGACCGACGCTATCGCATACCAATCGTAGGCGGCCATCTCAAGATAAATAAGTTTTTCATGAATCTCTAAAGAATTCCTAAAAGCTTTTTCGGCCGAATTCCAATCCGAAAGTTCTTTATAAGAAAACCCGATAAGGCGCCATGCATAAGCTTCGTAAAGTTCGTCCGACTTTTTAAGTTTACCCATCTCCTTTGAAACGATATCGATCGTTTCTTTCGCCCTATCCTTCGACGAGTCCCCGTTTCCGTAAGAAAGAAGCCCTCTGCAAAGATATATTTTAGCCGCAGAAACCAGATTTTCTTCGTTTTCGGCGGCGGCTTCGTCCAAGGCTCTATGCCAATAGTTTTCCGCAGAAGCCGCATCCTTTTTATAAAAAGCGAGGTTTCCCATTGAAAGCAAAGCTTTTATCCTAAGATCTGCGGCGTCAACCCCGACGGCAAGCTTCCACGCTTCGTCCATAAGAGTGCTGGCAAGCACGTAATTGCCGCGTTCGGATTCGGTATTTGCTATATCAAGCTGCTGCACGGCAAGATTTCTTTGAGTGACTATACGGGCCGGTCGTTTGGGTGCGGATGAACAGGATAAAAACAAAAGCAAAATTCCGAACACATACAAAAAACTCTTTGCAAAAACCGTACGAGAACCAAGGTCCAAGCTAAATTTTCTTTTTTTCATACGCCGTCCTGTTAAAACTCAATATCCCGGGGGCTTGTGCCGCCGGATTGCGTGTTTACGCGCTCGGGAACGCCCCGTTTCAAAAGCGGATTGTTTTTAAGCGCTTCCAAAACGTCCTGAGCGGATTGAAGGGTGGTTTGAAGTTCGCTTACCAGACCTGAAATCTGCGGAAACTGCGACGGCAGCGCGGCGGTCGCCTTTTCCAGATTTTCAATCGCTGCGGAAGTGTGCGCGACCGCCGCGCCCAGTTCGGGAAATATCTTTCCGTTCGGATCCACAAGAGCAGGAACTATTCCGTCGGAAGAATTTGCGGCGGCGTTAAGAGCGTCGGTAATCCGCTTGATGTTCTGAGTTATATCGGACAAATCGCGGTTAAGAGTCTGCGTTATTTCCGAAACGTTTTTGGTCATAAGCTCTACGGAATGAACTGTGTTTGTAAGCGGAGCGCTTCCCCTTCCTTCAAAAGCTTCGTCTATGCGCGCCAGTATCGAAGAAACGTCCGTAAGAATTCTATTGGCCTGAGAAATGAAATTTGAAATGGTATCGTCTTTTTTAGGCACGGTAACTATGCCGGTTTCCACGCGTTTTCTTCCTTCCGCAGAATCCACTCTAGGAATTAATTCACCTTCTTCGATAAGCCCCGTTCCGTTGCCCGGATAAAACAAAAACTGGTTTCCGAGCCCTATAGGACTTACGTTAAATTCCACTACGGAACCTTCCCTTACCCTGTCATAGTAAGTGTCGTAGATATAAAATTGAACTTCTACCGAATCGTGAGAATTTAACCGTATGGACTTTATCTTTCCCACCGTAAATCCTTTGTATAAAACCGGCATACCTGCGCTGAGGCCGCTCCCGGATTCAAATTCCGTAAGATAATAATAATCTTTTGAAAACCACCTCTGCTTGCTTCCGATTAAAAACACGGCCGCCACGAGCGCGACGGCAGCCGTAACGGCAAAAAAGCCTACTATCTGATCCGCATAACGAATTTTAAATTTCATATGACAATCCCTTTTTCTATAAACGCAACAAGATCTTCGTCCTTAGTTATTTCATTTCCGCTTATGACCAAAGAAATTTTTCCTTCGACGACTAGGCATATGATATCTGCAAGCGCTTTTATCACATTGAGATCATGGCTTACAAATATCATGGTTTTCTTTTCCTGCTTTTTTTGTTTTATGATCTTTACAAGGCGGCGGGAAGAACTGTCGTCAAGCGATTCCGTACATTCGTCAAGGAATATTAGATCGGGATCGCACAGCATGGCGCGCGCAAAGGCGATGAGCTTTTGCTCTCCCACGGAAAGAGCCGAAGGCCGTATATCGATCGGCTTTTTATAGCCCACGTCTTTTAAAACCCGCTCTATGTTTTTTATCCTTTCCGAAAAACTCATCTGAGGAAAGTGGACTTTAAGAGGAAGCTCAAGGATTTGTCCGACCGTTTGATTTGCCCATAGGGCCGAATCTTGAAAAACAAAAGCGCAGCGGCGTCTGAAATCAAGCGTTTGCCGGCGGTTCATCAAAAAAATATCCCGCCCGTTATAACTTACGCTTCCTTCTACCGGAAGCAAAAGCCCTGCGGCAAGTTTCAGTATGGAACTTTTCCCTCCGCCGGAAGGTCCGACTATGGCTGTAGCTTTCCCCGCCTCAAAAGCGTAGGAAACGTTGTCCACTATTTTGTTTTCCTGTGCGGCAAATGAAATATTTTTTAATTCTATGACAGCGCTATCCGCCATATAAAGCCCTTCAGATATAGTAAAGCGCGGAAATCAATATGTCCGCAAGGATGCACCACGCAAACGAGCTGCTTACGGCCTTTAGACCCGCTACGGGAACTTCGGTGCTAGCTCTTTCCACCGAAAACCCTTGAAGCAGAGCGAAGACTGAAATTATCATTCCGAATGCGACGCTTTTTATAAGTGTGATAAGTATGTCCGGAAGAGTAAGCGCTTGAAGGATATTGTTAAAATAATCTACCGCAGGGATCGGATTTATGAGTTGAGAAATAAAATAAGAGCCTGCCAGACCGAAAATACAAAAATAAATGTTTAAAAGAATAAGCGATGCGGTTACGCCTAAAAAGCGCGGCACGGCGATATGTTCGATGGGATCCACTCCCACTGAAATGTACGCTTCTATTTCGTGCGACACTACCATACCGGCGATTTCTGTAGCGATAGCTGTAGCCGAACGCGCAATAATGATGAACGCCGTCAAGAGCGGCCCGAGTTCACGCGTGATCACACTGACTAAAAGCCCGTAAATAAGTTTTTGCTGTGCAAGATCGGATAAAAACGGTTCCACAAACGCATTAAACGCAGCTCCTATTCCGAGCGCGAGCAGTGAAGATATGCCAAAGGCTTCCACAAATGTAAAAAGTATTTGCATTACGAGAATCTTATATGCGGCCTGTCCTCTTATCACAAACGGCCACACGCTTCTTAAGATCCTTCCGAAAAAACCTATCGTATATTGATTTTCCTTCGATCTCGCATTTATGATCCCGCCGATCTTTTTTAACATACCGGAATTGTACGTAAAACGAACGCGTTATACAAGCCGCATGATCCCGCAGAAGGCGCAGGGAACTTTGCACTTTGCGCTCGTTGCAATGCGACGCGGCTATAATCCCTGCAAATCTCCGTTTTTAAGAACGACGAATTCCGAATTGTCTTCATACACAAACGTTATCGTAGGATCCCTAACCACTCCGTCAAGGTGAATAAGACACTGCGCATCTCCGTCATAGTTCATTCCTACGGCAAAGTGGCATGTGCGGAATGCTTTTTCATCTTCGAGCATGTTCCCGCCTATCGATGCGGCAGGATTCAGCCCTATGCCGAGCTCGCCTATATTGCGCGCGTTGCGTTTATAGACGGCGCCCTGCCCTTCCGGCAGTTTTCCGTCCTTTTCCATTTGAACGGCCGTCTTTTCGGCATCGGTAATAGATTTTAAAAGGCGCTTGGCTTCGTCGCCTCCTGTAACTGAAGTTATAAAACCGTTTTCAACTTCTATCGCGATAGGAGTTTTTAAAAGCGAAGTTCCGTCGCTAAAAGACATCGAACCGTCAAAAACGATCTTTCCCTGCGTCCCTTCATTTCCCGATCCTACAACGGGACTTATAAACACTTCTCCCGCCGGTATGTTACCGCCTGAGCCGGGTTCCGAAAAATCTCCGTTGTCGCTCATAGGTTTTCGTCCCCAAACCGGAACTTCAACGTTTGTACCTCCGGGAGACGTAACGCGGACGGTTTTTACTCCCTCGTATCTTTTGCAAAGTTTTTTGCACGTCTCTGAAAGCAGCTTGTAATCTATGCATACCGTGCGCTCAAACATATTCTCCGTGAGCCCGGGAGTCCAAACCGCTCTCATAGTTTTTTTACCGCCGATTAAAAAATTAAAAATATGGTCGAATTTTTCGCCGCTTTCGGATACGTAAGGCTTTGCAATCGCCTCGCTGTCCTTTCCGAGTTTTTGCTCCGAAATCGAAAAGAAAACGTCAGGTTCGGTTTTAAGAGCTGCTATGACTTCAGGCGAAGCCGTATCCAACAGCGTTTTCACGCTTTGATAGATCAGCACGGGAACGGCGCCTTCTTCCAGCAGAGCCGTATAAAGGCTTTGAGCGATTGCCGCCATAGACGGATTTGTAACGATTAAGACACGTTCATTTTTTTTAACGCGACAGACTTCGCGGACGACAGTCTGAGCGGGGGTTAATTTTTCTTTTTCAAACATATTCCTATTCTATCATGTTATGCGACAGAACTGCAAATACATATTGCGCACAGCTATAATCAGCGACGTTTCGGCTTTGATAGAAACCTTGTCCTTTTATCCTTTTCTTTTTATACTTTTTATCCGATGAACATATGTCTTTTTTCCGAAGAAGAAATAAACAGACCTCTTTTGTGGCAGGATGAAAGGGCTCAGCATCTCATAAAAATCCTTCATAAAAAAGAAGGCGACTCTTTTACGGCGGGAATAATCGACGGCAAAGCCGGCTCCGCAACAGTCTTGCGTATTGTTCCCAAAACACAGATCGAATTTTCGTTTACGGCGGAAAACGATGGTAAACCTCCGTATCCTCTAAGCATGATCATAGGGTTTCCGCGCCCGATACAGCTTAGGCGGCTTTTGCGCGATGCGGCGGGGCTCGGTGTGAAAAGCATTCATTTAACGGGTACGGAACTCGGTGAAAAATCGTATTTGAAGTCAACTCTGATAGAAAGCGACGCCGCGCGAAAAATGCTGATCGACGGCACTTCTCAAGCGGGAAGCACTCATTTACCTGAGCTCTGCGTGCATTCAAAGCTCGAAGAATGTCTTGACTCGGACTTCTCTGCCGCAACCGGCAAAGACAATGAAAACTCATCCGAAGGCCGTACAAAAAAAACATCCGTCGAAAAAAACAGCGATTCGCACGATGATGCGCCGTCCGGGATTTATACATGCAACGCGCCATCGCATAGCCGCCCGCCAAACCGAACGATTCCTCCGCTTAAAATTGCCTTGGATAATATCAATGCGGAATGTTCTCTTTCGGAGTTTTTAAAAAAGAATAAAATTGACGGCCTTTCCTACAAAAAAAACGGATATATGCGCCCTATAGTAGCGGCGATAGGCAGCGAACGCGGATGGACGGATAATGAACGCCGCCTTTTTGAAAAGGCGGGCTTTACGCTATGCAGCATGGGAAGCCGAATTCTCAGGACGGAAACCGCTGCGACAGTCGCAGCTTCCGTCATCCTCGATCACATGGGGCTTTTGGACTAGCCGGCCGGTTTTATATCCGGTTTTAGAGGTTTTACATCCTAAGTCGGTGCAATTTGCCCGTAGAACTTTTTTTTCGGCGGCGCATCTTTCCCGTCGGTATCCTTTGCAGGCGCATTTCGCCCGCCGACATATTTTGCCGACAGCGCCTTCAAATGTTAAATTTTTACACCGATATGTAAAAAAATCAATGCCTTCACTAGAATGAAGACAAAGTATGTGTTAATATACGGGAACCTTTAAAAACGCGGTCGAGCTTTTGTCGAGCTTTTAAGGTAGAATTCTGTGAGCGGCACCGGCGTCACGCTGCTGGAACCTCGCCTTAAGGATCTCGTTTTCAAAACGCATCATTTCATCGAGCAACAAAAGAATCGAAAACCTCGAATTTCATAAAGCTCGAAATTGATATTAAACATAATAAGGAAAAACGTGGACAACGCAAAAATAAAACAAATTTTACTTGATATACAGGGAACCGATCTCGACTTTACGGTAACCATGACCGGCAAAGCAAGCAAAAAAGTCAACGGCCTTTATAAGCCCGAAACGTACGAAATTCTTTTGCACAATAAGAATTTCAAATCCGACAATCAGCTTGTTTATACGGCGGTTCACGAATATACGCATCACCTTATAAATGAAAAGCAGCTCGCGGAATCCGGCGGCCGTCAGCCTCCCAAGGGCTCAAGAATCCACACTCAGGCGTTTTGGGCCAAATTTCACGAACTTTTGGAAATTGCCGAACAAAAAGGATACTATGTATTGGGACTTGAAAATTCTCCGGAACTTGAAGCGCTTACCGAAAAAATAAAAAAAGAATACATAGAGACTAACGGCCGCCTAATGCAGGAATTCGGTAAACTTTTGGCAAAAGCTCACGAACTTTGCGAAGCCGCAGGAATCCGCTATGAAGACTATATCGACAGAATCCTGTGTCTTCCAAGGGCTAGCGCAAGGGACATAACAAGGACGTCTCTCGTTCCGGCAGATCCCGCCGTAGGATTCGACAACATGAAGCTGCTTTCGCAGATAAAGCGGCCCGATGAACGCGCTGCCGCCGAACAGCAGCTTTTGTCCGGGAAAGCGCCGGACACCGTACGGGCGATGCTGAAAAAGAAAGCTGAAAAAATTGATCCTAAAGAAAAACTTGAAAGAGAACGCGATCGCCTGAACAAAATGATTTCAAGCCTTACCCGGCGGCTGGAATTTGTGGAGGAAAGCCTTGCGCAGATGTAAAGCCGCTATCTTAAAGCTTTTGGGCGTCTCGAAAAACCCGCTCTTAGCGATTTTTTTCTATGTTTTACATACCGTTTCGGCTCAAAACTTCCCCGAACAGGTGGGAAAAACGGATGCGATGTCCTTGTCTGGGACGTCGAGCATCGCTTCTCCGTCTCAAGACAACGCTTGGTATGTTCCGGGAAAAACCAACATAAAGGACATCCTGTCAGAACAGTACGAACAGGACGCCCGATCGTCTTCTCCCGCTCTTTCGGAACGGCAAGATCCGCAAGATTCGAAGGAAGATCTTTCAAACTCCGACGATGATAAAGATGAAATAATCACCGCTTTCGATTTTATAAAACTGAACGAAGAAGGACTTCTTTCAAACACACAAGAGCTTTTTTCCGGTAAAAATGCGGATCTGCCCGAAATCATTTACAAATTCAGGGAAATAAAAAAAGACGCCGCTTCGCTTTTCAAAAAAGAAAATAAATCAAATATATTAAACATATCGTCCGACGCGTCCGTGTTGCGTTTTATAGTAAACGGCAAAGACATATATCCGTCCTGCAGAAGCATTTATTTCAGCCGAATAGAAAGGAATAAACCATTTTTGCTTGCCGGCGACCGTCTATACGATCAGGGAAACAAACCGTATTCCGAAACATTTTATTTTTTGTTCGTTCCAGCAGGAAGGAGCGGAGGACAGGAAGTTTACAGAGTAAAAGCCGCCGTAATGCAAAATGATATAAATGAAAATTCGGAACTGTACGACCTTGCAGCGATAAAAGATCTTTATGCTTTTAGAACCGGCAGTTTTATTTCCATACACAGCGGAATTAATGATAAAGACGGTAACGGCTCCGATTACCGCCTCAGCCGAAGTGAACCGGACGGCGAAGCCCTTCTATTAAGTGCCGCTCGGCAAAGCGGCATGGATTCCTCGGCCAATTCTATCGGCTCGCTTAAACAGTCAAATCCGCCCAGTTCGGTCAGCCGGTATAATCCGTCTAACTCGTCTGGACAGCCGAATCCGTCCAGATCAGCCGGCCGATCCGATTCGGCAGGATCCGGCGACACCGGCGGTTTTTCCGCATCGTCAAGCTTAAACTCCGGCAGTGATGAAAAAGTCGCCATAGATTTTCTTATGGTTATAAGGAATCATTTGGCTATGGTTAAGAATAAGGAAAGTGTGCTTGAATTCAGCTGCCGCACAAATTGAAATTTTAAAGAAACTATGGCAGAACTCATCAATATCAATGACGGACTTTTAAAACTGGGATTTAACGAAAACGATTCTTTACGGCAGGAACATCAAGACGGAAAAGCGGATCTTTGCCCTTTACAGACTCTTGCCCAAAAGATGGAAGTCTATGTCAAAGAAATCCGTCTTTTCAATTCCGCCTACGACCTTGTAAACACTGACGATCGCAACGAAATAATCGTAAACCACATCTTTGACAGCCTTTCCGCCGTTCCGATTATTCTGCGTTTGGAAAAATCCTTACGAGCGGAAAAAAATAAAATCACCATAGGCGACATCGGATCGGGAGCGGGATTGCCGGGCATTCCGCTGGCGGCGGCATTACCTAAAGCGGAATTCGTACTCATCGAGAGGATGAGCAAACGGTGCGCTTTTTTACAAAACTGCGCCGCCATACTGAATCTGAAAAATGTCTGCATTAAAAATATCGAAGCCGAACGAATGCAGCCTGAAAGTCTTGATATTGCGGTATTCCGCGCCTTCAGACCGCTGGACAAAAAAATCTTAAGCACGGTGATGAACACGGTCGTTCCGGGGGGCTTTGCCGCAGCCTACAAGGCAAAAAAAGAAAAGATCGCAGAAGAGATGAAAGGCCTTTCATACTCGATAAAAGATTATTCGGTAGAAAAACTTTTCGTTCCTTATCTTACTGACGCCGAAGGGGACAAAAAGAGAGAGAGAAATCTTGTCATAATAAAGAAGGATTAGTTAGTATCGGATCAATTAGGAGAAGCGACTCGTTTTAAAAGCTTAATAAGAGCATCTTTTTCGACAAGGTCTATAGGGCGGCCTTCGATGTATTTATGGGCGCCTTCGCTGAACATTCCGGCTGCAAAACAAATTCCTTTGTCGGCCTTTGTGTCTTTTATCTTATTGTGAAATTCGCGAACAAATAATTCCCCAACTACGCCGGAAGTCCTGTAGAATCGGAACAATTCGGTATCTTCCCATTTTGTAGTTTCTACTGTACAAAGGATGTCCGCGCTGTCTTGGTTAACTGTGATGTCGAGTATCTTTACAAAAGAATTTTGACAAAACGTAACCACAGCCTTGCGGCAAAGGGCGACAAAGTCGCTCGTTCCCGACATGAGATACGTCTGTAAATTGGTGTTTTGATTTAATTCCTGATAACGCGACATTAAAACCGCGACATCTTTATAAGTCGGAACTATCGATTGTATCTGCTTGAGAAGGTCCAGTCCTAAAGCAATTTTATTGGAAGCAAAACAGGTCTGAGCCATGTTATAACGCAGCTCCACCGCAACTTCAGGCGGCACGTCGGGTATTCTCAAACCAATTTCAAAATCCTGAAGGGCTTTATCGTATTGCTTTGCATTTAAATTCATCTTTCCCGTAGCCAGACAAGAGCGCGGGCCGTACACAGGATCGGGGCGCAAGTGCATAAAGATTTTCATCGCCTTTTCGCCGTAACCGGATTCGTACATGGCGTCCGCCATAGCAAACAGTATTTCCTTATCGTCGGGATATTCGTCGATGGTTCTGCGCAAAAAATTCAGACTTTCCCTGAATTTTCCGGATTTATAGAGCGCAAGCCCCATCGGTCTGTAAACGGAACTTGTGTCCGGCCTTACTACAAGGGCTTTTTTTAAACACGGAATGGCGCGGGCAAAATCGTTATTTTCATAGCAAGCAATGCCTAGGTTATAACACGTGTCAAAATCATCCGGTTTTAAACGGTATGCGACGGCAAGCCCTTTAAATGAATCTTGAGTCTTACCCAGTTTTAACGCGCAAATTCCCTGCCTGAGAGCAACCGTAAATTCATCAACTTCGGGATGGAGCCTTGCGATGTCAACCAAAGTGTTGTAAAGCGGAAAGGCTTTTTCCCACTCATGACGGCGGAAATAACAGTCGGACAGTTCAACTAAAGAAGCCGTGTGATGCGGATCCTGCTTGAGTTTTCTTGTCGCCTCTTTTATTATTCTCGAATCATCCTTTTTTTCCGGCATTGATTTTTTACCTCTACCGGAAGATCTTTTCGAAGACAAAACGGAAATAAGAGCTATAACGCCGAGTAGGACAACGGACACTATAACGATAGGAAAAAGACTAAACATCTGCTATAAAAAATCCCCCAAAATAAAAGCGTCGCAAAAACGCATATTCCAGCCGTCTGCCGAAAATATCTCTTTGCAGAAGACAAGATTCCCTTTATGTATAATATCGGCAGAATTCCGTAGAAAAATTACTATTGTAATTCCTTTATCATGTCCGCAATGCGCGAAACGGCGATTTTTATTTTATCGATATTTGTCGCATAGCAACAGCGGACAAATCCCTCTCCCGCTTCTCCGAAAACGCTGCCCGGAATCACCGCCACCTGATGTTTTTCTATGAGCCGAGTGGCAAATTCTTCGCTTGAAAGAGAAGTGGAACGTATATCCGGAAAAATATAAAACGCACCTTCGGGCTCCGCACACGGCAGATTAATGCTGCAAAATGCATTATACATCAGGTTGCGTCTTTGCCGATAGCTTGTTCGCATTTTTTCAACTTCCGCCCAGCCGTTTCGAAGTCCTTCCGCAGCCGCATATTGGCTCATGATCGGCGCGCATATTGTCGAATACTGGTGAAGCTTATTTACCTGCTCCATTAAATCGCCGGGGGCGGCAACAAAGCCTATGCGCCAGCCGGTCATTGCAAATGCTTTGCTGAATCCGTTTAAAACCACAGTATAGTCCTTCATTCCCGAAAAACTGCCTATTGAAACGTGTTTGACTCCGTCATAGACAAGTTCACAGTAAACTTCGTCGCTTAAACACCAGATTTTGTGTTTTTTTACCGTTTCGGCTATTTTTTTCAATTCCTGCGCGGGAATAACGCGTCCTGTGGGATTGTTCGGCGAACAGAGCATGACAGCCTTGGTTTTGGGGCTTATCGCGTTTTCTATCTGTTCGGCGGAAGGAATAAATCCGTTATCCCTTGTGTTCAAGCGGATAATATTTACGCCGCACAACGAAGCGAGCGGCTGATAACTGACATAACAGGGTTCGCACACGATAATTTCATCGCCGGGATTCAATATGGCGCGTAAAACCGCATCCACAGCCTCGGATACGCCGATTGTGACAAGAATTTCCGCTTTAGGTTCGTAGAAAAGTTTATAGCGTTCAAGGTACTTTGCGATTTCTTCGCGCAGTTCAAGAAGGCCGCGGTTTGAAGTGTATGACGTCTGTCCCTTTTCAAGGTGATAAAACGCTTCTTCGCGCATGAGCCACGGCGTAGGAAAATCAGGTTCGCCTACGCCCAAAGAGATTATATCGTCACGCCCTATAATCAGATCAAAAAATTTGCGGATTCCGGACGGTTGAGTTTCCAAAATTTTCGAAGAAAATCTATCCTCCCTGTCGTTCATTACGCTGTGACCCCTTCGCGGCGGTCACGTTCGGCTTCCGCATAAACTATATCGTTTTCTTTATATGTTTTAAGTATAAAATGCGTCTTTGTGGAACGCACGCCTTCCAAAGTGGATAGTTTGCTTGAAACAAAAAAAGCGACTTCTTTTAAAGTCTCTCCTTCGATTATCACTTTAAGATCATATCCGCCGCTCATGAGATAAAGCGATTTTACCTGCGGAAAACGCCAAATTCTGTCGGCAATAGCGTCAAAACCGTGTTCTCGCTGAGGAGTTACCTGAATTTCTATTTCGGCACAGACCTTTCCTCTGTTGTTTTCATCCTTTTCGGGATTTACGATAGCGGCGTACTTCATTATGACGCCGTTGTCTTCGAGTTTTTTAATGATATTCCCTACATCCGCAGCGGATAATTTTGTCATTGCGGCAATATCATTGATCGAAAGCCGTGCGTTTTCACGCAGCAATGAAAGAATCTCTTCACTATGTTTATCCATAACGGGCGCCTCTTTTAAATGAATTTGGAACACGGCTCTCTGAAAACCGACGCGGTTTTTAGAAACCTCCGACGGAATATACAATAAAGTATTTCAAAATAATTAGCAACAAAGGAAATCGGACAGGAGTCCTAGGGAACCGCAGCGGAGACTGTACGAGCGTGAAACAAGTATCGGCGTAAAGAAAAAGGCGGAACGCGAGGCGGCGCAACTGACGCCGGGCCGCAAAAACTTTGATTGCCTACCTTTTGTTTTTTATATATACTTTGCGTACTTTATGAGAATTATTAACTGTGCGCAAAGAGCGCACGAATTGCACTTGGTCGGAAATTGAAATTTCCTCATATGTCGTTTTATAGGAGTTATCATGGAAAAATTGAAGATCCTTTTACCGAAAGGCAGAATATATGAAAACGTCGTTTCTCTTTTAAACGGAGCCGGAATAAAAATCGATCTTCCCGAAAGAGCGTACCGCCCTACCGTAAATCAAGACGACCTTGAAGCAAAGGTGATGAAACCGCAAAACATCGGTAAACTGCTTGAACTCGGCTCGCACGACGTAGGATTTACGGGACGCGACTGGATTATGGAAACCGGCGCAGACGTGGAAGAGATCACGGATCTCGGGTTCGACAGAGTCCGCATAGTGGCGGCGGTTCCAAATTCTATCGACGACAAAACTTTAACGGAAAGACGGGTGATAGTAGCAACCGAATACGAACAAATCTCGCGCCGATGGCTTGAAAACAGAAAGATGAATTTTCTTATCGTAAGGACGTACGGGGCGACGGAAGTATTTCCTCCGGACGATGCGGACATGATCATTGACAATACGGCTACCGGCCGCACCTTAGCTGAAAACGGGCTCCGCATAGTGGACACGATCCTTGTAAGCTCAACCTGCATGTTCGCTTCAAAAAAAGCGATGAAGGATCCGGCGAAAAAGCAAAAGATTTTGGAACTTAAAATGCTTTTTGAAGCCGTCATAAACGCAAGGGATCGCGTTATGCTTGAAATGAACTGTTCAAAGGAAAAATTCGAAGCCCTTGTTAAAGGGCTTCCTGCAATGCGAAGTCCCACTGTAGCGCCCCTTTACGGAGACAGCGGTTACGCAATAAAAATCGCCGTAAAAAAAAGCGAAGTTCCGGTTTTATTGCCGCAGCTGCGAGAGCTTGGAGCGACGGACATACTTGAATATGAACTTAGGAAGGTACTTTAGGCCGCAGGTTAAGCGCTGCAAGGACGCCGAGAGGTTCATCCGATAATCCGATATACAGATAACAGGCAGATCGTCTGATCAATCGATCGGACAAAACCAAACGGAAACATCAGCGGCGGAGTCGATAATCAAAACAGGGCGGCACACTCAGTCAAAGCTCTTTATCCATTGCCAAACAGCCGCGTCTTCCTGTCCCATCCTCCAAAAAGCCAAGCTTTGGAACCCCATATCCTTGTACATTCTTGAGCGTTCCACGACCGAGTGAGCGTCTTCATACCAGCCTGTAACCGATATTTCTTTTTTAAATGAAAAATACGGCACATCGTTTTCTCTTATGACAACGTCCACATTATTCTCGTGCATGATCCGGTTTATTCCTTCAAAATACCATGCCTTGCGCCAATTTTCTTCCGGCCATGTTCTGCCGTAAAAAGGCAGCCCCATGATATATTTTTCGGCAGGCCACAAAGAAAGGGCATATTCGGCTACGGATCGGCACCAGTCCATAGAAGCGATTGCGCCCGGCGCGCTTGTGCTCCAGTGCTCGTCATAGGCCATAATCATTATTCTGTCTGCAACTTTGCCTATTTCCGAATAAGACTCCGCATCCCGATCCAAGGTCTTTACCCTCGCGTGGACACAGACCGTTAAAGTTTTTTTCCCCAATTTCTTTTTCAAATATTTTAAAAATAAAAGATAATTTTCCGCATCTTCGGGAGGGACAAGTTCAAAATCAATCTGAACGCCGTCAAATTCCCTTGCTGCGAGCGCAAGGTCATTGGCCACCTGAGTGCGGAGTTTGCCGGAGCTTAAGACGAAGTGACTTAAAGAGCGGCTGTCGCAGACGGCCGTTAAGTGAACTCTGCCCTTAAAATCCGCTACGGCGGATCTTTGCGGCACTTTTGAAAGATTTCCAAAGATATCTATTTCCGCGGCAAAAAGACCTATGTCCGTAAGCATCGCATTTTTATTGTATTCGTCGATATAGTCTGGAATCACATATCCCCAAATTTCTTTAAAGTTTACGGCTTCACCTTTTAATTCTCTGTTCCATCGGTAAGGATTAGCATAACCGGGAATCATAACTTCGTCGGTTTCGACGCCGGAATCCTGTGTTGAAGGGTTACCGAGCGCGGTTGATCCCGCAGCGGATTGAGCCGCGGCAAGTTGCACAGCTGTCGCAGGCTGCACGTCCGCAGCAGATTGCCCCGCCGCGCCGGAAGTCGCCTTGGACAATACGCCGCCGAAATCGGCGGACGACACTAAAGACGGCTTAAAACAAACCGCCGCAAAAAAAACGGCATAGATAAAATTTTTTTTCATTTATTTTCCAAAATAAAAGTATACTTTAATTAAAGACTACCCTGACTTTAGGTTTTTATCAATATTCAGCCGCACATATTCGACTGCACATATTGCCGTGATTTTCCGACCGCACACGTGTCGAGCATGTGTTGAATCGGTAAAGAATTTGTGATACCGTAATCTTTAATAAGAAATTAAACCGTCGCAAAGAGCGCACTAATTGCACTCGGTTGAAAATTGAAATTTTCTTCCTCATGCAATTTATAGGAGTGATATGAACGCCGATTTTGAAAAAAACAAAAAAGAAATTGAAGAAGGTATTGCCGTTCTCGGCATAGAATTCGGTTCTACAAGAATAAAATCCGTGCTTATAAATTCACAAAACGAACCGATCGCTCAAGGCAGCTATGATTGGGAAAACACTCTTTCAAACGGAATATGGACATACCCGCTCGACGAAGTAATGAGGGGGCTTTCCGGCTGTTATGCCGAACTGAAAGCCTATGTAAAAGAAAAATACGGCGTAACCGTAAAAAATTTCAGAGCCTTAGGAATAAGCGGAATGATGCACGGATACCTTGCGTTCGATAAAGACAATGAACTGTTGGTTCCATTCAGAACATGGCGCAATACTATCACCGGCAAGGCCGCAGCAAAACTTTCTTCCGTTTTTTGCTACCCGGTTCCGGAGCGGTGGAGCATATCCCACCTTTATCAGGCCGTTTTAAACGATGAAAAACATGTTCCCGACATAGCCTTTTTTACAACGCTTTCGGGTTTTATTCACTGGAAACTGACAGGCAAAAAGGTACTCGGCATCGGAGACGCTTCGGGAATGTTTCCTATAGATATAAAGACCGGCACATACAACGGGCAATTTATAAAACAATTCGATCTTCTTGTAAAAGATAAAAAATACCCTTGGAAGCTCGAACAGCTTTTACCTGAGGTTCTTCTTGCAGGAAACGGGGCGGGAACACTAACGGAGGAGGGAGCGACTTTACTCGACAAGGAAGGGGATCTTCAAAGCGGTATACCTATGTGCCCTCCCGAAGGGGACGCCGGTACGGGCATGGTCGCGACGAACAGCGTGGCGAAACGCACGGGAAATGTCTCGGCAGGAACTTCCGTCTTTGCAATGGTCGTCCTTGAAAAAGAACTTTCCAAAGTCTATGCCAATGAAATAGATTTGGTGACGACGCCCGACGGAGCCCTGGTTGCGATGGCACACGCAAACAACTGCACGGGCGAATACGATCAATGGCTTAATCTTTTTGCAGAAGTCCTTAAAGCGACCGGAAACCAAATCGAAAAAAGTAAATTATACGACAAGCTTTTGTCTTTGGCGCTTCAAGGAGACAAAGACTGCGGTGGACTTATTCCTTATAACTACATTTCAGGAGAAAGCATTACCGGAATGAATGAAGGCAGAGCCGTTTTTATGAGGACGCAAAAAAACAACTTTACTCTAGCCAATTTTATGAGAGCGCAGCTTTTTACGGCATTGGGGGCGCTCCGCATCGGTATGGACATTCTGTTCGACAAGGAAGACGTCAAGATAGACTGTCTAACCGGGCACGGAGGATTTTTTAAGACTGAAAACGTAGGCGCCGCCATTATGGCCGCGGCGATGCATACTCCTGTCTCTACGCTTGAAACCGCAGGCGAGGGAGGCCCTTGGGGAATCGCCTTACTGGCTTCATACGCCGCAAAGGAGGCTTTTAACCCCGGTAAGCCGCTCGGCGATTTTTTAAACGACGAGGTATTTAAAGAAAACAGACGGGTTACAATACAGCCTGAAAAATCCGACGTAGACGGATTCAATGCATTTTTTAAAAATTATAAAAAAGGTCTTGCGGTGGAGCGAGCGGCGATCGAAGCTATCGACTAAAGATCCTGAACGCGGCAAAAAAACGCTGCTGCAAACCTTGCGGAAGAGGAGTAAATTATGGCAAGTATTTATCAGTCTCTTAAAGAAGAAGCTTTCGAAGCCAATATGCAAATTCCGGCTCAGCATTTGGCAATTTATACATGGGGCAACGTTTCGGCGTTCGACAAGAGCAAGAGCGTCTTTGCAATAAAGCCGTCGGGCGTGCCTTATCCCGAACTGAGCGTTGAAAACATGGTCGTAGTGGACTTGGACGGGAAAAAAATCGAAGGTTCTCTAAATCCGTCGTCGGACACTCTTACGCATTGCGTGCTCTACAGAGAATTCGCCGTAAAAGACGGAATTGAGATGAGAGGAATAGTACACACCCACTCGACTTATGCGGTAGCCTGGGCTCAGGCTATGCGCCCTATTCCCCTTTTCGGAACCACACATGCGGATCACGTGCAGACTGAAATTCCTTGCACTCCGTATCTTTCGGAAGAGATGGTAAAAAAGAATTACGAGCTTGAAACCGGGAACGCGATAGTTCAACATTTTTGCAACCTGAAATACAATCCAGCCGAAGTGAACATGGTCTTAGTCGGAGGTCACGGACCGTTCGCTTGGGGAAAGACGCCTTCCTATGCGGTATATAACGCTGCAGTTCTTGAAGAAGTAAGCAAGATGGCAAGCATCACATTACAAGTAAACCCCGGCGCAACGCCGCTCCCCGAATACATCATAGACAAACACTATTTAAGAAAACACGGCCCCAACGCCTACTACGGGCAATAGTCTTGTCTCGGGAATTTTAAAGGCAGGCCGGCGGCGGAACAGCCCAAAAACTTCAGCCGGTTTCTTTTATTTATACACGGCCGAAAGTTGTCCGCAGCTGCTCGCCCGCACTTATGCGTTTTCACGGTTATCCGCCGGCACTTATGTATTCTCCCGCCTATCCGTTCCACAGTTTAAAATTCGACCGTGCATGAAACGGGCAGGTGATCCGAATATCCCCTGCCGGTATAGACCTTATATCCTATAGGGATTCCAGCTTCATCCGCCCAAGGTCCCTTGTTCTCAACGGTAAAATTCGATATTTTTGCGGTTCCCGAACTGAAAAAATGATCCAGCGTATTCCATGCTTTATTATAATAGTAACTGCCTCCTTCTATCCGTCTTCCGTCGGATAAGATCCACGGAGAATATACGCCGCATACGCCGAAATTTCCCGCTTTAATGTAGCGAAGAAAAACGTTACACATATCGGAGGACTTTGACAAACCGCCGTATGAAACAAGACCGGCAACATCTTTCCAAACGGCAAATTTCGTTATGTTACAGTTAAGATCTCCGCAGCAAAGAACCGCAGGGACTGTGTCTGTAAGACCGCCGTGTACACAATCGTACACGTTTTTCCCCAGTACGGATTCCTGCCAGCGCCGCCAGATTTCAGTTTTAGCTTCTCCGCCGGCCATAGACTTCCAATGGTTCACATAGAGAATAAGTTTTTTCCCTGAGGCAATAAGAGTAAGTTCCATGAGAGGCCTGAGAGAAGGCTGTTGCGTGTTTTCAGTTTTTATGTCCAGAGAGTGAATTTTCAAATCCGAAAGCGGGTGTCTCGACAACACGGCGCATCCTATCGACGTACCCGGCGTCTTATAAAAACATCCGTAACCGTACATCTTTTTTTTGCGCCATGAATTGGAAGCGAGTTTGTTCGAAATATCATACAACACGCCCTTGCTTTCTATTTCCTCCATCACAAAGACATCCGCATCCAGAACATTTATAGCTTCGCATAAACGTTCAAGCCGCTTTACATAAGCATCTCTTCCCCATCCTGAAGACGATCTTTTAAAATCACTGTATTCACTGCCGTCCGTTTGCGCGTCAAAAAATGTTTGGACGTTCCAATTTACGACTTTTATCTTCGCTCCGTTGTCCCCCGCCACTTTGAACTGCGATAAGGCGTTTAACGGCAGCGGTATAAAAAGCGGCGTAAAAAAGATCACATAACGCATAATTTTAAAAATACGGACAATTTTTTTTTGCATAAAATTCCCTGTCATATAAATTGACCTGATCGAATATTTTATGCAAAAATCATTTTAAAACTTGTAAGCCGAAGCCCGCTTGAACCTATACGTTAAATTTAAAGAAAAGAACGTCGCCGTCTTGGACTACATAATCTTTGCCTTCAATGCGGTATTTTCCGGCTTCTTTTATCTTAGCTTCGCTGCCGTACTTACGAAGATCGTCTATCGTATAGGCTTCGGCTTTTATAAACCCTTTTTCAAAATCGGTGTGGATAACGCCGGCGGCTTTAGGAGCCGTATCCCCTTTACGGATAGTCCATGCGCGGCATTCGTCTTCTCCGCCCGTAAAAAAAGTACGCAAGCCCATTAATCCGTAGGCCTTATGGGCAAGGGTTGTAAGACCGGATTCTTTTAATCCCGCAGACTCCATAAATTCCTTGCGCTCCAAAGGATCCGTTATCTCCGACAGATCCGCCTCGAATTTTCCGCATATCACAACAACGTCGGAGCCTTCTTCAGCGGCAATCTTTTTAACCGTTTCCACGTAATTATTTGAACCTGACGGAATCGAAGATTCGTCTATGTTGCAAACATAAAGCTGAGGCTTGATCGTAAGAAGGTGCATATCGTATACGGATTTTTTTTCGTCGTCCGTAAGTTCCGCCTGCCTTGCGGCCTTGCCTTCTTCAAGGAACGGTTTTATCTTTTCTACGGCGCTCATCCATGAGGAAAGTCTTTTTTCTTCATCTTTGCCGAGAGCGCGTACGGAACGTTCAACCTTTTCCC
Source organism: Treponema parvum (assembly GCF_017893965.1). Classification (NCBI taxonomy): domain Bacteria; kingdom Pseudomonadati; phylum Spirochaetota; class Spirochaetia; order Treponematales; family Treponemataceae; genus Treponema; species Treponema parvum. Next base: position 2,316,964 of record NZ_CP054142.1, read on the forward strand.
GCCTTTTATTTACGGTATCAAGATCGGCAAGCGCCAATTCCATATTGATCGTAAGAATATCGTCTAGGGGATTTATTTCAGCTTCTGCTTTTGCGTCTTCACGTACATGCATTATGTCGGGGTTGTCAAAGCAGCGCACTACATGGGCGATCACGCTCGTTTCGCGGATATTAGCCAAAAATTGATTCCCCAAGCCTTCTCCCTTCGCCGCTCCTTTTATAAGCCCTGCGATATCTACGAACTTTACGCAAGCGGGAATCTTTTTTTTAGGGTGGAAAACGCTTTCCAAAAAGTCAAGACGCTCGTCCGGCAAATCGACAATACCGATATTCGGCTCTATAGTGCAAAACGGAAAATTTTCCGCAGCTGCCGGAGCTGCAGTTAAAGCTGAAAATATAGTCGATTTTCCAACATTAGGAAGTCCTACAATACCGCAATCCAATGACATAACAAGTCCTTTCTTAAAATTGCACGAGTGAGAAAATTTCAATTTCCGACCGAGTGCAATTAGTGCGCGTGCTCCGCAACGAGCGCATAAGCGCGAAGTTTCGAGCGGCGCACAGTTAATAAAAAGTGAGGTTTAACTTCGACCGCTGAAATATCGCGATCCGGTTAAACTGCAAGTTTCGGGCAACGCCGAAACATCGCTTATTAGCTTAGCATACGATCATCGCCTTAAAACGCTGCCGTCTTCATGAGCGACAAATATGATCGGCTTATTTTTTGTAAAAAGCCCTACTTCAACAACGCCCGCTATTTCAGCAATCTTTGCTTCCATTTCAGGCGGATTTACGGGATTTTGCCAAAGGCAGTCCAAAATCTGATTTCCGTTGTCGGTAATAACAGGACCGCACTTTCTCACCCCTTCGCGAAGCGTACATTCGGCGCCGAGCCGTTCAAGAGCGGCGGTAACAGGAACTCGGGCGTCCCCTACGATCTCTACCGGAACGGGGAATTTTGTGCCTAGGGATTTTACATCCTTAGACTCATCTATCACAATAACGAATAAGGAAGAGTTATAGGCCACAATTTTTTCGCGCAAAAGAGCCGCCCCTCCGCCTTTTATAAGATTGTTTTGTGCGTCGGCCTCGTCCGCGCCGTCAACGGCAAGATCAAGGCGCCCTCCTATAACTCTGTCGTTCATGGAATAAACTTGAATTCCAAGATCCTGGCAGGCGTTTGAAGTTTGAAAGCTTGTTACTACGGCCTTAATATCCTTAAGAGTTCCGTCTTTTATGCGCTCGGCAAGCCTGTGAACCGCCGGCATTGCCGTCGAACCGGTGCCGAGTCCTATTTTCATCCCGCTGAATATTTTGCCCTCGCTTATCATAGCATCTACAGCTGTTTCGGCCGCCAGCTTTTTTTGTTCACTTTGAGTCATATGCTTCTCCCGCTTTTTTTTGCCTATACTCCTCGCCCGTAAACAGCTTAAACTGCTCATATCCTTGCTCAAGCAGCATCGGAAGGCCGTTACATACTTTGCAGCCTGCAGCCTTGGCCTGCGCCATAACGGGCGTTACCTCAGGCGCATACACTATGTCAAAAAGTTTTTCATCTCCCGTAAACTCGTAAAACCAAACGGGATTGTCGTCTTCCGCAGAAAAGGACTCGGTTTCCATTCCCTTTGAAGTCGTCTGGATTATAAGCGAAGAATATTCTTCAAGTTTACCGCATCCGTCGGGAGACAGAGGAGCGTAGTCAAAGCCGTATTTTTTTGCAATAGCCCTTGCCTTTGAAAGAGTTCTGTTAAATATACACGCTTTGGCGCCCATCGTGTTTACGGCGTAAGCTGCAGCCTTGGCGGCGCCGCCGGCTCCAATGATCGAAACCTTTGTGTTTTTTAAACTGTCGCTTCCTAAAAAAACTTTAAGCGCATTTACAAGCCCGGTAGCATCGGTATTATAACCTGTCCACGAACCGTCTTCTTTACGCATGATCGTGTTGCATGCGCCGATCCTTTCCACCTGCGGAGAAACGGTTTTTAAAAACGGTAAAACGCTTTCTTTGTGCGGAACCGTAACGGAAAGTCCTTCCATGCCTATCTGGTTTGCAAATTCGATCGTCTGCCCTATGTCGGGCGAGCAAACGGGAATGTATACGGCATTGATATTCTGATCTTTGTATCCCGCGTTGTGAAGCTCGGGACTGTTTGTCTTTTTTAAAGGCCAGCCGGTAACGCCGAAAATCCTTGTGTTTTCGTCTATTGAACGGAAGCCGTAAACTTCATTTATCGCAACAGGGTCTATCTGTCCTATCACTTCCCGCAGCCCAGATTCCTCTGGCGAAACAAAGGTTAAATACGAATGGATTTTATGAGCCAGAATGCGGGTGGAAAGCCCCATAGGCCCCATAGCGCATATTATGTGCGGCTGTTCCATCATGTTTTGACATTCTTTAAAAATTTCGGTTACGTCTGAAAGACTGTGCGGCATACATGCGATTTTGGGAATTTCATAGGAAGTTTTACACATCTTTTTAAAACACTTTGCAAGATCTTTTACGGGACCTTCCATGTCGTGTTTGCTGCGGATGATGTGGATCCCGAAAGCGAGCGCGGCGTCCTGCAAACTTTGAACGTAAAAATCATCTTCAAAATCCACATACGCAAAATTTTTACGCATATCGTGTTCGGCAAAAGCCAATGCCCTCGCAAACAGCATCGTCCTGGCGCCTTCGCCTCCTACGTACCGTCCTCCGTCAATTTTACGGCGGATCGTGAGGATGGCGGGAATTTGTGCGAGCTCGGGGAATCTCCTTATTGAAAGAAGTTCGTCTTCTTCAAGAAAATCGGCGCGAAGTTCCGCCAAGTCTATGTAGCGGCGGTATCGATTTATAAGCTCAACGTTTTCTTTTATTGTCTTTTTAGTCAGCGTCAAACAGATCAGGGGCTTATTCATCGATGAACTCCTGTGGATAAGTAAGGAATTACTTTTGAAAATTCCTCTTCGCTTTCAAAGGAAAGCGTAATATTTTTTCCGTTATTTAAGACAATCTGCAGTGATGTTTTGCCTTTAAGTGCCTCGGCGGAATCTTCCCACAAAAATGCAGGTATGCTGTATATGTCGCCGTATGATATGAACGGATAGTTTATGAAAATTCCGTTTTCATAAACGCCTTTGAACTTTTTTATGAATAAACTGCGAGCCGTTATCTCGCAGCCTAAAATTCCCGTAGCGCATACTATACAATTTATTAAAAAGGAAAGCCTTCCGAGCAAGGAAAGCGAAACGAGCAAAACACACATTAAAAAGCTGAGTTTAGCGGCCAAAGCGTTTCCCCGTCTAAGCGGTAAAACACACTTGCCCGCCTTTACGGCATATTTTTTACTCCGCAGCGGAACGGAAACTATGACCGAAAAACATCCGGCAAAACCTAAGACCGCCGGTAAAACGACATAAGCATTCAATTTTCAGTTTACTCCTGCTTATCGGCCTTAGCACTTGAAAGCCAAAAGCGCAAAGTTTTTTTTGCAGACTCAAAAGCCAGTGGAAGTTTGTCTATGTCGCTTTCGCTGTAAACTTGTTTTGAAACGAGTTTTGTAACTTCCGTGTCTTGAATATGCATGCTGTCCACAAGAGCCCCGGACTTTGAAATTCCCATCTTTGCAACAAAAAACAGATCACAGGTCTTGTATCTGATGCCCTTGTAATCATAAACATTGGGAAAACTGCACAGATAGGATACCTTTTCAGGTTCGACGCCGAGCTCTTCTTTGCATTCGCGAACGGCAGCTTCTTCTGCCGTTTCGCCGGGGTCGCAAAATCCGCCGGGCAGAGCGAGAAATCCTTTTTTCGGTTCTTTTGCACGAACTTCAAAAATCACGCCGCCCTTTTCATCAATGATCACAAGCCCTACGGCTGCGGCGACATTGTTGTACAGTTTAAAGCCGCAGTCGGGACAATTCCATTTTCTATCGTCGGCGTATTGAACCTTTTTTCCGCCGCACTTGGGACAAAATAAAAAATCGTTGTCTACAGTATCAGCCATCATGTTTCCTATAAGCGACGTTTCGGCATTGTCCGAAACTCGCGCGCACTTTGCATATAGACTAATAATATGTAAAATCGCAGTTTTCGGCAATATTGACCGATGCGGCCGACCGACCGATATTGCATGCGCAGGCCGCCAAATTATAAAATTAAACCGAGATCTTGACTTTTTGTATTCTTTATGCAAGATTATCTCAATATCTTTACTTCTTGGCTTTTCATCAAAAAAGAACGGTTTTGCCCGTTTTCTGCAAATTATTTAAAAATATGTGCGTGTCTGTCGTAACTACATTTTAAAACGTTTTTTTTAAACGACATATAAGGAAATTTCAATTTCCGAGAATGGCGTTTTCATGCGTACTTTGCGCAGAGTTTATTATGGTAAGACTTAAAATAAGCAAGTCTTAAAATCCGAAACTATTTTTAATTAACAGGAATCGATAATGAAAAAAGCAATGATATGCTTATTACCGGTACTGCTAGCCGCGCTGTTGACAACCGGCTGCCAGCAGGCGGGATCATCTTCCGGTGCGGAAAACCCGGGGATAAATCCTTCCGTTCCGCAAAATCAGTATGAATTGGTCGAAGCGGACGTGCTTGAGACGTTCGGCTTAACGAAAGGACGGCAATCCCCGTTTGAAGCTGCCGGAAAAATTACTTTAGGAACTTCAACCCTTCCTTCAATTGAATTTACACAAAAGGAAGTTACTGCCTACAACGACGAAGCGGGAACGTTTACCGTAAAAGTAAAGGGTACGAAAAATGGAAATCCTTTCGACAAAGAAATGGCCGTAAACGGCTTTGCCAATCCTTATGCCTCCCAACCGTGGTCTATAAATTCTAATGACGGCAAGGGCGAGTTAAAGCTCGACGAGGGTATTGAGAGGAACCTTTCAATCGAAAAATATATTGCGGAAGCGTATCCTACTATTGCAGACTTTTTTAAAGCGCCGCTTACTTTTTCTCTTGCGAACGGAACTTCCGTTACGCTCGGCGATTGTGACTATTATAAACTGGAAGCTACCCTTGCAAAAGAGGAAACGGATAAAATTAAAATCATACCAGTGTACACGGTAAAAAATCATAAAAAAACTGCCGGCGGATCGGATACGGTAACGCTAGAGACAAAATATTCCGTATTTCACCCTGATAGGTTTGGGAGTAGTCTTACAAAGCTGTATTTTACCAAAAAAGACGTATTTGATCATGTGCTAAGCAAAACACCTGACAGTGTTATAAAAGTGGATTCTAATAAATTCGCCTCGTCTTTTTATGCATTTACCAAATTAACAGGAACCGCTCCCGCCGAGCTTTTTGACTACAGTCGCCTTGAACCTTATAAAACACTGTATCAAACTGCGGGTGCAGATAAATACATGCAGCTCGACATTACGTGCGGTGTTGCAGACCCAAAAGGGCGCGGCATTGATGCGGACGATTATAAAGGAGAACTGACGGTACAATTTTGCATTGCAACACATGAGCAGTTGGCAAACCAAGAAGGTAGCCAAGAAGACCCTCAAGAAGTCATTATGGCGGTTAGACCCATAACGCAATCCCTTTATGCAAAGATAACCACTGCTACGGAATTAGATAATCAGCTTCTTTTTCAGGTTATTTCAAAACCCTCGCCGAAACAAAAAGATATAAAAGCTTGGAAAAATAAACAATATGACAACTTTCCTTTGCTGCGTGTGGGTGATAACGGAACGGTTACGCTTGCTTCCAATCCGCTTCCCGACGGACAGGACAAGCCGTTTTGCTTATGCGTAAACGGAGAAGCAACGCTTTCAAATCACTTGGGCCATGAAAACTACGGTGCTTCAAAAACCATAAACGGTAAAGTAATCTTTGTTCAAAGTATACACTTGCAAAAAACATCCGGCGAAACGGATCTTCAAGTGCACGTTCAGCTAAAAGGTTCCTGTCCCATATTGACGATAACAACCAATCCGGGTCCGGCATATCAGTAAAATCTCCCTTGTCCGCACAAAGGCGGACTTTGCACCCGGAGGTACGAAAGATTATGAAAAAATTATTATTGATTGTAACGACCGTTATAGCGCTTACGGCATTTTTAACGGGCTGCAGCAATCCCGCCGAAACCATCCCGACGCCGTCCGTACCCCCCCCCTCGCCGGGCGGCGAAAGCGGCGGCTCAACGCCCGCACAAATAACGATAACCGTTGCGGGGGATGAGCATGTTATACTCAAGCCCGAGCACACATTTGAAGTTGAAAAGGGCAAAACGTGGCGCCAGTTGAAAGCCATAGCGGAAGACAAAATTGACGGCTATGCTCCGAGCTACGGATTTGATACATGGAAACTTACCGGCGCTTCAGGCGCTCCTTTACTTGACGACTATGTTTTTAATACAAACGAAACCGTTTTTGTTGTGTCAAAACAAACGGTTGCGCCTCCTACGCCTAAGATTACGATAACGGTTAAGGGCGATGAGCACGTCGAATTGATTTCTACCGCACCCGATTTTCCCACGTTTGAAGTGGAAAAGGGTAAAAGATGGGATGAAATTGAGTCGCTCGCAAAAACTAAAATCAAAAAATATAAAGATAACTATAAATTTAAAGAATGGCGTCTTACGGATGCTTCAGGTACGCTTTTGAACAATAGCTATACGACTCCGTTTGACAATAATGAAACTGTTTTTGTTGTGTCTGAGCCTGTAACGATAACGCTCACTATTACCGGCGATCACGTCGATATAGATCCTCCTGCTTCCATTACGGTTCAAAAGGGAAAAACATGGGGCGAGGTTAAGAATCTGGCAAAAGACCTTCTCCGTTACCACCCAAATTATGAATTCAAACAATGGAGAAGAAGTGGCCCAAGCGGCGCGGTATTGTCAGCGGATAATCTTCCTTTAGGAAACAATATGACAATATATGCGGAAGCAAAACAGATAAACGTTACCATCACGATAAAAAGCGACGGTCATGTTCAGCTGGCAACGGATCCTACTATCATAAAGCCGTATGGAGTAACGTGGGGAGCAATAAAAAACGACGCAAAGGCAAAAATAACCGGTTACGATACGGGGTTTGTGTTTGCCTCATGGAAAAAAGGAAGTGCAACAGCAGAAAACGAATTGGCCGATTTTGATAACTTTGAAGTAGATACGGACGTCTATGCAACAACGCAAGCCGTTTCGAGTTCCGAAGGGGTAAAGGTAACGCCGCCTACAGGAGGTATTACAGGACACGCAGTTTTACCAAATACCTTGCCCGCCGCCGACGCTTCATGGAAGGGCGTATTCATCGACGGACGCACGGTCAATTTAAATGATTACAATATAGGTAAATACGAAGTTACCGTAAAACTATGGAATGAAGTATGTGAATGGGCTAAAGATCACGGTTATTTGTTTGATTTTGATCCGGATGACGCAGATACTCCTACCGAAGACGATCAGCCGATGGCAAACATAAGCTGGACCGACTGCATAGCATGGTGCAATGCATATACCGAGATGTGGTTCGGAACTACGAACGAATGCGTGTACCGTAAGAATTCGGTATCGGGAGAAGTTATAAAACATGCTTCCGACAGTGATAGCGCTTTTTGCGATTTTTCAAAAAAAGGATTCCGTTTACCGACCGAAGCTGAATGGGAGTTTGCCGCCCGTTATCAGGGCGCCGACACTACCAATGCGGAAAGCTATAGCGGCGTTTATTTAACCAATTTGAATTCTGCAAGCGGAGCTGAACAGTCTATCGGCTTTGAGGGTATGACACTGCCGCCAAGTGATTATGAAATTTTACGTGCAGAAACGGCAAAAGTTGCAGTCTTCAATAAATGGTGGAACGGCACGGCTTTTGTACCGCAAACGCCGTCTGTAGACGATAGGGCAAATGTCGGAAGCAAAGATGCAAACAAACTGGGGCTCCACGACATGAGCGGCAATGTAGCCGAATGGTGTTGGGATTTGTATACTCCAACTGTAACTGCAAGTACGAACCCTTATCCTACGGGACCTTTCCCGTCGCATGAAACTACACGGGTAGTTCGCGGCGGATACTGGTCATCCGGTATTGAAAATGCAGTTTATTTTTGTATGACCGGCAAGCGAGATTCAAAGGTGTCCGGCGGAGCCGATCCTATCAGAGGTTTCCGATTAGTGTGGAAAGAATAGCCGACAGACGTCGGTTTAGATCGGTGCGCCGTGCAAAGCGGCGCGCTGAATTTTGAATAAAGACGGTACAGCCGAAGTCCCGTCGAATTTATTTTCCCTCTGCTTAAATATTTGAAATCGTTAGGCAATCGCCGCCAATCATATATGCGCATTAATTGAATAGCCCCACCGATACGGCTTGCCGCTTAATCAGTATGCTGGAAAACAAGACATTTGAAACGCTGCCTTTTGTAAAAAAGACGGCGACTGTGTAAACATCGTGCAGTATTTGCGCCGCAAAGAATGACAATTATGCCCGCCCATCTGTACTGTGTTATACCAGTCACACTCGACGCGCCAAGCCAGACGCGCAATACGCACAATTTCGCAGATGACATTTTCGGCTTTCAAGTATATACTTGTTCGGAGTATATAACAGTATCTGTGAATATTGCTTTACACGTAAACGTTTTTCATTAACTTCGGAGGGTCTTATGGAATATAACAATCTTGACGCGACGCAGTCTTTCGGCAAACTTAAAAGTTTAAAACCGTTCAATATAAAAACGGGTCTTACAAAAGAACGGATAAAAAAATATATCGCAAAACAGGGCGGCGGATTAACATATTCCTATGCGGCCCTGCCGGTGGACGAAAAGATCTTATCCGTATTGCAGCAGTTAAGTGAAGAACAGGAAGTTATTGAAAAATATAAAAGCCTTTTAAAAGGGGATATCATCAATACCGGCGAAGGACGCAGCGTTCTGCACCAATTGGCAAGAGGGCAAGTCCTTTCCGAAAAGGTGATCATTGACGGTAAAGATAAGGCAAAATTTTATCTTGACGAACTTAAAAAAATCAAAGATTTTTCCGAAGACGTCCGAAGCGGTAAGATAAGGGGCTCCACGGGAAAAGCGTTTGATACCGTATGTCAGATAGGAATAGGCGGTTCCGATCTTGGGCCGAGGGCGCTCTACATCGCATTAAAAGGGTATTGCAGCGAAGCCGGAATAAAGCAGTTGAACGCTGAATTTATCAGCAACGTAGATCCCGACGACGCTGCGGAAGTTATGTCCCGCGTAAACATTGAAACAACTTTGTTCGTCCTTGTTTCAAAAAGCGGAACCACCTTGGAAACGCTTACAAACCAAATGTTCGTCATCAACTCGATGAAAAATAAAAATATCCCGGGTTTCGACGCAAAAAAACACATTGTGGCAGTAACCAGCGACACAAGTCCGCTCGCGTCTTCTCCGGACTTTATAAAAGCTTTTTTTATGGACGATTTTATAGGCGGACGCTACAGTGCGTCCAGTGCGGTAGGCGGCGTAATTCTCTCCGTCGCTTTCGGATATGAAGTTTTCAGCAAAATCCTTGAAGGCGCTCATGAAGCGGATGTTCTTGCCCTTGAAAAAGACATCACTGAAAACGCAAGTCTTTTGGACGCTCTTATAAGCATATATCTGCGCAACATACTCGATCTTCCCGTTACGGCGATCCTGCCTTATTCTCAGGCGCTGCTCCGCTTTCCCGCGCACTTGCAGCAGCTTGCCATGGAAAGCAACGGAAAGCACGTCAACCGAGACGGAAAGCCCATAGGCTATTCGACAGAGCCCATCATCTTCGGAGAGCCCGGAACAAACGGACAGCATTCTTTTTATCAGCTGCTTCACCAGGGCACGAATATATGTCCGATAAAATTTGTAGGATTTAAAGAGTCGCAGCGCAAAACGGATATTGAAATAAAGGGTTCTTTCAGCCAAACCAAGCTTCTTGCAAACCTGAGCGCCCAGATAGTGGCGTTTGCCCGCGGAAAGGACGATAACAACGCGAATAAACAGTTTGAAGGCGGACGTTTTTCATCATTGCTTTTTGCCGATCGGCTTACGCCCAAAACTTTGGGTGCGCTTCTTGCCCACTTTGAAAATGAAATAATGTTTGAAGGATTTTTGTGGAACATAAATTCTTTTGACCAGGAAGGAGTTCAGTTGGGCAAAACTTTGGCGACAAAGGTTTTAAACGGCTGTGAAGGCGATGAGGTTTTAAAAGCCTATTCGGATCTTCTTTGACGGCGCACGCGCAGCTTGTACATATGCAGCTTAACCGCAAAACGGCAAATTCTAATTAGATTATGGAACGGTTCAGCGGGGGAATAAAGGGAACACGAACGGCGGCTTTGAGCCGGGTTTTATCCATACGGCAGGGCGCTTTGCATCCGGCTTTTTTTTGAGGGAATCGATTTCGTCAAAATACCGGCCGAGCCATTCGGAAATTGAGGCGTCGTCTTTGTATCGGTCTTCCCTGTCGGCCTTAACCAAAACTACCGCTGTGGAAGCGCCGGATGTGCATCGCTCCGCCGTGCTTTTTGCAAAAGAAATAAAAGCGGACGCCGCCGCCTTTACGGAAGGATTTACAAACGCTGCGGTTTTGGGAAGCGGAGCGTAAATAAAAGCGATCTTTCCCCCTTGTTTTTCAAAGTGTTTTAATAATTCCGCAGTAAGATATTGATAGCCTAAAATATACTCGCAGCATATCTGCGTGCAAGTCTGTATGTCGTTTTCAGGAAATTTGGAGCAGACAAAACCTTCGTCAAAATACAAAACGGCTTCGGAAAAACCGTTCGCTCTATTGGCGCATTGCAAAACAAAAGAGCGGGCGGAAATAGCGGAAGACTTATTCCATAAAACATTGTCTTGCCCTACAGCAAACGCATTGCGTTCCGAATTTTTAAAGCCGTCCGCAAGATTTTTAGCCTCAGGCATTTCTTTTCCCGCAATCAGGATCGTTTTTTCCGCATTTTCCATAACGTGTTAAGTATAGCACACGATCGTATGATATTCTATATTTGAGTATTTGTTTGTATTTGTTCCAGCATCAATAGATGAGCCGAAGAGCACATCTATTGACGCCGGCTATGGTTTACGTATCGGTTTATTATATTTCCTCTATTTGCCCTTCCGGAATACCTATGATACGAAGCTTCCCCTTTAAGCCGCTTGCCGCCGTAACCTTATACTTTACCGCAGTTCCGCAGCCTTCGAAAGCGTCATTTGCAATTTCGGTAAGCTTCGTGCATGCCGTAAAATCAAACCGCTCTACCTTATTGCAGTTTTTAAAAGCTTTGCTGCCGATTGTTCTCAGGTTTGGAGGCAAGGCAAGCGTTCCCTTTAGGCTGTAACAGCCCCAAAAAGCATTACTGCCGATAGATGTAACACTGTCCGGCATCGTAATGCTTGTAAGAGCCGAGCAGTTCCCAAATGCGGCGCTTTCGATGGACGTAACGCTATTCGGTATCGTAACGCTCGTAAGAGCCTCACAGTATGAAAAAGCGCGTTCTCCTATGGACGTAACGCTGTCCGGTATCGTAACGCTCGTAAGAGCCTTACACGCTGAAAAAGCGCCTTCTTCGATGGATATAACACCGTTCTGTATGGTAACACTCGTAAGAGCCGCACAGTAGAGAAAGGCATCTTCGGGGATGGACATAACGCTGCCAGGTATCATAATACTAGTAAGAGCCGTGCAGCCCTCAAAAACATCCTTTCCTATGGATGTAACGCTGTCCGGTATACTAACGCTCGTAAGATCCCTGCAATATGAAAAGGCGCCGCTTCCTATGGACGTAACGCTATTCGGTATGGCAACACTCGTAAACCCCGAGCAGAAAGCAAAAGCGCGATCCCAAATGGACGTAACGCTGTCCGGTATCGTAACGTTTGAAAGAGAGCCTGCCGCATACAGGAGCGTTTTCATATCTTTTGTATATATGATATTGCTTTCGCTGCGATAGGTCATATTTTCAGGACTTACGATAAGCTGCGTAAGCCCTGTACAGACTACAAAAGCACTATTTCCTATGGACGTAACGCTGCCAGGTATGGTAACGCTAGTAAGAGCCGTACAGTTGGAAAAGGCGCCGCTTCCTATGGACGTAACGCTGTCCGGTATGACAACGCTTGTAAGTCCTGCGCATTCTAAAAAAGCGAGATTTCCGATGGATGTAACGCCGGCCGGTATCGTAACACTAGTAAGCCCTTTGCATTCTCTAAAAGCTTCCTGACCGATGGACGTAACGCCTTTTAAAGTAAGGGCAACTTTTTTATCTTTGTTAGAAGCATTTGTCAGTATGTTTTTAAGCAAACCGTCATTTAAATTTTGATCCGTAATGGTGAGATCGATATAGTATATACCGTCCGCTGCAGGCTGAGCGGTTTGAAGGTAGTTATTCAAATCGGAAAAATTAACCGGTGTGTTCTCCTGCCACTGCGCTGTGTAGATCTGCGCAGGATCTTCTGCAGGAAAGGCTTCAGGAAGTTCGGGATTCCAGCCGGTAAGGGTATAACCGGACTTTACAGGCCCGATGATAGCAACGGAAGACCTCGACCTGCCTTTCAGCAGTTTTTTTCCGTCAGCGCCGTCTTCAAGCGGCGTTGTTGTCGTTCCACCTTGCAAATCGAGCGTCAGCGTAATTTCTTTTTCGGCAGACACATTAGGTGAACCGCCGCCCGATGTTCCGCCCGCAGGGTTCGAACAGCCTAGCAATACGGCAGCAAGCAGCATACATACAAGCGCCGCCGGTACAACGACCTGTGTATTTTGTTTTTTATTCATCCTAAAATCTCCTATTTGCATTTTGTGAGCAATTCTTCAGATTTGAAAGCATAAAAAAAATGCACAAACAGCGGAAATTCCGCTCTATGCGTTTCTCTACCATAATGTTATATAGTTATAGTTATAGATTATTTTCTGCAGAGTATCAATATAACTTACAAATCGAATTCAGTGCGCGTATCGTATTTGCACGGCGTAACTCATTCTGGTATAATTTTCATATGAAAATATGGATAAAATACCTATTGGGCGTAATACTGGGTTTTATAGCGTCTTTCGCATTCCCCGCTTCGTCCCCGCAAACACTGTCGACCGTTTCTTTTATCGCCGAAATATTTTTGCGGCTGGGTTTTTACATTCTCATTCCGCTTTTAACGTCTTCCGTAATAATTTCGGCATTTAACCTTTCCGATTCAAAAATGTTGCTCAAATCGGCTTTTTGGACGGCAATAATCATAACAGGTTCGTCCCTGCTTCTCACATTCATAGGCTTGTTTTCCGTCATATTTATAAAATTGCCGCGCATTCCCATCACTGTAGAAAAACTTTCATCCGTAACGGTTTTAGACATTTCGGAACTCATACGAAAGGCGTTTCCGGCTTCTTCGCTGTCTTCGCTTTCCGATGGTCTTTTTTTATTGCCGGTCTTTATATTTTCATTGGTAATAGGAATTGCCTGCAGCTACGACCGCTCCGTTTCCAGGCAGATAGTTTCTCTTGCGGATTCTTTTTCAAGAGTATGCTACCTTGTTATGATCTTCTTTATGGAAATTTTTTCCATAGGCATTATAGCCGTAACGATCTCATGGGCGATCCAGTTCCGAAGCGTAATCGCGCAGGGAATATTTACGCCGCTGATATTGATCCTGTCGGGCAACCTGCTTTTCGTTTCGCTCATAGTTTATCCGGCGATCTTGTACTTTTTGTGCCATGACCCGCATCCGTATCGCGTGTTGTACGCTTCAATCGCAGCCCTTCTTACTGCGTTTTTTTCGGGAAACACCAATATAACATTGCCGCTCATAATACGACACGGTAAAGAAAGCCTCGGCGAACAGCGAAGAATAAACGCTTTTTCGGCTCCGCTGTTTTCGATATTTGCGCGCGGAGGATCGTCGCTCGTAACTATCGTCAGCTTTATTCTGATATGGCGCTCGTATTCAAGCCTGAGCATAGGTTTTTTCGATTTGTTATGGCTTACTTCTTTGTCGTTTTTGCTTTCATTCGTACTCGGCAACATGCCGACGGGAGGAACTTTTTTTGCCCTTACGGTTTTAGGAGCAATGTACGGCAGGGGCTTCGAGACGGGGCACCTTCTTTTAAAACCCGCCGCAGTAATAATAGGTTCCTTTGCCGCAGCCTTCGACGCTATAACGGCAATGTTCGGAACATATATCATTGCAATAAAGACCAAACAAATTCATCACAAGGAATTAAGCAGCTTTATTTAGTGTGCGTTGCGCGCAAACGGAGTTTTCGGCGACGGTCGGCATAGTTCCGTCGGCAGCCTAAAGAGCCGGGGTTGCCGGCGACAAGCCGCCACTCCCTGCTAAAAGTTTATATGCCTTTAAAACCGTCCGTGGCGAAGATTTTTCCTTCGGCATCTATAAAAATCGCTCCGAGAGGGGGAAGGTCTTTCATGGGCGGAAGCAGGGGAAGTCCGTTTTCAAGGACATCCAAAACATATTCTTCTCCCGAAACGCCGTTAAAAAGCCACATTCCCATCCCGTCGGAAACTCTGTCCTTTTTTTGCACGGTTTTTTGACCGAAGTCGACCGGAGGCTCATCATCCGACGCCGAATTGATCGCTGAATTTTTTGAATCGGCCGAGACCGCGTTTTTTACGATGCGGTCTATAAGCTGAAAACCTTTTTCTTTTCCTAAAATAAAAAGGCTCGTCGAAAGCGCGTCGGCCGCGATGCTTGATCTGCAAACGACGGAAACCGAAGTCAATTCATTGTTTTCAGGATAACCTGTTTTCGGATTTATGATATGATGATAGCGTACTCCGTCTTCAATAAAATAACGCTCATAGACTCCGCTTGTAACTACCGTAGATTCCGGCAAAGATAAGACGATCTTGGGTTCTCCTTCAGGATCATTCGGATTTTTTATTCCCACTCGCCACAAGCTCTTGTCCTTTTTTTGCCCCCAAACGTAGACGTTGCCTCCCAAGTCGATTACGGCGCACGCAACTTTTCGGTCTTTCAGTATGTGCGTTAGAGCGTCGGCGGCATAGCCTTTTACAATGCCTCCCAAATCCAGCCGCATTCCTTTTTCCGGCAAAAAAACCGTATTCCCGTCAATTTTTACGTTTTTCCACCCGACAAGTTTTAAAGCGCTGTCCAATTCTTCTTTTTCAGGAATCCGCTCGTATTCCGTGTTTATGCCCCAAAGTTTTACTACGGGACCGATCGTGGGATCGAAAGCGCCGTCGGTAATGCGCGAAAAGGCAAGAGCAACCTTTAAAACGGCAATTACTTCTTCCGAAACTTCTACGCCCGTAACACCCGCCGCGGCGTTTATTTTTTCTATTTCCGATGAAGGTTTTGTCGTGCTGAACAGGGCGTCAATGGAATGCAGGCGGGTGAAAAGTTCGTCATAAACGGCCTTTGTTCCGTCTTCATATGCGTTTATAGAACAGATCGTCCCGAAGATCAGCTCCGCTCGGGGCAATTCCACCCTCTTGCAGGAAAAACCGACGAACAAAAAAACCGCCGAAAACACTGCAAAAAGGACGTTATTTAAAACCGTAAAATGATTTTTTTTTATGATTCTCATATCTTTATGTGCAATTCGTCGAGCTGAGCCTTGTCGACAAAACTCGGACAGTCATCCATGGGACTTTGCGCCAAATTATTCTTGGGAAAGGCTATCACTTCCTTTATCGAATCGGCCTGGCACATAAGCATAGCAAGTCTGTCAAGACCGGGCGCTATTCCTCCGTGAGGCGGCGCGCCGAATTTAAATGCGTTTACAAGAAACCCGAACGCTTTTTCGGCACGGTCTTTGCTGTAACCGAC
The DNA here is from genome assembly GCF_017893965.1 of Treponema parvum. Classification (NCBI taxonomy): domain Bacteria; kingdom Pseudomonadati; phylum Spirochaetota; class Spirochaetia; order Treponematales; family Treponemataceae; genus Treponema; species Treponema parvum. Next base: position 2,332,716 of record NZ_CP054142.1, read on the forward strand.
TATTTTAAAAATTCTCTCCTGTAAAGAGGGATCGTTAATTCTCATTGAGCCGGAAGCGATTTCATAACCGTTCATAACCAGATCGTAAAGATCGCCTTTTACGCTCGCAGGATCGCTTTCCAAAACAGGCCAGTACTGTTTTTGCGGCAAGGTAAACATGTGATGTTCAGTGTCCCATTTGTTTTCCGTTTCGTTCCATGCGAAATACGGAAAATCTATGATCCATGCAAAATGGAATTTATCCGCGGGGTTGTATAAGTTGAGGTCTTTTCCAAGCTGGCTGCGCACGGCGCCGAGAGCGACACACGCCGTCTGCCATTTTTCATCCGAAACAAAAAGAATCAGATCTCCCTTTTTTGCTCCGAGCTTTAAAAGAATTTCTTTTTCTTTTCCCGCAAAAAATTTGCTTATGCCGCCTTCAAATTCCCCGTCGGAATTTACCTTAATCCATGCAAGCCCCTTAGCCTTATAGATCTTCGCTTTTTCTTCGAGGGCTTCTATCATCTTGCGGCTGTAATGTTCGGCTTGACCTTCCACTACCAAGGCTTTTATTGCGCTTCTTTTATGCCGCTCTACGCTTTTATCCGCTGCGGCTCCGCCGGCCTTAAACGCGTTAAAATCCGCCAACTTTGCCATAAAAGCGGCGTCCTGCATTTTAAGACCGAAACGCAGATCGGGTTTGTCGGTTCCGTAAACGTCAAAGGCGTCCTCCCATGTTATGCGGTCAAAACGAACGGGCAGCTCATAGTTCAGGACTTTTTTAAAGACATAATTCATAAGCCCTTCCGTCGTTTCAAGAACTTCTTCCCTGTCCGTAAAGCTCATTTCCATATCGATCTGAGTGAATTCCGGCTGGCGATCGCCTCTGGCGTCTTCGTCGCGGTAACATCTGGCTATCTGAAAATATTTGTCAAAGCCTGAAACCATGAGAAGCTGCTTATAAAGCTGCGGACTTTGCGGCAGCGAGTAAAATTTTCCGGGGTGTATGCGCGAAGGGACAAGGTAATCGCGAGCGCCTTCGGGCGTGGATTTTATAAAAGTCGGCGTTTCAATTTCATAAAAGCCTTTTTCATACAGGTAGTTCCGCACGGCCAGCGTCAATTTTGCGCGCAAGGCGATATTGTACTGCATGGGAGCGCGCCTGAGATCCAGATAACGGTAGCGCAAACGCAGGTCGTCGTTAGGCAAAACAACGGATCCGTCCTTTTGCCGCACTTCGTCAATAGAAAACGGCAATGGATCGCTAGCCGTAAAAATTTCGATTTCTTTTGCCTCGATCTCGATCTCTCCCGTTTCCATGTCGACGTTGACGTCTTTTTCAAAGCGGAGGCGAACCTTGCCTTCTACGGCAATGCAATATTCGCTCTTTAATTCCGCGGCGACTTTTTTAACTTCGGGCGGAGCGTCTACGTCCGCGACAATCTGTGTGATACCGTAGCGGTCGCGCAGCGTTATAAAAAAAATACCGCCCAGATCTCTGGTACGGTGAACCCATCCATTTAAAACAACCGTTTTTCCGGCGTCGGCTTTGCGAAGCTGACCGCAAGTGACTGTACGTTTTGTCGATTTCATGATGAAGTTATCTTACAGCAAAAACATTGCATCTTCAATATACCGTTGCGGGGCGACGCCCCTAAGGATCCCGCTTTACCAATATGAATGTTCCGCGCGGCTTTAAAAAACGCATTGCCTTGATAAACGCCGCGTATATAAATAGACAAAGTTCGCCATATTATGCTATACTTATTAACCACATTCAGATTAAACTGCGGATTTCGGGCAAAACCGAATCATCGCTTATTTTTAATTATAAAGTAGGAATAGATTATGAAAAAAAGTTTTTTACTGTCTTGCCTTATACTGACGCTGTCAGCCGTTCCCTATGCGCAGATAATGCAAAAAGACGGATTCAGAAATTCTTTGGTTTTTGACGCTCAGAACAAAGACCCGTTACACGGAAACGCTAAAAGACGGCAAATAGAAATCGCCGACGTTTTTCAGGCGCGCATGGCGGCAGGGCCGCTTTGCGTAGACACCATGCTCAAATGGGGAGCGGTTTCCGTCGACGATTCTGAAGGAAATTTCGATCATCTGGAATTAAAATATTTGGACAGCGACGTAAATTTTATCTTTAAGCCGGCTAAAAATTTCGACGCGGCGATGGGAACTTACCTTAACTGGAAACTCGGCCCGGCGCCGACACACGGCGGGAATTCTTGGGAAGCTGCTTACCATTTAAAAAACGGGGGCCTTTCTTACGGACTTCCCGGCCAAGCGCCCGTTACCGGAGCCGTTTATTATGCAAACTATATAAACGAGAGCTTAAGGCTTTCAAAAAGCACATCTTCCGTTCCAGAAGAAACTACCGAAGCTCTGGCTGCAAGACTTTTTGTTCAAGACTATATGGAGATCGCCGCGGCAATTCCTTCAAACACTTCTACTGATGATTTTATAGCCAATTTGGGAATGCGCTTTACTCCTTCCGACGAATTATTGATAGCGGCCGCTTATAACGGTCTTTTTGCAGGCGACGGCAACCTATACACGGGCGTTTCTTTCGGTATAGATGAAATTTCTGTGGACGGTTGGATAGGAATAAACAACATAGGCGGAAAAAAGGACAACAGGATAACGGGCTTCGGCGGAGCGATAAATTTTGCCGTAAAAACATGGACGTTAAGACCTGAAGCCGGCCTTACATTCTATGAAAACAAAGACTATTCTATGGCGCTGTATGCGGGAATAAACATGTCGCATACTATAAAAGAAAATTTAAAGCTCGGCATTTGGGGTTCCCTAGCCTTCGGTTCCGACGACGAGAACGGTTCAACAAAGACAGGCGGAAAAATTTTCGACGTGCGGCCGAACGTGACGTACTATATCAATTCGACCGACGCGCTTTCTGCAGCCTATGAATATCAGTTTGTAACCGTCAACACCGACGTTAATTACAACATTTGGCACTTGGGCCTTTTTTGGACGCATGCGTTTTAAAGCGGATCTAGGGTAATATCGAATACACTGTAAAAAAGCAGAATATATTTGCGATTATCATCAACAGGTGAAAAATACAATTTGTCCAGCGCACTCTTTTCATCGTGTGGAAAAGCTCCGCAACGGCACATGAAACTGCTGCAAGGATTAAAAGTTTAACCGGCACAACTGTAAGCAAGGGCTTAAGCAGTATCAGTTCTGCGATTAAAAGCGCGGCAAATAGCAGCGCAGAGATGCGCATACCGGTTTTTCGTACGGAAGGTTTTGCTTCGAGCGAAGAATAAAAGGCTACCGAAAAAACCGCCAGCGCCCAGCAAAGCCCGAACAACAGCCATCCTGCAGCGCCTCTTATTATCACAAGAGCAAATAAGGACATGATCGCCGACGCATATAAAAAAGCGAAGTCGTACGTAAGAATTCTAAAAACTCTTTTTGCGCTGTACGAACAAAGCGCGTGTGAGAACGTCGACATGAGATAAAGCAAAAACAAAAAAACGCCCGCCAAAGTATAGCTTGTGACAGTCCTTCCGAGAACGGCTTCCGGAGAGAGGTTTACCGCATGCACTATAAAAAGCACAAGAGCCGCAACGGAAAGTCCCGCTCCGATTCCTATGGTAATGGAATTGAACAATTCTTCTCCGAACGAAAAAAGTCTTTCTTCCCTTTTCATTTTGATTTCGTAGGCGATACGAGCTTCGGCTCTTTTTTGAGCTTTCAAAGCCCTGCGTTTCGACCTCTCAGATCTGTATGCGGCGTCGGCTGCGTATTTTGCCTTTAATCTTTCGGGATCCGAAGAAAACTGTATATTCACCTGCCGGATTTCTTCCGCCGCTTTTTCCTGTATATCCTTGATGCGGCATTCCCGTTTTGCTTTAAGAGACTTCAGAGTAGATCTTCTTGCGGCTTTTGCCGCGGCAATGTCCTGTTTGTCCATATCATTCTCCAAATTCATATTTACCTTACGGCCGGCTTTCCGCCGAACTCTATGTAAAACCTGCCGGCGCCTTAAAATCGATCGATGCGGCGAACTAATCGGCGTTAAATCCAAATACTTTATAATATCATACTTTAAGGAAATCCGATACGATGTGAGCGATCAATAACACCGAAACTATAACTATGACCGGCCGTATTATCTTTGCGCCGTTTTTGATAGCCAACCGGGATCCCAAAAAATTTCCGCCGACGGAACAGAGCATACAAGGAATCGCAACCATAAAAAAAACTTTGCCGGCCGCTAAAAACGCCGCCGCAGAACCTATGTTCGAAGCAAGGTTTATAACCTTGGCGGTTCCGCCCGCGGTCAACAAGTTCATGTGCAAAAGAGCCGCCAAGATGAGCGTTAAAAACATTCCCGTGCCGGGCCCGAAAAAACCGTCATACCAGCCTACTATAAGGCCTGTGAACAATGCTCCTGCCGAAAAGATCGGCCGCTTAATCGGCGCTTTTTCCTTTTCAAAACCGAACCTTCGGTTAAAGATCATAAATACTACAACTACAGGCAGGATAACGAGAAGGCATATTTTAAGAGCGTCGGAAGACAAGCGCAATGCGGTTCGCGCACCGAAATTTGAGCCGATCAAAGCTCCTATTGTACCGAAAAGAGCGGCTCTTGCATTTACGCAATTATTTTTAAAATAATTTAAGGAAGCACACAAAGTGCCGAATCCGTTTACAAACTTATTAGTCCCGTAACAAACATGGATCGGGAGACCGGCAAAAATATAGGCGGGAAGAGAGATAAGTCCGCCTCCGCCGGCAACGGAATCGACGAACCCCGCTAAAAAGATAAGCGGACACAAAACGGCCAATGTTACGGGATAGGAATAATGAAGAAACATCATAACCTTTGCCGGTATATTTCATAGAGCAGGACGCCTGCCGCAACTGAAACGTTAAGGCTGTCTATCCTGCCGCATGTAGGAATCGAAACCAAAGCATCGCACTGATCCGCAAGAAGCCGTGAAATGCCTTTGCCTTCGCTTCCCATAACAAGAGCGGTCTTTGCGGCAAAGTTCAATTTTTGAACAGGAACGCCCGAAGAATCCGCGCCGTAAATCCAAAATCCCGCCTCTTTTAAAAGCTGCACCGATCTTACAAGATTTTTTACTGCAACGACAGGCACCCATGCGCTCGCCCCTGCGCTGGATCTGGCTACGACATCGTTGGATCGAACGTCCCCGACGGAACGCCGCTCCGGAACGATGACCAGCGACGCTCCGAATTGATCCGCGCTGCGTAAAATTGCGCCCATGTTATGAGGATCCGTGACGGAATCGAGAACGACGACCGTCAATCTTGCATCGTCGCTCCGATCGATCTTTGCTATCCAGCCGTCAAAATAGACAGCGTTATCCGAATAATCTTCTTCCATCTGAAGGACAACCCCTCTGTGATTTCGGGCATGAGCGTCGAGAGGCAGAGACTGCACCATCTTATCAAGAGTTTCCGAAGCACAAGGCGAACATACAATGCCGGCGCGCTTTGCCTCTTCTATGATCTTTTTTACTCTGGGTCCCGGTTTTGCATAAAAGACTTCCATTGACGAAACTTTTTCTTTGAGTTCCGAAACGGAGCGAATTTTTTCTTCTACTGCGTGAAAACCCGTGTAAAGCTGTTTTGGCATAAAACTAATTGTCGCGTCCGCAGCAATGTTTATACTTTTTACCCGATCCGCAGGGGCACGGATCGTTCCGCCCGATTTTTTTTCCTTCGCGGACAACTGTCGTGGTCTTTAATTCCCCTACGGAATATATCCATTCTCCGTTTATCTTTTTAAAATGTCCCGTTTCATGATGCACGTCTCGTATTTGCTTACGAGTATAAGCCGCTTCAAATTCTACGATACCTTCCGTATCGTTTTCTTTTCCTTTTTCCGTTCTGAGAATCTTTAAGCCGTGCCATGTGGACGTCTTGCTCCAGTCTTCCGTGGCTTTTCGATCGATTTCCGCAATATTTTCGGCGTGCTCGCAAGTGTTGATTATGAAGTCTATTTCATGTTTGACATAGGCCGTATATCTTGCGCGCATTAAAGCTTCCGCCGTCGGCGCAAGAGTTTTTCCTTTGATTATCGGCTCACAGCATTCGCCGAATTTTTTTCCGGAGCCGCAGGGACAAATTTCCGTTTCTTTATTCATGTTCATCAGTATATCAGATCCGTCACGCTCACGCCAGTATGCAAAAATCGGCAAAAACCGGGTGTGCATAAAGAGCCCGGCAAAAAATCGTGGAAAAATTTTCGCGCATATTTATGATTTTGCGCGCCCTATTTTTTCCAGTAGGATTTGGTAAAATATATTATCATAGTGTAAAGTTCAAGACGTCCCGCCAGCATGGCAAACGAATACCACCACTTTACAAAGTCCGGCAAAAAACCGTAATTGTACGAAGGTCCGAATTTTCCGAAAGCGGGACCTACGTTACCCAACATGGCGAGAGCTCCCGTAAAAGAACTTAAGATCCCTACATTCCCCAAGGTGCCGACGAAGGTCGTAACAAATATCAATAAAAAATAAAAATAGATGAACGCCGCAACGTTAAAGACCACATCTCTTCTTCCGGGCTTTCCGTTGAGATGAATTGTAAAAATTCCGTGCGGATGAAGCATGCGAAGAATTTCATTTGAACCCTGCTTTGCAAGTATGACCCAACGGATAATCTTAACGCCTCCCGCCGTAGAGCCCGAACATGCGCCTAAAAAATAAAGGAGAAATATCACAAACTGTGCGGGCGGAACCCAAAGGGTATAGTCGGCTGTGGCGAATCCCGTGGTAGATATGATAGACACTACGTTAAAGGCAGCGTGCCTGAGCGAATTTATAAAGCTGCCGAACTGAGGCTTTATAAAAAAGGCAACTGCTAACGATGAGATTATAAAAACCGTCGCGTAAGCCTTAAGTTCCGTGTTTTCACGTATATCCTTAAATTTTCTGCTTACGGCGTAAAAGTACATCGTAAAATTTATGCCGCTCAAAAACATGAACACAGTACAAATCCAATCAACCGCCGCAGAATTATATCCGCCTATGCTCGCGTTTTTCAGCGCAAACCCGCCGGTACCGAGGGTTGCAAACGCAATGGAAGCCGAATTTACGAAATCGAGGCCCGAAACCATAAGAAGTATCGTCTGTATAGCCGTCAAAACAACATAGATGATCCACAAAGCCTTCGCCGTATTAGTGATCTTGGGCGTAACTTTTCCCTTTTCAGGGCCTGTGGTCTCGGCCTTTATAAGCTGAAACCCTCCGACCCCCAACAGCGGCAAAAAAGCAACCGTAAGAGCCACGATTCCCATGCCGCCCAGCCAATGCATAAGGCAGCGCCAAAGATTTATGCTCTTCGGTAAATCGTCCACATTTTCCAAAATGGTGGCGCCCGTCGTAGTAAATCCGCTTACGCTTTCAAAAACGGCATCCGCAAGACGCGGGATGCAGCCGCTTGCCATAAGAGGAACGGCGCCTAGAAGGCTTGCAAAAATCCACGAACACGCGGCAATTACAAACGCTCCGCGGGTCGAAAGGCTTAACTGTTCGCCGCGCCCCGAAACGACGCTTATTATTCCTAAAATCACTACTATGATCATAGGTATTAAAAAGACGGGAACAATTTCATATTCCTTGTACGCTAAAGCGACAAAGATAGGCATCAAAAATGAAAGTCCTACTATGGCGAGAAGAACGAATATTATGCGGAGAAAAATCTTTACTGTCATCTTTATTTTGCTCCATTAAAAACATCGAGGATCCGCTGCGTTTCGCTTGTTTTCGTTACAAGGATCAACGTGTCTCCCGCAGAAAACGCGGTATCTCCGCTCGGTATTACGAATTCCTTGGTTCCCGCTTTTTGCAAAAGAAGCACTAAAAACGACCCCGGATCGGCAACGTCGCGCAAAAGCTTTCCCGTAAGCAAAGACGCCGGCGGCAATACGTATGAGATCACTTCGTGTTCTCCGTTGGTTATAGTGTGTATTCCCGTTACAGTTTTGCCGCGCAAGTGGCTCATTATGCTGTCAATAACAGAATCCCGCAACGGTATGGGAACATTTATTCCGAGTCTCCGCGCGATATCCGCATATGCGGAACTTGCAACCAGACTTATCGTCTTTCCTACGCCCATGGATTCAAGATATGCGGCCAAAACCATATTCATTTCGTGATTGTGAGTAGCGCAGATAACCAAGTCATAGGTGTTCAGTTTTTCTTCCTGAATAAACCCCTCGTCCATCACATCCGCACAAAAAACGCTGGCTTCCGGGAAACGCTGTGCGGCAGCTTTGCACAAGGCTTCGTCTCTGTCGGCAATTAACAGATCCTGAGAAGTCTTTAATGAACCCTTGTTACCGAAAAGTCTTGAAATCAATGTAGTCTTTTTGTGCTGGACTATCTGTTCGGCTACGATAGTACCTATTCGCCCCGCACCGACAAGCGCGATCTTTTTTATTTCTTTGATATTGAATCCGAAAAGAGAAAAAATTGAAGTCGCGTTTTCCTTCTTTGTCAAAAGGCCTATGCTGTCGCCCTGATGCAAAACGGTCGCTCCGCTGGGCAAAGACGCAATCCCTTCCGATTCAACATATGCTATCAAAAACGGTTTGTCCGTCAAATTTCGAATTTCTATAAGATTTTTTCCGTCTACCTTGCTGTCTTTTTCCACCCTAAGTCGGATCAATTCAAAATCGGAATTATCAAAGGTAAGAACGTCGCTTACGGCTCCGCTGCGGACTGCTTCAACGATGGCGTTTCCCGCTTCGACGTCAGGATGAATCATAAAGTCTATCCCGTAAAGAGGTCTGTGTTCTCCTCCGAACGTTTCCGCATGCTTTGTAACTGCGACGGAGGTATTTATGTAATACGAGTAATTGCGGACTCTGGCAATTTTAAGGATATTAGGATAAACGGCGTCGGCAAGCGAACAGGTTATCATATTGACTTCGTCGCTTTCCGTAACGCAAATAAGAGCATCGCATTTAGCAATCCCCGCATCCTCCAAAACTTCAAGGTTGTTTCCGTCCGCCTGTATTACGGAACAGTCAAGCCTGTTCGAAGCGTGACGTACCGTTTCTTCGTCGTTATCGATAAGAATAACATCGTTTTTTTCATTTATAAGACGTTTTGCAAGCTGTACGCCCGTAAAGCCGCCTCCTATTATTATGATTTTCAAATAAGTCTCCTAAAATTTGTTTTATACTCGTAAATATCATATACATATTTTAAAAAAAGTAAAATAGAATATAGCTTACCGGCAGTTTTCTGCCGGACTCATCCGCATGCGCCGCCAGCCGTCATGAAGACTTTTTCGTAAAAAGACGACAAACGACGGTAAATGCCTTGAAATTAAAAGCGGACGCAGGCAAGCTTTCACTTCTTGGCAAGAAGCAAAAAAAAGTTTATCCCAATGATATTTTGGTTTTGACGGCTTTAAGGGTAGGCACGCATAGCGAATTATTCTATTGAATCAACCTGTAACCTTTATTTCGTACTATTATTTATAAAATAGAGTATAAATATGAAACGATTACAATGTATAAAAACGGTGTATGCATTTTTATGTGCGTTTGTTCTGTGCGCGTCTTGCGCTAAACCGCAGGATAAAAGCGTTTTGAAAATCGACCGAAAAACTGCAAACCCGGGCGGAAAAACGATGAAAAACGAAAAAGAAATCTACCTTGCAGGCGGCTGCTTTTGGGGCGTCGAAGCGTATTTCGAGCGTCTTCCCGGCGTCGCGATGACTGAAACGGGATACGCAAACGGAAAGACGAATAAAACTACATATCACAAATTGTCCGAAACCGATCACGCCGAAACCGTCCGCATCGTTTACGATCCTGCGACAATTACGCTGGAAGAACTTCTCGCCCACTATTTTAGGATCATAGACCCTATTTCCGTGAACCGGCAGGGAAACGACAGTGGCCGCCAGTACCGCACCGGCATTTATTATACCGACGCAGACGACGAAAAGGATATACAAGCTTTTTTGGATTTTATGCAAAAAAAATATCCCGCACCTCTCGCCGTTGAAAAAGACGTTGTAAAAAATTTCGTTCGCGCCGAAGATTATCATCAAAAATACCTCGATAAAAATCCCGGCGGCTATTGCCACATCGATTTGAGTCTCGCCACAAAACCGCTGTACGATGAAAGCCGTTTTGCAGTGCCCGATAAAGACGCTCTGAAGAAAAAGCTCTCTCCTCTTCAGTACGACGTAACACAGCATCAGGCAACCGAACGACCCTACACGAGCGAATATGACGCTTTCGACGAAAAAGGAATCTACGTCGACATCGTAACGGGGAAACCGCTTTTTTCTTCAACCGACAAATACGACGCCGGCTGCGGCTGGCCGAGTTTTACAAAGCCCATAACGACCGAAGCGGTCGACTACGAAAAAGATACGAGTTTCGGCATGCTGCGTACCGAAGTGCATTCCCGAACGGGGAACTCTCATTTGGGACACGTGTTCGACGACGGGCCTAAAGAAGATGGCGGGCTTCGCTACTGCATAAACGGAGCCTCTCTCAAGTTTATCCCCTATGCCGACATGGAAAAAGAAGGCTACGGCGACTACATGCCCTATGTAAAATAAAGCCGCAAAGTTTCGTAAAGGACGTCTGTTATCATCTTTATTTTCATGATAGAATAAAAAACAACGTGTGCAAAGAGCGCACAAAAACACTGCGAGTTCTATGCGCGGGGAACTTTGCGCTCGCCGCAAGTTGCGCGTTGCTCGAAATTACAGCATTTTTATGGGAGATAATATGCTTTCTGAAAACACACCGGCGCCTGATTTTTCTTTGCAGGATCAGGACGGCACGATAAAAAGCCTTTCGGACTACCGAGGCAAAAAAGTGATTTTATATTTTTATTCTAAGGATAATACTTCCGGCTGCACAAAACAGGCGTGCGGGTTTTCCGAATTGCGGCCGCAGTTTGAAAAAAAAGGAGCCGTCATTCTGGGCGTCAGCAAGGACAGCGTCGAAAGCCATAAAAAATTCGCAGCAAAACACGGCCTTTCATTTACTCTGCTTTCGGATCCCGAACTGAAAGTTCTTAAAGCCTATGACGTTTGGAAAGAAAAAAACATGTACGGGAAAAAAGTTATGGGCACCGTCCGCACAACATATCTTATAGACGAAGGCGGAATGATAATAAGGGCTTCGGGAAAAGTAAAGGCGGAATCCAACCCTGCCGATACGTTAAAGCTGATATAACTCAAAATGATTCTACGCTATGCCGCGGTAAACGATATCGACGACATCATAAAGATTGAAACATCCGCTTTTATCCGTGAAATTCAAGAGGATAAAAACGTCTTTGAAGAAAGAATAAAAATTTTCCCCGGCGGATTTATAATATTTGAAACGGAATCTCCTCACGCTGCGGCGGGATATTTCAGTTCCGAGCGTTGGAAATTTGTGCCCGAAGATGATGAAGATTTTAAAATCGGGCATTCGATACGAAAAAAACATGATCCTTACGGCGGCGTTTTATACATAACGTCGTTCGCCCTTTTTCCGCAGTTTAGAGGAAGGGGAATGGGGCCGTCCGTTTTTACCGCATCCTTGGATTTTATCATTAAAAACGAAGCCGCCTCAGGCAGACCTTTAAAAACACTGCTTCTCATGGTAAATGAAGAATGGAAGAGAGCCGTTAATATTTACATAAATTGCGGATTTAAAACAGTCCGTAAAATAAGCGGCGTTTTTCCGCATTCGGACGGCCTTATCATGAAAAAAGATATTTTATGAATAAAAATCAATGGCAAGCTTTTTGCAATTTTAGAAAAGAATTTAAACTGCAGTGCGAAAGCTGGTCCGCGCTGGCTTCCGATCTAAAACCGCTTCAAAAACAGGCGGCGTCAAACGACACCCCTGATTATGAAGTGGAAACTCCAGTTGTCTATAACCTTGATTTGGACAAATTTACTCAGGACAGCGATATCCGCTTGATCGTTACGGGCGATAATCCCGGAAAAAACGAACAACTCGCCGCAAACAGGCGGTATTTGGTAGGGCAAGCGGGAAAGATCGCGGAAGGATTTTTCCGGCGCAATAAAGAACTCGGCATAGATTTTCGCAAAAACGTGCTTATACTTAATAAGACGCCGGTGCATACCGCAAAAACGGCGCACCTGCGCTGCCTCGTGCGCTCAGGCGACGACAGGATTTTAAAACTCATAGAGCAAAGTCAAATATGGATGGCAAAAAAGACGGCACAGCTTCACCAGGCGCTTTTTGAAAACCTTGAACCGGGGACGCCGGAGCTTTGCCGCGTGCAGCTTTGGCTTGTAGGCTATGCGGAACTAAAAGGAAACGGAATATTTTTGCCCTATAAAAATGCGCTTTTTTCTTCATATAAAGAGCACGCCGAGGCCTGGCATGCGGTGCGCGTTTATCAGCACTTTTCAATGAACAGGTTTTCGATCGATTTAAACAGCCTCTCGGAAGCGGACACCACCCCCTCTATGTATGAGAAATTGCAGACCCTCGGAGCAAAACATCGAACGGAAATTTTCGGAAATTAATTTTCAGGCTGCGTAGTCTCCGTGTCGCGATGTACTGCGGCCGTATTCAGCGTCTCAGCCGGCAATCGATACGACAATTGCATGCGCAAACCTTTAAGATTATAATAGCGTCATGGGTCGATCTTTAATTTCGGAGTTCAACGCCGCTCTTGAAAAACTTATGCCCTTTCTCACGCTTTCCGGTCTCATAATAGGATTTTTGCTCGGATCAGGAGCCGGCCGCTTTTCGGCTTTTGCCGTACCCCTTTTTGCCTTTATGACCTTTTCCGGCACGATAAACATGAATGTTTCGGATTTCAAGCATACTGTTATGCATCCCATGCCCATATTCATGTTTTTGATTGTCTTTCATCTTATACAGCCGTTTACGGCTTGGACTGCGGCAAGTCTTCTTCTTCCCGGCGACTATCAAATAGCGACGGGGCTCGTCTTGTTATACTCTATTCCCGTAGCGGTTTCATCCTCGATCTGGACGAATATATTTCACGGAAACATTCCTCTTAACATAACTTTGATCCTCATAGACACTTTTTTGGGTCCCGTAGTAACCCCGCTCATAGTAAAAATCTTTTGCGGCGCTGAAATCACTATAAATTCCGCTTCCATGTTTATGTCTCTCGTTTGGATGATAGTAGTTCCGTCATGTTTGGGAATAGCGGTAAACCAAATTTCAGGCGGAAAAATTCCTCAAAAATTTTCTCCCATTTTGAAACCCGCTTCAAAGATCGCGCTTTTTTGCGTTATCATCATAAATGCGGGAAAGATAGGCCATTCTTTGCACTTCGATATGCTCTACGTTCGCACGGGACTAATAACCCTTGCGTTATGCTTTACGGGATTTTTTATAGCGAACATTTTTGCAGGCATAATCAAGCTGCCTTACGATCAAAAGGTTTCCTTTGTATTCAGCGCAGGAATGAGGAACATAAGCGCGGCTTTAGTCATAGCGATAACTTATTTTGAACCGCGCTGCTCGATTCCCGTGGTGATAGGAATATCGTTCCAACAGCTGCTCACGTCAATAAGCGGTAAAATTCTGCTAAAACCTGAAACCGCAACTCAAAAAAAATAATCTATTCGTGCGGGGAATTCAATAACTTCGGTGCCGTAAACCCCACCCAGGCGCCGCTTGCAGTTTCGGCTTGAAGCGGCGGTCTAAAGCGTTACTCCGTTTTTAAAGATCGCTATCTCTCTATAACCGTTTATCTCGTTTCTTGCAGACTTTTTGCCGGAAGCCACATCGCATATGAGCTTTATAAGATCGTCTCTAACGCCGTCCACATTTCTGTCGAGCATCTGCGAGGCGTCAAAATCAATCCATCCTGATTTCTTTTCCGCCAAGGGATGATTGGTCGCAATCTTTATCGTCGGAACGGGAGCACCGAGAGGGGTTCCGCGTCCGGTAGTAAACAAAATAATGTGCGCGCCGGCAGCCGTCATATCCGTAGTTGAAACGATATCGTTTCCGGGGCCTTCCAAAAGGTTCAGTCCTTTTTTTGTAATCCTGTCGCCGTATTTAAGCACACCGCACACAGGCGCCTTTCCCCCTTTTTGAACACAACCCAGGGATTTGTCTTCAAGCGTAGTGATTCCGCCCGCCTTATTGCCGGGAGAAGGATTTTCATACACTACCTGCCCGTGCTTGGTAAAATAATCTTTAAATCCGTTTATAAGATCTACGGTTTGATTAAAAAGGTCGCGGTTTACACAGCGGTTCATAAGCATCTGCTCGGCGCCGAACATTTCAGGCACTTCCGTAAGCATTACGGAGCCGCCCATCGCGGTAAGAGCGTCGCACACTCGTCCCACCAAGGCGTTGGCGGTTATTCCGCTTAAACCGTCGGAACCTCCGCATTTCATTCCGAGTACAAGCTCGTTCATAGGAACCTGTTTTCTCTTGAATTTTCCGGCATAAGAGGCCAACTCCGTCAAAAGTTTGCGTCCCTCGGAAATTTCATCGGCAAAGTCTTGAGCCTTTAAAAATTTTACACGCTCGGGATCAAAGCCGCCGAGCTCTTCCAAAAACTGCTCGCTTGTAATGTTTTCACATCCCAAACTGACAACTAAAACCGCGCCCGCGTTAGGATGATGAACCAGATCCGCCAAAATTTTACGCGTCGTAGCGTGATCCTCGCTCATTTGAGAACAGCCGTAAGGATGCGACCACACAAAAAATCCTTCCAGTCCGCCGTCTTCTTTAGGACCGACTTCTCCGCCGCAGAATTTTCCGTTTGCCCACATGGCAAGATTTTCTGAAATTTTATTTACGCAGCCGACGGTAGGAACGATCCAAACTTCGTTCCGCACTCCTATGCGGCCGTCGGCGCGTTTGTAGACATTTATGGACGGTATGTGTTCGCTGAAATAAGCTGTGTCTTTTTTCCACGATTCAAAGGCCTCTTTTGCGCCCTTTTCATCATAAGAATATGTGGCTTCTTCGGAAAGCAAGGTTCTTGTGTTGTGTACATGCACGTGAGAGCCTTTAAGGATGTCGGTTTTTGCAGCTCCGATCGGATAGCCGTATTTTATTATGGGCTCTCCGCTTTTTATGTTTTTTAAAGCGAATTTATGACCCGCAGAAATTTCTTCTTTAAGCGTTACCTTCACTTCATTTGCATTACCGGAAGCCTCTACCGTTACATCTTCCCCCTTTTTAAGAGGGGAAAGGGCGACCGCTACGCTGTCCGAAGGGTGTATGCGTATAACTTTTTTTCCGTAGGTTTGCACTTCGTTTTCAAAAGCCGAGGATTCGGGAACGCCGCAGGCATCTTTGCGTTCCGCAAAACCGCCGCACGAACATTTACAATTTTCAGATTTATTACTCATAGCGTCCATATCTCAAAAATTTATCGGTTGGCGACGGAATCGAGAGCTCTCTTTATTCCGTCTTTTTGAATTGCAGCCAAGTACCCTGCAACGGTTTCTTCAAGCCCTTCGTATTTTGTCAAATCCTCTTTCCAGAATTTTTCATGCTTTAAAACCGCTTTTGCCAGTTCTTTGGGGTCACGGGTCTTTGCGTACAGGTCTTCAAAGAATTTAAGAGAATCCGTGTCGTCCTGCAATTTTACGGCAACTCCGCCTCTTTTATGAACGGTTGTCATTTCGCGGTCGGCCGTTACCTTTCCTTCGTACAAAGCGATTATAGAAGCAAGGTCAAACGCAAGAACTTGCGGAACCTTTCCTTCTTTTTTGATAAATCCCGTTACCGAAGGAAGATCGCGGACGGGGAATTTTGCCGTCGTGTTAAGAAGAATGCTTGAAAGTTCGTGTTTGATAAACGGATTTTCAAAACGCTCCAAAACATTATTCGCATAATCTTTGAGAGCCTCTTTATCGCCGTCCATAGACGGAATTATCTCGTCAAACAGGCCTTTTTTGATGAATTTTATCATGTTTTTGTCGATTATGCTTTCGCGGACGGTTTCAAGCCCGTAAAGATATGCGGGCGGCACAAACATCGTATGCGTGCCGTTTAATATGCGTACTTTGCGCGTGCGGTAAAAAGACATATCCTTTGTCCATATAACGTTCAGTCCCGCATCCTTTAGAGGAAGTTCCTTCGAAAGTTTATCGAGGTCGCCCTGCGATTCAATGACCCACAGATGGAAAATTTCAGCCGAATCAAGAAGGTTGTCCTTGTATCCCTGTTCGCTGCAGATCTTTTCGGCTTCTTCTTTAGGATAGCCCGGAACGATGCGGTCGACCAAGCTGTTACAGAACATACAGGCTTCGTTCACCCATTTTGTAAAATCCGCTTCAAGGTTCCATTCTTTTGCGTAGTCAAGTATTATCCGTTTTAAATTATCGCCGTTTTTTTCGATCAATTCGCACGGAATAAAGACCAGTCCGCTGCTCGCAGAACCGTTAAAAGCTTTAAAGCGGCGGTACAAAAACTGACAGGCCTTTGCAGGAAACGATGCAGGCGGTTTGTCGTCCAATTTGCATCCCGGAGCGTAAGATATTCCGGCTTCCGTCGTATTTGAAACCACAAATCTAATGTCCGGGCTCTTGGCGTAAGCGATGTAATCGTCATATTGATCGTAAGCTTTTATACATTTACTCACGGACGTTATGACGCGACGCTCGTCAACTTTTTTTCCGTTTTGGATTCCGCGAAGAACGGTGGTATACAATCCTTTTTGTTCGTTTATCATATCGCTGAGCCCCCGCTGGAGCGGCTGAACGATTACGACGTTTCCGTTAAATTTTGTCTTTTCGTTGGCAACGTCGATCTGCCAATCGACAAACGCGCGCAGAAAGTTTCCTTCTCCGAATTGAAGAACTTTTTCAGGACGGGAAACAGGATTCTTTACGTCAACAATAGATTTCATATTAAGTCTCCTCTAATTTTAGTACGGCTATTGCATGCTCTATGATATAATAGTCTTTTTACGCTTTTTGACTACTGCTTTTACATGTTTTCGATCAATTAAAAAGCTTTTATCAGTAGATCAGAGATACTAATCCCGTCGTAAACACGGGAACAAACGTAAACATAAGCAGATCGAAAAAGAGCAAAATATAAAAAGGCACCGCCTCTTTTATAAAATCCTTAGTCTTACAGCCGGTAATACTGCATGTAACGAACATAAGAGTTCCCATGGGCGGCGACAAAGCTCCTATGGCGTTATTGAAAATATACATCATCGCAAAATGAATTTCATCAATTCCGTAGGCGGCCGCAATGGGAGCCAAAAGGGGAACCAAAACTATCATAGACGCATTGCCTTCTATGAACATTCCGACCAGCAAAAGAAAGACGTTTACGATCATTAAAAAAACATACTTACTCTTTATGGACGCTACTATCCATTCGGTAAGCTGCTGAGGAATTCTTTCTTTTGTGAGAACCCACGAAAACACGGTTGCAGACGCCACAATGAGCATTATCGAAGCCGTAGTAGCGGCCGTTTCCTTTAGACCAATTATCAGGTTTTTAACTTTCAGATCCTTGTAGCCGAACCCCAGAATGATAGCGTAAATTATCGCAACAGCTCCGGCTTCCGTAGCCGTAAAAATACCGAGTCTTATGCCGCCTATGATTATGACGGGAAGACACAATGGGGCTATGGCGGGAGGAACGACTTTTTTATAATCTTTGGCCGTCATCCGCGTTGTGCGAAGCGGCGCATATCCGCGGCGTTTGGAAAGCCATGAGACAAGCATCATCATGGTTACGCAGAGGAAAAAGCCTACTCCAACTCCCGAAACAAACAGTTTGCCGATGGAAACATTTGCAATACACCCGTACAAAATCATAGCTATTCCGGGCGGAATCAAAGGCGTTATCATGGAAGACGTTGCGGTAACAACCGTAGAAAAAGCCTTGGAAAACCCTTTTTCTTCCATTTCGGGCACAAGCATTTTTGCTTCCATCGCGGCATCTGCAAGGTTCGATCCTGAAAGCCCGCCCATAAGGGTCGACAAAAGGACGTTGACCTGCGCCAATCCGCCGGTCATGCGGCCGGTTATCACGCTGCAAAAATCCATTATACGCCTTGTTACGCCCGTGTAATTCATAAATGTTCCGGCGCACACAAAGAACGGAACGGCAAGCAGGGAAATGCTTTCCGCTCCAGTTATCGCATGCTGAGCGAATACGATTTGATTTATTCCGGGATTAAAGACAAAGTATAGTATTGAACCTCCCAAAATCGAAATAAAAACCGGTACTTTTAGGAACAGCAAAAGGAGCATCGTCACTGCGGATAAAATAATTAAAAAATTCATTTCTCTTCCCCCTCTTGCGATCTTTCCATACTTTCTTTAGAGCGGTATTTTACCCTAAAATAGTTCCACAACATCACGATGCAAGAAACTGGCGCTATTCCGTAAACTATAGTATAAGGAATCCCCAACATGCTGGTGCTTCTGCCGCTTCTGACAAAAAGAGAAACAAATCCTATGCTTTGGTAAAACAGATACAAAAGAACTGCGACGACCACCGCGTCTATAAAAAACTCCGTCGCCTTTTGCAACTTGAGAGGAAACAGTTCCACAACCATTTCGATAGCGACATGATTTTTTGTCCTGAACGCGCCTCCTGCAGCGGCGAACACGATCCATACCATACAGAAAAGCTGAACTTCTTCAAGCCACGTAAAGGGACTGCCCAGCACATAACGCATGATAACGCCTAAAAACGTTAATATTATAAGAACCGTAAGAGCCAAAGAAGCTACCATAAAATCCAAGTTCGACAATATCGCTCTTACTATTTTACATTTTTTTCCGCATTGCTTTTTCATAATTACCCTTAAGAAAAATATCTTTGACGAATCAAACTAAAAACAGATAAGGCTGCAAATAATGCAGCCTTCACAATAAATCGACTCAGTTTTCTCCCATCGCTTTTCTTACGGTTCGATACAAGCCCTGAGACCAGCCGAATTGACTTCCTTTGTCATAAAACGGCATGGCCGCATCTCGGAATTCTTTTTGCAGAGCCGGCGTCATTTCTACAACCTGAACGCCTTCCGCTTTCATTTTTTTCAAATAGTCGTCTTGCGCCGCATCCTGAAGCTTGTTGTTGTAAACGCCGGCTTCATTACCCGTTGAAACAAGAAGTTCTTGCTGGCTCTTCGTTAAAGAGTTAAACATGGCTGCGGAACATACCCATGTGGTAAAGTTTTTTACGTGTCCGTCCAAAATGAGATATTTTGCGACTTCCTGCAATTTACGGCCGTAAAGAGTAGACAGCGGATTTTCGGCTCCGTCGATCGTCTTTGACTGTAAGGCCTGGTAAACGTCGCCGAGGCTCATTCCCGTAGCGGCCGCGCCGAGCACGTTCATTCCTTCAGTCTGAATCTGATTTGAAGGAACGCGAATCTTCATGCCCTTAAGATCCTTTACGCTTTTTACAGGTTTAACCGTTAAGGTGTGGCGATCGCCGTAGATCCAGTTTGAAGAGACAAGTTTAAGTCCTTTTTTCTCCAACAGACTGCTCTGCTGCTTGTACCAATCGCTTTCTATCAATTTCCAGCACTGATCCCAGTTTTCAAACAAAAAAGGACCGAATACTATACCCATATCCTTTACGCCGTAGTCGGCATAAAAGGCTCCGTCCGCCAATGTCATCACGGGCTCGCCTAAAAGCATGGAGTCGATAAGTTTATTCTTGCTGCCGAGTTGACTATCAGGAAACAGTTCGATTACCAAAGAGCCGTCTCCCTTTTCCGCAACAAGGCTCTGCCATTTTTTCAGAGCTTGTCCTACGGGCTCGGACATCGAATTTTCAAATCCTATCTGAATTGTCATCTTTTTGGCGGCGGACGATTCGTTCGCTCCGCCTGCAAAAACCATACCGACAACCGCAACACTCAACGCCAGAAAACACACAAATTTACGGCTTCCCTCTTTCAACATTTAAACCTCCTTAAAATTGCACTAGGAAGAAAAATTTCAATTTTCGACCAGAGCAATTCGTGCGATCTTCGCGCACAGTTGATAAACCAAGGAAACTGTCCAAATTTTTTGGACAGTCCCAATTTTCACCAGTTATAATTCAAGTTTTCAAAGAAAACTAAAAACCCATTGCGCGCTGCTTATTTTTACCTAATAAACTTTTTTGACTACTGCTTTTCCTGCAAACCCGCGCCAGGCAAAATTCAAGGCGGGTTTGCAAATCGGAATTCTTTATGTAAAATCTATGAGAACTTTGAGCATGGTTCCTTGGTTTGCGTCAAAATCTCCGAATGCTTTTGCAGCGTCTTTAAATTTATAGACATTCGTAATTATCTTTTCCAAGGGCGCTTTTCCGGCTTTTACCAAATCGATCAGTTCTATAAAATCTTTTTTCAGCGCATTACGCGAACCGTAAACGTTCAGTTCTTTTTTTTGCAACAACGTAAAATTAAAATCGGCGTTTTTCTTTCCCACACCGATCTGAACAACACGCCCGCCGAAACAGGCGGCGTCTATACAATTTAAAAATGTGGAAGGAAGTCCAACAGCTTCCGCCGTTACGTCGAAACCGTTGCCGTCGGTTATTTTATTTACGGCTTTTAAAAAGGCTTCGGGATCCGTGTTTAAAATCGTGCCGTCTATTCCGAATTGTTTGGCGATTTCAAGCTTTTTTTCCGCAACATCGGAAATCCAAACCTTCGCACCCTTTGCCTTTGCAGCCACAGCTGCAAGAACGCCTATGGTTCCGGCTCCCATAACAAGGACTCTTTCTCCTTCTTTTACGTTGCACCGTGAAATTCCGTGATAGGATATGCAAAACGGTTCGATAACTGCAAGAACTTTAGGATCAAGTCCCTTGCCGTCATAAATACGTTCAAGCGGCATCGTTATATATTCTGCAAAACCGCCTTCCCTTTGAACGCCCATAGTCTGGTTGTCCATACATGCATTTACGATGCCGTGCCTGCAGGAATAGCACTTTGTGCAATTGAAATAAGGATTGCAGGTTACGATCATTCCCTTTTTAAGGCAGTATTTGTTTTCGTCTATTTCGACGATTTCGGCCGAAAACTCGTGCCCCGGAACACGCGGATAAGAAAAATATGCAAAAGTTCCTCTGTAAGATCCCAAATCGGATCCGCAAATTCCGCCGTACAGGGGTTTTAACAAGGCTTCTCCCGGCTTGCGGGTGGGTTTTTGAATATCCTTGATTACGACTTCTTTAGGATTATTAATACAAATAGCTTTCATAGGCTATAACTCCCGTATCTTACTATATAACACGATAAAACATCACCGTGTATAAAAATACTATACCTTAACATACCTCGATGTCAAATTCTTTATAGGGAGCGGCTCTTGCAGCAAGTGTGATTTTTTTGCCTATTTCCGTGCCGCCCGCATACCCCTGCATCAGCCCATACCAGCCGCCCATATCCGTATTGACAAATTTCCAATCACGGTAAAGAATAGGGCATCTTAAAAAACTCGCGGTGCAAATGCCGCGGTTGAGCTTTGGGGTAGGACTAACCTTACCTTGCATATCTTGTTTTTAAAACGCACCATTTCATCGAACAACGAAACTGTCGAAAAATTTCGAGTTTTATCATCTCGAAATTGATATTAAAATCAATGGGGAAACGCATTAAAATGTCTTCCCCGCAAAGGAGAGAAAAAGATGAAAAAGTTTTTAATCGGATTCATCTTGTTGGTTGGGCTTGTCGGGATCGTATCTGCAGCAGATGCAAAATCCGGCAATAAAAAAGCAGCTGCAAAGACTGTAAAAATTTCCGTAGGATACGAAAACGCCACTACGGAACCTGCAGCGAAGGCCGTAGAAATGTGGGCAAAGCTGGTTAAAGAAAGAAGCAACGGATCTATGGAACTCGCATTGTTCCCAAATTCCGCTCTCGGAAAAAAGACGGAACTCATCGATCAGATGATCACGGGCGAAGCTATGATCACCGTTGCCGACGGAGCTTTTTTAGCGGAATACGGAGTTCCCGATTTCGGTATTTTTTATGCGCCGTTCGCATTTGAAACATGGGACGAAGTTTGGAAGGTTCTTGGAACTTCTTGGTATAGAGATCTTTGCAACACTTTGGCAAAAAAAGCCAACATACGCGTCTTAACTTCAAACTGGATCTACGGGGCGAGAGACATCATATCCACTAAAAAAGTCGTAGTGCCCGCAGACCTCGCAGGTTTAAAGATGCGCGTTTCTCCGAACAAACTTTCGATAGACAGCTTTAAGTCCCTTGGAGCCGCCGCAATCGGAATGGATATGGGCGAAGTGTATCAGGCTTTGCAGTCAAAGACTATTGACGCCGTAGAAAATCCCGCGGCACCTCTTGCCAACAGATCTTTCCACGAAGTTGCAAAATATCTTTGCGAAGATCATCATATTCTTGCCGCTTCAATGTGGATCTGCGGAGAAAGATTCTTTAAAACTCTTTCGGCGGAACAGCAGAAAATTCTTATGACAACGGCCGACGAAGCGGGGCTTTTCAACAACGAACTTCAATCCGCGGCGACGGAAGATGCAAAGAAAAAGATGATTGCCGCAGGCGTTACGATCACAACTCCCAACGCTGCAGAAAAAAAGGCATGGGTTGACGCCGCACAGAAATTCCTTAAAACGGGCGGGAAGTCTCTGGGTTGGTCCGACGGACTTTATGATTCCGTCCGCGCTGCAGTAAAATAAGAAGGTTTAAAAGCCGCCGCTGAGACATCGCGGCGTCTTTTAACTTCGAGTTTGCCTTTAGGCAAACGTCGCTTATTAAACTAAGGAAATAGAACAAAATGTCTGATAAAAAGCAAGCAAATGCCAAATCAATTTTGAGGTACGTGGATATCTACATATCCTCAGCGGCTTTGATCGTTTTGATCGCGATTACTTTCTTGGGCGTCATAGCGCGATACTGTATTGGCTCGCCGTTCGGCTGGACTGAAGAAATGCAGGCTTTTTTAATAGTCTGGGTTGTCTTTTCAGCTGCCGGCGCGGCTTTCCGCACCGGAAATCATTCGGCGATAGATATAGTATATGTGTCCGTCCCAAAGAAAGCCCATAAGGTTTTGGATGTTTTAATTGCCGTAATTTCGATCTTGGTCTTATGCTATTTAGCCTATACAACGGTAATATACTTAAACTTGTTTATGGCAACCGGCCGAAAAACTTCGGTTTTACAGATTCCTTATATTTTTATTTATTCCATAGTTTTATTGTCCTGTGTTTTACAAATCATAAATTTCGTCATGGTAAATATTTTGGGAAAATGGGACGAATCTGTGGATCTTATTGAAGAAAATAAACTCACAGGCAGTGAATTTTCGGGAACCGACGATAAATAGAATAGGAGAAATAAAATGAATCTGATCGCCGTATGCGCAATAGTGTTGCTAGTGCTTTTATTTATGAAAGTTCCCGTTTACATAGCAGTACTCGGAGCCTCCGCCGTTTATACAATTTTCAACCCTTCAATCAACCCGATGATCTTTGCGCAAAAAATGATAAGCGGTACGGAAGGTCTTTCCCTTCTGGCTATACCGTTTTTTGTTTGCGCCGGCATATTTATGAACTATACCGGCGTCACAAAGAGGATCATGCATTTTTGTGAAGTCATGACTTCCAGAATGTACGGAGGGCTCGCCCAAGTCAATGTTTTGCTTTCAACTCTTATGGGCGGCCTTTCCGGTTCGTCATTGGCGGACGCCGCCATGGAATGCAAAATGCTCGTTCCCTCTATGGTCAAATCAGGCTTTTCGCTGTCTTTTTCGGCGGTCGTTACCGGCGCTTCGGGAATGATAGTCCCTCTTATTCCTCCGGGAGTAGGCCTTATAATATACGGCGTCATAAATAATATTTCCATCGGAAAATTGTTTGTGGCCGGCATCGTTCCAGGTCTTACGATGACCGTCACTTTAATGATTTTCGTCAGGTTCTATTCGAAAAAAAGAAATTATCTTCCTAAACGAACTACGAAAATTTCCGTAAAAGAAAAAATCGATGCCCTGCGCCCCGCGATTTGGCCCCTCCTTTTACCTATCATAATCATTGGAGGCGTGCGGCTGGGTATTTTTACCGCAACGGAATCGGGAGCCGTCGCAATCGCTTATGCGCTGTTTTTGGGAATATGCTATAAAGAGCTTAAACTAAAAGACTTTTTACAGGGATGTAAAGAAGGCGTCATAACTACTACTTCCATAATGCTGATAATAGGAGCGGCAACTTGTTTTTCATGGATTCTTACAAAGGAACAGATTCCGCAGGCCGTTTCGGCATGGATGGTTTCCATAATCCGTAACAAGTACGTATTCCTTATCCTTGTAAATATATTCCTAGTTATTGTAGGAATGTTTATCGAAGGCAACGCTTCGATGATCGTTTTGGCTCCGATCTTAGCGCCTGTCGCGGCACAATATGGAATTGATCCGATCCATTTCGGAATGGTGTACATATTCAACTGTACTATAGGAGCTTTTACGCCTCCGATGGGAACTTTAATATTTGTTTGCTGCGGAGTTACGGGATGCTCCACAAAGGAATTTATAAAAGATTCCATACCGTTCTACTTTTTATTCTTCATCGATCTTATATTGATCACATTCTTCCCGCCGCTTTCGACAGGATTGGTCAATCTAATCTATTAGCAACTTAAAGAAGGAAAATATATGAAATTTGATGCCGAAAATCGTAAAATCGTCAGTGATTTGGTAAAAGACACTTATCTGCCTAAGATGTTTAAGATTAAGCAGGTGTTTCCCAGACCGCGCATAGAAATAAAAGACATACCGCTGTCTGTCTTTAACGCTTTGGATGAAAACGGTTGCGGATCCAAGGTAAAAAAAGGCATGCGTATAGCGATTACAGTAGGTTCCAGAGGAATAAGCAACGAAGCATTGGTCGTAAAAAGCATTGTCGATTGGGTGATCCTACAAGGGGCAGATCCCTTTATAGTTCCTGCGATGGGAAGCCACGGCGGCGCCACTGCCGCAGGACAGATTGGAATCCTTGAGTCATACGGGGTTACGCAATCGTATTGCGGCTGCCCCATTCTGTCCTCGATGGAAGTCAAAAAAATCGGCAAGACCGAAACGGGGCTCGACGTATTTATAGACAAGTATGCGGCGGAAGCCGACGGCATCATCGTAAACTGCAGGATTAAACCGCACACGGCGTTCCGCGGCCCTTATGAAAGCGGTTTTATGAAAATGATGGCCATTGGACTGGGAAAACAATACGGCGCGGAAGCCTGTCATGAAGCGGGATTCAAAAACATGGCAAAAAACGTTCCCCTGTTCGGCAATGCAATACTAAAAAATGCTCCCATCCTTTTCGGTTTAGGCGTTATCGAAAACGCATATGATGAAACATGCTCGGTCGTAGCCTTGGATGCAAAGGATATAGCCGAAAAGGAACCCGGATATCTGGATCAGGCTAAGGCAAACATGCCGAGAATTCTTGTAGACGAGTGTGATGTTCTTGTCGTAGACTATTTGGGGAAAAATTTCAGCGGCGACGGCATGGATCCCAATATAACGGGAACGTTTTGCACTCCCTATGCGACGGGAGGAATCAAAAGTCAACGCGTCGCGGTTCTTGACTTAAGCGAAGAAACTCACGGCAACGGAATGGGGGTGGGTTACGCAAGCGCAACTACGCAAAAAGTATTTGACAAACTGGATCTTGGCAGCATGTATCCCAATGCAATAACGTGTACCGTTTTGGGAGGGGTGCGCATTCCGATCATTATGGCTACCGAAAAAGAAGCCGTTCAAATTTGCGTCAAAACTTGTAACGAGATCGATAAAAACAACCCGAGAATCGTACGCATCCCCAACAGTCTGCACATAGAGCATATCTTTCTTTCAGAATCGTATTACGAGGATGCAAAAAAGAATCCTCAGATCGTAATCGAAAGCGACCCTAAGCCTATTACGTTCGACGCGGCAGGAAATATCCTGGACGGATATTGATCGATCTAAAAACTACCGCAACGCTTTTGCGTTCGCGCATTACTCCGGCGGATTAAGCGGCATTGGGGCTATACCGGTATGTTTATCATACGCTTCAATGCCGCCGTTCTCCGCATATCTTATGCCGATGTTATCATCATCAGTCGTCCCTAATAAAATCAATTTTATGCCTCCCATTTTTTCTCACGTAAAAATCTAATCCAAATGTGCAAACCCAAATGCGCATTCTTTTCATATAATATATTCAGTGATATACTGTTCAACTAAGGAGAATACCATTGAGATTTTCTAAGTTACCCTGCACTTTGTTTTCCTTTTCCGAGCGACAGCTTTTCACAATAAACACCATAAAAACACAACCTATTCAATATCGATACTTTCTAGATGATCAAGTCGGAATACACATATGTAAATTTAAGTAACTATCATTTACAATATTTTGGAGGCTTTACATGAAAAAGCGATTTTCTATACGTTATAAACTCATCATTATCTTCGGTTTTTTAATTGCTCTGGCATCGGCGATTGAAATTTTGCTTGCCGTACTTTCGGCTCGCAAAGCCGTTACCGAAAAGGTTGAGGAACACCTTATCGATAAAGCAAACGATACGGCGGAAATTATCGACGGGCGCATCAACGCCTTTCTTCAATTCTTGGACGGCATTGCCCGTATGCCTGCCTTATATAATCCGTCTTATTCATATAGCGAAAAAATAGCTCTTTTACAAAAAGAAGCAACTTTTAACAAGCGGATAAAAGAACTGGATATAACCGATAAAAACGGGACCTTTTACTATGCAGGAGGCTCCGTTAAAGTAAGCGACCGAGAATGGTTTCAAAAAGCTATTTCGGGGGAAAAATTCGTGACCGAACCGTACATAGAAAGGGCGACAGGAACGCTTGTAATAACCTGTGCGCTTCCCATTTTCGATTCCGCCAATACCATAGTCGGGGTCTTATCTGCCGACATCAACGGTTTACAGCTATCGGAAGACATAGCGGACATAGTCGTCGGCAAAACGGGCAATTGTTATATAATGGGTAACAACGGTGTCATTATCGCAAATAAAAATGCCGAGCTGGTCAAAAATCAAGCAAATATTATCGAACAGGCAAAAACGGACGAAACGCTTGCTTCAATCGCCGCTTTTTTGGAACACGTTTTGGATACCGACGAAAGCGAAATAGGTCATTACATATATCAAGGCGAGTCTTACATAGCCTCTTTTGCAACAATGCAGACTACTGATTGGTCGATTATTATCCGCGCACCGGTTAATGAATTTATGGGAACGGTGAACACACTGTGTCTTTCAATGATAGGAATCGGTGCGATTATTTTAGTTATCGCGCTCGCCGTCATATATTTCATTGCGCGCGCTATGGTCAAACCGGTATCCGTCGCTGTAGGGGCATTAAAAGACATTGCACAGGGCGAAGGCGACCTTTCGGTACGTCTTCCCATAACGGGTAACGACGAAGTAACCGACTTGTCCGAGTACTTTAATCAGACTATAGCTAAAATCGGCTCGTCAATTAAAGCGGTAGGCGAAAACAGCAGCGTCATGGAAGAAATCGGAAGCGAGCTTGCAAGCAATATGACCCAAACTGCAAGCGCGGTACACGAAATCAGCGCAAACATAGACAGCATTAAGCAGCAGGCCCTGACACAGGCGGCGAGCGTCACCGAAACCGCCGCTACGATCGAAGAAATCGTTAACACGATAAATAAATTGAACGCAAGCATCGAAAACCAGTCGGCGAGCGTCGCAGAGTCTTCTTCTGCGATCGAACAGATGGTCGGCAACATAGCGTCCATAGGACAGACGCTTGAAAAAACCGACGGCGTGATTAAAACCCTCGCCGACGCAACGGTCGACGGCAAAACCACAATCGTTAACTCGAACAGTGTAACTCAAAAGATCGCCGAAGAATCAGGCAGTTTAATTGAAGCGAGCGCGGTTATTCAGCACATAGCTTCACAGACAAATTTGCTTGCGATGAACGCGGCGATCGAAGCCGCTCACGCAGGAGAAGCGGGTAAGGGTTTTGCTGTCGTCGCGGACGAAATAAGAAAGCTTGCCGAAGATTCCGCCGAACAGGGTAAAACCATAACCAACACTCTTAAAACGCTCTCAGGTGAAATCGAAGATCTTTCGGCCTCTTCCAAAACTGCAGAAGAAAAGTTCAACGTCATTTTCAGCTTAACCGAACAGGTAAAAACAATGAGCGACCGCTTGACGGAAGCCATGCAGGAACAGGAAAAAGGCAGCAAGGAAATGCTCGCCGCGATCAAAGACATAAATACCGTAACGGTAGAAGTAAAAGACGGATCCGAAGAGATGCTTAAGGGGGGCGAAGGCGTCGCAAGAGAAATGGAAAAAC
Source organism: Treponema parvum (assembly GCF_017893965.1). Taxonomy (NCBI): domain Bacteria; kingdom Pseudomonadati; phylum Spirochaetota; class Spirochaetia; order Treponematales; family Treponemataceae; genus Treponema; species Treponema parvum. The sequence goes on from NZ_CP054142.1 coordinate 2,360,997, forward strand.
TTGACGGCCTTACAAGAGTTATTACCGATAGCATGAACGAGATGGCCGCTGGAGCCATTCAGATAAACAACGCTGTACAGGAAGTAAACGAGATCACTCAAAAGAACAAGGCGAGCATTCAAAACCTAGCGGAAGAAGTGAAGAAATTTAAAGTGTAGACAAGACATTCGAACATAGATTGTAAGTCTTATCAAAATATTTTAATATACTTAACTATGAAGCCTCTTCTTTATGATGAAATAGATCAAGCAGAGATGAATGCAGCGTTCAGAGAAAAGGGATGGTCGCCCTTATACACGGCGTCTCCGCACTCGCGCATTGCGCTTATAGGCCAAGCGCCGGGACGACTTGAAGGCCTGAGGCGAACGGATTATATGCAGGCGGCTTTTATAAGCCGCCGCTGAATTAGCGAACAACAGATCTTCATTGTCATACAATGATTAATTTCACTCCTGATCGTTCGATAAATTGAGCATATTTGTCAGGAATATTTGTATCAGTTATAACGGTTGAAAACTGTTCCAATGTCGCAAATTGAAACGAACTAATGCAGCCGAATTTCGAAGAATCAAGTAATAGTATATTTTGTTCGCTGCTATCAAGCATGGCTTGTTTTATTGGCGTATCCTCAGGATAATAACAAGTTATACCAAGATTGATCTCAAATCCTGTCGCTCCGATAAAACTTTTATTAGCTCTATACCGTTTAATAGCATTGACAGCATTAATATCATAAAAAACTTTTGGCTTATCGGAAAACACGCCACCAGGTGTAATTATGATACTCTTTTTCAAGTTCATCGTTAAAACAGCTAATGTGGTCAAGCTGGAAGTAATGCATGTATATGAATTTTCATTAGATAATTGTTCCGCTAAGGCAAGTACTGTAGATCCGGTATCAAAAAATATAACATCTTTTGGCTCAATCAGTTCTTTGGCTTTTTGTGCAATTTTATTTTTAATTTCCCAATTTTTTGCCTGTTCTGCAGTCAAAGAATAGTTATTCTGATTTCGTTGAATTCTTGTTGATGTCACTCCTCCATAAACACTATTGATCTTGTTCAATTTTTTCAGCATTTCCAAATCACGCCGGATCGTCATTTCAGATACACCTATATGTTCTGAAAGCTGTCTAACCGTTGAGAAATGATTAGAGTCGACATAGGTTACTTCCTGTTCAAGCCGTGATTCAATTTTTGACATTTGCTTATTCCAAATTCCTATAACATACTGAAATAAATATGTATTCCAATTTAAGTGAAGATTCTATCATATATGAAATAATTTCACAAATAAAAAATCGTCCGTCCAAATAATTAGCTAATCGGGCTATATGCTGAATAATCACACCGCCCAATTGCAGAAATCATTTTCTTCTCCTACCATTATATGATAAAACTTTACCATATAATGGTAATTATATCAACTTTATCTATAAATAAATGTTGACATATGGCAATTTTATGATAACATAAATAACAGACAGTGAAAATATTATAACATTTTGGAGGTTTAATATGCCGTTGAAAAAAACAACTATTGCTTTGGTTGCCGCTTTAATATCTGCAGCATCGTTCGCTCAAGGAGGAAAATCTACTCTCAATACGTCAGAAGAGAAAAAAACGAAAGACATCAAATTAGCTTATGTAAGCATGAATTTAGCAAATCCTTGGAATATCGCTGTGAAAAAAGGTTTTGAAAATGCATGTAAAGAACTTGGCGTACAGTATTTGAGTATAGATTCCCAATATAAAGTAGACAAACAGGTGTCCGATCTTGAAAATTTGATAAATGCAAAATATGATGGGTTCACTTTTACACCTATTGATCCAAATGCCACAAAAGAGCTAGTCGAAACAGCAAAAGCGAAGGGTATTGCGACTGCCAGTATAGCCCAGATGCAAGATAATGTAAATTTGATCTATACTTTAAACGAATACGATTACGGCTATGCAATCGGAAAGCAGGCTGGAGAATGGATTCGCGATACTCTTGGAGGAAAGGCAGAAGTTGCTATTATTTCACAAGATAATGTAGAGGCTGTAATTCCCAGAGGCAACGGTGTTGAAGATGCAATTCGTAAAATATGTCCTAATATTACTATAGTATCTAGACAAGCAGGTGATACTCCTGAAGGCGGATTGAAAATTATTGAGAGTGTTCTGCAATCTCATCCTAGCCTAAATGTCGTAGTTGGGACAAATGATTCCGGTGCCATCGGCGGGTATCAGGCTATGGTAAATGCCCGGAAATCTGGCAATAAATATGCGGTGTTTTCAGGAGACGCCACATCCGAATGCCTAGCGTTAATGCGGGAGCCAAATAGTATCTATCGTGGAACAGTCGATTTATTCCCATATAAAGGTGGCTATGAGAGTGCAAAAATATTATACAAATATGTAACAGAAGGCATTCCCACAAAGCAAGAAAAGATCATGTTGCCTTATGTCCCTGTTTCGCAAGAGGATTTATTGAGCGGGAAGTATATTCCTCAAAATTGACCATCACCATCAGTGTTATTACAGGAAAGGGAATCGGTGCTCTCTTCTAAATAATTAAGGTTAGTTAATGACGAAAACGATTTTAAAATTAGAGAATATATCTAAAGCCTACTCCGGAGTCTGTGTCCTTCATAATGTATCATTGGAAATTCATAGAGGGGAAGTTCATGCTTTATGTGGTGAAAACGGAGCAGGCAAGTCTACTATCGTAAAAATTCTTACCGGTGCAGTTTTACCAAGCAGCGGATATATAGAAGTTAATGGAGAAAAATTTGAAAACCTGTCACCTAAAGAATCCATGAATCTAGGAATCTCCGTTGTATATCAAGAATTCAGTCTCATACCTTATTTGACAGTAGTTGAGAATATCTTTTATGGTAGAGAAATATCTAGACATGGCATTCTAGACATAAAAACCATGAAACAGCAGGCAAAAGATCTTTGTAAAAAAATGGGTATTTCTCTTGATATTAATTCTCGTGTTTGTGATTTAGGTGTTGCGTATCAACAAATCGTCGAAATCATGAAAGCGGTATCCAGAAATTGTCACATCATGATCTTAGATGAACCCACTGCCCCGTTGACAGTAAAAGATACTGCTGTTTTCTTCAATTTAGTCAAACGTTTAAAAAACAAAGGAACTACTTTCATTTTCATTTCTCACCGCCTTGAAGAAGTTTTTGAAATCTGTGATCGCGTAACGGTTCTATGTGATGGAAAAAAAATTCTAACAGAAAAGACATCGGAGATAAATCGCCAACGATTAGTATCAGCTATGGTTGGAAGGAATCTGACAGAAACATATCCACGTTCCGAAGTATTTATTAATAATTATAGTCCTATTGTGTTGGATGTCCAAAAAATAAAGAATAAAGATATCCATAATGTGTCTTTCGTACTCCGTAAAGGTGAAATATTAGGTTTCGGGGGGTTAGTAGGTGCAGGGCGGACAGAACTTATGAGGCTTCTGTTCGGTGCTGACCCCTTGGAAAGCGGTGAAATATTTGTAAATGGGAAGAAATATTTTCCTAAATCTCCTGAAATTGCTTTACAGGCCGGAATCGCATTGATACCCGAAAATCGTAAATCACAAGGAATTATATCTTCTTTGAGCGTAAAACATAACATTTGTATCTGTACTGAAAAAAAAATCGCAAAATATGGAATTATTTCCCAAAAGACAGAAAAGGAATTGGCCATGCGATATATTAAAAACCTGAATATTAAAACCGCTAGCCTAGATCAGCAGATTAGAAATTTGTCCGGCGGAAATCAACAAAAGGTAGTATTAGGAAAAATGCTTGCAACGAATTGTCAAATTTTGATTTTTGATGAACCTACAAGAGGCATTGATGTAGGTGCAAAACAAGAAATATATGAATTAATGGTCGGATTAGTTCGAGAGGGGAAAAGTATTATCATGGTGAGCAGCGAGATGCCTGAACTTATAGGCATGTCAGATAGAATATATGTTATGGCAAACGGCCGAATTAAAACGGAATTGAGTCGAGATAATTATTCCCAAGAATTGATACTGGAATTTGCTTCACAAAATCAAACAAAGGCGGTAGTGCAATGAAAAAGAGATATACTTCCATTATTCTAGATTACGGGATTGTCGTTATACTATTATTTTTGATTGTTTTTTTTTCATTCACAGCTAACTTCTTTTTTTCACTCTCTACATTTATGACTATACTTAGACAGGTTTCTATTACAGGGATCATATCCATAGGTATGGCTTTCGTGATTATTACCGGCGGAATTGATTTATCAGTGGGATCAATAGCAGGAGTAAGCGCTGTTACTGCGGCATTACTGATGCGCAGTGAACTGCCTATCTTTTTTGCTTGTTTAATTACTATTCTAATAGCTTTAGGCTATGGCTTTATCAATGGTTTGCTTATTACAAAAATAAAAATGCCGCCTCTCATTGCAACTCTCGGAATGATGATGTCTTTACGCGGGATTGCATTTATAATCACTGACGGGCTTCCTGTCTTTGGTTTTAACAAAATGTACAGCAATTTTGCAAAAGGTAATTTTTTGGGAATCCCATATATGATTCTTCTGCTGATCTTCGTATTTCTTCTTACATTGTTCGTCTTGAACAAAACAACTTTTGGCAGATATGTCTATGGTATCGGAGGCAACGAAGAAGCAACCCGCCTGTCTGGAATCAATACACACAAAATTATGATTATAGTTTATTCAATAAATGGTTTTCTTTCAGGAATAGCAGGTTTAGTTCTTCTTTCTAGAACTAATAGTGGCCAACCTAGCGCCGGCAATGGTTATGAAATGGATGCAATTACAGCAGTTGTTCTCGGAGGAGTGAGTTTGACAGGAGGAGAAGGCAAACTACCGCTAGTAATGGTAGGTGTGTTGATCATGGGAATTTTATCTACAGGTATGCTGATGTGCAATATTAATGATTATGTCCAGCAATTAGTAAAGGGCCTAGTCTTGCTTGGTGCTGTAACGTTTTCTAATGAATCTCACGTAATTCGGCAAAAGATTAGTAACAAATTAAAAACATAGTAAGGATTATGAGTATATGAAATATTCTATCGGAATTGACTATGGATCTTTGTCAGGACGTTGCATATTGGTCAATATCGCAAACGGGGATGTCGTAGCGACAGCGATTTCGAAATATACGCATGCCGTTATGGACAGACAACTCACAGATGATATCCCCCTTCCTCTAGATTGGGCTCTTCAGCACCCACAAGATTATATCGATGTATTATTTCAGACAATTCCAGTTGTCCTTCATGAAGCAAATGTCGATGGGAAAGACATTATTGGTATCGGGATTGATTTTACCGGATGTACAGTTTTACCATTAGACAAAACCGGTACTCCGCTATGTTTTTTGCCACATTTAAAATCGAATCCACATTCATATGTCAAACTCTGGAAGCATCACGCTTCTCAACCAGAAGCCGATTTGATTAATCAAGTTGCATCAGATAGGAAGGAACCGTTTCTTAACCGATATGGGGGAAAGATTAGCAGCGAATGGCTATTTCCTAAGCTTCTACAAATTCTTCATGATGACCCTAGTTTATATGATGAAATCGATTGTTTTATCGAAGCAGCCGACTGGGTTCCATATTATTTAACCGGTAATATGACAAGAAATTATTGTTCGCTTGGATTTAAAGCAATGTGGCATTCCAAGCAAGGGTTCCCATCTACAGAGTTCTTTAAAGCTCTGGACCCACGTTTTGAATATGTGGTCCAAGAAAAAATCAAAGGGAAACATGTCCCCGTAGCAACCAACATAGGCACATTACGCCCTTCTTTGGCTCATCAGCTTGGTTTATCTCCGAATGTTTGTGTAAGCAGCGGTCATCTTGATGCTGCATGTTCCTTGATGGGCGCAGGAATAAACAGCGATGGATCAATGCTTGCAGTTGTCGGAACTTCCACTTGTCATATGCTGCTAGGAAAAGACGAACAATATGTTCCAGGAATTTGCGGATATGTAGAAGATGGTTTTATTCCTGGCTTTTTAGGATATGAGGCAGGACAATCATGTGTCGGAGATCATTTCCAATGGTTGATAGAAAATTGCACTCCTTCAAAATATCTTTCAAAAGCTGAACAACAGAAAAAGACAATATTTCAATATCTTGGCGAACTGGCAGCCGCTAAACCGGCTGGAGCAAACGGATTACTTGCTCTTGATTGGTGGAACGGAAATCGTTCAATTCTTAATAATGGCAAATTATCAGGATTGCTTATTGGATGTACTTTGCAGACTAAAGTAGAAGACATTTATCGAGCTTTAATTGAGGCAACCGCCTTTGGCACTCGTGTAATTGTTGAGAACTTTAATAAAAATGGAGTTCCTGTAAAACAAGTCTATTTTTCTGGGGGAATTGCCAGAAAAGATCCTTTCATGATGCAAATTTACGCGGATGTGTTGGGGATGGATATTCTCATCGTTGAAACAGAAGAAAATGCTGCATTATCTGCCAGTATATGCGGAGCGTTGGCTGCAAAAAATAACTGTGGGTATTTCTCATTTAATGAAGCCATAAAAAACATGTCTCACATAAGTTCACGAATTTTTCGACCAAATTTGAATAATAAAATAGTCTACGATGAACTATATTTTGAATATTGCAAATTATATGAATACTTTGGGGATGAAAATAGATCTGTCATGAAAAATCTAAAAAAAATCGCAGAAGGAGGGAAAAAACAGTATGAATATTGAACACCTTAAGCAAGAAGTCTTGGAAGCAAATTTGGATTTAGTAAATAAAAATTTGGTAATTTCTACATGGGGCAATGTTTCCGGATATGATGCTGAAACAAAACTGATCGTTATAAAGGCTAGCGGCGTAAATTATAATAAAATGACAATCCACGATATGGTTGTAGTAGATCTTTCGGGAACAATAATAGAAGGGGATAAACTCCCTTCAACAGATACACCTACGCATATTGAATTATATAAAGCTTTTTCTGAAAAAGGCGTTTGTGGAATCGTTCATACCCATTCACAATTCGCCACGTCTTGGGCACAAATGGGTCGTGCAATTCCTTGCTATGGAACTACACACGGCGACTATTTCTACGGAGAAATTCCGTGTTCAAGAGAAATGTCTGCCGAAGAAATCAATTCAGAATATGAAAAAAATACAGGAAAAGTAATTCTTGAAGCTATGTCTCATACGGATTGCATTCATATGTCGGCAACATTGGTAAGACACCACGGGCCGTTTGTATGGGGTAAAACCCCTACAGAAGCAGTGTTGCATAGTCAAGTTTTGGAATATATCGCAAAAATGGCTATCCTCAGTGAGCTAGGATTCCCTTCAATTCATCCAATTCCACAAGTACTTGAAGATAAACACTATAACAGGAAATTCGGACCGGGGGCATACTATGGACAAAAATGAATTCCAAACTATTATGTGCAATGTTTTATCCGCTGAAAGCGCTGCAATTGAATCGCTAATACACAACATAGATTGGCTACAAGCAAAAGCTTGTATTGATTTATTGCTAAATTGTACAGGAAAAGTAATTCTTTCCGGCTGCGGAACTTCAGGCGAAGCTGCAAAGAAAATTGCCCATACACTTTCTTGTGTTGAAATTCCAGCTTTTTTTCTTTCACCCTCTGATGCCCTTCATGGAGGATTAGGTGTTGTTGAGAAACATGACATAATAATTTTGATTTCTAAAGGAGGAAAAACTTCAGAACTGGATATAATGATGGATCGTTTAATTATGATGAATGCTCAGACAATAGTCGTTTCAGAAGATCCAAGGACGTTCCTTGCAGGCAAGGCAACACAATTTATGCAGATACGAACTGAAAAAGAGCCTGATCCATTTCATATGCTAGCGACCGCCAGCACTCTTTCCGTCATAGCCTTCTTTGATGCTTTGACTATTGTATTACAGCAAGAGACTGGTTTTACAAAAGAAAAATTCCTTACTATTCATCCAGGAGGAGAGGTTGGATATCAATTAAAATCGGAAATTGAAAAGTAAAAATGAAAATTTCAATATCTTTGTTTGCATGTCCCCACGATTACCTTTCTTATTCAAATCTTTTTTCTATTCATTATGCAGATTCTATTCATGTAGATATTATGGATGGAATCTGCGTGCCGCTTGTAGGCGTTTCTTATGATGCTTTATTAAAAATTTCTAGACTTTATACTCTTCCTATCCAAATTCACTTAATGGTTCAGAATCAAATGTCAGAACTTGAAAGAATTCTCCCCTTATCCGCAATTGATACAGTATTCTTGACAATTGAAAAAGAACCTATTGATACGATACTTGCATGTCTGCAAAAAATCCGACAAGCAGGGAAAAAGGCGGCAATTGCATTATGGCCTGAAACAGATATTGAAATGATAGAATCTTTCATAACCAATATCGACAACTTATTAGTTATGACTACAAAAGCAGGTGTGTCGCAATCTACATTTCTCCAAACATCATATACCCGTATTGAAAATCTTCTTTTATTCCTGAAAAAAAAAGAAATAAATTTAAAAATCGGAGTTGATGGTGGCATGACCGCAGCACGACTAAGCAAAATAAAGCATCTCGGTGTTTCATATGCAGTGGTTGGACGTTCCTTCTTTGTCCCTGAGGAACAAGTAAAAATTATTAATTTAAAGCTACGTGATTAGTGAAAAAAGTATGCATATAATCGTATTTCTACACTAGCAATTGTAAGTCTTATCAAAATATTTTAATATACTTAACTATGAAGCCTCTTCTTTATGATGAAATAGATCAAGCAGAGATGAATGCCGCGTTCAGAGAAAAAGGATGGTCTCCCTTATACACGGCGTCTCCGCACTCGCGCATTGCGCTTATAGGCCAAGCGCCGGGACGACTTGCGCAAGAGACGAACAAAACATGGAATGACGCAAGCGGAAGACTGCTCAGGCAGTGGCTGGGTGTGACGGACGAGCAGTTTTATAATCCGGATTTGTTTGCAATTATACCCATGGATTTTTACTATCCGGGTAAGGGCGAACACGGAGACCTTCCGCCCCGCAAAGAGTTCGCTGCAACATGGCATCCTAAATTGTTGGCTCTTATGCCGGACATCCGGCTTACAATTTTAATCGGAATTTACGCGCAAAAGTATTATCTAGCGGAAAACGCAAAACAAAACCTAACCGAAAACGTAAAAAATTTCAAAACCTATTTGCCCGATTATTTTCCGCTGGTTCATCCGTCGCCGATCAATATATTCTGGCGAAAGCGAAATCCTTGGTTTGAAAAAGACGTTGTTCCGGCTCTGCAGGCGGCGGTTAAGACCGTGCTGACATAACCTCACGCAAAAGGAAATCCCATGCTTATCAAACACCTGATCTTCGATTTGGACGATACGCTTTATCCCTCTGGCAAAATGTCGGAGGCGATTACACAAAACATGATCAAGTACGTCTCAAAATTTTTTAACATCACATACGAAGACGCCGTTGCCCTAAGAAAAAAGAACCTGCCGATGTTCGGTTCAACGCTGGAATGGCTTATGAACAGCGGTATGACAGACGCCGAAGATTATCTTTTTGCAGTTCATCCCGAAGACGAAACTAAAAATCTTTTGCCCGATCCTGCGCTTCGGCAATTTTTGCTGTCGCTTGAAATTCCCATGACCGTTTTGACTAACGCGCCTATGGAACACGCCGAGCGCGTCTTAAATTTTTTAAACATAAAAGATTTATTTTCTTCCGTAACCGACATACGCGACTGCGCCTTTAAAGGCAAGCCTTACCCTATAGCTTTTGAGACCGCTTTGCGCCGTTCGGGCAGCAGCGTAAAAGACACCCTGTTTATTGACGATCAAATAAAATATATCCTAGGATATAAAAGGCTCGGAGGTATTTGCGCTCATGTAGGGAGCCCCTCATATAAAGCGTCTTCAGTGCCTTCGTTTTTATCGGATGCCGATGCCGCCGGCGGAAAAATTTTTCATATTGATTCCGTGTACAGCCTGCCTGCGGTATTGAAACAAATCGCCGATCTATAGTATAATAAAAAAATACGGGGATATAGCTCAGTTGGTAGAGCGACTGGTTCGCAATCAGTAGGTCACCGGTTCGACTCCGGCTATCTCCAATCTTAACTTTTTACATTATATGTAATTGCAATCCTTGTATTGTTTTAAAGTACAGGCAGAATGTCAATAAAATATCAAGGACTTGCATTATTTTTCGGCAAGCGCCGCTTGTGTCAGGTTCGCATTTTCCCTGCGGATTTTAAGCACTTTTGCGGGAGTGAGACGCGCTTTAATCTTTTGAAAATAATCCCAGTCTTCGATGTTCCGCGGGGTATCGGCAACGGTTTTCATATTTTCCTTTTATCGGGCGATGCCGAGTTTTTGACACAGGGCGTCCTGCAGCGTTTGGCTGAAATTGACGGAAGCCCTTTCGGCTTTTGTGTTCAGCCATGCAGGAATCGAGAGCGTTTTTTTTACCGCCCTGCTGTCAAATTCTTTTCGCCATTCGTCCGTATCCGCGAGGATATACGACACGGTTCCTCGTGTTTTTATTTTATTGATTTTGCTTGCAGGCGGAATCGGCTGTCCGTCGTCCTCGTAGCTTGCGAGCATCATTTCAATGCAGTCTTTCGCCATTTCGATGGCGTCCGCCATATTGTCGCCAAAAGTATAACAGTGTGGAATATCCGGAACGGTTACGCCGATTTTGCCGTCATCGTCTTCGAAAATCGCAGGATACACGTATTTCATACTAACCTCCAAAAAAAGGCGGGCGTTTGCACGCCTGCCTGAAAACCTATTTAAGACCACCGTCTTTTAAGATTTTTTGGGCCGTACCCGTCGGTATGTCCCCTGCATGGCGTGTGATCGGCACTTTTTGCCCTGTCGGACTGATCGCAAGGTCGTGTGCCTTACCGTGAACGATTTTCCAGCCGGCTTTCTTGAACTTTCGTTCAATTTCAAGCTTCGTCATATCGTTCCCCCATGCCTTTAACATAATACGTATTATTACGTATGTCAAGTGTTTTTATATTGCTCCACTTCGCAAAAAATACCGCTGTCATACGGAAATCAATTTTGGCTAAAATGTGTAATAGTCGTAAGATGGACGATTTCTATGCATTTGAGAGAAGGCCATGCTTTACCACCTATAATTCCGCGATGTTTGCGCTTGCGCAAATCAAAAGCAGCTTTGCTTTTTGTTGACAGTAAAACTCATACGGCATAAAATAATCGTATATACTTCTAAAAACTCGGTCGGAGTTTTAGAAGTGCCTTACAAGTACCGCAGGGTTTCTAATAAATCTTTGTACTATAAATGACTTATTAAAAACTCGTAAATCAAAATCAAGGGAAACCTACAGGAGCAATACGAAATGGCGTTATCTTTAAGACAAAAATACGGTAAATATTTTTCACTTATGTCATCTCTTACCAAGGCCGCGCCTAAAATCGATGCTACGAACGTATACGAAGAAGCGAATATTGAAACCAGAAAAGTCATGTATTCCATGCTTAAAGAAAACATGCTTCCGGGGACAAGACTTGAAAACGTTGAAAATTTTAAAGCCTTTAACGAGGCTGTAAAAAGCGGAAAGCGCGGGCTAATCCTTATGGAGCATTACAGCAACATGGATTTACCGGCTCTCATATATCAGCTGGCCTGTTACAAAGAACCGTGGGGAAAGGAACTGTCCGACCGCATTGTCGCGATTGCAGGCATGAAACTGAATGAAGAAAATCCTATGGTACGTGCATGGGCGGAAGGATTTACTCGCGTTATAATCTATCCGAGTCGCAGTCTGGAATCCGTTGAAAATAAAGAAATCCCTGAAGAAGAAAAACTTGCCGAAAAAAAACGCGCCCGCGCCATTAACCTTGCGGCAATGCGCGCCATAGATGCGTGCAAAAAGAGGGGACAGGTTATCTTAGTGTTTCCGTCGGGAACCCGCTATCGCCCCGGAAAACCCGAAACAAAACGCGGGCTTCGCGAAGTAGACAGTTACCTCCGCATGTTTGATGTGATGATTCTCGTTTCCATAAACGGAAACTGCCTGCGCCTTGATCCTGAAAACACGGAAGACATGCTGGCGGACTTGGTCTATGAAGACATAATAATACAAGCGTCAAGCCCCGTCATAGAATGCAAAAAATTCAGGGAAGATATTTTAAACAAACTTCCCAAAGACGATCCCGATCCCAAACAAAAAGTCGTGAACGAAATCATGTCAATATTTGACAGGCAGCATGATGAAATTGAAAAGATTCGGGAAAAAGAAATAGAAAAAATTTAAAAGAGACGGCCGATATTTTACCGCAATAGCCTGAAGAGGACCGCCGCAAAAGCCGATTATTTTTTCAACAGTCCGTCGTCCGTGATTCTGCAAAATGTCCTTAGTGCGGTCGCCGGGGAAACGCTGTAAAATTTTTGCAGCGAGGACGGCAGACAGTTAAAAATTTTCTCGACTGCAAAAAAAATATGTGTTATACTTTGTTTAAGAGAAAATTCTCGATATTTTAGTGTTTAAGATAAGTGCCGTTTCTTGAGTATTAAGAGTGAAACTGCTTCTGTCCGAAAATGGGATAGGCGTGCGTTCGCTCTTTTTTTATGTAAAAAGTTATAAAGCGCGCCGTCCTTGCCTATATGGGGGTCTTATGCAATACGACGTAGCCGTGATCGGCTGTGGAATCGTAGGCGCAGCGGCGGCATATACGCTTTCAAAGTATAAGCTCAACATAGCTGTCGTCGAAGCTGAAAACGATGTTTCCGATGTTACGACAAAAGCAAACAGCGGTATTCTTCACGCAGGGTTCGATCCTGAACCGGGAACAACAATGGCCAAACTTAACGTAGACGGAGTTGCCATGGCCAAAGATCTGTGCAAAGACCTTGACGTTCCCGTGTCATGGTGCGGTTCCTATGTAGTAGCTTTTTCCGATTCCGAAATGAAAACTCTAAAAGACCTGTACGACAGGGGCGTAGCAAACGGCGTTCCGGGCATGGAAATTCTAAATGCAAAACAGGTGCAAAACAAAGAAAAAAATCTTTCCACTAAAATAAAAGGCGCTCTGTTCGCACCGTCTGCGGGAGTGGTATCTCCGTGGGAGTATGCCCTCGCCTTCATTGAAACCGCCGTAAAAAACGGCACAACCCTTCACAGAAATTTCAAAGTAAATTCGATAATCAAAGCTGAAAACGGCGGATACGTCGTAAAAAGCGAATCAGGGAGCGAAGTGTCGGCAAAATACGTCGTAAACGCGGCAGGCTTGAATTCCGACGTCATTCACAACTTGGTTTCACCTCCGACGTTTAAAATAAAACCCGTAAAAGGCGAATACTACCTTTTAGACAAAAATACAGGCGGCCTAGTAAAGCACGTGATCTTTCAGTGTCCGAATGAAAACGGCAAGGGAGTTTTAGTGTCGCCCACAGCGCACGGAAACATAATCGTAGGGCCGAACGCAAGCCCTTCCGCAAAGGACGACGTAAGCGTCACGAGCAAAGGCCTTGACTTTGTCGCGGAAAAAGCGCGCCTTTCGGTACCAAACTTGGATCTTCGCACATCGATAAGAAATTTTGCTGGAGTGAGAGCAAATGTGGATACGGACGATTTTATAATCGCCGAAGCCGAAAACGCCAAAGGCTTCATAGACCTTGCAGGCATAAAATCGCCGGGTCTGACTTCGGCTCCGGCAATAGCGGTGCGCTGCCTTGAACTGCTTGAAAAATCAGGGCTCCCGCTGGAAGAAAAAAAAGTTTACACGGACAAAAGACAAAGGATCAGGTTCAAAGAACTTTCTTTGAAAGAAAAAACGGAGCTTATAAAGCACAATCCGCTTTACGGAAGGATAATCTGTCGCTGCGAAACCATTACGGAAGGAGAGATTCTTGAAGCCCTAGCTTCGCCTGTGCCGCCCGTCTCAATAGACGGCATAAAACGCCGCTGCGGAACGGGAATGGGCCGCTGCCAAGGAGGATTCTGCGGCCCGCGCGTGATAGAAATTCTTATGAAAAAAACACACATGAGCTATAAAGATGTTATTCTCGATAAAGAGGCGTCTTTTATGCTTTCGGGAATAACGAAAAAAGAATCGGAAAAAGATCTGATGGAAGGTGCCCTATGAACGGATCCTATGAACTCATTGTCGTCGGCGCGGGGCCTGCAGGTTTGGCGGCCGCACTTGAAGCGTGGAATAACGGACTCAGAAAGATACTTATAGTCGAGCGGGCAAAAGAGGCCGGCGGAATTTTGATGCAGTGCATACATAACGGGTTCGGCCTGCACTACTTCAAAGAGGAACTGACGGGCCCTGAATACGCCGGCCGATTCGTGAACATGGTATCGGAAACGGGCATAGAAATAAAACTTGACACTATGGTTTTGGAAATCACTTGCGACAAAAAAGTCCACACCATAAATACTTCGGACGGGTACTGCATTTACGACGCTAAAAGCATTGTCCTTGCCATGGGCTGCCGTGAAAGAACCCGCGGCGCCATAGCTACACCCGGAACCAGGCCTGCAGGAATTTATACGGCGGGAACTGCCCAGCGTCTTTTGAACATCGAAGGATACATGGTGGGTAAGCGCGTGCTCATTTTAGGCAGCGGAGACATCGGACTCATAATGGCGCGACGAATGACTCTTGAAGGAGCCAAAGTTCTTGCCTGCGTCGAGATAATGCCGTATTCGGGAGGGCTTACGCGCAATATAGTCCAATGTCTGCACGACTTTGACATTCCGTTATACCTGTCGCATTCCATAGTCGACATAAAAGGTGATAAGCGCGTAGAAAAAGCCGTCGTTATGAAACTTGATGAAAATCGAAAGCCTGTCCCCGGAAGCGAAATGGAATTTGACTGCGACACAATACTTTTAAGCGTGGGGCTTATTCCCGAAAACGAGCTTACTGAAAAAGCTTCGATATCTATGGATGCGAGAACGCGGGGCGCCGTAGTTTTTGAAAACAGAGAAACTTCCGTGCCGGGAATTTTTGCCTGCGGAAACGCCGTACACGTGCACGACCTTGTAGACTTTGTAACCGAAGAAGGACAGATAGCCGGCCGCGGAAGCGCACGGTTCGTCATGCAAGGTAAAAACACTCCTCTTGCGACGGATAAAGAAAATATTATAGAAATCTCCAACGGCTTTGACGTAGGTTATACCGTTCCTCAAAAAATAAGAAGCGGGAATTTCAGCGATAAGATAGGCGTTTATTTTCGCGTACGTTCAGTACACAAAACTCCAGCCTTTATAAGCGTAAAATCCGCCGACAAAGAAATTTACCGCGTAAAGCGCACACACTTGGCGCCGGGCGAAATGGAAAGAATAGACCTCACAAAAAAAATGCTTGCCGATGTGAACGGTAAAATATCAATCGGCATTGAAACCGAACAAGCCGTAAAATAAGCTATAAGGACGAACGACCATGAAAAATATAATCTGTATTTGCTGCCCGACGGGCTGCCACTTAAGCGTAGACGAAACCAAGGGCTTTGCCGTCAGCGGGAATCTATGTAAACGCGGTGAAATTTACGGTAAGCAGGAAATTCAGGACCCGCGCCGCATAGTGACAAGCACCGTCGCCGTAAAAGGCGGACGATACTCGCGCTGCCCGGTAAAAACCAGCGGCACGATCCCCAAAGGAATGATGTTCGACGCAATGAAAACCCTCGACAATATTATAATAAAGGCTCCCATAAAAACGGGACAAGTTATTATAAAAGATATCTGCGGAAGTCAAGTAGACTTTATCGCAACGCAGACGATCGAAGCCAGATAGGTTCCCGATATGAGCCGGATAGCGGTCCGATCTTGACCGTACGAACCTCGACATGCATAGGCGCAGGGCATTCACAGCGGCTTGACAATGGCGCTTGAATTCTGTTATGATTTTTCTACATCTTTGGAGCGATGTCCGAGTGGTCGATGGAGGTAGTCTTGAAAACTATTGAACCGCGAGGTTCCGGGGGTTCGAATCCCTCTCGCTCCGGCTAATTTTACGGAAGCGTGGTAGAGCGGTAATACAACGGATTGCTAATCCGTCAGTTCCTTTCGGGCTGGGCAGGTTCGACTCCTGTCGCTTCCGCTAGATGTACAGTTTTTTAACTGTAAATGAGACTATAGCTCAGCTGGATTAGAGCATCACCCTGCGGAGGTGAGGGTCGCACGTTCGAATCGTGTTAGTCTCGTACAGGTTTTTGGGCCTGATGAATAATTACTTCTGGAAAGATGCGGGAGCGGTCGATCCGGACGGTCTCGAAAACCGTTGAACCTTTATTGGTTCCGGGGGTTCGAATCCCCCTCTTTCCGTAAAGCGGAATTTATCTTTGCGAATGCAAAATTCCGCAGCTCTCCTTAACAGTAAATCTTGAGAAATCACCTTTAGCGATTTTTTCGAGAGGAACGTAAATTGAAACTTTGGAAAGGTGTCCGAGTGGTTTAAGGTACACGCTTGGAAGGCGTGCGTACCCAAAAGGTACCGGGGGTTCGAATCCCCCCCTTTCCGTTTTGCCCAGGTGCCATGCAGAGCGCAGCTTGCAAACCCAGCCAGATCAGGAATGAAGCAACTGTAGTAAGATTGCTCTCGTGCCGTGGAATACCTGGGCTTTTTTTTGCCCGCAACATCGCACCGCCGCAAAATCGCAACACCCGTCGCCGCCGTAAAAATCCGCTGTATCAGGGCAAACCGGTTTTATCCTCTTCAATTGTGATGTACGTTAATACCAAAAACAATTCACACATCAATATCGAATACTCCGAATATAATCTTATCGAAACACAGCCTATGATTACGCCTATACCGAAATTGCAAATCACAATGATGTATTTGATAAACGAATAAAGACAATCTCGGTTTTTCGTATGAATGTATTGCGACAATTGAATCATACCGCTCTTTAAATTTCCGGTGATCATCGTAGTAGCGATGGGGCTGTTATCTATTCTGTCGAAATTCGCTACCTGAACCGCCGCAATAAGCGATATAACGCAGTTGACCGCATGATTGGAATAATTTTTGCCGAAAAACGCGATACAGGCTATCAACACAGCTTCCAGTATCAAAATAATTTTAAGTCTTATGTGCGAGCGCAAATTCTTTTTTGTTTTTAACAATTCCGATATGAATATTCCGACGGCAAAGGTAACAACCGGTATAAGATATTTTACGCTTTTATTGAATTCACGGTTTGCCAATGCAATAAAGATAAGCACCACGTTTCCTGTTTGCGCGTTTGCAAAAACATTGCCTTTGAGAATGTACGAATAGGAATCAAGGAATCCGCCGAGCAGCGACAAGCAAATTCCGATTTTAATATTTTCGTTGTTTTTTCTAATCTTCGTTTCCATAATACTTTAACATCGCAGGCGCGGAGCCGCTTTTCAGCCGTTTTAGCCGATAATTTCACCCGATAAAATAATTTTTATCTATTTACGCCGCCGCCTTTATATCCCAGCGCACGTAACCTTTCCAATAAAGGCGGATGGTTATAGTTAAAAACCGAATAAATTTTAGGAACTGAAATTTCCGACATGTTTTCCATATTCAATTTTATAAGCGCATTAGAAAGATCTCCTCCGTCTCCGCAGATTTTTGCGGCAAAAGCGTCCGCCTCAAATTCGTCCTTTCTGGAAAAATAATTACCCACAGCGCCTAACAAGCCGCCGAATCCGCCGAAAACTATTCCCAGTAAAAAAAGAGACGTAAAACATTCCACAGTTCTATAACTTTCATTTAAAAAAGAAAAGCCGAAGGCGTCGAGCATTCCGCGCGATAAACTTAACCTGTACGCCGCAAACAGCGCAAGGATAACGAGCGGAATCATTATGCAAAGCCGCTTTACGATATGGTGTTTTTTATAGTGACCCAGCTCGTGGGCGAGAACGGCTTCTATTTCCTGCGGGAGAAGCTGTTTTATAAGAGTATCGTAAAGAACTACCCTTTTGGCGTTCCCGAATCCGGTAAAATACGCGTTTGAATGACGGCTCCGTCTTGAAGCGTCCATAACGAAAAGTCCTTTAGCTTTAAAAGCACATTTTGCAAGAAGTTTTTCAAGGCGGTCTTTAAGTTCGCCTTCGGGTAAGGCGGTAAATTTATTGAAGAGCGGAGCGATAAACAAGGGATAAATTAGCGAAATCAGCAGCGAAATACATATGTAAGCGGCGGCTAAAAATATCCACCATGAAGATCTGAACACCGAAAATATTAGGGTCATCACGGCAAGAAGCAGCGCCGTAATACAAAGCGGGACTATACAGTCTTTTATTCGGTCTAAAACCCACATCTTAAACGTCATTACCGAAAAACCGAAACGTTTTTCTATTGAAAATTCCCGGTAAAGCTCAAAAGGAAGCGAAACGATCTTTCCCGGAACAGACGAGACAAGCGCAAATAAAAAGACTGCAAAAAAAGCGGCGTGCGTAACGTTTTGAAGTGTAAATTTCAAAATAAAAGCGTAAACTCCGCCGCAGACTAAAAGCAGAGAAAGCCCCGCGTACAATATGCTTTCAGGAATCTGCAGCACATATTTTGCATCTTCGTATGCGCAGATGCATTTTAATTTTTCTTCAACGATTATGCCGGAAAGCTCTTTGGGAACCTTGCGTCCGTTTTTCAAGCGGTTATAATAGTCAAGAAATTCGAGCGCTTGATCCAAGAACAAAGAAAATACCGTCGATGCCAAAAAAATAATAACAAAAATATTCGAGTAATTCATAATTTTTTTATTGCTTTATCAATTCCGCGTTGTCGCACAGGACGAAACCTATTCATTAGCATAAGGAATACTTCCGTCCCTATAGGCTTCCAAAAGCTCTTCGAGGTCTGCCGCAAATTCTTTCAGCGACTGCCCGTGTTCAGTGTCGGCGATGAATTTTCTTTTTGCAAAAGTTTCCACGGTAATGGTTTCCGATGCAATGTCGGTTTCGTTCATAATGGCCGACTGCGTATTTTCAAACTTCTTATGCACTACCAGCCGTATTCCGCGCGAATTGGAAACGAGCGTATAGCCCGCTATCCCCGTAGCTTCGTGATAGGCGGCGGAAAATCCCCCGTCGATTATAAGAAGTTTTCCTCCGCACTTTATAGGAGTTTCACCTTTTTTTACTTTTTGAGGCACATGCCCGTTTATTATGTGGCCGGTATTGTAATCTATTCCGAATTCGGCAAAGATTTTCTTTATCATTTCAGGATCTTCAAGCGTTTTATAGTAAGTGTTTTTTTCTTCAACCTTAGGTTCGTCTTCCTCGACAAACATGCGCTCGAAGGTCGCCATCTTGTTTTTACCGAACATGGGAGAATACGGCCCCGTCCACAAATACCATATCATGATCTCGCCCTTTTGTCGTTCCGCGCTGCCCTGCTTTGAAAAAAACGCCCGGCGCGCCCAAATTTCAAGTTCGTCGTACAAGGCCTTACCGGAAAATTCTTTTCCGTAGATATTTACCTTTGCAAAACTACCGTCTTTGGCCAAAGGTACGCAGCCGTGATAGAGCAAATTTCCGTTGTAAATCTTGTAGATGCTGCCCTTCGTAAACAAAAAATGTACGTGTTTTTGAAGCTTTTCACTGTGAAGGAACGAAGACCTGAGCCTGTTCATTATTTCTTCTTCTTCCGACGTAAGAGAATACGGATCCTTGGGATTAAAAGTCGGAAAATCGGCGGAATTGAGTTTCCATGTTTTTCCTTCGATCTTTACCGTTCCTTTTTGAACGTCGAGAGTGTCGAAAAACAGCCTGTCGTTCATCTCAAATTCCGGATGCTCAAGGATAATTTGGCCTTCGAGCTTAAACTGAATCATCGCTGCGGCATTTAAAAGACTTTTTTCTCCGGATTTTTTATAAACTTTGGCGGCAAACGCAAAAAACTGCGTGAGATTTATTCCGTATCCGTCTATAAGAAGATCCAAAGATTTGTACTTTGCCGACATGCGCAAAACGTTTGCGATACACGCCTTGCTTCCCGCAGCAGCGCCCATCCACACTATATCGTGATTACCCCATTGAATGTCCACGGAATGATAATCCAAAAGCTTATCCATAATCAAATGCGGGGAAGGCCCTCTGTCAAAAATATCGCCTATGATGTGGAGCTTATAAATGACAAGTTTTTGAATAAGATTGCAAAATGTTATAATAAATTCTTCCGCAGCGCCTATACGGATTATTGTCGCAATAATCGACGAATAATAAGCTTTTTTGTCGCTTATTTCTTCTTTTTCGGTTGTAAGTTCTTCTATTATGTATGAATAATCCTGAGGAATCAGTTTTCTTACATGGGAGCGCGTATACTTTGAAGAAACTCGCCGGAGGATGAGAACAAGGCGGTGCAGGATGACCGTGTACCAGTCGTTAATATCCTGAGCATGTAAAGACCGCTCAAGTTCAAGGCGTTCTCGCGGATAATAGATAAGGGTTGCCAGTTCCTTTTTTGAAGCCTCGGATTCGGAAAAGCCGAAAACCTCTTCAATTTTCTGCCATATTGAACCCGATCCGTTTTTTAAAACATGATTAAACTGTTCGTATTCCCCGTGTATGTCGGTCAAAAAATGCTCCGTACCTTTGGGCAAATTTAAAACGGACTGAGTATTGACCAACTTCGTAATCACGGCACGTTCCGAAGGATATTGCCGTGCAAGAATTTTCAAATACTTTTTACAATCTTCCATACATGTATTATAACACATATATTAAAGGACTTCTGTAAAAAGCATAAAGTAAATGCGTAGCCGCGTCGGAAATGCCTATAAAGCAGCAAATGCGCACATAAAAGGCCGCCGGGGGTGTGATCTTCAAATGAAGATCACACCCCCGGCAAAAATCACACCTTCCCGAATATCATATTGGGAATAAACAATACTAAATCCGGCAAAAACACAAGAATCGAAAGCTCAATTAAAATTGCAAGAAGGAACGGAAGGCTTTCCTTCGTATACTCTTCGGGAGGACAGTCTATAATACCGCACACGGTATAAAGCGCGGAACCTATAGGCGGCGTCATTACACCTAAGGTAACGATCGTAGCCATGAGAACTCCGAAATGGACTGGATCCATTCCTACGCTTGTAACCATGGGCAAAAAGATAGGCGTTAAAAGCAAAAAGTTTACATTGCTGTCCACAAACATTCCCGTAATGAACAAGAATCCGAGCATGATAAGAGTAAGCACATGTGGGTTGTCCGTAATTCCAAAGATAAAGGAACTCAATACCGCAGGAAGTCTTACCCATGTGATCGCATAACTGAACGGACCGGACATGGCGATGATAAGCATTATAGCCCCGTTATCCTTAAGCGTCGTAAGAAGAGCGGATTTAAAATTTTCCCACGTCAGTTTTTTATATATGAATTTTCCAATTATAATAGCATAAATAACGGCAAACGCTCCAGATTCGGACGGGGTAAATATGCCGAACCGTATTCCAACGATCAAGATTACAGGGAAAAGAAGAGCCCATATTGATACTTTTAAATTATCAAAAAGTTCGCGGAATGAAAGCTTGGGTGCGTCGGCCTTAGGCGGTTCGTATTTCTTTATGCGGCTTGTTATAGTAGTCGTCGCCATAAGAAAAAACGTCATCAGAAAGCCCGGCACTATGCCTGCGGCAAAAAGTCTTCCTATGGAAACTTCTCCTATAAAGCCGAATATTATGAGCCCTAGACTTGGCGGAATCGTCGCGGTTATGAGAGCCGTAAGACAGTTTACGGAACATATGTACCCTTTACTGTAGCCCAGCCTCATCATTTCAGGACCTAAAATCCGCGTTTCCATAGCGGCGTCCGCCGTCGCGGAACCTGAAACGCCGCCCATCAAAGTCGACATGACGACGGAAACCTGCGCGGTTCCTCCGTACATGCGGCGCGTAAGCAATCTTGCAAGTCCTAAAAGCTGCTCGGTAATTCCCGAAACATTCATCAGATTACCTGCGAATATAAAAAAGGGAACGGCAAGAAAAGCGAAAGACTGACTTTGCAAAACTATCATTTGCACGGCGGCTTCAAACGGTAATACGGGTTGACTTAAAAAATAGGCGAACCCCGAAATACCTATAACAAAAGCAATGGGCATTCCCATAACAAGAAAGACCACAAAGCATAATAACAAAAAATTCATCATATCCCCCTAAACTAAAAGACGGAATTTTTACCGCGCTGCGTTATCGTGCGGCGTCTTTTTCGGACTTTTCATTAAAATAAATTATGATCTTCTTTATTTTTCCTATAGTAGAAACCGCCATTGAAGCGGACGCGACGACGAGGCTCAAGGTTACTATTGAATAAGGGATCGGCATGGACTGATAAGTTCTTAAGCGTTCCGTCCATGCAAGGCGGCAGCCGTAAACGGCGATGACCACTAAAGTACAAAAAATAATGACATATATCAAAACCGATACTGTTTTTTGCAGTTTTTTGGGTAAATAACGCGTAAGCAAATCTATTCCTATAAGCTGGCCGCTGCGCCACGCTATGTCCGCGCCTAAAAACGCCGTCCACGCCAAAAGAAGCATAGCCAGATCAATGTTCCATGACATTGATACGCGGAAAAAACGAAGTATGGCCGACATAAAAACAAAAAGAATTAAAAAAATGAATCCTACGCCGCATACGATAATTTCGGCCTTGCAAAGGATTCCATATAGTTTTTTCATATGTTATTCTCCATTTCATACAAGATGCACACGCTTAAACATTACGTCAAGCGTGAGATCCGCATGAAAAATGATCCGGTCCTATAAAACTATAGGCTTTAAAAGATTAAGATTAGCGGTTTTGTAAAATTCGGCAAAGGACGCCAAAACTCAGCTTAAAACTTTTATAAAATGCGACGTTGCAACTCGCGATAACACGACGGGTTCAACTCGTAGAAATCTCGAAAAAAAATCGCTAAAGGCGAGTTTTTCCCGAGACGATCTTCCTTAGTCGTCTTATACCGATAAAGACCGATAAAGCGCCCCGTCGAAAATACCGCCGCAAACCTTAAAAAGCGTTTGCGGCGGCCGATTAAAAAATACTATTTTCCGAGTTCTTTAAACAATCTTTCTTTAAGACCGGCGGAAAATCCCAAATCATTGTTTACGTACAACGGATTTATGGCCTTTTGGAACTCATCAAGGCTTACTTCCGTGATCAGAACGCCGTTCTTCTTCATGTTTTCATAGTAACCGGCTTCTTCGCTTGCGATGATCGCGCCGTATTCCAGAGCCGTTTCTCGCATAGTTTTGATAAAAAACTCGCGATCGGCGGCGGGCATGCTGTTATAAAAATTGGACGAACACACAAAGGACGACTGGAGCATGTAGTGTTTGGATAAGGCAAGGTATTTTACAACTTCATAGATACGGCTTCCGTATGCGCTTGCAACCTGCACTTCGCATCCGTCAAGAGTTTTAGACTGAATTCCGGGGAAGACTTCCGACCACGGAATACCGATATTTGCAAATCCCAAGTATTTGGCAAGGTTGTTTCCGATCGCATTCCCGAAGCCGCGTATGCGGAGACCGGACAGGTCTGCAACTTTATTTACGGGAGTTGTGGTATAAAAAGAGCGGAATCCGTTATACATATTAGTTATATAGATAATTCCCTGCTTTTCAAGAGCGGCTTGCCATTCTTTAAAAAGCGGAGTGTCGGGAAGTTTTTTCAGCAATTCGGGATCCGTCAAAATATACGGCGCCATCAGGATATTAAGATCCGGAATATTGAATTGACTTGCCAGACGGCCGGGATCGCTCGGAACGACGAGACTTACGCCGAGTTTCGCCTGCGTTACCAAGGCGTCGGTATCGCCTGAAAGGGCGCCCGCAACCTGTACCGTAGCGCTGAAACGCCCGGAATTGTTGAGTTTTTCTGCCGCAGCCATCATCATGCGGCTCTGTCCCGTCGTTGCGGCTTCCGTTCCCGCAAACGTTACGGGAATCTTGGAACCGCCTTCGCCTTTGCCGGCGGCAAAAACGGAAGCCGACAAAAAACCTAAGGCTGCAAAAACAAAAACCAATTTTTTGTACTTTTTCATACGTAACTCCTTATATGTTTTTATTGTCAATTACGACAAATAATTTTGGGCTATCCAACTCTCATTAACTGTATTCAAGAGCTTATGCAGAAAAAGAGTAAACGGGGAAATAGCACAAAAAATCAAACATCAAAATTCGCCCGATAAGCCCATAATCCCAGTCCCGGATTTGAGATATAAAATACTCTTTCACCTTGCACATCATTCCAGCCGTCTTGCAGTTTATCCAGACAGTATCTTTTTTTATACTCTTTTATATCTCCATAATCATACCCGACAGACTGAATTTCTTCCTGTTTCAAAAATCCGGGGCAATATGTAACTTTAAAACGACCTTCGGTTGAACCATGCATCAAGTGGGATGCGGCTCCTAAATTTGAAGATAAATCTTCATTCTCTTTTACCATCTTTTTAATTAAAGATATTCCCGAATAGCCGTATTTACGAATCAATTTATCTGCTATCGGATTTTCGCCAAAAGTGCGAAGCCCGGGAGCAATGATAACAAGTTCCGCATTATCAGCCAATGCCATACGAGTTCTGTAAATACTTTTATTGCCCACCCATGTGCTTTTGTACTCTTCTCCATCAAGAAAAACAACGATTTTATCCGGTTGCTCTTCCATTAAAAAAACATTTGTCTCCCGTGCAAGTTCGGCGGCCTTCAAATAGCATTCTTCATCGTCACCGATAAAAAGCCCCTTAAAAAGAGTTCCTCCTTTCATATCGGGCGCAACTACGGTATGCATGTAAACAATGGGTAGATTCCTCAAATATTGCTCTGAACCAAAGTTAAGCAATGTTCGCACAGGATTATTTATTCTTCCCATTATTTTTTCAAGATTGCAACAGGCTCCTACAAAGTGACTTTTATCTATACATTCCTTTCCTCCAAGTCCTACAAGTATGTTTTTTGTAAAATTCGCCATACCGGCAACTTCATGAGGAACAACCTGTCCAACGGAAATTATCAGATCCCAATTTTCAGAAAGCAAGCAACGATTTACCTGAACCGGCCAATCATAATCAACGGCTCCTCCGGATATATCGGCAACTTTATTTCTGTCGATGCGTCCTAATTCAATTACATCATTTTTATAATCATGATCTTTTATAATTTCCAAAGGAATACCGGAAAACATCAATGTTTTTTCTTCATCAGTCATGCCGTAATGTGTTCCCAGAGCCGGCATGACAAGCTTTAGCTTTGAACCGAGGATTTTGTATAGATACTGTGTTATTTTGCCTGCCCTCGAATGAAATCGTGTAAAATCAGGCGGAATAACCATAACCTTATCAAGGCGACGCTCTTTTGAAATATTATTAATAAAATTTTCCAAAACTCCAAAAAGAGCGTCTTCTTTAAAATCCTGTTTTTCATTTTTACTGCTATAATACAACATATCTCTTAAACCTATTTAACGGGCATTAGTAAATTAGGCAAAAATGTTATGAGCGGCGGGAAAAGTATTAAAATAACCAAAAGAACGAGCATTCCAAGGAAAAAAGGAATTAACGCATAAACCAGTTCTTCCATTTTGACCTTTGCTACCCCTGACGCAACATATAAGACGGTTCCCACAGGCGGCGTAATAAGCCCTATCCCTAAGTTAATACAGGTAATAACTCCCCAGTAAACAGGATCGATACCGTACTTTTGCATAACGGGAAGAAGTACCGGAGATAAAATAAGAATGGCAGGAGTTATATCCATTACAAAACCGACTAAAAGTAACAAAATATTTGCAAAAAAAACAATGACGAGAGGGTTGTCACTCAGAGAACTGAAAAAAGAAGTAAGTTCCTGAGGGACATGAGCCAAAGTAAGCAGATAAGCGGTTACGGAAGCAGTTCCACATAAAAAAAGCACGGAAGCTGTGGTTTTAGCGGTATTGAAAAGAACTTGGGGCAGTTCTTTAACTTTAAGCTCTTTGAACACAAAGAGACCTAAAAAGAGGGCTACTACTGAAGCCACGACCCCCGCCTCCGTTGCCGTAAAAACGCCCGCCAGTATACCGCCGACAATGATAAAAGGTACAAGAAGGGCCGTCCATGCGCTCTTAAATGCAACAAAAACCTTTTTAAAAGAGAACTTGTTTTTCTTCCCCTCATTCAAATCTTTTTTATGTTTTCCAACTGTCAGAAAGGTTACAAACATCAATATAAAAGCCGTTAGTGTACCGGGTATAATTCCGCCGATAAACATCTTAGATATCGATGTGCTTGTCGTTACTCCGTACAGTATAAAAGGAATGCTCGGAGGAATGATAATTCCGATAACAGAAGATGATGCGGTAACGGCAGCCGAGTAGGCCGGTTCATACCCCTCTTCTTTCATCGGCGGTATAAGCAGGCCGCCGATTGCCGCCGTATCCGCAATAGCGGAACCGGAAATTCCTCCAAAAAACAAACTTGAAAGGATATTAACGTGACCGAGACCTCCTTTTATATGACCGACGAGAGAATCCGAAAAAACAAGAAGTCTTTTGGCGATACCGCCGCGATTCATAACTTCTCCTACAAACATATAAAAAGGTACGGCGAGAAGCGTAAAACTATCCATTCCGGTAAACAGCTTTTGAATATAGCTGACCATTGGGAAGTCCATTATAAAGAGCATAACGACGTTGGCTATTGCCATACAAAAAACAATAGGAATTCCTAGAGCAATACCTGAAAACAATATAACTAAAAAAATAAAAAGCATTATTATCTCCTGTTGTTTTTTATAGTATCTATAAATCTGGCAATGTTTCCGATAAACATAAAAGACATAGAAATAGGAAGAATGGAATAAACAATCTTCATAGGAACTACAAGACTTGCGGAAACGTGATTCATGACTGATATAAATTGAAAACTATAAAAAGTGAGCAACAGCAAAACGCCGCCGACTAATAAAAATTCAATAATGTCAAGAACATTTTTTCCCCAGCGCAATTTTCGAAGCCGTGCCGAAAGAATATCCAATTTTACCAACTCGTCATTTTGAAAAACGCTGATTATTCCCAGTAAATTCATCCAAATAAAAATAAACCTTGAAAGTTCGTCTGCCCAAACAATGGAATTATTAAAAACGTAGCGACTGGCAACATTATATGCTACTATAAAAAAAAGAAGAGCTGTAAAAATAACGATTACAACTTTATACATACCTTTTATAAAGTATAACAGGTGTTTCATAGAACCTCTCATAGGAGGGACTCATCGTCCCTCCATCCTTTTATATATTATTACATCCTAATATATTATTGCATCTCGTTAAGAAATTTAACAGCGCGCTTTACAAGATCAGGTCCGATTTCAGGCGCAAACTCATCATACACAGGTCTTGTAATTTTCTGAAAGGCCTTTAATTCTTCCGGAGAAAGAATTGTTACTTCCATATACTTCTTAAGTTCATTAAGGGTTCTTTGTTCCGCTTCACGGGCGGTTTTTCTGTTAAAATCCCTTGCAGCATACACAGCTTCTTTTACAGCCTGTTTATATTCGTCGGGAAGTTTGTCCCAGAATTTCTTTGAAAAAAGAACTCCGAAGGGAGAGTAAACATGTCCCGTATTGGTAGCATATTTTTGAACTTCATAAAATTTGTTTGAAAGAATTGTTTCCCAAGGATTCTCTTGGCCGTCAACAACTTTCTGCTGTAAAGCTGTAAAAACTTCTCCGAAATTCATCGGCGTAGGATTTGCTCCGAGCAATCTGAAAGTTGAAAGAGGAACGGGGGTCGGCATTGTTCTGAGTTTTAATCCGATCATATCTTTAGGAGTTTTGACAGGACGGGAACTGTTTGTTAATTGCCTAAAGCCGTTTTCCCAATAACCAATACCGATCATGCCGGCAGGTTCAAGAGAGTCAAGGACTTCCTGACCGATAGGTCCGTCCAACAGGGCGTCAGCCTGCGCATAAGATGTAAACAAAAACGGAAGATCAAAAAGCTTCACTTTGCTGGAAAATTGAGCGGCTGGCCCTATCGTACCGCAAAACATTTCTATGGTTCCAAGCTGTAAACCTTCCAGAACAGCCATATCGTCGCCAAGCGTGCTGGAATGATAAAGCTGCATAACTACAGCGCCGTCGGTACTTTGTTCAAGAGTTTTTTTCATAAATTCCAAAGTTTTGAACTGTACAGATTGATCATTGAGACCTATTCCTGTCTTAATGATATAAGGCTTTTTTGCGGATTCCTGGTTCCCGTTTGCGAAAAGCATTGCAATACCGCATACGGCGAGTATCGCCGCTAGAATTGTTTTCTTCATTTCTCCTCCTTATGAAACGGCATTCTAGGAAATTTCGATTTCCTAAAATGCATTATGAAAATCATGCTATCATAGCTTTATTGCCGTGTCAATTTATTCGTGATTGAAAACGCTCATATCGGCGCCGTTTCGGTTCGTTGCAAATGCGCGGGGGAATGCTGCAGCGTCTATGTCATTTCCCGTCTTATTTTTATTCTTCACTGAAAAATTTTACAATGATCATAAAAGATTTTAAATTGACAGTTCCCGAAGGTGATAAGAGAATATCAATAAACTAAAGTTTAGGAGGAAAACGTGAAAAAAACACTCGCAGTTCTTTTGGCGCTTTTAGCGGCTACAGGAAGTATTTTCGCTTCGGGCGATAAGGATGCAGGATCGCAGGGCAGCGGCGTTACCACAATAAAATACGCTTTTTGGGGCAACCCTGATTCAATAGGCGTTGAAAGAACGATCATCGACGAATTTGAAAAAAAGAATCCCAACATCAAAGTAGAACCGGTAGTCTCCGCCTACAACGACTATCACACAAAACTCATGACGATGATTTCAGGCGGTATGGCGCCGGACGTCATGCGCATCGACTCATATTTCTTTCAGGACTTCTGCAATCTGGGAGCCGTCGCAAGCCTTAAACCCTTTATAGAAAAATCGGACTTCGACACTTCAATTTATTCAAAGGCGGCAATAGAAGAAGCTACGATCAAAGGTGAAATTCATGCCCTTCCATGGGGTACCGCTCCCATTTATCTGGCGTTAAACCTCGACACCTTCAAAAAGGCAGGCATCGCGCTCCCATCATACGACTGGACGGTAGACGATTTTATAAGGATCGTAAAGCAGTTCGGAGGAGTAAAAACGGGAGTGTACGGATACGCAAACCAAATGGCTTCCAACAATCCTTTTTACGGCTTTATCTGGGCTTACGGAGCAAATCTGCTCACTGATGACCGCAAAGGCTATGCGCTCGATTCTCCCGAAGGCTGCCAGGCCTTACAGATGATCGCAGACCTTTATCAGCAGGGATTTTTACCCAAAGACATGATTTCCACCCCTGCAGCCGAAACGATAAGCCGCTGGTTTACTTCGGGAACGCTTGCTATGATGATTGTTTCAGCACAGGAAATCTTAGCCATTCAGAAAGTTGAAGGCATAAATTTTGAAGTGTATCCCTTCCCCGGCGGAAAAACGGTAAAAAACACTACTACCGTCAAGAGCAACGAGATTGCAATATCCGCAGCATCCAAACAAAAAGACGCAGCATGGAAGTTCTTAAGCTTTCTCAGAGGCAACGAGGGAGAAAGGTTATACAGCGCAGCCCGCCGCATTCCTCCGTCTTTAAACAACGATCCAGAATTGTGGGGTCTGTATCTTGACGCCACCAAGAGCCCACGCGACATAAAGAAGGCTACGGACGCCATCAATGCAAAATACGGACACACTTTGCAGCTTAGAAGCGGCTATTCCGAAATTGACGCAAACACCGTTCCCGTATTCCAGCGAATTCTTAGCGGCAACGTCAGCGCCGAAAAGGGCTTAAAGGATTTTAGGGCTAAGGTTGAAGAGATTCTTGCAAGGAACAACAAGTAAGTCTTTATTACCGGGCGGCGGACGTACGCCTTACCCATTCCATTGTCCGGCTGCGGCTCCTGTGTCCGGCGTGCGGAACGCGCAAAAGGTGCAAAAAGCCGCAGCCGGCTTTCTGCAAGCTGCAAGTTCCGGCAGTATCAGTCTGTGATACTGCCGCAGTTTTATAATCCGCCTTATAAAAAGGACTAGCTGCATGGTATACAGATGACAGCGTTGCGGCTTTCTTTTTTTGCTGTTATCGTGCCTTCTATGGTTACGGTACAAAAAGTCGCCCCGGACGTATTTCCTCCGCACGACAATCTTTTTCAAACCGCATTTTGGGGAACGTTTAAAGAGACTCTCGGCCAGCAGCCTTATTTTTTTTCGGTAACGTTTTCAGACGAAAACTTCGATTCTCCGCTAACTTTTCCGTTTATGACGCTGATAAGAAAACGCGGCGACGGCAGCTGCTATGCATACGCGCCTAAAGCGCCCTCAGTCGTGTTGCCGTCTGAAAAACGCGGCGTTCTGCTTGAAGAACTCGCCCTTGCACTACGCCCCTACCTGCCTGAAAACTGCATATGCTTACGGTACGATCTTGCCTGGCGAAGCCAGTATGGCGGTGAAGAAATCGTAAATCCTCAGACTGCGCAGCTGGCTTTAAACTGGGGAACCCAAACGCACAATCTTAGAAAAGCTCCGACCGGTCACCTTGCGGCAAACACGGTCATCATTAATTTAGCGCTTACGCCCGAGCAAATACTCTCGCACATGAGAGCAACTACGCGCAACTGTATACGCCGCTCATACCGCAGCGGAATTGATTTTGCCGTAGGCGGAAAAGATATGCTCCATGACTGGTATGCGCTTTATGAAAAAACGGCAAAACGAAAACATTTTTATTACGAGCGTGAAGAATATTTTAACAAGCTGTTTTCGCACAAGCGTATTCAAGAAAATATTTTTCACGAGCACCCGCCCAATCAAAACGAAAGAAGGAAAAAAGATGTCATACCTCTTTCCGCTCCCGCTCCGTCTCCGCAATTTCACATTATGAGCGCGTCAAAAAACGGAATTCTGCTTTCGGGAATAATAATTGCGCTTTCAGGACATAACGCATACTACCTGTACGCCGGATCGAGCGATGAAAAAAAGGAGCTAATGCCGAATTACGGTCTGCAGTGGGAAGCGATACGATTTGCCCGCAGCAAGGGCTGTACCGCTTACGATCTCATGGGCATTCCCCCAAATAACGATTCGTCAAACCCTATGGCAGGCCTCTATCTTTTTAAAACCGGCTTCGGCGGAGAAAAAGTGCGCTTTGCCAGCACATGGGATTTTCTGTTCAATGAAAAATCGTACTCGTATTTTTGCTTGGAAGATCAATTTTACAGGCAATAAAAAGGCCCTGCGCATAGCCAAGGCCGCTGTTTATAATTTAAAAACCTGTTTTCCGCCTATGAACGTCGCATGAACGCGGCCGAAAAGTTCTTTTCCTTCAAAAGGAGTCGCCTTTCCCTTGCTGAAAAAATTTTCTCCGGTAACGCGCCATTTTTCGGAGGGAGAAGCCAAAACCAAATCCGCGTCGAACGACTCCAAAAGACGTCCTTTTTTCAGATTTAAAATTCTCGCAGGCTGGGCGGACATAAGGCGCGACAGACGGCTTGCGGTAAACCCGTTTTGCCTTACCAAAACCGTGTTACAGACGGCGTAAGAGGTTTCAAGCCCCGAAAATCCCGGAGAACTTCGAGCCTTGTCTTCAAAAGTGTGCGGAGCGTGATCGGTAGAAATAACGTCGGCCGTTCCGTCACGCAATGCCTCAATGAGCGCCTTTCTGTCTTCCTCGTTTCTTAAAGGAGGATTTACAAGCGCCCTTATATAAGGCGGAAACGTACCGCACAAGGCCAGATGATGAGGAGTTACTTCGCAAGAAATTCTCAAGTTTTTAAAAGCGCCGCATCCGTTGCCGTTTTCACAATCTCTGTTTGCGGCAAAAAATCTTTCTTTTGCTCGGCGCACCGCGTCCATACTTTTTTTCGTGCTCACGTGAGCTATGTGAACGCGGCAGTGTGCAAGTTCCGAAAGCAAGAGATTTCTTTCGGTATAAGAATCTTCGGACACTGCAAGGATTTCATTCGCCTTTGTAAGAGCTCTCGTGATCTTTGCGTCCGCTTCGGGCGGAAGTTTTTTTGCGCCGTCTGCAGATTCAGAACCGCTCAGGTTTTCAACTCCCCATGCGGGTATCGAATACTCGCGCATAACCGAAAGCGCTTCCCGCCTGTAAAGATCGGCCGCAGCCGTAAGTGAAGGATCTTCGCTGTGGCAGCTTACAATAAGATTTTTTTCTGCGGCCTTTTTCATCGCCTCAAACATGACGGAAGAATCCCAAACATCCTTTCCGTCTTCGCTTACGACGGGAGTAAAATCGGAATCGACATCGTCAAGGGAAGAAGTGTCTTTTCCATTAAAGTCCTTTGTAAGGCTTACCGCCTGAAACATATTCGAAAGCCCCAGCGTATTCCCTTCTTCCGATATTTTTTTTGCTTCTTTTCCCGAAGAAACCGTCGGCGACGTATTGGCCATGGCGACTAAGGCTCCCACGCCTCCGGCAACGGCCGCCTTAAGACCGCTGTGAAGATCTTCCTTTTGCGTTTGCCCCGGATAGCGCAAATGAACATGCATGTCTATAAAGGCGGGCATAAGAGTAAGCCCTTCGGCGTCGTAAAAAGAAATGTCGCCGTCTTTAAAATTTAAGGCAGCCGCAGACAAAGACGTCGTTTTACCGGCTGCAGCTTTACCCGATACGGCGGCAATCGAAGCGTTTTTTACAAGGGATTCGGCGTCCTTTTTTGTTGGGAAACGCCCCTTAAACACCCTTAATATCTTTCCGTCAAAAACCAAAACGGCGCCTTCCGTGTCCAGATCTTCGTCGACTAAATGAGCGTTATAAATCAAAAGCGCATTATTCTTATATCCGTTCAATATTTATGCTCCATAAGCTCGGCGTTGTTTCCGGCTTTGTACAAAGTATCGCAATACTGGCAGCGGTACAGTCCCTGCGTACGATCGACAAGCCTGAAAATTTGAGGAATATAGTGTTCCGTCATAGTTATACAGCGCGGATTTTTGCACTTTACAACATTTTCTACCCTGTCAGGCAGTTCCATCGTAATCTTATTAACGATCTTTTCATCTTTTATTATGTTTACGGTAATATTGGGATCAATAAATCCCAGCACGGAAAAATCGATATTTATCGTATTGTCTATCTTTATAATATCTTTTTTTCCTATTTTCTTTGACGGAACGTTCATAATAAGTGCGGAACTGAATTTCGCTTTATCCAAACCGAGCCATTGAAAAATTTTGGGTCCGTAACCGGCATTTATATGATCGATCACAAGGCCGTTTTTTATCGTATCAACATTTAACATCTTGCTTAAGATCTCCTATAAACTTCCCGTAAGTTTTGCAATAAGCGCCATGCGCACGAACATTCCGTACTTAGCCTGCTTAAAATAGGCAGCCCGCGTATCTCCGTCGACTTCCACAGCGATCTCATTTACGCGAGGCAGAGGATGAAGCACTATCATGTCTCTGCGCGCAAGTTTCATTTTTTCGTTGTCAAGGATATAACTGTCTTTTAATCTTATATAATCCTGCTCGTTAAAAAATCTTTCTTTTTGTACACGGGTCATATAAAGAATGTCGACGTCCCCTATGGCGTCTTCAAGGCGTTCCACGCTTCGGTATTCTATCTTTAAAGGTTCGAGGATATTTTTTAGCATGTAATCCGGCATCTGAAGTTCTTTGGGGCTTATAAAAATAAATTTATTTTTAGGATAGCGGCTCAACGCTTGCACCAAACTGTGCACCGTACGCCCGAATTTAAGATCGCCGCAAAAACCTACCGTTTGTCCTTCAAGACTGCCTTTAAGCTGTCTTACGGTAAGAAGATCCGTCAATGTCTGCGTAGGATGAAAATGCCCCCCGTCGCCTGCGTTTATCACCGGACAAGACGAATACTTGCTTGCCAAAAGAGCGGCGCCTTCTTTGGGACTTCTTATCGCAAGGACGTCCGTATAGGATGAAACGACACGGATTGTGTCGGCAAGGGATTCTCCTTTGGTTGCGGATGAAGACGACGCATCGGAAAAACCTTCAACGGCGCCGCCCAATCTGAGCATTGCAGCTTCAAAGGAAAGCCGTGTTCTTGTGCTGGGTTCAAAAAAAAGTGCCGCGAGAATTTTCCCGCGGCACACATCTTGAAAAGATACCGGATCAACGATAATTTGTTCGGCCAAGGAACAAATTTCATCTATTTCCGTCACAGATAAATCGTTTGGCTCAATGAGATGCCGTCCGTTTAACATGGCACATCCTCCGCTGACATGAATTATACCACAGGCCGGCTCATAAAAACAACCGTCGATATTCCGGACGTTTTTTTTAAAACTCCTGCCGCAGTCGCACACGGACGTGCGACCTACAAGAATGTTTTTCTTTAACTATGATATTGCGTCCATGCGCGCGACGTCTTTATCATAATCAACGCCGGCAATGTCAAAACCGTTAGTAGCAAGAAAATCATGCTTATATCCTTCAAGGTCGCAAAGCTGCGAAAGATTTTCCTGAGTAACGGCGGTCATACGTTCGCGACAAAGTTTTTGAACGTCGTCGGCAAGTTCCCAATCGTCAATTCTTATCCTATGTTCGCTGTCCGTAGGAACGTCGGCGGCGGAATTGTCCGCACCCGTATAAAGCCGTTCCGCAAAAAGCCTTTCAATCTGTTCGATACAGCCTTCGTGAGTTCCTTTTTCCTTCATCACCTTAAACAACACTGAAAGGTAAAGCGATATTATGGGAATTACCGCGCTTGAGCGGGTTACAAGCCCCTTGTTTACGGAAACAAAGGCTCCGCCGCCTACAGACGATTTTAATTCCTCGTTAAGATCAAGCGCGGCTTTTTCCAGGTCGAGCTTTGCAGTTCCTATAGTTCCGTCACGATATATCGCATGGCTGAGTTCCGGCCCTATATAAGAATAAGCTACCGTGCGGCATCCTTTTGCAAGAACGCCCGCTTGTGAAAGCTGTTTTATCCAACGGCGCCAGTCGTCGCCTCCCATAACCTTGACGGTATTGGCAATTTCTTCTTCCGTAGCGGGTTCTTCGCTCGATTCTTTAAGAGTCTGCGACATGATATCGATATATTTCCCGCTGTAAGGTTTTCCGCGCGGTTTGATTACGGACTTATATAGAACCTTTGTGTCGGGATCCGTGCGCACGGGACTTGCGAGGCTGTAAATTATAAGATCGAATTTCCGTCCGAGTTTCTTTGCTTCGCCGATAACCTGAGATCGGGTTTCGTCCGCATAGGCGTCGGCGTTCATGGTTATTGAAACAAGTCCCGCCTTTTTTGCGGCAGCGTCAAAGGCCGTATTGTTGTACCAGCCGGGAGTGCCGCTCTTTGTTTCGGTGGCTTCTTTTTCATATGAAACTCCGATCGTGTCGGCTCCGTATGCAAAGGCACTGACTATGCGGCTGGCAAGGCCGTATCCCGTAGAACATCCCAAAACAAGAACTGTTTTCGGCCCCTTGCCGCCTTCCTTTACGCTCTTTATTCCGCGTTTTTTCTTTTGCGTTTTTACATATTCGATCTGATTTTCCGTTTCTTTTGCGCACCCGACAGGATGTGCGTTTATACAGATATTGCTTCGTACCATCGGTTTAATGACCATAACATCTCCTATAAGATACGGCGTTGCAGAAAATGTGGATTTCCGAAAATGCCACAATTGCACGCTTTTTGCGCGCAATTATAAACTACCGTAGTTATCTTTGTCAAAGTCTAATTATTATGACAAATTTCGTCAATATGTAAATCGGCAAAAATCCGGCAACAACCTGCTTCTAAATTCTATGTGCAAGCAAATCGCCCACAGTAAATTTCAATATGAGCCTGGTTTCAGCCAAGTCTTCCTGATTTAACACCGCAAGTCTGAAAATTGCCGATTCTATTATGCTGTAAAACAGTTCGTTTACGGATCTTACGTTTATCTTTTTAAATTCCCCGGAATTTATTCCTCTGATAATGACCTGGCTCAAAAGGTGCCTCAAATGAACGACGCGGCGGCGGACTTTTTCTCTGGGATTCCCGCCTGATTTTTTCATCTGTAAAAGATAATCCAAAATTACGCCGAATAGGCGCTTATTAAGTTCACAGTTTTCCATGATCATCATGAGGATGTTCAAAAGAGCTTGAGAAGCCGGAACGGATTCGTCGGAACACAGACGCACAAGTCCTTCTTCAAGGCCGCTCATCATCTGTTTTATGCTCCATAAAAAGATCTCGCGCTTGTTTTTAAAATATATGTAAAGCGTAGTACGCGTAATTCCGCAGCGGTCGGCGATCTTTTGAAAAGTTACGTCTTCATATCCTTCTTCGCTGAATACATCCAGCGCTTTTTCGAGGATTTCCTTTTTTCTCTTATCGTGTTCAACAACAATAGCCATTTTTATTTCTCCGGCATAAACATTCTTTAAACATGTAAAAGCGGGTGTCAAGATTTCCGGCCTTCAGTTCCTTTGAAGAAGACGCGTAAAAGCCCGAAAGCTCTTGGAATTTTTTGTTCGAAGTTATGACGCCTATCCGCCAGTTTTTAAAATCTCTAAATAAATCCGCCATGTCTTTATAAAGCTTTTCAGCCTTATCTTCGTCGTCAAGTCTTTCACCGTAAGGAGGATTACACAAGATAAGCCCTTCCGGATAAGGCGGCTGTAAATCCTTAAAATCGGATTGTACGAAATCCGGCCGAACAATTCTGGCATCGCTTCCTATTAGCTGCAAGGCTCGTCCGGCAGTAACGCACGCATATTCGGCGTTTTTTGCGGAGCGTTCTATTGCGGCCCGATCGATATCGGAACCGGTAATCCTCACTTCGACATCCGTACGAATCTTTGCCGCTTCTTCTTTTTTAATCTGCAGCGCGCGTTTTTGATCGTAAAAGGCAAGATTTTCAATCGCGAAATTCCGCCCGAATCCCGGCGCAACATTGTATGCGTACAAAGTTGCTTCTATAGGAATTGTTCCCGAACCGCAAAAAGGATCGTGAAGCGGCGTCTTTCTACGCCACATCATCATCTGAAGCAGGACGGCCGCCGTGGTTTCCCTTAAAGGCGCAATACCGCCGTCGGCTCTGTAACCCCTCTTATGCAAAGGAAGTCCCGACAGGTCAAGCAGAAGTATGGCGGTATTTTCATCCATATAAACGCGGATATCGGCTTTTTCGCCCGTTTCGGGTAAAACGGGAATTTTCCACACATCGCCCAATTTTTTGTAAACGGCTTTTTGTACCATGGACTGAATGCTGTGTTCCGAATTTAACTTACTCTTATAAACACGGACCTTGTCTACTACGATACGCGTGTTTTTTTTAAAATAATCCTGCCAATTTACATCGTACGCTCCGGCAAAAAGATCGTCAAAATCTTCTGCAGGATATGCCGCCGCCTGAAGGTATACCCGGTCGGCCGTGCGCAGACACAAATTCGAACGAAATAAGGCGTCGTCGTCTCCCGAAAAAGAAACCCGCCCCGGAGCGTTTGAGATAAGATTGTATCCCAGATACTTTATTTCGTTGCCTAAAACCCTTTCCGCTCCGACGGCACACAGCGCCACGATCGTATTCATAAAAAGGAATTTAACATTTTTACATATTATGGTCAAATGTCGAGCTTTGAAAATATCAGCCAATAATGCTTATACGCCAAGCAAGAATATCGTTCGCTTAGCCAGAGTGTATGCCGCGGTCGAGCTTTGAAAATATCAATTAGAGACGGTTGTACGGTTCCGGCGCGATTCTTCTGAGGCGCTTAAGAGCCCTACAGCGCACAGCCTCTCATTTCTTCGATACTCGCATACCCTTTACGCTTCATAAAGGCGCTAAGCCCGTCGATCACACGGAGCATTGTATAAGGATCAATAAAGGTTCCCGAACCGATTTCAACGGCAGAGGCGCCGGCCATAATAAATTCGACCGCATCCTGCCATGAAACTATTCCTCCGACTCCGATCAGCGGAACCCGATTTTGCGGAGGAAGTTTGTTAATTTCCGAGGCAATCTCATACACATTCTTAACGGCGAGCGGACGCATGGCCGGACCGCCGACGCCCGCTTTGACCTTATCAAAAACAGGCCTTCCGTTTTCAATGTCTATCGCAACCCCCTGAAAAGAATTTCCGATGACCAGGGCGTCGGCGCCCTCGTTGATGCATGCGACGGCCACTCCGATAAGATCCGGAGCCTGCGGCGTTAATTTTACGGCAAGCGGCTTAGCAGTAACGGCACGCACAGCCCTTGTCGCCTCCGCTGCGGAAGAGCAGCTCATTCCCCATGCGGCTCCCCCCTGCGAAACATTAGGGCATGAAATGTTAAGCTCTATCATGGGGACGTCAGTCTTATCGAGCAACTTGGCGCCTTCGACATATGTTTCAAGCGTGGAGCCCGACAGGTTTGCAAGCGTTACGGGGCCGAGTTTTAACATTTGACCGAGTTCGTGTTCTATAAAATGCTTTATTCCGGGATTTTGAAGCCCCACGGAATTCATAATTCCCGACGGCGTTTCCCAAATGCGAATACCGGAATTGCCTTGTCGTTCTTCAAGAGTAAGTCCCTTGGACGCAATTCCGCCGAGAGATTTTACGTCGAATACGGACATATATTCCGTTCCGAACCCGAAAGTTCCCGAAGCGGCTATGACGGGATTTATAAAACGCACTCCGGCAATATTTACCGACAGATCGGGATCCTTCGAAAGAGGTTTTCGGCGCGGCTTGAAGGCGGAACTTTCAAAGATCAGCATTTCGCCGTCAAAAACAGGACCGTCTACGCAGCATTTTTTATATCCTTTCTTTGTCTTTATTGAACACCCGAGGCAAACTCCCATGCCGCATGCCATGCGGGCTTCCATGCTTAGCCAACATCGCACTCTGGCTTCGCCGCATATTTTTTTTACATATTCCAACATGGGTAAAGGTCCGCAGGCGTAAACTGTCGTATATTTTTTAGCGATAAGTTTTTGACTGTCTACGGCGGCGGGAAGCATTCCGGAAAGACCTTCGCTTCCGTCTTCCGTCGTAATTATCAAATCGTCGGCCTTTAAGTGCTCAAGCCCGTAAGAAGCGCTTTTAAAACTTGCGATAAAATCATAACTTTTCGGGACAAGAGATTCCGCAAAGCCCGCCACAGGAGCTACTCCTATTCCACCGCCGATCAAGCAAACCTTGTTTTGTCCTTCCGTTTTAAAATCGGGCGCAGGAAACATGTTTCCCAAAGGACCGAGCATAAGAAGGATGTCGCCCCTTTTAAGCCTGTAAAGCTCTCTCGTCCCCTCTCCTTTTTTTAAAATCAAAAACTCAATAATAATGCTGCGGGATTTTTTTTCGACATGAAAAACGCTTATCGGTCTGGAAAGCACCTTTGCCGAATGTTCCGTCCTAAGCATGTAAAACTGCCCCGGTCGCGGAAAAGAATATCCGTTTAAGCTGAGGTTAAAAGGTATTGAAACTTTAAGTGTGAACACCGCGCCGTCGGCAAAATCCGAAGACCTCTCTCTGCAATCAGTTAAATTATTCCGCCTGTCTAAAACCTTTGCTCTTGCAAATACGGGGACTGTCTTGCCGCCGCAATCCGTAGTTTCGGTCATTTTCTTATCCCCTGATGAAATTTCCGCTTTGGTAAAATCCTGCTGAAATTTCGACTGTTTTTTTTGGGTTAAATTTCCGGTTCGTTAAAACTCAGAATTTCCCAACCCCTTCAGTGTAAAAAATCCGCTTTTGCCTCAAGAAGATCTTTTTTTGAAATTTCAGCCACATAGACCGCGGATTTCACTATATCGTCAAGGCCTAAAGTTCCGTCGTTTCTTTGTCGTTCAAGATTTTCGTCTTTTTTCCATGCGCATAAAATAGCGCGCGAAGAATTTACCGTGCCGCCCGCGTTTTCAAGCAAGGCAGCGGCGATGCGCGCAGCTCCGCCCTGCGCCCCGTATCCCGGAATCAAAAAGAAAATATCGGGATAGGTTTTTCTCAAGCATTTTGCGTCGCTTTCTCCGGTACAGCCTACGACGGCTCCTATGGGAAAGCAAGTTTCTTCCGGATAATCTTTTTTCCATTCGCCGCAAAGGGAAAGCAGTCCGTCTCCTACAGCGTCAAGCACGCGTTTCCCGGATTTCAGCTCTTTTTGTTCGATGTCCGCCGTACCCGGATTCGAAGTGCGCAGCAACACAAAAACACCCTTGCCGCCTTTTGAAGGAGAGCAATACTCGGTAAACGGCAAAAGCGTATCAAAACCCATGTAAGGATTTACCGTGATTATGTCCGTTTCAAAATCACCCGAAAAATGAGCGCGGGCGTAGGCGTCCGCAGTAGCGGCAATGTCGCCTCTTTTTACGTCCGAAATAACCGGCAAGCCGCTTTTTCTAGCCGCTTTAAGCGTTTCAGCGTAAGCGGCCAGTCCTTCAAGTCCCATAGCTTCGTAATAAGCGATCTGTATTTTAAAACAACAGGCGCTTTTTGACTGTGCGATGCCTTTTATAAGTTCCTTATTGTAAGCAAGAACTGCCTGAGCCGGACTTCTAAATCCTGATAAGACTGAAGGCGGTAAATACGACGGATCCGTGTCAAGTCCTACGCAGAGAGGCCCCAAAACATCCGCCGATTCCTGTAAGATCTGCATCTTGTGTTTCATATTCGGCGATCCTTTAAGTCATTTTTTATAAATGCGCTTTACTTTTCGCGTCGTAGTCATTTCAAGCGGTTTTTCAAGAAGCGTTACTCTCGTAATACGCGCGTACGGCTGCAAATTCTTATTTACTTTTTCGATATATTCGTCTATCGCCTTCAGCGCAGCCTTTTCATCTTCCTTTTTATTTCGGTCGATGCCGAGCCGCTTATAAAGCTCGTCGGAAGGATAAACCAGCGCTTCAATTCTTTCATCTTTACTATTTTCATCGGGAACATACCCCTGAACGGTTATCTGTTCGATCTCGTCAAAAAGCTGAAAGGCGTCTTCTATTTCTTCAGGATAAACGTTTTTTCCTCCGCCGGTAACGATCATGTTTTTTATGCGGCCGCAAAGCATAAGATAATGTTCCTCGTCCATCCAGCCCAGATCGCCGGTCTTAAAATATCCGTCTTCCGTAAACACCTTCGCCGTTTCTTCCGGCATATTGTAATAGCCCTTCATGACCATCGGGCCTTTTACGATGACCTCTCCTACGCCGTCTTCATCTGGATCGAGAATTTTCATTTCCATATAGGGACTAAAATCCCGGCCGACGCTTTCTATTTTAAAATGTTCGAGCGGATTAAGAGCTATTATGGGGGAAGTTTCGGTAAGTCCGTATCCTTGAATAAAATCTATTCCCGCGGCGTTGTACGCTTTAAAAACGCTCGCCGACAGAGGCCCCCCGCCGCAGATCGCCACGCGCAGAGTATAAATATTTGCAGCCTTTAACACCGATTTAAAAAGAATCTTGCCGTAATTTTTCCCGGTTAGCTTGCGCAAAAGAAACGAAAAATTCATCAATAATTTCATAGCTATAGCTACGATAGGCCCTTTTGCCCTTATACCCTTGCGTATTCCGGAAAGCAATTTGTTATACAGCATGGGAACACCGAGCATTATTGTTATTTGCCCTTCCCTAAGTTCCTTCATAAGCCTCGTAACGGACATGCTCTTTCCGAAAACGATTTCTGCCCCTACGGAAATAGGATTTATAAAAGCGGCCTGCATAGTGTAACCGTGATGAATGGGAAGAAGGGCGTAAAAAATATCAGTTTCAAAGATGGCAAGATTAGTCTGCGCAATAAAACAGTCGCTCACAAGGTTTTTATGCGTCAAAACGACGCCCTTGGGATTCCCCGTAGTTCCGGACGTAAAAAGTATCGCAGCCGTATCGTGTTCGTCCGCAGGGGGATTTTCTTCAACCTTTTTGTCGGCCTTAAGATCATAAACATAGGTGTCGCGATACTTTCTGTTTAGAGAATATATTCCGCAATCGGGAAAAGAAGTTTTATAAAAATCATGTTTTTCTTCATCGCAAAATATCATCTTTGGCTTTGACACGCGGATAAGATTTTTAACTTCGTTTTCATGCAGAGCGTAGTCAATCGGAATGATGACGGCCGAAGCCGCTTGCGCCGCCAAATACGTCACCGCCCATTCAGGGGAATTTTTTCCGGTTACGGCCACGTGATCGCCTTTTTTTATTCCGTTAGCCGTCATCCATAAAGCAAGCTGTCTTATTTTTTTTGCCGCCTCGTCATAATTAAGCGTGTTCTTCGTTTCGCCCGCGCCTTCAAAATCGGTAAAACAAGGCCGTTCGGGAAAGCGCTCCGCTGAAATAAAAAAAAGCTCCGGCAACGTAGGCCATTCTCCCGAAAATGCCTTTCCGCGCCATTTATCTAAAACCGACCAAGGTTTCCGTTCGATCAAAACCGCCATATTCACTCCTGTAAAATCGCATTGCGGACGCCTTTGACTCATCGATTCATCGATCGCGCACATTTTAGGCTGCACGCACGCTTTGACTCCGCATTCAATATTGCCTCTCAGCAAACTGCCGCAAAAGCAGTAAGCCTCCGCCATTGCGCAATATTTTAAATTCGGATTATACGCCGCATTATTAAATTATTTTATTCTATCACAATCTTTGCGATCAGTGTAAAACTTTGCATATTTTTTTTACAATCGTTTGATATATTTGCAATAAAAACCGATAATCGAAATATGGATAAGCCGATAAAAAATAACCGCATTATTCTGTTTGTTTTTACAGTTTTTTTATGTTTGACACAAGGACCAGGCGTCGCCGCTCAAGCGGTTCAAGTTCAGGACGAAGGGACGATCGACGCAGCGCAGACGATTCAGGCACAGGCGCCTCAGGCCTCTCAGGCAAGCCGCCCGATTTCGCAGGAACATCAAAAAGACGCAAAACAGCTGCGCGAAGATATTGTAAACACGGCAAAAAAATACGTAGGAGCCAGATACGAATACGGCAAAACCGGCCCGGACAGTTTTGACTGTTCGGGTTTTATATGCACAGTGGCCTACGAAGCCGCGTCAAAAAAGCTTCCGCGCACGGCAAAAGCGCTTTATTCCTTTGTAAAAATAATTCCGCAAAACAGGCTCGAAAAAGGCGACATAGTATTTTTTAGGACAACGAGGGACGGTTCCATTTCACACGCGGGAATATACATAGGCGGAAATCAGTTTATGCATGCCGTAAGCGACGGACCCAATACGGGCGTGATCGTATCTTCCTTAAAAGAGAACACATGGAAAAACGCATACGCGGGTTCGGGGAAATTTCTTCCGAGCGCGGAAAGCGACGGCGATGAGGCCGCAGGATCCGAAAGTTCGGGCCAACCTGCGCCTTCGCCTTCCTCAGCAGGTTCACATTCCACAGCAAGAGGAGTTTCCTCTACGGGTTCAACTTCCACCGGCGGCAAAAAGCAGAGCGGCAAAAGCGGCGCAGCCGGGAACAAACGAGTAAACGAAGATTTTATAAATAATCTGATCTTTGACGCAACGTTCGGAATAGACTGGAGCCTCTTTACTTCCAGCCGGTTTTTACTTAATTTCCGCGGAGTTCCTCTTACTTTAAATGCGCGTTACGCCCCGTGGCCGCTCCAGCCGGGAATAAATACCGGCATCCGTCTTAACACGGGCGTAGGATCCGTTCAAATTCCGCTCATGTTCAGTGTTACGGCGAACGACTATCTGCGCTTCTACGCCGGCCCTGTAATCACGCTGGGAGATCCCGACCTGCCCGGCGGCAGTAAAAAAATAGAAGCTTCCTTTTTTCCGGGAATGATCGGACTTTCATGGAACACTCCGAGTTTTACAAAAGGAAAGACAAAGGTTTCTCTTACCCAGGACATAGTATATTCGGTATTCAACGCGACCGACGGCTCCGCCTTATCCTTTAAAAACAGCCTTGCTTCAGGCCTTGTGTTTTCAACCGGCGTAAGAGTAACCTTGCCTCTGTCGTCGCTTTTTAAATAGCATGAATTATTTAGTA
This sequence comes from Treponema parvum, assembly GCF_017893965.1. Classification (NCBI taxonomy): domain Bacteria; kingdom Pseudomonadati; phylum Spirochaetota; class Spirochaetia; order Treponematales; family Treponemataceae; genus Treponema; species Treponema parvum. Next base: position 2,404,910 of record NZ_CP054142.1, read on the forward strand.
TCAATTTCGAGTTTTATAAAACACGCCGCGCTCGTCTTTTTGGGCTGTTTTTCGCTCATCTTTTTAAGCTGCTCTATAGATACGGAAATTGAAATTTCAGCCGTAAAAAGCGGCGGAGTAAACGCGGATTTCGCCGATATAAAATATCATTCTTCGTTGGGTCCTTCTTTGACCTCGCTCGTAAACACTCTTTTAAATGCGTCGCAGCCGAGCTCCGGAACAACCTTGAAGCCTTCGTCCGAAGAAACTTTGTCGCAAAGTTTTTTTGACGCCGTCGAAATACGGGAGGGGCTTAAAAAAGCGGGTTTTACCGACGTCGTGTGCCTTGCCTCAAAAGATTCTTCTTTAAAGATAAATGCGAAACTTCCGTCTTTAACAACGAGCTTTCTTTTTCAAACCGTATACCGCACAAAGACGGGAATCGCTTTAAAACTTTCGCCCGAAACGCTGCAATCTCTACTTAAAATTATGCCGCAGGACTTACAAACATGTGCGGATCTTCTTATGGCGCCGGTTTTTACAGGCGAGGCGATGACGCAAAAAGAATACAAAGAACTCATCGGCTCCGTTTACGGCCAAGAAATCGCTTCGGAACTTGAAAGGTCTTTGCTTTCAATAAAGCTTACTTTTTCGGGCAAAACCGAAACCTTTACCGTTCCCGTTATAGAAATTCTTACGCTGCACGACGAAAAAATCTTTTCTATTTAACAATTTTTTGAAACCTCTTGAGAATGTCATTGTTATTAAAGTATTATGATCTGTATGAAAACTTCAAAAACAACTGCTTTCGCGGCAATTTTTACGCTTTTAGCGTTTTTCGCGCCGGCACAAATTTCATCTCAATCTTCGCTAAAGGAAGAAGCCGACCGGTACGAAGCAACGGATTTAACAGGGCTTAAAGAAAAGCAACTGCAAAAACGGCCGCAAAAAAACGCTTCCTCCTTTGCTGTAGACGACACGCCGATTCAACTGGGAGAAGGCTCCGTCTTTGAATACAACTTGCTAAACACGGACGTGCAGCAAAGCAGCGTGAGTTACATGTACTACCCAAAAGAGAACGCTGTCGTTTTAAAAATTTCAAACGCTCTTGCAAAATATTTTTTACTGTTCGACGCCAACGACCGCGCCGTGTGCCACGCAGCATACAAGCAATATCTTGAAGATTTTTCGGCAAAAGTTTTAATGAATAAGCCTAATAAAACCCACAATATTTACGGAGAATTTACAGGCGAATACCGCACCGGTTTTATCGGAACGGCTACGATCACAAAACCCAAGGTTACAGTTGGTTACCGCTTCGTAAAAAAATCTCCGTATTTTACACTTACGTTCTGGCCAGCAGCTCCCGAACCTGTTGTTAACGGCATAGACGTAAACAAGCCCGTCAATTCGGACAAAATGACCTTTCTTATGACAAAAAAACAGGCCGGCGAACTTGTAAAATATATGGACGAAGATTTTATAAACGGCATACGGCAAGAAAACGTTCTTCCTATAGAGAGCGCAGATAAGTATTAAAAACTTTAATGAACTGTAGAAGAGAAAAAATTTAATTTATCATAAGAAAACGAAATAGAGCTTTCTCTGCAAATCAAAAAACATGTCAAAAGGTTGAAATCTGTGAAAAAGTAGCATATTGTATATTATACAGGTAATGATAAAAAATACAGATAGCAGCTGCGTGTTTTTTGGGAGGAAGTATGCCAAAACACAATCGCCGGTACAAGGATTCGGTCTTTGTTGATCTTTTCAGCACCGACAAAGACGCTAAAGTTAGGTTTTTATCTCTGTATAATGCCTTGCACGGCACACACCTCGACAGTTCTACGGAACTGAAGCCTCTCAAACTCGAACAGGCGATGTACACGAAATTGTCTAACGACGTGTCGTGCCTGATTGACAACAAGATTATCGTTTTGGCTGAACACCAGTCTACAATCAATGAAAATATGCCTTTACGCTGTCTGCAATACGTAGCCCGCCTGTACGAGCAGATCCAAGACCCGAAGGCAAAATACCACAGAACCCTGCAAAAGATTCTTACGCCTGAGTTCTACGTGTTTTATAACGGCACGGAAAATTACCCCGTCCGCAAGACGCTGAAACTTTCAGACGCCTACATCGTAAAGCCTGAACACGCTCCTCTGGAGCTTGCGATAGAGGTACTCAACATCAATACGGATAAGGCGAATAAAATCCTGACGGCTTGCAGACCATTGGAAGAATACAGTATGTTTGTAGAAGCCGTGCGCCGCCATACCGCGCTCGACAAAGAACACGGTTTTGAAAACGCAATCAAAGAATGCATACAAAATGACATCTTACGAGAATACCTGCAACGAAAATCACGGGAGGTAATGAACATGTTATTGTCTGAATACGACTACGATACCGACATAGCGGTACAGAGAGAAGAAGCTGGCCAGATAGCTTTTGCCGAAGGGATCGAGAGAGGTATTCAACAAGGCTTTTCCGACGGTGCGTACCAGGCAAAACTCGAAATGGCCAAGACCTTTAAGAAGCTTGGCATTGATATCGCTAAAATAGCCGAGGGGACCGGTCTTTCCGTCGAAGAAATCGAAAAACTTTAGAAATGAGCATTGATGAACATGTTATTGTCTGAATACGACTACGATACCGACATAGCGGTACAACATCCACCCATGGACGGCGACAAAATATGTGAAAGCGAAGTGCAGAAAAAACTTTTTGCACTTCAGAATGAAAAATACAAGGCTTTTAACGCAAAACTTGTGCCTACAGTCGATCCAAAAACGATGATAGGCATACGCACGCCCGCCTTACGCAAATTTGCAAAAGAATTTGCCCAAAGCCCCAAAAACCTCTCCTTTCTTAAAATTCTTCCTCACAAGTATTTCGAAGAAAACAACTTGCACGGCTTTATAATTGAAACATTTAACGATTATGACCAAATAATCGCCGCTCTGGACGATTTTTTACCCTACGTAGACAACTGGGCTACCTGTGACAGCATAAATCCTAAGGCCTTGGGCAACCATCTTGAAAAACTTCTCCATAAAATAGAACAATGGATTTTGTCGGATCACACATACACCGTGCGCTTCGCACTCGGAACGCTCATGCGCTTTTATCTTTCCGACGGCGTGTTTTGCGAAAAATACTTAAAGACCGCCGCTTCGGTGCGCTCAGGCGAATATTACGTAAACATGATGCAGGCGTGGTTTTTTGCGACTGCTCTCTCAAAACAGTACAAACCTTCCGTAGTTTATCTGGAACAAAAAAAACTTGACGTTTGGACTCACAACAAAGCCATACAAAAAGCGTTGGAAAGTTTTCGCATCCCCGGCGACCAAAAAAAATATCTAAAAACCCTAAAAATCAGCCGGGGAACCTGAAATTTGCCGGCAAAAGTAAAGGCCGAGCGATTAAAAGCCCGAATTTCAAGTTTCTTTAATTTTAGGGCAGCCGCAGTCGCACATGGACGTGCGACCTACAAATTTGTCGACAGTTTTGAAAAAAAACTTTCAAAAACGCATTTTTTTTGAAAAAAATTTGACATATAATCTCTTATAAGATAAAATAGCCTTATATAAAAGTTGCGGTTTTATGCTATTCAAAAAAAATAAAGCTACGCCGCACAGGAGGCTATATGAAGAAAATTATTGGGGTTGCCGTAGCAGCTTCGCTGGTTGCAGGTATGGCGTTTGCCGATGTAGCAGTCAGCCTAAACTCTCGCATGAGAGCTGATATGTTCAACCAGACAAAGAAAGTTGATCAGGACAAAGTTACGACAAAGTTCGATCTTAACGGTTACAAAAGCGCAGATGACTCTCTGGCGTTCGAAGCTAACAACGATTATGCCGGCGTCGCTCTTGAGCTTTCAATGAACAATACGGAAAAATCGAAAGCCACTAATGATGATGTTTCTATCGATACCTACTACGGTTATTTAAAGTTCAACGCTCTTAAATTTACCGCAGGTATTCTCGGCTCACGCTATATGAACCGCTTAAACGTATCGGCCGTAGAAAACGGTCTTACCGACAGCGACACGGCGAAATATGGTATTTCCAACGGTATTATGGTTGGGGGTAGCGCAATTGGTAAAACCTTCGGCTACGACTTCGGAAACATGGCTAAAATCGCCGGTGCGGATAAACTCGCTTTTATCGCCGACTACACGATCGCGGATCTTCCGGGAACACTGCTTTTAAAAGCCGCTCTTCTTGAAAACAAATACAAGAACAAAGCTACCGACAAGCAGGAAGCGGGCTATGCGTTTGAAGCAGCTTACAAACAGGACGACTTGGTAAACCTTGACGCTGTCTTAAAGATGCCGACTGAAGATCAGTTAGGCTTCGGCGTTTACGTTTCTCCTCTCATGCTGCCCTTAAAGACAGTGGTAGGCTTTACATATATAAAAGATGATACAGCAGGATCAGCAAAAAAAGGCAGCGCATGGGCTCTCGACGGCCGCGTGGCATACCCCGTTTCCGACGCTTTGAACACCGTATTGCAGGTAAAATACACCTCTGTTTCTCCTGACGGCGGAGATACGGAAACCGCTCTCGAATTGGTCGGCAGCGTATCGTACATCGTTAACGACCTTGTAACGGTACAGTGCGACGCCGGTTACTACGGCTACGACCTTGACGACAATGACAAGTCTAATGTTGGTGAAAACCTCTTTAAGATCCGCCCTGCCGCAAAATTCACAGCCGGTAAAAACGCCGCTATCACTGCGGGTCTTGAATATACCAAAGCTCTCAACACAGGCGATGCAACCGCTGCAACAGACACTCTTGATTCAAAACTTGCAATCCCTGTTATCTTGCGCGTAAAAATGTAATTTTAACTTAATTACATGATTGACCGGCCGGAAGCAAAGCTTCCGGCCGGTTTTTTTATGTGCATTTTATGTACGGACTTTTATGTGCGGGCAATTTCTTCGGCGGCAAATTCGACATATCGCGCTGCGCACGGTTGACGGCGCGCACGACGCTCCGCACCGGATCTGCCGCGCCGGGCCCGATTGCCGATCTATCGCGTGGACGGCTTGCCCTCTCCACGTCCCGCCTGCATACCCAAAACTTTTTTCAACGGAATAATCCAAAAAAATAACGTCTTCATCCTTTGACAAGGCCCTTATATACACAGATACTTAAAACATGCAGAGTATCTTTTTACATGAAACGGGCGGAAGACCGTCTCCTTTACCCAAAGCCGCCGCCGGCACAACGCAAAAGCAATCTTTTTTTGACAACAGCGAAGCTTTTTTTAAAGCCTTGGATATTTTAAAAAAGGCCGGCGGCGGCACGCTAAAAGTCGCAAGCGGCGTATGGCACACGGGACCTATCGAGCTTTTTTCTAACATAACGCTGCACCTTGAAGAAGGCGCCGTAATATCGTTTATTCCCGAACCTGAACGTTACAAACCTGTGTACACGCGCTGGGAAGGCGCGGACTGTTTTGCAATGCATCCCTGCGTTTACGTAAACGCGCAAAAAGACGTAAAGATCACGGGCAACGGAACGATCGACGGACAAGGTCTTTTATGGTGGCGCTCGCGCGAAGCAAAGAAAAAACAGACTTCCCCCGAAACCCCAATCGAGCTTGAATTTGCAAAGCTCAATCCGGATTACAAAAAACAGCCCGGCGGAGGAGGCGGAAGAAATATCCAATTTTTGCGCCCTCCGCTCATTCAATTCTACAAATGCAAAAACTGTTCGATCGAAGATATCACAGCTTGTAATTCTCCGTTTTGGACTATTCATCCCGTATACTCGGACTCAATTAACATTTCAAATGTAACGGTGCAAAACCCGGCGGAAAGGGCGCCTAACACGGACGGGATAGACATAGATTCATGCACAAACGTTACGATTATCGATTGCAGCATAAACGTGGGCGACGACGCCATAGCTCTAAAATCCGGCGCAGATGAAGACGGAATAAAAGCCGCCAAACAGTGCCGTAACATAAGGATTTCAAACTGTACCGTGTTTTCCGGTCACGGCGGAATCGTAATAGGAAGCGAAACGGCCGCCGGCATAGAAGATGTGGTTGCGGAAAACTGCGTATTTAAAAATACCGACCGCGGAATACGCATAAAAACGCGCAGGGGCCGCGGAGGCGCAATAAAAAACTTACAATTTTCAAATTTGACTATAAAGGACTGTCTTTGCCCGTTCAGCATAAACATGTATTATGTATGCGGAGCGGATCCTAAGGATCCGTTTTTATTCAGCACGGAAAAACAAAAGATTGAAAATTCCACTCCTTCCGTAAAAGACATATCCGTAAACGGCATAAAAGCTGCGGGCTGCAGATCTTCCGCCGGATTTATAGCGGGACTGCCGGAATCGCCCGTTTGCGATGTGGTTTTTAATAACTGCGTATTTGAAACCGACGAAAAAAGCTCCGAGCTTCCTGAAAAATCGGACATGACGGCGGGGCTTCCCTGCGTTACGGAAAAATCTTTTAGGATCGTAAACGCAAAAAACGTTTCGTTCAAAGACACTCAAATAATCGGGCCCCAAACGCCGTTCCTTTATTCGTAAAACGGGAATACCGAAGGATCGGCGGACTGCCGCTTGCCGGCGGAAACTTGCCGGCACAAAAGCGCGCCGAGTCAGTCGAGCCGAAAAATTTGCACAAGAGACGTCGCATAAAAAATTGCCGGCCTTTTTTATTTTAAACTAATGCCTTATACTTGTCTTGATGAATAAAAAACGGATCGGTTTTATTTTGGCTTCAATACACAGCGGTTCGGGCGATCAAGTGTGTTCCGAGCTTATAAAACAGGCGGTCCGTTTTAAAACCACGTTTTACATATTCCCCGGAGGGCGCTTAAAAGCAACTCAAAATTCCGAGTGGCTGCGCAATTCAGTCTACCGTCTGGCAAATACGAAAACTCTTGACGGGCTTATAAGCTGGGCTTCTGCGCTGGGAGGTGCGCTCCCCCTGCAAGAGCTTATCGAATTCCATAAAAATATCGAGCCCTTACCCTTTGTTACCATTTCACAGAAAATCGAGGGTCATTCCTGCGTAAATTTTGACGCATATTCTGGAATGTGTTCCTTAATCGATCATTTTTTAAAAGTACATCGCATAACAAAGATCGCCTTTTTACGCGGGCCTGAAAATCATGTTTCCGCAGACGACCGCTACAGAGCTTTTTGCGACACTCTGCAAAAAGCCGGCGTTTCTGTAAAGGATTCACCTCTTGTATCGGATCCGTTTGAATGGCGCAGCGGCAAGGACGCAATAATCCAATTATGCGAAAAACGCCGCCTTCTTCCCGGTAAAGATTTTTCCGCCCTCGTATCCGCAAGCGATCTTATGACTCTGGACGCGATAGAATATCTTCAAAATAAAGGGTATTCCTCTCCGGACGATTTTCTGGCGGCGGGATTTAACGACGTTTCCAAGACAAGAAGGCTGCGTTCCGCCCTTACTACCGTTCACATGCCGTACAAGGCTATGGGAATGAATTCTTTTAAACTTATTTTAAACGAAATAACGGATGCCCCGCGTGCAAAAAAGGACGTCCTTCTTCCGGCGCCTCTTGTTGTGAGAGAATCGTGCGGCTGTCCCTCGCTGATAAAGCATGCCTTAAACCCGATGTCCGCAAAAGACGATCTTCCCGAAGCGCAAGTGTCAAAAGAAGGTCTCATTGAACGGCTTTCGGAATTATTCTACCTTGATAAGGCGGAAGGCAGGACTTTTTTGGAACCTATGATAAATGCGCTTTATGCAAAAAACTCACGCCTTTTTTTTAATCTTTTTGAAGAATTGCTTGAAACTTTTTACAAAGACGAAACGGACATGAGGCTTATCTACCGTGCGATCGGAATCATAAAAATATCGAAAAACATCGATCCCGATTACGTCGCTTCGATCGAAAAAGACATTTTTATCGCATTGGGGCAGGCCGCGGAACGTTATCAGGAAGAAATAAAATCCATGCGGGAAGAACGCAACAAGGTTCTTGACGAACTTAAATGCGAGCTTATAAGCAAACATTCCGTAAAAGAACTTTCCGAAGCGCTGAAAAAATATCTTCCGCGTATAGGGATTCATTCCGCAGCTTCAGTCATTTATCAAACAAAAGACGTTTCGCGGCTTTTGTCGGGCTTTTCAAAAAACAGAATTTTTGAAGAAGAGGAATTTTCCCCGGATGAAATTGTTCCTCCACGCCTGATTTCCGCTTTCAGCCAAGACGTTTTTATGGTTCAACCGATGTTTGCCGGAAACAAGGCCATAGGCCACTTCATATGCTCCGTTCCTTTTTTTGACGGCGCACTGTTCGAAGATCTTCGCTCCGTACTGAGCAGCGCATTTTCGGGTATATTTTTATTCAATGAACTTACCGCCGCCCGTAAAGCTGCCGAGGAAGCCGAACAAGCAAAGACGAAATTTTTTGCGGCCGTAGGCAGTGATCTTTCAAACCCGCTCAGTGAAATAAAGAGCGACGCTTCACGTCTTAAAGTTTTATTAAAACAAAAAGAATTAATACCCGATCAAATAAAAAACATCGTCGAACGACTGGAAAAAAACATCGAAGCGCAGCAAAAAAAGACGGATCTTATCGTCGAACTTACGCGCTTTCAAAGCAATGAAATCGTTTTTAATAACACTCTGTTTCATCCGGCAGCTTTATTTCCGGCCGCCTTATTTAAAGGACGTCCGGTGCAAATTCCCCGAGAAAATCCGCATAAAAAAGAAGAATCCCCTTTCGCGGCGTCGGATCTTCCGATTCTGTTCGGCGACAAAGAGCGCATAAAACAGGCTCTGCTTCTCATAGCCGAAAATTTTCATTTTAAATTGGAACAATGTAAATTAAAAAAAACAAGCAAAGGCCTAAAAATCGTCATGCCGATTTCTGAAAAAGCTTTCACGGGACCGACGGCAGAGCTTCCCGGTGTTATGCTTGCAAATCAGATATTTTTCATGCAAGACTGCGAATTTGTAAAAAACAAGGATCCGTGTGAAATTCTTTTTTATTGGCCGTTTTTTTCATGTTCACCCAGAAAAAGCAGCTTAAAAAATCCCAGCGAAAATGTTTTTGACGGCGTTCCCCGAAGCGAGCCGGAGAACGGCGGACGCTACGCCGCACACGACGCCACGACGCCGGGCGCGGCAGTCTTTGCACCGAACACAGCGCAGATCAATGCTGTGCAGGCTTCGGACAAAATAAAAGCGGCCGCATCGCAGAAAGAAGAACCGTTTGAATGGAAATTTAGAGAAAAAACGGAAGACGAAAATCGGCGTATATATGAGATGTTTGTAAAAAAAGATTTTATGAAGCGGCCGTTTCTTTGCTATGCGGATCCTGAAGACGGGGATCTTGAAAAAAGTAACAATTTTTTGTCTTTTTTTGAACGAAAACTGAAAATAGCCGAACGCCCCGTCTTGTTTATAAACTGTCCCGAAGACATGGAAAAGAAGTGGGAGCTTTCTTTTACCGTTATCCGCATAAAAACGGAAGACGCACCGAACACGCTGTCTGACACACAGAACATAAAAAAGCAAATAGTGAAATTAAATCCACTTCTCATCGTCATGAATGAAATAAACACGGATATGATCGATTTTATACGGAACAATCCTTCCACGGAACTTTCTCCGATAATAATCGCCCCCGACAAAATAGAAGCGTCGCCCCGTATTGACGAAGCGCTCGGCTTTCAAAAACTCATATTATGCAACCTGTGCGTAGCGTCTTCACGGGAATTCGGCAACAGAGTTAAGGCGCTGCTGTCGGGCGATCACATGCTGTCGCCAAATACCGCAGGCTTTGTAAAAAAAACGCTGATATATTTTAATGCGCACGGATGCGAATATATTTCTCGGTGGAAGATTGCCGAAGCCGTTCATACGAGCGAAGATTATCTTACCAGAATTTTTCATAGAGAACTGGGGCTTTCTCCGTGGGAGTATTTGAACATCTACCGGATCCATATAGCCTGCGCAAGACTTAGAAAAACCGACGAGAGCATTCTAACGATCGCCGAAAAAAGCGGATTTCAGGACCAGGCTTATTTTTGCAGGGTTTTTAAAAAAGTGATGGGAACTACACCGGGGCATTACCGCAAAGGCATATGCGCTTTTTGAAAGTTCGCCGCTAAGCGGAGGCAGCATAAAAGCGAAATAAAAGATCGCAATAAATAGTCGGAATAGTACAAAAAATTGCATTAATTATCTACGAAGCTTACTGTACATTTTATACAGAGGTGATGTATGAGTTTTAAAGAAATAAAACGCCACAAAGACATATACATGCTTATGGCTGTCCCGCTCGTTTATTTCTTAATCTTTAAATACGTGCCGATGTTAAACGGACAAATAGCATTCAAGGACTTTAAGCCGCGTCTTGGCGTATGGAAAAGTCCTTGGGCGGGATTTAAGTATTTTACTGAATTTTTTAATTCCTATTACTTTTGGGAATTAATCCGCAACACAATAGGCTACAGCTTCGGAAAACTTTTCGTAAGCGTTCCTCTTTCAATACTGCTTGCCGTCGTGCTATTTGAATCGCACCGCAAGTTTTTGCGAAAAATCGTACAGACGCTCACATACCTGCCGCACTTTTTGTCTTGGGTAATCATATACGGAATTTTACTGTCGCTGCTCGCGCCGGGCGACGGCATTATAAACGACGTTATAAAGTATTTCGGTGGAGAACCCATAGATTTTTTAACCAACACAAGGGCGTTCCCGTGGATCGTAATTCTTTCGGATGCGTGGAAGGAGATGGGCTGGGGCGCGATAATATTCATAGCCGCGCTCATGGGCATAGATCCTTCTTTATATGAAGCGGCCATGGTCGAAGGAACCACCGCGCTGCAAAGGACTTGGTACATAACCTTGCCGTCCATACGCCCCGTAATAGTTATGGTTGTCCTTTTAAAACTCGGCACCATATTGAACGCGGGATTTAATCAGATATTTATGCTGTACAACACTTCGGTATACAGCGTTGCCGACATAATAGACACGTGGGTTTACCGGCAGGGTTTATTGGAAGGTCGCTTCGCCTTAGCCACCGCAGTGGGAATTTTTAAAGGAATAATCGGAACGTGTCTTGTTGTATTTGCAAACAGGCTTACAAAACTTACCGCCGATTCCAGCCTGTTTTAGGTTTAATTTCGGCGGCTGTACGGCTCGCCTCGTTAAACTGCGGGTTTCGGATAAAGCCGAAATATCGCTTGTTTTAGGAGATTAAAATGGCTAAAAAGAATAACCGGACGTCAAAAATACTGATGCAAATGACGGGCTCCGACAGAATATTTTACGCAGCCCTTGATGTTTTTTTGATTTTATCGCTATTGGTCATTGCGCTTCCGCTGTGGAGCACGATAACGCTCTCTTTCCGTCCCAACCATTTTATCGGCTCGAACGTCGAAGGCATGTTTCTTCCGCCGTGGAAGTGGTCTAACGCCGCGTACAAAGCCTTGCTCGGAAACCGCGGATTTGCCCTCGCCTTTTTTAACAGTCTTAAAATATTGTTCTTCGGCGTAATTACGGCTCTGATTTTTACAATACCCATAGCATACGGGCTTTCGATACAGACATTGCCCGGCCGGAAATTTCTTAATATTTTCATATTGATTCCGTACCTGTTTAACATAGGCCTTATACCGCATTATTTGGTGATCACAAAATTGGGACTTTCAAATCACCTTGCGGCAGTCTATTTCCCCGTCGCAGTTACAACCTACAACTGTCTTATAATGCGAAGTTTTTTTGAAGGAATTCCTGATTCTCTTAAAGAATCCGCACGCATAGACGGAGCGCCGGAATGGATGGTTTTGGTAAGGATAATACTGCCGCTTTCAAAGCCGATTCTCATGACGATAGGATTATTTTACGGAGTTTCATACTGGAACGACTTTTTTAACGCCATGCTGTATTTGAATAAAAACGAACTGCAACCCCTTCCCATATTGCTGCGAAACATACTTCTTGCCAGCGGAATGAACGAGTATGTTGAAGTAAATGCGTTCGGCGAAGCTCCCATCGCAGCCATAAAAGCGGCTTCCGTATTTATGTCCGCAATCCCAATGGTAATTGCCTATCCGTTCATTCAAAAATACTTTACAAAGGGAACTCTTTTGGGAAGCGTCAAGGGATAAGCGAAGCGCATAAGACCGATAAAACTTTCGGTTACGATAAATAATTATTGCAAATAAATATTTGGAGGATTTTATGAAACTTACAAGATTTTCTGCAGCGGCTCTGGCAATCGCTATGGGCGCCGCATTGTTTGCAAGCGGAGCAAACGAAAAACAGGCCGGCGGCCCGGTTACGATCAACCTGTGGTACGGAGCCGCCGTTACAGAAGCGGGCCCGCCGCCTGCCGGCTGGGAAGTACAAAAGATCATTAAAGAAAAATTCGACATCGATCTTGTATTGACTGCCCTTCCGTCTTCTGACAACGATCAGGATCAAAAAATTAACGCTGCAAGCGCTGCGAACGAACTTCCGGATCTGTTTATGGTTTCCCGCCCTGTTTGGCTTCGTTTGGTGGATCAGGGGCTTGTAGCTCCCGTAGACGACATGTATGAAAAAATGCCCAATCGAAAAACGCACTACGGTAAAGACAGCATTATGCACACTACCATAGACGGAAAATCCTACGGACTGGCTTCGCCCGGTTCTATCATAAGAAATGAAGGCTTGGTTATAAGAAAAGACTGGCTTGACAGGCTGGGCTTAAAAGCGCCTACGAACCTTGACGAGATGATGAAAGTGATGGAAGCCTTTACATTCAATGATCCTGACGGCAACGGTAAAAACGACACTTACGGCTACGGCGCGTTCCTTGAAAATACGCAGGATACGGAAGGGCTTGGACGCAGATTGGAACCTATCATGGGCGCCTTCGGCCTGTGCGGCACTTGGGATATGTCGGCAAAAAATCCGGGATTGAAGATTTTTCGGCCGGAATACTTTGAAGCTCTTTCCTATGTAAAGCAAATGTGCGATAAAAAAGTCATAGACCCAAACTGGCTTTCATATAAAAAAGATGATTTTAGAGCGGCTTGGAAACAAGGACGTTTCGGAATGATGCGCGAACAGAACAGCGCTCTTGCCTCAAAAAACAATTATGCTCCGTTCGATAAAAATTTCCCGAACGGCGAATGGATGATCATAGATCCTCCCAAGGGACCGAACGGTCTTCAGTCTGCAGGCAACTATTCAAACAACTACCGCATCTACGCTATATCCGAATCGGCTGCGGCAGCGGGAAAAAAGGATGCCATAGCTAAACTTTTAAACTGGATGTCGGACGAAGGCCCTGACGGCGGCTATTATATGATCGGCTGGGGTAAAGAAGGCGTAAACTTTATAAAAGATTCAAACGGCATCCCGACAACAAAGGGTATCCCAGATCCTACGAAAGCGTGGAGCAATTCCGAAATAGTAAACATCACACAGCTGCGCAATATGGTATTTTACAACGGAGCTGTAGAAATAAAGGCCCGTTATCCTGCCTATACAACCGACGTATCCAAAAAGATCATGGATCCGGGCGCAATTCTTATCAATATGCAGAGCCGCCCTTGGGAAAATTCAAACGGAATTTCCATGATGCCGCCGCCCAACGCCGACGTAAAAAGGTTTTTGGAACAGGGTGTTTTGGAATTTCTTACGGGAAAGCGACAGCTTACAAGGGCAAATTGGGACGCATGGGTTAAAAACTTTAAGGATATAGGCGGTCAGGCGTGGAATGATGCTGGCGTCGCCGAAGGAAAAAAGAAAAACATATTCCATTGATCTTTGCCTTACGGGAGGCGGCACGCAGCTATTACTTTAAGCTTAATATCCTTTGCCTTTCGGATCATTTCACAAGCTTCTTCATCCGAAAGGCGGCGGGCAAAGCCTCCCAAACCTCCTTCGCCGGTACGGTCCCACTTGTTCTTGTAAACGGAAAAACGGCAAGTTTTTTCATTTTCCGCATTACGCCAATTATCCCATGCTTCATCGCAAATTACATCTGAAAAATCGCAGTTCATCCAGCAGCATTTTGCAAATTCCCGCCAAGGCCGGCCGAGATACACGTTTTTACGCTGCAAGCGGGAAGTCTCGCCGTCTTCGTTGTCTCTGACGACCGTGCATCCGTCAAAAATATATCCTGTTCCGTCTTTAAAACTTGAAGGCGTCGTTATGTAACATTCCGTAGATGAATCTCGCACGCACACGGTACAGTTTTTAAACAATACATCCGCGCTCCCGAAGATAAAATCCACAGTGCCCGAAATAAAGCAATCCTCGTAATACTGTAACGACGGCTTTCTCACGGAATTTTCTTCGGGACCTTTAAAGCCGCCCGGTATGCGCTCTTTTTCAGGCAGAGGAGCTGTAAAAAGAGTGTCCTGATGTCCTAATATTTTAAGATTTTTGCAATAAACGTAAGATGCGGATGCGTACAAAGCTACCGCCTGGCCTACGTCAGTTCCCTGCCCCGCAGTGTTTTCAATAGTAAGATTTTCAAGAAAAACCGAATCTCCCGCAAAATATGCCGTAAAAGAACGGAATGTTCCCGTTTTATAACCGTCCGGATGAATATCTTTGGCGCCTATGTTTCCGCTTATCACAGTTTTTTCAGGATCTTCGCCTAAGATTTTAAGTCTTTTTTTGGCGGAAAAAATCTGCCCTTTATAAAGGCCGGGTTTAAGTTTTATGACAACGTCGTCGTCTTCGGTGTTTAAGGCGTCCTGTATCGCGGTAAAGTCGCCTGAACCGTCGGCAGCGACGGTATATATTCTGCTCATTCTTGCCTCTCTATGGATAATTTTAAAACAAATATGAATTTAATTCAAATTTTATATGGAAAAATTTACAGAATAGTGTATAATATAGTCGTCTATAGCGTCCTGAAAATACCCCGAAGCAGATTTTAGCCGATCGGTCGGGGTGTTTTTTTTAACGCCTCCGATCGCAGCAAACAGCCGGCATTCCTTGAGTTTGCCCGCAAATTTATAAAAGGCGCACACACGTGCAAAGCTATATTATGACAGTATTTAAAGCTATTATCCTGGGTTTAGTACAGGGGATTACCGAATTTTTACCCGTATCGTCTTCCGGGCACCTGTTTATCTTACGCCGTCTGTTTTTGGCAAATGAAATTCCTATTTTATTCGATATTATGCTGCACATCGCAACGCTTGCGGCGGTCGTCATTTTTTTTAGAAAAAAGATAGGGCGCCTGTTATGCGTTTTTGCAAAAATTTTATTTTTTTATCCGGTGTGTAAGTTGCGGCGCGGTTCAAACTATGACCGCGGCGGTGTGCAAACTGAAAATGTAGGCGGCGCACAAGTGGAAGGCATTGGTGATACGAAGACTGAACGTATCGGCGGCCTCCGGCCTGACGGTCTAAGCGGCGCATGCGATGATCCTGGCGACGGCCTTACGGGAACCGACGAGCTCAGTAAAAAAACAATCATTGCCGTCCTTTTGACAACGGTTTTAACGGGCGCGATAGGAATATTTACAAAAGAATATGTCACCGATCTGCCGCCTAAATTTATCTGCACAGGATTTATCGTAACTGCGCTGCTTTTAATCTTATCCTCATCGGCCGAAAAACGTAATAAAGCGGCTTCGGACAAAATTCCTCTGGGAATTTCATGGCGGCAGGCGCTTCTGATCGGTCTTATGCAAGGGATCGGAACACTGCCCGGAATTTCAAGGTCGGGCTCTACAATTTCCGGAGCCTTGTTTTCCGGAGTAGACCGTGAAACCGCGGCGGAATTCTCGTTTATAGTTTCTATTCCCGCAATTTTAGGCGCATTTATCATCGAAATAAAAGACATTGGAAAATTGTCGTCTTCCGTGGGACTTCTTCCCGCCGCGGCGGGCTTTATTACAGCCCTTGTTACAGGATATGTTTGCCTTGCGTTGCTCATGAAAATTATAAAAAAAGGGCGTCTGGAATGGTTTTCGCTTTATCTTATTCCCCTGGGAATAGCGGGCATTTTATTGTTTTAAAGCGCCAGCTGCAAGAGCACTGATTCAGTCGCCGAACTGAGCCGTATACAGGCTGCTGTAAAGGCCTTCGGATTTCATAAGCTCGTCGTGAGTTCCGCACTCCGTGATTCCTTCGTTGTCTACTACGGCGATGATTTTTGCATTTTTAACGGTTGAAAGCCTGTGCGCGATTACAAAAGTCGTCCGCCCTTCGGAAAGTTCTTCAAACGATTTTTGAATCTTCATCTCCGTTGCAGTGTCCAAAGCCGACGTAGCTTCGTCCAGAATCAAAATGGGCGGATTTTTAAGAAAAATTCGCGCTATCGAAACTCTCTGTTTTTGCCCGCCTGAAAGTTTTATTCCGCGCTCACCCACCATAGTGTCGTAACCGTCTGTCATGTTCATAATATCGTCGTGAATTTCAGCGCGCTTTGCGGCTTCGATTATTTCCTGCTCGCTCGCATCGGGCTTTCCGTAAGCTATGTTTGCCCTTATAGTATCGGCGAACAAAAACACATCCTGCTGAACGATTCCTATGCAGGAACGCAAAGATCTTACGGTAACATCCCTTATGTCATGCCCGTCAATTTTTATGCTTCCGCCCTGCAGTTCATAAAACCTAGGCAAAAGATTGCATAAAGTAGTCTTTCCGCTGCCGCTTGGTCCTACCAGCGCAAGTTTTTGTCCGGATCTTACGCTTATGTTTACATTTTTTAAAACCTGTACTCCGTTTTTATATGCAAAATCCACGTTTTCATATTCGACATTGCCTAAAACGTTTGTCAATTCTTTCGCATCCTGTTTTTCAGGAGTTTCGTTATCGCTGCGCATAATTTCGGCAAAGCGTTGGAACCCCGATATTCCGCTTGAATACTGTTCCATAAAATTTGAAAGTTTTTTTATGGGCTGAACGAAAGCGGCCACAAATAAATTTACCGCCACATAGTCGCCGAAGGTCATCTTACCTTTCATTATAAAAATTCCGCCCGTCGCAAGGACTATAACGTTTAGAAGATTCATCATAAAGTCTATCTGGCTGTGAAAGGTCGCCATAGTGCGGTAATATCCGGATTTCGCATAAAAAAAACGCTTGTTTATTTCGCCGAAACGCCTGTTTTCATATTCTTCGTTCGTAAAAGCCTTCGTAACCCTTACGCCGCTGACTGCGGATTCTATTTCGGCGTTCATATCGGCGGTTTTTTCTTTTACCGTTTTGGAAGAGCCCATCATATTCTTTTTTGAAAAATATACCCGCAAGATTAAGATTGGCAAAAGAACCGTGATCACGAGCGCAATTTCCCATCTTATATAAAACAAAAAGCATATTGCGCCGGTTAAGGTTGTAATGGAAATAAAAAGGTCTTCCGGGCCGTGGTGAGACAGTTCGCTCACTTCAAAAAGGTCGTATGTAGCCCGCGACATTATCTTTCCCGTGCGGTGCGTATCGAAAAATGAAAAGGTCTGCTTTTCAAGGTGCGCAAATATATCTCGCCGCATGTCGGCTTCTACGTAAACGCCGAACATGTGTCCGAAATATGTAACGAACCACTGTGCGGCAAAACGCATAAAATAGCAGAGCAGAATTACGGCGAGCAGTATTGCAAAAGCTCTTACCGTTTCATACGACGCCAAATCAAACTGCTTTAAAAGGTCGTTCAAAATATATCTTGAAATTATGGGAAAAAACAGATCTACCGCTGAAATAAACACGGCGCACAGCATGTCCAAAAGGAAAAGACGAATATGCGGTACGAAAAACGATAAAAAATATTTTATATTCGATGCCGGAACATGTCTGGAATCCGGAGGGGACAAAGGATTGTAAGTCATCTTCATTTTGCCATTGTAGCTTAAACGGTTTTATTCCGCAATTGAGCGAGATTGCATAAAACTTTGCGACCGTGATAAGTAAAACCGCGGCAATAAAACACTGCGCCCGTAACAATAAAAAATTGCAGCTCTTTGCCGGCAAAAAACCGTCGTTAAAACACTGCGGTGCGTTGCCGGTAAAACGTGTCATTGAAGCGTTGCAAATTTAAAAAAAAATAGTGTATATTATGAGTATGAAAAAACTTCAAAATATGTTTACTTTTAAATTTTTTACATTAGGCATTCTTTTGTTTTTTTTAAGAGGAGCGAATTTTACCTTTGCACAAACCGATAACTCAAACTTAAAAAGCGCAAAAGAGGAAGGAAAGCAGATGCTTGCGGATATAGGAAGCGCATTAAAAAACATCAGTTCTTCTATAGAGGCTGAAGTAAATAAAGGCGCCTCAAAGGCAAGAATTAAGGCGGCAGAAAAGCTTATAGGCACGTGGACTTTTTCAAACGGGACAAATTATACGGTAATCGTTTTAAATAGCGACGAGACAATGGAGATTACTCAAAAAGCTTTACTGAATAAGAGAACCTGGAAGGGAAGTTTTAATGCGATCGGAAAGACAATTTCTTTTGCAATCTCGGAAGGAAGCGATTCCGGTAAAACATGGGAATTGAAATACAATCTGGTGAACGACAAGAGTATGCAGATTACCTGTTCCGAAATTCCCGACGATTACGGCGGTTATGATTTTTCAAATTCTGCCGTGTTTTTTAAAAATTCGGATTAAGGTAAGATTTTGGTATGAAACCGCTTTTTGCCGATACAAGACTTCTGGATCAAGCTGCGATGGATGCCTTCGCTCTCACCGAAGATATTATGATGGAAAACGCCGCAGCAGCTCTTGAATTTGCCGTAAGGCATAGACTGGGCGATATAAACGCGGCGGCTTGCAACGTACTCATAGTAACGGGCGGCGGCAACAACGGCGCGGACGGCATAACCCTAGCAAGGCGGATGAACGGCGAGAGCCGGGTATCTGTGTATCCTGCAGCGCCGCCAAAAAGCAAAATGTGCGTCTTACAGTGCGAGAGGGCTAAAAAAGCCGGCGTCGCTTTTTTAACTGAAAGAGAAATAGGAAAAAATATCCTTTATGCCGACGTAATAGTCGATTGTATTTACGGCAGCGGTTTTCATGGAAAATTCGATAAAAAAACCGCAACCCTTGTAAAGCGGATAAACCTTTCAAAGGCATACAAAATAGCTTGTGATATTCCCAGCGGAATAGACGCAAACGGTATCATAGAAACAAAGGATTCGGACGGGAACCTTCTCGCTTTTCGCGCGGATAAGACCATAGCTATGGGAGCTTTAAAGACGGCTTTTTTTAGCGATGCGGCAAAGGATTTTTGCGGCAAAGATATTGTACTCGCCCCTCTTGGAATCGGCAATAAAAAATTTGAAACCGCACCCGTCGTGCCAAGCGCGGCGGCTGGGGCGCCTGACACGGCAGGCGCGCCTAAAGAAAAAGTCCCGCCCGAAGCGTTCCTTCTTGAAAAAAGCGACATGAAACTTCCGTATCGCACGCTGCAAAATGTAAACAAGGGAACCTTCGGCCATACGGCCGTGATCTGCGGAGAAAAACCGGGAGCGGCTTTAATTGCGGGAAGCGCGGCCTTTGCCTTCGGAGCCGGCTTAGTCACGCTGGTGCATGCAAACGCCTGCCGGCCGGAAAAAACGGCAGCCGAGTCCGGCGACGGAACGGCAGTCAAGTCATATGACAGATCGGCAACCTGTAACAACTCCTTTGAAAAAGGCGGCATATCGGACAGCCCGAGCGGTTTGAACAAAAATCTTTGCTTTTACTGCCCGCCGGAACTGATGCAGTCTTCTGTCATTCCTTTAAATACAAAGTCAATAGCGCTCGGAATGGGGCTCGGTACCGACGAAAAAGCCGCTAAAGACATTTTAACTTCCGTACAAAATTTGCTGCTGAAAAATAAAAACATATATTGCGTGCTGGACGCGGATATGTTTTCTATGCCCCAAGTAAAGGATTTTCTTGAAGCCTTCGCTCTTTCCGAAAAAGAAAGACGGCTTGTGCTTACGCCGCACCCTAAAGAATTTTTGTCTTTGCTGAATATATGCGGAATATACGGCGACTGCGAGCTTTTAGAAAAAGAAGCGCAACCGCCTTTGTCCGTGGACGAAGTCGTCAAAAACAGGATAAGCCTTTCAAAGCAATTCTTAAAAAAATACCCCGGAGCCGTTCTTCTTTTAAAAGGAGCAAACGTCTGTATTTCGTGTTCGACGGAAAACGGTGAAATTTTTACAATGATAAATTCCAACGGGAACCCTTGTCTTGCAAAAGGCGGATCGGGCGACGTCCTTGCCGGAATGACGGCGGCTTTATTGGCGCAGGGCTATACGGCGGTAGACGCCGCAGTAAGCGCGTCTTTGGCGCACGCGTTTGCCTCAAAAAAAGCTGCAAAATGCACCGCATACGGACTTACGCCTTTTATGCTTATAGAAAAAGTAAGATCCCTATAAAATCCCAAACGCCGGCGGAAGTCTTATCGCCGTGCAGGACTATGCGCGACACGTTCTGGTATTGCGGCTGCGTACCGGATCTTGTGCCGTGATCGCGTGTTGTTGCCAGGTATTGCGGTTACGCGACACATTCTGTATCGCAAAAGATCTATTGCGGTAAACATGCTTAAAATTTTAAAAAAAACACAAAAAATCAACTCTTTTACGGTAAATTGCATGATTTTTCATTAAAATTCTCAAAATACTTGACAGTCTTACTGCAAATCATTATAACGAATTTCGTAAATATCGGGAAATATCGTCGACAAACAGCGGCTTCTTGCATTTTTGCATTTAAATGTTTGCGCGGGTTTAAGATTGCAGGGAGGATTTTATGCAGAATGTACAAGAAATTTTCGGCAGTATGGTTTTCAACCTCAAAGTCATGCAGGAAAAACTGCCGAAGGACACGTTTAAAACCCTAAAAAAGACCATTGAGGACGGAACTCCGCTCGAACTGGACGTGGCAAATCAGGTTGCACACGCAATGAAAGAATGGGCTATCGAAAAAGGGGCCACACACTATACCCATTGGTTTCAGCCTTTAACGGGGATTACGGCCGAAAAACATGAAAGTTTTATCGTGCCTACGGACGACGGCGGCGTAATAATGAGCCTCAGCGGCAAGGAATTGATCCGCGGGGAACCGGATGCCTCTTCGTTTCCGTCTGGCGGCCGCCGTGCGACTTTTGAAGCGAGAGGATACACGGTCTGGGATCCTACCGCTTACGCCTTTGTAAAAGAACATTCTCTTTGTATTCCTACGGCCTTCTGTTCATACACGGGCGAAGCGCTTGATAAAAAAACGCCTCTTCTGCGCTCAATGGAATCCATAAGCAAACAATCGGTACGCATACTGCGCATGTTCGGAAACAGAACCGTAAAACGCGTGGCGTCTTCTATAGGGGCGGAGCAGGAATACTTTCTTATTGACGAAGCTCTTTACGAACGGAGAAAAGACTTAAAGGTATGCGGCAGGACGCTGTTCGGTTCCAAGCCGCCGAAAGGGCAGGAAATGGACGATCAATACTACGGCGCCCTTAAAACAAGGGTAAGCGCTTATATGGAAGATCTGAACACGGAACTGTGGAAACTTGGAATACCTGCAAAAACCGAACACAATGAAGCGGCTCCCGCGCAGCACGAAATGGCTCCGATCTACACATTAAGCAACGTCGCCGCAGATCAAAATCAGCTTACCATGGAAATCATGAAAAAAGTTGCGGCGCGGCACAAGCTCGTATGTCTGTTGCATGAAAAACCTTTTGCCGGTGTAAACGGAAGCGGTAAACACAACAACTGGTCGATACAGACTAACGAAGGCGAAAACCTCATGGATCCCGGTAAAACTCCGAGAAAAAACGCGCAGTTTTTACTTTTTTTGACGGCCGTCATAAAAGCTGTCGATGAAAATCAGGATTTGCTTCGTATCAGCGTCGCAAGCGCAGGCAACGACTTAAGGCTCGGCGCAAGCGAAGCTCCTCCGGCAATAATCTCGATCTATCTCGGCGAAGAATTGGAAGCCGTGCTAGAGTCAATTAAGGACGGAACGCCGTATAATGAAGCTTCAAATCAAAAAATGACGATAGGCGTAGACGTGCTTCCCGCCATACCTAAGGATACGACGGACAGAAACAGGACGTCCCCGTTCGCATTTACCGGCAACAAGTTCGAATTTCGCTCTGTAGGTTCTTCTCTTTCAATTTCCGGCCCGGCGACGACTTTAAATGCCATCGTTACGGACAGCCTTAAAACCTTTGCGGACGAACTTGAAGGTTCAAAAAATTTCAACGCTGACCTTCAAAATTTAATAAAGAGGGAAATTACCGCCCATTGGAAAATCATATTTAACGGCAACGGATATGATGCAAATTGGTTAAAAGAAGCAAACAGGCGCGGGCTTATGAATTTAAAGTCGCTTCCGGACGCCATAGCCGAATATCTAAAGCCTAAGAACATCAAACTTTATACGCGAACGGGCGTTTACAGTGAAATAGAAATGCGCGGCCATTATGAAGTGAAAATTGAAAAATACTGTCAGGTCTTGAACATAGAAACCGAAACCATGCTTGAAATGATCAGGAAGGATATTCTTCCGGCTGCCTTTAAGTACATGAAAGAAATCAGCACGGCCGCCGCCGCGGTAAAAAATCTTGTTAAAAGCGCCGAATGCAAGGCGGAAACCGCTCTTATAAAAGCTCTCGACATCCTTACGGACGATCTTATGGAAAAAGCGGAGAATCTTGACGCCGTTCACCTTGAAGCAAAAAAGCTTACGGGAATAGAAAGCGCCAAATTTTATGCGGCTAAGGTTATTCCTGCGATGACGGAGGCTCGGGCTGCGGCAGACAAGATCGAACCTTTGATTGCTGAAGAATTCAAGCCCTTCCCGAGCTATGAAGATCTGCTTTTTCACATATAGCAAAAAAGCGTTACAATTTTACGCTTTCGGCCGCGCCGTCAAGCCCTATGTCTTTCCGGTAAAACATTCCCTCAAAGGAAACGGCCTTTAGCGCCTTATATGAATTTTCCCTTGCTTCGTCAAATGTTTTGCCGAAAGCGCTGCACGAAAGAACTCGTCCTCCGTTCGTAATGAGCCGGCCGTCCTTTTCTACTGCGCCGGCTGCAAAAAGCTTTGCGTCCGCAGCCGCTATAAAGTCTTCATTCACGGTAACGGTTTTTCCCTTTTCATACGCTTCAGGGTATCCTGAAGAAACCGCAACCGGCGCCACGACAAAACCGTCTTTCCATTTACATGAAAAAGAAGAAAGGGTTTCATCCGTGATCGCACGGCAAAGAGCGGCAAAATCAAAATCCGCCATGGGAAGTACCGCCTGTGTCTCAGGATCGCCGAGCCGCACATTATATTCCAAAAGTTTAGGTCCGTTTGCCGTAAGCATGAGACCGAAAAAAATAAACCCGCGGTAATCCGTCTTTTCGGCAATTAAGCCGCGCAGCGTCGGCTTAAGGATATTCTTGTCAAAGGCGGAAAACACTTCGTCGGTAACATCGGAAAGCGGGCAAACGGCGCCCATTCCGCCGGTATTCGGTCCCTTCGCCCCGTCCAAAAGGCGTTTATGATCCCGTGCCGGAAGGAATGGAACTATGACTGCCGTTTTCAAAGCGGAAGTTTTTTCAGTAACGCATACTGCGGCAAGAACGGAGATTTCTATGCCTTCAAGATAATCTTCTATGACTATTTTTTCTCCGGCTTCTCCGACCTTACCCAATTCCATAAGGTTTGTAACCGCTTCATGAGCTTCTTGCACCGTCGCCGCGACAACGACTCCCTTTCCCGCAGCAAGTCCGTCGGCCTTTATCACGACCGGAGAGCCGTGATCTTCAATATAAGAATGAGCTTCTTTAGGATCGGTAAAGGTCTTACTCACAGCGCAGGCAACATCGTATTTATGCATAAAAGCTTTTGCAAAATCTTTGCTCGCTTCAAGCTGCGCTCCGTCTTTTTTAGGGCCTACGCAAGGGATTCCTTCCGCCCAAAACAGATCTGCAGCTCCTTTTGCCAGAGGTTCTTCGGGTCCGATCACAGCCAGATCGCAGTTTTCATGTTTTGCAATAGCTACGTAGGCGGCCAAGGATTTATCCCCGTCTAAATAGGAACAATCGGCCGGATCAATGTTTTTACATTTTTTTTCATGCGCCGTTCCGCCGTTGCCGGGAACGCATATGACCTGTGAAACAAGCGAACTTTGCGCAAGTTTCCAACTTATGGCGTGTTCACGGCCGCCTGAACCGACAACGATAATCTTCATGTTCTTAATTTAATCGAAAAAAAGCATTTTTTCAATGATAGGCATTTGAACGCACAGTCCTATACGTATTACGATCAGCCGCGGCGAATTGCAATGAGCGCGGGAAATTTTTAATACTGTTCCAATGCCCGGCCGCGCACGGTACAAAAGAGGTTAGACGCAATGCCTAACCTCTTTCCGCAAACCCTATTTTAATTCAAGTTTCTTACCGTCAATCGTCAAAATTCCGGAAGTCACATCGTAATGTACGGCAGGAATTTTATCCATATAACCTGTGTTTGGAGACGCGCCGGTTACGCATATGTGATAATTTTTTTTGCCTTTTTTAATTTCTCCAGACAATACGGGAACCAAAACGCAGGACGCCATGTTGTTCAAATTCGGAGCCGGCATGATGTACGAAGCTTCGCGCTCGTTAGACGGATCGGCTATGTAAGAAAATCCCCACGGAAAGATCAGCGAAACGTCCGATTTTGCCTTGGACTTGGCGTTTACGGGCAGTTCAAGATCGAAGTCTTTATACCTGGCAAGACCAAATCCGCCTTCTTTGGTTAAAAGATCTCTTTGCGAAGTTATTATATGAATCCTTATGTGAAAGCATCCGGCAGGAATAAGATACGTGCATATCTCTGTGTCGTCATACGGCTTCCATACGGTTTTGCTGTAATCTTCGCACATTTCGACGGACTCGCACTTCCGCCGCTGCCGCCAATAGCCGTCTCCCGTCCCCACATAAAGCATGGAATCGCACCCTGTTTTTTCAAATCCGTAATTGCTTATCGAGCATGAAAAACCGAATTTCGCGCTGTATGCAAACTTGGCGTATTTATCGGCCGCATGATTCATCTGATATTCAGGATACTGTCCGCCGTTAAGAAGCACAACGTCTTCTTTCGTACGTGAAAAAATTATGCGCGGAACTTTCAAGCACTTTACATCAGGCAGCTTTGGCAATTCTTCTTCTTTGCTTGTCCAAAACGGATGATCAGCAGGCAGCGCCAGCATTAGATAAGTTTTAAACGCCCAGTATGGAGAACCCGGAGAGTTATACTGGTCAGCGATGGTAAGATCCGGATAGCGGTAACCTACGGTGAGCATGCCTTCGCGATCGAATATGGGCTGCTTGAACCACCACCTTAAATTTCTAAGAATGATGCCCTTCATTACGCCCCACGGCAAAACTTCGATTCCGGCAAAAGCGCAGGCCGAATAAAAGCTCACTACCGCAAAGCGGTATGTGAGGCTTCGTCCGTAAGGTACAAAAAGTCCGTCTTCGGTTAAATAGTGAATGTGTTGTTTTGCAAAAAGTTTTACCCTCTCTTCATATCGCTTGCAGCGTTCCTTGTCCTTGTCTTTTCTAAAGTAGTAATAGATCATCGAATAAAACTGTATCGCAAAGGGATTATAGTTATCAAACGGTACCGCATCCCTGTACCAGCCGTCGTCAATGTAAAAACTTTCAATCAGCGCAAGATCGTTTTCAAGTCTCTCTTCATTTACGGGACGCCCGACCTGTTCAAAAAGAAGATTTACCAAAATGCGAAAGAATTTCCAGTTGTTTTCGCTGAACGAACGGCCGTTTACCATATCCAGCCATTTATAAATTCTATCCTGCTCAGCTTTTGAATATCCGTCCCAAAGTTCTTTTTTATTCAGCATGACGGCCAATGATATCGCCGCCATTTCTACGATGCGCTGGTCAAAATCATGAACGTCGCCCCAATAATAAGGAGAAGAAGGATCGGTTCCGTTGGAAAGTCCTTCTTTATACACAGACAGGCCGCTCCACTTGTAACCGCCTGCAAGCAGCGGGCCGATCCCCCATAAAAGTCTGCTCCAGCCCTCAAAAAGCCCCACTCGGTCGCAATAAGTCGTGCTTCCGTTATAGTTGAACAAGCCCGTGTTCCCCATAACGAATTTATCCATACACGGCTCCAGCATTTGAACAAGACTTTTAACGACATCGTTTCTGTCTTTTAAAGGATTTTTTGTTATTTCAAATTCATAAGTTTTCATTTTATCTGCCTACCAAAACAATCTGTGATGATATAAAATACGGTCCAAGGCTTCCATGTAAAAGTAATCGCCCCAAATATTGCATTCGTCGATTCCCTTGTTGCCCGGCTTGCTGTACACCGCATGCTGCAAAATGCCGTTGGATTTCAATCCTTCCGTAGTATAAGACGCCGCCAGAGATTCCATGATAGAAAGAGCGGCTGCCTCATAAACGCATCTGTCTTTGTCCGCAACGGGAAGAAGCGAAGCGAGTTCCATCAAACCGCAGGCGCCTATAGCTGCGGCGGAACTGTCCCGCTCTTCGTTCCCGGAAGTGAATATGAGATCCCAATAACAGACGTTGTCTTCAGGCAGGCAATTAAGGAAGTGATTGGCAAGCCGCTTTGCCGCTTCCAAAAGAGAAAAATCTCCCGTATATCTGTAATTAAGACAGAACCCGTAAATTCCCCAAGCCTGTCCCCTTGCCCAGCAGGACGAATCGCTGTAGCCTTGAGCGGTTTTTCCGCGAAGAGGATCTCCTGTTTTAACGTCAAAATAATATGTGTGGAAAGTCGTGTCGTCGTCTCTTATGAGAAAACGCTTTGATTTTTCCACATGGGACTTTGCAGCATTCGCATACAGGTCTTTTTGCGTGGCTTCCGACGCCCAAAACAAAAGCGGCGTATTCATGAGACAGTCGATTATTATCCTACCCATGTTGTTCACGTCGTCGGCGCTTCCCCAAGCCTGAAGCACTCCTGTTTTTGCGCCGTACCGCTCCATAAGAAGGTCTGCCGCCTTTATTGCAACTTCGCGCGCCTTTTTATTTCCCGTAGTCAAATATTCCGCCTTTGCCGAAAGTATGTACAAAAAGCCCAAATCGTGAGTCGCCGTATTTATGCGCTTTTCAAGTCTGTTTTCATAATCAGTCAAAGTCGATTCTGCGGCGGAACGGAACTTTTTATCGCCGGTGCTGTTGTATGCCTGCCAGAGCATTCCGTTCCAAAAGCTGCTTGTCCATTCGGTATTTGCAATTTTAGGATATATCAAATTTACGCTGGCGGGAGTCGGGTACCCGTCGGTAAAAGTTTTGATATTCTCCGCGGTTTTGCTCACCGCGTAATCCATGGCTTTTTGCCAAAAAGGAATTCCTTTGGGCTTGTGATTTAAAAAATCATCTTTCTTTTTTATCTGTTCCATAAAATAAAACCTCTCAATCAAGCTCGGCGTAATAATCTGCAACCACTTTAAAAGCAAGCTTTCTTCTTTTGTGGTCGGCGTCTATCAGCCCCTTCCGGTTAAAACCTTGCTGATACCTGTTCT
Organism: Treponema parvum; assembly: GCF_017893965.1. NCBI lineage: Bacteria > Pseudomonadati > Spirochaetota > Spirochaetia > Treponematales > Treponemataceae > Treponema > Treponema parvum. The sequence goes on from NZ_CP054142.1 coordinate 2,432,364, forward strand.
GCCGGCGCACGGCACGAAAATCATAAAAGATCCACGGCGTAGTTCCCTGAATAAAAGGAATTTTTTTCATCGTTTCAAACTGCTTTTTGTAGAGTTCCTCCTGATATTCCTCAGTCCACATAGTGTCTGCGGTTCCATGATTTCCGTATTTTGCACCCGCTCCGAACTCCGTAATGACTACCGGTTTTGTCAGCTTTGTGTTATTTAAAACAGTGATCAAATCGTCAAAATTCGGTTCGTACCAGCCGTAGTATTCGTTGTTTCCGATAATATCAAGCTCGTCCATAAGCCGGTCTTCAAGGCGCATCTTTACATGGTTTACGAGACAGGCCGCGCTAACGAGCCTTGTATTATCAAGCCGTTTTGCAGTGCGCGCAAGATCGCTCATAAACTTAAGCCTGTCGTCGGTATCCGCATTTTCGTTTCCCACAGACCATATGATAACGGAAGCGCGGTTTTTATCGCGCACGATCAGTTCCGTCAATTGATTTTCTGCGTCCTTGTAGGTAGCGGGATTTGTAAAATCGATCGCCCAATAGACGGGAACTTCCTCCCAAAGCATAACACCCGTTTCGTCGGCGATCTTCGCAAAACGCCTTGTGTGAGGATAGTGCGCCAATCGCAAAAACACGCCGTTCATATCTTTGAGATTTTGTATTGTCGCACGAATTTCATCGTCGTTCGTGGTTTTTCCAAGCGTTTCGTGGTCTTCGTGAACACAGACGCCCTTTAAATAGCGCGCCTTGCCGTTAAGGTAAACCTTCATTTTTTCAACTTTGATTTCCCTAAATCCGATCTTATCCGAAATTTCATCGTCGTCAAAAGAAAGCGAAACATCGTACAGTTTGGGATTTTCCGGGCTCCACAGCTCAGGAGAGGCTGAAATCTCAAGACTTCCCTTGCCGTTTGAAACGCTTACTTCTTTTTTTATGTCCAATTCGGGAATGCAAAACACAGCCTTGCCCGTCTTAGCCCCGTCTATTTGGAAATCGAGCGCGATCTTTTTATAGCCGGAACCGGGAACAAGCCTTACGAACCAGTCTTTGATCAAAACCTTAGGAGTCCTTACAAAGTATACGTCGCGGTACAATCCCCCGTAATTAAACCAGTCCGTATTGCTCATGGGAACTCGCGAGTCGTCTCTGGCCGCGTCTACAAAGACCATTATCTTATTGAAACGCTGCAAGAGTCCTGTCGTTTCTACCGTAAACGGAGTGGAACCTCCGTCGTGGAGCGCGACAGGTTTATTGTTCAAAAAGACATAGGTTCTGTATTGAGCGCCCTCAAACTGAATAAACGTTCTTTCGCCCGCCTTTTTTTCGGCATAAGTAAATTCCCTGTAATACACGCCCATGCCTTCGTAATAAAACAATTCCGGAGACGTCATGTTCCAACAGGAAGGAACGTCTATGAGAGGCCAAACCTGAAAATCAAAGTCGCACGGAAGCTCCCGTCCGTCTTCCGAAAAACGTTTTTCCTCATACCACTGCCCGCGCAAAGCCGACTCATAGGGATCCGCCGTAAAATTCCACTCTCCGTTGAGGGATTCCAAATCTCTCCCGTCTATGCACAGCGCATCTTTGGCCGTCTTTACAAACGGAAGGAATTTTGACCGATAATCTTTTTCATGAATGCTTGACTCAAAATTACCGCTCTTCTTTTCCATAATTTCACCCCTTAATACCCGAGGAAGAAACTCCCTCAATAAAATATCTTTGCCCGAACATAAAAATTATCAGGACGGGAATAATAGAAATCAAGGCAGCAGCCATCTGCGGCCCCCAATAAACATACTGTTCGCGGACAAAGTCCGTCATTCCCAGCGGCAGAGTTTTTAGTTCGGGAGTAGTGATGTAGATCAACGGCGTAAAAAAATCGTTCCAGAAAAAACGGAATGACAATATGGCCTGAGTTACCAGGACGGGCTTTGCCATGGGCAGCATTATCTTAAAGAAAATTATCCATTCGCGCGCGCCGTCGATCCTTGCCGCTTCTATATACGTATCCGGAATGGACAAAAAATACTGTCGTATAAGAAACGTTCCGAAGGCCGTAAAAGTGCACAAGAGTATGATAGCCAAATGGGTGTCGTACAAATTCAGCGTGCGCATTATCACAAACTGAGGAATAGTAACAGCCTGCGACGGGATCATCATGGAAGCAAGGTACAAACCGAATATGAAATTGCGTCCCTTCCATTGCATTTTGGAAAACACGTATCCGCCCGTAGAAGCCGAAAACAACTGCAAAATCGTTATGATCGACGTCAGTTTGATCGAATTCCATATGTACAGCGGAAAATTTTCACTCAGCTGAGCAAAATTTGAAAAGATTAACTTGCGCGGAATCAAATGAAACGGAAAATCGAAAATTTCACTTTCATTTTTAAAAGAAGAAGACAAAACTATGACGATGGGCAAAAGCGAAATTACCGTTATAAACAACAAAAAAACATATTTTACGAACTTACCGATCGTTTTCTTTGTATTATACGATATCATAAACCACCCACTTTTTTTGACCGTAATTTTGGATCAGCGTAACCGTAAGAATTATGATGAGAAGAACTACGGATTCCGCAGATGCAAACCCGAACCTGTAATACATAAAAGCGTTTCTATAGATGTCAAACGCAAGCACGTTCGTGCTTCCGGCAGGGCCTCCTCCCTGCTGGCCGCCCGTCATGACGTAGATGTAATCAAACGCTTGAAAACCCCTTATAACCGCAAGCGTAATCGCATAAAACAACACGGGAGAAATGCCCGGCAAGGTGACGGCGATAAACTGCTGGATTTTTCCGGCTCCGTCAATTTCTGCGGCTTCATACAGCGAAGAATTAACGTTCTGAAGAGCCCCTATCAGCAAAACCATATAGTAGCCTACGCTTTGCCATATGGAAACCATCATAATGACGAGCAAAGAAGTCTTTTCGCTTGCAAGCCATCTGGAAGTAGGCAAATTAAAAAACTTTAAAAATCCGTTCATAAGGCCGGAAGACGGCTCGAAAATAAACATAAAGGCCAACCCAACGGCAACGGAAGAAAGAATATTCGGAATATAAAAAGCGCTTCTGAAAAAGGTGCTGCCCCTGAACGGACGGGCAAGAAAAAGCGCAAATACCAAGCCGATTACTATCTGAAAAAACACGGTAACCGCCATGTATTTGAAAGTAAGAAAAAGACTATTTAAAAATTTTGCATCCGCAAACGCTACCACGTAATTTTTTATGCCGATAAATTTAAACTTTGCGCCGCCGGAATAATTGGTAAGTGAAAAGAAAACGGCCATAACCAAAGGAATAAATATGAATATGATAAAACCTATAAAACTCGGAAAAAGAAACGACATTATAGTCAGCCGCCGTATACCGTCGTGCTTTTTGTCCATGTTTCACCTCCTAAAATACAATACCGTGAAAAGTCCGCAAAAAAAAGCGCAGGGAACAAGTATCCCTAATATTTAAATAGGCTGCCGAAAAAGTAACAGACTTTTGAGGCAGCCCCTTTTCCAACTTTTTCGCCGGTCATGAAACGGTGCGTTTCGAAAGCGAGATTAGTATGAAGTATCTACGATATTCTTCATCTCTTTATTCCACTGCTCTTTAAACTGCGCGTCGGTAAGCTTGTTCAAAAGATAGGCTTCCTGCATGGTTTCTATTACGGCCTGAACGCGTGAACCGTATTTTGTAAACGTAGCGCCGTTATTAGAAACTTTCGGTTCAAGATAGTACTTAAGTGAAGACGCGTCCGGCAGATTTGCGCTGAGTATTTTTTCCACTTCGGGAGAACTTACGGCTGGAAGCACTCCGAAAGAAGCTGCGACCGCTGCGGCTTCTTCTCCGCCCATCCATGAAATAAATTCAAAGGCTGCGTCTTTTTTCTTGGAATAAGACGTCATGCTGTTAAAGGTGGGAAGTCCCATCGTAGAATACTTTGGCGTATCGCAGGGGAGCCTTGTAATACCGTAATCGGCTTTTTTGAAACCTGCGGCAAGCAATCCGTCGCGTTCGCCGGTAGTCATCTGTCCGGGGAACCATTCGCCTATCAAAAGCATTCCGAGTTTTCCGTCGTAGAACTGCTTGGAATAGTGCGTCTTTGTAACCTTCATGTCGATAAGAGACCACATTGCGCCTTCAGCTTCAAGCCTTTTTCGAATGGCGATCTGCCTTAAAAGGTTGTCCATAGCGCCGATTTTACCGTCGTTGCTTATAAAAACTTCTCCGGTCTGGTTCGATATGTATGCGGCATTGGAGCCCCAAAAATAAATGGACGCGCCTATGAGGGAAGGATCCGCAGCGTGGATAGCACGCGCAGTCTCTTCGAATTTGTCCCATGTCCATTCGCCTTTTTCAACGTAATAGTCGGGAGTGTTGAGACCGGCCTTTTTAAACACGTTTTTGTTAAAATACGTAAAATAGGATCCGCCTCTCCACGGAATTCCGATAATATTGCCGTTATAGGTTACGGACGATTTATTCGCTTCAACGGCCGCATTCGGCTTACCCGCCTTGCTTATAAAGCTGTTAAGCGGTTCAGAAAAACCGTTATCCATGCGGGAAAACGCATCGGTCTGACGTTTTTCCATGTAGCAGTCCATTTCTGCGCGTCCTGAAAGCAACGTAAGAAGTTTTGTTTCATAATCGGCGGCGGGAAGTATTTTAGCGTCTACCTTGATGTTTGTGTGAGTTTCGTTAAATTTTTCTATCAAGGATTTATGGGCGGCGTCATCCCACGTATAATAGGTTATCACAACAGGGCCGGAGGATTGAGCGGAACCGGCGGGAGCGTCTTTACCGCCTGCTGCAAACACGCTTTGAACGACAAAAGATGTCAAAAACAACACCTTTAGAAACGATTTGTAATGTTTTTTCATAATGACCTCCTATTAAAAACTTTTGAAGAACCTATAGCGGAGCTTCCAGCTACCTGCAGCGGAGCTTCCAGCAAAGTTTCAACTTTCGAAAAAGTTTTTTCGGCGCACAAGCGCACAGTAAATCAGATAACTTATTATCAGCCGGATTTTTCGATTTGTCTTGATTTAAATTTTAATTTTCAATTTTGAAAAACAACACTAAACAATTTTGAAATTTAACTATTTTTTAGTTTTATTACGAAAAATTCTGTAATATGTTGGAGAAACGCCGAATTTATTTTTAAAATACGTGCAAAAATACGAGTAGTTTGCAAAACCCGCTTCGCGCCTAACTTCGTCTATCGTTTTGTCGGTACGGGTGAGCAGATCTATGGCAAGGGCAAGCCTTTCTTCGCCTATAACATCGTTAAAAGATTTCCCCGTAGTCTGACGGTATATGGAACGGGTATAATTCAGCGACAACCCCACGTAATCGGCTATCATATCGGAATTGAGCATGGTATTTTTAATGTTGTCTTTAATATACCTGTTTATAACGGTAACGATTTCGAGGTTTTTTGAGCTTTTACCGGCCTCCCGGCTTTGCAGCAATACCCGTCTTATGCGCTCCGAAATTTCAGTCAAACCCTGAATTTCTTCAAGCGTGGAAATATCTTCCGACAGAGCGGTCATGCCTCCTGATAAGTACAAGTTTATTTCATTATGCAGATATTGATTTAAAATATACACCAGATTTGTAATAAACAGGTTAAAACTGAACCAGGAAGGATTCTCCTTCATCGCAGCGATCGCCTTTTCCATATAAAGCATAAACTGTTTGTCGTCTTTATTTACGAGAGCCGTTTCAAATTCGTGAATATTTATGACCGTCATTTCCGGATATCGTCTTGAAGCGTAATCCACACTGCCCCTGTTTATCAGATACCGCTCTTTCATCATCTCTTTTAAATGGGACGCTTCCTGCGGCAAGTCGCTCATGTTTACCGTTTCTTCGGCTACGACGGCAGTAAGATCCGCGTCAAACCTTTGCTTTACGACGTCTTTGAATCCGCAAAGTTTTACATAAATTCCGTTCGGACTCAGCGACGAAATCCATAAAAACAACAGATCGTCAAGGCTTATGAGCTGCCCTTTTTTTTGTAAATAACCCGCGGCCGAAAGATATACGTTTTTTTGAAGTTCGCCGCGATCTACAGTCGACATTAATTTAAGTTTTTTAGGCGTTACTCTAAAAATAGAAACTCCGTACTCGTACACCTTGGAGATCGGAAGTTCAACCTTGCTCAATTTGCCCTGCACGTACGACAAAAGCCTTCTTTCATAGCTCAATGAAAGGTCGACTTTTTGCGACACGATTATTATCGCAATGATTGCCGCAAAAAAAACGGCTATCGTTACAAAGACGATATTTTTAATAAAAGTGTAAAACCCGTGCATAAGCTGTGAATAGGGAATAATATAAAAAAGCCGCCATCCCATAGTCGGCTGATCTTCGTAACAGATAAAATATTTTTCTCCTTCGCTCGACAGCTTTACATATCCCCCGCTTTTTTCTTGGCTTATGGGAAGGGAGCAAATTCTGTCGTAAATGGAAGACTGTTTTACCGGTGTGTTAAAGAACGACGGATCTGGATGCGATAAAAAATACCTGCGATAATCGGTAATAAAAAATGACGGTTTCATTTCCCCCGTCTTCTGGGTGAATAATTCCCTCGCATTTGATTCGGAAAGGTTTACAACTAAGGCGTAGCTTTTGGCGGCGTTGTTTGTTTTGTGAGAAATCGTCATGGTGTACAAATTTTCTTCTTTGGATTCGTCGGTATTCGTGTAGTCGGCTCTTGAAAAAAAACTTGTGGTTCTCATCGTAAAAGTCATGGGCCGTTGTCCCGTCTGCTCCAAAAACGAATCAAGATTTTTATCGCTGTAGCACGTAACGCCTTCGTAGCCCGCATAGGACGAAAAATATCCGAAAACTCCGTTATAAAGATATATCGAATGGATATAACCGTTTCTTGCAACCGTACGGTCGATCAGAGCTCCCACTTTTACGAATGTTTCATATTTTCCGTCTTGATCATGCCCGGAATTGCAAAAAAGGTAATCCTGTATTTCTTTGGTTTCAAAAAGCGCATTTAACGTGGGCATCGTGTTCATGCGCATCTGCTGATACAAAGAACTCACCATAGTCAGCGACAATTCATATTGTTCGGCAATGCTTTTTTCTCTGTTGGATATATATGTAACGGAAATCAAAAAAGTTATTATCAATACGCAAACCGTCGTCAAAGCGGTAACGGGAATAAATATTCTTAAAAAACGCGATCTGCCTTTACCTGTGATTAAATTTGACAAGACTCGCCTCCCGTAAGTTTTTTCATTTCATCAGGTTCGTTCAGGCTTATCTTTTTCATATTGCCCTCGCCGATCAGCCCTGTTATTATTGCTCTTATGGAATACATTGTAATGGGAATTTCCTCCGCCGTCATCATTGCAGCCCTGATGTATTTTGGAAATATCTACAAAAAACCGAAATTCCGCTCTTCTTCTAAAAATATTCCGCGCAAAATAATATCCGTATGTCCTCTATGCCAAACGTCCCTTCTCACAGGTGAAAATCTGTATTCAAAAGTATACAGACCTATGACCGTCCCCGATCAACGCTGTACTGTATCAGGCTGTCCTTACTGCTATCCTAAATGCGCTCCTAATTTAAAACGAATCTGTCCCGTCTGCCATAAAGCCGTCCCGTCGGACGGTTATTTAATCGCCCGCCTGTTCAACAAGCCCGACGGCAAAAAACACGTCCACGTCTTGGGCTGCACGGAATGTTTTAAAAACGCAAAAAAAAATACATGATTTTTATAAATTCGCTTAATTCTTTTTTTTAATCTCCGATCATTATGGTATAGGGTGGTAAAACCCGGTACACGACCTGCAAGGGTTTGTACCAGAAAAACCAAATTTCAAGTCTTTATAGGAGATTCTTTATGGTTATTAATCACAATATGAGCGCTATGTTCGCTCAGCGTGTACAGGGTAACACGAATTTAAGCAACCAGAAAAACATCGAAAAGCTTTCTTCCGGGGAAAAAATCAACCGCGCAGGCGACGATGCTTCCGGTCTTGCGGTTTCCGAAAAAATGCGCTCACAGATCCGCGGTTTAAATCAGGCCGCATTGAACGCGCAGAACGGTATTTCCTTCATCCAGACAACCGAAGGCTATTTGCAGGAAACGACCGATATCATTCAGCGCATACGCGAACTGGCGGTTCAGTCTTCCAACGGTATTTACACGGACGAAGACCGCATGCAGATCCAGGTTGAAGTTTCGTCTTTGATCGCTGAAGTCGACAGAATCGCAAGCGCAGCGCAATTTAACGGCATGAACATGCTCACAGGCCGCTTTGCGCGTCCTACCGGAGAAAACAACGTTACGGCTTCCATGTGGCTGCATATCGGCGCAAATATGGATCAGCGCACGCAGGTATACATAGGAACAATGACCGCGACGTCTCTCGGTCTTCGCAATATCGGAGACGAATCTATCATGACGTTGGAATCGCCCGACGATGCGAACCGCGCGATCGGAACCTTGGACGAGGCCATTAAAAAGATCAACAAGCAGCGTGCGGATCTCGGCGCCTACCAGAATCGTCTTGAAAAGACAGTCGTAGGTCTTAATATAAGCGCCGAAAACCTTCAGGCGTCGGAAAGCCGCATACGCGACACCGACATGGCAAAGGAAATGGTCGACTTTACGAAGAACCAAGTCCTCTCTCAGGCGGGCACGGCTATGATCGCACAGGCGAACCAGACAAGTCAAAACGTCTTGAGCCTGCTCAGATAGTAAAAATACTGCCGGTAAAATTCCGGTCTTTGCATCGGAAAACGGCAGTTCACAGGTTTTATCGAACTTGGCAAGCGACGCCCGTAAGTTAACGGTTTAACTTACGGGCGTTTTTTTGTATAAAACCGGACGTTCCGTCCTATTGGCGGTTGTTTGTTAAGACTGGACGCATCGCGTCCAATTAACGATTTTCCAGCCGCTGTCCTTCGGCGAAATTTCAGCGTAGGGAATTTTAAAAACCCGTGCGCCCTCTAAAGCTGCGGGCGAGCGTAAGCTTATCCGCATATTCCAAGTCTCCTCCTACAGGAAGTCCTGAAGCTAGCCTTGTAACTTTTACGCCCGTTCTGTCCGTCAAAAGTCTGTGCAGATATAAGGCCGTCGTATCGCCTTCCACTGTGGGATTTGTCGCAATTATAACTTCTTTTACATAACCTTCCTGAACGCGGGAAATTAAAGCGGCGATGGAAAGTTTATCAGGTCCTATTCCTTCAAGAGGAGCTATAACTCCGCCTAAAACATGGAACAGTCCGTTATATTCACGGGAATTTTCTATTGTCTGAACGTCTTGCGGCTGCTCTACCACACAGATAAGGCTTTTATCCCGCAGGATATCCGAGCATATAGGGCAAGGATCCTTTTCCGTCCACGCGCCGCAGATCGAACAAGGTTTTATTCTGTCCTGCAAAGTCAAAATTTGGTGAGAAAAGGATTGGTTAAACGATCGGTCGGCTCTTAAAAGATAATTCGCTATCCTTCCCGCACTTTTTTTACCTATGCCGGGAAGTCTGGAAAAGGATTCCGTCAATTCTTCAAGTGCATTCATTTTACGCGCCCATCCCCGGAAGCTGCAAACCGCCTAGCATAGGCCCGAGTCTGTTTTTTATTTCCTGCTGAATGCGTTCCATAGCATCGTGATGAGCGGCTATGATAAGATCCTGCAGCATTGGTATATCCCTGTTGTCTACGCAAAGGGGATCAAGTTTTATGCCTGTGATCTGCATTTTGCCGTTTACGGTAATCTGAACCATGTTTCCCCCTGAAGAACCCGTCGCAGAAATTCCTTCCAACTGCGCCTGCGCTTTTTCCAATTGTTCTTGAATAACCTGAGGATTTTTTAACAGATCGAAAGGGTTCATATTTTTCCTCCAACTATAGTCCCTCTAAATACTTTACAAATCATGTCCACCTTTTGCGGAATTTCCTGTTTTACGACGGTTTGTCGATCGTCCGCTTTTATTTTGACACGAAACACCACGGGCATGCCGCAGATTTTGTTTACGAGTTCCGAAATAACTTTGCTCTGACGCTCAAGCTGCCCTTTTTTGAATTCCGAATCAACTTCAGCCGATATTTCGTTTCCGTTTGAAAGTTTGAAATCCGCCTGCATCACGGCCGACGCCGTAAAGCCGTCGTCGTTCTTAGTCAATTCCCGGATAATCGCATTCTTTATATCTTCCGATTTTTCTACCGGAGAGGTCGCCGCTGTTTGTTGAGGCGGCAGGGCTCCGCCTAATTCAAAAGGGTCTGCGCTATCCTCCTCTTCGTAAGGCACGTCGGGGGAAATGTCGGGATACGGATCGGAATATGTTTCAAAAGAAGGCTCCTGCGGGGAATAAGCGGTTTCTGCGGTTTTCGTTTCCGTCTGCACGCTCCGCTGCAAATTTGCTTTGCTTAAAGCGGAAAAAGTAGTCACGCCTTCAAGGGCCGCTCCGCCGGAATCCGGAGAGCCGCTGTCGGGACGGCCGTTACCATTGCCGTTGCCCTGTTGCGTCGAATTTTCCTCCGTCCCGGTTACGCTTCCCGCATTGTTTCCCAACAAGACCGTTCTCGCAGCATCAATCGATTTTTTTACTTCCGCCTGAGAAACATATTCTTTCAGCCAGCACAGCCTTGAAAATGCAAGTTCCGTCTCGTAACGCGGAGAAAGAGAATAACGTATGTCGCGATAAAGCTGCAAAAAAAGAGAAAGCGCTCTTTCAATCTGGATGCAAGTCCACGCCTCAATCACATCCTTGCTGTAACGTTCGGGAGACTGTCCGAGCAGGGCTTCTTTTTTTATTCCGTTTTTTAAAAGCAAAACGCTTCTCAAATAATCCGCGCTGTTTGAAATAAGCTGTTCGATCGAAATTCCCGACTGCAAATATTCATCAAGAGTATTTATAACATCGGCATTGTCGCCCTGTACGCATTTTTCAAAGAGTTTGTTCAGGCGGTCGATGCCTACCAATCCCAGCTTGTCAAGAATTTTTTCGTAAGTGATAAAGGAATCGCTGAACGCCGCAACCTGATCAAAAAGCGTGTAAGCGTCTCTTACGCTTCCGGTCGATTCGCGTGCAATCCAATAAAGAGCCTCTTCTTCGGCCCTTACTCCTAGTTCCGAAGCGGTCTCTGCCAACAGTTCTTTTATCTGTTCTACGGAAACCAGACGAAAATTAAATTGCTGACACCGGCTTTTTATTGTCGCCGGAACCTTTTGAAGCTCCGTAGTCGCAAAAATAAATACGACATAGGGCGGCGGCTCTTCTATGGTCTTTAAAAGCGCGTTAAAAGCGCTTACGGAAAGCATGTGAACTTCATCGATTATGTATATTTTATATCTGCATGAGTTCGGAGGAAATTGTACTTCGTCTTTGATCTGCCGCACGTCGTTTACGCTTGTGTTTGAAGCGCCGTCAATTTCAATCACATCCATGCTTGAGCCTTTTGTGATTTCGGTGCAAGCCGTACAGGTGCAGCACGGAGACTCTACGGCCCTATCGCTGCTTTGGCAGTTTAAGGCTTTTGCAAGTATGCGGGCGGTAGAAGTTTTTCCGCAGCCGCGCGGGCCTGAAAACAAATATGCGTGCGCGATTTTTCCCGATTTAATAGAATTTTTTAACGTAGCTGCGACAAATTCCTGTCCGACAAGATCTTCAAAATGCTGCGGCCTGCGTCTGGTCGCCGTAATCTCATAAGCCATACAGGTATGATACATGAAATTGCAGGATTAATGAAGCTCCCGAGGCACACTTAACCGCCGGCATTTAACTTGCTAATAGATGGATAATAATATATTATTGTAAGAACTTTCATTTTCTTTACGGAGGCTATTAATTATGGATAAGGTTGTAACATTCGGTGAAATCATGCTGCGTTTGGCGCCTGAGGGCTGGTATCGTTTTACACAGGTAGATAAATTCGGCGCTACTTTCGGCGGCGGCGAAGCGAACGTTGCCGTTTCTTTGGCAAATTACGGATTTGACGCGTGCTTCGTCACAAAACTGCCGGACAATCCGATCGGGCAGTCTGCAATCAACAGTCTTCGCCGCTTCGGAGTAAACACAAGCTACATAGCCCGCGGAGGCGACAGGGTTGGCATTTACTATCTTGAAAAAGGCGCTTCTCAGCGCGGATCGGTATGCGTTTATGATCGCGCGCATTCTTCCATTCAGGAAGCAAAAGCGTCCGATTTTGATTGGGACAATATTTTCAAGGGGGCAAAGTGGTTCCACGTTACCGGCATTACTCCCGCGCTCGGACAGAATATCGTAGACATAACCGTTGAAGCATGCAAGGCTGCAAAAAAGGCTGGCGTTACGGTTTCCTGCGACCTTAACTATCGCGGCAAACTGTGGACACGCGATCAGGCGCGTAAAGCTATGACCGAAATTTGCAAATACGTGGACGTGTGCATAAGCAATGAAGAAGATGCAAAAGACGTCTTCGGAATTGAAGCTGAAAACACGGATATAAACAGCGGAAAATTGAATAAAGAAGGATACAAGAGCGTAGCAAAACAGCTTGCGGACAAATTCGGCTTTAAAAAAGTTGCAATAACGCTCCGCACATCCATCAGCGCAACGTTTAATAACTGGGCGGGACTTCTCTATGACGGAAAAGATTTCTGTTTCAGTAGAGAATACGAGATGTTCATCGTAGACCGCGTAGGCGGCGGCGACAGCTTCGGCGGAGGTCTCATCTATGCGCTTTTAAAAGGAAAATCGACGCAGGAAGCCGTTGACTTTGCAGTTGCGGCAAGCTGCTTAAAGCACACGATCGAAGGCGACTTCAACGCTGTTTCCGTAAGCGAAGTTGAAAAACTCGCCGGAGGAAACGCATCGGGACGCGTACAGCGCTAGTTTTGCCGATTTTGCATTTCTTGTAGGCCGCACGTTCCGTGCGGCCTATGCGCCGCCCTAAAGTTAAAAAAAATCGAAGTTTGAGCTAAAAAAATAAAATTTTGAGGTATACATGTTCACGCAAGAACAGATTATTACGGCTGTCATCATATTTGTCGCCCGTGTAATGGATGTGTCTCTCGGAACCTTTCGCAACGTACTGGTCATCAGAAGAAAGAGACTGTATGCCTTTATTGCATCGTTTTTCGAATGCCTGATTTGGATATATGCCGTCTCCAGAGTGATTACGGATCTTACAGATCCGATCACTTCCGTAGCCTTCGCTTTAGGCTTTGCCACAGGAACGTTTACGGGCATAACTATCGAAGGCTTATTTAAAATAGGCGAACAGGCTATAAGAATTTTCAGCTTAAAAGGCGACGACATATCCGAATGTCTTAGAAGCCAAGGGTTTAGAGTAACCGTCTTTGAAGGCAGGGGCAGAAACGGGCCGGTAAAAATGGTGTTTGTCCAAGTAAAAAGACGAAACGTAAAAAAGTATTTACACTTGCCAGAACCATAGATCCTTTATGCTTTATGGTCGTAGACGATATATGCGACGCCTATACCGCATAACACGGGGCTGCTTCGAGCTGTAAGAGATCTGCGGATTTTGCGAAAAAAAATTTAAACGGCAAAAAGACTCACATGTTTCTGCCCAATGTAAATTGTCTTTCCATAGCGCCCATATAATCCAGCTTATCGACCTCTTTTTCAAAAAAAATTTTATACGCCTCACATAAATATGAGCGTCCCAATTTCCCCGTTTTAAAATCCTCGCGATCCCGTCTGCAGCCGCCTCGGCAAAGCGGAAAGTATCGACAAGTTTTGCATGCTTCGTCAACGACGCAGGACTTTTCCGTAAACCGAATTTCCTTGCGTTTAAGGTCTATCCTCTCAAACGTATCGCGCGTAAGATTCCCCAAACAAAATCCGTCCAAAACATAAAAATCACAAGGGAACACCGAACCGTCGGCTTCAAGAACATAATTGCTGGGGCAAAAACCAAGCATTCCGCAAGATTCGCATTGTCCTCCGGCAAGTCTTATGACAAGATTGTCGAAATACCGGATGGAAACAAAATCGCGGCGGCGCCAATCTTTAAAATACAATTCAAACAAGTCTATTAAAAATTTCCCGTAAATTTCAGGCGTTAACGAATAATCTCGCCCGCCGTGTCCTTCGGCAATGGGATCCAAACAAGCGATGTACTGCTGGTATCTGTAACCGTTCCTTTTAAAAAACTCATATATTTCTTTTATGTTCTTAGCTATATCCCTGGTAACGGTTATGAGAATGTTAAAATCAACCTCAAAAGCTTTTAATATCTGGCTGGCTTTAAAAACATTTTTAAACGTGCCGTTACCGGCCTTGTCATGCCGATATATGTCGTGAGTCTTTTTATTTCCGTCCATCGACAATCCGATAAGAAAATTATTTTTTTTGAAAAACTCGGCCCATTTTCTGTCTACGATAAAGCCGTTAGTTTGCAGCGCAAAATGTATCGTCTTATCTTTTTTTTGGGAAAAAGAATAAGAAACAAAATCTTCAAAAAAAGAAAAACCCGCACAAGTAGGCTCTCCGCCCTGAAATGAAAAAGTTATCTCATCGTTTTCTTCAAGAGCCCTGTCAATGATTTTATGAGCCGTCTCCTTTGTCATTACGCCGTAGTTAGCGAAATTTCTATTTTCACTTTCGTCGATGTAAAAACAGTATTTGCATATCATATTACAGTTGCAAGAGGCAGGCTTTATTAAGAGAACTCTGTGTTTTGGGCTCATATTCTTTCATTTTATCAAATATTTAAAAATATCTGAATGGAGTTATCGAGAAGAACGTGCGACTTACAAGTAACTTACAAGTAACTTACAAGTAATATCGACATTCAAGCTAAATATGATATAATCCGTCCATACGGTGAATTTTTACACCGTTTTTTATAGGAATGTTCGTCAGAAGGGAGCGTCAGTATGGATAAAATATCAGGCCTTTTATTTGATCTGGACGGAGTGATCGTCGACACGGCTAAATATCACTTTTTAGCGTGGAAAAAATTGGCGGAAGAATTGAATATTCCCTTTAACGAACAGGATAACGAGCGTCTTAAAGGCGTAAGCCGTATGGCAAGCCTAGAGATCATACTTGAAATAGGCGGCAGGACAATGAGCGATGAAGAAAAAAATTCCTGCTGCGACAAAAAAAACCGACTTTATGTGTCATACATAGAGAAGTTAAAAAAAGACGAAATTTTACCGGGCGTAAAAGAATTTTTAGTCGACGCGCGCAAAAAAGGATTTCATACCGCGCTCGGTTCCGCAAGCAAAAACTCAAAACTCATCCTTGATAAGCTTGAAATAAACGATCTATTCGATGCCGTCGTTGACGGTACAAAGGTGTCAAAAGCTAAACCCGCTCCCGAAGTCTTTGAACAAGGCGCCAAAGAGTTAAACCTTCCGTCTGAACAGTGCATAGTTTTTGAAGACGCTGCGGCGGGAATAAAAGCCGCTCACAACGCGGGAATGAAGGCCGTAGGCATAGGCTCTGAAAAAATTCTTTTTGAAGCGGATCTTATCATTCAAGGTTTTAAAGACATCACGGTCTCGGATATCATAAAAAAACTATACCGCATAGTCAAAAAATAAAAAATCGGCGCGTTTGGTCCTAGCCGCCGTATCGGTACACATCATTCCTATAAAAGCGCCCGTAAAGCTGTCTTTAAAATAATCGTCGCTGAGGATCGAAGCGTCAAAATCTTTCAGCACGGTAACCCATTCTTTGTTATCCAAGGAATATGAAAAAGAGCCCTTAGCATACTCAACTTCAAGTTTCAGATATACGTCTTTTTCGGGGATCGACAATGCGGGAGTTTTTGAAAACACGCCCGCATCCATGCTCGTTATTACAAGGCAGCGTCCTTTTTTTTCGTCCTTTGTCACGGCAAAGTAATAGTGAAGATTTTCATCATAATAATATGCCAAACCGGCCATGTGTTGGAACGATTCGGGTTCAAAATGCAGCTTTGTTACGGCCGTAAACGAAAAATCCGTCTGTCTTCTGGCCAAAAGCGCCTTGTGAAACGTAGAACACGGCGATTCTCCGCCGCGAATTTCAAGTCCGCCACCGCTTTTAAGCTTAAAAAAATCTCTGTTGTCGACGGTGCGAAGATATTTAAAATCCTCGTAAAAACTTTCGTCTTTAAAATCATAGTGTCTGGAACCGTTATGCAAAACTTCCGATTCGTCGTTATCGGTTATAACGCAAGGTTCGGGAGTATTGGCGACGCTTCCGTCGCAGTGAACTACATAGGGCCAATCATCCTGCCACTTTACAAGTGCAAGCGAAGTTTCCCTTCCTAAAACGCATCTTGTCGTTCCAGGCAAGGGCCTGCCACAAAGGAATACCAACGCCCAAAGGCCGTCCTTGTAATCGCACAAACTTGCGTGACCGGCTTTTTGTATCGCCAGCATATCATCGCCTCTGCTGGAGATCAGCGGATTGCAAGGATGTATTTCATAGGGACCTTCGATGTTTTTTGACCGGGCGATGCTTGCCGCGTGATTGTAAAAAGTACAGCCCTCCGCAGTAAGAAGATAGTAATATCCGTTGCGCTTGAAAATGTGCGGACCTTCCACAAACCCTATATCCGTACCAGTGAATATCTTTTTTACAGCTCCGACCGGCCGTTTTTTTACAGGATCGTATTCCTGCAAAAGTATACCTGAAAAATTACGTTCTTTTTCCCACCGGTAATCCCATTCCATGTTTACAAGATATTTTTTACCGTCCGTGTCGTGAAACAGTGAAGGATCGAATCCCGAAGAATTTAAATATACCGGCTCCGACCAAGGTCCTTCGATTTTTTCTGCCGTCACAAGAAAATTGGGAGTGTCTTTCCACGGGCCGCGGTTCCATGTTCTCACATTGGTGTATATGAGATAAAAAAGCTTTCCGTCATAAGAAAGGCACGGCGCCCAAATGCCGCAGGAAGGCTCGCATCCTGTCATGTCTAGCTGTGTTTTCCGTTGCAGAGGAGAAGGCAGCGGGCGCCAAGTGCACAAGTCCTTCGAATAAGAAAGTTCTACGCCGGGAAACCATTCAAACGTAGAATTTGCCAGATAATAAGTGTCTTTTACTTTGCATATGCTCGGATCCGGATGAAATCCGCTCAAAATAGGATTGTGTATTTTCATAGTATTTTATCTTAACGATATTCTTTCCATCGAAATTGTCGCGCCGTCTTTAAGCGGGAATGAAACGGCTTTTTTTGTTCTCCAGCTTTCGTAAAAGGCCAGAACCGTCTCAAGCGCATTGCGTCCCGCAGATCCGTCGACAAAGGGTTTTCCGCCTTGCTTCAAGGTTCGTATAAAATCTTCAAAAATACGCGCGTGCCCGTCTCCGTACACGGAAGAAAAGTTCTGTGTTTCTGTCTTCCATCCGTTTACTTCAGGATCTTTAAATTCCCAAAAATCAATACGTTCGGCAGCCTGACCTCCCAGTTTGACCGTTCCGTTTTCGCCTATGATCGTTAAAGTTTCTTCCAGATTATTTTTGTACGTGTTCACCGTGCCTTCGGCCGTCGCAATGACGCCGTTTTTGAACTTTATAAGCCCGATGCCGATATCTTCAACTTCCAGATACGGATGTTCCCTGTTGCCTAGCACGGCATACAGATAATCTATATCCGGCCCTAGCAAATAGCGAAGAAGGTCGAATCCGTGTATGCACTGGTTCATCAGTGCGCCGCCGTCGCTCGCCCACTTGCCTCTCCAATCGTCGCCTGCGTAATACGAGCGCTCGCGCGACCAGCGGACACATACGGCGGCGTTCGATATTGTGCCGAATGCGCCTTTGTCCACAGCTTTTTTTACCAAAACAGTCGTATTGTTCAGCCGATTTTGCTGACAGATGCCCAAAACGAGCCCTTTTTTCTCTGCCGTGCCGATCATTTCATCGGCATCTTTAAGGCTCATGGCCATGGGTTTTTCACATAAGACATTCAATCCCATAGAAAAAGCCGCCATGACAACGTCATGATGACTTCCGCTGTCGGTCGCGACGGAAACAAAGTCAATTGGCTTTACGTCGCTTATCATTGTTTTAAAATCTGCGTAACATATGTCTTTTTTAAGGTTATAGCGTTCGGCCAACGCCTGTGCCTTAGCAATATCCGTGTCGCAAAGTCCCGCTATTTCAAGGCCTGTGTCTATTGCGCTCTGAATATGGCTCGGGGCTATTCTGCCGCAGCCGACTAACGCGTATCTCATTTTATTATGACGGCCTTTCTTTCCGCTTCTATGGCAAGTTCTATAGCGCGGAAAGTGTGCTCTTGGGACATCGCGGTTTCGGTATTATTCAAACAATCCAGTATGAGTTTACCGAAATACGGAAATCCTATTTTCCCGTGTACGTTGTAGTGGTATTCGCCCTTTTCATCGACGACAATAACATGGTCGGCTTCCTTGGACGCGGCGACGTCTACATATTTTCTTATCTCAATATAGCCCTTCGTACCGCAGATCCACAGACGCCCGTCTCCCCATGTGGAAAGGCCGTCGGGAGTGAACCAGTCTACGCTTATATAACACGGAATGCCGTTGTCGGTTATAAAAGTCGCATCGCCGTAATCTTCCAATTCAGGGTATTGGGGATGCTTTAAGTTTCCTACTCGGCTGGAAATAAGGCGCGCATCCTTTGCGTCCGCATAGTACAGAACTTGCTCAAGCTGATGAGAACCTATGTCGGTAATAATTCCGCCGTACTGTTCTTTTTTAAAAAACCATTCGGGACGTTTTGAAAGCCCGGTACGATGAGGCCCCCAGCCTTTTATTGAAACAATCTCGCCGATCCTTCCTTCTTTTATGAGCTGTTCGGCATAAATGGCCGATTCAACATGCAGACGCTCGGCATAGTAGACGAACCATTTCAGCCCTGTTTTTCTTACCTTCGTTCTGGCTTCTTCAACCTGAGCCTGCGTTGTCATCGGCGGCTTGTCCGAAAAATAAAACTTTCCGTGATCGAGAGCGTCAAGCCCTATGCCGCACCTCTCGTTTGCTATACCCGCGCTCGCAACAAGCTTTATCTCCTTTGTGTTCATAAGAGCTCCCTGAGAAGGGAGAGCCTTTGCAGACGGAAACATTTTTATAAATTCCTTAACTTTTTCAGGATCGGGATCATATACGTAGCCGATCGTAGCGCCGGCTTCGCTGAGTCCGTTACACATGCCGCTTATGTGCCCGTGCGCCAAACCGCACGCTCCTACTATGAATTCTCCCGGTTTACATACGATGTTCTTTTCGCCTTTGGGAGCGTAATTAGCTCCGTCTTTTTTATCATAATCTGCCGCCATAAATTCTCCTTGTAGTCTGTTTTATGATTTTGACGCACTGCCAAGCGTTATCTCGCCTTCCGCATTGTCTATGCTTTTCAGTTTTTTATAAAAGCGCGGAACCGAAGAAAGCGTCCCTTCTTTCGTATAAAACGGATCGTTTTGTTTTATAGGCAAATGCACGGTCTTTCCCGTCGTCGCAGACTTATAAATGGAATAAATAAGCTCAAGCGCATTCCTTCCGTGCCGGCTTGTGACTTCAAGAGCGCTTTTCCCTTGTAAACAGTCGAGCACATTTGCAATTTCACCGTCATGCCCCGTAAAGCTGAGCTTTTCATAAGTTTTAAACAGATCGTTGAATTTTTTTTCGGATTCGGGATCGGCTTCAGGAAATCCGTTCGGCATCTGCTTCATGCATTTTACCGACCAGGGCACGGCTACGGAAGCTTTTTCACACTGGAACTGAAGATACTGCCTTTCATCCATATCGTTTAAAGAAACGTTTATTTCCGCAAACGCGCCCGGATACGAAAGCAAAGCCATACCTACGTCTTCCACTTCGCTGTTTTTATGGGCGTGATTGCCGAAGATCGCGGTTACCTGATCGGGAAGTTTGCCTACAAACCAAGACAACATATCTATCTGATGTACCGCATGGTTTAGAACACATCCTCCGCCTTCTTTTTCCCAAGTGCCGCGCCACCATAAATCGTAATAATTTGAACCGCGGTACCACATTGAATTTGCTCTGGCGAGCAAAACCTTGCCGAATACGCCGCTGTCGAGCATTTTTTTTACAGTCCACGCATCCTGATAAAAGCGGTTTTGAGAAATTATTCCCAGAACCTTGCCGCTCTTTTTTTCAGCGGCAATCATTTTGTCCGCTTCTTCAAGGCTTGAAGCCATAGGCTTTTCACATAGAACATTTTTTCCGGCAAGTAAAAAAGCGCAGCTCACTTCACAGTGAAGGCTCGGCGGAAGACAAATCGAAACAAGATCTATATCGTCTCTGTTTAAGAGCGTTTTATAATCTTCGGTAACGGTTATGTCTTGGGACATCTTTACGCCAAGGTCGTCCAAGAGCTTGGCGCATTTTTCTGGAAAGATATCACAAAGCGCGACTATTTTACACCTGCCGCCCTGCGACAGATAGCCTTTTAAATGGGAATGCGAAATACCTCCCGTTCCGATAATAGCAACTCTGACCGTGTCCATAATAAATTTATCTCCTGTTAAAGCTATTCTTTGTTGCCGGATAAGTAATAAGTATATAGTCAAATTGTTTTTATAAATTTGCAATGTGTGATTTTTTGCATTAATTGTAAAATATTTTATTGCTGCGTCAAAACAGGCAGCCGCACCCTCACCTTAAATCCCGAAGGAACAGGCAGCACGTCAAGTCCGTATTTTTTTCCGTATTTAAGCTTTATACGCTCGTTTATGCTGACCAAACCTATGTGAGAAGCGTCGAGTTTTGCAGCCGTCTTAAGCGATTTTCGCAGCTCGTTCCGCTTTTTTTCAGGCAGCGGATCTCCGTCGTTAAAAACAATTACGCTTACCTTATCCGTAACCTTGTAAGTTACCGAAATATTCGTAAACTGCCGTCCCTGATGAACCGAATGCACAAAACAGTTTTCCACAAGCGGCTGCACGCAAAATTTCAGCAGTTTCAAATTATCCATGTCGTATTTACCCAGACCTATGTCCATCGTAAAACCGAATTTCCCCTTATATCTTACTTCCTGAAGATTTACATAGCTGTGTATGTACCGCACCTGTTTTGCCATGACAATCTCGTCTTCGTTATCCCTCAAGTCTATTTGCAGGATATAGGCAAGAGCCCTTATGCAATCAAGCGCGCCTTGACTGTCGTTTTCTTCTATCGCACATACGATGTTGTCCAGCGTATTGAAAAAAAGATGAGGTCGCATCTTATTCTGCAAGGCATTAAAACGCGTTTCCGTCTGCATGACCGCAAAACGCTGATTGTTTTTGGCGACCTTGAACGTGGTAAAAAGCGTGAGAAAAATAGCAATATTGCTCAACAATGTAATGAAAAAAATCGCAAATCTTATTGTAACCGTATTTCTGGAAATAAAGTCCGCAGGAATACATACCGCCGCAGACAGGCCTATGTCGGATCCCTTTTCCATCATCCAAATAGAATTTTTTGTCTTATAAGTAAAAAGCTCCAAGCTGCTGTCATAGGAATTAAACTGAGAAAAAATATCGTCCGTTTGCAGCGTAGGAACTTTTTTTCGCTTTATATTGTCCGTAGTTTCAATCAAAACGCCGTCATTGTTGTAAATGTTTATGCTTTCAGGCAGATAATTCTTAAGCAAAGCCGACCGTCTGAAATTTTTCATATTTTGCAGCATGTAAAGAGTGTTTACTTCAAAAAACACATAGGTATCGTTCAATTTATCTTTTACAAGGCAGGGAAGGACGGTTGTAAAGCCCATGGTTTCTATGTACGGACTAAGAAGAACGGGATAGCCGTTCGGCAACATGGGATCGGTCATCGCCGAAACGAACGGACGGTATCTTACAAACGCATTTTCATCATTTACGGAAATAGTCGATATGCAGACATATTCCGTAGAATTTACGGCGGGTACTGCGGCATCCGAACGCGCATCGCCGGTACGGTTTGGCGTTCCGCCTGCTCTTGCCTCTTTACTTTTTTTCTTTACGGCGACGGCATTTCTTATGATATTGTTGCTTCGGGTTATACGCATAAGTTCGTCGCGTATAGTTTCATTTGAAGAAGTTTGAAGTATGTATTGGATAGAATTTATTTGCGCCACTACTATCTTTATCGAATCTGAAATTTCATCGTTAATGCCAAGCGTATATTTGGCAAGGATCTGCATGATATATGAGCTGAGTATTTTTGTGCTCTTTCTTTCCAAAATTATGGAAGTGAACATGGAAGCGCACAGCAATCCGATTATGATAAATAAGATCACTATCGTGTTGCTTTCGGATATTTTAAGTCGCGCTACTTTGATGATTTTGTTTTTCTTTTGCATGATAATCCAGCTGATATTTTCTCGGCGTAACTCCCTGTAACTTTTTAAAACAATGATTTAGATAAGAAGAATCGCAAAATCCCGTTTTATCCGCAATCTCATCTAAAGAACAGTCTATTGATGATTTTTCCAAAAGCGATTTAACCACCTGTACTCTATAATATTTTACAAAATCAATGAACGTAATCCCTAAATACTTTGTAAACCTGCTTGAAAGATACGCCGCCGATACACTCGCCTGTTCGGCAGCGCTGCTAAGCTGAATTTCACTGTCATAGTTGTGTTCGACATATTCCATCGCCTTTTTGATGTATCTGGGCAGCAACTGATCGTAATATTTATTTGTTACAGGCGATATTATACCCATCTTTAACCGTACTTTATCCAGCATTTTAAAAAACGTATTTTCAAAGATGGGCTTAAGAAGATAATCCAACGCTCCGAGCCTTATGGCTTTTTGGGCATAAGAAAATTTATCGTATCCGGAAATTATTACGCAAATTCCGTCCCATTTTTTTGAACGCACATATTCAAGCAGGTCCAGCCCTGTTCCGCCGGGAATAATAATATCCGTAAATATACAATCGATTTTGCATGTATTAAAAGCTTTTATCGCTTCCTCATAGGTTGAAGCGGTTGCAACGATTTCAAATCCGCCTTTATAGAGTTCTATATAGTTACGGTATCTGGCAAGAGCGCGCGGTTCATCTTCCACTACAAGCAGTTTAATATCCACAACTTATCCTTAACTTCGAGTTTTCGAGAATGCCGTTTTCGTGCGCTCTTTGCGCACAGCTATAATCAGCGACGTTTCGGCTTTATCCGAAACTCGTCGTTTAACGAGACCGCGATGTCTCAGCGGTCGAAGTTAAACCTTCGTTAAAAAACGACATGCGAGGAAATTTCAATTTCCGAGAATGCCGTTTTCGTGCGCTTTTTGCGCACAGTTGATAACACGAGTTTTCTAAGAAAACTCGAAGTTAAAAGATGCCGCGCTTATTTAGCGGCAGCTTTTAAACCTTCCTTAAAATTCAACAGTCGAACAAAATGTCAATTTTGGAGACTGTTGAATTAGTGCGCTCTTTGCGCACAGCTATAATCAGCGACGTTTCGGCTTTATCCGAAACTCGTCGTTTAACGAGACCGCGATGTCTCAGCGGTCGAAGTTAAACCTTCCTCTTCTTCCCCGGCGTATGATAAATATCCGTCCGCGGGAGCCACGCCAAAAAACCGTCAAGTTCCTTATCCCAAAGCGGCCATTCGTGGGCATATTCATCCGCTTTTTTATATGTATGCTCAAACTTGGCTTTTACAAGTTCGTTTTCAAACCAATCCTGGCAGGGAACCAAAAAGTCCTTTGATCCGTAAGAATAATATAAAGCGGGAAGTTTTTTCCCTTTGGCCATCTGTCGTTTAATTATATTTATCGGTTCATATTTTTCAACAATCTTTTTGTCAAGCGTATCGTATTTTCCGAGCACATCGGTTGTAAGAGTGGTGGGAGGAGAAAAGGCTCCCACCGCACGGAATTTGGCAGGGTTCGAAAATCCGTGGATCAAAGCTCCGTAGCCTCCCATAGACAAGCCCGCGATATAGGTATCTTGAGCTTTTTTGGAAAGCGGAAAAAACGCGCTTAAAAAATCCGGCAATTCTTTTTCAAGAAAGTCCCAATAGTTCGGGCCGAAAATTCTCGTCGCCGTATAGCCCAAATCAAGATCGGCCATGTCTACATAAAAATTGTTTTCCGCAGACATAGTCACTATCGCGATACCGTATTCTTCCGCATATCGCTCAACGCTGGTATAACGTTCCCACGAGCCTGAATCGCCCCAGTAACCGTGCAGCAGGTAAAGCACAGGATAGGGAGCCTTGGGTCTGTGAGTGCGCTCGCCTGCAATGATCTCGTCGGCTATAAGGCCGGGAATCATAACGTTAATCGCTACATTCCTTTTTAAAGTATATGAAATAAAATCGACTTTTAAATGCGGCATATTCCCTCCCGTAAAAACGACGCTTTAGGCTTAATATATTGTTTATTGAATTTTGATAATTTGCAATTATTTTTTTAATTTTTTAATCCTCCGGTAAAAAATTTTACAACGATAGGCAAAAATTGTTAATTGTGAAAATAAAAAAGCCGTCTGATAATCAAAAAGCGGTTTCAGAATCTTTTACGGGAGTGTAAAATGAGCAGTATTATTTCCGGCAAAAAAAAATCAATAAAACCAGAATACATAGCGGCTGCTATTTTTCTTTTGCCTAATCTGAGCGGCTTTTTGGTCTTTACCGTTTGGCCGTTAATCTACTCTCTGATACTCAGTTTTATGGACTGGGGAATCCTTAACAAGCCTACTTTTATAGGGGTCAACAATTACATAGACATCGCTAAGGACGGCAATTTCTGGATATGCTTACGCAATACGGCCTTATATTCCTTTATAAAAGTTCCTTTAAATCTGTTCTTTTCTTTACTGCTCGCCATACTTTTAAACAAGGCTTTAAGGGCCAGAAATTTTTTCCGTACGGTGGCCTTTCTTCCCGCAGTATGCTCTTCCGTAGCGGTCGGCGTTATATGGCAGCCGCTCCTTGAATCCAGCGGCAACGGGCTTGTAAACCATATCCTAGGCTTCGTAGGAATAAGTCCCATACCCTTCCTTTCTTCCACCGCGTGGGCAATGCCGTCGGTTATCTTTGTAGGAATCTGGAAAGAACTCGGCTATTTTATGGTAATTTATCTGGCGGGTCTTCAAGGTTTGCCCAAAACATACTACGAGGCGGCGGCCATAGACGGTTCAGGGGCCGTAAATACGTTCTTTAAGATAACGCTTCCGCTTTTGGCGCCCACAACATTTTTCGCCTTTGTAACGTCGCTCATAGGTTCATTCCAAATATTCGACTTAACTTCCGTGCTGACCAACGGCGGTCCCGCAAACGCCACGAATACCCTTGTTATGTATATATACCAAAACGGATTTAAATGGTTCAGGATGGGCTATGCGTCGGCGATAGCTCTAATTCTGTTCTTGATAATATTTGCGGTTACAATGATACAGAATAAAATCGTAAACAACGGAGCGGTGGAATAATGAATAACATTGCAAAGAGAAAAATAGAAAATCTAATATGGTATATCGTGCTTTTTATCCTCTTTTTGTACTTATTCATGCCTTTTTGGTGGATGGTCGTAACAAGTTTTAAAACTTATTCCGAAGTATACTCAAAACCTTATTCGCTAATGTTTACAAGCTTTCACTGGCAAAACTATCCGGACGTGCTTAAATCTATGCCGTTTTTCAATTACCTTTGGAACACAATAAAAATTTCGGTCTTTGTGTGTCTCGGAACCCTCGTAACATCGGGAATGGCGGCCTATGCGTTTTCAAGGCTCTGTTTTCCGGGACGCGACATGCTGTTTTACATCTATCTTGCTACGCTGATGATCCCACGGCAGGTTATTCTCATACCGAATTTTCTTTTGTTCAGACGTCTCGGTCTTCTTGACACCCACTGGGCACTAATACTGTCGGGCACGTTCACCGCATACGGAACATTCCTTTTGCGTCAGTTTTTTCTTACCATTCCGCGGGAACTTGAAGAAGCCGCCGTCGTCGACGGATACGGATATTTTTCCAGATTCGTGCGGATAATAATTCCATTGGCAAAGCCCGCTCTGACAACGCTTCTTATAATCACGCTGCTCAACATTTGGAACGAATACCTGTATGCTCTCGTATTCCTGCAAAGCGACCACACCCGCACGTTAACTCTGGGGCTTGCTCTTTTGCGGGGCGACTTTGACATAAAATGGAATCAGGTTATGGCGGCCACAATATTCAGCATCGCGCCCATCGTAGTGGTTTACCTTTCGGCGCAGCGGTATTTTGTTGAAGGAATAGCGCTTACTGGCATTAAAGGCTAGCCGGCGGCCTACGCTAAGGGCAAAAATTCTTGCCGGAAGCGACAAGTAAGCGTCTTCTCCTTCCGGCGCCTCATAAGCTCAGACATGCATCTGAGTTCATTTTTTGCTTTGGAAAATTTTATTTTGCCCTAAGGTTACTATATTTAAAGCGCCGAACCTGCATCGGGCTATGCACTCATTGCATCTTATGCATTCCCTGTCGTTTACATTCAAGGTATCCATCTGACACCCGAGCGTGCAGGCATTGCAATGCGTGCATTTGGTATCGTCGCGTTTTATTCCGAAAACCGCAATCTTATTAAAAAACGAATAGGCAGCTCCAAGCGGACAAAAAAAACGGCAAAAAGGCCGGAACATAAAAACGCTCCATACGACAAACACAATAGCCACGGACATCTTCCATGAAAAAAGCAGCCCCAGCGCGCTCCTTAGAGTTTCGTTCATTAGCATGAGAGGAAGACCTGCTCCCAAAGTTCCCGCAGGACACAGGGATTTACAAAAAAACGGAGAACCCAGCCCGTCCCTCAGAAAAAAAATAAGCGGCAAAAGTATGCATAAAACGCCGAGCAATAAATATTTAAACAAAGCGATTTTCCTTGTTATTTTTACGGATCTTTGCGTCTTTCTTATTTTTTTAGACGGAATTTTATAAAGCAATTCCTGAATCAAGCCTGCGGGACATAAAAAACCACACACCATGCGGCCGATAAGAGTTCCTGTAAGCATAAGAAAGCCCGTCACAAAAAACGGAAATTTACCGTTTGCGATGATGTTTTGAATAGATCCCAGAGGGCAAGAAGAAATCGCTCCCGGGCAAGAATAACAGTTCAATCCCGGAACACAGACATTTTTGATGACGGAACGGGATATTCCCCCTGAAAACCAATTTGTGACGTCCGCGTTGTAAACGAGCATGGCCGTAAACTGAATGAGCTTTCTTCGTATTTTATTCTGCCTAACCAAGACCTATGCACTCCATGCAGACGAAAACCGCTTTTTGAAAAATAGCCGCATTTTCGCCGAGCAAAACGCCCGCAAAAATCAAAGCCAGAGAAGAAGCGATCAAAAAAACACGCAGAAATTTCGGCGGCTCACTTTTCATAAGCGCTTACGAACGAAGCAAGTTTTTCAGGCGTCATAGCGCCCACAAACACATCTTCGATTTTTCCGTCGGGAGAAATCAAAAAACTTGCCGGAATACCGAATACTCCGTATTTTTTCGCTATGGCGCCGGAAGCGTCAAGACCGCCGGTAAAAGTATAATTGTTTTTTTTCATAAAAGCGGATCGGGATTTTTCGCTGTCGGAAACGCAAACGGCAAGAAAAGCGAGTTTGGAATCCGTTTCTGATGCGAGCTTTTCCGCAAGTTTATTCATTTCAGGAAGTTCCGCTCTGCACGGAGGACACCATGTAGCCCAGAAGTGCAAAAGCAGCGCCTTTCCGCGGTAGGAGGCAAGGTTCACAGCCTTTCCGTCGGGAAGCGTCAATGAAAAATCAGGAGCTGGCGTTCCTTTTTTTACGGACTGAGCCGAAGCGGTTACGGCTAAAAAAACCATCGCAAAAATAACTGTAAAAAAATATTTATTTTGTCTTTTCATACTATAAATTACAAAGTTCCTATTTAAAAATCAAATTTTTTTAGCTGCTTTAAGTTTTTCTACAAGGCGGCAAATCAAAAACACAAGCAAATCCGTGATTACAATAGTGGCGCCGACCGGCGTTTCAAGCAGAATTGAAAACACTATCCCGAATACCGAGCATAAAACGGACACGAGAGCGGAAAAAATTATCACCGACTTAAAATTCTTGAACAAACGCATCGAAGACAGCGACGGAAAAACTATGAGCGCGGAAATAAGCAGCGAGCCTACAAGATTCATCGCAAGAACAATAACAACGGCAATTATTATCGCAATTATAAGATTATATACATTAGTTTTGATTCCTGTTGCGCGTGCAAAATTTTCATCAAAGGTGACGGAAAAAATCTTATGATAAAACAGCAAAAACACAGCGATTACCAGCATAGAAAGAACGACGCAAAGGTAAACATCAGTTTTTGTTAAAGTCAGTATCGACGTCGAACCGAAAAGCGTAGTGCATACGTCTCCGGAAATATTTGCCGACGCAGAGAACATGTTGACCAAAAAATACCCCACCGCCAAAGCCGAAACTGAAAGCATGGCGACGGCCGCATCTCCCTTGATCTTCGCATTTCGCCCGGTGCTCAGCAAAATAATCGCGCATATCACCGTAGCAGGCAATATTAAAAACATATTGTTTGAAAGCTTCAATACCGTAGCGACGGAAAGCGCTCCGAACGCCACATGCGAAAGCCCGTCGCCTATGTATGAAAAGCGTTTTAAAACGAGCGTAACTCCCAAAAGCGAAGAACACAGAGCTATCAAAACGCCCGCGATCATCGCATATTGCACAAAGGGAAAAGTAAAATAAAGCTTTAATGTCTGTAATATATCCGCCATAAAATTCATCATAGCGACGCAAACATTTTGCCCGCGGCGCTTTTTAAATATTCCTCCGTTGTCCCGAAAAATACATAGTCGGCAATGTGCAATATATGATCGGCATATTTTACAGCCGCGGCGATGTCATGAGAAATCATGATTACGGTAATACCTTCGTCGTTCAAATCCTTTACGATCTCATACATTTCAAGGCTCGCCTTAGGATCAAGCCCCGTTACAGGCTCGTCAAGAAAAAGCACCTTCCCCGCAGCGCAAAGCGCCCTTGCCAGCAAAACCCTTTGCTGCTGACCGCCGGAAAGTTCACGGTAGCACGAATTTTCAAGCCCGCTTATGCCGAGCCGCTGCATGTTTTTTTGTGCAAGAAGTTTTTCATTTTTGTTGTAAAAAGGGCGGAAACGGCACCGGTTAAGACAGCCTGAAAGCACTATCTCCTTTACCGAAGCAGGAAAATCTCTTTGAACTACCGTCTGCTGAGGAATATAGCCGATTTCGCCCGCACGAAAGCCTTCGTTGAATATGATTTCACCGCCGAGCGGCGGCATAAGATGCAAAAGAGTTTTTATCAAAGTCGTTTTGCCCGACCCGTTTTCGCCGACAATGCAAAGATAATCACCCTGATGTATGGAAAAACTAATATTTTCCGCAACGACTTTTCTGTCGTATCCTAAAGTAAGATTTTTACATATCAGCTGACATTTCGAATTCTTAACCATTTATAATTTGCAAATTATATGCAAATTACGCGTATTGTCAATTATCCAAAGTACGTATTGTCAATTATGCCAAATGTTTTTTAAGTTTAGGAGCAGCCCTTATCGGAAAACCGCCGTTTTGCGGTTCGCTCACGCTCAGCGTCCTCGCTGCGCTGCGGTCGCCAAGCCGCGACACGGCGGGCTGGGCATGTTTGCAAGCCTCTGCTCATAAAGCAAAAACCGGCCAAAAACGCTTATTAACTGTACGCAAAAGCGCACTAATTCAACAGTCTCCAAAATTGATATTTTGTTCGACTGTTGAACTTAAATGAACGTTTTCGGCCGGCCGCCGCCGTATAGTCTTATAAAAGCGCGTTTAACCGTTCAGAATATTTTTTAATTCTTTGCCAAATATTCGTTGATCGACGCTGCAGCCTTACGGCCTTCGCCCATCGCAAGTATAACGGTTGCCGCTCCAAGGACGATGTCTCCTCCGGCCCAAACCTTCGCATGAGAAGTAAGCTGGTTTTCATCTACAATGATATGGCCGTGCTCGTCGGCGTCAAGGCCGGGAGTGGTCTTTACCATAAGAGGATTGCTTCCGTTCCCCAACGCAACTATGAGAGCGTCGCAGGCGATTTCATGTTCGCTTCCGTTTATTTTTATGGGTCTTCTGCGTCCCGACGCGTCGGGCTCTCCAAGCTCAAATCTTATGAGCTTTACGGCCCTTATGTGGCCGCTCTCGTCGCCTATGACTTCAACCGGGCTTTCAAGAAATTTGAACTCAACGCCTTCTTCTTCCGCATGAGCGACTTCTTCTTTACGCGCAGGAAGTTCTTCTCGTGTACGGCGGTACAATATGTAAACCTTTTCAGCTCCCAAGCGGTAAGCCATGCGGGCGGCGTCCATTGCAACGTTTCCGCCTCCTGACACGCACACAATCTTCGACTCGTAAGTCGGCGTATCGGACTTTTCCCTCATATAGGCCTTCATAAGATTGGCCCTTGTAAGATACTCGTTCGCGCTTATAACGCCTATAAGGTTTTCACCGGGAATTCCAAGGAATTTGGGAAGTCCCGCGCCCGTTCCCACAAAGGCGGCGTCAAAGCCCTTTTCATCCAAAAGCTGCCCGAGCGTATATGTTCGTCCCACAAGAAAATTCGTTTCAAAGTGAACGCCCATGTTTTTAAGGTTTTCAACTTCTTTTGCCACAATGGACTTAGGCAAACGGAATTCGGGAATACCGTAAACCATAACGCCGCCTTCCTTGTGAAAAGCTTCAAACACCGTAACGTCATGCCCTGCACGGCGTGTGTCCGCAGCGACCGTAAGCCCCGCAGGCCCCGAACCGATGACAGCAACTTTTTTGCCCGTAGACTTCGCAACTGCAGGAGCCGTAGTAAGGTTGTTTTCGCGTTCAAAATCGGCTACAAAGCGTTCCAGACGCCCGATAGAAACAGCCTTGTCCGTGGACTTAAAAATCTTTCCGACCGTACATACGCCTTGGCACTGCGTTTCCTGAGGACAAACACGTCCGCATATGGCGGGAAGAAGATTTGTCGTCTTTATTATATCTACGGCTGCTTTAAATTCTCCCTTTGCAACTTCCGCAATAAACTGCGGTATAGGAATATTTACAGGGCACCCTGAAACGCACGGTTGGTTTTTACACTGAAGGCATCTTGCCGCTTCAACTACGGCCTGTTCCTTTGTGTAACCTAGCGCAACTTCCGACATCTGCCTTGCGCGGATTATAGGTTCTCTTGAAGGCATATCCTGTTGAGGTATCGCCATTCTGTCTTTAGGCGTCAATGCGCTTGCTTTAAGTTTTTCTTTTATTTTATCGTATTCTGTTTTTCCGATTTCAGTAAGTTTTTCTGCGGATATGTGTGACATATAAAATCTCCCTTAAAATACGGCATTGCAAAAACATCTATTCCCCAAAATGCCGCATTCGTGCGCTCATTACGCGCAGTTATTTTGATATTTCAAGCGCGTCTGCCTGCGCCTGAAGCTTACACTTATGAAAGGCTTCCGTTTCCTGACTTTTAAAAGCCTTCATCCGCATAATCATGTTGTCAAAGTCCACCTTATGACCGTCAAATTCGGGGCCGTCCACACATACGAATTTAGTTTCATCTCCTACGCTGACTCGGCATCCGCCGCACATTCCCGTACCGTCGATCATGATCGTATTTAAAGAAACCGTCGTGGGAATCTTATACGGTTCCGTTGTCTTGCATGAAAACTTCATCATTATCGGCGGGCCTATGGCGATAACTTCTGCAGGAGGATTCGGCGATTTGCATATCTCTTCAAGCGGAACGGTAATAACACCCTTACGCCCTGCGCTTCCGTCATCGGTCATAATGATCACCGTGTCCGCGATAGCCTTCATTTCGTCTACAAAGATAAGCAAATCCTTGTTGCGCGCTCCGATTATCATGATAACCTTGTTTCCTATGGCCTTGTGCGCCTGCACGATCGGATAACAAGGAGCCACCCCTATTCCGCCTCCCATGATAACTACGGGTTTGTCCTGTTTTTCAACTATGGAAGGATTACCCAACGGGCCTAGTACGGAACCTATCTCGTCTCCTACTTCAAGTTCCGCCAGTTTATAAGTCGTCGCGCCTACCACTTGGAACACAAGCACGATCCAGTCTTCCTGCGCGTTTGCGTCGGCAATAGTAAGCGGAATACGTTCGCCGAAGTCGATATCGATCTGCACTAAAACGAATTGACCCGCTTTTCTGTTCCTTGCGATGTTCGGCGCTTCCAGTTTTAAATAAAACACATCGGCAGAAAGCTGCCGCTTTTCAATGATTTTGAACATATGTTTCCCTCTTATACAGTTTCAGTTTAATTTTAATGATACTACAAAGATTTGCTGCGGTCAATTTTATTATGTATAAACATGAACGTATCTGTACGTATTTGATTGAATTCGTTGTTCAATGAAGCGGCGCGCGACATACACGGCGCACAAAGCCGGGGAAGCAGAGGATTTTATACGCCCGCCCCGTAAGCTCATCGTTTCAGCAAAGCTGCAAAAGGATTATATGTAGTGCCGTCGTCGTTTGCGCCGTAATTGCGGCCGTTTGCGCCCTTTTGCGTATAGCCACCGGCATGTTTTCTTCCTTCGCCGGTCTTTTTATGCTCGCCTTTTTCGGCCGGTGCCGATCCCGACCGCTTTATTACGACCGCCTTTTTTGCAGAATTGCCTGAATCCTGCTTGGAGGCGCTTCCTATACGGCTTACAGCGTCGCTTTTTAAAGACAGGCTTATTCGGCGGCGCACGGTGTCCAAAGCTATGATTATAAACTCCTTTACGTCTCCGACTTTTATAACGTCCATGGGATCTTTTACAAAAGTGTCGCTCAATTCGCTTATGTGTATGAGGCCCGTTTCATGTATGCCTATGTCCACAAAGGCTCCGAAGTCCACCACATTCTTTATCTTTCCGGTAACTTTCATTCCTTCTTTTAAATCCTCAAACGCTACGACGCCTTGCTGCATGATAGGCGCGGGATAGCCGTCTCTCGGATCCCGATTGGGTTTTTTAAGCTCTTCGATTATGTCGTTTATAGTCGTGCTTCCCAAAGAATATTTTATTTTAAGCTGTCCTATAAAATCGTCGCTTATCTTTTCATTTTTTCTGATAAGCGGCAGCACTTCGCCTGCAACTTCATAGTTTTCAGGGTGCACCCACGTATTGTCTAAAGGATTGGAACTTTCCGGTATCTTTAAAAACCCCGCGCACTGTTCAAACGCTTTGGGGCCCAGCCCGCTTACCTTTTTTAAATCTTCGCGGCTCGTGATTTTTCCGTTGGAATCTCGGTAGGCAACTATTTTTTTTGCCAATGCGGAATTAATACCCGAAACATACTTAAGCAGTGAAGCGCTTGCCGTATTTAAGTTTACTCCCACTTGGTTTACCACAGAGCCTACCACCTCATCGAGCATTTCCGAAAGCCGTTTTTGGTTTACATCGTGCTGATAAAGCCCCACTCCGATGGCCTTAGGGTCGATCTTTACAAGTTCCGCAAGCGGGTCCTGTAAGCGCCTCCCCATACTTATGGCTCCTCTTATAGTCAGATCAAGTTCGGGAAATTCTTCCCTCGCGATATCGCTCGCACTGTACACCGACGCGCCCGATTCGTCCACTACCGTGTAGCGCACGTCGGGATAATTTTCGCTTATGACCTTGGACACTATCGCCTGAACTTCCTGGCTTCCTGTTCCGTTGCCGACAGCCACAACCTGAATGTCGTATTTTTTTATCGCTTCTTTTACGGCATTGTAAGAACCGTCGGGATCGGCCGCCTGCTTTATAAGAAAATATCCCAAATATTTTCCCGTCTCGTCGAGGGCGGCGCATTTAGTTCCCGTCCTTATTCCAGGATCCACACCTAATACCCGGCTTCCCTTAATGGGCTGCGTCATCAAAAGATTTTTAAGGTTTTCACTGAAAATTCCTATGCCGTGCCCGTCCGCTTCGTCGGTTTCATCGCTTCTTATTTCACGGACTACAGCCGGAGACAAAAGACGCACAAGCCCGTCTTCCATCGCCTCCGCATGATAGCGGTTGTTTATCTTTACCTTGGATTTAAGCAGCTTAACCGCTTCATCTACGTCAACGTCTATCGTAACTTCAAGTTGGCCTTCACGCTCTCCCCTGTTTATCGCAAGAATGCGATGAGGCTTAATCTGATTTAGCGGTTCCGAATAATCCCAATACATTTGATAGGTGGAAGCCTTTGCGGCGTTTTCAGCGTCGCCTCCTTCAGGAACGATTCCCTTTGTAATAATCCTTCCGCTTTTTAAATAAAAAGCATGTACGGCCGCTCTGTTTTCGGTGTCCTGCGAAACGCGCTCCGCTATTATATCCTTTGCGCCGGACAAAGCGTCCTCCGGCGTCAAAACCGAAAGCTCCGGATTTTCCGTATTTTCTTTAACAAATTCTTCGGCTTTAAGTTCAAGTTCGGCGTCGTCAAGGCTAAGCATAGCATCGGCTAAAGGATCCAAACCTTTTTCTATCGCAAGCATTCCGCGCGTTTTTTTCTTTTTTTTGAACGGCGCCCACAGATCTTCAAGTTCCGTAAGCGTCTTCGCTCCCATAGCCGCCGCATACAAAGATTCCGTGAGTTTCCCTTGAGAAAAAATTCCCTTTACAATCTCAAGCCGCCTTTCTTCAAGATTTTTATATGTTTTAAATGAACGGTCGCAGTCTCTCACCTGAACTTCATCAAGGGATCCGTGCTGTTCTTTTCGATAGCGCGAGATGAACGGAATAGTGCATCCTTCGTTTATAAGACCTATAACTGCGCCCACTTGCCGTACGGTTATGCTAAGCTCTTCGGCAATTTTTTTCATGATTTCAACTTCATTGACAGCCAAAGCGTCAATCGATTCTTGTGTAAATTCCATAGTGCGTAATTTTACGAAAAATTAAAAAAGCTGTAAAGACTTAAGGTAAAATGAAAAAATCAAATACGCTCCGACAGCTCGCATCAAAAAAACAGGCCGTCCAAGTTTTGGACGACCTGATCTTTTAAGAAAATACAAATAATTAAACGTTTATTGGAACGCTATTTAGTAGCAGAAATTCTTATTACTTCGCCCATAGCGCCTTCAGCCTTATCAAGAGTATGTTTTTCACTGTATTTACCTGCAGGCATATCGGAAAGAGCGCTGCTGTTGCATCTGCGTGCAACGGAAACATAATCCGTTGCTGCGGTTGAAATGGCATCAGTTGCTAAATTGGCAATAGCGCCTAATAATCCGAATCCGCCGACTTTTGTCTGAGATCTTGTATCAACAACAATTGTCGCATCGCGATGATATACGGTTTCATTCGTTTTTGTCGATCTGAAGATATACTCAATTTCAACCGTTACGGAAGAACCGATCATTGATTTTTCCCATTTTTTAATAACAGTAAAAACCGCTACATCTGCGCCGAAAAGCTTGTTAAATTTGGAAAGATCTGCCTCTAAGAAATTTTCCGAATCATATGCGCTTTCTTTTTGAAGCGTTTCAAGTGCAAGATAAGGAGGAAGAACATAATAACCCGCTTCCGCTACAGGTACGTTCATTGTTGTGTAGAAATAATCCTTTGCATCTACATTTGTACTATTATTAATCGGGGGCATAATAATAAATACAAGAGGATCTTCTTCATACATTTTTCCAAAAGATGCTAACTTTGTAGAAGTCGCACAAGAAGCAAGCATTAAAAGTGACGTTACCGTCAATACGATAAAACTAAATTTTGCTTTCATTTTTTCCCAAGCCTCTTAATAATCTGTGATACAAACACTTCCGATTCCGGATATAACTCAACTTCTTTTTTGAGCATTTCCGTTCCTTCTTTAGTTTTACCCGATCTGATCAACAAATAACCGTAATCTGCATAAATTCCGGGTGGAACGGCGGCACGAGAAGCATTCTGCTTTGAGATAATCTTTTCATACGTTTCAATAAGAGTTTTTACGGATTTTTCATCAGCATTTTTTAAGTAATGATATGAATCTTCCTGATAATCATACCAATCATACAACGGCTTATTACTGGCGCAAGAAATACTAGTAATAACCAACAGGATAGGCAGCAGTAATACAGCCTTTCTGTAATAATTTTTTTTCATGGTACCTCCACTATTCTTATTTCCTGAGATGAAACGAATATATCTTTAACTAAAAGTTTTTCACCTTTTGAATTCAATATTTCCAGACTATGTTTTCCAGGAAGGATAGCATAGGTTTTGTCATTTTTTGTTTTTCTCTGATTAATATCATTAACGCCGGCTGTTATAGTAATGGATTTGTCTATAACAACAGTCACAACCCCATGTTTGGTTGCACTGACAAATTGAACAAAAGCCTCGTTAGGTCTGTCTGCCGAAAAGGATTGCGCGCTTCTGCAACCGGAAAAACCGATCAAAAAGCTGAATAAAGCTATTGCAAAGATACTGATTTTTTTCATTTGTCTTCTTCCCTTATTTCATATTGATTTAATTTGGAAGTATCAATTTTTACATTTTCAAGTTCGACAAATGAATATTCATTTGTCGCCGTAGAGCCTTGTGTTGAAAGAACTTTAACGGCCCCTATTTTTTTTCCGGGAAGTTCAATAAGCATACCTGTCTGGGGGTTCTTTACACTTTTGCCTTTTTCATAAACGGCATAAATATCGCCGGTCTTTATTCCCTGTGATTTTCCACCGGAAATAATCACTGCATTGTCGTCAGCTGAAAGAAAATATGACTTCCAAGGACGATCCATACAATTGTTGATTACGTTTTCTACCAGTTTGGAAATAGCCGCGCTGATTGCCTTATCGCTCAAAGTCGCATCAAAGCCCGCAGAAGCGCCGAAACCTAAAACGGTAGAAGCTTCCGTTTCCGCTTCGCCTTTCCCTTCTTCCGAATAAATTATTTCTCCGGTTGAAACATCTATAAGACGAAGACTTACTCCTGCTTCAACAATTTGCCTTTTTGTCCGTGAAAAAACATTTCTTTCACCTATATTCTTGCGTCCGTATTCCGTAATGGATCCGACGATAAGATAATCGGCTCCGATTTTTTGAAACTTGCTTTTATCCTCTTCAATGTTAATTTCGCTGAGAATCTTGTCCATATCGGAACGTTCAAGCAAAATAAATTTTCCCGAAGCTGCAAGTTTTGTAGAAAGGATATCTACCGCTTGTTTACCGAGAGGATCGTTTTCTTTGTCATAAAAAGCGCCTTTTGCATATTCCGTTTCATTTGAAAAACGCGCGATAGCTACTTTTCGTTTTAAACCTTGATACCTCTCCGATTGCCCTGCAGCTTTAGAATTTAAAGCGGACCTATCCGCCTCTATATCCGGTTTTACAGAAGTACAACCGATTAAACATGAAATACAAAAAGAGATGAAAATAAAATAGACTTTTCTCATTTTCAGCTAATCCTCACAGTGAGATCTTAGTAGTTCATTTTCAGTCTGTCAATAGACGATTTAACTTCGGCCTATATGGCGATAGCATGCAAAAAACCTCCGGCACGGTAAAATATTCATTGCACAAGTAAATGTTTCATAATATTATTGGAATTACCATAATAGAAAATAAAAAAGCCTCTATAGGCGTCGTCGGTCTTACCGTCATGGGCGAAAATCTTGTGTTGAACATGGAGAGGAACGGTTTCACAGTTGCGGTTTTTAACAGAACCGTTTCGAGCGTAGATAATTTTGCGCAAGGCAGGGAAAAAAACAAAAATATCATTCCCGCACACAGCCTTGAAGAATTCGTGGCTTACATAGAGCGTCCGCGATGCGTAATGCTTATGATAAAAGCCGGATCCGCCGTAGACAGCATGATAAACGCTCTTGAAGCTGGCGTTCCTCTTACGCTTGTAACGGAATCGGTGTTCGCCAGATGCTTAAGCGCAGATAAAGAAAAAAGAGAAGAATGCGAAAAGATTTTCTCTTCAAATATTGGCGCCGGCCAAACGGCTCTAGAAAAGGCAGGATCGGCTTTTGCGGTACAGGAGGTCGCAAAGCAGGCAGTCGATAAAACGGCGGGCAACGACGGCTTCAATGCCGCCGCGATCAAAAAACTGCACGACGCGCTTTATGCCGCAAAGATAATATCCTACGCTCAAGGGTTTGAACTAATGCAAAAAGCCGGCGTACAATACGATTGGCAGCTGGACTTAGGCAACATAGCCATGCTCTGGAGAGGAGGCTGCATAATTCGCTCCGTCTTTTTACAAAAGATAAAAGACGCTTATGAAAGAAAAGAGGATCTTAAAAACCTCGTCATGGATCCGTATTTCAGTGATATTTTAAACAAAGCCCACATGTCTTTAAGAGAAACGGTTTCTTCCGCGGCGATGAGCGGAATCCCCGTTCCGTCATTGTCGGCAGCTCTTTCCTGGTTCGACGGGATACGCTGTAACGACCTTCCCGCAAACCTCTTGCAAGCGCAGCGGGATTACTTCGGCGCCCACACATACGAGCGCAAGGATAAAAAAAGAGGAGAATTTTTTCATACCGACTGGACGGGACACGGCGGCAACACTTCTTCCACGACGTACAATATATGAAGCTGCTTATTCTTGAAACGAGCACTACGTCCGCCAAAGCCATGCTTTTTGACAGCGAAACCGCGGAGCAAAAGATCGTTTCAAGACCGTACGGGTTCGCGCAAAACTCAACGCCGTTCCGGGATTTGCAAAAAACTATTATAAAACCACCGGCTGCCTTGTAAATTCCTCTTATCCTTATTTTAAGCTCATGAAAAAAAAGGAAGGGGCCGCCTTGCTCGGTCAAAAAGAAGGAATTCCTGTCGTTCCGGCATATCCTGACGGTGCCCTGAATCAGATAGGATCGGGAGCTCTCGAACAGGGAATCATGAGTTTTTCAGTAGGAACAAGCACGGCCATCCGCATAACCGCGCAAAAAAACTTCTTCCGGCGGCTCCAAGCCTCTGGAGCTAATTTGTGCTTTCGTCTCACCTCTTGGGAGGCGCAACGTCGGGAGCGTGTAACTGCCAGGACTGGTTTAAACAAAAATTCTTTCCGGAAGGAACGACATATAAAGAAATAGAAAGCCGCCTGTCGCATACGCGGGACACGCCCGTTTTTCTGCCGTTTCTGTTCGGCGAAAGATGCCCCGGCTGGAACGAAAAACGGACGGGCGGATTTTTATGCGTGAGGCCGGAGCTCGGCAAAACGGTAGAGCCGAATATGGAAGTCCACAAAACGTATATTAAGAAATTCCAAAAATATCTTGAGCTTTATAAAAAGTAAATTCTTTAGGCCGAATTCTGTAAGCATAACGCTGCCGAAATCTTACCGCTCGCAGTTCGCTGCGCTCACCTCACACAGTTCGCTCACGCTCAGCGTCCTCGCTGCGCTCACTGTGATTTAAGCGAAATTTTAACCGATTAAAATTTGGCCTTGCGCAGCCGGACTCTCTCGATATCTTCACAAAAAAGCTCTCTGAGGTCGTTAAGCCCCAAGGCCATAAGAGCCATGCGGTCGATTCCTATTCCCCATGCGAGGACGGGCACGTTCACTCCCATAGACCTTGTAACCTCCGGCCTAAAAATCCCCGAACCGCCGAGTTCGAACCAGCCCAAGACAGGATGTTTTATGTGCACTTCCACCGACGGTTCCGTAAACGGAAAATAGCCGGGAACGTATTTTACTTCCGTAGCGCCTGCGATCTCTTTGGCAAATATTTCAAGAAACCCTAAAAGCGTCTTTAAATTTACCTGTTCCCCTAAAACTATTCCTTCGGTCTGATAAAAATCGCTTAAATGAGTGGCGTCGACTTTGTCGTAGCGGAAACAGCGCACGATACCGAAATATCTTCCGGGAATTTCAGCCTTGTGAAGCTGGTGAGCCGACAAGACGGTTCCCTGACTGCGCAGTATGAGGCGTTTTGTAAAATCACGGTCGAATTCGTAATTCCAGCCCCGGCTTCCCGTGTTTCCTCCGTTTTTATGAACGTTTGCGACATTCGTCAAATACGGTTCTTCTATGGATTTTGCGTGCGTAGGAACCTTAAGCCGATATACGTCGTGTATGTCGCGGGCGGCATGAAACTGGGGCATAAAAAGAGCGTCTCCGTTCCAGAATTCCGTCTCTACAAGAGGACCGTCAAATTCTTGAAACCCTAAAGAAGCAAGCTTGTCTTTTACCGACTCAAGAAAGGAAACATAAGGATTTACTCTGCCCGGAACTACGCGCGCCGGAGGAATCGAAATATTGTACCCGCGGAACGAAGCATTTTTCCATTCCCCGCTTTCAAGCATTTTGGGAGTAAGCTCTCCGATTTCATTGCCGGTAACGCCGGAACTTTTAAGAGCGGCGGCAACTTCTTTATAATTGCCCGAAAGTCTGTAAACAACCGTCTCGCGCTCGATTATCTTAAACGGACTGTCCGCCGCGCCGCGTTTTTTAGCAAGGTCTTGAATGGTTTTTGCTTCTTCTTTGGAAAGCTCCTCCAGATCAAGACAGCCCGAGTTTGCTCCTTCGGCCTTTTTTAAAAGACCTGAAATCGTCGCAAAACGATCGGGAAGTTCTTTTCCCGTGTATATGGCTTTCTTTTCTTCATTCATTTTAAGGACGCCTTCTTTTGAAAGCTGCCCGAAGGCGCTTCCCACGTCCTTATTTTCTATCTTCAATGCCGAAGAAATTTCAGGCAAAGACTTATCTCCGTTCTCTTTTAAAAAAGAAACAACCCTTTGTTCGACGGTTCCTTCTTTGGCAAAAGTGCGTCCGAGATCCGTTATTTCATAGTATGTATGAGGAATTTTTTTTGTTACCTCTACGAGTCCCTTGCCGCCGAGCCAAGAAAAGGCTTGATTGGCATGCCCTTCTTTATAAGAAAGTTCGTTCTTTAATTTTTCGGCCGTCAGATCGTCTTTGTCCGAATACGCCAGAAGAACTTTTATTTCAAGCGGGTGCAGGTTTTTTATTATTGTCGCTATATCCATTTTTTGATCAAAAAAGCCTTACCGATTGAATTTTACATATGACGAATACTGCGCCATCTTCATCTTTGTTCGCGGATCGGTATAGTAGCGCGTTCTATCCTTTGCCAAATACGTATAGCTGTAATACTGGTTTTCAACCTGAAAATCCTTAAGACAGGCAAGAAGAGAAACCATTGCGCTGCCTTGATCAAACTGCACGTCCAAGCAGGAATAATAGATCCTTACCTCGTCCGCAATGCGTATGTATTCTATTTTTACGGAAGCGGACCTTACATCCGAATGAATGTTTTTTGGCGTAATCACTTCTATGGTCGTATCTGCGGCTTTCGTTTCAGGAACATCGTTTTGTTCTTGCGCAAAAGATGCACATAACACAAATAAAAAAGATACCAATATCAAAGCTGCTTTTTTCATATAAACTCCTGTCAAGTTATAAATGCAAGGAAAATCTCAGGGCACGCGCGCGATCCTGGGATCCGGGCGCATAGCTCGTTTTCCAATAAACCGGAATTTCAGGCAAGGGTTTGCTAAAATCGGCTGTATGGAATTATTCTAATAGTTTCTACAAAAAAATCAAGGTCAACAACGTACTGTCCGGATCCGGTAGTGATGCGGGGCTGCCTTTGTATGAGAACCCTGCCGCAGATTTCTTTAGGCTTGTTTTTTATCTTAGATCTAAAATATTCCCTTACGGCGTTTTTTAACGCGTTATCGCAGGCTTCGCCGATACCGTCAAATCCGTTTTTCAAAGGAGCTCTTCCGCTGCCGTGCATTTTATCGTGTTCCGCCGCTTCCCAGTAGCGAAGATACGAAAGCATTTCCGGCGTCCTGTTAAATTCCACCCAAACTCTCAATTTGCCGTCGTAAACTTCAGGATACTTGTACAGTATTCCGCTTCTCGCATCCAAAGGTTTTATAACGTTTTTTTCAAAATATTCTTGGACGCCCCGCGTTTTATCGTAAGGTACGTACACAAAATCCCAGCCGTAAACCATCCCTTCAAGTAAATACGGGGCAAGCTCTTTTATTCGTTTTATGGGATACAAGAGAGAATCTTCAAGCGAATACCTTTTTTTTTCGTCATCATAATTTTCAGGATAAGCGTCGAGCTCCGCCCAAAGATGCAATTGTATGGATCTGTCTTGGTTTATTTCCTGTGAAAAAAGCGGCGGCAAGGCCTGCCGTAAAAACACAAAAAAAATGATATACAAAAACGGCAAGACCTTAAAACGACGACACTTTTCGATCGTACGGCAATCGCGCCGACCGTAATTCCGATCGCGACAAATAAATTTAACGTAACGACCAAACTCTAAATGACGAGAGCGTTCTATACAAAAACAAAAAAACTTTTTTAACGAAACTTCCATCATATTGCCGGATTATGCGCTTTTTACATTGATTATGGTATAATTTTTCATCACGTCAAAAAATATTTTCCATGACGGATACTGTCTTTCAAGAAGATCGGAATTATCCCTGTTCCGCGACGATAAAAGCAGAACTTTAAGGTTATCGATTATTTCGCTTTTGGCTTTTTTAGCGTCTATTAAAAGGTCTCCTATTTCCGAAGACAGGGCGAACAGAGAACTCACTTCATGCGTCATAAGCCCCTTGGCTTCATCGTTTATCCGGCTTATCAACGATGTCAACTGTTTTAAAAAATCCGCATTTTTATAGCTGTCCTGTACAAATCCCCTGATCTTTGACGTAGCG
The DNA here is from genome assembly GCF_017893965.1 of Treponema parvum. Lineage (NCBI taxonomy): Bacteria > Pseudomonadati > Spirochaetota > Spirochaetia > Treponematales > Treponemataceae > Treponema > Treponema parvum. The sequence continues at coordinate 2,474,898 of NZ_CP054142.1, forward strand.
TATTCTCCGTTAGTCTCGAATTTCGCTTCAAAGGCCTTTATTCTTTCAAGACTGTCCGAGCATGTATAAACCGTAGACGAAAACTGAGTTTTGTAGTTGGGATTGTTAAAAAATCCTTCTATAACTATGCCGTTTAAAAGAGACTTTATGGAATCGCTTAAATATATCGTAAGAAAAGTCTTTACTATTTCCAAGGGTCTTATCCACTGCAGCGCGAGAGCCGAATTATCCTGAAGGTAGGCATTCAATTCGCCGTTATAACCTTCAAGTCGTTCAATCGGGTGATTGGCAAACAAGGAGTCTATTTCGCTGTTAGTCGTTTCATCCTTTATTTCCTGTTTTATGCGCCTTTCGTCCGCGTCGAAATATTCCTGCAAATGAGTGGAAAATTTTTGCCTTGCGGAATTTTTATAAGAAGCTAAATCGGGATTAGCGGAAGGATTTTCCTGAGCTACGGCTATAAGCATTTTTAAAGCCTGTGCCGTAACTATGTGATTTAAAATATAGCGAATAGTTTTAAGATGCGTCAAAACACCGTTTTTTATATCGTCCGACAGCATGTCGCCTTCTTTTATTCTGACAAGCGCAAAGATAGCATTTACGGTGGATTGAGTTATCTTAAGGTTTCCGCTTAAAAAAAACAGATCCTGCAGAGGCCTGTCCATCATTTTAGGTTCCGCAGGCAAAAATCCCGTCTCATAATTAGGATCAAGCCCGGTAAAATTCCTGTCGAATACTTTCAATATTGAAATAAAGTTAAAGTGGCAAAAATCCGCAAGCTGCATGAGATCGGCTAAAACCACATCCATTTTTAAAAAATCCTGCGTATTCAGCTTTGAAAGCAATTTGTTAACGGTTCGGCGCTGAGCGTCAAATATTTTAGAAGCGGATGCGTCGTTTTCTTTTACTTCTTTTTTACGGTTTTCATAGGACAAAGATTCCAGTTCCGCTTGCTCGTCGGCGGAAAATCCGCTTATGACCAGTTTGTCCATAAAATTTTCGTTGCGTCTTACGTCTTCGCTGTTTATGGTTACGGCAAACAGATCGTCCAGCGGCTTTGCATGAACATACAACTGCCTTACGGCTTCTGCAAAATTAGGCTGTAAGAGTCCGCCCTTGTAAATGACCGGCTGAAGAGCGCACAATTCGCTTTCCAGCTTCTTAAGCTGACGCCGCTTTTGCGCTTCGGGAGAAGGACTTGAAAAAACAGCTTCAAACAGTTCTTTAATAAATTTAAAGATTCCCATACTCTATGGTATACGCCTTTTTCATTTAAAGTCAAAGCCCAAACGTTAAAGCGCGAAAATATTTTTATAATCCTGTTCCGTAGACGCGCTGACGATTCGCCGTCGAAGCTCGGCGCCGCCTGCCGCACCTTTTGAATAAGCGCAAAAACGTTTTCTCATTTCGCGGCAGGCGGCGTTTTCCCCCTTATCGCTTATCAACAAACCCAATTCTTTAAAACCCGCTTTGATTCTTTCGTCAAAACCGATCTCTTCATAAAAATTCTTTTCAAGCAGCTGTCTTGTCTGCCTGAAAATAAACGGATGTCCCATCGCGCCCCTTGCAAACATTACGCCCGAACATCCGGTAGTCTCCAGCATAGACTTGGCGTCCTCCGGCGAAAAAACATCCCCCGAACCGAACACGGGAATCTTTTGTCCGGCAAATTCCGCTAACGAACGCAAAATGTTCCAATCGGATCGGCCCTCGTATCCTTGCGCTCTTGTGCGCGCATGAAGCGTTACGGCCGACGCACCCGCATCGATTACAGCCTGTGCAGATTCTTTCCAAGTGATATGCTCCGCGTCCCATCCGGAACGGATTTTTACTGTAACGGGAACTTTTTTGTCTACGGCTTTTACCACTGCGCTCACGAGAGCAAAAAGCTTTTCAGGATCCCTTATGAGCGCAGAACCGGCTCCGGTTTTTATTATCTTGGGTACGGGACAGCCTGCGTTTATATCTATGCAATCGGCGCCCGTTTTTTCAAGCACTAAGCGAGCGGCCAAAGCCATCATCGCGGGGTTTGAGCCGAAAAGCTGCACGGCATAGGCCTTTTCATTCGGAGCTTTGCGCATAAGAATTTCCGTCTTAGAAGAACCCCGCGTCAACGCTTCGGATGAAACCATTTCCGTGTAAGTAAAATCCGCACCCCCGTCCACACAGACGGAACGGAATGCCATGTCGCTGTATCCGGCCACGGGGGCTAAAAACAAATTTCCCGGAAGCGTCAGAGAACCTATCTTTACAGGATGATAAAGCATTACTCAGGCAAACGGAAAATCTTGCAGCTGTTTTTCCACAGCTGGGCGCTCAATTCTTCCAAGTCCATTTCCAGCATTTCCGCAAGGAACCGCGCTGTGGACGGAAGATATTCGGGCATACTACGCTTTTTTTCTCTGTATTGGGCGGGCACCATAAAGGGGCTTTCCGTTTCCAACAGGATCCTGTCAAGAGGAATATTTAAAACCGTCTCGTGCAGGTTACGCGCGTTTCGGTACGTAAGGTTCCCTGCAAACGAAAAATAGACGTTCATGCCAAGGCACTGCTTTGCATACTCGGCGTTTTCCGAATAACAATGAAGGATAGCGCCGGCGTCAGGGATGCGTTCGGAAAGGACGGCAAAGACGTCTTTACCGGCGTCGCGGTTATGAACGACCACGGGCATATTGTGTTTTTGCGCCAATTCAAGCTGAGTGATAAACAGTTCTATCTGAGAGCGCTTGTCTCCGAACTGTTTAAAATAATCGAGCCCCGTTTCGCCTACGGCGACGACATTCGGCAATTTTAGAGAGTCCTCAAGCTTACGGACCCAGTCGTTGCCGGGATTCGTAACTTCGGATGGAGCTACTCCTACCGCATGATAGATTCCAGAAACGGATTTAAGACTGTTGTATACTGTATCAAAATCGTGAAGACTGTTGTTTATGCTTACTATTCTGGTAACCCCGGCGTTTTTTGCTTTCTGAATCACGCGGAGCTGTTCAATGGGATCATCATAAATTAACCCTATATGGGCATGTGTATCAAAAAACTGCATGGCTTTTCTTCCGGAAATATTGAATTAGAAGGCGAATTGCCTCTGGAGCCATAAAAGCAAATCCGCAGATTTATATACTTTTATCCTGTACTCCTGCCGATAAAGATAACACAGGTTCCCTATACTGTCAAATATTTGCCTTTGACAAGGCGATTATTTCTATGTATACTCTATGCTAGATAATTCCGTATTTTTTTGGAGAAGAATTTTGCCGAGATCACGCAAATTCAGAACGCACGAAAAAAGATTTTCCCTGTCGTTTTTTTCCATCGTAGGAAGAGGAATAAAGGCGATAGGTAACTTTTTTGTTTCCGTCTTTCACATATTCGATAATAAACTGACCGTTATGATCGTTCCTCATTCTCAGGGAAAGGTTATTAATTTTCAAACCAATGTTTTTGCCGTTATTTTAGGGCTTACCGTCGTTACGGGAATCGTGTTATCGTTTTTTTACTTTAACAAACAAGCTGCAACCACAAACAGCGAAATTTCAAGGCTTATGAACGAAAATCGGCAAACGATCGCCAGCCTTGACGAACTTAGGGATGAAAACAACAATCTGCTTCAAACAGCCAAGCGTTTTCAAGAATCGCTTTCGCAATCTCTTTCAATTTTAGGAATGGATCAGTCCGATCCTATTTCAAAAGCCGCCATAAAGGACGGAGACCTGTCTTCGCTCTTCGATTCTCAGGGCACTGCGTCGGGAAGTTTAAGAGAAGCGTCCGACATACGTCAGCTTACCACATATCTTGACAACGCCGTTCAGCCGCTGGAGCAGATCGGGAAAATGCTGGAAAGTCAGAATTCACTGTTTACGGATATTCCGAGCATTTGGCCGGTGCAGGCAAAAAACGCCCACATTTCAATGGCGTTCGGGCCGGCGATACATCCCATAACCGGACAGTGGTATATACACAAGGGAATAGACTTTTCCACATGGAGGTCGGGAGATCCCATTATCGCCCCCGCAAACGGGCAGGTTGTGACGGTAGGTTACAACTCAAGCCTAGGCAACTATGTGATCATCAAGCACAAATACAGTATTTATACCCGCTACGCCCATATGTCCACCATTCGCGTGCGTAAAGGGCAGATGGTTTCTCAAAAAGACGTCATAGGGCTGATAGGCAATACCGGCGTAACCACCGGACCGCATCTTCACTACGAAGTGCACATCGGATCCGACGTGGTCGATCCTATGAAGCACATAAACGTAAAACTTTCAAATTAAAATATTATGAATTTACATGCCGACGACATTTCCATAAATACTTTTATAGGCCCCGGATCCGTAATATCCGGCGATATAAGAGGAAACGGATTTATGCGTGTGGACGGCGACATAGACGGCAATCTTGAAACAAACGGCAGCATAATCATAAGCGAAAAAGCCCGTATCCGCGGTAATGTAACTTCAAAAGCGGCGATAATAGGCGGCATAGTTATCGGCGACGTTTGTGCAAGCGAAAGCGTACGGCTCCTGACGTCTTCAGCCGTCATAGGCGACATTGTGACACGGCGCATACAAATCGAAGATAAGGTAATATTTCAGGGACACTGCATAGCCGTTGACGACGAATCGTCGTTTAACGAAAAAACGGAAAGATTCTTAGATGAAAAAGCCGTCAGGAGCAAGGTCATACATTAATGAACCCGATAGAGTCCGTCAATAATCCTTCTCTGTATTTTAACGCGGCGCAGCAGGCGGCAGCGGAAGCGAAACGCAAAGAAAAAACGGCTTCGGCGACAAGACCGGCCTTTTCAAAAATTCTGTCGCAGGACACGGACGAAAAAAAAATTATTTTAGAAGCGGAAGGGCTGCCGCCTGAAATAGCGGGGCTTTCACAGGAAGAAGCGATCGTCTTTTTAAAGGACGCCGTAGATTCGGCGGGAGACGCTTTTGCCGAAAGAATGACGGCGGACTCTTTTTCAAAATATAGAACCGCGATAAAACAGTTTATGAATTTTGTCGTAAAGCAAAATTTCGATGTGATAAAACACCCGCGAGCCGGATTTAATCGCAAGGGTAAAAAACGCGATCCCGCCGTGCAGATACAGCTGATAAACCGAAAACTTGACACGCTTGCTTCCGACCTATTATATAATCATATGGATAAGCTTAAAATTTTGGCAAAAATAGGCGAAATTAACGGACTGCTTGTAGACATGTGGGCAGTATAAACTTAACACAGTGAGTAAAATAATGAGTGATATTTTTGAAAGCGATATAGATAAAGAATCTCTTGACATAAACGCTCTGGAAGATCCTTCCGAATCTTATGCGCCGGCTCAGGAAAATGAAAATTTTGTTTATCCCCAACCCTTGTACAAACTGAAGCTCGAATATTCATGCGAAGGCGTTTATGCGATGACTAAAGATCTTCCTCAGCTTAAAGAGGGAGACTTTGTCATAATTCCCACCCGTTACGGCAAAGACATGGCATGCGTTATGGGACAGGTTTTTGTGCCCATGGGAATAAAACCTTCGGATATTGTAGCTATAGACCGCGTTGCGACGGTAGAAGACCTGGAACATGTAAAAGTTTTAAAACAAAAAGAAAGCGAAGCCCGCACGATATTTAAAGACAGAGTAAAAGCTCATAACTTGAGCATGAAACTCATATCGACGCATTTTTTAGCGGACGAACAAAAGGCTCTGTTCTTTTTCAGCTCGGACAACAGAGTAGACTTCCGCGAACTGGTAAAGGATTTGGGCTCGATCTTTAAAATGAGAATAGAGCTCAGACAAGTCGGCGTGCGTGACGAATCAAGGATAACGGGGGGCTTGGGCGTATGCGGCAGACCCTATTGCTGCCATGCCATATCGGATAAATTGCGCCCCGTTTCAATCCGTATGGCAAAAGATCAAAATCTGTCTCTCAATTCGGTAAAGATATCGGGTTTGTGCGGAAGGCTTTTGTGCTGCCTGTCTTATGAGTACAATTGGTACGCTGAAGCCAGAAAAAAACTGCCGTCCGAAGGCGTAACAGTACACTATGACGGAACAAAATTTAAAATCATAGAAATCAATTTTATTTCATCGATGATAAAAATGAGCGGCGAAGACGGCCGAATAATCGAAATAAACGCAAACAGGTTCAGCCGCGAAAACAATTACTGGAAGATTAACTGAGAACTGCGATCAGATTCAAAGATTCCGAATCGAATTCCTTTCTGTCATAATCGCCATAGAATGTAAAATCGCTGAATCCCGCCTCCTTTCCGAATTCTATTATTTCAGCTTTTTTTAAAGGGTATATCTTTACGTTTTCAAAGACAGAACACATGCGGCCGTTGCCGGTTTCTATTTCTTGCGAAAAAGATTTCGAACCGTCGGCTTGAGTAGTTATTTTTGTTTTAAGTTTCACCCTGATATTGCTTATCTCAGGCAGCTGTTCTACGGTTTCTTTAAAATGATCGAAATTGATCATTTTGATAATGAATTTTCCGTCCTTCGAAAGGAGCCCTTTTACATCGAAAAAAAATTTCCGCAAAAGAACGGCGTCGCTTATCATCTCTATCCTGTCGTCAAGGCATGAAATCACGTTGTAAAACGACTTTCCCAAAAAGCGGCTCATCTCAAGCGTAGTCATCTGAAAAAAACGTATGGACATTAAAGGCGTTCTCCTTTGCCGATTGGCGCAATCCGCCAGTTCCTTAAACGGCTCGATGCCGGTAACGTCCTCCCCTTCCCTTGCAAGATAATTTTCAAAAATGCCCGTACCGCACCCGATTCTTAAATATTTTACAGGTTTTTTTAAATTTTCCGTTTCTTCAGCATAAAATTTTTTTTGACTTTCCGTTACGGGAAATAATTCATCGTAATATTCAACAATGTTTTCAATCCTCGCCATGCTGATTTAATTATACGTTATAAAAGTGAATTTGCAATTAAATTCAGGTTTGCGCTGCGGGCAGCGGTCTGCGCTCGTCCGACACCGGCGCCGCCGAGCATACAAAAATCGCAAAATATATTAAAATGCATTTAAGATGAAAATCGGGCGGTGTGTTGGATATTAGGAGACAAGACATACCGCTGTAAAATGCGGAAAATTCAAAACGAAGGGGAAACAAAAAATGCTGAATATCAACAACAACGCCGCAAACGTAAAGCGGGATATTCTTGTTCAAATCGCAAAGGCACAGCTTGAAGGAAAACTTGCCGAAGCCGTACACTTTATTCCAAGAAAAATGGCGCCGGTCGGCGGGAGATCCATACGCTGCTGTATATTTCACGACAGAGAAATTCTTCGCATGAGAGTTTTGGCAAGGCTAGGCTGGTCGGTAGAAGACTACAGCGACGATAAACCTCTTGCCGAATATGCAAAGGAAGCTCTAAAAAGAAAATCACCTTCATGGCCTATGTTGACCGTTCTTGACGAAGCCTGTAACGCGTGCGTCAGATCTCATTACATGGTCACAAACGCCTGTCAAGGCTGTTTTGCCAGGCCGTGCATGGTAAACTGTCCCAAAGACGCCATTCACGTTGAACGTCACGCGCACATCGATCCTGACAAATGCATAAACTGCGGACTATGCATGCAAAACTGCCCGTACCATGCAATAATAAAGATTCCCGTACCCTGCGAAGAGTCCTGTCCCGTGGGGGCGATCACAAAAGACGAGTCGGGTAAAGAGCGGATCGATTACGATAAGTGCATTTTCTGCGGCAACTGTATGCGCGAATGCCCCTTCGGCGCGATGATGGACAAAAGCCAGCTTGTGGACGTCATAAAACATATCATAAAAAATAAAAAAAAGGTCGTAGCGCTGTATGCGCCGTCGATAGCAGCTCAGTTCAAGTCAAAGCCGGGTCAGCTTGAAGCGGCCCTTTTAAAAGCGGGCTTCAGTGAAGTCCTTGAAGTAGCTCTAGGCGCCGACATTTGCGCAGATAAAGAAGCGAAGGAATTTGCCGAGCGCATGGAACGCGGCGATAAAATGATGACGACTTCATGTTGTTCGGCGTATTTCCGTGCAGTGCAGATCCACGTCCCCGCCTTAAAACCCTGCGTTTCAAAGACGAGAAGTCCTATGCACTACACCGCCGAAATAGCTAAAAAAAAGTATCCAGGATGTATAACCGTTTTTATAGGACCTTGCCTTGCAAAAAGACGGGAAGGTTTCGACGATAAAAAGGTCGACTACGTTCTTTCCGCAGAAGAAATTCACGCCCTTTTTATTGCCAAGAGCATCAATTTCGAAGAGATGCCCGTCGTTCCCGCCGAAAAAATTCCTACGGCAAGCGCCAGAAATTTTGCGGTTTCAGGCGGTGTAGCGCAATCGATAAGGGTAAGGCTGAAGGATAAGTCCATATTGCGCTCTACCGTAATAAACGGATTGGATAAAAAAGGAATGCAAACTCTTTCCATGTACGGAAAGATAAACGAAGGTGTTGTTCCTTATCCTGCTGAATGTCCGAATCTTATCGAAGTCATGTCCTGTGAAGGAGGCTGCGTAGGAGGGCCGTCCGTGATAATGAATCCCAAAACGGCGACGACGTTAATAAAACCCTACGTTTCTGCCGGCAAAGACGACCTGCAAGAGTCATAATTTGACCGCTCCTCGGGCGGTTTCACCCGAAACCGTCACGAAACCGCCGGGAGCGTTTCCGCGCGAAGTTCTACCATTCTTTTGCCTTGCTTGCATAGCATGCAAGGCCTTCTCCTACATACTGTTTTCTGAGATCTCCGATAAGCTCCCGTATTTTTTTAGCATCGTCCTTAGTGCAGTAAACGATAAACATAGTATTCAGCTGCGGCCAGATGGAATCTCCGAGCTTTGGAACGCTGTAGCCCGACCCCATAACGGAAGGAAACTGCGTATAACATTTGATCTTTTTATATTTAAATCCTTCGAGCATATCTTCCGCTATCGATTGAGAACAGATAATTTCAAGCCGGTATCGTTTTATCTTCTCTTCTCCGGTGTCCGGTATGTCGTGTAAAACGGCTTCGCTCTTTATGTCATTCTTTTTCTTTTTTTCTTTCTTTTCTTTCATAGAAGTTTGTCTCCTTGCGCCGCGTGTCCATCACCGGACGGTGCATTTTGCCGCGCCCAAACGCAGCTATGCGTTTTCTTCCTCAATGCGCTTTAATTCTTTAACACGAGCCCTTTCATTTTTTCTGTTAAAAAGGTTGTAAACTACGGGCATCAAAAACAGCGTCATCATCGAACCGAATGTCATTCCTCCGAAAATCGTAAGACCGATGGGCTGCATGGATTCCGAACCTTCGCCGGGAAAAAATGCCATAGGTATCAAAGAAAACACTGTTGTGAGCGTGCTCATGAGTATGGGTCTGAGGCGGTTTCCGGCAGCTTCAACACAGGCGTCGTCAAGGGCTCTGCCTCTTTTGCGCAGAATATTGATCTGATCGATAAGCACTATACCGTTGTTTACTATCGTGCCTACAAGGGTTAAAACGCCCATGATCGTCATTATGCTGAACCTCTGTCGCGTAATTCCGTAAATAGCGGTAACTCCTATAAAGGACAGAGGGATTGTAAACATTATTATGAACGGACTTTTAAACGATTCGAATTGACTTGCCATGACGGCAAACACAAGCACAATCGCCATTATGATGATCGCAAGGAAATTCATAATCGCTTCCCGCATATCAGCCAAGTCTCCCGAATACGTTATGTTCAAATCGTCTTCCATAAGAATGTTTTTATCTATAAGGTCTTTTATTCGGTTCTGCACGTCTCCCAAAGAAAGTCCGTCAACCTGTTTTACGGTTACATGCGCTATGCGCGACTGATTTTCCCTGAAGATCGTTACCGGCGCGGTATTCTTTACCGTGTGAGCAAAGTTCGACAGAGGTATTCTTGTTCCGCTGTTGTTTCTTACGTATATCAGGTCAAGATCCGTAACCTTTGCACGGTCTTTTTCGGGCAGGCGAACGACGATGTTAATCTCTTTTCCTCCGTCGTCATACCGGCTGGCTCTAAGCCCGTTTATGGCGCCGCTTATTTCGCTTCCGATTGAAGCTACGTTCAGTCCCAACTCGTACATGCGATTTCTGTCAAGCTTTATTTCCAGCTGCGGAAGCCCTTCTTCAAGATCGCATGTCACTTCATTAACAACGTCGGCGGCCTGCGTCTTTATCAAATTCATAACCTGATTGGCCGTCTTTGCCACAAGGCTTAAATCGTTGCTTTTTATGTCAATGCTTATACCGCTGTTGGCCGTATCGTTGTTATTCGTTCCGAATGTAATCGTAGCTCCGGGGAATTTCGTAAAATACGGGCGGAGCTTGTCTTTTGCCGTTTTGTCCGTATCCCAGCCCTTTTGGCGTTCGGCTTTAGGGTATAAGGTAAGCGTCAAAGAACCTTCGTTCGTCGTCGCGCTCGAAGAAAGCATAGAGTCGCCTCCCGCCGTAACGGTTGAAAATTTAATTCCCTTGATTTCCTGGCGGGCAATGGATTCCATCTGCTGTACGTACGCTTCCGTAACTTCCAGCCTGGTGCCTTTAGGAAGCTCGAATTTTACAGTCACCGTATCGGAAGAAATTTCAGGCATGTATATGAATCCGACTTTTGCCGCTCCAAAGATCGCACCTAGAAAAATAAAGATCATCACTACGACAGTAGCCGCCTTATGTCTCAATATTCTTCTGACCGAAGAAGCATACGCTCCGTCCATTTTTTCAAAAAAGATGCCGAGCGCACGATTCAACTTACCGAAAAGTGTGTGCGTGTTGATATGCGAGCTTTTACCTAAAACAAGGTATTTTGCGCTTAAAACGGGAACAAGAGCGATGGCAACGAAAAGAGAACCCAATAGCGAAAAAACGATCGTAAACGCAAGATCGTTAAAAAGCTGTCCCATAAAACCGAGCCTCGAACTCAGCATTATCATGGGGAGGAATATACAGATGGAGGTTAAAGTGCTTGCGACGACGGAAGTTATCATTTCCTGAGCGCCCAGCGTCGCGGCGACCGACGGCTTTGCATCGCGTTCCCTGTAAACAAAGATGTTTTCAAGAACGACAATGGAATTGTCTACAAGCATACCCACGCCTATGAGCATTCCGCCTAAGGAAACCATGTTTATGGTCATTCCGCGAAGGAACATGAGAAAAAGCGTAATTAAAAATGAAATGGGAATTGCAAGTCCTATTATGACAGTACTTTTTATGCTCCTTAAGAAAATAAGCAGGACTATGATGGAAAGAATCATTCCTTCCGTTATGGATTTAAACACTTCAATTATAGTCCGTTTTATTTGGTCGGTAGTATTCGACGATTCGATGACTTCAACGTCACCGGGAAGGGATTCCGTTATGTTTTTAAGAGCCGCTCGCACGTTCGCCGCGGTTTTTACGGCGTTTTTACCGCTCTGCTTTTGCACCAAAAGCATTATGCTCGATTCTCCGTCAAGATATGCGGCTGTGGAGCCGTCTTCGTGTCCTTCATACACATCGGCAATGTCGCGCAGCAATATCTTTTTTATGCCGCCTGACGCAGCGCCGCCGGCGGAGGAAGCCATCGCATAAGATATTACCGTATTACGCACGTCTTCTATGGATTTGAATTTTCCGTCCGTCTTGACGGAATAACTTAACTGTTCGGACTTTATGTTCCCGCCCGTAGCTTGAATGTTTTGCGCGCCTATCATTTGAGCCACTTGCGAAACGGTAAGTCCGTAAGCGTCAAGTCTGTCGCGCGGAATATCTACGTTAATCGTTTTTTTGCGGCCGCCCATGATCATTGCGGAAGCGACTCCGTCTATCTGTTCAAGCCGCGGAGAAATAATATCCGACGCGTAGTCATAAAGTTCGTCGGAAGAGCGCTGCCCTTTTAAGACCAAATGCATTATAGGAATCATTGACGGATCAAGTTTTATCGTAAGCGGAGTATCGGCGTCGGAAGGAAGATAGCTTCTTACCATATCGATTTTATCACGCATATCGTTCGCCGCCGCGTCCAGATTCGTTCCGTATTCCATTTCAAGAATTATGAGACTTAGGCCCGTAGACGACTGCGACCGCATTTTTTTAAGTCCGCTTAAGCCCGAAAGAGAACTTTCGAGGGTTCTCGTTATGGAAGCTTCCACTTCTTCAGGACCTGCGTTTTTATATCCGGTATAGACGATAAGATACGGAATGTCTATCTCCGGATACATATCCACATTGAGGTTAAATATGGAATAAACTCCCAATGCCGAAAGTATTATGAATACTAATAATGCCGTTACAGGTTTTTTAACGGACGCCTCTGATATAGACATATTGATTCCTCTTTATAAATTAAGTTGAAAACCGAACGGTAAAAGCTATTCGTTTAAAATGTTCACGCTCGCTCCGTCCACCAAGACAGTCTGTCCGCGTACAACTATTTCGTCTCCTGATTTTAAGCCCGCTGTAATTTCAACTCTTTCATCCACGTGGATCCCTTGGGTTATTTCCTGCATGTGCACTACGGCGGGAATCCCTATTTGGTTTTCCGGCCGTTTACCTTCTTCTCTGTTAACCACAAAAACATAAGATTTATTGTCCCGGGCGATTATCGCGTCAAAAGGCATGATTATGACGTTTTCAAGTTCTTCGGTTATGAGTTTTATACGAGAATACATTCCCACCTTTACGCGGGGATCCGGTTTGTCCAAGCTGAGTTTTACCTTCATTGTGCGCGTAGTCGTGTCAAGCACGGGACTTACTTCAAACACGTGCGCTGAAAACGCTTCGCCCGGAAAAGCGTCAAAGCTTATTGCGGCCGTTTGTCCTTTTTTTATGCGCGAAACAAAGCGTTCGGCAATATCCGTATGGATTTCAAGATTTCCTATGCTGCTTATCTGCCCGATGGAAACCGAAGATCCAACCATTTCTCCAACGGAATAGGGAAACAGTGTGATTGTTCCCGTAGTGGGCGCTTTTACAGGATTTTCGCTGTAAGTCATGCCGGGCCGGCTGGGATCGATGTACGCTACAATCTGATCTTTTTTAACAAGATCCCCGACCCTGACCATAATGCGCGAAATTTTTCCGTTAGTGTCCGGCATTATGTTCACTAACGAAGACGCCACGATGTCTCCGCCGAATTCCAGATAATCGTCCAAGCGGCCTTCGGTGATCTTGTAAGTATTTACGGCAAAAGACGCGGTCGCATTTTCTTTTTTTTCTTCGGCGGCCTTTTTGCAGCCGGCAAATGCGCCGAAAAAAACCGCCGCAAGAACTACGGATAAAATAATCTTTAATCTTGATTGATTTATCTTTTTCATTTTATTTCTCCTGTAAGTTGTGTGTTCAATATGTATTCAAGGTCAAGCCGGTATGAAATATAGTTGTACTGCTCGTTCAGCATACCGAGCTTTGCCTGATTTAACTGGGTTTCCGCATCGCGCAGGTCAAGCAGTTCCGTGGTCCCGTTGCGATAAGCGATCGCCGTCATATCGTATGAGCGCTGAGCAAGTTTTATATTCCGTTCGTTTGATTCTATAGCTTCCTTAGCCTGAGCAAGGCTGTCTGCGGTTTTACGCACGATAAGTTCGTTATTTTGAATGAGAGTGTCGAGTGAAACTTCTAGCTTACGGATGTTATCTTCTATGTCCTTAGCGCTCTGTCTGTTAGCGGAAAAAGGAAGAATGTCGGATATAGTCCACGCGAGCGTAATGGAAAAATTTCCGTTATCATAGCGCGAATCGCTGTCAGTCCACTTTCCGCCCGTCATCAAAATCGGCTGATAGTTCCATCCTAATGAAAGCGCCGGCGTAAAAGAGCTCAAATTGAGAGCGTTGAGATTGAGTTTTAAAACATCTATGTTTCTTTTTATGTTGAGGACGTCAAGATTATTCATTCCGTATTTGGGATAAACCTCTTCGGCATCAATGTTAATAAATTTGGGAGTTATTTCGCCTACGAGCTCGATCTTTGTGCCTACAGGCATTCCCAAAAGAAAGGCAAAGGAATCGAGCTGCTGCGATAAAGCTTGCCGCTCTTTATCCACATTCGGCCTTTGGTTTTCATAGGTAACCTGTGCCTGCAGCATCGAAAGTTCCGGAACCATACCGTTTTTATAATTTACTTCCGCCTGCAGAGCTCTCTGGCGCGCATTTTTTAAACTGGTCTCTTGAACTTTTAAATTTTCCTGCTGCAAAAGCAGGGCGTAAAAAAGTTTTCTGATATTGAGTTCGTTTTGCTTTGAAGCCTGCGTCCACGTTATCTTTCCGCTTTCAAAATTCGCGTGCGCAGCTCTTATCCGCTGTATGAGAGCAAGGCTTAAATTTAGCGAAACGCTTATGTTGCCTATTCCCGTCCAGCGGTCTTTTTCACTTTCGTAACTGCTGGGAATGGGAACGTGATATATTGCATTTGCGATAATATCGCCTGCGCCCGGAACATAATCATTCGCACGACTCGCGGTTCCCGACACCGTAAGCGCAGGCAAAAAAACGTTCCACGAATACTTACTGGCGCGCTCGGACATTTCCAAGTCGATCCTTGCGCTTTTTAAAGTCCTGCTGTTTTTATTTGCGTAATCCACCGCCTGTTCGATCGTAAGAATCACCGGCTGCGTTTTAGCTTCTTTTACTGCGCTCTGAGCCGCTGCCGGAAAAAGGCTTAAGATCAGCACGGCTGCCGGAAAAATGCAGCAGAGCAAAAATCTTTTTCCTGATTTTTTTATCGCCATTGACATAAGTCTACTGTCTCCTTCAAGATAATTTTCAATTCGTATCACTTGTTAACCCTCTCTGCATAAAATCAAAACACAGTTTTACTATTTCATAACAGTTTTCGTCGCTAAGATTGTGAATGTTTTTTCGCATGACGATCGAAGAAGACACGACGCTGATCCACGTAAAAAATATTCTCCTAGTCATTTTAAACGGCAGTTTGTCAAGCTGTTCCGCCTCGTCTACGTCGGCGGACAATTTGAAATTTTGCAAAGAAAAATCTTCATGCTCGTACTGCTCCGGAATTATCGATCCTGACATTCGTGTCCATCTGAATACCGTAAGAATATCCTGCCGTGCAAGAAAATATTCTGTGAGTGCGCGGAAAAATACGTAAGCTAGTTCCGTGCTGTCCGTAATTTCGCCGCACACCTCGTCCAGACTGCTTATCATTAAATAAATCTCTTCTGTCAATAATTTATGTATCAAAGTCTTTTTAGAATCGAAATATGAATACAAACTGCTCTTCGCCATGTTCAGCGTATCCGCCAAGCGCTTCACAGTGACGCCGGGAAAGCCGTATTTGTCTATCACTTGCGACAGCGCGCAAAAAATTTTATTGGCCGGAGGAATCTTTGAAAGATCGATATGGGCTTTTTCGTCAAGTTCCTTCATGCGCTCGTAAGACAGGTATCGCTGCGGGCTGTATATTCCGAAATCAAGTAAGTCCGCTATCGTCTCAGAATCAAAAGCTGGCTCTTGCAAAACATATTTTTCAAGACAACCTGATTCCGCCTGATCGGAGGCGGACGATTTTTTTTGGCCTGAAAGCGATAATATTAAAAAATATGCTACGGAAATAAACGCATATGAAATGGCGGCGTAATTTTTCAGATTAAACACGGAAAAATTTTCGGGCGAATAATTTACCCCGAACATACCTCCCAGCATCTTAAGCGAAAGTCCTTTTTCTTCGAGTTTTTTGCTCAAAAGGAGCGTCTGTTCCCTATAGTCTTTTATAGAAACTGCGCTGTGAGAGAGCATGTAAAATAAATACTCCGGATATTCAAAATAAGTCTTTACCGTGTTTCGAAGCACAATCCGATACAGCGAAACGTCTTTTGACCATATGGCAGCGGTAAGATCCTGCTTTATTGAAATTATATAATCCGCCACGTCGTTAAAAAACCTGTTCTGCATTGCGCAAACAAGATCCGCCTTATTTTTAAAATGCCTGAATATGGCGGCCTTTGATATTCCGGCTTTTTTTGCAATGTCGTTAAGAGAAACCTGTTCGTAGAGCGGAGTTTTAAAAAAAGAAAACGCGATATCTAAAATTCTTTCTTTTGCTGACTGTCTTTTTTGACAGCTCTTGCAGGCCGTTTTTACCGCCACAGGATTTTCACTCCGATCAAAAATATTTGCGGTCGTCTGGAAAAAACTCGAATTTAGCGTTTAGCGTTTTTCGGGATACCGCTGCACATGTTACCGATCATTCGGTAACATGTAAAAAATATACACATAATTTTTATCAGTGTCAACTGAATGTAAGTTTTGCATCAAAAACAGGCGGTTTTTTAAAACGAAATGCTCAGGGCGAGGTTCCGGTTGCGTGCCGCAAACAGAAGCGACGCCGAAGCCAAGTCAGCCAAGCCGACCGTCGGCTAAACGGTGTCCCTGTTCTTCTTCGTTTGCTTGAATACTCAGGGCTTTTTGCTGTATCATCTGCAATTATGAAAACTTCACAGACCGTATTATACACGCTGCGCGATCCCCCTGCCGACGCAGTGATCGCAAGCCATCAGCTCATGATGCGTGCAGGGCTCATCAAAAAACTTGCCAACGGACTTTACGCATACATGCCGTTCGGGCTGCGCTCATTCAGAAAGGTTGAAAACATAATACGCGAAGAGCTGGACCGTGCAGGCTGCTTTGAAATAAAACCCACTGTAATTGTTCCCGGCGATTTGTGGAAGGAAAGCGGCAGGTGGGAAACCATGGGCGGCGAAATGCTCCGCGTAAAAACGCGAGGCGGCCAAGACATGGTAGTAAGCCCCACGGCCGAAGAAGCCTTTACATATCTATTTAAAGACAGCATTACAAGTTACAAGCAGCTGCCCGTAATTCCCTACCAGATAAACACAAAATACCGCGATGAAATCCGCCCACGCTACGGAGTTATGAGAGGAAGAGAATTCGTTATGATGGACGCCTATTCCTTCGATGCGGATCAAAAGTCTCTTGACGAATCGTATGAAAAACTTTCCAAAGCGTATCGCAGGATTTTCAAGCGGCTCGGGCTTACTACGATTCCCGTAAAGGCCGACACCGGCGCTATGGGCGGCTCGGGTTCCGAAGAATTCATGGTGGAAAGCACTGTCGGGGACAACACGCTCATCTTATGCCCCAAATGCGGTTATGCGGCTAATGTGGAAAAAGCTTCCTGCAAACCGGATATCGCAACCGATGTTAACGGAGAGCCGCAAATAAAGACTGAAAAACCGATCGAGAAGGTTTTTTGCCCCGGAGTTGAGACTATCAAACTCATGGAAACGTTTTTTAAAATGCCGGGAAGGCAGTTTATAAAAGTTCTGATCTATAAGGTGTTCAACTCTTCGCTCGATCTGCAAAATGCGCCCGGCGGAAAAACATTTAAACGAGAAATGGAAAATACCGCACGGCCCTATTATCCCGTCAGTTTTTTTGCGGTTGCCATCCGCGGCGATTTGGATGTAAGCGAAACAAAGCTGGCTTCCGTTCTTAAAGCAAGCGGAGCCGAACTTGCTTCCGAAAATGAAGTGATCGAATATTCCGGTGCGCCGCACGGCTTCGTAGGCCCGGTAGGGCTCACAAAACTTCCTCTCTTGGCCGACGAAAGCGTTATGATCATGCGGGACGACGGTAAATTCGACGTCTGCATACACGACACGGTAACAGGCGGCGGCGAAAAAGACTTTGACAATATGCACGTTGAACCCGGCCGCGACTTTATTCCTTTTATGACCGCAGACGTGCGTATCGTAAAAGAAGGAGACTGTTGCCCTGAATGCGGACAAAAATTGTATACTAAAAAAGGCAACGAGCTGGGACACATATTTAAGCTGGGTACGAAGTATACTAAAGCTATGAACGCAGTCTATCTTGACATAAACGGGAAGCAGCAGACCATGCTCATGGGTTGTTACGGCATAGGCCTTGACCGAACTCTCGCTTCGATCATAGAAGAACATCACGATAAAGACGGGATAATTTGGACAATGAGTACGGCTCCATATCAAGTAGTCATAGTCCCTATAAAATACGAAGGCGACATGAAAGAAGCCGCAGACAGGATATACGACGACCTTGTCGCCGCAAAGGTGGAAGTTTTATTGGACGACAGAAACGAACGACCCGGGGTCAAATTCAAAGACATGGATCTCATAGGAATTCCGATAAGAATAGTCGTAGGTGAAAAAAATCTTCCCGAAGTTGAAATAAAACTTAGATCCGAAAGTGAATCCCGCCTGGTGTCCTTAAAAGACGCATCAAAAATAGCCGCCGCAACAGTTCACGCGGAACTTGCAAAGCTCAATGCGTAAGCTGATTTTTGCCGCCGCCCAAGCCGTTTTTTGTATCCTCTTTGCAGCGGCTCTTCCGGGCATAGATCCGTATATTCCGGACGTTTCAGGTGAATATGTCTATTACAGGGACAATACCTTCAGCCGTAAATCCTATATAGGTTTTTTATATTACGACGAGGCAACTTACGCCGCCCGCTATTACGCTCCCGGAGACAGGGAAAAACAGCTTCCTGAAAAGTCCGTGGGAATATTATTCAGCGTGGATCCCCTGTCGGATCACATGGAAATGACGGGCGAAAGATTCTTAGACACTATCACGCCGGACGATACGGATATAGTGAACTACCTTCACGATATGGTGTACGAATTCAACGCACGCAGACAGAAGGCGGGAAATATTTCTCCGGCTGAAGTCGCTTTGGAAAAGAACTTCAGCGAACAAGGAGCCGTCGTTAAAGACGATTTTATGCAGTTCGGAGGATACGTCTCCATGCTTTACGACTACGCCGTTCCTCTTTTCAATTTAAAGCGCATCTCCGCCTCAAACGGAGAAGTCTTGTTGGAAGCGGTTACGGCGGGGCGTCTCGTCTCTTCCGAAGACAATTCATTTTACGATTTTACGGGCTTTCCCGAGGTTTTAAAAGATTCAAGCGACAAGCAAAAACTTTCCGTTCCCGCTGAAAAGAAAAAATATACGGTAAATATTTCGGACACGGTGCAGGAAATCACTTTGGATTCCTTGTGGACTCAATCTTCGGGAAACGTATGGGCTCTCGGCGACGACGCGGTTTTGTCCGTAAACGTCATTTTTATCCCTGAAGACATAAAGGAAACATTTTCGGATGTGTTACAGCGAAATATGATTTTAAGCGCTCAAAATTCTTACTCCGCTTGGGAAAAACTTGATTTTTCCGCTTCGTCCTCATCTCGGACAAGGATGAGCTTGTCGAGTTATTACTATCAAAACAAAACGGGCGTCGTCCTAAGAGATTTTAAGATCATCACAAAGATAAGCGAAGACAAATTCGGATATGTTTCCATGACCGTCTTTGACGATTCGTACGTAAAAAACCGCGCTTATTTCAATCAAACGCTTAAGACCTATACGATTGTGAATTCCGCACAGCAGGCGCCGTGAACGCCATCGGCAAAATTAGCACTCTCGGCGCGGTGAGCCGTTCGCAAAATCGATACAACCGGCGTGGCCGACGCCGTGAGCACCATCGGCAAAATGCCGCAGTCAGCACGATAAACTCAGCCGGTGAAATTAGCGCAGCCTCCCGAGTTGCCGCGACGAAAGTGGTCGACGAGCGCCCCCTGCCGTAACAAGTCCTGCTGCTACGGCGAACCCTGCCGCGACAAGCCGATCTAAAACCGACCTCTTATCGCTTTATTTGGAAAAAGACGACCTTGCCAAAGGGGAGCCTATCCAAACGCCTTCGCTTCCCAGATAGTCTTTTTTTTGCCCTTCAATTAAAAATTGAACGCTGTCGACCGTCGAAAAAGAAGTGGCTGTGTACACGATCTGCATAAGCTGACCCAAATATCCTTCCACGCCGTAAGGATTGTATTCGAATTCTTCGCTGAAATTGAGAAAGGCAATTCCGTTTTTTACGGAAGCGCCCAAAAGGCGCGTTCCTGAGGGAATCAAAGACATGTAATTTGCGTTGCGCTCTTGGAGAGATGGGCCTGAAAGCAGCGCTTCTAAGGCCGCCGTTAAAGGAGCGTCTCTTCTCAAAGATGTGCGCTGCACTTCTTTTTTGCTTATCGTGCCGTCGGTATCGATCGAAACGAAAAACATGCGCAAATTTATCGCAGAAGGTGAAGGAGATGCCTGATTGGATTGCGGGCGAGTCGAAGGCGTCGTTCCCGACTGATTTACGGAAGTTGAAGATACGTTCGTGTTACGTGCGACGTCCTGTTTATTGTTTTGTCCGGCTGAAGCGACATTGGTCAGGCTTTCACCCGCCGCATTCAAAGCGGTGTTTTTTGCTTCGCTCGTAACTGCGGAAGTGCTTTCGGCGGTTCCTTGAGTTTTTTCGGATGTTCCTTCGGACGGTGTTTGCGAACTGTTATGTGTGCCGGGGGCAAGAGGAGTGCCGGAAACCAAAGGTGCGTCCGACCCCTGCACGGAAGGTTTTTCTATCTCTATTTCCAAAAGTCCGTTGGATTTCGGCGGTTTTTTTTCAGTATAATTTTTTACAAATTCCGGAGTGGTTCCGAATATCCGCTCAAAAAAACCCGTCGATTTTAAATTTCCTATGATCTTATTGCCGTTTACCATAAAGGCTATTAAGACTATGAGGGCTGCTACTATCCAACAGGAAAGGATCAATCCCGATCTTTTTTTATTGTTTTCAGACATAAAACTAGTATAATTTATCCGCCGCGTATTATCAAGAAACGGATGGAAAACAAAAAAATAAATGCCAAAGACAATGCCTTGCTAAAGCGGCGGGTTTAATACCCCGACGCTCGCGTCGGGGTTGTTGGTTTACTATGATGAATTATCTGTAACACGGAAAAATTCTATACTTAGCCCCAAAATTTATCTTCTGCCGATTGTTGTTCGGCAAAAGTCCATACTTCTTGTATCTTGCCGTTTTCTATTTTGAATAGATCAATGCCCGGATCATTTAGCTTATAAGTTCCTCTCTCCGCTACGGAAACAACACTTGCAGCAACAAAACATTCGTTGCTCGCAGCCCAATTGGTAATAACTTTAAATGTGCTGCCGCTCCTTTTTGCAAATTCTCCTAAACGCTCACCCAATGCTTGTTTCCCTGTAATCGTACCTGAAAGCGAACTTTCGCCTCCCATGTGCCATACAATAGTATCGGACAGTGTTGCAAAAACTCCCGCAAAATCACCTTTTTCCAGTGCATCTCGGTAAGCATCAAAGACCTTCATTGTTTCATTTTTCATAAAATTCCTCCGGTAAATATTTAGAAGTGGGTCTCCCTTCTTTAAGTATCATTATAGTCTTTAATCTTGATTTTGTAAGTACGAACATTTATAATACATAGTATCAAAAATAATACTAATAAGGGATTTTTCATGATGTCGATTTATGATAAGTGTCCCTTCGCTACTACTCAAAGAGTATTGCAAGGGAAATGGGCGATTATAATTTTATATCATCTGAGCACGGGCACAAAAAGGTTTAATGAACTTCAAAGATTAATGCCTACAACAACTCGAACTGTTTTAACAAGGCAACTCCGTCAGCTTGAAAAAGATAAACTAATCGACCGCAAAGTCTTTGCCGAAGTCCCGCCTCATGTTGAATACTCTTTGAGTAAATTGGGAACTCAGTTTCAAAAAGTATTAGACGAGATTGAGATTTTCGGTTTGAATTATATCGCCGAATTAAATAAAATGCAAAAAGGAAAAAGCAGGTAGAATTTTTATCGATACATTACTTTTTATATTGAAACCTGTTTATGGAATAATTTTCAATCTATAGAATGCTTGAAATATCACGAGTTCGTATATCGCACGTTTTTATTGTAAATAAATGACCTGCTCGGTGGTCTGTACATCCGCTTAATCTGCATTTGCGGCTTTGCCGCAATGTCAGGTTGAAGCGGGTGCTAGATTTTATTTATATTAAATTATTATAATCTCTTTTTGCGTAAAAAATACGCATTATTGAAACTTCTTTTTTGTCATCATCAATCAGATACAACGCAATATAATTTTTCTTAAAAAGAAACCTATGATATCCTTCCATTTGCAGTACCAAATCATTACTTAAAGGATACATATACGGATTATCTTCAAGGTTTGTTTTTACCTCCAAAAATTCTTCCAGCAAACTGTCAGCAGCCTTAGGATTGCAGAGCATATCAGAAAGATATGTTACTATTTCCGACAAATCTTGTTCTGCTTTTTCCATGATCCGAACATTATAGGCCATGTTTCTCCCTTATACGGGAAACTGTATCCTCGACAGAAGAATATCTGCCGTTTTTCATGTCTTGCTTTGCTTCTTCAAGCTTACCATAAACATTGGAAAGAAAAAGATTTTTTTCATAGGTTTCCATACTCATAATTACCATGTCTCCATAACCGTTTTTTGTAACAAAAATAGGCTCTTTATCCTCATGGCATATTTGTGAAATTGCTGTAGTATTTTTTAAATCTCTTATCGGAACTATTCTTGGCATTTATATCTCCCATAAAAACTTTTGCAGGAAATATCAATTTCCGAAAAAGTTTTTAACCGTGCGCGCCAGCGCACACGTTCAATAGTCGAGTTTGCGAAATAACGTATATCGTATTCATTCGATTTTATCGAAACGGCACGTATACACGATTTCTGCAAACATCCGAGCAAACTCGAGATAAAAAGTGTCGGCGATATTTCAGACGACACTTTTTATCATGTCTCCTTGTGGGATTATTTTACCACAGATTTAAATATTTTGGCTATAAGAAATGGAGAACTTTTTTCTTGCATAATCAACTGCGCTATTTAGTCAACACAAATTTTTTACAGGTTTAAAGTGTAAAAATCTATGCAGCCTTAACTTCGCCTAAAAGTTCAATTTACTTTTTTAGTAATATGATCTTGATAAAAATGCACCTTAGTCTTTCACGAAAGAACCGATTTCTACAAGATTCCCTTCGGGGTCGGCAATGTAGCAAGTTCGCTGTCCCCAAGGCTCTGTTGTAGGCGGCATTACAGATTCTCCACCCTTTGCGATTATTTCATTATATGCTTTATCCACTGCCGCAAAATTTTCTACGCCTAAGGCAATTTCAAAATGTCCATTTATCTTTTCTGCATAATTGAATTTTGTAGAAGTCATCTTTTCAAAATCCGAGCGTCTGTAAAATAGAAACAGAGTGCCGTCCTTTTCAAGAAATATATTCGATGCATCTTCTGCCTCTTTGATTTCAAATCCCAATATATCCCTGTAAAAACGCACCATCGTCGGCATATCTTTTACAAAAACACCAAATCCATCTAATTTCATAGATTCCCTCCAAAACATCGCACGCCAGCGGCGTGTCGTCCTAACATTTGATTGACCTGCATTTGCGGCTTGTCCGCAATGTCAGGTTGAAGCGGGTGTTAGATGCTTTATCTACATCGATATTTTAGTTTTAGCAATAAATTCTATCTTCAAATTCATCCCCAGTCCGTCTGCAAGCCTTTTCAAAATCTTTATTGTCGGATTTCCAGAACCATTCTCTATTTTGCTTATATCTGATTGCGCAATTCCGGTTGCATCGGCAAGTTGTTTTTGCGTAACATGATTCAATTTTCTGGCATCAATTAATGAACTGATAAGGTCATATTCCGGTTCAAGAGATTCATATTCCTTTCTGAAAGTTTCATCTTTCGTTTGTTCTTTTAATGCCTCTGTTAATGTCATTTCTTTCCTCCTGCCTCCAGATTTCTATTCAAGTAGTCAGTTCGATAATCTTTTTCCCTTTGTATTTCTGAAGGTGGTGTTTTTTGAGTTTTCTTTCGAAAACCATGCGTTATGACTATCTTCTTTTCTATGATAAAAAAATACAAATGCCTTACTATATTGTTACCTTGAATTGTTCTTAACTCAAATATACCGTCATCAAGGTGCTGGGAATATGGCAATCTTAATTCATTTCCTTTATTTTCTAGTAATCCTAAATCACGGAACACTTTAGCCTTAAGCTTGACTTCAAGCGTATTTATGAAATCTAAACTCGGTTTTTCACCTGCTTTTGTTTCATAGAATTCAACGATCCAATTATTTGCCATATCTAAATCTGATTGTATTGGTTATATCCTATATTTGTCAATATGATTTTCTTATCACAAAAAGGTATTAGGTAGACGGAATATCAAAATGGTTCCTTAATGGCAAATTTCTTATTTTCTCAATGCTCGATACTTTCTAAAATACAAGTTAAAGCGGATTTTAGATTAAATTGTATTTTTATTCTTTTTCCACGTTATATAATCTTTTTTTGCTTTCATATCTTTTAGCTTATTCCATGCGTCTAAAGCCTCTTCTCTTGTTGCATTTTTTTCATTTGCGAGATAATCACTGATGAAGTTATTAAATTTACAGGATGGAATTTGGGGAAGCTTTTCTTCTGTTTTGTTTAGCTGAATATATTCACAAATGACATCATTATAAGTTATTTTTTCGCCATGGGACAGTTTATTTTCAATCCATCGATTAAGCCAATATTTTGCCCCTGATTTTGGTTTTAATCCCGGAATCCGTTTATCCATCTCACTGTGTATGAATGCCCATGTTTCTTTTTTGTTGCTGAAATTTTCAACATAAGTATGATTATTCAATATATCTTTATTCCGGTTTTTACTCCGATAACTATTCTTTTTATTCACTGTTCCGGTTTCCAAAAAATGAATAATCATCTCTTCCAGCTGATCCTTTCGTATTTTTGAATCAAAAGGAATTTCAATCGATTTTGCTAATGCTTTGAGTTCACTCATGTACCAATATTTATTCTCGAATTCTTTTATTGTCATAGAGCTTTTTTCTTATGTGCCGTGATTATTGGGAACCTCTAAAAACTTCAGTTTTGGACAGTTTCCTTAGATTTAATTTGCGATGTTTTGTTTAAGTTATTATGACATAAAGACTTAAGCAAAACTCGTCGGGCATCTCTAAAAATCTAACCGAGTTTTTAGAGATGCCCTATTGTGTAACTGTATGCCTTAACAGTTCTCATAATATCCTCGATACTTATATACCAATTTTTTCCTTTTCTGATTATTGAACTTCTCTTATCAAGAATTTTATTTTTACACCGCTCAATAACATCTTTGGTATCTAAATCAAGATTACGTTTTATTCGCTCAATACCCATTTCAGTTGTATGAATTTTTATACAGAATTTCAGAATTGTGTTCCATAATGATTTTATATCCGCATATTATTTTATTTTGCCTGCAACAGCATGTCCATCTAACATTGTTTCGACCTTTCCTCATTATATCACGCAAACTACGCATTTTCAATCTAAACTGGCACCTCACCAAGCAGCTTCATCTTTCTACCATAATGTCTGTCGTAACACATCATCAACAGCCAGATTAGGCCTATCTTCACTAAATGGGATAAAGGCGAATCACATTCGGTCGATAGGGCTTTGAACGCCGAGACCGCCGCGGTTGAGGACGTGGGTGTAAACCATAGTGGTTGAAACATCGCTGTGACCGAGAAGCTCTTGGATAGTGCGGATATCGTAACCGACTTCAAGCAGGTGCGTTGCAAATGAATGCCGGAAAGCGTGGCAGCCGATTGCCTTCGGAATACCTGACCGTAAAACAGCTTCATGCAGGGTGCGTTGAATAACCGAAGGATCGATATGGCGCCGCCCCTGCTCTCCGGTTTTTTTGTTCTGACATCGGCGTGCTTGAGGAAAGACCCATTGCCAGACCTGAGTTTTGCCTGCGTTGGGATATTTTTTGCAAGAGCAAACGAAAGCGGCACCAAACCGAAACCGTCCTTGCAGTCTGCCTCTTTCTTTCTGCTTTATTCGCCTTCGCTCCAAACATTTAACAAGCCTAATACTATCGAATTATGCGTCAAAATTAAAAAACAGCAATCTGCCGAATAAAACCGCGATAATATTTTTTCGACCGGATGAAATTTTTACGTTTTCGCTGTATAGTTGGTTTATCGCGCACAAGCGGCGGCATTTATTTTACTGTGCGCAACGAGCGCACTAATTGCACGCGGCGAAAATTGGAATTTTCTCCCTCGCGCAACTTCAAGGAGTTTTTATGGACTATGCTAAGGAATCGCTTCGCCTTCACGGGCAGTGGAAAGGAAAAATTGAAATCGTTTCAAAGGTGCCTGTCGCCACAAAGGAAGATCTGTCGCTGGCCTATACGCCGGGCGTAGCTCAACCGTGTCTTGAAATCCAAAAAGATATAAGCAAAAGCTATACCCTTACTGCGCGCCATAACCTGTGCGCGGTAATCACCGACGGTTCCGCCGTCTTGGGACTAGGCGATATCGGCCCGGAAGCGGGAATGCCCGTCATGGAAGGAAAATGCGTTTTATTCAAAACCTTCGGCGGAGTCAACGCCTTTCCTCTTTGCATAAAAACAAAAGACGTGGACGAATTTGTAAACACTGTTTATCTTTTGTCAGGCTCATTCGGCGGTATAAACCTTGAAGACATAGCCGCCCCGCGGTGTTTTGAAATCGAACAAAAATTAAAAGAAAAGTGCGACATCCCGATTTTTCATGACGATCAGCACGGTACGGCCGTTGTCACTCTCGCAGGTTTGACAAACGCTCTTAAAGTCGCTAAGAAAAACCTTTCCGACGTAAAGATTGTCGTAAACGGCGCGGGGGCGGCGGCCGTCGCCATCGCGAAACTTCTTTTAAGCGCAGGCGCAAAAAACATAATTCTGTGCGACAGCGTAGGCGTGATCTACAAAAACAGAAAAGAAAGGATGAACCGGATCAAGGAAGAGATCTCCCTCGTTACAAACCCCTGCGATATAAAGGGATCCTTGTCGGACGCCATGGAAGACGCAGACGTGTTTATAGGAGTGTCCGCTCCGGGAGTATTAAAACCGGAAACCGTCCGAAAGATGGCCTGTTCGCCGATAGTTTTTGCCTGTGCGAATCCTACGCCTGAAATTTTTCCGGAAGATGCGAAATCTTCAGGAGCCGTCGTCGTAGCCACGGGGAGAAGCGACTACCCCAACCAGATAAACAATGTCTTGGCCTTCCCCGGCATTTTCCGTGGAGCGTTTGACGTACGCGCCTCCGAGATCAATGAACGGATGAAGGTCGCCGCAGCCGACGCGATAGCGTCTTTAATTTCCGACAAAGAATTAAACGCCGATTACGTAATTCCCGCCGCTTTAGATCCGCGCGTAGGCCCTGCAGTAGCGAAAGCCGTAGCCGAAGCGGCGAAAAAAACGGGCGTCGCACGCATATAAGTTTGTCCGATTTGTCTTTAAAAACGATTTCACACCGTTCGGCTCTCCGCCATGCCGTTTCCCCTCTCCGCTTTATATTTTTTTTCATGCTCTTGTCGTGCAGGCTAAATAGTAATCCTTGTAAAAATCAATCAATATTATTAATATAAAGAAACCGTGGGGGATTTTATGAAAAAAATATTTATTTCAGTATTTTCTATAATGATTGTGTTACTATTTTCTTCTTGCGTTTCATCCCCTGTTGATGGAGCTAATAATATAGGAATGATAGAAAATGCAACTCCAGAAAATTCAGTTTTGGTTTATGGAATGTCTTCAGAACCTGATATTCAACTTTATTATGTTGATGAGAATAATAATTGGGAAGCATTAATTTCGACAGGAAACAGATATTTTTCTTTACCGCCAGCCCACAAAGGCGGAAAACTTGTTGTAAAAGGTTCAAGCTGGCAAAAATCAATTACAACTACAGCATTTCTAGGAAATATGATTTTACATACTCAATACATCAAATTATATGAAGTTCAAAATGATGAATGGACTGTAAATGTTCCTAAAGATAAGTCATTGTATTTTATGGGACTCCACTCACTTCAACAGCAAAATATTATGGAATGGGAATCTTTAAAAGCATTGGCAAATAAGCCGGGAACGCTGGTTTTTGGAATACCCAAAACAGAGGAAGAGTATAAAGCTGCCATAAATAAATATGAATTAAAATCTCTTAATACACTATTGAAAAAACACAAAGGAACTGTATGGGAACCTGTTATTAATGAACGCATTTCCGAACTCAAAAATAGATAATTTTTTTCCGTACCTGTAAAATGTACGTGAGGCATCGCTTTGGGTTCGGTTAGATTTAACGTGATTCAATGCGGAATATTGCCAAAATTATTTAAAAAGGATATTATTAGCGCACTTGCGGCTATCGTATATCGGTATTACACGACCTTCCCAAGGTTGATAGGGCGGTTCGACTCCGCTTAGCCGCTAACGGATCCTAAGCGCGCTCGAAAAACAACATCTCCGACTTTCAATCGATTGATGAATTGACCGCCGGCAAAACGCGGCATTCAAGCCCTTGTCATTTTGCGGTAAACAGTCCGCTTGGGAACTCCGGCGTCTTCTCCGAACTGTTCTTTTTTCCATGCGGCATATTCCGACCAGTTGCCTTCAAACCATCTGACTTCGCTGTTGTTTTCAAACGCAAGTATGTGCGTGCAGATCCTGTCCAAAAACCAGCGGTCATGGCTTACCACAAGGGCGCAGCCTGCAAAATCTTCCAGAGCTTCTTCCAGCGCCCGCACCGTTTGAACGTCCAGATCGTTCGTGGGTTCGTCCAAAAGCAAAACGTTCCCGGATTCTTTTAACATCATTCCGAGATTCAGCCGATTTTTTTCTCCGCCGGATAAAACCTTTATCTTTTTATTCTGGTCGGCGCCGTTAAAATTGAACCAGGCGCAATAAGCGTGTCCGTTTACTTCACGAACGCCGCCCTCAAGAGCTCTTCCTTTTTCATCTACGGCTCCCAATTTTACAATATCAAGGTTGTCGGTGAGCGTTTCATAGACGGTTTTATCTTCGTCCAGCCTTGAGCGGAGCTGATCTACATAGACAAGCTTTACGCTGGAACCGACCTTTATTGACCCCGAATCGGGCTTTTCTTCCGAATTGGAATTTGCTCCGCTTTCCGCCTCTACTTGTTTTGCCGCGCCCGCAATCAATTTAAACA
The DNA here is from genome assembly GCF_017893965.1 of Treponema parvum. NCBI lineage: Bacteria > Pseudomonadati > Spirochaetota > Spirochaetia > Treponematales > Treponemataceae > Treponema > Treponema parvum. Next base: position 2,503,782 of record NZ_CP054142.1, read on the forward strand.
ACGTGGTTTTACCCGCGCCGTTCGGCCCTACTATGCCTACTACGGCTCCTGCCGGTATTATAAAATTCAGTTTTTCAAACAAGAGTTTGTCGCCGAAGCTCTTTGTCAAATCGTGCGCTTCGATAACCACGTTGCCCAAGCGCGGACCTGCAGGAATTGAAATCTGTGTGTCTTTAAGTTTTACCTTTGCGCCCTTTGAAAGAAGCTCTTCGTATTTTGTAATATGTTCCTTGTGTTTTGCCTGCCGCCCCTTTGCGCTTGTGTGAATCCATTCAAGTTCCTTTTGTATTTCCCTGCGCCGCTGACTTTCGCCTTTTTCTTCCATAGCGAGTCTGGCCTCTTTTTGTTCAAGCCAACTTGAATAGTTCCCTTTAAACGGATATCCTTCGCCGCGATCCAGTTCCAAAATCCAGCCGGCCACGTCGTCAAGAAAATAACGGTCGTGCGTTATCGCTATCACAGTCCCTTCATAATCATGCAAATATTTTTCAAGCCAGGCGACCGTTTCCGCGTCCAAATGGTTTGTGGGTTCGTCAAGAAGAAGTATGTCGGGGCGTTTTAAAAGCAGCCGGCACAGAGCGACACGGCGCCTCTCGCCGCCGCTTAAAGTGTCTACGACTTGATCCTGAGGAGGACAGCGCAGCGCGTTCATTGCAAGCTCAAGGTTGGAATCAAGGTTCCATGCGTCGGCTGTGTCCAGTTTTTCCTGAATTTCCGCCTGACGCGCGCAAAGCTTATCGAAATCCGCGTTTTCTTCGCCGAAGGCTTCGTTTACCTTATCGAATTCGGCCAACAGATCGGTAATGTGCTTTACGCCTTCGCTCACAATCTCTTTTACGGTCTTACCGGCTTCAAGCTGCGGCTCCTGCTCCAAATAACCTATGGTATACCCAGGAGCAAGGATCGTCGCTCCGGTAAAATCCTTGTCTTCTCCCGCAAGAATTTTAAAAAGGCTCGATTTTCCGGAACCGTTTGCTCCTATAACGCCGATCTTAGCGCCGTAATAATAGGAAATACTTATGTTTTTTAAAACGACCTTCGTACCGTAAGCGCGGCTTACGTCGTTCATCGTGTATATTATCTTTTTATCGTCAAATGTTTTGGCCATGTAAAAACTATACAGAAGAAATCTCTGTCTGTAAATGGTAAAACACGCTAACAAATGTAAGTTCTCATGCAGCGCAGAGGCAGAAATCTTTCACAATAGGAGCTTGTGCGGTTTTTTTACGAATTTTATTTCCTATTGACATAATTTTGAAGTTTCAATAATATGATAAAACTCACGTGTAATTAGTTAAGGTAGGTAATGATATGTCCAGATCATGCGATATTTGCGGAAAATCTCCGATGTATGGTAATAAAGTAAGTAAATCCTTTAATCATTCTCACCGTACCTGGAAGCCTAATCTGATGAAAGTAAAAACGGAATTCGAAGGCAGAACCGCTACTTTTAATGTCTGCGCGCGCTGTCTGCGAAGCGAATTTATCGTAAAAAAGGTAAGAATTCCTAAAGAAAATCCGGCTGTTGAATCTTAAGGAAGGTATGCGCAAAATGCGCACGAAAGCGACATTCTCGGAAATTGAAATTTCCTTGCATGTCGTTTTTTAAGGAAGATCTTTCCTGCAAAAGTTGAAAGGCTGTCTTGGTTCTGTTTGGATCCTGAGACGGCTTTTTTATTTTTAAACGCCGTAAATGCCGCCGATCGACTTAAAACAGCGGCAATAAGGCTGTCGCCCGCACCCGCATGCCGCCTATCGGCGCAAAGTCCGGATTTTCATAAAATCTTTTATTCTCCCGATCTGATCACAAGGCCGTCGTAAGAAGGCTTAACGGTCGCGCCGTTAAAAACCGCCTCCTGCAGTTCCGGAAAAAGGTGCACACGGTCAAGTATGTAATTGCAAATATCCGTGTGCGACATGTCGTGACAGATGTGCGTAAACCATGTGTGTTTTGCCTTTAAGAGGCCGGCATACTTCATTGCAGAGTCAAAATTCAAATGCGTCGTATGTTCTTTTTTCCGCAGCGCGTCAATGACGACATGATCGAGAACACCGCAGTTTTTTTCTATAAGTTTTAAAGATTCGTCGCTTATAAAATTACAGTCGGTAAGATATGCAATGGAATGTTTTTTAAGATCCTTGCCCTTACAGGACAAAAGCCATCCCGTAGAAGCAAGTTCTCCGTGCATCATGGGAACGGGAATAACCGAAATATTTCCTACGCTGATCGGATGCGCGGAATCAAACCCGCCGCTGTCGATAAGGCACAATTTAGGTTTGCCGCCGGCAATTTGGGTACGTTTAAAAATATAATTGAATCTGGTTTTTATTTCCGAAACGGTTTCGGCGTTTGTATACACGGGCAGCCCCTGTCCGCCTGTCTGAGGGTAATCGCCCTGCTTCGAGCGGCAATGGTCGGAATACTTTGTATGGCTGAATATGCGAAGATCGTCAAGTCCGTTTAAATGATCCGCGTGGGAATGCGTAATAAACAAAGCGTCCAGCGAAGGAATTTTATATTTCAGCGCCTGTATGCGGAATTCGGGACCGGTGTCTATTAAGATATGCGTCGTTTTTCCCGATGTATCTGAAGACCTGATATACGCGCTGCATCTGAGCCGTTTATCCTTTCTGTCGCGGGAGCGACATACCGCACATTTGCATGCTATGACGGGAACTCCGTGACTGGTTCCCGTTCCCATAAAAGTAAAAATCATATAAAACAGTATAAAAAGACGGACGTTTCAGCGCAAGCACACATTGACCGCAAAGACCGCATGGACGCTAGGTATAAAGATTTTTCCGAAGGCTTAAAGCAAACATCCAAACTTATGAAGCTAAAAAACTTTTATATAGCTTTAATTAAAGAGATAACAGGCCTTCCAGAAAGAGAGATTGAAAAATTTGTAATGCTTAATTAGACCTTTCAAGGCACCTTCGTTCCGCCCGATACGAGAGGTTCGAACAGGACAGCATTTGCCGCTGGGCAAGCCTACAGCTCAAAATCCGCTGACAGATTTTGAGCTCGCCTCTAGGGACGGAGAGTAATTCCGCGGTTTATTAAAGCCCAATCCAATGTAGTTTCCCAATATTATCTACAGTCATTTTAAGCATAACCCACCTTTTTTTTGTTTTTACATTATTAAAGGCCGCTGCTAAATCCGGCGGAGCGGTAAAATCAATATGGTTGTCGTCAGTAAAGCCGGGCTTTTCGATATAAAGAACGCAATTTGCACGATCACTATCCGCCCTCTGCGGTAAATCGGTAAAGAGCTTGGTAAAGGCTTCTGCATTAAGCCGATTGCCGTGGCACGTCAGCTCTTTCAAAGCGGTTAAGTCCTGCACATTAAGAACGGTAAGCTGATTGAAAGGGCAGAACAGATTTTGCAAAGTAGTTAAGCCCTGCACGTCAAGAGCGGTTAGTTTATTGAAGCCGCATTTCAGCTCTTGTAAAGCGGTGCAGCCCTGCACGTTAAGTTCGGTAAGCTGATTGCCCCAGCAGTCCAGCGTTCGCAAATCGGTTAAGCCCTGCACATTAAGGGCAGTCAGCTGATTCTTGTAGAAATCCAGCTCTTTGATATTGCCTTTGAGAATTACCAATCTGCCTTTTGCATGCAGCACGGTTCTGGCACCGCTTGTAAGCGTTGTTTCTTCGCAGCCTTCTACCGTTACGGAGGAACCGTCTGAGGTTGTTACCTTAACTTTGATGTCGAGCTTGTCGGGACTTAAGATGAGGGAGGCGCCGCCTTCGACAAAGGGGGCTTCGGGCAGTGCCGTACTTCCGCCTGTTCCCGTACCGGATTGCGCCGCATTCGAGCACGCGGCCATACCAAACAGCGCAATGAGCGCCAAAACTGCGACTGTAACGATTGCCGCGGCTCCCTTCTTGTTGTGAGTTTTAGATTTTGTCATATATTCCTCCTCGTCAAAGTTTTATCAATGGGTAATTTGTAATTAAGGCAATTACCAATTTTCTACGGCCTTTTTTTAAGACAACCGTTATTATCAATATAATACTGATCAGTTCCATCGGGTTTTACGGTTATGTTTCGTACCGCCTGTGCCAATGAAAAACCTGTAACAGAATTATCCAAAAAGACTACTTGTTCGTCTTTAGCCGTATTATAATACCCAGCGAAATCAAGTGTTAGTGTATACGATTTTTTATCACATATCTTGATAGCACCGCTATAATTAACACCAGTGTGTGGAAAAATAAGCTTAACAGTTCCTTTTATATCCGTATCTCCTTGTAGCGTCAAATAAGAATAGAGAATATTACCATTAGTATGACCTAGCCCTCCAAGCTCTATTATAGAATCGGTATCATGGGCTTTTACATTTTCAAAAATAACATCGCCTGAATTTGACTCTATTATCTTTTTAGTATCTTCTACCGTTACATTTTTTAAGTAAAATTCGAAACCCCAAGATGCCGATAAGGCAAACTTATCATCCTTACCGTTTTTTATTGTCAAATTTTCAAGAGTCATATTTTGTATACCGGCGACATGAACACTAATCATTGTACCTTTGTTATCAGCATTCAATACGGCGTTATTTGTACCCCTTATTGTACAGTTGGCAGCCGGCACCATGGTATCACTGCCGACCGGCATAGTATACTCTCCTTCAATGTAAAAAACATCACCGTCTGATGCACTTTCTACTGCGTTTTTTAAGGCTGTCCATTTAGCGGTAGGAATGGAAGCGGAGCCTCCTCCTATCACCTCTGCAAGCTTGCCGTGCTCATCTACTATCCATTTTTTAGCAGGTAAAGTTTGCGGCGTTACGGTGAACTTGGTGTAGTTCGCCGGTGTGCCGCTTGTTATATCGCCGTCAAGCACCTGCGTAGTCGCAGCGTAGTTCGCATCCGGTACCGTAATACGGGCAACGGGAGCCGTACTTGTCAAGGAGCCGACAAGCTCTATCTTACAGTTGTTGGCCAAATACACATCGTTGTCGTCCGTCGTGGGAGTAACGCATGAGGAGCCTTTCATCTTAAAAACCGCTCCTGTTTCTACATACACGCCGGCACCGCTTTTTTGATTTCCGGTGCAGTTCGTGATTGCACCGCTTTCCAGCATAAACGTTGCTCCGCTTCCTACATACACGCCTCCGCCTTCGCCGTTAGAAGCTCTGTTGCCGGTAATGGAGGCATTATCGGATAAAGTTAAAGAGCTGCCCGTGCCTTTTATATAGACGCCACCGCCCTTTCCGCCGCCGCCTAGATACGATAGGTTTTGCGCCATAGTCGTATCTCCGCCGATGGTGCCGCCGCTGACTTTTACGATAGCTGGAGTACTTCCATCCGATTCCGCATAAACAGCCCCTCCTATTATCTTTGCCTTGTTGCCGGTAACCGTGCAGTTTTTCATCGTGACGGTACCGCCCTTTGTATAAATTGCCCCGCCGCACCCGGCTTCGGACCATCCTGCTGCATGGCCGTTTTTAAGCGTCAGATTTTCAAGGGTAAGCGTTTTGCCGGACTGAACGGTGAATATACGGTGCGCATTCGAGCCGAGGCTGTCGCGGTCTGCGTTAAGTATGTCCGAGCTTGCTCCGGTTTTTCCCTTTATCGTCAGGTTTTTGTCGATGTCTATTACGCCTCTGTCGTCGTCGCCGCTATCGTTTGTCGCTGTAATTGTGCCGTTTACGGTGATAGTGCTGCCTTCGGGGAGTGCTTGCACGGCTTCTTTGAGCCTTTGCCATGCGCCGGAGCCGGAACCGCCGTTTATGATTGTGGGTATTGCCTGCAGTCTTCCGTCGCTCTTTATTTTCCATAGGTTCGCTGCATCTGCAGGCTGTGTTACGCTGAACTTGGTGTAGGTATTCAATAAATTACCGCCGTGAAGTAATGCAATCCCGTCTGTGTACTGTTCGGGTGTAATGCGGGCAACAATAGGATTGGCACTCGTCAAAGCACCGTCTACTTTAATCAAAGTGCCGTTTGCAAGATACACGTCGTTTTTGCCCTTCGTGTTTGTGTCAGGTGCGGTTGACGGCGTAATGACGGTTTTCTCTGTCAGCCCAAGCGTACCTCCGGCTTCGACATAAACCGCCCCGCCTTTGCCGTCGGCGGCATAGCCTCCTTCAAGCTTTATGTTCTCCAGTATAAGCCCCGTGCCGGTGCCGCTTACTTTGAAGATGCGCCTACTGTTATTTGCGTCTACGGTGTGGACGGTACCGCTTGACGAACTTGACAGCATCAGGCGTTTGCCGCCGGTTACGGCTATTTCGGTATCGGCGGTCAGGTTGGCGCCGATTTTAATGTTTATGAAGAAAGTGTTATAATCATGCTGGCCGGGCCCCGTACCCTGTTCGGGAGTGTTTTGTACAACGTTTTTAAGCTCGCCGTAGGCGTTTACGGCGTCTACCACCTTAATATGTACGGTAGTGTGCGGCCCTTCTATTGCGCCCCTTACAGTCCATACTTCAAGTGTGTGTGCACCGCCGGATAGCGTTATTTCCGCCGGCGCCGGTGCCGACTGTTCGGCGCCGCTGTTCAGTTTATACTTTACCGTTGCACCTGCGTCCGCGCTCAGTTCAAGTTTGCAGCCTTGGTTGAGCATACTGTAAATAACCAGCGGGTTTGCAGAGCTATTATACTGAGTCTCATCGGGAATGACGTCTTCTGTAACATAGGCTTTAGCGGCTGCACTGATACAGTACAAAGAGTTATCGCCGCTTTGGTGAAAGTCCTGCTTTATTTTAAGGACGGGAACTTCATACCGTACCAGTTTAATAAAAAACTCTTTTGGGTCGCTGTCGTCATAACCGCTTAATTGGGCTTTTAGGGTAATTTTGTAACGCTCTTCGTATATGCCCGTCCCAAGCGCCGGTAAGTTTACCGTAACAGGCGTTGTGCCGCTTACCGTTCCGCCGCTTATCTGTGTCCACGTGCTGCCGTCGAACTTTGCGATACTTCCCGTTATGGTCGTTCCGGCGGGAGCGGCCGTTGCCGTTGCCGTTAAGGTTTTGCCGCTTATGCCGGAGAATTCTTCCAGATTGCTCTCCGTTGTTCCCGTTATTGGGGTTGAGCCGTCAAATAATTTCACATCGGCCAGCTTGCTTCTTTGGGTGCTTGCCCGTATCACTGCGGAACTTAAGCCTTGCGTGTCTTTTATGCTGACATCGTACACTTTTTCAGGGCCGCCGACTTTTACATCGGTCTTTAAGCGGAGAATCCAATCCTGCGCGGTCGGCGACGGAAGCGAGGAACCGTCCAACGAGGCTACCGTGCCTGCCGCTAAAAGATCTCCGCCCGTTGCAAAATCCGTCTTGGTTGCGTTAAAGCTCAGCGGAATCTCAGACGGAACGCCGCCTGCCGTAACGTTCATAGTGTCGATGTCTTTATGGACACTCTGACCGCCTATCATTGTGCCCATATCTTTTGCGCGGAATATAAGCACATAGAACCATTCGCTTCCTACCTGCGTTTTTCCGATTCCCGCGTACTCCAAAGCAGGGGCGGTGTTCGCGTACAAATCAAACTTATAAATTTGATTGAACTTTCTGCCGTCGGTACTGTAAAGCTTGATCGCAGCTCCTATGTTGCTGGCGCCGTACTCGTACCGTTGTAAAAAAGCCGATGTATATGTAAGCGTCAAAGTATCGCGAGCGCTTTGCACAAGCGTATAATCGGCGGTAACTGCGGGCGGATTCGTTCCCAAAGCATCGTGTATACCGCTTCCGAAAGTTACGATATCCGAAGGCGCCCCTGTACCCGGCATTACAAACGAAAAGCTTTGGGGATTGCGCACGGTAAAGGTAAGCACCGCAGGACTTGCAGACGGTACGCACTGAACGCCCGCCGCGCTCACGGATGCCGGAGATGCGGATCTGAAACCGGTGATGACGGGTTCCGACGCCCAATACGAAAAATCCTCTTCTATGTCTGCAAAGAGTTCTTTGCAGGCGGTTATAGTCAGCAACGCCGCTAGCGAAGCGGCCCCGATCATTATCGTGATAAATTTACGCATTTTCAAATTCCTTTTTCTTTTCCATAAGCGGCAAGGGAACCCCTCTCTCAAAAAACCGTCATACTCGCAGCGGCACCGTTATTTTTGTACTGCAAAGTCCGTATTGATGTAGTCACATTCCGCTAGTAACATAGCAGTTTCCGTTCATTTCTAAAGCTTTTCAATTTCTTCAACGGGAAGACCTGTCATCGCACAAATTTCAGCGACCGGGTAATTATGCGCACGCATCAGCTTGGCAGTTTCAATTTTCGCTTGAAGCGCGCCGTCGGAGAAGCCTTGTATTTTCTGTTTACCGTGCTCATACCAAGCCCTCTATTTCTATATTCCTGCAGGCAATATTTGCTGCAAGGCAAAATCAAACCCTATGTATTATAATATAAATTAGAGAATTTTAGAATAGGCACATTTGGACCGCATTTGGGTTAGATCTTTACATGAGGAAATACGGAGTGCACACAATTTACTGCACTCATTGACCGCGAAGTTTATAATATGATACTATTGACTATCTGCATAAAGTGAGGTCTGAATAATGCCGTATTCCGAACCGACCAATCTTGCGATTGTAGCATGTCCCGGCGGAGAAGCGTTTGCTAACGCCGTCATAGTACATCTTCGCAATATGTACAAACATCGCTTTGCACTAAAAACCGATGTCATTTCCAAACGTTATCAACTGACAAAAAACGACCTCATCAGAAGAATAAACCTTGACAGCGACGTGCAGATGTCCGACGTCTGCATGCGAGGTTCCGTCGACGGTTACAGACCTCCGATCTTTAAAGTAAAAGCGCGTTTTACATATTTTATGAACGGCGAATTTAAGACGGAGCTTCTTGACTCCATTCGCGGAAAAGACGTTTACATCTTTCAAGACTGTGAAAACCATGAAAAACTTCCCTTAAACGAAGGGAATAATTTAATATCGCTTTCCGTAAATGACCATGTAATTTCCATGCTGGTTACCATAGACGCCGTTCAGGAAGCAGGCGCAAAAACCATAACTCTGGTTCTTCCCGTCTATCCCTACAGCCGCCAGCATAAAAAGAAAGGCCGCGAAGGACTTACCGCAAGAATGCTCGGTCATATTTACGAAAACATGGGAGTTACCCGTATCATCACTCTCGACCTGCATTCCCGCGAAATTATAAATTCCTTCAGTCTCACGCAGCTTGAAAACCTGCACGCAAGCTACCAGATAATAAGGGAGCTCGGAAAATGCGTGGATTTGAACAATAAAACCGAAGATCTTATAGTCGTTTCGCCGGATACCGGGGCTATAGACCGCAACAAGTTTTACGCCGCAGGGCTTAAACTTCCCCTTGCCATGATATATAAGGAACGCGATTATTCGATAGTCACCCAAGACGCACACAGCACAAATATAAAATCGATAAAACTGCTCGGCGACGTAAACGGAAAAGTTGCGTTTATGGCGGACGACATGCTCGGCACCGGAGGCACATTGCTCAAGGCGATGGAATATTTAAGAACCCAAGGAGCGACGAAGGTTATCGCAGCCATAAGCCTGCCTTTTTTTACGGGAAACGCTATCGAACAGTTTGACGAAGCTTACAAAAACGGACTTTTTTACAGAATCATAGGCACGAACGCGGTTTATCATGAAGATCTTTTAAAGCGCGAATGGTACATAAGCACGGACGTAAGCGGTTTGTTCGCCAATGTAATTATGAGAGTCTATCATAACCAGTCTATAAGCGGCTTGCTCGATAACCGTGGAATTATTGAAAAACTGCTCAAATAAATCATTGCAGGGCGGACAAAACATTCTTAACTTTTCAGACCGAAATAAAACGGTATTGTGCGTAGACATCGGAACATCGTCGCTCAAAGCCGCCCTTATTACCGAAAAAGGCCGTACAAAGGCTTTTTCCCGCCGAAGTTTAAATCATTCAAACAGCTCTAAAATTTCTTCTTTATGGCTCCCCGCCCTGTCGGAAGCGGTAAAAAGTTTCGGCGATAAAATAAAGACGGTTGCGGGAATCTGCGTTTCGGGGAACGGGCCTACCGTCGTATCACAGGACTCAACTACGCTTTTGTGGAACGACGAAATTCCTGAAGAATACGGCAGGGAACGGCTGGGAACGAAATCGCTTTTTATCCCCAGGCTTTTAGCTTTCCGTAGTAAATTCAAACTCGCGTGGGAAAATTCCGAAAGAATTTTCTCAGGCCCCGAATACTTAATCTACGTTTTGACAGGCAACGCTTTTTCCATACTGCCCGAAAAACGCTATGTTGAGGCGTATTGGGACGAGGCGGAACTGCGGCGTTTTAAAATCGAGCCTGAAAAACTGCCTGACTTTGTGCCGCCGTCCTATCTTGCAGGCAACACCCTTTCAGAGGCGAACCTCATGCTGGGCCTGCCACGCCCTGTCCCGGTCTTTTGCGGAGCGCCGGATTTTATAGTTGCGCTCATAGGAACCGATACCTTGTCGCCCGGAAAAATCTGCGACTGCGCCGGTTCAAGCGAAGGTTTAAATCTTTGCACCGGAATTCCTTTATACGGCGACGATATAAGAACTCTTCCGTCCGTAATCGGCGGACTTTGGAATGCGGGAGTATTGTTTACAAAAAGCGGACGGCGCTTTTCCGAATACAAAAAGCGGTTTGAAATATCGGAAAAAAGGCAAGCGACTTATGCGGAACTGACGGAGCGCTGCATCAAAAATCCTTCCTGCGAAGGTTATAAAATAATGGAAGCTCTTGCAAAAGAAGTTCGAAACGGATATGAAATTCTTTTTGCAGCGGCAAAAAAAGAAGGAATAAAAATCGCCGACGAAATCAGGATTACCGGCGGACAAGCGAAAAACCCCGCGTGGCTTCAGATGAAAGCAAACATCGTCGAAAAAACATTTGAAACGTGCTCGATTCCCGATGCGGAACTTTTAGGCGACGCCGCCCTTGCCTATAAGGGGCTGGGGCTTTATAAAACAATTCAGGAAGCCGCTTCTTCAATCGTAAAAGGCGGAGAAAGATATTATCCGAGAGGGAAGTCGTGAAAATTTATAAAATTCCTAAAGAACTTAAAACCGTGATCTTCGACATTGATTCCACGCTGTACACAAATCCCGCTTATGAAAAAAATCAGCAGGACGTAATAATAATAAAATACGGGCAAGAAGCAGGAATTTCACAAGAAGAAGCGCAAAAGCGTATTGCACACTACCGTAAAAAATTTGCCGAACAAAATCACGGTCAAAAGATCAGCTTGGGAAACACCTTAGCCGCGTTGGGAATCCCTATTTCGCGTACGATCGAATGGCGAAAAAATTTGATCCGTCCTGAAAATTTTCTTTCGGAAGACAAAAAATTACAAACCGTCGTCAAAGAATTGAACGAACGTTTTTCTCTTATATGTGTTACAAATAACCCTGTCGTCTGCGCCCGTAAGACATTGGATATTCTGGGAATTTCTTCTTTTATCCCCGAAGTCATAGGTATTGACATATGCGGAGTTTCAAAGCCGGCAAAAGAGCCGTTTTTGCTTGCAGCCGAAAAGACAAATGCAAACCCTCAAAACTGTCTTGCCGTAGGCGACCGTTACGACATCGACGTAGCTCTTCCTTTGGAACTCGGTATGGGCGGCATTACCGTCGAAAGCGTAAACGACGTGTACCGGCTTTCGGATATTCTGTCCGCCGATACATATCGCTGAAATTCCGCCTTGCCAGCCGCACGAGGGATCGAATTTCTCCGCGCTAAAGGGAGAATTTCGTAAAACCGAATTTTAACTTGCGCCTAATATATTAGTATGTTATTATGGATTAAGTTATCGATCCGATTATCGGATTATGCTGAAAACTTTTAGGAGGAACTTAAATCATGAAAATGACACTGCGCTGGTACGGTTCAAAATTCGACACCGTTACCTTACAGCAAATCAGGCAGATACCCGGCGTTTCCGGAGTTATCACAACCTTATACGACATGCCGGCCGGCGAATTATGGCCTGAAGACAGAATAAAGTCTATAAAGGCCGAAGTAGAAGCTTCCGGACTTAAAATCGAAGGAATTGAAAGCGTAAATATTCACGACGCCATAAAGATCGGGAACGACAAGCGCGATAAATACATCGACAATTACATCAAGACCTTGGAAAATTTGGGCAAACATGGAATCGACATTGTGTGCTATAACTTTATGCCGGTCTTCGACTGGACTCGCACGGATTTGGCAAAGGTACGCCCCGACGGTTCTACCGTTTTAGCTTACGACCAAAAAAAAGTCGACGAAATCGATCCTCAAACATTCTTCGACCAGACAAACGCATCGTCCGGCGGATTTGCAATGCCGGGCTGGGAACCGGAGCGGCTTGCTCATGTAAAAGAGCTTTTTGAAGCGTACAAATCGGTCGACGAAGAAAAATTGTTTAACAACCTTGTTTACTTTTTAAAAGCCATACGGCCCGTGTGCGAAAAATACGGAATTAAAATGGCTATCCACCCGGACGATCCCGCATGGCCCGTATTCGGACTGCCGCGCATTATCACAGGCCTTGAAAAAATCCAAAGGGTGATGAAGGCTGTGGACGCTCCATTTAACGGATTGACTTTCTGCGCAGGCTCTTTAGGTTCCAATCCTAAAAACGACCTTCCCGCCATTATCCGCGCTCTTCCCGGACGCATCCATTTTGCGCACGTGCGTAACCTTCACCACTTCGGCCCCGGAGTTTTCGAAGAAGCGGCTCACCTTTCCTGCGACGGTTCTTTTGACCTGTATGAAATGTGCAAGGCCCTTTACGACATAAACTTCAAAGGCCCGATCCGTCCGGATCACGGCCGCATGATATGGGGAGAAAAGGCTATGCCGGGCTACGGTCTTTACGACAGAGCTTTGGGAGCTTCTTATATAGAAGGTCTATGGGAAGCGATAGAAAAAAGCAGCCGCAAAAACTAAAGATTTTCGCGGGCTTATGAACCATAATTAAGGCCGGACGGCGTATCGCCGTCCGGCCTGTTTCAACCCGTTACGGTAAGTTTGAATTTGCCCCATATGCGATTCGAACGCACTACCTGCTGCTTAGGAGGCAACTGCTCTATCCAGATGAGCTAATGGAGCGCTTTTTTTTTAATTATATTAAAACAAGCCCTTTCGGGCAAGCGGCGGAAAATCCGTAAACTATACTCCGGTATAACCTAAAAAATAAGAAATCTGGCGCGCCGTGTCGCACACAAAATGAATGTTTGCGTCCATTTCTTCGCTTGTTATGGCGTTGTCGAACGCGCTCATGCTTACCGCAGCTATTATCTTTCCTGCGGAATTTCTTATGGGAGCCGCGTTGCAGTTGTCGTGAAGAATGAGCTCCTGCCTGTCGATCGCGTACCCCTGTTCGCGAACCTTTTTCAATTCCGCCATAAGTAAACTATGGTCGACGATAGTGTGTACCGTAAGATCCTTAAAGCCGCCGACTTTGTCTATCATCTTTTCTATCTCTTCAGGATATAATTCCGAAGCTAAAACCTTACCAAGCCCCGAAGCGTAAAACGGAATTTTCTTTCCCGGAGTAAAATAAGTGCGCAAATCGGACTGACTGTCTATTCTGTCAGTCTGAAGAACTTCGTAATTAAACAAAAGCGCCAAATTTATATTCGCCTTGGGAAAATGCTTGCTCAGCATTTCCATATAAGGCAGAGCGATCTTCCTTATATCCAGAGAAGACAGCGCCCTGTTGAACAGATGAACGAATTTGAGCGACGCGGTGTACAGGCTTGTGTTTTCATCCTTTTCCAAATAACCGGCCGTCGTCATAGTGGTAAGAAGTCTGTACGCCATGTTGGTATTAAGATCCAACGCCGTCATTATCTGCTGAACTGAAAACGGGCCGTCGTTCTGCGCCGCAAAGTCAAAAATCGAAAGACATCTAGAAACTATTTTTACATTGTATTTACTGTTATCGTCTTTTCTGTTAGCCATAAATTACCGAATATTAAAGTATTTTCCGCCTTAGGCCGCTTAAACTAGCGTACCATACAAGGCATTTTGGAATCGAATTTCCAGCCGGGTATGAGATACTGCATTCCCACTCCGTCTCGCCTGTCGCCGTAAGGCAGCTTTTTATACAACGCATGCGCTTTTAAAACCGCATCCATGTCAAGTTCAAGTCCGAAACCGCTCGCTTCGGGTATGTGAATTTTACCGTTCGCGATCTTATAAGGATTTTTTGTGAGGTGCTGACCGTCCTGCCAGATCCAGTGAGTGTCCATTGCGGTAACGCTCGGACAAGCTGCCGCCGTTTGTGCAAAGATCGCAAGCGAAATATCGAAATGGTTGTTCGAATGGCAACCCCACGTAAGACCCCAGTCGTGGAGTACTTGCCCTATACGGACGGAATCGGCCATAGTCCAAAAATGAGGATCCGCCAAAACTATGTCTACGGATTTTTCCACGACGGCATGATAAAATTGCCGCCAGTCCGTAGCGATCATGTTCGTTGCAGTCGGAATTCCCGTCCGCATTTTAAATTCCGCCATAGTCTCGCGCCCGGAATATCCGCTTTCCGTGCCGCAGGGATCTTCCGCATACGTCAGGCAGCTGCCCTTGCAAAGCCGTACGGCTTCTTCAAGTTTCCAAGCTCCGTTCGGATCGATGTTTATGCGCGCATCGGGGAATTCTTTTCCCAGAGCCGCAATCGCTTCCATTTCCTTTTCGCCTGAAAGAACTCCGCCTTTAAGTTTAAAATCTTTAAATCCGTAGTACTCTTTTGCGGCGTGAGCCTGCCGAAGTATTCCTTGAGTATCCATAGCGGGTTTACGGCGCTGGCGAAACCACACATTCGGAGCGTTATCCTCGGTGATGTAATCCGCGTCAAATTTTCTTCCGTCGGCTTGATAAAACAGGTAACCGAGCACTACGACGTCGTCGCGCTGCTTGCCTTCGCCCAGCAATTCGCATACCGGAAGCCCCAAAAACTGCCCCCAAAGATCCAAAAGAGCCGCCTCAACCGCCGATTCCGCGTGGACAACGTCTTTAAGCTTCGTAAGATCGAGGTTCTGTATGCCGTCGCTGTTTTTTGCTCGTTCGTTGTGAATGTTTTTAAGCCTGCCGATTACGGTTTTATACTTGCATACGGGCTGTCCTTCAACCAGAGAAACGGCGTCTTCAAGGTACTTTGTGATAGCTTCTCCTCCGTGAACTTCGCCTATCCCCGTGTGCCCGGCGTTATCTTTTATTATAACAATGTTCCTCGTAAAAAAAGGAGCGTGAGCCCCGCTCAATGAAAGGAGCATGCTGTCATATCCTGCAACCGGATATACTCTCATTTCGGTTATCACAGGAGTATTGTCGTTTGTCATATAATCCCTCGTTAAAATTTTCATTTACCGCAAATAATGCGTATCTCAGATCATGCGCGTTGCACATCATTTGCACCCTGCAAAACTTCATACTATGGCGCCAGTTGCAAGTTACCCGCATGCTGCGCCCCACGAACCTTCATTGTTAAGCGGCCGTTCCGCTCCGGTTTTTTACACCCTTTATTACGGCGCGCACAATCGAAAACACTGCAAGCGCGATAAACAGAATGGCAATCGGATGAGAAAAAATTTCCATAGTATTGCCGTTGGCGTACTGAAGACCGCGACGAAGATTGGTTTCAAAATCCTTTGCCAAAATAAAGCCCAGTATGAACGGCGGAAGCGGAACGCTTACCTTTTTCATCACATAACCCATAATTCCGAACAAAAGCAAACTGAATATGTCAAACACTCTGTAATTAAGCGCGTAGGAGCCTATGCCGCATAATACTATAATAACCGGCAACAAAATATAAGACGGTATCTTCAATATCTTTACAAATCCGCGCAGCCCCGTAAACATGACGATAGCCATAACGGCGGAAGAAAGAATCATTGCCGCGTAAATAGCGTAGACCGTATCCGCATTTGTCTGAAAAAGCAGAGGACCGGGAGTAAGTCCGTGAAGCATAAAGCCGCCTAAAAGAATTGCAGTAACGCCGTCGCCGGGAATGCCGAGCGTAAGCAGCGGTATCATAGCTCCTCCTATGCTGGCGTTGTTTGACGTTTCGCTTGCGATAATGCCGTCGACTATTCCCGTTCCGAATTTTTCAGGATGTTTTGAAGAATTTTTTGCAACGGAATACGCTATGAGATTGCTCGTAGATCCTCCTATTCCGGGAAGAACTCCTATGCCAAGCCCTACGACAGCCGAGCGAACAAGATTTCCTATTTGGTCTTTTATGTCGTTCCATCCGAAGCCCAAACCTTTAAGACGATATTCGGTCATAGTCGCGTCTTTATGCTCTTCAATTACCGTTTCAAGGACTTCGCTCACCGCATAAAGGCCTACCAAAACCGGCAGCAGGGCAAATCCTGAAGTTAGTTCCAGCGTGTCGAATGTAAAGCGCTTAGCCGAATCGATGGGCGCAAGCCCTACGGTAGCGAACATCATCCCGAACAGAGCGCTTAAAAGGCCTTTGATCATGGATTTTCCGGCAAGGCTTGCAATCAGCGTGAGCGCAAAAAGCGTTACGCCGAAATATTCCCACGGGCCGAATTTTATCGTAAGAGCGGCAAGAGGTTTTGAAATAACAACCATCGCCGCAATGCTGAATATCGTTCCGAAAAATGAAGCGAAAATTCCGATGCCCAAGGCTTTTCCGGCTTCGCCCTTAAGAGCCATAGGTCGGCCGTCAAAACAAGTCGCAATCGACGCGGGCGTTCCGGGCATATTAAGCAATATGGCGGAAACAAGGCCTCCCGAAGTGCCGCCTATGTAAATTGCCGTAAGCATGGAAAGACCGGCTTCCTTTGTTAAAACGTAAGTTACGGGAAGCATCATGGAAATACCGGCAACCGTCGTGAGTCCCGGCAATGCGCCGAAAACAATCCCGAACATGACTCCGAAGACAATCAAAACAAGTGCGAGCGGGTTTGCGAAAAGATTTATAAAACTTGAAAACAGCATGTATCTTCCTCCGTCAGTATCCGAAAATTCCGGCCGGCAAAATCAAACCGAGTGCCTTGTTGAAAATCGTATAAATTAAAAATGAGACCGCTATCGAAAACAGCGCCGTAAGAACGATGTTTCTTGAAGTCTTGTTCGGAAGCAGCAGATATATCATAGCAAAAAGATACAGAATTGTAGAAATTATAAATCCGAGCCGGTTAAAAAGGAAAATATAAACAAGCAGCAAAAAAATCGCCAAAAGGAGTTTCCCGGTAGTCTTTCGATTTACCTTCGCCTTTTCTGCGGAAGATCCTTTTTCCTTTTTCGCTTTTAGAATCGAGTCGACTATTATCGTCAAGCTTAAGACGGCCATTAGTATTGCAAAAGTCTGCGGAACCGCTCTGGACGACAGCCCTGTTTTTCCGAACGGATTATAGGATTCTATCGAGACGGATCCTATAAAGTAAAATACGGCCAGGATAAAGAAAAACAATCCTACGCCCAAACCGCTTTTTGTTTTATTTGTCATAATTTTACTGCTCCTGCACCTTTAAAACCCGATTACGGAGCGGCGGATCAAACCTGTCCTCAATCCGCCGTCTATAATAAGTCAAAAATTTATTTTTTTCCCGCTTTGATCTGATCCTGAATTTTCATCAAAGCGTCGTATTGTGATTTATACAGGGCTTCGGTATCAGCCGGATTCATATATGTGGGAACCTGATACATCTTTTCTATATCCGCCTTATATGAATTGTTCGTCTTGATCACTTTTTCACATGCGGCGGCAAATTTTTCAACTATAGCTTTATCGGTGCCCTTGGGCATAAAGAAAGTGTTGTCATAGCTGTAACCGCAATCCACGCCGAGCTCTCTGAGCGTGGGAAGATCTTTGAGCGTTGCCGAGCGTTCCGAGCTGACGTTGGCGATCATTCTGAGAGTATCGTTTTTTACATAGTCTACGACCTGACTGTAATTCAATTCGGTTACGTCGACGTGATTGCCGAGGATGAGCTGAAGACGTTCTCCCGAACCGCCGGAACTTACCACGTTGAACTTAGCGCCGGCCGCTTGAACCGCAATGCCTATCCACTGCGTAGAAGCGCCCGTGTTAGCCGTAAAGCGGTATTTTCCGGGATCTTTTTTTGTGGCGTTCACCACATCCTGATACGTATGCCAGTCCGGATGCTGCTTTGCGTTTATAAGAAGAACTTCATCCGAAGCGCGTGAAAACACGCATACGGGCTCGAAATCCTTATAGCCGAAGTTGACCATGCCCGAAACCTGCGCCATGTGCATTGAAATCTGATGAACGAGCACCGTATATCCGTCGTTCGGAGCGTCCTTCGCCTGGGCTGCGCCGATAGTTCCTCCCGAACCGGCTACGTTTGTAATTACCACGGGTTGTTTTAATTCCTGCGTCAAATACTTTGCGAGCGTTCTTGCGTTTACATCGGAATTTCCTCCGGCCGCAAAAGGAACTATAAGATTGATCGATTTTTTAGGCCAGTCAATCCCCCCTGAATTTGCAGAATCTTTTGTGCCGTTTGCGAAAACGACACCCGCCGCCGCCAAAATTGCAGCCATTGCAATTAATTTTTTCATACCTTCCTCCTAAAAAAACTTTTGCAGGATATTTCAATATCCGAAGTTAAAACTTCCTCCTAAATGCGTCACCGCAGAAAGCATTCAGCTTTCGAGGACGGCGCATCGGTGCGCTCTTTGCGCACATATAATCTGCGACGTTTCGGCTTTGCCCGAAACTCGCCGTTTAACAAGGCCGCGCTATCTCAGCGGCCTTGTTAAAACGTGTACTTCACCGAAGTAAAATCCGTCTGCCTGTAAACGATATTTCCTTTTTTTATAGTCATCTGAGGCACAATAACCTGATCTCCTTCAATGAACTCATTATTGCAATCGTAAAATCTTACGCCTTGCTTTTTTATTTTGAACAAAGCTATGTCGGCACGGTTTCCCGCCGTCAAAGAGCCGTAATCTTTAATACCGATAACTTTCGCAGGGGTTGTCGTAGTCATTTTAAAAACATCCATGCATGAAAGACCGAACGCCAGATATTTGGACATCAAGTGCGGCAAAGACACCACAGGATCCGCATAAAACGTTAGCGGCGACATGTCCGAACTTATTATATCGGGAAAAAATCCTTGCTTTATCGCACCTTTTGCAACGGAAAACGCAAAATTCTTTTTGCCGTTGCAAGCGTCAAATATTACGCCCCGCTTTCTGGCCTCCAGAACCTGTTTTTTTATCTTTCCGTTTTCATCAAGGATAGTGTTTTCAACGCCCTGATATACATGGCAAAAAACGTCTCCCGGTCTCAATACGGAAGCTATCTCTTCGCACGGCACGGAAGGCCTTGTAACATGTACTACGACATTGCAACCTATTTCGTCCGCCAGCTTTATGCAGTAAACGAGAGGATCTATTGACGACGTAATATCCTTGGTCAGACGAAGCTTTATCGACACAAGTTCTCCCTTATATCGGGCGAAAAGTTCTTTTATTCTGTCATCGTATTTCGGGAATAAATTGACATCCAGGTTTTCAGGATAAAAACCCGTTCCAAGGCCTATGGGCGCAATATTCAAATAGCTTTTTACGGTTACTATGGAATTAACTATTGAAAAATTACGGAACTGTGTATAATTGCACATACCGCAGGACCCGCCGTCAACCGCCGTGGTTACTCCGCTCGGCAGACAGGAAAGATCCGCATTTACGCCTCCGTCGGTACCCTGATACAAATGTATGTGGTGATCTATAAGACCCGGAACTACCATACAGTCTTTTGCGTCGATGACTATATCGGCGTCGTCCTTATCGAATTCGCTTACAATGCGTCCGCCGCAAACACAAACGTCCCTTATCTCTTCCGTTCCAAACAAGGGCTCATAAACTTTTCCGTTTTTAATTAAAATCTTAGCCATCCGGACATCCTATATCAGCTGTGAACTTTATCAACTGTGCACATAAATGCAACAACTTCCAAAGTTTATACTTTGTTCAGTTGTTGCATTTCTAAGGAATCGACTTATTTATTATCTTCTATTTTTTTCAAGAAGAAAGAAACCAGCTCGCTTCCTACTTTTTCGGTGACCATGTTGTAAACGGGCTGCGACATGGCTTTCATCTTTTCATGCTCGGCGGCGGACAATTCGATTATCTTCATACCGGCGTCGGTACACACTTTTTTATCCGCAATTATGCTGTCGTCGGCGATCCCGTTACCGTAATTATTAGCGTCCGCAGCACATTTGTCCACAAGGCGTTTCATATCTTCGCTCAAGCCCTCGTACAGCGCATTGTTCATGAGGAACGTGATCGTATGACCCAAATGGTTCGTTTCGATCGCGTATTTTTGAGCTTCATAAAACTTGTTTCCTACGATGTTCATGTACGGATTTTCCTGTGCGTCGATTTCTCCTTGCTGCAAGCCGATATAGACTTCGCTAAAGTCCATGGGAAGAGGATTCGCGCCTAAAAGTTTCCAATATTCGATATGATACGGATTTTGAATTACGCGGATTTTTATTCCCTTCATGCCGGCGACGGATTCGGCAAGTTTGTTGCTCGTCATCTGTCTAAATCCCGCGTCGGAGTATCCCAAAACATATATTCCGTTCGCCTTGCTGTAACTGTTCATCTTGTCGATAAATTCTTTATCGTTCAAAACTTTGCGCATATTTGTTATGTCTGAAAAAACGGACGGCATATCAAAGATCGCATATTGTGGAACGAAGCCGACCATTCCCGACGTCATTGTCGAAGAAAAATTGATCGAACCGTTTACAAGGCCTTCCAACATTTCCCTGTCGCCGCCCAACTGCCCGTTGGGATAAATATTTACGACAACGGCTCCGTTGCTCTCGCGTTCAATATTTTCTTTGAACTTTGCGACGATCTTATAGTTGATCGTCGTTTCAGCCACATTGAGCGCTGCCGTCCACGTATACTTTTTTGCCGCCTTTCCGGCAGTATCGGCACCCGTTTTCTTTTCTTTTGCACATCCCAAAAGCGCAAGCACGCACACGAACGGCAAAACCGATTTCACAAAACCCTTTTTCATCCTATCCTCCTAAAAAATTCGACCGTTTTATTATTGTTTGGTCACTCGATCATTTGATTATTGACGGGAGCCACAAGCTGAGGCTCGGAACAAAAATTATAAAACAAAGCGCCGCTAAGAATGCAATAAGAAACGGAACCGTAGCCTTTGCGATCTTGAGCACAGGCTCTCCCGTCAAGCTGTTGGCAATATAAAGATTTATTCCCATCGGCGGCGTCACCATGCCTACTGCAAGGTTCACGGTCATCATTATGCCGAAATGAACGGGATCAACCCCTACGGATTTTACGATGGGCAAAAAGATGGGCGTCAAAAGCATTATGTTCGGTATGTTGTCAAGGAACATGCCGAACACGAGCATAACCAAATTGACAAAAATGAGAACCGCATATTTATTGCTTATGACTTCGGTTACAAAACTGCCGATTTCATGAGAATATCTTAACATGGCGACTACGCGGCCGAACGCGGTAGCGGCGGAAATTATAAACAGAATCGGGACGTAGGACTTTACGCCTTCGAAAAACATGTCGACAATTTCTTTTATACCGATCTTTTTGTACACAAAGATGCTTATAAAAAGCGCATATATTACGGAAATGGCGGCCGCTTCCGTAGGAGTAGTGATCCCCGTATAAATGCTGCCGAGTATTATTATGGGACAAACGAGCGCCCAAAAACTTTCCCTAAAGACGCACAAAAATCCCTTGCTTCTAATCGCATCGTAAGATTTTGCGAGCAGCTCTTTATTGCCTTTATGCTTTCTGCAGTAAAAATAAGCGTAGACCATAAGGCAAAAAGTGATCAGAAGTCCCGGTATGATTCCGCCTATGAACAGCTTTGACGGCGATGCGCTGGACGAAGAAGCGTATACGATGTATGAAATGCTGGGCGGAATAATTACTCCCAAACCGCCGCTCACGGTTACAAGCGCTGTGGAAAAAAGCTTGTCGTAGCCCATGTTCACAAGGAACGGAATACTCATACTTCCGACCGCGGCCACCGTCGCCGGAGAGGAGCCCGAAATCGCCGAATAAAACATGCACGTGCCTATGACGGCGCACGGAAATCCGCCGGTCTTGTTGCCTATAAAATAAGCAAAAAAATCGAATATCTTTTCCGAGATTCCTCCCCTCGCCATTATTATTCCCGAAAGGATAAATAGAGGGACTGCAAGGAGCGTAAAACTGTCAAGTCCGTTTACCATACTGCGGATAGCCGCTTCGACCGTATACGGAAAAGACGGATCCAGAAAAGAAGGCAAAAACGCCATTCCGCCGAAAACTCCCGCAACAGGGATTGTAAAAACGAACAGAACGATTAAGATTACAAAAAATACTAATACAGGCATATTCAAGCACCTCTTTTGCCGAGCGTCTTTCGAACCGAAAAATAAAAAAGCTGGATTATCCTAAAGACGGCAACCGCACAACCTGACAGCGGTATCAGATACAGCACATACATCGGAACATCCAAGGCCGGATTTACCTGTCCGGACGCCTTTGCCCTTATGAGCACAAAAACGCTTCCATATGCAAGGACGGCCAAAAATACCGCCATAAAAGCCCAAGCGACGCAGTTGAAAACTGTCGCAGCTTTTTTGCCTAAAAACTGAATCAGAGCGTCTACGCGGATCATCTTATTAAAGCGTATGCAATATCCCAAGCTGTAAAACCCGGAAGTGACAAGACAAAATTTACATATTTCTTCGCTCCAAGTAAGCGATTTGCTGAAAACATAGCGCAAAACCACGTTTACGGATATCAACGCGGTCATAATAAAAAGGCAGGCGATAAGCACGGCGCTTTCCAGGTTATTATCCAGCCATGACAAAGCGGCGTTTTTTCTATTCTTTTTCATATTCTCGATCCCTTATGAAATTTAATCGACGAGTCCCATGTTTTTAAGGACTGCCTGTAATTTTTCACGGTCCTGAGTGCACAACGGTTTAATGGGAGAGAGGCACTTGCCTACGGGAAAACCTTGGAGCTCAAGGCCTTCTTTTATTACCTCAGGGAAGGTTCCCATGTTCGAAGCTATGCGAAGCGGATTTAACACAAACTGCGCTTCGAGAGCGCCTTTTAGATCTCCGGCTTTAAATTTGTCGTAGATGTCCGCAACGATGCGCGGAGCGACGTTTGCGCAGCTGGCGATAGCTCCGCCGGCGCCGTAGCATAGTCCGGCATATATCAAGGTGTCGCGCCCCACCAAGACGGTAAAATTTTTATTCCCGCGCGTAAGGCGGATGTATTCGGCGGAATTGGTAAAATCGCCGGTGCTGTCTTTAACGCCTACGATGTTTTCAATTTCGGAAAGTTTTGCAACTGTTTCGGGCGCGATAGTCACATTTGTCTTGGGTTTGTTGTTGTACATGATCACAGGAAGTTTCGTATTCGAGGCGACCGTCTTATAAAAATCATACAGCTCGTCCTGCGTTTGACTTACGAACATCGGAGTTAAAACGGAAACGGCGTCGACCTTTGCCTCTTCCGCAATATGAACAAGCTCTATGGTTCCTCTCGTTGAAATTTGGCTTGTGCCGCCGTAAACGGGAACCCGCCCCTTAACTTCGTCTACTGCCACTTCAAAGATGTGCTTTACTTCATCCTTTGAAAAGGCATAAAATTCTCCCGTAGTTCCCATGGGAAAAATACCGTGGACTCCTTCTTTTATAAGAAAATTTATCACCTTTCTGAAAACGCTTTCGTTGAATTTTCCGTCTTCGGTAAACGGAGTTATAACCGGCGGAATAATGCCGTAAGGCTTAAACATATTTTCTCCTCTCCCTGTTTATTTTTATCTGCCCTGCTTAACGCACAAGGCACGGCTTTTTAGGATCGAATTTCCAACCGGGAATCAAATATTGCATCCCGATAGAATCGTCGCGGGCTCCCAGACAATGCTCTTTATACAATTCGTTTGCTTTTTTTATTTGTTCGATGTCGGGTTCAACGCCGAGTCCGGGTTTTTTAGGCAGATCGACACAGCCTTCTACTATCTGCAAAGGCTTCTTTGTAAGGCGTTCAAGCCCTTCCTGCCAGATCCAATGCGTATCTATGGCGTTTACGTTTCCGGGAACGGCGGCCGCCGTCTGCGTGATCATCGCTAAAGAAATGTCGAAGTGATTGTTCGAATGCGAACCCCAAGTAAGCCCGAATTCGTCGCATAATTGGCCTACGCGCACGGCTCCCGCCATAGTCCAAAAGTGGCAATCGGCAAGCGGAATGTCCACGGACTGAAGCACAACCGAATGGCTCATCTGCCGCCAGTCGGTAGCGATCATGTTTGTGGCCGTGCGCATGCCCGTAGCGCGGCGGAATTCCGCAAGAATTTCCCGCCCGGAATAGTCGTCTTCGGCGCCGCAAGGATCTTCGCAATAAGTGAGAGTCCCGCTCATTCCCTTGCACAGATCTACGGCTTCTTTTAAACTCCACGCTCCGTTAGGATCAAGCGTAATTCTTGCCTCCGGGAACCTTTCTTTTAAAGCGCGGATCGACCTCATTTCTTCTTTACCTTCAAGGACGCCGCCTTTAAGTTTGAAATCCGCAAAGCCGTATTTTTTTTGAGCGGCAACGGCCAGAGCGACGACAGCTTCGGGCGTCATAGCCTTGTTATGGCGGAGCTTGTACCAGTCGCATGAAGAATTTTCTTCGGAGTCATAGGGCAAATCGGTCTTTGTACGATCCCCGACAAAAAAAAGATAACCCAGCATCCGCACCTTGTTTCGGACTATGCCGTCGCCAAGCAATGCGGCGGCGGGAACTTCCAAAAACTGTCCGGCAAGGTCAAGAAGAGCCGCTTCAACGGCCGTCACTACGTGGACGCCGGTGCGAAGATCAAAAGTTTGAAGACCGCGAACATCGTTTGCACATGTCTTTTTCATATAATCGGAAACGGCCTTGAGTGTGTTTTTATAGGCGCCGACAGAACTGCCTTCCACGATCGTCCGGCATTTTTCCAGTGCATCGGTGATCTTTTGTCCGCCGGGGACTTCACCGCAACCTACGCGTCCGCTGCCGTCTTCAAGGATCACAATGTTTCTTGTAAAAAACGGAGCGTGCGCTCCGCTTAAATTCAGTTCCATGCAGTCCTTGCCCGCAACCGGATAAACTGTCATCTTTTTTATTACGGGAACCATTCAAAGCCCTCCTAAAAGCGCGCCGTCCTTTCAAACAAAAACGGCGCCTTTGATCTTTCGATTATTTTCCGATCTTTTCGTTTGAAAGTTTTTCGTAGTATTTTGCAAGCGCGCTGTGATCGTCTTTTTCAAAGCCGTCGGCTTTGAGAGCTTGCATCATTTCCATTACCTGACCCGTAAGAGGCAGCGGACTTGAAACCTTGTGTCCGGCGTTAAGAGCGTTCGTAAGGTCCTTTATGTGAAGTTCAATTCTAAAACCGGGTTTATAGTTGTGCGCAAGAATCATCGGAGTCTTTGCGTTCATTACGGTAGAACCGGCAAGGCCGCCCTTTATTCCTTCAAAGACCTTTTCAGGATCGGTTCCGGCTTTTTTTGCAAGCATGAGCGCTTCGGAAAGGGCTGCAATATTGCAGGCGACGATTATCTGGTTTGCAAGTTTGCACGTATTGCCTGCGCCGAGGTCTCCTATGTGCGTAACGGACGAGCCCATTATGGAAAGAAGATCTTTGTATTTTTCAAACAAGTCTTTTTTGCCGCCGCACATTATGGACAGGGTTCCGTCTATAGCCTTAGGTTCGCCGCCTGAAACGGGAGCGTCCATCATCTCTATGCCTTTCTTTGCAAGTTCTTCTCCGATCGCCTTGGATTCCATAGGATCGATAGAGCTCATGTCAATCAAAACGGAACCGGGTTTTGCAGTTTCAATAAGACCGTTTTCACCCAACGCTACGGTGCGCACTTGAGGAGAATTCGGAACCATAGTGATAAACAGGGAACAAGCCTTGGCAACCCCCGCAGGATTTGCGGCAACTTCCGCGCCCAAACCTTTGAACTCTTCAACGGTTTCTTTTTTCAATTCACAGATCACCAATTCGTGACCAGCTTTAATAAGGTTTTTAGCCATAGGCTTACCCATTATTCCAAGACCTATAAATCCTATTTTCATTTTTTGCCTCCGTAATTTATAAAATTAACTACTTAATTAAACAACTAATTTTAGAAAATGTAAAGCAAAATATTCATTTTTTATAAACTTTTTATATTTTTTATGAATTTAACATAAACAAAAGAGAAATTTCTTCGGCACAGCCCGATTTTTTTAAAATCAGGCAGCGGTCGTCTTTAAGACAGAGGTTTTATTAATGAAAACAAAGAAAACCCGCGAATTTTTAAGGAAGGCTAGCGGCTTCTTATGAGCATGAGGACAAAAGCAAGTATAAAAAACAATGACGGAACGGCTGTAAAAACGAGCACGGAAAGAGGAATGCCGAAAACTTCTATGCCCCCGGCAGTGATTATTCCAAGATCCAGCATCATATTAAACATTATGCCCGTGTAGCCTGTAACGGCGCCCGCGACAAGAGACATCCAGGCAGGATCACGCGTTTTGGACCACAGCATAATGGCGAGAAAGGCCGCCAGACCTCCGAGCACGAATTTTACTATGTACAAGATGATAACTGCATTCTGATCCATATTTTTCTCCAAAAAAAACTTTTGCAAGGGTTCGCCCTCGCCCGAAAACGCACAAAAGCGAACACAACCGCAAATTCAAAAAAAAGATATCAATTCTCCGGCATAGCCTACGATAATATCGGCTTTTTCGGCAAGAAGCTTTTCTTTATCGCCCAAACCTTTGGTGACGGCGCAGGTGCGACAACCGAAATTATGCCCCGCCTGCACGTCGACGGCGGAATCTCCCACCATCAAGGTTTCGTCTTTGGAAATATGCTTTAAATTTCCGACGCTTTTATTCATCGCCTCAAGGGCCTGTTGAAGTCCTTCGGGGTCGGGTTTCATATTCTTAAGCTGTTCGGGACCGATGATCGCATCAAAATATTCGTCTATGTCGAAATAAGAAAGAATATCGTGCGTAATATTCTGAGGTTTGTTTGAAACGACGGCCATTTTTATTCCTTTTATCATAAGACGCTCGATAAGGTACGCAAAACCAGGATACAAAACGGTTCTTTCCAAAGCGTGTTCCGCATAATACGAAACGTACCAGCGGAGGACAGCGTCTATTCTTTCAGGTTCCAAGGAGGACTTCGTCTCTAAAGAACAGGCGAGCGAACGCTCTATAAGTTTTTTTGCGCCGTTGCCTACAAAAGAAACCGCCGTTTGCTCGTCTATGCGCTTTAACCCGAAGTGTTCAAGCGTCACGTTTACGGCTTCCGCCATGTCCGCCGCGGAATCGATTATAACGCCGTCGCAGTCGAATATTATTCCTCGAATATCTTTTATAAAATTTTTCATACTTCTCCAGCCTTCAGCGGCGGCCGTTCAGCCGTTGCCTCTAGCATACTTCTCCCATAAAAATCGAACCCCGTATGAGTTTTATAAATTCCGCCTGTCCTACGGAAAAAACAGCTTCATTGCCGTCAGGCTCAAGTTTAAGGCGCACAAAGGCGTCGTGGGATTGCTTTTCAAGCGATAACGGAATTCCCAATATTCTTGGAGGAACAGTGTCGTGTATTCCTTGCATGTTTTCTTTATTCGTACCGATCTCAAGCATGCAGCGAGCGGACATCGCTCTTTCCACTATCCTTATTTTTCCGGTAAAATCCATGCCACGGGCTTCTTTTTTTTCGATACGGACGGAATTAGCCCTAAGCTGTGAAGAATTCAATACTATCTTGCGTCTTATCCTTTCTTCAAGGCCTTCTCTTTGCTCATTTTCGAGACTTAGCGCATTCAACTCCGAGCGCATTTTTATAAAAAAGGAAGCTCGTTCTTCTTCCGTTCCGCACTTAAAACCGGCCTCATTTTTTATGTCTTTTTCGCCTTCTTTTTTGAAAATATTCACGCCGGCGGAGAGAGTCGGAAAAACTGCTGAGAGAGAGGATTGTTCCGCCTCTCTTATGCGGCCTATAAAATCGACTCCGCATTTATCCATGAGGGCTTGCACTTCATCGGCGTTTTTTGCATCCAGCAAAAACACTCCCGGAGCGAGCGTCTCCTTTATATGGGGCTTTAAGATCGGATTTTTTTCATTCAGAATCTTATTGTCGCCGTTTACTTTTAAAACATATCCGCCGTATAAAACCGCCGAAGAAAACACCGCATTCCAGTCTTCTATAGAAAACCGAAGATTTTGAGGAATATCGTATGAAGTGTTCTTTTTTATTTCCGAAATTATATCGTTTGCGGAAAGTCCGTTGTCCAAAGCGCGCAGCACGGAACGGCGGTTTATCGAAAATACGGCGACGGAATCGAATTTCTGAATATCCAAAAATTTTATGAGCGGCAAAAGACGAGCTAAAGTAAGCCCGTTCATAACCGTTACGGAAAAATCCGAACCGATAAGCAGCGTATCGGACGGTTCGTTCTCTTTGTTGCCTGAAATAATTTCGGATTTCAGTCCGGCTGAAACAATGTCTTCTCCGGCGCTTGTTTTGCTCCGAACATAAAAAAGTCCGAACGCAAGAGCCGCGTCTACGAGTCTTTCAATCCCGGACGAGGACAAATATTCCGGAAGATCTTCGTTTTCACTACGCTCGCCGTCGCCTACCCCCTGCATACCGCTGTTTTCAAGCATTTTTGAAAAACGTCCCTTCGAAGATCCCGTCTCATCTTCTTCAGCGGACATAAGAATAAAAACGCCGCTTCTTACGAGAACGCCCCTTGTAAAGCCCGCTTCCGGCAACGATGAAAAAATATCGAACAACAGCTGCGCCTGTTTTTTAAAATCGCCTCGGCCGAAAAGCCCGGAAGCGGCTACGCAAAGACAAACGGTTTGTTCGATTTCACTTAATTCGGCGAAGGCTTTGCAGCGCGTAAAATCAACCGAAAAACCTTTTTTCCCTTCGCTTACGAGCGACAGATTAATACAGGAGCGGATGAGATATTTTAACGTCTCCGTGCGGCCGGGAAAAATTCCATCCAACGTTTCCTGAACCTTTTTTTTAAAGCTTCCGTCGGCTTTGCATACGTCGCCGTTCGCCGCGATAAACGATAAAAACGAAGACAGCAAGAGCGGCGTAAGCTTTGTTCGAGCGGAAGGTTCAATATCCCGACGCCGCTTGAAACTTAGCTGCGAATCCGCGGCTAAGTTGTTGATTTCCGGCCGCACGGACTGCGCAATCGACGCAGGGACAGCTTCAGGCAAAAGAATTTTCAACCCGAGAAGCGGCAAAAGTATGTCTTTGAGAAGAGGATTTATTTTGATAACGGTTTTTCCCGTATCTTTGTCTGCGATGCAGTATAAAATAAGGCGCTCTTCAAGGTTAAAAAGCCTGTCATGCAGGGCCGCAAAAGAAAAAACGCCTGAAAAAAAGGCCGCAAGTTTTTCCCGTGTGGACGAAGGAATAAAATGTACCGCGCTGATTATCCGGACATCCGTGTCGCTTAAAAGGGTTATAAGCTTTTTTCTGTTTTCTTCCTTTCGTAAAAAGGCTCCCAAGTCTTCTATGAGTTTTTGTTTGTTGTACGGAGTTTTTATTTCTCCGATATACATTCTCATAAGTTCAAAAAAAAGACTGTCCGGCATAAGGGTGAGGCTTTCCCGCCATTCAAGAACGTCTTTAATGTGTTTGTCGGAAGCCGAGCTTAAACTACGCATCATTCGATTCCTGCGCTATAAAGCGCGAGTCCAATTCATCAAAAGACGAAGAATCCACGTATCTTATGATCCTGTACGAATATCCCTGCTCGGCTAAAAACTTCTGCCGGTTTGCGCCGAAGTCCTCTTCTACCGTATTCCTCGTTATAAGCGTAAAAAAACGGGCTGTTTTGTTTTTAGGTCTCAAAATCCTTCCAAGCCTTTGCGCTTCTTCCTGCCTGCTGCCGAAGGTTCCGGAAACCTGTATTGCAAGGGACGCGTCCGGCAGGTCAATGGCGAAATTTGCAACTTTTGAAACGACCATAACGCGTATTTTGTTTTTACGAAAATCGGCGTACAGCCTGTCTCTTTCCTCCGCCGGCGTTTTACCGGTTATAATCGGAGCGCCCAATACCTCTGACAGCCGTTCAAGCTGGTCTATATATTGACCTATGACAAGGATTTTATCTTCGGAATGTCCGGATATTATCTGCCGCACTATATTTATTTTTTGGGGATTTTCACCTGCTATGCGGTGTTTTTTACGTATATCGGAAACCGCATATTCGATTTCCTTTGATTCGTCAAGATTTATCCTTACTTCAACGCATTCGGCCGCGGCAATCCAACCGGAGTGCTCAAGCTCTTTCCACGGAACATCATAACGCTTAGGCCCTACAAGGCTGAACACGTGTCCTTCACAGCCGTCTTCGCGCACAAGGGTTGCCGTAAGTCCCACACGCCTTACGGCTTGCAGCTCTGCGACAACTCTAAAGACGGGAGCCGGAAGCATATGCACTTCATCGTAAATTATAAGTCCCCAGGGACGCTCGCGGAATATCGAAAAATGCGGATATGGACCGTCCTTTTCGGGCCTCCATGTAAGAATCTGATATGTGGCTATGGTTACGGGTTTTATGTCTTTTTTGCTTCCGGTATATTCGGCAATCTGCCGTTTTGTCAAATTCGTTTTATCGATAAGTTCATCCATCCATTGATGGACGGCCGAAATATTCGTTGTGACGATAAGCGTGCAGGTTTTAAGCATTTCCATGATGTACATGCCTATTACGGTTTTACCCGATCCGCACGGAAGAACTATAGTGCCGAATCCCGTTCCGGCTCCTTTGTCGCCTACCAACGCTTCCGCCGATTCCTTTTGATAATCACGAATAACAAGTTCTTTTCCCGAAAGCGTAGTTTTTCGAAGGCTTATATCAAGGGCTTCTCCGTCTTTAAGCGGCACGTCGTCTTTTACAGGCCATCCGGCCTGTAATAAATTCTGCTTTACCGTGCCGCGGTCGGTCAGTTTCAGCAAAAAACCGTAATCGTGCGGAAATGAAGGCGAAGTCTGCGGCTCCAAATATTTTTTCAGCGAAGCGTTATTTAATATCTCTTTGTACACCGCGGCGCTGTCCGTTACCAGGCAAAGATACTCTTTTTTTAATTGTTTTCCGCCGGAATAAAACTCGTCCTCTTTTGAATACATGTCTTCGGGAACCGATATGAGGCGCAGCTTTCCAAAGCGTCCGGCCGTTTCCTTTATCCATTCTTCAACTGACGGAGGAACGTCATAGCGCGCAAAATCGCGCAAAACTTTTACGGCGTCGTCCGGCGTAAAACCTGCGCTTGAGGCGTTCCAGAGAGAAAGAGGGGTAAGGCGGTATGTGTGAAGGTGTTCGGGAGAGCGTTCAAGTTCCGCAAAAGGTATAAGCGCATTTCGGCATTCCTGTGCGCGAGACGCGTGCACGTCCAGCAGCAAGGTTCTGTCGCTTTGTATGATAAGAGGATTCGCCGGCGAATTTACCATATCGGAATATTGTATCAAAAGCCGTCTACAACTTCAATAAAATGATTGACATAAAATGATCGCCGATTCGCGGATTGAAGATCTATGATCGATGCTCGGGAAGAAGGTTTAACTTCTATACGGCTTGAGCGGGCTATACGGCGCAGCTTTTGCAGACGGGGCGTCGTCGCAGTAAATTTTATGAACACAGATCTTTTATTATTTCGGACGCAATTATAAGCCCCGCCACGGACGGACAAAAAGCCGTGCTGCCCGGAATCGGTTTATTTATGCGGTTTTCAGCGGAAACGTCAACTTGCTTCGAGTTCTCGCCTTCAAAATCAAACGGTTCTTCATTATCTGCGGCCGTTTTCGTTTCGGGCATAAGAGAAATCGGCGGCTCTTTTGAATATAAGACTTTGACATTTTCGATCCCGCGCTTTTTCAATTCCCTCCGCATTATTCGGGCTACGGGGCAAACGCTTGTTTCGCTTATATCGGCGATTTCAAAAAGAAGAGGATTCATCTTGTTTCCGGTTCCCATACAGCTTATTACCGGAACATCCGCCGCCTTTGCCGTCCGTATAATGCAAATTTTTGCAGTTACGGTATCAGTACAGTCGGCTACATAATCGTAATCCGAAAAATTAAATTGTTTTGCATTTTCCGGTAAAAAAAAGATTTTGTGTTTTTTTACGCGGCAAAGCGGGTTTATATCCAATATGCGGTTTTCAGCAATATCGACCTTATTTTGCCCTATAGTCGAATGCAGCGCATAAAGCTGCCTGTTCAGGTTTGAAACGGAAACGCTGTCGTCGTCGACAATATCTATTGCGCCCAGTCCCGACCGGACAAGGGCTTCCGCCGTGTAGCTTCCTACTCCGCCCAAGCCTAAGACGCATACTCTTGACTGCGAAAGTTTTAACATTTTTCTTTCGCCGAGCAGCATGAGAGTTCTTGAAAACGGAGTTTCGGCTTCCGCATGCACCATAAGGAATTAGTAGCACAATACGGCTATGTGTGCAACAATAATAAGTTCGGACGGTTTGATCGCGGCATTTGAAGCGTGAAATAGGATTATAATCCCTTATAATACTTTTCAATAAGCTTAGCCATCAATTTTCGGCGTTCAATAAGATATTTATCATAATCCTTAATAGTCATGCGCACAATTTCTTTCGGAACACAGTTTTCCTCTAAATTCTTATATAAATCTTCTTCTGAGTTTATGTTTCCTATTTCAATGTTTCCAGACTTACACTGACTCAATACTTTCCCCAAATAAACATTTGGTGCATCTTCTCCTACGGCTTTATTTACCTGCGTATCAAGATAGATAAAATTTGCTACCTGATTATATTTTATTTTTATATTAATTCCGTTCTTCTTCAGATAAGCTTTAGGAAAAATATGATGAACATCACCAGAAATTGTAATAAGGTCTGAAATCATTGTTCCTTTCATCAAGAATGAATTACATTTATGATTTATTTGGGCAGCCAAAAAGACATTAAATACAGGACTGTTTACCGATGAAGTTTCCAACCCCTGTGGCAATGTAACGTTCCAGAAAGTGTCCGATAAAGAAGAATTTTCCATTTCTTGAAGGTATTTTAAGAACCCTTTATCAGAGATATTTCGCATATCGCGATCCATTACCGATTCTGAAGAACCGGTATATCTGCCGGTAATATACGAAAGCACAAACCATTTCTGTATATATCGTTTTATTTGTGCATTTGGAATTGTTTTGTCAGCCAACAAGAGTAGATATAAATTGTAAGCAAAATTCAGTGTCATTTTGGACCCTAGCAATTTAGGCGAAATATAACCGGCCCCTTTGATGGCCATAACAAATTGCTCAAAATTATACTGATTAATGAAGTTTATGATTCCAGTATCAAGCTTCTTATATGAGTCGTCTACAACTGAAGCTAGGAATTGTCGTGTTACAAAATCTCGACCGGAAAGCAAGCTTACCAAATCTGCCATTTTTCCTCTTCCAAATTGATGCATAAATGAAACGCGAATCATATCATCATAATCAGGGTCATAAATATAATCATTATCTTTTGCAAGCCATTTGATTTTATCTGCATATTTGGACTTAGCAAATTCAGTATCATTTATCATCTTTGAATAGAAATCCGGTTTTACAGCAAGATGACAGAAATAATCTACCGTCTTTCGAATTAATGAACCGCCATGTCCAGTAGTAAAATCACCATCACTAGCCAATTTAGACATAACAAAATCTGCTTGCCCAAGAACGGTTCCTTTGGAATTGATTCGGATAAATATTTCCGTTACTTCATCCATATCCAGTTTATGATCAAGTTCTATGACACCAATCTGACGATTAGCGATCCCCTTGAGATTTGTAATGATTTCTGCAACGTCGTCCATATCGGCCGATGGATTATCTTTTACATAATCATAAAGAAACTTCATCTGCTTAAAATCAGATTTAAAAATTTCAGCAATATCGGGTATCCAACGTTTATCTCTTAAATGTGAGGCATCCTGAACTGCAAATCGTTTTGTTTCATCTTCAGGGAATGGATTAAATGCAATTTTTATCCTATCCTTGTTAAAATCAGAATCAAGAACTTCTTTACCGGCAATGGAAGCCATAAGTGCAGTAATACGCTGCTGCCCATCAATGAGAACTTTTTTTCCATTTGCTTTTGTTCCATCTTTAGTCTGGACATCAGGATTCTTCCAAACAATAATATATCCTGTAGGATAACCATTATAAAGTGAATCTATTAAATCTCTAACTTGTGTTTTTTTCCAAACAAAAGGACGTTGAATTTCCGGAATAACAAAATCATTCGCTTCGATAAGTCCAAGAATCGCACTAATTGAATATTGTTGAAGGGTAAATTTTTCTGATGTCATTACAATGTCTCCTGTTATATCTTATTTTTTCTCTGAACTGATCTTTTCCATCATATAGCGTTTGAGCAGGAATGTGCAAAAATACGGGAATGTATAAAACTTGCCATTAAAGCCCGTATTCTTAGCGCAGAGTTTTATTCCGTAATGAATATCTGCATATTTATCTTTTTCAATAAGATTTTTAAGCGAGGAAGAAGGATTGTCGCTTGCTTTTACTTCTACAGGGACAAGAGATTCGGCATCACGAATAAAGAAATCCATTTCTATCGTTGATTTTTCATTTCTGTAATAGAAGAGTTCATATCCCTGTTTTACAAGTATATCGCCGACTATATTTTCAAAGATCGCGCCTTTGTATGTGTTGAAGTTTCTGTTTTGGCGTAAATCAGCCTGAGCTTCTTCATCAAGGGCTGCAATCAAAAGTCCCGTATCACGGTAGTAGATTTTATATTCTGTTGGATTGTAATTGCCTTTGAGCGGCAATTCCGGCTGTTCAAGATTGTAGCATACATTTACTATCCCAGCGTCCTTTAGCCAATCTACAGTTCCAATGTATTCCCTGTTACGTGCGCCAGCGGCGATTTTTGTTATCTGGTAGCGTTTATTTTCTTTTGCAAGAAAGACCGGAATGTGTGTGTAGATATTTTTAATCTTTGATTTCTCAAGTCCCTTCGCATATTTGAGGATATCTTCTTCATAAGCTTTAAGAATCTGAGTCTGTTCCTGAAGTATTCCTGAAAAATTATTCTGTTCAATGAACTTGTTTACAACTCGCGGCATTCCGCCTGTAATCACGTATTCCTTGAAACAGTTCATCCAGACATCAAATTCATTTTCAGAAAAAGGCGTTGTGTTTTTTATGTGTTCATAGATTCCTTCAATTTGATTTTGCGAATAACCTTTTGCCCAAAGGAATTCTTCAAAATCAAGGGAATGCATTTCATAATCCTGCTTATAGCCGACGCTTACGGAAGTAACTTCTTCATAGTTTATACCAAGAAACGAACCTGAACAAATTACATCATATTGGCCGTCAATCTTAAAAAACTTGAGACAGGTTGCGCAATCCGGGCAGGCTTGCATTTCATCAAAAAAAATGAGGGTTTCATTAGGAACAAATTTGAAGGCGGGATTTATGAAAGTGATTTCCTTTATGATATTATCCGGAGAATAACCTGAAATAAAAATCTTTGCGTACTGAGGTTCGCTGATAAAGTTGATTTCTATAAAGTGATTATAGCTTTTTGCGAAATGCTCAATGGATGATGTTTTACCAACCTGACGGGCGCCTTTTATTATAAGCGGCATCCTATCCGGATTTTGTTTCCAGTTTATAAGAAAATCGTCTATTTTACGACGAAGCTTATATTCCATAAATCTAGAGTAGCATTATTTATCACATTTTTCTATTGAATTTTGAGTGAAAAATCACATTTTTCCGGCTGTTTTTGAACGATTTATCACATTATTCCATTTTATATTACCTAATCACAATCCAATTACCATCACGCTTTGAACCGATTCGCTCTATCATTTTCTTTTCTTGTAATGTTTTAAATGATCTTTCGATTGTTCTTTTTGTTACACCTATCTGTTTTGCAAGTTCAACTGATATGTAACCCGGATTTTCTATTAAAAGCTCAATTATTCTCTTTTCTGTTTTATTCAAACCGACATTTTGTTGTCGCACTTTTGATTTATTCTTTTTCCAAATACTTTCTTATGGGGCAGAAATTGGATTTGTATGACTACCCCCTAATTTGTATTTATTGTAGTTTTATTCCACTTTTTTCTATCGCTTTTAATATTTTTTCCTCCATCTCTTCATAACTTGGCAAATTTGGATTTGTTACGAGTATTGAAGATATACAAGTATCGTCATATTTACTGCCCTTATACACATCTTTTATTGTCATTCTTATTTTGTCTGTCTTTGCCGGTAATTTTACGACAGTATATCTTACAATATCATCAAGCTCGTACTCTTGTGCAAATTTCGGATTTTCACTTTCTATCAGTACCGTTTTTACTCTACTGTTCTTTTCATACAAATCCATTCGTGTAAAGTCTACAAAACCGTTTAGTATCTGCATTTCATCCGACTTCCACTTGAATTCCATATCCAGGTATTCCCCTATGCCATAGCCTTTAACCCCTTCTACCCATGGGGGTGTAAGAGAATCGTAGAGGGTTTTATCGTAGTCATCTATATCCATATAATAAATTTTTTCAAGAATATTATCCGCCAAATACTCTACAAAACCGTTCCTAGTATTTTCCGATAAAAAAGATGACGCTTTGATTGAAGTTATACCGGAATCATAATTTGTAACTCGAGCAGATTCCCTATATGTTTCTATATAGAGTTTTTCTGATTGCTTTTTGTATTCTTGCCATTTTTTATAATCAAAACTTTTATTATCTTTAATATCACGAAGCATTTGATTTGGCATAAGCAATATATATTTCGATGAAACAGTGATAGGAATTATTATTCCTTTTCCCTCTATGTAATACTCAATTTCATCTATACCATATGCACTTCCCTTTGCTAAAGAATTTCTAACAAAATGTCCATGAAGTTCTTTTTTCACATCATATGAATATTGAAGAACTAAGCCTCTTTTTACAAAATCTTCTCTATCTCCAGTTGTAATAACTGCAAATTTATTTTCACTTAAATAATATAAAATTAGTTCTTTATTATAAATATTTGTAAAATATGTTATATCTATATTAATTTTCTGTGAAAAAACCATTACTTTCATCAAAATAAATACACTAATTAAAAGCAATTTTTTCATGGTTTTAATCTTCCTTTTAAGTGTATGTTGAACTGATACCCATTATAAATATGGAAATTTTCATATAACGCAAGTTGTTGATTAAAATAATATGCACCAGAACCTGTTACCGAAGATTTATTCCAACCTGTTACATTATTATCGCTCATAGGACCAAAACAGTTTTCAGAGCCGGCATATTGACTCATAGGATGATATAAAGTTGATTTTGCCCCGGATCTGTCTTTCCCTGTCATATCAAGAGTAAGTCCCTGCATAGTTACAGCGCCATTGAATACACCTACTTTATTGACACCATAATTTGCTTTTCTCCATGGATTAGAATTAACTAAATACATCTTAAAATACTCGGAAACCAGAGTTTGGCTAGGATTATTGGTATTATCAACACTGGTAAACGCATTATTAAAAGTTTCATTTGCTATATATTCACCTGTAAATACATCCTTCATCCAAAATCTTACATCCGTATTATCTCTTTGCTCATATGTTATATCTGTCGCCTTCTTTCCACCTTCATACACGCTGAACGCATCATCTTCTCTTGTAAAATCAAGCCCCGCCGTAAAGAATGTATACTTTCCAGTCTTGTTCTCTCTAAATACTCCAAGACTGTCGTTGTGTTCGAGCCCTGGGATTTTCAAACTTCCGGTATTCCATGTTCCGGTTTTATCATTCCATGAACCGCCGTTTGAGGTTATCAAAGCTTCGCCTAAAAGCTTTGATTTTTGCTCATCTGTAAGAGAAATATTAAACTTTCCTGAATGCTGTACTTTTGTTATCTGATCATCTGTGAGGCCAATCTCTTTTAGCACTGCTGTAGAATATAAATCAGAGTTGTTCCAATCTTTTCCAAGCATTTTTTCTGCGTTTTCAAAGCCGATTGCCTTTATTAAAGCAGCAACTCTTGAACCCGTAAAATCGGAACCTTCTATTTTTTCTGAACCGAATTCTCCATTCTCTTTTATTATTTCTCTAGAAAAATAATCTTTACCGTCGTCTTCTATCGTTCCATCTAATTTGAACTTCCAATAATCCCCGCTTGAATCATAATTAGCCATAGCGTTCATAAATAGCGAGGTCATGTCGCCTCTTCTATATGCTTCCACCTCAGATCCAAGCAATCCTTGTGCTTTATAGCTTTGGTAGTCTTCCATCCTTACAGCCATTTCCGTATGTCCTATAACCGCCGCTATTGTTTCTGCGTTCTGTTCAGCTGTTGTTCCGATTGTCCCGTTTCTATAGCTCTCATGTCCCAGCTGTATTGCATTAACATACTTATCGCCGCTATTCTTCATCGTAATGGTTCTGCCGCCTTTGGCGTCCCGTTCCGTCCGGGCAATAAAGTCATTCGTATTGTCAAATATCAGAGTATCTTTCCCGTTTGCTATCCTTGCAGCGGTATTCTCCTGCGTCCAGTCTCCGTATACGTAAGCGTAATAAGCCGCTTCTCCTTTGGCTTGTCCGTTGCTACTTGCATATTTTGCAAGGTTACTCTTGTCGCTCATGCGCTTTGCCAAATCGTAGACGTTGCCTCCCACGTCTATTCCTCCGTTACCGAACTTGCCTGTTATTCCGTTTGTCCCTATATTGATTTCATATATTCCTTGTCCGCTGAATGCTTCGGCAAGGACGCTCATCGCGCTCTGACCGCTTTTGTTATTACGGCTCATCATCGTTCCTGCAAAGTCCATCATTGCTCCGAGGCTCGCTACGTTCATGCTGATTCCGCCCATGTTGTCATAAGCCGAATATAATCCTTTTCCGTTAGCTAAAGCGTCGATTGCGTACGTTCCGAACTCCGCTCCCTTTCCTGCAAAGCTTGTTCCAAGATTTATCGCTCCCCCGTAGAACTTACTGATGGCGGCGCCTTTTTCACCAAGTCTCTTTAATTTCTCCGCAGTCTTCAAATTTATTCCTGTGGTTAAAGCAGATGATGCTACCCCTCCCCATGTTTGTATACTTCCAAGGCTTATCATAAAGGATGATTTGTCAAAACTTCCGCCTAACGTGTAGTTGTCAATCGCCTTGTTCCCGACTGTAGTGATTGTAGAGCTTGTTGCAGCCAAGGCAACCTGTGTTGCCGTTTTAGTACCTTTTGCAATAGAAGTGAACCCTGCCGTTGTAAAGTTTGTCAATGCAGATTTTGCAGAATGCTCATGACGGGCTAAACAAAATTGTTTATAAACTATGCTGGAATATTTATCATAGCTTTTCATTATCTGCATTTCTGGCTAAACGTAAACCACAATCATCAGTACGTAAAGGATTAAATCCCCGCGTACGTTTTATAGGTGTGTAATAATCTAATTCATATAAAAGAAATTTTCCTGATTTTTCTACTCTTCGATACATCGGGAAATAATTATAATCAGTCTCAACCGAACTTCCAATTTTAGGACCTATCGGGTCCTTTAGCTTCTCTTTATTTTCATAATACTTTTCATCATAATAATCAAAACACCATTCTGAAACATTATCTATTAAATCATATAAACCTAACTTATTTGCTATATATTTCTTTATCTCTCTTAACTTAAATCTGTTAGGATGATCAAAAATAACTCCATATTTTGATAAAATATTTATATCCTTTGAAAGTATTTCTTTATCCGTCCCTCCAGCTGATGCTGCATATTCCCATTCCGCTTCAGTTGGTAACCTGTATCCGTTTGCTTTTCGATTCCATATTACCTCTTTATATTTTTTATAATCTATGCCATTTTGAACCA
This sequence comes from Treponema parvum, assembly GCF_017893965.1. Lineage (NCBI taxonomy): Bacteria > Pseudomonadati > Spirochaetota > Spirochaetia > Treponematales > Treponemataceae > Treponema > Treponema parvum. The sequence goes on from NZ_CP054142.1 coordinate 2,543,680, forward strand.
CTTTCCAGTCGATATTCGGCTTTTCTTTTCTTTCTACAAGCTTATAGCATTTTTCAAGACCTTCTCTTTCACTTAGCCAGTTACAATATTCAATTGCATCATAAAAACTTATTTCACTCATTGCATAAATAGAAAAATCTTTAATATCGTATGTTATTTCTTTGGGGAGTAATTCTCCGATAGTATCTAAATATTCCTTATATTCCTTTACTGTAAGTTCCGTTGCATCTATCTGAAAATCACTAATTTCAATTTCTTGTGAAAAATGAATATCATCATCTATAAACACTTCACGAGTAAATTTGCTGCCTTTCACATAAATCAAATCTTTTGCACCTAATGACGTGCATAAGAAAATAATAAAATAAATTACAAAAGAACTTTTATTCATTTATCTACTCCTGCCAATTATTATAAAGTTTCAAGGGCTTAAAGTTAACAACCTTATAACCTTGTGCTTCTACCCGTTTTGGATCCAATGAATCAATTATCCCACTTTTTTTTGACCAAAACACATAATGAGTAGAATTAAATTTCTTATTATATAATTGTAGTACGCCAATACTAAAATCTTTATTCAGTGTATCAGACTTTATAGTCCCATCGAATTCTTTAGGCATGATATTATTTATTTCATATTCTTCTCTTTTCCAATTTCCATTTACATCGTATTTACCTGGATTCCCATAATGCTTATCAAGATTCAATAACTTTGCAAGACGCATACTCATTTTATTTAAATCACGGGGGACTCCTTCTTTTGTTATCCAATCATTTTTTTTCCATTCTGTTACAGCTCTTTCCAAAACTTCATCAGAAATATCTGTTATTTGTGCAAATGCATTTATCAAAACATTCGTCTGACAACTTTCAGAATTTCTTTCACCTTTAAAGTTAAATCTATCATCAAAATCTTTTTGATTACTTGGATGTTCTTTGGAAATAACATTTTTCTCTTTTTTCTGTAATAATTCATTTTGATCGCTTACAGATTTATCTAACATATTGGATTTAACAAATAGTTTTTCTGTTTTTTCTAAAAGATCTCTAATCATTTCATTTTGTTCAAAGAATTCTTTTAGCATATCCATCGTGTTCTTTGGTTCATTTGCTTCTGATTCTTTCCGTTCTTCTGTATTTTCTTTTTTCGCTTCTTGAACTTTTTTTTCTACTTCTTTTTGCTCTTCGGAATCTTCTTTTTGCTGTTCAATAGTTCCTGTTATCTCTTCCACCGCTTTTTGCCCTTCAGTTTTCTTTTCTGCATTCTCATCTTTTACAGGCTCAGGGTTCAACCCCTCTTTCTCCATCTCTTCAATTGAAGATTCTTCAGTCTCTTCCTTGCCCGTCAGTTCTTTTTCAGAGGTTTCTTCTCCCTTTTTCTCAGCTTCATAAATATTATTCGCTTTGTTTTCAGATAGCGCTACCTTTTTATCTGTCTTTAAATACTTGTTTACGATTTCTGCAGCTGTATTTATTCCTTTAAATGCACCGGCCAATTTTCCATAACTGAAGTTTGTTCCACCTGATCCTAAGCGTAAACCGGAATTTTCTCCTCCAATCGTGTATTCAAGAAGTCCTGCATGTACCTTCTGTCCATCGATGTTTAATCCCAAATCTGCGATATCAAGCACATTTATAGTCGTTCTTCCTGTTAACTTATATTCTCCATAGCTTTTTGCAACATTTCCCATAAACTCAGACATACTCATTAAATTTTCTATCTGACTACCTGTAAGTCCTGCTCCTTTGGAAAACAGCAATGTTCCGCTCTGATAACTCCTTGAGCCTAATGCTACCTGTTCTATTCCGTTTCCGACAGCACTTCCAATCCCTGCAGCTGCCGTCCCCTGCCACGTACTCCAGCTCCCCATGCTACTTTTGAAACTTGAATTGTCAAAACTTAAATTTGAAAAGTCCGTATTTACCACAGCTGTTCTTGCCGTAGTATTTGCTGCACTGACACCTGTGTCCAATGCAATTCTTGCCAGTCTGTTCGCCGTTTTGGTATACCCTGAGGCACCCAGTGAAATAGCTGTCTCTATTGTAGTCATAGCTATTTTCTTTCCGAGTTCGTTACCTATTTCCGGTGCACTCTTGTAACCGAGGCCATAATCAAGACTCGCAAATATTAACGCCGTTTGCACCTGCATTCCGGCTGCTGCAACAGCACCAATTCCAGGGGCTGCAGTGCTTACAATACACCCTGCAACATCTGTCGCAAGTTCTGCGACTATCCTTATATTAGGCGCGTTATCGCCGTCCCAGAGCTTTTGTTCCCACAGGGGTAATGCAACTTCTGCCCAGCCTTTGGCTTCTTCTCTCTGGTTTTCGTTAAAGTCAAGTAAAATTAAACCTATCTGGCCTGAACCGTATTCGCTGCGGATCGAAGCCTTAGCGATCTTTGTATCGTTTTTGCCGTCGGAGGCTTCCCCTATGTGCTCGTATATTTCTCCGCCTTCGACTGTATAAAGGCTTGCTAAGGCTTCGTTGTAATATTGCCTTTCCGCTTCGGAAAGATCTTCGAAATTTTTCCCTTTAAAACTCTTTATTTTCTCTTTTGCTTCGGAAAGCCTTTTTTGTCCTCTCTCGTCGTCTGAATCCGGCACATATTCTTTTTGTACTCCGAATATCTTTTCTCCCCATTTGGAAAGTTCAAGCTGTGCCTGTGCGACTACTGCCATAACCTGCGCCGAACCTAAGTTCAAAAGGCCTTCGATATTAAGCTCGATTGTAGGAGAAGAAGTCGTATAATTCTGATACATGCGCATGCTCTGATCGGTATAAGTTACTTTCCACACGGTAGCGCCGTCTACGACGCTTCTGCGGATGCCGTTGGGACTCCACTGATAGCCGGCTCCGAGCGCCAGCTCTTTTTCCCAATCGATCATGCCTTGGTTTGTGGAATCTATGCGTTCCATGTAGCCTTTGATTGTTTCATCAATCGTGCGCTGAGCTTGATAAGCGGCCAGCTTTGCCGAAGAAGCTTCCAGCTTCTTTTCCATGCCGTTTACGGCAAGCTGAATTTTTGAAAGGTTTACGCTTGTGTCGCCTGAAAGCATCTTTTTTTTGTATAAGCCCATGCCTTTTTCGTTAAGACGCTCTTCAAGGCTTTTCATGGCGCTTGTAAGCTTTTCAAGGCCGGTAAGTCCTAATATTTCGCTTATTGTAGCTTCGGCGTCAATCTTTATTTCTTCCATAGCGCGCATGGATTTGGCGCTTTCCATAGCTTTTTCAATCGTTTCTTCTACGCTTACGCCCGCCTGGTTAAGGGTTTTCTCGTTTGCGCCGGCCGCTGCGTTCATGTAGCTTTTATCTATCCATGCCTGTTTTGACGCCAGGAATTTTTCATAACCGTCATACCATTTAGAGCTCTTTTCTTTATACTCTTTTAAGAAGTCTTTTTTCCAGCTGTTGTATTTGACCCTCAGCTTTTCTTCGGCCTTGTTCCACTCGTTTGAAGCTGCCTTAGCGATTTCTTTCATGAGTTTTACCGTGCCGCTTTTTTCAGCCATAAACTTGTGGTAGCTGGCTTCAAGTTCTGCGGCATACACGTTTGAAAGGCTTTCATTTTTGGCCGTTTCCGCTTCCTTTACCATCCGTATAAAGCTTGTGACTGCGCTTGCGTAATAATTTTCAGTAACACGGTTTTCGTTTACAAAAAAGTTTTCTCGTTTTTCAGGATTTATATAATCTGAGTAGTGGCCTAGCAGCTTTTTGTATAAACTTTCCGTGTTTACCGTCTTATTTCCAAAGATTTCTTTGGCCTTTTTTAACAAACCTTTTTCAATCTTTTTAGCGCTTTCCGCCGTTTTTGAATAAAGAGCGTCGTATTCGTCGGAAGCGGCTTTTCTTTGCTCAATGCTTAAGCTCTTGTCGGATGCTCTTTGAGCGAGCGCTTTAAGTTTTTTTGAAGTATCTTCATCGATCTTGCATTCTTCGCTTACTTTTGCCTGATACTCCGCCTCTTTTTTCGCCTGAGAGGTTTTTGCCGTTATGTATTTTTTCTGAAGAGAAGAATATGCTTCTCTCTTTTTTGCAAGAAGGCTTGCGTTCAAGGCTTCAAGCGCTTTAAGCGCATCCGTATAGACCTCTTCGGTAAGCTCTTTTGCAAGTTCATTTATCTCGCTCTGGATTCCCGTCTTGGAATTTTGCGTCATGGATTTTATCTTTTCAATTAAGACTTCTTTAGAAACTTTTTCACTTGGAACGGAGGCGGTTCCGTACATCATCACGTTAAGTTCATCCGTTCTTGCGCTCTTTGCGCTGTAGGCGTTCCACGATTTTCCCATAACGCCAAACATCTGTGAAAAATACTCGTTCTTTAAATACCTCTGTCCTATCTTTAAATCGTGAGCTTTGTCTTCTGCAGCCGCCGCAGCTTTTCCTTTTGCGTTTCGGATTCTACCCCCCAAAATCTTCTTTAAGAAGGTATTATCATCTTTAATATCTTCCATCTTGTCTTCAAGCCGATCCAAAGCGCGCTCTTTTAACACCGTCTTCTGATAATCAAATATCTTGCCCTTAAACACACTGTCGGAATTTGTTGCAAATAAAATACATTTTGCAATGTCGCTTTCTCCTCCCCATGACATCACAGAGTTGTATGTGTTCCAAAGAATTTCCGTACGGGATCCCCTGTAGATTCCTTCAGCGTCGATTCCATGCGGATCGCCGATTCCCGTAATGTATTCTCCTTCTTCGTTGAACGGGTTGGGGCTTAACCAGCCGTTTTGTGCCATTACGCACATGGCGGCAATGGCTACGTTTTCAAAGACCTCTCTGTTAGATACCATCGAACTATACCACTTGTATAAATCATCTTCTGCCTTGGTATATTCCTCGTTGTTAATTTCGCGGTTAAATACCGTTACGGCTTTTTTTGTAAGGTATTTTCTTTGAACTTCCGCATTGCCGTCTTCTCCGCGGCGAAGTCTGACATTATAACTTCCGTCATCATTTTTAGTTACGTAAACAAGACGGTTTTCAGAATTTTCTTTAAAGAATGTTCCGCGAACAACTGCAAGTCTTCTTGTCTGGGCTTCGATTTCACAAGCTTTTAGCTCTTGTCTTTTTGAATTAAGAGTTACGTTCGCTTCATAATTTAATACGAGGCTTCTGTAATATTTTTTGTCCGCTTCGACATATGACTTAAATTCTTTTTCAATTTCAGAAGGATTATCTTCATTTGTTTTTCCTTGAAGAACTTCTTCCAAGACTTTAAGTGAAATTTCCGCCTTTTTATATGCATAATCCGCGGCGGCGGCTCTTTCCTTCGGAGTTTCATAATCGTTGTCTTCCGCGTTTCCTATATTTTCAAGGTAAACGCTCTGCGCCCAGTCGTATACCCCTTGCGCTATGCGTTTTTGAAGCCTCTTTTCATCCAACGCCTTGTACAAATCTCCTATTTCCGCCGCCTTCCGATTATATTTTTCACATTCTTCGCGCACTTTTTGCGCTGCCTTTAAATATTCTTTTTCAGCCTCGGCCGCTTCCGCCTGCGCCGCATTCAGATCTTTTTGCTTTGCGCTAACCGTTTTCACGCCGTCCCCTGTTGAAAACTGCTCGTACTGCACAGCGTACGACTTAAGGCCTTCTAAGGTTTCGTCCAGAGCCGATTTTACCTCCGCATAATTTTTATCGGCGTCGATGTTAAGAGTTTCAATTTCTTCTGCAAACAAAAGCTCTTTTTGAACATCCATGCTCTCTTCATAATTTTCAAGAATCAGATTTTGAACCGATTCAAGTATTTCCTTCATCTGAGCCCTGTCGCTTCCGCTTAAGAACTCGTCTGAAGCAAAGCCCGCCTTTATAAGATGCTCGTACCATCTGTGTTTTAGAGCGTCGTACCGGTTTAAAATATGCTGAACCATATTCATTTCAAGATTAAGCTTTACATACTCCACAACTTCCTGGTCCGAAAGATTTTTTTCAGGTCCGTATTTTTCATAAAGCCGATAGAGCTGTGAAAGCCGCTCTTTTAATGCGTTTTGATCGAAACTGTCGCCACAGAGTAAAACGTAGCGCGCGCTTTCCGCTTCTATATATGAATCGATATAATTGTCAAGTTTTATTCCCATGCCGCTTGAAAATGTAAGTCCTTCTTTTTTAAGGCTGAAAACAAAGTCCACGACCTGATTGTAAGAAGCGGCAGACGATTTTATGCGGCTCTTTTCATTTTCAAAAATCAGCTTTTCAACTTTCTTTTTTGTCTTTTCGTTATTTGCTTTTTGTTCATCGCTGTTATAAACGAGCGCTTCCTGTGCGTAAGCTTCTTTATCTCTTTCAAATGCATTTTTAAGCTCTGCGATGAACTTGTTTCTGTTAAGAATTATTTTACGGACGGACTGTGTTTTTTCATCCGCCTCGTATGCCATTTTCTGTAAAGCTTTTTTTAAATCGCTATGCATATCAGCCGGATTTCCTTCTTTCCAGCTTTCCATCTCCCTCTCAAATTCTTCATCCGTTTTTTCAAGCGCGTCTTTTATGAGAGTCAAAGCCGTACTGTCCGAATTGCTTTCTTCAAGCGCTTCGCCCAATACTTTAAGATAATTTTTCAGTTCGTTTTCGCTCTGGTTCTGCTGACCGTTCGGGTTGTTCTGTGTATTTTCGCCCGTAATGCCGTTTTTAACGATTTCTTTTTTAAACTCCGCTATCTTTTTTAAATATTCGATATACTCTTCAAGGCATTTTTTTGTCTGTACAATTTCAAATGTCTTTTCATTGTTCACATTAAGCCTGTAAAGCGAATCAAGTTCGCTTGCAAAGCTAAGAATCCGCTCGTCATTCGTAATCGAAGAAGTCTTTTCAAAGGCCTTCCCGTCGGTCAACTCCAGCTGTAAAAGTTTGTCGCAGTCTTGTATCTTTTCTTCAAGAGGAGTTACGTATTTGTTCCGCTCTTTTATGAAAACGGCCGCCTCCGTTTCCATGGCAGCCTTGTTCAGGTTCTGAAAATACTTTTTTTCTGCGGCGGCTGTTTTTGCCTGTTTTTCCTTAAACGCCTTTACAAGCGACAAGAGCTCAAGCGATACAACTTCCCTGCTTACCCCAAGCGTAACAGCCATTGCCGCATCGTACGCTTCCTTTGCTTCTTTTACCGCTTTTTCCTTTTCTTTTAAGACGGCCATTGCCGAAGCCATTTCACTTTCCGCCGTGGCAGCGTTTCTCTCAAAGCCTTCAAGCGTTTTAGCGGCTTTTTCGTATTCGTCATAAGCTGTGTTATACGCATTTTTTGCACTTATAAGCTTTGCTTCCGTCTGCTCTGCGCTTTCCCGGCTCCAATCCGTAGTCTCGGCGTACTCGTTGACTGCGTCTGCAATCTCTTTTTCTTCGCGCCTTGCCTGTAAAATCGCCTTTGCCTTAACGACTTCCGTATCAAGCTCGTTGTAAAAGTTCTCTCCTCCGATTTCCGCAACGCCCGTAAGACGGTAAAGCGCTTTCTGCGCTTCTTCTCCCTGTTTCTTCGCGGCAAGGCACTCTTTAAGCCATGAAATAAGTTCCGAACAGCTTGTGTAGTCGCTCTTTGCAGTATGCGCTTCCCGGCTTAATATTGTCTTATCGCAAACTTCATCCATGTACGCTTCTATTTCCGAATATTTTTCCTGTGATAGAAGTTCGTTTAATTTTGACGAAATTGCGCTGTAGCGGTTAAGATCCGTTAATTGACTTCTTCGACTTCGAAATGTCGCTAAAGCATTATCGATTTCGGCGCAGCACTTATCGTAATATCGTTTATCAAAGTAATAGTGAGAAGTATCGTCATCATAAGACTCACAATCTTTGTAAATCAAATTTTTCAATTCGTATATTTTTTGATTTATTACATCGTCGGATGTATCATAAGCAAATCTAAATCTCGTAGATTCAGTAAAAAGACGACCTTCATCATCATATTGATTGTCTTTGACATAACGAATCATGTAATTATTTAAAATACTTATCTGTCTGTTCCAGTCGTTTATCACGAAATTCACTGTGTTATTATATATCGCAATTGATCTGTTGACTATCTTTTGTTTCCAGTCGTCAAGTTCCGACTTGATTTTATCGATTTTTTCCTGACTTAAATTTCTGACGTCATAGTTTTTTAAATTCGAATTCCTGTTTTCCGCTAATATTTCTTCAAGCTCTTGCGGCACGGCCGTCTTCCAGTAACTGTAAAGCCCCCGATATCTGTTGCTCCAAAGTCCGCCCCACGCTTCTATTCCTTCCTTTGCAACTACCGTCAAATCTCGCGTCTTGTTGTAAAATTCAGCTTCCATCTCTGCAAGGTATCCGTTTTTTTCGGACGTTTCGCTTAGGACCGCCTTATATTCATCGAGCGTTTTTTGAATTTCCGCAAAATAATCGCGGCTTTCTTTACTAAGCTTTTCTTCCGCGCTCTTTATCTTCTCTTCAATATTTTTTTCCCACTCTTTTCTCTTTTCTTTTAAACTCCGGTAAGCCGTAAGCCAGCTTTCTTCGCTTTTGGCATATACTCCCTGCGCATTCTTCTCCCATTCGCTGCGCTCTTCAAGAAACCTCGTTTCCGCGTTTTCCCACAGCGAAAGTCCCTTGTTAAAAGCCGCCTTAAACTTTTCAAGCCATTCGTCCTGACTGCGCCCTACGGCGTCCGCTTCCTGCTCCGACAGCTGCGTTTCAAGAGACTGAAAAAGGCGGTTCATGTCTTCTTCCGTCTTTTTTGTAACCTCATCGGAAAGCTCTCTAACTACGGCTCCCGCCGCTTCCTTAGCCGCAGCATTCTTTGCCGACTTTCGGTCATACATAAGCTCTAAAAGTAACTCTCGCCCTTCTTTTTGCGCTATCAGGCTGCTTTCAACTGCAATTCGATTTTTTATTTGACTTTTTTCGTTTTTAACTTTCTCTAAGATTTCCCCTTCGCTCAAGCCGAACCGATTGTTTTGAAGCGCAAGCTCCGTATACATAAGTCCGCTATTCGCTTCCCATTCGGCGCCGTATTCTTCAATAATTCGCGCGCACTTTGCCCGCCACGCTTCTTCTTCCCGAGCGGCGCTTTCAGGATCACGGTTTTCTTCTATCCGCTCTTTTGCCGCAGCCGTTATAAGCGCTTTTAATCGGCCGTCCGTTCCGGCTTTCTGTTCTTCTTCAAGTTTTTTGCAAAGCCATTTTACGTAAGATAAGCCCGCTACGCTGTTAAAATATTTTTGTGCGCCTTGTCTTCCTTCTTCATAAGCTTTAGTATCGCTTTCTTTTATCTGAAGGTTTTCATTTTCCCACAGACTGAGCGCTTCTTCTATCCCTTTCCGGGCAGATTCTTCCCATTTTTCTTTGCTCCGCTCAAGGCTTGCGCGGTCAAGGTAGTGTTCAAGCCGAATTTTTCCGCGTTCAAGACTTCGGTTCAGTTCTTCAGCAAAACCGAACGCCCCGCTGTATATCAAGATAAAAAAGCTTGCGATGAATCTATTTAAAAAATTTTTCATACTTTCCTCCGATCTATTAATTGGAGCGATTGGAAAAATTCTGCAATTTTTTTTAGAATTTTCTCAAAAATTTTTTTCTTGAATAAATTGCGCCTTTTTAACGATCACACCAACTATTTAAAAGCATGAAAAACAAATGTCTTTTTATCATCTTCGTATCCGTTTTGCTTTTCGGCTGCGCCGAAAATTCCGCTCAAAAAACCGCTTCAACTGTCGAAGCGCAAAAGGCAACGGCACAGTCGGACGCCGCAGCCGCGGACGCTTTCGGCCGGCTCTCTCTTCAAAGCTTCTACGAAGGAGATTTGGAAACGGCTCTTTCTTACGCAGATAAAGCCTTAAAGGATAAACGCCGCGGCAAAAAGTTCGGCTATTTAAAGGCGCGCATTCTTTTAGGACAAAAAAAAGACGAAGAAGCTTTGAAACTGATGGAGAGCTCTTTTAAGGCCGTTCCGCAGGATATCACACAGGATGATTTACGCACCTACATGTTTTTGCTTGCGGATTCCGGCCGTTTTGACGATTGCCGCCGAAAGCTTGATCTTTATATTGACCGGTTCGGATATTTTGAGGGACTAGGACAATTTGCTTCGATCGTTTACGAAAACACAGGCGACTATTTTAAATCCGTTTTGTTCGCATTCTGGGATTTTGAATACGTTTCCTGCTTTGCAAATTCAATCGGCAGGAATGACATTTCAATCGACGCATTTCTTTCCAATATGGAAAAACTTGTCGCTTCCGTTAAGGGAACAAAAAAAGAGGATGAGACCTTAAAAGCCGTCCGGTGCATAGAGTTTTTATATAAAACCGACGTTGACCTTCCTCAAGTTGAATCGGATTTTTTCCTCTATAAATTTATTGCGCAAAAAAAGCAAATTCTTGAAGGGAATTGCACTGTAGACGCCGTTACGGAATATTTGAAACTTGAAAAATATTTTTCCGCATTTCCGTCGTATTATTGGAACATATATTGCGCAATAAAAGCGCAGGGAACGGAAAACCTTAAAAACTTTTCTCCTGTGCTCGAAAAGGCGATCAATACGGGCTATTCAACCGAATATTCCAGGCTCGCAAAACTTGAGCTTGCAGAATTAAACAATATTCCCAAAGAGGCAGCCCAAAAACTTTTAACTTCCGCAGAAGTTTATTCGCTCCTCGCAGGCTTTCATGCTTCAAGCGATCGCAAACTTTTGTCGCCCGTCTACGAATTGCTTGACTTGCCGGACTGCTCTTACGTTTATTCCGCCGTCGCCCAGCTCAAAGATTTCCGCACAAAAATTCCGCTCGACGCGGTTTTGAGAGAACAGTTTTTGCAAAGTTCCGGACGTTTAAAAGACAGGCTCTCATTCATTTTAAACTAGCAGGTTTTTATGGCAACAAAATTGTTTTTTAATGATTTAGGCAGCTTGAAAAACTCGCCGAAGGCGATTTTACCCGCTTTGCTTTTAATTTCTCTTTTGTTTTTCGGCTGCGCACAGAATCGGGAAAAAGAAGAACTTGCTCAAAAAATCTACGTCCAGGCGGTAGACGAGTACGGAGATCAAAAGTTTGATTCCTGTCTTGATTTTGCGGAAAAATCGATTTCACTGAAACGCGATTTTTATCAGGCAAGACTTTTACAGGCAAAAGTTTTTTATTTTCAGGATAGAAACTCTCTTGCGCAAAAAACAATTAAAAAGCTCGTAAAACAATATCCCGAATACACGGAAGCGCGTATCTGGAAAATAAGGATTCTGCTTCAAGCGCAGGAATATGACGAAGCGAAAAAGCTTTTGGACACGGAACTTTCCTTTAACAACACGGACTGGCGCGTTTATTACCTTTATGCGCTCCTTGCCCAAAAACAGAACAATTTTAACCTGCGTCTTTCCATGCAAAAACATGCGGAACGGTTTTTGCAGGACGGAAACAAAGTCTACATAGATCTTGCGGCCGTCTGGCTTCAGCTCGGCCTGCGGGACCGTGCGATCGACTATCTTGAAAAAGCAAAAAATCTTTCAAGCGACGAAGAGAGCATCGACAGGGCGATAGCTCATTTAAAAAACGGAGACGACATATTATGAAAAAACATTTCAGATTGAATCGATTCGGTTTGAGTTTTTTACTTTTGCTTTTCTGTGTTTCAGACTTTCTGTTCACCTCCTGTACAACCGGAAAAAGTATTGCATTTTTGGATAGGCAAATCATTCGCACTTGTGAAGTTGATTTTTTTGACGCTCAGGTTGTAATCGATCAGGTGCCGGACAAAGCCGTAAGCGAACAGCTTTCGACGCTTGCAAAAAACTACCTGCAGTCAAGCATTTTTAATCAATCGGATCAGTCAATTCAGTCAACGCAATCGGCGCAGTCAACTCAATCGGCTGAAAATACGGTTTACCTTAGCATTTTTGTAAATCAGCGTTCGTTTTTGCAAAACGCTTCAATTAAAAATGCGATTTTCTTCAATTTTATCTTTACGGAAAAGCAAACAGGAGAGCAAGTATCCGTTATTTCCGAATACACATCCGGCATGGACACCGTTTTTTCGGCTGCTGTTCAGCACAGATATTTAAACAGGGCTTTAAACACATATTTTAAGGAAAAAACAAAAAAACAAAAATGAAAAATGTTGCTTTTACAGGATTTTTCATCTGCTTTATGTGCTGTTCTATAAAAATCCGAAGTCAGATTGTTTTTAACTCGGCCGAAGACGCAGTTGTTTTTGCAAAGCAAAACTCGCGCGAAAGAATTATCGAAAAAGAAATGGTTCTTGCAAACATGAAAAAGACGAAGATCAACATTCAGGAATATATTCCCCAACTGAGCGTTTCTCTTTCCGAATCGAATTCCGTTTCGTTTAACGCAAGCGATTCGCGTACAAAAAGTCTTCAATTCAGCCTGAACCAGAATGTTTTTAACCCGGCGCGCAAAATGAACTACGAACTTGCAAACATTCAGGCCGTTTACGCCTACAAAGAAAATCTTCAATCGGCAAAAACCTTTGAGTCGGAAATTATAAACGATTATTACAACTGTCTCATCGCTTCAAGGCAGCTTCTCATAAAGACCGAACTTTATGAAAAAACTCAGGACGAATTAAAAATAATGGAAGCAAGGGCTTTTCTCGGAATGCTTTTACAAACCGATTATCTTGAGTTTTTAACTTCGGCTTTAAAGATTCAAAATGAGATGGAAAGCGCGCGCCGTTCCTGCAAAGTTCAAGAAAGAATTTTAAAACTTGCGACCGGAATTGAAGAAACGACGGAACTGAAACTGGCCGACGAGCTTAATCCTGAAGCGCTTCAAACGGAACTCGAACCTTTTACGGACAAGATCTGGAACATTGTAAAAAACTCGAGCATTGAACTTCAAAAAGAGGACGTCATGATCTCTTTTTCGCGAAAGCGACAGCAAGTTCAGGACGCGTGGTATTTGCCCGTTTTTACCGTAAAACCTTCCGTCAGTTTTTCAGGCGAAGATTATCCTCTTTCAAATCCGAGGTATTCGGTACAGATGAGCTTCAGCTTTCAAAATATTCCGTTTGCGCCGCTTTCCGTTTCAAACAATTACACGTATACAAGAAAAAAACTCACAGGCGTTTCAAACAGCGCGGATTCTTCATTTCCTTCCGGAACGACATATTTTACCGATCAAAAAATTTCAGACCTTACGCTTTTGCAGCAACAGATTAAACGACAGAATTATGAAAAACAGCTTTTTTCAGCATTATACGAACTGCTTGTAACCCACGATGATTATTTACGTTCAATACAAATCCTTCAGAGGACGCTTGAATTGCAGCAGGAGCGGCTTGAATTTTCAAAGCTGCAGACGGATCAGGGTATGTTAAAGCCGATTGACTATGTTGAGCAGTTGATCGAGCTTTCCAACACAAAAATTTCTTTGATTCGGACAACAGTCGCCGCCGTTGCAAGCGAGCGTTCAATTTCGGTTATGACCGGAATGAGTTTTAAGGAGTTGATAAATGCGTGCCGGTAAATTTTTGTTCGTCGTGCCGCCGATTTTTTTTATTTTCACTTCATGTTTTTCTAAAAAAAACGATTCTGCACAGACTTTCAGAGCTGCAAGCGTAAACACGGTCATTGCAAAAGAAGAAGCGAAGGATACGAAAATTTCTACGTTCGGAACGGTTTCGTATAAGACAAAACACGACGTTTCGTCTCTTGTCGAAGGTTCCGTACAAAATCTTTTTGCAAAAGAAGGCGATTTTGTACGGAAGGGCCAGAAACTTGCCGTTCTGCGAAACGTCCAGATGGAAAACCAGAAAGAACAGTACGAAAACGCGCTTTGTTCAGCCGAGGCCTCTCTTTCCGTTGCACTTTCCAAGTTGCGCGAAGAAGAACTTTCGGTGCAAAGCCGGCTTCTTTCACTCGAAAAACAGGAGCTTTCGATTCGGCAAAAAGAAATCGAATACGAAAACGCATGTCAGATTCACCGGAATAACGAAGAACTTCACAAACTGGGCGGCATAACCGACGTTTCATTTAAAAGCGAAGAATTGTCGCTTCAATCGCAAAAAACTTCAATCGATATTGCAAAAAAGGAAAAGCAAATTTCTTCGCTCGGTCTTACGGACAGTGACATAGTTTTGATGGGTTATGCAATTCCCGATTCCATAGAGGAAAAAAACAAACTGCTGGTAAAACTTAACACTCGGTCCGTTCAGGCGCAAATTCAGTCTGCAAAAGCGAGCGTGAGCAATGCGGAAAAGAGCCTGCAATCGATTAACCGCTTAATCGAAGAGTTGACTGTAAAAGCCGGCGTCGAAGGAATTATAGGCGCGCGCAATTTTGAAGAAGGCGAATATGTCGCTGCGAACGCCGCCGTTTTTACGATTTTAAACACGTCGTCGGTTTATGCGGTTTTTTCGATCCAGGAAAAAGACATTTTAAAATATCATGAAGAAACTCCCGTAAATATAGAGCTTCCTTCCATTAATAAATCTCTTTCGTCCGTAATTTCGGAAATATCTCCGTTTGCAGACCCTCAAAGCGGAAACTTTACGGTAAAAGCGCTTTTAAATAATTTTGACCGCTCGATTAAGCCCGGAATTTTCGTAAAAAGCACGATTTTACAGACGGACAATCCTGTATTTGTCGTGCTGCCCGAAACGGCGGTAATTCAAAGCAATCAAGATAAAAATCGGAACATCGTTTATACGGTAAAAAACGGCTGTGTCGTTTTACAGAACGTAGAAATCGATTCAATTGAAAACGGCAAGGCTTGGATTAAAAGCGGCATAAAAGAAGGAACTGTTGTTATCGACAAGCCGTCTCCGTTTCTTAAGGAAGGTGAAAATGTCGTTACGAACTAAAACCCTCATTCTGTTTTTGCTTTTTTCCGCATTTTTAAGCTCCTGCAAACTGATTACGTTCGATGAAGAAGGCGTAAGCTGCTCTTTAAGTTCAACCGAAAATACTTTTTCAGGCCAGACGATTGAATTCGTTTTTACATCAAAACCGGACAAGTACCAGGCGGAAAAGTGCGTTTCGCTTCAGGTAGACTCAAGGGCCGTTGAATTGATTTATTCCTGGAACGGGAAGACGCTCAGCATAAAGCCTGCACTTTCGTGGCAAAACGGCAAAAACTATCATCTTTCGTGCAGCGGAACGATTACGATAAACACGAGTCGGGTTTCCGTTTCGATTGAACGAACTTTTATGTACGGATCGATTTCCGAGCAGCTGATTTTTCTAAAAAGCTCTTCGACGCTGTCGCCCATAAATCAAACGGACAGCCTGCTTTTTTGTTTCAACAAAGCTCTCGATCAGGCTTCTTTTACGGAAAATTTTACGCTTTCGCCGAGCCTTGAAACGGAAACTGTATTTTCTTCCGATAACAAAAGCGTTTCAATAAAACCGAAAGCCCCATGGGCTTACAACACGCTTTATACGTGGAGTTTTAAAAACTTAAAATCCGCCGACGGCTATTTTTACAAAACATCCGAGTCGGCGAGCTTTTCACCTTTCAGCGATACGGAAATTCCCGTCTTGCAAAAAATCTGCCCTGTCAGGCTGATCGGAGGCCAAGAAACGTTTCTTTTGGAACAGGAACTTGATTTGAATATACGGGAAAAAGAAGCGATCGGTTTTGTCTTTTCAAAACCGATGGAATTCGATTCCGTAAAATCGGGAATTTCGCTAAGTCCGCCGGCGGCAGGCTACTTTAAGCAAACGGACGACGAAGGTTTTTGCTTCGCCTTTATTCCGACTCAGATGTATTCGATAAAACAAAAGTATGAACTTACGGTTAATTCTTCCGTCCGCGATACTCATTCCGTTTCATTATACGAAGATAAAATTTTGTATTTTACGCCGTACGGAGATTATCTTGAAGTTAGGCAGATATCTCTCGATTCGGCTCAAATTGATTTTTCAACTCAGGACGCAGTTCCGTTCACGATTACAAAAAACTTAAACAACAAATATGAACTTACGGTAAGCATTTTGTTTTCCGCCCGGATAGAAAGTTCAAAACGATCTTCCGCCGTAAAACAAGTAAGCCTTGGACTGCTTTTTCCTCTTTCATCGGAGACACCGGTTCAAACTCAAATCCTATGGAATTCGGCAGGAACCTTACTGAGCCTTACCTGGGAAAACTTTACTCCCTGCACCGCAAGCGTGGAAACTTTTTACAAGCTTCAAATTACAGGCGGAGCAAACGGAATCAATACCGGATGCGGACAATTTATGGAGAAAGATTTATGCGTAATTCTAAAACCCCAAACTTAAAGCGCTTTATTAGTTTTATTCCCGGAATTTTTTCTCTTTTATTACCCATTTTGATTTTGCCGGCGATTTCAGGCTGCGCGGACAGGCTTCTTCCTGAACTTAAAGTGGAATCCGTAACTTACGACTTACAAAAAGTTTCCGTTTCGTTTTCGGAGCGCCCCGACGAATCGTCTTTTCAAAGAGGTTTTTCGATTACCGAAGACAAAGCTTCGTTAAACGGAACCTATGTTTTTTCAGGAACGACGGTTCACTTTTTCCCTGTAAACGGAATCCGTCAAAATTACGACTATCGGGTTATTCTTTCAACACAGATAGAAGATATCGAAGGACGCTCTTTAATGCATGATTTTTCGTATTTTTTTTCAACAAGAAGCTCTTCGGAAATTCCCTTTATCGTTTCGCAATTTCCTGCAAAAGAAGCGGAAATTACGGGAACGCTTTCTGAACTGACGTTTACTTTTTCCGTTCCGATAAACACTCAAACTTTCCACAGCGCGTTCAGCGTTTCTCCCGCGTTTAATTACCTGATTGATTTTTCAGACAATGACACAAAAGCGCATGTGATTCCTACTCAGAGTCTTGAAAAGCAAAAGCGCTATACGCTAACAGTTTCAACTTCGCTCGAAGATAAAAATCGTAATTCGCCGAGAGAAGATTATGTTTCAATATTTTATTACGACCTTGATCGAACGGAAGCGGTTTTATCGGTGCAAAGCGTTTCCGAAGGCGGCGCCGCCATAGAATTTACTGAAAATTCTTCGACAAACGACGTCCCGCTAAATTCTAAAATACAACTCAATTTTACAAAGCCTGTACGGACAGACTCCGTTTCAGGATTTATTTCAATTGATCCTCCGCTATCCTATTCAATTCGAATCAACAAGGAAACGCGTCAAAAAGTTACGTTGGTTCCGTCCGATGCCGAATGGGGAAAAACATACACGCTTCATGTAAAGAAAGGAATTTCGGATTATTACGGAAATAAAATTCCTTCCGATCATAATTTTTCGTTTACATACGACAATGAAAACAACAGGCCGGTTTTATTTGAAAGCGCTTTTTTCCAAAGTTCTTCTTCCGCCTACAAAACTTTGTCCAAACAAACCGAATATTCATTTCTTCCGCTGGATCCCGTTTTTTATCCCAAAAACACGGAAACCAACGGCACTCTTTATCTGGTTTTCAGAATTTCAGCCAATGCGCAGAACGTAAATCTTTTTACCGTGATGGACGGCTTTACAATTTCAACTGTGAACGGCTGCTTTTCCATAGTTCTCAAAAACGCAAGCCTTGTTCCGCAAAGCGATTTTTCAAGTCTTCCGATCGCAACTCAAATTCAAGCTGTCGGTTCGACGCCCGGAAAATTAAGTATCGTAAAATACACGATGGAAATTACAAATAAAGATTCAAGCGGAATTGTAAGTTTAAATCTTTCATCGACAATTCAGGACAATCTGGGCAATCCTGCTAAGGAAGGAATTTCCTTAAGTTTTAACAAATGAAAAAATTGATCGGTTTTTGCGTTTATCATCCTATTTCGGTTTTAATGCTTACGCTCGCCGCCGTTCTTACGGGAATTCTTTGCGTTTTTTCACTTACAACGGATTTTCTTCCCGTCATAAGCGGAAGGAACATGATCGTTTCAACCGAATATAAAGGAATTTCCGCCGCCGAAATTGAAGAAATGGTTACAATTCCCGTAGAAGAAGCCTTCGCTTCGCTTAAAGGATTGAAGAAAACGGAAAGCGTTTCACGCGACGGTCTTTCCGTTGTTTCAATTGAATTGAAATGGGGAAGCGATATAGACATGGCTCTTGTCCAAAGCCGTGAAATAATCGACGCGTGCTTCCAAAGCCTTCCTTCAGGATGCGGCAAGCCGGAAGTAAGAGAAGCGGATCTGCAAAAAAGTACGATGACGATCGCCGTAATTCCTTTAGACGAAGATTTAAAATATGCGCGTTATTCCTGTATAAATCACATAAAACCTTTTTTGCAGCGAATTACGGGCGTAAGTTCCGTGAACGTAAGCGGGGGCGAAGAAGAACAGATTGACGTGCTCGTCGGCAAAGAATTAAGCCAGAGCAAAAGCCTTACGCTTGAAGAAATCGCCGGGATTCTTGCATCTTACAATTTTGAATATCCTGCGGGAACTTTAACCGACGGCGAAAAAGAACTTTCCGTAAAGACAAACGGTTTATTTACGAGCCTTAAGAATATTCTCGAAACTCCGCTGCAATACAATAACGGCGGAGTTTTAAACCTGTCGTCTATCGCTTCCGTACAAAAAGGCACTAAAGAGAAAAAAACATTTTTTTTGCTGAACGGCAAAGAATGTATCTGCATATCGATACAAAAGCGAAGCGATGCAAGCCCGCTTTCGGTTTCAAGACAGGTAAAAAAGCAAATAAACAACTTAAACGCAACGCTCGGAGAATATTTTAAATTTGAAATAATCGAAGACCGCGCGGAATATCTTTCTTCTTCTTTAAAACAACTCTGCATTTCCGCATTTTTCAGCTTTATCGTAACGGTCGCAGTGGTTTTCTTTTTCTTCAAATCGTTTACACTTTCGTTTCTGCTCGCTTCCGTTATTCCGCTGACTTCAATTTTTGCGATAATCGTGTTGACGATTTCCGGTCAAACGATAAACGTAATGTCGCTTTCAGGAATTGCAATCGGAATAGGCATGGTAATAGACTGCAGCGCGGTCGCAATAGAAAACATTCAATCAAAAAATACTTCCGACAAAGAGGCAGAGGCCGAAACCGTCGTTCAAGCTGTAGCGGAAATCAGCTCTTCAAATACGGGATCCTGCCTTACTACAATTATCGTTTTTGTTCCGTTCTTTTTTATAAAAGGTCTTTCGGGCGAGCTTTTTACATCGATGGCGATCGCAATTACTTCGTCAATCACAGCTTCATGGCTGCTTTCTTTTACGCTTGTTCCGGCGATTTACATGCTTATGAGTAAAAACGGGTTCGCTTGTTTTGCAGAGCAAGGGTTTATCTTAAAAGCAAAAAAACTTTATGGGGATCAGCTGACTTCTCTCTTTCACAAAAAAATAAAAGCCGTCCTCTTGTGCGTTTTCTGTCTTTTTTCCGGCGCAATATGCGTTCAAACACAAAAATTTTCGCTTTTGCCTTCGCTTGCTTCCGATACTGTTTCTGCGGACTTAACGTTTCCATCCGGAATAACGCTTGAAAACCTCAGGAGCAAAGCCGTTTTTATTACAAACAAACTTTTTGAGCAAAAATCGATAAAAGCGGTTGCGGTTTCAGGCGGAATCGAAGACAGCGATACTGTCCTGCTTTCATCGCCTAAAATCAATCGCGAAAGAATTCATTTTGATATTTTTCTTAATAAACCGGATCTCAATTACAAAAATCATATTTCAAACGTATTCGCTTCGGCAGGATTTGATTCTTTTTCAATTTCCACTTCGGATTTACTTTCCGAAGTAATAAAGACCAGCCGAAATGAATTTTTATTCACTTCGGAAAACCGCTCTTCGTTAAAAGCTTCCATGCAAAACGTAGGGAAAGCCGATTTCAAGATCTTCCCGGACAGTTTTGACAGCGAATATGTTTTTACACCGGACAGAATTGCGCTTTCACGTTTTTCACTCACCGCGCTGTACAGCGCTTCAATCACCCGAAGCGCGATAGAAGGCGTTGAATCCTCAATATTTTATCAGGACGGAAAGAATATTCCTATTGTCGTAAAATACAAAAAAGACGATATATCTTCGCTTAGGGATGTGGAAAATCTGATTGTAAAAATCGGGCAAACTTCCGTTCCGCTTCATGTTTTGGGCGGTTTTTCACAACAGCAAAATGAAAAGATACTTTATCGGTATAATCGCAGAGCGGCAAAAATTTTAGCGCCGCAGGATCAGAAACTTTCACAGCTTAAAATTAATGGTTTTGAATGTGAAAATCTTAAAAAGCAGGAAATAAAAGAACTTTGGGGCGACAGCGCCTTCCTTTTGATCGTAGTTTTTGTTCTGCTCTACCTTGTACTAGGCTCGCAATTCGAATCGTTTTTAATTCCGCTTTTGCTTCTTGCAGCCTTGCCGGCGGCTTTGTCCGGCGCGTTCATTTTTCTTACGATTTTTCAAAAAAATCCCGATATCAACACGGTTATTGCTATGGTCGTGCTTTTCGGAAGCGTCGTAAACAATTCGATCATTCTGTATGAAAAATGTTCGCAGGAAAAAGTTTCAACCGAACAGGATATTATAAAATGCTGCGTTTCAAAACTTCAGGCGCTGCTTCTCACAAATCTTACGACTATCATTTCGTTGATTCCGTTTGCCGTTGATTTGAAAAATACTTCAACACAATCAACGGTCGCGCTGACGATCATCGGCGGAATGATTTTTTCACTTGCCCTATCGCTTTTTATTTTTCCGCTTCTGCTGCTTCCCGTCTTGAAGCGTAAAAACTTATCAAAACGGGAGGATTTAAAATGAATTCATGGTATGCAAAACAAAAGCTGCCGCTGTTCATTTTTGCAATAATCTGCCTGATTTTTTCTTTTACGGGGCGGGGAATAAATTTCGGCAAGGCCTCAGACAGCCGGTATAATGTTTTTACAATTGAGTTTGAATATTTCGGCATGGACGCAGGAGAACTTGAAAAAACAATTACGCTTCCGCTGGAAGAGAAAATAACAGAGATTACAGGTCTTGCCGAAATGCGTTCGGTTTCCGAAAACGGTAAAACAGCCGTTACGACTTGGTTTGACAAATCCATAAGCTCAAAAAAAATATATTTGAACTTGCGAAACCTTGTTGATAATTTATATGCGGAACTGCCTTCCGCAGTTCAAAAACCCAGAATTTATTCCGCCCAAAACGATTCCAAAGCGATTTTTTCTTTTACGGTTTCTTCCCGAAAAGACCTTTCCTCGCTTCGACAATTTATAGATTCAACTATTAAAAAGCAATTTGAATCTATTCAAGGCGTTGCGGACGTAATTGTTGCCGGCGGCGCGGTAAAAGAACTTACCGTAAAATTTGATCCGGATATTCTTGTTTCAAAAAATTTAAATCCTCAGGTTTTTGCCCAAATCGTTCAGGATGCAAATGTAGTTTATTCGGGAAGCGTTTTGCATCTTCCGCAAAATGATCATAAAATTCAATTCGACACAAAACTTCAAACTATAGAACAGATCCGAAAATTGCCGGTAAAGCTCAACGAACGATATATTACGATCGACACGATTGCGGATATTGATTTTTCAAACCGCGAGCAGGAAGAAATCGTCAGAATTAACGGAGAAGAAGCTGTTTCCATTCAAATAAAGGCTTCTTCCGATGCAAATATCATAAAAACCGCTAAGCAATGTAATGAAATCCTTGAAAAATCAGGCATTCCGAAAGAAAACTACGCGATAATTACCGACGAGGGCGCGATTCAAAAAAAACTTATAAAGCGATTGATTTTGGCAATTCTGCAAAGCTACTTTTTTTTAATTTTAGTTGTTCCGCTGTTTTATTCGGAATTCAAAACAATTTTTCTGATTTTGCTTTCAATTCCGTTTACGATTTTCTGGACAATTCTTCAGCTTTCAACCATTGGTATAAGTCTTGATGCAAACTGTCTTTCAGGTTTGTCAATTTCAATCGGTCTGATCGCAGATCCTATGCTTGTAATTTCGGAACAGGCGGAACTTTGCCGAAGCAAAAAACATTTTGCGTCGCAGTGTAGATTTCTGCTTCCTTCGCTGTTTTCTTCAACAATAACGTCGCTTCTGGCAATAATCCCGCTGTACAACGCAAATTACATCGTCCAGGGAATCCGCTCGATTTTAACCGTAATTGTTTTAATGCTTTGCAACTCAACTGTTATAGCGACAGTTTTTTTCCCTTGCTTTATCTTTGTACAAAAAAAGCGCAATTTTCTTTCGATAAGTCTGCTCAAGCCGATTAAAAAACGGGCCGAAGCGTTTTTGAAAATCCTTTTACCGCCTGAAAAAAACAATTCAAAGCCGGTTTCGATAATTTATGCGCTGATGTGTGTTTTGCCTTTCTTTTTTCTGCTTTTTTCCGGTAAAAACATTACCCAAGAGGCGGAAAGCGATATTTTGTATGTTTCGATAGAATATCCGCCTGAAAAAAAAGTTTCTTTTATCGACGGCTATGTAAAAAATATTTCAGATCAAATTGAAAAAAGCGTTCGACCGAATTTTATTATAAGCGAATGCAGGCAGGGGAACGCTCAAATCGAAATCGGTTTTAATTCGGAAAATGTTTCAAAAGAAACGCTGGCTGAAAAAATTCTTTCGTTTTCTTCCCTTGCAGAAGACGGAATGATTTTTATTCAAAATTTGAATCAATTAAACAACCGCAGGACACAGGAATTCGAAATTGCAGTTACGGGCGAAGAAAACCGAAAATGCCGCGAATTGGCTTCAAAAGCTTCCGAATTCATTTCAAGAGACCCGCAAAATATTGAAACCGTACTGAATTTCAAGCAAAATCCGAAAGAAATTGAACTTAAAATCGATGCTCGGAAAAATGCCCGTTTGGGGCTTAGCACGCAAGATATTGCAAACACATTACATTGGATGCTGTTCGGCCCCGTTGTTGACAAATGGATTCGCAACAGCAATGAATATGACATAAGAATTCTGTCCTCCGCAAAAAGAAACCTTGAACTGCAGGATTTCAAAAATCTTCCGATTCCGACAAAAACAAGCAATGTAAAATTGTCAGCCTTAGGTGAAATTACGGTAAAAGAAGGAAACGGAAAGATTTATCGATTAAACGGCAGACGATGCGCTTTTTTTACAATAAAGCGGGCGGGAACGAGCACTACAAAAAATGTTAACGAGTTGAAAAAACAGATGAGACATATCGGTTTTCCCAAAGGATACGATTATCACTTTTCAAAGGAAATAGAAAAGCTGAAAGAGCAATATCTTAGGTTGATTGTTTTAACGTTTTTTTCAGTTGCAATAATATTCTTATATTTAACTGCAGCCGCTCAAAATTTCAAAAAAACGCTTTTAATGATTTCAATAATTCCGGCTTCCGCCTTCATCCCGTTTTTAATTAAATTCATAACCAAAAGTCCTCTTCATCCGGGAGACTTGATAGGTCTTACAATTTCAAGCGGAATCGTAATAAACAACTCGATTTATTTATCGATGTCCGGAATTCAAACAAGTAAAATCCTGAACGAAAGAATTAGAAGCATATTATCAACAACAATAACAACAATTCTCGGCGCCGCGCCAATACTTTTTTCGCCGTTAACCGGATTTCCGAAAGACATAGCCTTTTTTATGTTCTGGGCGTCGATAAATTCTTTATTGACATCAATTATTCTGTATCCGAGAATAATGTCGGCGCATCGGGGGTAAATAGCCGTGCCGGTTTCGAAATATCAGACAATAATGCCATGCTTTCGGCATGAGCGTCGTTCGCTTCGCTCAGGTCAGTCGACTGCGCCTTCCCTTAAGCCGATCTGCAATATCTTGAGTTTGAGCGTTCTTGGCAATTTTCCAAAAAATTTTCAATGGGGATGCATCCTAATGAATAAGGCTTAGCCATAGACACCTCACTAAGACCGTAAACAAGTGTTTGAATTTTACTTAAACTGTTTACTTAAATTAGTAATTTGATGTCACGCCAAGCCTTACTTTATTGGGATTGGTGGTGTCGTAAATCCTTGTAACACAAAGATTTACATTTTTAGCAGGGGTTGGACTTGAACCAACGGCCTCCGGGTTATGAGC
Source organism: Treponema parvum (assembly GCF_017893965.1). NCBI lineage: Bacteria > Pseudomonadati > Spirochaetota > Spirochaetia > Treponematales > Treponemataceae > Treponema > Treponema parvum. The sequence continues at coordinate 2,567,591 of NZ_CP054142.1, forward strand.
CCGACGAGCTGCCAACTGCTCTACCCTGCGTCGTGTCCGATTATATTAATACAAAAAAACAACGATGTCAAGACGTCGTGAAAATTATCGCAGCTTGCAGAAGCATAATGAAACCTTGCCGTTTACAATGTAAAGCGACTTTCAAGATAAGCGAAACTTTAATTACATATTATCCTGTTCCGATTTTCCGCAATAGCCAAGTCCTTCATGAGGAACACATTACCGGTTACAAATTCACCCCCGATCTTTTCCACGGAATAAATCGATTGACGCGTTTACAATACTCCGAATATTCGTCGCCGAAGCGTTTTGAAAGCCATTTTTCTTCCGTCAGCTTCATAAAAACGGTGAGATACAGCCAAAGGAGCGGCGGCAAAATCAACAAATACCGATTCCGGCAGAACAGCAGCGTTCCGGTACAGATGAATAAAAAAGCGGAATAAATGGGATTTCGCACAAGGGCATACACGCCGTCCGTCGCAAGCCGGTTCGATTTTATTTTGGCGTCGATCCGCGCTCCGAATACCGCAGCGCACCACAATGCAATGCCGCCGGAAATGCACAATATTCCTGCAATTGTAAAAAGAACGGCCGCGGGCATACCGCTTACATTGCCGCCTGCAAGCGCACCGAATTTTACGAGCGCAATGCCTATGGCGGTGAACGCAACCATAACCGCAACGCACATCGGCCCTACGCCCATCACCGGAAGATGCGCCTGTTTGTTTTCCGTCGATTTTTTTGCGGATGTTTTATCCATTGATTTATCATTCATGCACAAATAGGTTCCTCCTCCTTTTTACCCAACCGGCAAAAAAAGAGCTTCTAAAAATGAATTCATCATAATTAACCCTTAGCTCTGCTTTTTGCCGTTACGCACGGAACGTCTATGCGTAGGACCGCAACCGATTTTGTCATCTGTTCGGATATTTCGAAATCTCTGCCGGTCTGCGTTTTCATCATGAGCTTTAAGCCGAAAATCTTTTCTTTTACGTCGTCAACAAGAACTGCCGTGCCGTCTCCCATAACGCTCGCATATTCCGAACTGTATTTACACGGAACTTCGCCTCCTGAAACAAGCGCGACATCTGTTTCAAGTTCGATAAAAACGCGCGGATTTTTTTTGATAACGTCGAGTTTCCGCCCTTCCTTTGCGCTGTGCAGGTATAAGGTCAGCTGTCCGCCGGTAAACACAAAACCGTATTGCATCGGCACCACATACGGCCGGCCGTCGTCGATCATCCCGAGATGTACAACCTTTGACTTCTCTATAATCGATTGTATTTGCCTGTTATCCGTTACAGCTCTGTCGATCCTTCTCATAAATAAAACTCCTTATCGCGCAAATTTTATCCGTCCCTGACGTGGAAGATAACAAAGGTTCGTAAAAAAACGACATGCGAGGAAATTTCAATTTCCGAGAATGCCGTTTTTGTGCGCGGGAGCGCACAGTTACAATCCCTTCCGCCGTTCATAAAAACAACAGCGTTCCCGCCGTTATGAGAACGCCGCCCAACATCGTCTTTAGTGTCAGCCGCTCGTGTAAAATCAGTGCCGAAAGAATGAGCGTAAACACGATACTCAGCTTATCGATCGGAGCGACTTTTGAAACTTCGCTCATCTGTATCGCTTTAAAATAACAAAGCCACGACGCTCCCGTCGCAAGCCCCGAAAGGATAAGAAACAGCCAATTCATCCTCGTTAAATCTTTTATGGCCCTTATATTGCCGTTGATAAAAACGATGCTCCATGCCAGCAGCAGCACGATAACCGTCCGCACCGCCGTTGCAAGCGTTGAATTGATATCCTTCATACCGTATTTTGCAAAAATCGAAGTTAAGGCAGCGCATATCGCTGAAAGAAATGCAAAAAGTTTCCACATACTCTACTAATTCCCATTCTTAAATTCAAACAGGATTATTTTCAAAAACTTGCAAATTCCGTTTGCAGGTTGCCGTTCGATCAATGTTTTCCTTTTGGGTTTTTCGGAAACCAACCGCGCTCGACGCGTTTTTCCTGCTCTTTCAATTCGACTATGCTCCACAGGCACGCCGTGCCGATAAGCGCAAGAACATATGCGGCGATACCGTCCAAAAACAGCGCCGCCGCCAAAAACGCAATGCCTGCAACAAGAAAAACCGGCCACACTTTAGCAGAAAAATAATATTCGCACTTTACAACGACGGGATGAAAAAGTCCGATAATTGCAAGAGACGCAACGCCGATAATGATCGCTTCAATATTCATCCGGTTCCCCATAGAGAGCTGCAAAAAAACGCATCCGCCGCGGGAGCGCAAGTTCAAGCCGTATTCAGCGTAACCTCTTGATTTGATTATTTCAAGTGCGTATGCAAAAAAGCTCTGACCTTTTCCATGTTTTTTTCTTCTTCAAATACGGGATCGATTTTTCCGGTTCGGCTGCGTTTAAAATTCCTGAAAAAATTCCATGCGACTTCCGCTTCGCCCTCCCTCGGACGGTGCGCGTTGTCTTCCATGATTGCAAACTGAGCAAAAGGGGCTTCATACACTTTTTTATAATAAATAAAAGTTTTGCATAGCGCTATATCAAAAACGTATAGCGAGCCCTTTTGTATGCGGATTGTTTGAGTTAGGCAAACTGAAATTTGTCGTAGTCTTTACATAGATAAAATTACAATTTTTCCTTATATCGGGATGGTGGTAAATAATGGAATGATGTTCCCTCATCTCTCAATGCTTTTGTAGGAATAAGGAATGTATTTTCTTTTATATCCCTCAGAACCCCACAAGAACCTGTTGCAATTATTTTCTTACAACCACAAGCAATCAGCCTGTCCAAAAGCAGAACGGACGCAGGTGCACCAATATTAGGACGAACAAGACATATTCTTTGCCCTTTATACTCAACCACATATATATTTATAATTCTACAGCAATTTTCAAATTCTTCGGCAATTATTGCATTGTTATTCATTGCGAATTCATCTACGCAGTTTCCTAAGAAAGCAAACACGCACTTTTCTGGAAGTTTCAACTCTTCGCAACCATGATTTGGTTTAATTACCTCTATAGAAAAATTATCATATTCAAGTATAGGAATTTCATTTTTTATTATCATCTTCAGCATTCTCCTTTAAATATTAACTATTCATCAATTCCGTATTTATTAGTCCAAACGAGCAGAAAATAAAAATTTACCAAACCGGAAAATTCAAATTTGTCAGCTGATAAATTTACTCGCCAACTTATAAACTTGATTTATTTCTTTGCTTTCTAACTTCCAGTTATTGAATTCAGCTTTAATTAACTCCGGAAATTTTTTACTAATATCCCTTAGAGCATTTCCTACCGACTTCCTAACATATTCACTCGTATCTGCTCTCCTTGTAAAATATTAGTCTTCAATATCGTTTTCCAATTGTTTTATCACTTTTGCGGGAACGCCGGCGGCAATGCAGTTGTCGGGAATGTCTTTTTTTACTACCGCGCCCACCGCGATGATGACATTGTTGCCGATCGTTACGCCCGGTAAAATCGTGCAGTTGCCGCCGATCCATACGTCGTTTCCTATAGTTACCGGTTTTGAGTTTGCCATTTTTGCACGGCGGCCTTTCGGCGAAAGCGGATGCCCCGCCGTCGAAATAAGCGTATTCTGCCATACCATACAGTAATCGTCGATATGCACGGGAGCGATGTCGAGAATGGTTACATTGTAATTGGCGATAAAATCTTCACCGACGCTGATGTTTTTGCCGTTATCGCAATTAAAAGAGGGCTGTATGTAAGCGGCTTTGCCGACCGAGCCGAGCAACTCTTTGAGCGCCGCATATTGACTTTTATAATCGGCAGGATCGATCGCATTGTATTTTTGACAGCCTTTCAGCGCCCGCTCTTTACGCTGAACCACTTCATCGTCAAAAAAACAATAGTCGAGTCCCGAGTCCAATTCTTCAAGTTCCGTCATCGTATACTCCCATAAAAGTTTATTGTTTTTTCGCTTGCCCCGTGTTTTCAGCCATTCATTAAACCTGTTCGGAAACTTCAGTTTCGGAATAGGGTACCTTAAAATGCGATGTTCTAAATCGTGCTATTTGCGCGATTTAGAACTCGTCAATCTGTTCGACAACGGAGCTATCGAACAGATTTGTTATACGCATCAACGAGCGGACGGCCGGCAATATAAGAAAGTTCAGGTTAAGTCAAGTAAGTAAAAAATACTTTGCAAAATAATTTGTAATTAAAAAACTTCTATCTCTCCCTTGTATTGATGCGCTTTTTGTATCAACGTGCCCTTTGCACCCATAGTAAAAGCGATATCGCTGCTTCGAATTGCCAACAATTTGTCCCCGACTTTTATATCCAGCGTTTGCATTAAAGAGTTTGAAAGGCGCACTCCATTATCTTTCAGTGTAAGCCAGCCGTATTTTATCCCTTTATATGAAATTAATTCGCCCTCTTTTAGTGTCCTATCCGCCAAATTGGGATTTTCTTTTAGGATGTGATTCAGCTTTGAGCGGAAAAGCAGCGGTTCGCTCATCACACAAAATCCTCCTGTTTGCTTGCTGCCGGAAACGATGTAAATATGCTGTTCTTTTTGCAGCTTATATTCTTCTACCGCTGGTGTCGGAAAAGTTGTTTTTCCGTTTTCGCGTATCACGGCCCAAGGTTTAACTTCGAGCGCTGGAATAGCGCGCTCTCGTTAAATGCCGAGTTTGCGCAAGCGCAAACATCGCTTATAATATGCTGTTTCTCACTCCGTTACGAAACAGAAAATTCGGCAACCTTCAAGATTTGATAATCTTTTCGCTTGCCGAATTTTAAAGAACCGAAAATATATTTTCCACCTTTACTCATCTGCGGCATACTTATTTTTCTCCAATGTTTTTTTCGTTATGCGGATTGCACCGTTCGCATGAATGCGGACAACGGTTTGCGGATCATGTTCCGCAAACCATTCTAATTTTTTTAAATACGGTTCAACCGAATGCGGCAGCCGTTTTCCCATCACCCGAAACATTTCCGGTGCTTCAATTCGTACTCGCTCTCCCCTGTCCGTCATCAGTTCATAGAACAAGTCTAATTTATCGCAAAACAGTTCCGTCGCATTCGTTGCAATATTTTCGCAAGCCCACACAAACGCCAGCCGTACCGTCTCCGCCGTGTCGGAGCGCATGTTCATCAATGCATCAAAAAAGGGAAGTATCAACCTTTTATCCGCCCTGCCTATCCGCCCCAGTGCGTTTACCGAGCGCCCTCGCAGTTTCGGATTATCGTCTTTCAAATAGCCGGCAATTTGTTTAATATACGGCTGCATCTGTAACGGATACCGTAATCCCATTTCACCGAGAAGCCACAACGCTTTTGCTTTTACGTTCACTGAATACCCGTCGCCGAGTTTTGCCGCGACATCATCAATCGCAGTGCGCCAATTCGTTTTGTCTTTTGTTATCGCTTTCAGTTCGCTGAGTATTTTTTTGTCCCTTGTTTCGTTTGCCACTGTGCGCTACACTCCTTAACGGCTTCATCGATATTTTCCACATTATATTATATTTGTCTTTGAATCTTGCGTATTCTTTCCGTCTCCCATATCAAGTGCACAAGCAGCAGCGATACACAGCACGATGAGAATCATACTTATAAGTTTTTTTCTTCATCGCTTACATACTTCTTACTTTCCGCTGAATACGGGGAAGCGACTGTCGTCGCCGTAATCGACAAAGTTTTTTAACGCGGAAAACGATGCCATCTTTTCTTTTGTAATTTCGAAGTCGAGTTCGGCGTTGCTTTTCATGTGATCGGCGTTTGCGGTTTTCGGAAGCAAAACGAAACCGCGCTCAAGCGTATAGCGGATGCACAGCTGCGCGGGCGTTACGCCGTATTTTTGCGCGGCAGTTTTTATTTCCGCCGCGTCTTTGATACAGCCGAGTACTTCATCTTTTCCGTAGATGCCGTCCGTTATCGGTTTTCGCGTTCCGTCGGGCGGTAGGATTGCGACTTTTATGAGCGGATGCGCGTTGTTTTGCGGTAAAATACGCGCAAGCAAATTCGAGCCGAAATAGTACGTTTCCAGTCCGCCGCTTACATAATCGGGATATAATAATCTGATCGTTTTCATGAGCATCCCTTGTTTACCGATACTATAGCATGTTTATGATACCATACAAAGTGTGCCTGACGTATTTGATTGCATTGTTTAAATCCGATATTCAACAAGAAACGGCGTCAAATATACCGGTTTCTTTTGCAACGCTCCCTTTGTTACCGCATCTTTTTGAGACAATACATACAGAGCGCCGATATTTGCTGAAAACTTTTTTGCAAATTCAATGATCGATTCGTGCTTTCCGGTTCCGGATGACTTTACTTCAAAGGCCGTAATTTTACTGCCGTCTGAAATCAAAAAATCAACTTCGTAATAATGGGTGCTTCCGCTTTTTTCCCATGTGTGATAATACAGTTCACGGCCTGCTCCAGTAATCATTTGAGCAACCGTATTTTCATAGAGATATCCCAAATTGGCAGGCAATTTATCCGAAAGCAGCTTTTTATAAAGTTCGTTTTCTACTGCAGGTCTGTCAATAAACATCAAGGTGATAAACAAGCCTGTGTCGGAAAGATAGAGTTTGTAGCTGTCAAAGTCTTTTGTGTCCGCCAGGCTTACCATCGGATCGGTTGTATTATAACATGGCAGTACGGTTTTCGAATCAATCAGTTCATAAAGAAGCTCTTCAGACTTCGTATTATTTCTTTTACCGATGGCCGATGTTACTCTATATTTTCTTGCCCCTTTCGCCAACTGTGCCGGTATGGCATGATACATTGCCGATATTCTTCCTGACGGATCGAGCTTTCTAAAATCATCTTCGTATAACGTAATAATTTGGCGTTTTATCTGATCAATTTCAGTGAAATTCTTGCCGCGAATATATGCATCTACTGCCTGCGGCATACCGCCTACTGCCATATACAGTCTGAAATCTCTCATCAATTTTCTATTTGTCGCTTGACCGATTGCGTTTTCTGTTTCATAAATTTGCTGTAACAATGCGTAGTCATAGCCTGCAGCTCCGCAAAACTCCTCATAGTCCATCGGGTGAACCTGTATTTTCATTTCTTCCGACGGGATGAGAATATCTTTCACATTTTTCTTGATTGAAATCAGCGAGCCCGTTTCCAGATAATGATACCGCCCATCCTTCACGAGATGCTTGATTGCCTGCCGTGCTTTCGGAAAAAGCTGCACTTCATCAAATATAATCAGGGATTCTTGTTCATACAGTGTTATACCCGTTTCTGCCTGCAATCGTAAAAAAAAGAGAGGGAGGTTTCCTATGTCATCAAAGCATTTTATGATGTTATCCGCATTTTTTGAGAAATCGATAAGAATATACGATTTGTATTCATTTTTGGCAAAATTTTCCGCAAGTGTTGATTTGCCGACCCGTCGTGCACCTTCGAGCAATACCGCATAACGATCGGCATAATGCTTTTTCCAATCCAGAAGTTTATTATATGCCTTTCTTTTGAAAATCATATATTAGGTATAATATCAAACTTTATGCGTTTCTTCAAGATTTATTTATCGGTTTTTGTGCATTTCTTCAATACTTATTAATTAATATTTGTACGTTTCTTCAAAATTTTGAAAGTACTACAAGGTAATTCCAATATCCATCCGCGGCTTGAGAATCAGCGCTAAGACAGCCGATATTCCTTGAAATAATCAATATACGGATTACAGTGCAGTTTAAATTTGGTAATTATTTTGGGCGCTCCGGTTTACGCCTACTGCGTAAACCGTCGGGCTTTACGGGGTTCCGCTTACGCTCCATTCCTTCTCTCGCGCACCGCTCGGTCAGGAACGGTTTTGCCGCCCCTCCAATCCCTAACGCATACATGAAACGACGCATATCCATGTATGTTTGCCCAACGACAAGTTCTTTCAAGTTTATTCGTAGAAAGCAAAAAACATCTACAATACTACAAACCTTTTTTACACCTTCCACTCGATACCTTTTTGGAAGTTTTCCCACATGCCGGCATAGAGGCCTTTGCGTTCGAGCAGCTCGGCATGCGTTCCCGTTTCGACAAGCCTGCCCTCATTGATAACGCAGATTGTATCGGCGTTTACGACCGAAGAGAGGCGGTGAGCGATCATAATGACGGTTTTGTCTTTGAGCAGTACGTCGAATGTTTTTTTGATTTTGTATTCGTTTTCGGCGTCGGCAAAGGCGGTCGCTTCGTCAAGTACAATAATCGGTGCGTCCTGCAAAAGCGCGCGGGCAATGGCAAGCCGCTGAGCTTCTCCGCCTGATACGTATGTGCCCTTGGTGCCGTAGACGGTGTCGATACCGGCAGGCAGTTTTTCGATGATGTCCATGCACTCGGCTTTGCGGAGCGCTTCCGTCACTTCTTCGCGGCTTGCGTCTTTTTTGCCGTAGCGGATATTTTCGAAAATGCTTTCTTTAAAAAGCTTATTTTCCTGAAACACAAAGCCGACGGTGTGCAAAAGGTCGCTTGTTTTAATGTCGCGGACGTCGACACCGCCGATACTGATTGAACCCGAATCTATTTCCCAAAAGCGGCCGAGCAAATTGACGAGGGTGGTTTTTCCGCCGCCTGAGGGACCGACGAGCGCGGTAAGCGAATGCTCGGGGATGTGCAAGCTGATGCCGTTCACTGCGGGGCGGCCGGCGGCTTGCGGCATTTTATCGCCGTCGGGGTTTGAGTTCCCCGTGTCCGTTTCCGCAGATCCCGCCGTTTCCGTTTTATAGGAAAACACCACATCCTTAAATTCTATATCGTATTTTTCGGGCAGCACGGATTTTTCCGGTTCTTCGGTCAGCGACGCCTGCAAAATATCTTCAATACGGTTGAGTGCATCGTTCGACCGCTGATGAAAGGTATTTGAGTACATGATTTTTATCAGCATGGTGTAAGTAACCGGTGCAAAGGCAAGGTAAAACACAAAGCTGTAAAAAAAACGCGCATCGAGCGTTGCCGTTCCCGCTATCAAAAGCGCGGCAGGCAGCAGGAATAAAAAGCCCGCTTTAATGAGCGCGAGAAAAATCGAATACCCGTTTTCCCAAGATATCGAATATTTGTGCACGAACTCTTTGTAATTCATAATCGAGGTGTAGAAGTTTTTAAAATAGTAGACGGACTGATTAAAGGTTTTAATAACCGAAATACCGCGCACGTATTCGGTGCCGGCATTATTCATCTGTTCGAGCGCGTCTTCATATTTTTGCATAAAGCCCGAGCTTGAACTGATGCGCATTAAAAGCATTTGCAGCACGAACGCAAGCACGATTGGCAGCAGGGACACCAGCCCCAGCCGCCAATCGAAAGCGAGCATGAGAACGAGTATCGCAAAGGGAGAAACCGTATTTTGCGCGGTATCGGGCAGGCTATGAGCGATCAGCGTTTCAAGCTGATTGACGTTTTTTTCAAACACCTTGCGCACTTTACCGCTCACATGCGTGATATGCCAACCTATCGGAAGTTCCGCAAGCGTTTCGGTCATCCGAATCGAAAGGTTTTCCTGAATCGTAAACGCGGTCGCGTGCGAAAGCATAAGCGCCGCATAATAGAGCACAAAGCCCGCCGCAGCCGAACCGACGGCCCACAGTCCGTAGCGTGCAAGGGCGGCGGCGTTTACCGCCTCTTTTGCCGCAACTGAGGAAATCACATCGCGCATTACAAAGAATACCATAATGTACGGCACAAAACCGACGAGAGCGCTCAAGCCGGAAAGCACAAGCGACAGCGACAAAAGAGATCTGCTCTTTCCCGCATAGCTTAAAAGCCGCTTGATAGTCTGCTGCTTTGCAGGATTGCGTTCCGCCGTTTGCTGTGCCGGCTGTTCTTTTGCCGGATTTTCCGCCGGCCGGTTTTGTTTATTATTCATAGAGAAATCCCCCTACTTATCAATTACGCATTACCAATTATTCATTAACAATTATTATGCCGACCACTGCTCGCTTTCCAGCTGCAGCCGATACATACCGGTCCGATGCCATCACCGGAAGATGCTCTTGCGGAGCAGACGGTAAAATTTTATCCTTCCTTAAAAAAACGGCATTCGAAGAAATTTCAATTTCCGAGAATGACGTTTTCGTGCGCGTGCCCCGCAACGAGCGCGTAAGCGCGAAATTTCGAGCGGCGCATACGTTAATTAGCGACGTTTGCACAGCAAACTCGCCGTTTAATGAGACCGCGCTATTTCAGCGGTCGAAATTAAACCTCCCGTTTAATAAACATACGTCTCCGTCAAACCCGATTTTTCAATCATGCTGCGGTAGAGCGGTGAAGCTTTTAGGAGTTCAGCGTGCGTACCTTCCGCATCGATTTTGCCCTTATTCATTACGATGATTTTGTCGGCGTTTTCGATCGACTTGAGCCGGTGCGAAATGATAATCACGGTTTTGCCCTTTATGAGCGTGTTGAGGCTTTCCTGAATTTTCATTTCGTTTTCCACATCGAGCGAAGCGCTGATTTCGTCGAGGATGATAATCGGCGCGTTTTTCAAAAGGGCACGTGCAATGGAAAGACGCTGACGCTCTCCGCCTGAAAGCCTGCTGCCGTTTTCGCCGATAACCGTATCGTAGCCGTCCGGAAGCGCTTCGATAAATTCGGTGCAGTTTGCAAGACGGGCGGCTTTTTTTACTTCGTCGTCGCTTGCGTTTTTATTTCCGACGCGGATATTTTCCATAATCGACGTATTAAAAAGTCCGACATCCTGAAACACAATCGAAATTTTATCGAAAAGGCTGTCGGTGTCGATCTTTGCAATGTCTTTGCTGTCGATAAGGATTTGTCCCTTGTTGTAATCGTAGAGGCGGGATGCAAGGCGGAGCACGGTTGTCTTTCCGCAGCCTGAAGGGCCGACAAGGGCGGTAACGCGGTTTTGTTCGGCAGTAAACGAAATGCCGTCGATAACCTTTTGCCCGTCGTTATACGAAAATTCGACGTTTTCAAATTGAATGCCGTAATGCCGCAAAGAAGCGGGTTCGCCTTCCTGCGTTTTTGTTTCACGCAGCTCGTTAATGCGTTTAACGCGCGAATCGATATACATCATCTCCGCAAGATTCGCTTCGACGCCCGCAACCGCGTCGGTAACGCGCGAGGCTGCGATAATATAGCCGATAAGATACAAAAGCGGTGCCGTGCCTGCCAGATACATTTTTAGTCCGAAAAATACGGTAACGCCGATAGAAAACTTTAAAAACAGCAGTGCGATGTTGAGAGGAATCGCTTGATGTGCTTCCACAGTTAAGTGTAGTTTTTCCGCTTCATCGACATTGCGATTCAGTTTTTCAGCCGTGTCTTCCGTAAGACCATAGCTTTTAATTTCCTGTTGCAGTTCTATCGCTTCTTGAAAAAATTCCGTGCGCTCACGCTGTTTATGAAAGTCCCGCGTTGTTTCCCGTATTTGAATTTTTTTCGACAGGATCAATAAAATAAAGCTGATGATAATCGGGACAAATACGCATAAACCCAATCCCGGATGAGCGGCAATCATCATCGCGCCGATTATAATCAAATACAGCACAAGACCGATTGTTTGCGGAATTGCGTGGCTGAGCGCATGTTCGATTGCGGCGACATCGGTCATCACCGTTTGCGATAAATCGGAAACATCGTGCTTCGAAAAATACGCAAGCGGCAGCGCCTTGAGCCGGTCGGCAATATTGACGCGCAGTTCCGTACATTCTTTGAACGTCGCGGTGTAGAGCGTATTGTAATTGATATGCACGAGCACATACATCACAAGCGCAAGGGCAGCAATAATACCGATATAAAATCCCGCCGGCCGCAGCGTTCCGTCAAAATAACTTTGCAGGAAAAACATTGTCAAAAACATCGGTAAAATAAACGAGATATCCGCAAGCATCGACCATATTGACGCGGTAACTATTCCTTTTGCTCCCGATTCGGTAACCCCGAACCATTTTTGTAATTTATTCATTCTTAGACTCTCCACTCATTTGCTTGAGAATATAGCTTTTGCAGCCGGCTATACTTTCCGCATTTTTGCATAAGCTCGGCGTCGCTGCCGCGCTCGATGATGTTTCCGTCTTCGACAACTAAAATCTCGTCGACATTTTTAATCGAGCTGAGGCGGTGCGCAATCATAATAACCGTTTTGTTTTTCATCAAATTGGAAAATGCCTGCTGAATTTCGTATTCGTTTTCGGGGTCGGCGGCCGCGGAGGCTTCGTCCAAAATGATAATGTCCGCGTTTTTCAAAATAGCGCGGGCGATCGCAACGCGCTGAATTTCTCCGCCGGATAAGTGCACGCCTTTTGAACCGATAACCGTTTTTTCACGTTCGGGGAATTTTGCCAAAATGTCTTCGCAGCGGGCGAGCCGGAGCGCGTTCATCACTTCTTCATCGCTTGCATTTTTATTACCCATTTTGACGTTTTCAAAAATGCTCGTTTTAAAAAGCTTCGACGTTTGGAACACAAAGGCGATACTGTGCATAAGCGCATTCCGTGAATATGACGAAATATCCTTTCCGCCGATTAAAACGTTGCCTGAATTTATTTTATAAAAACCGGAAATAAGTTTTGCAATGGTTGATTTCCCGCCTCCGGACGAACCGACCAGCGCGTAGGTTTTGTTCGGCTCCAACGTAAAGCTCACGTCTTTTAAAATCTTTTCGTCGGTATAGCCGAACGAAACGTTTTTAAATTCGATTCCGAAGTTGTCAAACTTTTCTTCCGTGCCGTGTTCGAGATTGTCTTTTTCCATGTCCGCAAAAAGATTTTCGAGCTTATCCACAACGCTTTTTGCCTGAAAGTTGTACATTCCGACATACATCACGCGCATAAACGCCGAAAAAAGAATGCCGGCAATGCACACAAAAAAGACGATTTTTGCAATGATGAGATTTCCGTCGGTGCCCTTATTCATAAAATAAATGGCGGCAGGAATGGTAAAGACGGCAAACAGGTTAAACAGCACTTGAAACATCACATACGGAGAACGGCAGCTGAGCGTGTACTTGTATGCCAAATCCGAATAACCGGTAATCGCTTCGTAAAACGCCTTAAAGGATTCGACGGTGCTTTTAAAGATTTTTACAATCTGCATACCGCGCACATATTCGACCGCTTCGGCATTCATCCGTTCCAATGCCGCTTGATACTTCTGCATAAAGTTTTTATTGCCCATCATAAACATCATCTGCGCACCGCCGATAAGCGCAACGCCGAGGAGCAAAAAACCGAGCTTTACATCGACCGCAAACACGATGATAAACATAAAAATCGGCGTAAACAGCGCGGAAATATTGTCGGGAATTAAATGCGCAACCAGCATATGCGTTTCCTGCGCGTTGTCGTCTATGAGCTTGCGAATTTTTCCCGACGGGTTCATATCGAAAAACGCAAAGGATGCGTTCATCAAATGTTTGATTGCGGTTTTGCGCAAATTCGATTCAAGCCGAAAACCGAGTACGTGCGACGCCCACAAAGCGGCAAAGTATACAACCGAATAGCCCGCCAACAGCGAAACGATCACCGTCGCGTACATCGAGCCGTCCGTAACGTTTTTTGTAACCAAAAGCGCGTACAAAAACTTCCATAAAAACCAAAATGCCCCCATCTGAGAAGCAACTCCCAGTACGGCGCACACCACCGAAATATACACGCAATGTATTTTTTCCGGCGTATATTTAAACAATCTTTTATATGTGTCCATTCAGACTCTCCTACACTGTTTTATTTATAAACGATACGATCGTTTCTTCAAGCCCGCTTGTTTTCAAAAAACTTCAGCCAATGCCCGTCGGGGTCTTCAAAGGTGAGCAATTTCCCGTAGGCTTCTTCCCTGATATCTCCGATCAGTTTGACGCCGAGAGAAATCAAATGCCGCCGCATTTTTTCAATATCATTTACCTCGAACATAATCCGTGTTTTTGCAGGCTGTACCGCACCTTTTTCCGCAGGTCGTTGCAATAGGGCGAACGACGTTTCTCCTAAATCGAATTCCGCCCAAGCACCGTCCTCTTCAATAAACTTGAGTTCAAAACCGATGTCTTGATAATTTGTCTGCATAAAACCACGGCAGCGGATTTTAATTTATTTGAACAGCATGCAGCATTTTTATCGGCACAGTTTTTTACAAACCGCCGCTTACCGATTATCCATTATCAACTGCCCATTATTCATTAACAATTATTAAGCCGACCACTGCTCGCTTTCCCGCTGTAACCGATACATCTGTCGATAAATGCCGTCCTTTTCCATCAACTCGGAGTGGGTGCCGGTTTCGGCAATCATACCCTTGTTCAGTACGATAATCTTGTCGGCGTTTTCGACGGTGCGCAGGCGGTGAGCGATGACGATAACGGTTTTGCCCTTTATAAGTGTGCCGATAGCATGTTGGATGAGCGTTTCGTTTTCGGGGTCGAGGGCGGCAGTTGCTTCGTCCAAGAGGATGATCGGCGCGTCTTTTAAAAGAGCACGGGCGATGGAAAGCCGCTGGCGTTCTCCGCCCGAAAGGGTATAACCGTTTTCGCCGATTTCCGTGTCATAGCCTTGCGGCAGTTTTTCGATAAACGAATCGCACTGTGCGGCTTTTGCGGCGGCAAGCACTTGTTCCCTTGTAGCGTTTCGGTTGCCGATTAAGATATTGTTGTATACCGTGTCGTTAAAAAGCACTACGTCCTGAAACACAATCGAAAAGGCTGCAAGCAAAGTTTCCGGATCTACGGTGGAAACATCGACGCCGCCGACGCTCACTGTACCCGATGAAGCGTCCCAAAAGCGTGCAGCCAAGCGTGCAATCGTGGATTTACCGCAGCCCGAGTGCCCCACGAGGGCGGTAATTTCACCCTGTTTTGCGGTAAAACTGATTCCGCTTACCGTATTCTCGTCTGCGCCGTCAGGTATATTTGCGCCGCCGCCTGCACTTTCCCCGCCATTCGATTCATTATACGAAAACGATACGTTATCATAGCGAATATCGTAACCGTTCGGCTTGAAGGTTTCGCTTCCCGTCTGTTTAGGATAGTTGACAATCGCCTGTTTGCGTTCAACGGCAATCATCATTAAAAAGAATTCACCGAGCATCATAAACACCGTCGTCAGCGGATCGAAAATGCGGCAGGCGACCAGCAAAAAGACGATATATGTCAACAGTTCGATTCTCCCATGCGCCAGCAAGTACGCTCCGTATGAAATCACCAGCGGAAAGCCGAAGCGGACAATCGCCGCCGAACCGAAAATAAACGCTCCGCCCACCGCTTCCGCTTTGAGCGTTATGTACGTTGACTCGGTAATATCGTTTTTGAGCTTTTGCACATACACCGCTTTTTTATCGGAAGATTTCAGCACTTTGATATTGTCGATCATCTGCTGAAGGGAATCGTAGATCAAATCTTTTTGCGCAAACGCTTGCTTTGCTTTTTTATCCAGCACTGATCGGGCAGCGACGATGATAAAAAATCCTGCAAAGGCGAAGATAAAAAGCGCAATCGTCATCCGCCAATCCAAAAACGCCAAAAGAGCCGCGGCAATCAAAATCGAAATGATGCCGCCGAACAGCTCCGGCACGGCGTGCGAAAGCGATTCTTCAATCAGAGTAACGTCGTTCAAAAGCGTCGAAGTCAAATACGATAAATCCCGCCTGCCGAAATACGACAGCGGGAGCTTTCGAAGCGATTCGGCAAGCGAAATACGCACATTTGCCGCTTCTTCATACGCACTGTTATATGTCTTGCCGTACTTCAGCTTTTCGAGGATGAACAACACGGCAATCATCGCGAGAGCGGCCGCCGACACCGCCCATACATTCGGCGCTTGAAAGCCCAGCTGCATAATACGCGCCAAAAAATAGCGCAGCACATACAGCGAAAGCCCCAATGGAACCATCAAAAACAAATTGATAATAGTGCCGAACGTAATCGCCGAACGCAAGTTCCGCGTCCCCGCGTCAGACAACGCGAAAAATCTTTGCAGCATAATTTCCCCTAATTCATCAACCACGGCCTTTATCAAAATACGAAGATTGATAAAGCCCCGTACTATCTAGAATATTATGTTAGCCGACGCTAACATAACACTGTTATGATATAAAGCACGAAGAAATTTGTCAAGAAAAAAGCGGCAAACCGATGAAAGTGTATAATCGCAAATCAGTTAGAATATACGGCGCTGAATTACACTATGAATGAAACGATTGTAAATGATAAAAAACGTTTGCCGTACCGTAACCGAAAGCCTTTTTTATTCTGTTTCGCACAGAATTTTCCGCCAGCCTGCTTCGTAAAATTCGTCGAGCAGGGCAACGTACCGGAGCGCTTCTTCGTATAGGATGTCCAAGCGGACGGTTTCGAACAGGCAGTTCCAAAAGCTTTTGTCGACCGCCGAATACAGGCGCAGGTCTATGCCGGAGCGCAGTACGCCGCCGAACTCTTTGAGCGACGCCAAAACGCGCACGTCGGCTTTGTATGTATCTTCCATCATGAGCGAAAAAAAATCGGCATAGCGCGTGCCGGCCGAACCGCACACGAGCAGCTTTACCGCGCGGTAATGTGCATATACGAAGTCCACTGTTTTTTTGCGGCCTTCAAAACGAAAGGCGCGCCGCTTTTTCGTGTCCGGCGGCATATTAAAAAAGGTGTCGTACATTGCGCGGTGGTTTGCCAAAAGAGAATCATACACGTCTTTTACAAGCGCGTCAAAAAGCGCTTCTTTGTTTTTAAAATGAAAATACAGAGAGCCGGTCGTAACGCCGGCAAGTTTTGCGATCTCCCGCATCGAGCTTTTCGCCCAGCCTTTTTGCAAAAATTCGGAAGCGGCGCACTCTAAAATGCGCTCTTTGGAATTCGGCGCCTTTGTCTTTACGTGTTCCGCTGATTGCTCCGATTGCGACGGGAATTTTGTATGAGCATTATTTTTCCCGCGTTCGGGTTTTATATCCGTTGCTTTCATATCGAATGTAAGCAACGCTAATATGTTTTTATCCGTTTGTCAATGTTTTGCGTTTCGTGCTATTTCGCCACGCTCTTTGCGTTTCGGCACAAAACGCAAAAAGCTATGCAAATTCACGTACATGCAATGTGCACATGCAATGCGCGTTCTTTTCATATCATATATTCAGTGATATACTATTCTTTATGACGTAAGGAGATTGCGTTCCTTAAAATTACACGTCAATTTATTTACCGTCGACGGGCGGCGGTTTCTTCCTATTAAATCAAGAATGAAGATTTATTTACAATAGTTTGGAGGCTTTAAATGAAAAAGCGTTTTTCTATAAGTTATAAACTTATCATTATTTTCGGACTTTTAATCGCTATAACTTCGGCAGTTGAAATCGTATTCGCCGTCCTTGCGTCACGAAAAGCGGTCATAGAAAAAGTTGAAACGCATCTTATCGACAAAGCTACCGACGTTGCCAGCATTGTCGACGGAAGAGTAAATGCATTTTTTCAACTGCTGGAAGGAATTGCCAGAATGCCTCAATTACAAGATCCCAACATATCATATTCTGTAAAGCTTGATCTTCTCAAAAAAGAAGCGGCCTTTAATCCGATCATATTGGATTTACAAGTCAGCGATACTCAAGGAACGACATATACCTTAAGTGGATCGCTCAAAGAGGGTCATAAAGAATGGTACAAGACAACCGTAGCAGGCGGAAGAGGAATAACTGAACCGTTTCTTTCGGCATTCGACCACACAACTTTTTTAATTATTTTCGCCGTACCTATTTATAACAATGACCACAATATCGTAGGAACGTTAAATGCCATTATAGAAGCACAAAGACTTTCCGGTTATATTAAAGACATAGTCGTCGGTAAAACGGGCAATTGTTATATAATGGGTAACAGCGGTACTATTATTGCCGATAAAGACGACGAACTGGTTAAAACTCAACTGAACATTATCGAACAGGCAAAAACGGACGAAACGCTTGCTTCAACCGCCGCTTTTTTGGAACACGTTTTAGATACCGACGAAAGCGAAATAGGCTACTATACATACGAAGGCGTATCGTACATAGCCTCTTTTGCTACGATGCAGACTACCGATTGGTCGATTATTGTCCGCGCACCGGTTAATGAATTTATGGGAACGGTAAATAAGCTGAGCATATCGATGAACGTTACGGGACTGATCATATTGATCGTCGTCCTTATTATTGTTTACTTCCTTGCCCGCGAAATGGTAAGGCCAGTAAGAATCGTCGTCAAAGCTTTAAAAGACATTGCGCAGGGCGAAGGCGACCTTACGGTACGTCTTCCGATAACGGGTAACGACGAAGTAACCGACTTGTCCGAATACTTTAATCAGACTATAGCTAAAATCGGCTCGTCAATTAAAGCGGTAGGCGAAAACAGCAGCGTCATGGAAGAAATCGGAAGCGAACTTGCAAGCAATATGACCCAAACTGCAAGCGCGGTACACGAAATCAGCGCAAACATAGACAGCATTAAGCAGCAGGCCCTGACACAGGCGGCGAGCGTCACCGAAACCGCCGCTACGATCGAAGAAATCGTTAACACGATAAATAAATTGAACGCAAGCATCGAAAACCAGTCGGCGAGCGTCGCGGAGTCTTCTTCTGCGATCGAACAGATGGTCGGCAACATTGCGTCCATAGGACAGACTCTTGAAAAAACCGACGGCGTGATTAAAACTCTCGCCGACGCAACGGTCGACGGTAAAACCACAATCGTTAACTCGAACAGTGTAACTCAAAAGATCGCAGAAGAATCAGGCAGTTTAATTGAAGCGAGCGCGGTTATTCAGCACATAGCTTCACAGACGAATTTGCTTGCAATGAACGCTGCGATCGAAGCCGCTCACGCAGGCGAAGCGGGTAAGGGTTTTGCCGTCGTCGCGGACGAAATACGAAAGCTTGCCGAAGATTCCGCCGAACAGGGTAAAACGATAACCAACACTCTTAAAACACTCTCAGGTGAAATTGAAGATCTTTCGGCCTCTTCTAAAACTGCAGAAGAAAAGTTCAACGTCATTTTCAGCTTAACCGAACAGGTAAAAACAATGAGCGACCGCTTGACGGAAGCCATGCAGGAACAGGAAAAAGGCAGCAAGGAAATGCTCGCCGCGATCAAAGACATAAATACCGTAACGGTAGAAGTAAAAGACGGTTCCGAAGAGATGCTTAAGGGAGGCGAAGGCGTCGCTAGGGAGATGGAAAAACTTGACGGCCTTACAAGAATTATTACCGATAGCATGAACGAGATGGCTGCTGGAGCCATTCAGATAAACAACGCAGTACAGGAAGTAAACGAGATCACTCAAAAGAACAAGGCGAGCATTCAAAACTTGGCGGAAGAAGTGAAGAAATTTAAAGTGTAGAAAAAAGACCGACATTCGCAATTCTCATGATTAACGGCAGTTCATGCTCACTGCGGAGTGCGTACTGTTTCCAGCCAGCCCAGCATAGTGTCCAGCACGAGGCGGCTGTTTCCGCATTGACAGTGGTTCGACGCCGCTTCTTTGTCGGTGAACAGCCTGAACGTTACCGATTTTGCGCCGGTGAGCGCATCGATTTCTTCGCGGTATAAATGCCAATCGATAAAGTGATCTTTTGCGCCCTGCAAAATCAACACGTCCTGATCAATTTTGTCCGCAATATCGAGCATTTGAAAATCGTTCATTTTTTGCATCCATTCGTACGGGCTTTTTGCGCCGTATGCGTGCATGCCGTGATTGAGCGCCCATTGGAAAGCAGGATCTTTTTTTACTTGACTATACAACACGGCGTTTATAATGCCTTTTAAGCGAAGACGCAGCAGCGTTTTAAAAAAGTTTTGCACCGCACCGGGTAAATCAGAGAGGGCTACGTGCAAGAAATTCGGAAACACCGACCATGCGATAACCCGCGTAATGCGCTTTTCGAATGCGGCGGCTCTGGGCGCAAGCATTCCGCCCAACGAAGCGCCAACGATAACAACGTCGTCCAGGCCGAAATGATTAATGATCGCCGTAACCGGTTTTTCCCATTCGTGCGTAAAAGTCGCTCCCTGCACGCGCAAAACGCCGCCCTGTCCCGGCCCTTCAAAAAGATACACATCGTAGCCGTTTTCAGCGAAATACAACATGGGGAAAAACAGCTCTTCAAAATAACTGTCGTTCCCGCCGTGCAAGAGTATCGTTCCTTTCGGCGTTTTATGCGAAGCGCTCATGCCGGCTTTTGCGTGCATAACCGGAAGACGGATCGAGCCGAACGGAACGTCGAAGAGTTCAACCGTGCCCGACGAAAAATAATCGGCATAGTACGTGTAAAATAGATCGACGGCTTTTTTATAATAAGCAAGTTTGTCGCCGTCGCCGTCCGCCATAAAAAACTCGCTCATGCGATAATAAGCGATCGCGTTTTCGGTTCTGCTTTCTTTGAGCGCATTGTCTCCCAAGCGGATGAGCGTATGCTTCCAGTCGTCATGCGTGCGAATACCGCGCGACACGGCGGCCGTTTCATCCAAGTCGCCTCCGTCCCAATTGATAAGCCTATTAAGCTGAAAATTATAGTTTGCATTGTCATTTAAATTATATAAACCGACTTTAAATTGAATCATAGTTCCTCCCATAAAAATTTTTGCAGGAAGCGACAGTACAGCTTCAAGCGGGGCTGTCCAAAAACTGAAGTTTTTGGACAGTTTTCTTAATGTACTATGCGATGTTTAAAATTAAGTCATTACAATATAGAGACTTAATTTTAAACTCGACGGGCTGTCGAAAAAGTAACCGACTTTTGAGACAGCCCTTATAGAATAACGGATCGGATAGGAAAATACTTCCACCAGGACGCTGTTTTTCAACCCCTCGATTTTTTTCGTCGAAGTGAAGTAATTTGGAGAACGCGAAGAGTTTCGGCAAGATTTTTTTAAGCGATGTTGCCGGTATCAGCTTCCGCTTTTGAGAAAGTCCGTAAACGATATGCCGCAGTATTTTTTGCAGGCGGTCGCAAAATGAGAGGAACTTGAAAAGCCTGCAAGGATTGCGGCGTTCGTTATGCTCATGCCTTTTTCGATAACGCAGCGGCAGGTCTTTTCGAGTTTTTTTAAGAGAAGATAGTTTTTAAAATCGATGCCGACTTCTTCTTTAAACAAATGTAAAAATCGGCTTTTGCTCAAACACAGCGTACGGGGAAACGTATCGTATGCGTCGCTTTCGATACTTTCGCATTGCTCTATAAGGCGGATCGCTTCGGTGATACGGCAGTCCATATTTCGCGCTCTCTCTCGCTTGCAAAGATCACCGAATACGTATGCACCGTTCGCTTTCCGCTTCTTTTGCTTTGCATGCATGGCGAGAGTGCCGACAAGATATTCATCTACGGCTTCTAAGGGATCCCTGTTCTCAAGCATACATATGAGATGCTTTTCAATTTCACTCGGAAGCGCACCGAAGTTTTTCCCTTTTAGCAGTTCATCGTCGATTATACGTGAAAGCTCGGATGTCGTATCGATCAAAAACACCGCCATAGGCGCATCCTTGTTCCGCTTTATGCGATGCATGACGTTCGATTGAATGACGATCGAGCGCAGATTTTCACTTGCTTCTTCCACAATGCAGGTAAAAGGCAGGGAAGAAATGAGCACATGCTTTGCAAAATGCTTATGCGCTTGCGGGTCGTCGTAGCGCGCCAAAAAGACAATGCGGTCGTCTTTATATATCATACCGTTTGTATTTTAGCAAAACACGAATAATTATTCATTGTTTGTGAGCACAGATGCGCCCCCTCCCGTCCGCAGCGTGTGAGTATTACAGTGTCGCCATACCGCGCAGCACAAAACCTCTACCGTACCGGAGAAATCGGACGCCGCCCGTTAATCGACGGAAACACCGATTTCTCGGTAATAGCGCTTTGCGCCTTCGTGCAGCGGCAAGCCTGCAATATCCTTTACCGCATCCTGCGCCGTCAAGCCTTTTAAATTGCGCTGCGCATTTCCGAGTTCGTCGACGTTTTCCCAAAAGGTTTTTGTGAGCATATACACCGTTTCATCGTCGAGCGTCGAATTGCAAAACATCGTCATCTTAATAGCCGTCGTTGCAATATCCGCATTTTGTCCGGGATAGGTTCCCGCAGGAATCGTATAGCGCGCATACCACGGATAGGATGAACGTAGTTTTTCTAGGATATCGTCTCCGATCCCGACAAGACCGCATCCCGACGAACACGCCTGAGAAACGGCGGCTGCGGGAATACCGCTCATAATCCATGCGCCGTCGAGCGCGCCGTTTTGGAGCATGTCGGCCGCGTCCCCGAACGCGATGTATTCGGTTTGAATGTCGGATGGATAATTCAAGCCCGCCGCGGTAAAGTGGTTTTTGCACTCGCCTTCAACGCTCGATCCCGCAGCGGCGACGGCAAAATGTTTGCCTTTGATGCCGGAAAGAGAAGTTATGCCGGACTTTTTTGTAACGACGACCTGGTTCGGATTAAAATACAAACCCGCTATGATGCGGAGATTTTTATTCGCAGCGCCATCGAAGCTGTCGGTGCCGTTATAGCTTTGATAGCAGTTCGAACTGACGGCAATAGACACTTGCGACTCTCCGTCGGCGATCTGATTAAGGTTGTCGATTCCGCCGTTCGACGCTTGACTCGACGCGCTCACAAAATCGATCTTCGTGTCCCACACGTTTGTGATCGCGGCTCCTACCGCATAGAGCGCGCCCGAAGCGGACGCCGTCGGAAATTTAATCGTCACTTTTTCGTGTCCGCCCGCCGCAGTCTTTTTTCCGCTGCAGCCTGCAAGTATGGCAGCCGCAACAAGTGCGGCAAAGATAATCCTAATCGATACGTTTTTCATATTCACCCCTATAAAAACTTTTGCAAACCTCTAAAAACCGACAGAGCTTTTAAAAGCAGCTTTTATTAAAACTTCCATTTTCAAAAAATTCAACCGCGCGCTTTGCAGAACACATGCAAGCGCACTATCATTCGTGTAACCATATTCTTTGAGCCTCCGCTTATGTGCGCTTTTCCGAATCGGAAATCTTTTTCGCCTGCACTCGGTTTTTTGCGTATTGATAAACGCACACCGCTGCAAGGAGCGCAAAACCGATCGCATCGGAGACTACGCCCGCATAGAGCAAAAGAGGCGCAATTGCGATGAGAGCCGCCCGTCCCGGAAGGGTTGCACGGCGCAAAAGCCATCCTTCAAGACCTGCGACAAGCGTCACCGTGCCGACCGATGCCGTAAACATCGACCAGAGGCTCATCGCGAGAGGAGCGCTTCCGCTTCCGATGAGCAGTACCGGATTTGCCAAAAAGAAAAACGGAATCAAAAATCCGACGAGCCCTATCCGCACGGCAAGCAGTCCCGTTTTAAGCTGATCCGAGTCCGCAATGCCGGCTGCAACGTAGCAGCTGATCGCGACCGGCGGCGTGATATTCGAAAGGCATGCGTAGATGAGGCAGAACAAGTGCGCTGCTATCGGAATCACGCCTGTTTTTATTAAAACGGGAACGGCGACAGCCTGCACGATGACGTAGGCCGCCACGCCCGGAACACCCATTCCCAATATCGTCGACATAACCATGACAAGGAGTCCCGTTAAATAGATGCTCTTGTTCGGCACGACGTTTAAAATCACGTAGCCCATGTTTAGGCCGAGGCTCGTCAGCGTCACGGTTCCGATGATGACGCCTATGATAATGCACGACACACCCACCCCGACGGCACCCTTCGTGCCTTCCGCACAGGCGGCGATTATCTTATCCGGTGTCATGCGAGTGTCTTTTCGGAGCCAGCTCGCGCCGACGGCGGCAAAAATAGAAGCAACCGCAGAAAGAAGAGGAGTAAATCCTTTCGCCATCATAGCGATAAGCAGCACGAGCGGGAGCACAAGATGTCCCTGCTCTTTCAGCACTTTCAAAGCATCAGGGATGTTCTCTTTAGAAAGGCCGGGAAGCCCCATGCGCTTAGCTTCAAAGTGGACGGCAAGCAGAATTCCCAAATAATACAAAAACGCCGGCACTATCGCTGCGAGCATGACGGCAGTATAGCTTATGTTCAAAAACTCGGCCATGACAAAACCGACGGCGCCCATTATCGGGGGACAAAATTGACCGCCGGTACTCGCCGTCGCTTCGACCGCCGCGGCGAATTCTTTTTTGTATCCTGTCCGCTTCATAAGCGGGATCGTGATCGTACCGGTCGTCGCGACATTTGCGACGGCCGATCCGTTTATCATGCCCATGAGGGCGGATGCTAAGACGGCGACCTTTGCAGGTCCTCCCGGCGTGCGCCCGACAAGCGTCAGAGAAAAATCGTTGATAAACTTTGAAAAACCGCTGTGCTTTAAAAAAGAGCCGAAAACGACGAACAAAAAGATATACGTCGCCGACACTCCGACGCCGACGCCCAAAATTCCCTGCGTACCCCAAAACTGCGTGACAAGGACTCGCTTTATCGTAAAGCCGTTGTGTCCGAGCTGTCCCGGAATATATTTTCCGAAAAAATTATACGCAAGGAAGAGCGCCGCAAGAAAAGCAAGGTTTCCCGATGTGCGGCGGGCCGCTTCAAAAACGACGGCAAGCGCAATCGCCGCAACTGCGATTTGAAAAGGCGTAACGCGGCCGCCGCCCCGAGCGACCGCCGTATAGTGAAGTATAAAATAGCCGAACGTAAAAAGAGCAAACGCGATGAGAAAAAAATCGACAACGGGTGGAAAGCGGCGCTTTCTGTTTTCTTTTTTCGTCGCAGGATACAATAAAAAAGCGAACAAAAGCAAAAAGACGCTGTGAAACGCGCGCAGGTTTACGGCGCTCATAACCCCGACGGTATTGAAATACAGCTGAAAGACAGCCCAAACGCAGAGCAAAACCGTAATGATTTTTTCCGTCGGACCGGTATATACTCTGGTGCGGGAGTCGGTGTCCTTGTCTTCAAGCAATCGCTGCGCGACGGCAGCCTCGGTCGATTTCGGCATACGCCTTCCTAAAAGTTTGTATGCAGTCGATTGTATAAATATGCATAGGAAAAGTCAAGGATTCGAAAAATGCGGCGAATCACGTAAACCTCTAACCTAAAATTCCGCATTGACGCACGGGCGACAGCAACAGTCTGCAAACGGCTTTATTCGATACGTGTCTTTCTGTATACTGTTTTAAAAAATCTATGATACGAAAAATTCTGTTTTTTATCATTCTGCTTCCGGTCTGTTACGCGCATACGTCGCCTATGTACGGCATAACCCTTGACGACCTCTCGCCGTCTTCGATAGACGGCATTATCGCCGCAATACGAGCGCTTCCGGTAAAGCCTACCGCCCGCATAGTAATCGACGCCGATATCGAACCGTCTGATTTTATTCCCCTGCTTTCCCGTCTGCACGATGTCGCACACATAATGCTCTGCCCATGCGATTCTTACGATATGAAGCTCTATAAAACGGTAGAGTCATATAAAAAACGTTTTGTCGAATGCGCCTTACACCTTGCCCGATATGTAGATATTTGGGAAGTCGGAAACGAAATTAACGGCAAGGGCTGGACGGGCGGAACAGATGCGTTAAACGGCCAAAAAGCGTACGCCGCGTGGATTTACGCACATGAGAGCGGATTTAAAACGGCACTGACGGCATACATGTTTAAGCCGGGCGACCAGGACATATCTATGGAAAACTGGCTTACGGAGTATATACCTTCCGATATGAAAGACGCCCTCGATTACGTGCTTGTAAGCTACTATGATGAAGATAACGAGGGCAAACACGAAGACTGGCACACAATGTTTGAAAACCTGTATTCTCTGTTTCCTAATTCGGCTTTAGGCTTCGGTGAATGCGGCTTTGCCTCTCCGCATAAAGCAGGGCGCTCTTTTGACGCACAGGCGGATGCGTATTATCTTATGACGCCGTATAACGATCGCTATGTGGGCGGATATTTTTGGTGGAATTGGCAGGAAGACTGCGTTCCGCATAAAAACAATCCCCGCTGGCAAAAAATGTACGATAACTTTCTCCGGATGAAAGAACTGTTTGAGAGCAGGTAAATACAAACCTGTTCAGGCAATCCACAACATTTGATTATAAACAAGAGGAAGTGCTGATTAAATGTGTTCCTCGCTTTAATCAGCACTTCCTTAATGCAGCGTTTTTCTTGCGATTACACATTATTATGTGTATATTGTATGTGTGGAGGTTTGTTATGGCTACGAATCTTGCAATAAGCGAAGCGCTTCTCGAAACGGCCTATAAAATAGGCGGTTATAATTCAAAAAAAGAAACTGTGAATACAGCCTTAAAGGAATTTATCCAAAGGCGGCAATCAGAAGAACTGATCCAAATGTTCGGTCAGATAGAATATGATTCGGACTATGATTACAAAAAAATGAGAAGCAGATGAATTTTATACTTGTAGATACATCTGTGTGGTCATTGATTCTCAGGAAAAGAGAGCTTTGTCAAAAAGAAAAAAAACTTGAGTCATATTTGATAAATCTGATACGGAAGAGACGTGTGATAATGATTGGTCCGATACGTCAAGAAATTTTAAGTGGTATTTCTGATTTGAATACGTATACAACCCTAAGGCAGAAGCTTGAAACATTTTCAGACTTTGAAATAACGACAAGAGATTATGAAACAGCCGCTGAATATTTTAATCTTTGTCGAAAGCATGGGATACAAGGTTCTCATATTGATTATTTAATTTGCAGTGTAGCGGCGAATAACAACTTTTCTATACTTTCCTTAGACAAGGATTTTTGTAATTATAAAAAATATATAGATATAGATATTATTGATGAAAATGAATGGAATATGCAAACGGCCGAGACTCGATGACTGCAATGATGAATTCATGGGCGATCGGTTCGGGACGCATAGCCGGTGAAAGCGCTGCAAAAAACGCAGGTAAATAATTCGCATCAATCGGGATATTTCCGATCGTAAACGGTGCGGAGCGTGCAAAAAAAGAACGCTCCGCATTTTTTATCACCTTATAGGTATCAATACGTAAGAATGACGCTTTTTATGATCGATAAACCGAATAAGCGACGGACTGTTTGAAATTTCAATAATGCATTTTTCTTTGTCATATATGCGTCTTATCTCTTTATTGGAAGTATGCTCCGTCTCTATAGCCAAGCGTAAGCCGTTTTCGGAAAAGACTTTAGCAACATCGCCCACTTTGTAAAAACACCACTGAAATTGAGCGATGATTTCTTGGCTTGTAATTCCCGCCGGAAAATCAATATCTGAAAGCTTTATTCCCTTATCATCGTATCTTATTTCAGGCATCGCACCCTTTTCCTTGTTTAAAAACATTATATGGACGAGAGTCTTATCTGCTTTTAAGGAAATAATGTAAGAATGTCTTTTTTCTTTTAGGTTTACGTTCAGCTCATATACGTCGTGAACCGGGCGGAATAAATTTTCCGTCGGTAATAGCGGTACGTTTTTAAAATACGACACATTCACCTTAATCGACCGATCGGCGTTTATGTTTTTTTGCGTAGTCGCACACGAAACCAATAAAAAGATCATTAAAAAGAACAAAACATTATTTAAACATCGCGTTGATTTCTTTTGCATAAATTTCATTAAGTCTGTAACGCATGATTTCCTGTTTGGCGGATAATTCTACGCCGACTTCAAATTCCTTATTTAAAAGTGTGAATTTGTTTACTTTTTCAAACAGCCTAAAACCGTTCTGAGCGTTTATCGCATTGGCTATTTCCGTTTCAAAAAGTTTTTTAACTTCTTCGGAATTCATAAAATTCTCGAAAGTATCGTACTGTATTCCGTTCTCCTCCGTCCACTCTTTTAATTCCGTTTTATTAGGAACAATAAGAGCCGCAAGAAAACGCTGATCTTGCCCTACGACAACGGCAGAAGTTATAAAGCGTGATTCCGTTAATTTCATCTCAATAGGCAGCGGTTCTATATTTTCGCCGCCGCGCAAAACGATTGTATCTTTCATACGTCCGCGAAGCTGAATTTCATCGTCGAGCGTAAATATCGCTATGTCGCCGGTGTCAAGCCAACCGTCTTTCGAGATCACCTTTTCAGTCAGATCGCCGCGTTTATAATAGCCTTTCATCACGGTCTTGCCCTTCACTTGAAGAACGCCTTTTTGGCAGCGCCCCAAAATCATTCCGTTCGGATCGACAATGCGCACTTGAACCCCGCGTATTGCGCGCCCTATCGTCCTAAAAACAGGATCCGCCATGGGTCTGACCGCCACAACGGGAGCCGTTTCCGTAAGACCGTAGCCTTCAACTATGTTTACTCCTATAGCCCAAAAGAACTCATCTACGGCAACGGGATAAGCGGCGCCGCCTGCAACCCCCGCACGAAAATTTTTACCGAGCATGGCTTTGATTTTTGAAAATATAAGCCCGGCTCCCAGAAGCTTTACGGGATACAAAATAAGCCACGGCAAAACCAAAACCGCCCACCAAAAACCTAAGTTGTCTTTTGTAAAGCGGGCAGTCTTACGAAAAAGTTTCCTGTCAATGCGGCTGTGAATGACGGCGACTGCCGTAAAAAATTTAAAAAGAACGTACACAAATCCGCCTGTTTTGCGCATCTTCCTTGTGATTCCTTCGTAAACGGCTTCAAATATGCGCGGAACGGCAGGCATGATGTGAGGATTGAGCTTTTTAAAATCTTCAATAAGAATGCTTCCCAGCGGTTTTGAATAGCATATAGCGGCCGCCTGAATAAAAACCACATATTCGCAAAGGCGCTGAAACGCGTGCCATATCGGAAGCACGCATAGAGCGCGGTCGCCCGGATTCAAATAAATTCTTTCGGGAAGTTCGTCAAGCTGTGCCAAAAAATTCCCGTTGGAAAGCATTACGCCCTTGGGCGTACCCGTCGTTCCTGAAGTAAAGATGATGGAAACCGTCTCGTCCCAAACGCCTTTTTCTATTTCCGTCTCAATCAAATTCTCATTGTTTTGGCAAAAAATCTTTCCCTCGCTTAAAACGCTTTCAAAATTCAGAATTTCGATGTTGCCTTTTTGCGCTTCCGAAATTTCAGCTTCGGGAACGCGTTCGAAACAAATAAGTTTTTGAAGGTTCGGCAAATTCGCTTTTATGGAAAGAATCTTTTTTATTTGAGCCTGATTTTCAGCTATAACTATGCTGCATTCGGTAAAAGAAAGTATATATTCCAGATCTTTAATAGTGGCGTCGCAGCCGCGCGGAACGTCGATCGCGCCGATCGCCATTATACCGATGTCGCACAGCTGCCATTCTTTGCGGTTGTCGGAAATTATTCCTATACGGTCGCCTCTTTTAGATCCCAAAGACAAAAGGGCTCCGGCAAAATTCATCGCCTTTTCAAAAAGGTCTTTATATGTAACAGGCTCAAAATTCCCGGACAAATTGCGCGAATATTGTACCGGCACTTCAGGATATAAGCGCACCGTATTGCGGATCATCTTGACCAGTGTCTGTTCCATAGGATTTCCCGTTATTATAAAAATTTATGACGCACAGATATTTTTCAGTATAACCTGATTATATCGCAAATTCAACCTAAGGTTTATTTTCAGCCGCTGAAAAACACTGTCGAGTTTGCCTTTCGGCAAACGTCGCTGATTATAACTGTGCGCAAAGAGCGCACGAATTCAACAGTCTCCAAAATTGATATTTTGTTCGACTGTTGAATTTTAAGGAAGGTTTAAATTAAGGCTGCCAAGACAGTTCGCCTTGGACATTTGCCGACTAAAAACGTTTGGTGTATAATGATTGTTACCAGTTGCGCGCATTGTCCGAAACTTCGCGCTGACGCGCTCGCTGCGGGGCACACGCACAAATTCAGAAGTCTTTTAAAATTGATATTTTGTTCGACTGCTGAATTTTTATAGGAGAATATTTATGCCGGATCCTAAACTGATGAAACTTCAAAACGGAAGCGATATTCGCGGGATCGCCCTTGAAGGTGTTTCCGGAGAAGATATAAATCTTACGGACGATATTTGCAATAAAATAGGGCAGGCTTTTGTCCTATGGCTTTCGCAAAAAACCGGAAAAAAAGCCGGCGATCTAAAAATAGGTGTAGGCCGCGATTCAAGGATCTCGGGGCCGAAACTTGAAGACGCCGTTATCGAAGGAATAAATTTCAAAAGCGCTTTGTCCGTGCACTGCGGACTTGCAACAACACCGGCAATGTTCATGTCCCTCATATTCGACCGAACGCGCTTTGACGGAGCCGTAATGATAACCGCAAGCCATTTGCCGTTTAACAGAAACGGTCTGAAATTTTTTGACGCGGACGGAGGGCTCGATCGCGGCGATATAACCGAAATCCTTTCGCTCGCATCATCCTGTGAGCCCGGGCGGCCGGGCGTTTTAAAATGTAAATCCTTTGACCTCTTAAGCCTTTATTCGGAACACCTTAAAAACGCGATAAAATCGGCAATAAATTGTAAAAATGAAAAGCCGCTTTCCGGCCTTAAAATAGTAATAGATGCGGGAAACGGAGCGGGAGGCTTTTTTGCCGAAAAAATTCTAAAGCCGCTGGGCGCCGATACTACAGGCAGTCAATTCCTTGAGCCGGACGGAAATTTTCCGAACCATATTCCCAATCCTGAAAACCCTGAGGCGATGGACGCCATAAGATCCGCCGTCATAAAAAACCGCGCCGATCTGGGACTGATTTTCGATACCGATGTCGACAGAATGTCAGCCGTCCTTTCCGACGGAACGGAAGTAAACCGCGACGCGATAATCGCAATTACGGCGGCGATTTTAGCCCCGGAATATCCCGGAAGTACTATAGTAACCGACTCGGTCACCTCAGACCGGCTCACTTATTTTTTAGAGGACGTGCTGAAATTGAAACATCTGCGCTATATGAGAGGCTACAAAAACGTCATAAACAAATGCAAAGAACTCAATAAAAAAGGCATTGTTTCTCCTCTTGCAATGGAAACGTCGGGGCACGGCGCTTTAAAAGAAAATTATTATTTGGACGACGGCGCTTTTTTAGCGGTTAAGCTTGTAATCGCCTTGGCGAATGCAAAGCAAAACGGGAAAGAACTTTCTTTTTTGATCGAAAAACTTCCCTCCCCCGTCGAAGCAAAAGAATACCGCTTTAAAATTCTCACGGAAGATTTTAAAACATACGGAAACCGCGTCTTGGATCAATTCAAAAAAAACGCAGCCGAAGCCGGTTACAAATTGCCCGAATCTTTCGAAGGCATCCGAATTTCGTTCAATGACGATAAAATTCAAGGCTGGGCGCTTTTAAGGCTTTCTCTGCACGATCCTGTAATGCCGCTTAATATCGAAGGCGCAAGAAAAGGCGATCTAAACAGAATAAAAGAAGTCGTAAAAGACCTTACGGCCGGTTTTGATAAACTGGATCTGTCGGGTTTGGAAAATTAAAAATTCCTTATAATCTTAGCATAAAACCCGAAGTTTTGTGCTAAGATCTTTTTTATTCCGTTCCGCCGGACAGCATTTTAACGTTCAGCTTATAATACGGGATTTCTATACCGGCCTCGTCATACACTTTTTTTATGGCGATAAAAGCGGAGTTTTTTGTTTGTAAAAAATCCTCGCTTTTAAACCAGACTGCAAGAACAAGATCTATCCCTTTTTCACCGAATTTGTCAAACCACGCAGCCGGTTCGGGCTCGCGTAGAACGGTAGGGCAAAAAGCCGGCGCCTTTTTCAAAGTTTCAAGCGCAAGCGTCATGTCCGTGTCGTAACTGACCGAAACGCCTATCGTCATGCGCCTTTGAGGAAAATAAGACGTATTCAAAAAATTTTTATTTATGATCGTGGAATTAGGCACGCGCACAAGCTGGTTGTCCAAAGTATGTATTTTAACGGAAAGTAAATCCGTAGAGTCTACGACTCCGGTAACACCGTCTATCGTAACCAAGTCGCCGATCTTCATGGCCTTCTCACTCAAAACGAACAACCCGCTTATTATATTGCTTACGGACGTTTGAGCCGCAAATCCTATGGCGACGCCCGCAACGCCGGCAGCTCCCCAAATGGCCGAAAATTTTATACCGAATAGACCCAGCACATACATAGCCGCGCAAACGTAATAAATATACTTTAGCGTCTTTTGGATCATCATCGAATGCTGCGCTTTAAGCTTGTTTTCCGGCAAGCGAAGAATCATAGAACGGCAAATACGATAGATTATATAGATTATCAGCAGCATAATTACAGTTCCCGCCAATTTCATCAAAAATGGAACGTTCAAATACTGCTTTATCGCGTTGACGATAGGTTCCGTATGATGCGTTATTATCTTTGTGGGATCGAAATTATTTGCCGCTATGCTCTGCGCAGCAGCCTGTGCAGTTTCAACGTCGATCTCTTCGTTCATACTTTAACCGCCTTCTTTAATATTATGTTTACATATATCCGAAATAATACAATTTTCGCAATCGGGTTTACGCGCCGTACACACATAGCGCCCGTGCAATATAAGCCAATGGTGCGCGTTTTGCATATACTTTGCGGGAATACGCGAAACAAGGCTCTCTTCAACTTCAACGGGCGTGTCGCCTTCCGCCAGTCCGATTTTGGGGCAGATGCGAAGCAAATGCGTGTCTACCGGCATAGTCGGCTGCCCGAAAACCACATTTAAAACCACGTTCGCTGTCTTTCTGCCCGCTCCGGGAAGTTTTTGTATTTCTTCCCGCGTTTCGGGAACCTTTCCGCCGAAATTGTCGATGAGCATCCTGCTAAGGCGTATAATATTTTTTGCCTTGTTCCTGTAAAGACCTATGGTTTTTATGTAAGGTATTAACCTCTCTTCTCCGAGGGCAAGCATTTTTTCAGGCGTGTCGGCAATTTGGTATAAAGGCTCCGTTGCCTTATTAACGCTTTTATCGGTCGCCTGAGCGGAAAGAACCGTAGAAACCAGCATAGTGTACGGATTTTTCCATTTAAGTTCCGATTTGGGACTGGGATTTTGCCGCTCGAAGCGCGCAAAAACTTCGTCTATTTCCTCAGGCGAAAGCAAAATCATAGGGCTTCGCCAACTGCCTTTTTTAAGGCTTCCGCCTTATCGGTTCTTTCCCAGCTGAATTCTTTTCGTCCGAAATGACCGTAGGCCGCTGTCGGAAGGTATATCGGTTTTTTCAAATCAAGCGTTTTTATGATTCCCGCAGGAGAACAGTCGAACAGCTTCTTTACTGCGGCGGAAATGATATGATTAGGCACTTTTCCGGTATCAAAAGTATCTATCATTATGGAAACGGGAAACGGCACTCCGATCGCATAAGCAAGCTGGACTTCACAGCGGGAAGCAAGTTCCGCAGCTACGATGTTTTTTGCAATGTAGCGCGCCATATATGACGCCGAGCGGTCTACTTTTGAAGGATCTTTACCGCTGAAAGCTCCGCCGCCGTGCCGCCCCATTCCGCCGTAGGTATCTACAATTATCTTTCTGCCGGTAAGCCCTGTGTCTCCGGAAGGGCCCCCGACGACAAACCGCCCCGTGGGATTTACAAAATACTTTGTGTTTTTATCCAGCAGGCCTGTGGGTTCCAAAACAGGTTCTATAATGTTTTTGATGACGCTGTCTTTTATCACGTCATAAGGAACGTCGGGGCTGTGCTGATGAGAGATTACAACCGTATCGATACGCACGGGTCTGTAACCTTCATATTCAACCGTAACTTGGCTTTTTGAGTCGGGGCGAAGCCAATCAAGGATTTTATCTTTGCGGAGTTTCGCCGCACGCCGCAGCAGAGTATGGGCATACATGATCGGGGCGGGCATAAGTTCCGGCGTTTCATCGCAGGCAAAACCGAACATAATTCCCTGGTCTCCGGCTCCCTGCTGTCCCGCATATTCGTTAAGCCCCTTACCCACGACGCCCTGGTTTATATCCGGAGACTGGGCGTGTATGGCGTTCATGACGGCCATGGAATTGCAGTCAAGTCCGTAATCCGCGTCCGTATAGCCGATCATTTGAGCTATATCCCTGACGACGCTTTGAACGTCAACATATGTTGACGTAGTAATTTCGCCGCCTACCAATACGAGCCCTGTTGAAGCGAATGTTTCACAAGCGACATGGCTTTCAGGATCGTCTTTTAAACAAGCGTCCAATATAGCGTCGGAAACCTGATCACACAGTTTATCCGGGTGTCCTTCACCGACCGATTCGGAAGTAAACAAATATTTCTCTTTTTTCATAAATTCCCCTATTAAAACTTTTAGGCGCTTTTATAAGCGTCAGTTGAAAAGCGCGGTATCGTTCAGCTGCATTCAAAATCCCGCCGCCTTATATAACCAAAAATTTGATTTTTAGAATTCCATATGATAATATATTTATAGTACAGTAAAAGTTTATTATGAGCAATAAATGAGAATTTATTGCCCAAGATAAAATCAAAGGAGAATGTTTATGGCTTTAAAGAAGAGTTTTTCTAAGGACAAGAAAACCTGCGTCGTTACTTTTATAGTGACGGCAGATGCGGCTCAGAATGCAAAAACCATCAATCTTGCAGGCGATTTTAACAGCTGGAGCAGCACCGACACCCCGCTTAAAAAGGCTGCCGACGGTTCCTTTTCGGTAAAAGTTACCCTCGAAGCAAATCAAGAATATCAATTCCGTTACTTGATCGACGGGCAAAAATGGGAAAACGATTGGAAAGCCGACAAATACGTACCGGCCCCCTATTCGAATTCCGATAACTCCGTAGTAGTAACATCCAAGTAGCATACATCGGCTTTTTAAGCGCGCTAAAGACTTTAAAAATGACAGCCTTTCTCCTTGCCTTTTTACTTGCGTTTAATTAGCCGATTATTTTACGGCATGTGTATTATCTCTCTGGGTTTGCTGCCGTTTTGAGGACCTACGATTCCCCGCGCTTCCATTTCTTCTACCAATCTTGCAGCCCTGTTATATCCTATCTTCAAACGCCGCTGAATATACGAAGCACTGGCCTTTCCCGCTTGAAGGACTATATCCAAGGCCTGATCATACATGGGATCCGCCCCGTCGCCGAATAAATCCGGCGATCCGTCCGAATCTTCGTCCGTATCCACAAAAATTTCATCGTCTATGTATTCCGGCGGACCGTAGCGTTTTACGTATTCCACTACGTTTTCAACTTCATTGTCGCTTACAAAGGTTCCCTGTATGCGGATGGGGAAAGGGTCTACCGCGCTGGCATAGAGCATGTCGCCGCGTCCTAGAAGTTTTTCAGCTCCTACCTGGTCTATGATGATTCGGCTGTCCATTTTCGATGCAACCATAAAAGCAATCCTTGTAGGAATATTCGCCTTTATTAAACCGGTAATAACGTCTATGGACGGCCGCTGCGTCGCAAGAACGATGTGAATTCCTATGGCTCGGCTCATTGCGGCAAGCCGCGCTACGGTGGATTCCAGTTCCTTTCCCGTTGTCGCCATGAGATCCGCAAATTCGTCGATTATGACGACTATGTACGGAAGTTTTTCCGTAGCGATGTGTCTGTCGACAATACGCCTGTTATAGTTTGCAATGTCGCGAACACCCATTCCGTCCAGCAAAGCGTAACGTCTTTCCATTTCGCAAAGACAATATTGCAAAGCCTGAAAAGCTTTTTTAGATTCCGTTATCACAGGCGTTAACAAGTGCGGTATGTCGTTATAAAGTTTCAGTTCCACTATTTTGGGGTCGATAAGGATGAGTTTTACATCCTGGGGAGCACGCTTGTATAATATGGACAGAATCATACTGTTTACGCAGACGGATTTGCCCGATCCCGTAGCTCCCGCTATCAAAAGATGCGGCGTAGTTACCAAATCGATTATCTGAGGGTCTCCTTCTATGTCTTTTCCCAAAATAACCGGTACCTGCATTTTTTTAAAAGGAGGAATATCCTGTTCTACTATTTCCCGAAAACTGACAATGGATCTGTCCTTGTTGGGAACTTCAATACCTACGGCCTGCTTTCCCGGAATCGGAGCCACAATGCGCACGCTGCTCGCAGCAAGCCGTAAAGCGATATTATCCTGCAGAGCGACAACCTTGCTTAACTTTACGCCGGGAGCGGGAAGTATTTCAAACATTGTGACGACAGGCCCCTTTCTTATGCCGATTATTTCAGCATCGATCTTAAACTCGCTTAAAGTTTCTTTTAATTGAATGGAAGCGGCCTTTGTTTCATCGTCTATCACCCAGTAAGGCTCGTCGTCATATTCCGTAAGCAAGTTTTTTACCGGTATACTGTATGCTTTGCCCGCTCTGCGTCCGGCGAATAATGATTTTTTCGTTTTTTCCGCATTTTCCTGTTTTACTATATCAAGGTCTTCAGTGCCGACATCGGAGGCGACCGTATTTTCCTGATCTTCGGGATCGTCAATATCGTAAGAAGTCAAATCGTCGCTTTCATCGTCTTCAATATTGCGGCGGGCGTCTTCTTCCATTTCCGCAAAGACATCAGTTATCCCCTCGAAATTCGAAGTTTTCGCCCTTATTTCAACTTCGTCATTTTCATCTTCCGTTTCGTCGTTGGGATCCATGTCAAAAAAGTCGGGATCCAACATTTTCTCTTTATCTCCGGCGTCTTCAGTTTCCTCCGGCAACGGCTGAATGAGCGCATCAAATTCTTCCGGAGTGATGACCGCCGACACGTCCCTTGTTTCAAGCAAATCGGATGTTGCGTCGGGCTCGGAATTTGTGACGGATTCGGAACTTGCGCCGGACTCAAATTCGGCACCGGGCTCGCATCCTTCATTGGACGCAGGGTCTTTTTCATAGGAATCCTTCGTACTTTCGTCTGTGACTTCTTTACTGATTTTTGTGTCCGCATCTGCGTCTGTATCGGCGATCCTGTTGCCGATTAAACCGCCGTTAGCGACCGAACCACTGTCATAAGCAAAGCCGCTGTCAAAAGCCAAGTTTGTATCGGCGATCCTATTGACAGCCGAATTACTGTCATCGGCGGAGCGCCCGTCCGGAGTTAAACCGCCGGCGGACAAACTGCCGACAGCGCCCCCGTTGCCGTCAGCCAAGCCGCTGCCGACCGAACTGTTTACGCCCACAAAGTCGCCGACTTCCCGTTCCGGTTCTCTTTTAGCAGGCCTTTTTTCTCCGGCGTCTTTACTGTCAAATTTTTTTCCGAAGTTTTTTTGCCTTCCTTGCAACGAAGAAATATATTTTTGCCCGATAATTCCGAAAAACAAATATTCTATTATGATGATGCATATTCCCATTAAAATCGTAAATAAAACTTTTACGGTAAGCACGGGGCCTTCTTCATATTGTGCAATTAAACGGCATATCCGCTCTATGATGACGGCCGTAAAAAACGGAAAAAAACTGAGCAACAGCGATATTCCTTTTTTTAAATTCCATCCTGACGACAAAGACAAAATAGCACTGAAAAGTAAAAAAACCGGAATAAAAATGCTGGTAAGTCCGTAAACGGAGACTAATATATGGCCGAGTTTAAAAAATAAAATCGTCTTTTCCGAAAAGCCGCTTCCGAAATTTAAAAATCGAAACAAAAGGCTTACGGAAAAAAAGGCTGCCAGCAAAACCAGCAGTATCGAAGAACAAATATTTATTATCTCATTTTTTTTCATCTTATACTTTCTCACAGCAAAAATTTCACCGCTCCTTATAATATCGGCAAAAAAATAAAACTCTTAAAGGTTGTATGCGTTACTGACTTTTGTATTTCCGTCTGATATACTTACACCATGAAAAAAATAAAAGTGAAGAAGTTCGGTATTTTGACATCCGGCGGCGACGCACCGGGTCTTAACGCCGCCATCAGAGGAGTGTGCAGAGCGGCCATAACCCAATACGGCATGAAGATTATGGGTATACACAATGGATACAGAGGTCTTGTAGAGGGTGACGCCGAAGAACTTCACGTAAATAATTTTTCAGGGATTTTAACAAGGGGAGGAACTATCTTAGGGACATCGCGCGACAAGCCTTTGAAAAATCCCGTAAAAGATCCCAAAACGGGACTTTTGCCGCTTGAAGCTATAAAAGCAAATATAAAAAAGTGGGATCTTGACGCTCTTGTCGTGTTGGGCGGAAACGGAACAAACACGACGGCAAGTTTGCTTGCAAAAGAAGGCGTCAACATTATCGGCCTTCCCAAAACAATAGACAACGACATAGTTCATACGGATATAACTTTCGGTTTTCATACCGCGCTTGAGGTGGCAACCGAAGCTGTAGACCGCATACATACAACCGCGCACAGCCATAACCGCGTAATGCTCATAGAAGTTATGGGTCACAAAGCCGGCTGGCTTGCTCTTTACTCCGGAGTAGCAGGCGGTGCGGATGTTATCTTAATTCCTGAAATTCCGTACAATATAAAATCCGTCGCAAAAGAAGTTAAACGTCGAAGCGATGAAGGTAAACAGTTTTCCATCATCGTCGTAGCGGAAGGCGCTCTATCCAAAGAAGAGGCGCTGTTGTCTAAAAAAGAATTAAAAAGCAAAAGGGAAGCTATGACATATTCCATAGCTTACCGGGTTGCACGGGAACTGAAATCTTTGACCCAGTTGGAATCCCGCGTCACGGTCTTGGGCTATTTACAGCGCGGAGGAACGCCTTCTCCTTACGACAGAGTTCTTGCAACACAGTTCGGAGTTGCAGCGGCTGATTTTCTTGCAAAGGGAAAATTCGGCAAACTCGTAGCTATTCAAAACGGGCAGATCGTCGGCGTTCCCCTGGAAGATATAGCGGATAAAATAAAAAAGATCCCGAACGACGATCCTCTTCTTATTACGGGACGTTCGCTCGGGATAAACTTCGGAGATTAAATTCATTTAAAGCGGCTCCGGCATTGCTTAAGCCGCTTAGCCTTTACGGAAGAGGCGCTCCTCCTACAATCGTAATACGTCCGTCCGTCATCGGCGTAATAGGCTGAGGCAGTGATTTTACATATTCTATAAACACATCGTTGACCAGCATTGAAGTATTGTATGTGTCCACGGAATTTTTCATCACAACATAACCGTCTCCGCCGCCGGCCATATAGTCGTTTGTAGCAATGCGGTACAGCTTATTGTTGTCGATAGGCTTACCGCCTATCGTAATATCTGAAATTCTGCCGTTGGTTCCGTCGCTGTCATAGGTCAAAGTATATCTTACTTCTTTCGAAACCTGCGGGAATCCGCCTGCGCCCTGATTTTGCGTTTGAATAAAATTAAACAGAGCTTTTACATCCGCTCCCTTTAAGGTAAGAACATAAACATAGTTTTCAAACGGAAGCATGGTAACAATGTTTTCTTTAGTGACATCTCCCTTGGGCAAGGAAGTTCTTATGTTACCGCCGTTATGAATGGCAAAATCAACGTCAACTCCCGTGGATTTCACATAGCCGACCGTCGCGTCGCACAAGAGATCGCCGCTTGCCATCTCTTTATAGCGCGGCCATTTTCTTCCGAATTCGAATTCCGCAGTCGTTTTCATTACCACTTCTTTTAAGGACGCAACAGCCTTATCCACATACGGTTTAAGCAGAGCAACCATTTCAGCATCGGGAGGGAAGTCCTTATCGTTAATCTTTACGGGCGTCCACTCCAGCTTGGTAACTTTTTTGTCTTTAATCGTAAGCACGGCCTTGCCCATGTATTTTCCCCATTCGTTGGAAGTAACAATGGGCGTTCCTCCTGCGTACTTAGGCTCGGCAAAATAACTGTGCGAATGCCCGTCAACGATCAGATCTATTCCCGAAACGGCTTCGGCTACTCTAACTGAAGTTTCCTGATCCGATGTTTCCAAAACATCTCCTAAATGTCCAACGAGAATAACGATATCCGCTTTTTTCTTGTCCCTGAGGAGAGAAACCATCTCTTTTGCGGTGTTTATTTCATCATAGAACGTAAGCGACTTATCGGGACTTGCAATTACCTTTGTCCGCAGCGTCGTCAGCCCGAAAATACCTACTTTAAGGCCGTTAAAATTTTTTATTATGTAAGGTTTAACGAGATAGTTTTTACCCTGCTTTATATTTGCGCTCAGCCACGGGAATTTGGATATTTTTATCTGCTTTAAGAGTTTTTCAAGCGTTCCGTCGAACTCGTGGTTTCCCAAAGCTACCGCGTCGTAGCCCATAGCGTTATAGGCCATTATGTCGGGTTCAGCGGCAAACATATTTGAAACTGCCATTCCCGTATTCACGTCGCCCGCATCCAAAACAAGGATGTCGCTTCCCGTTTTTTGAGCTTCGGCGCGCTGCATTTTAATAAAAGTAGCGCGTTCTGCAAGACCGCCTTGTCCTATTCCCTCTTTGTCTTTACGCGACAAAACGGATCCGTGATGGTCGTTAGTGTGAAGTATAACCAGCTTTTGCTCGGCCCCGGAAGAGATCTTTGAGCTTGCGCAGCCGGTAAAAAACAGCGCCGCCGCCGCAAATACGGCAAACACCTTCCCCGTGTTTTTTATGACTTTCATATATCCTCCAGATATGATTTCATTAGTACTATTATGACCCACAAATAAGCGATGTCAAGGTTTAAAAGCCGCCGCTAAATAGTCGCTTTTATATATTTTGCCG
This sequence comes from Treponema parvum, assembly GCF_017893965.1. Lineage (NCBI taxonomy): Bacteria > Pseudomonadati > Spirochaetota > Spirochaetia > Treponematales > Treponemataceae > Treponema > Treponema parvum. Next base: position 2,608,022 of record NZ_CP054142.1, read on the forward strand.
CCGTCCATGGCGGTGCTTGAATTTCGAGTTTGCTGCACAAACGCCGCTTATCAGCTGCGCGCAAAGAACACACTAATTGCCCGGTAAAAATTCTCAAGCCGCAAAGACAAAATATCAAGTTGTGCTTCGTTCTACGATCGCAGGACAGATCATTATTTTTTTATTTACTCTTTCGCCTTTTAAAACTTCAATAAGATTACGCACGGCTATAAGACTTGTGTCATAAAGCATATTATCCAAAGAAGTGAGGGCCGGATTGCTTATCTCCGCGTGCCTTGAGTTATTGATCCCTACAACGGCTACATCTTTCGGGATTTCCACTTTCATATCATAAAGCGCGTGCAATCCTATTAGGGCAAGAAAATCTTCCGCATAAAGCAGCGCATCCGTTTCGGGTTTTTCCTTAAGAAGTTTTACGGTCGCTTTAAAAATATCCTCTATGGCATCTCCCGCTTCTATGACCGTCTTACTGCCGTTACCGATAAATTTATCAAAACCTTCGTTAAATCCTGCAAGTTTATTATAATTGCTTGGAGTATAATGGTTGGTTATAAAGGCTATGTTTTTGCACCCTTTATCCGCAAAAAGTTTTACACAATCACAGACCCCCGAACGCTCGTCAGCTATAACTCCGTATATGTTTTGCCCGTCAAGATAACCGTTGCATATCGCAACGGGAACATGAGGAATGTTTACCATTATTGCATTTTGAACCGTTTCATTTTGATAAATCGATCCCATTAACACTACGGCTTCAACTTTTTTTTGACCTAAAAGGCGGATATATTCAGCCTGATTTTCAGGATCGGTGCCGGTATTGTATATTAAACAGGAATAGCCGTTTTTAGAAAATTCCTGTTCCACATAATATACTCCGTCAGTGTGATGGGTAGTCCTTATATCCGCTATAAGAATGCCTATCATCTTTGTAGCCTGATTTACCAAGTTTCTGGCCGTTTCATTAGGCACATAATTACATTCGCTGAGGACTCTTAATACCTTTGCCCTTGTTCCTTTTTTAACAAAAGGGTAATTATTTATTACTCTTGATACCGTCGAGGCCGAAACTTCCGCCATTTTTGCAATTTTATAGATCGTCACTTCCGACATATTTTTCCTGAATTCGATTGCAAGTATTTCTGAAATTATTATCACACGGTTTTAGATATAACGCAACAAAAAAAGGCCGTCTTTGAAGAACTCTTTTGTCTTCAAGACAGCCTTTTCAAGCTCAAATAAGAAATAATAATTAGCGGGAATAGTATTCTATGACCAGCTGATCGTTTATTTCTACCGGCAATTCCGCTCTCAGCGGCATTCTTGCCAATTTTCCGCTGAGCTTTTCTTCGTCTCTTTCGATGTACGGAAGATTAAAACGCGCCGTTCCCAAAAAGTTGGTTTTAAAAGTTTCGATCTTCTGCGATTTTTCCCGCAAAGAGATCACGTCTCCTTCTTTTACCAAATAAGAAGGGATGTCCACTTTTTTCCCGTTTACAAGAACGTGTCCGTGGTTTACCACCTGACGAGCCATGCGGATGGAATTGGCAAAACCTATGCGGTAAACAAGGTTGTCAAGACGGCATTCCAGAGTAATCAAAAGCAGGTCGCCCGTCCTTTGTCCTTTTTTTATTTTTGCCTTGTCATAATAGTTACGCAATTGTTTTTCAAAAATTCCGTAATAAGCTTTTACCTTCTGTTTTTCAATAAGTTGTCTGCCGTATTCCGATTCCTTGTGTCTTTTCTGAAAAGCGGGATCTTTTGCTCTGTCAAGAGCTTTAGGGTGACCGCATGTGTTTACGCCCAATCGGCGACATTCCTTAAAACGAGGGCCTCTTCGTGTTGCCATAGTTATAAGTCCTTTTATCGTTGCTTTTACAAGCAGTAATTTGCCGCGGTACTTAGTATTGAGGATATAGTACCAATTATGATAAATATTACATTTTACTTGACATTTGTCAATGCGGCTTTTTGAATGATATACTGAAACAATGCAAAAACTCTTCTTTTATATAATATTCGTTTTTACCTTAACGGGATTTATTTCCTGTAAAAAAGAAACAGTTGAAAACGGCAAACAGATTGTGCTTAGATTTTCAGAACCCATGCCTTCCGAGCACCCAAGCGCCGCAGCAAGCTCATATTTTGCGGACATCGTAAAACAAAGAAGCGGCCAAAGAATAAACATAAAAATTTATTTTAACGGTCAGCTCGGTACTCAAGAAGAAGTTTTGGATCAAATACAATTTGCGGGAATTGACATAGGGCGCGTTAATATTTCTTTTTTACTTGAAAAAGTTCAATCTTTTTCATTAAAATTTCAAGAGCTTATGTATGCGTCGCCGAAGGAAATCGCTTCTTATTTTCAGGAAAATCAAACTTTTCTGACTTTCGAGTGTCAAACCGAAAAACTGATCCCCTTGGGAACACTGCATCCGGATTTAAGATGTTTTTACAGCGATTCTACGCTTATTCCTTCGGTTTCGGAATTAAAGAAAAGACGAATAGGCATTTTTGAAAACAGGATTTTAACTTTTGCAATAAAAAAACTTGAAGCCGTTCCCGTAAATATAATATCGGCGGACATATACGGCTCTCTCATAAACGGCTATATGGACGCAAGGGAAGCCGCCCTTTGCGATTTTTTGATCGGCGACGAATATCCGTTTATTAACTATGTTCTTATAACGCCGTATATTTCGCTTCCGGATCTTTTTATAATGAGCGCCGAAGTTTTTTCGGATTTTTCAAGCACGGACAAAGATCTTTTAATTAAATGCGCCGAAGATGCGGGTAAGTACTATGTTTATCGACAAAAACAATTTTTAGAAAACAAACTTCCCGCGTTGGAAAAAGAAAAAACCGTTTATGAGGACTTTATAAAATGAATGTTAAAAAAATCTTCAAAAGACTTGTTTTTTCAGTAGGTTTAAAAATAAACATTATCCTCGCAGGGATCATGGTCTTTTATTTTATTTCAACCGTAATAAATCAATATTATTTCGACTCATATTCAAATTCATACGATAATCAGCTTTCTTATTTTTATTCTATCCAAGAAATGAAAGAGTGTTTTTCAAAAAGCAGACGCTCCCTTTCAAATTATTTAAAAACGGGAAACCGCTCTCAGCTTTCGGAATACAACGATTCGATAACGCTGACAAATAAAATAATTCTTGAATTAAGCGACAGATCTCAGGACGACGAATCTTACTTTTTGCTGCAAAGCATGAGGAAGGTTCACAATATTTATTTCAGCGAAGGCTGCCGGGCGTCTTTTTTTTATAACATGGGAAACTACGACTACTACGGCAGACTGTATTATTCGGAAAAAATACAGGCTTATCTGCAGTCCTATGCGGACGAACTTTTAAAACTGTCTCTCACAAACACTTCGGAAAAAACCGAAACTATTATCCGCAACATAAAAGTTCTTAAAATTTACACAATGTTTTTTATTTTTATAATTATCGCCGTGGACATTCTATTTCATTGGTATGTTTCTTCAGCTTTGACAAAACCGCTGTCTTTACTTGTAAAACAGGCGCAAGGGGTTTCGTCCGGCAATTTCGATATTCAGGTTCCTGTTAAAAATCCTAAAAATTCCGTCGGAGTTTTGATAACGGCCTTTAACAATATGGTCAGCGATGTAAAAAAGAACGTCGAATATCAAAAACTTCTCAGCCAGGCAACTTTTTTAGCTTTACAAGCGCAAACCAATCCTCATTTTTTATTCAATACGCTGAACAGCATAAGCAGAACAATTTCTTTAAACAAAAAAGAAATCGCTTTACAAATGATAGAATCTCTTTCGCTTTTGCTAAGATACAGCCTTTCGGAAAGCGGAACACCCGTATCTTTTCAGGAAGAGCTTGAAATTACGGAAGAGTACATAAAAATTCAAAAACTTCGTTTCGGCGGCCGTATAACATATAAATCAAATGTTTCTAAAGAAATCGCTTACAATCTTCTGCTGCCCAAATTAACATTACAGCCGCTCGTAGAAAACGCGATCATCCACGGCCTTGAACCTAAAGAAAAAGGAGGAAAGATCGTTATTTCCGTTTCAAAACGAAAAGGCTATGCTTTGCTGCGGATCTTTGACAACGGAATAGGAATGTCGAAAGAAAAACTTAACGAAGCCCTTAACGCAAATCCCGTAAGCTCCAAACGGATAGGCCTTGCAAACACAAAAAAACGTTTGGAAATATTTGCAGAGCAAAAAGGCGGGAACAGAGTTTTTGACATTTTTACCCGCAAAACTGAAAAAGAATCTTGGACAATGATCCAAATCAGACTTAAAATTATGCAGGAAGAAAAATGACGTACAGTATTCTTTTGGCGGACGATGAAGAACTTGAACGCGAAGCACTGAAGCTTTTTATAGAAGAAGCAAAGCTTCCTATAAACAAGATCATCGAAGCTGAAAACGGAAACATGATAGTAGACAAAGCTTTAAATGAAAAGCCCGACATCATTATTCTTGATATAAACATGCCGGGAAAGACAGGGCTTGAAGCTTTAAAAATAATCCGCGAACAAAAAAATCATTCAAAAGTAATCGTTTCAACCGCTTTCAGCAAAATCGACAACGCCATCGACGCCATTCATCTCGGCGTAGTGGATTTTCTGATCAAGCCCGTATCGCAGCAAATCTTTATTGAAAGTCTAAAAAAGACAATAGAAACCCTGAACGATGAAAAAAACTTAAGCACGGCAAAAAACACAAAAGACAACACGGACGGCGCCACAATAAACGAACCGGATATGGTAAAAAAGGTCTGCGCATATATAGAAACCAACTATTCAAAAAAGATAAGTTTAAATGATATCGCCGATCATTGCGGCTACAGTAAATTTCATCTGTCCAGAATATTTAAAGCCAACAAAGATATTACCGTCATAGATTATCTTATTTCTCAACGCATACAAATTTCAAAAAAGTTATTGTTAGACACAAACGACAGCGTTAAACAGATAAGCGCTCAAGTCGGATTTTCCGATCCGAACTATTTTACGTGGACATTTAAAAAACTGGAAGGCGTTTCTCCCATGCAATACAGAGCGATCAAACTGTCCAAAAGCTGACGTGTCTTCGCCGAAAGCTGAGATTTTTGTCCCGCCTCAACCACCCTGCGCTTTTTAAGCAAAAAATTATAGACTTTCCGCAATATCTTATAGTGTGAAATTGAAATTTCCGTTGTACCATAAAATTCATAAAAGCTTTTATTTAGGAGGAATCTATGAAAAAAATTTTATGGTTTACGCTTTTTGCCGCAGCTATGACTTCTCTTGTTTTCTCGAGCGGATCGAGCGATTCCGCAAAGTCGGAAAAAACGACAAAAAACAAAGTTTACACTATGCAGATCGGACATGCGCAGCCGGTAGAAAACCCCCGCCATGTTTCCCTTACGGCTTTCAAAAAAATCGTTGAAGAAAAAACAAACGGAGGCGTTAAAGTAGAACTTTATCCGGCAGGACAGCTTGGAACGGAAAAAGAAATGCTCGAACAAGCCTGCTCGGGCGTAATTCAGGGCTTCCGCGGCGGACAGATGGACTTTTTGCCCAAGCTGCTCGTTTTCTCTCTTCCCTTCCTTTGTGAAAATTCCGATCAGATTACGCGCCTTATGTCTTCCGACCTTGCGCGTGAAATGTGCAAAGGTTCACAAAAAGACGGCGTTCTTATCTTAGGCCTTTGCGACGCCGGCGGGTTCCGCCAGTTTTCAAACAATAAGCGCCCGATTAAAAGCCCCAAAGACCTCGTAGGGTTAAAAATGCGCACAAACGGCATGGACACGATCGACAAGACATTTAAAGCTATGGGAGCTTCAACCGTCGCCGTTCCCTATGCGGATCTTTACATGGCTCTTAAAACGGGCGTCGCCGACGGACAGGAAAATCCGTGGGTAAACGTAAAGGGCATGAAATTTTATGAAGTACAAAAATATTTTACTGTCATTAACTATCAATTCCATCCGGATCCTTTTTACGTAAACCTCGAATGGTGGAATTCTCTTCCGGCCGATTATCAAAAAGTAATTCAGGAAGCGGCTAACGAAAGCTTTAAGGTAAACAACAAAGCAATCGCCGATATGCAGCAATCCGCGCTCGACACGGTCAAAGCGAATGCGGAAGTTTACTTTCCTACTGCGGAAGAAATGGCCGAATTCAAAAAAGCGACGGAAGTCGTCTACAAGCAGTACCTTTCGTCCGGAATGCTGACGCAAAGCGAACTTGATAAAATGCGTGCCATTGTTGCGGGAAAATAAATTGATTTTCCAAACCTGAGCCTGTCCAGAGCTTCAGCTTTTGGACGGCGCAGGGTTGGATTTTAACGTAATAAATCAGGAGAGCGCACAGATGTTTACAAAGATTCGTTTTGCCGTATATAAAGTTTTTATAGGCATAGGAATTTTTTCCGTCGCCTTGATGGCGGGCTGTGTTATTTTTTCCGTTTTTGCCCGCTACATTTTCAGCCTTTCGTTTAAAGAACTTGAAGAATTTACAACAACGGTTTTTGCGTTTACCACATTTTGGGGAATGACTGTTTGCTTCGTTGAAAACGAACACGTCTGGATCGATTCATTCTATAATCTGTTTCCGTCTTCTATAAAAAAAATATCCAAATTTATCAGTTTTATAATTACTATCTGTGTTTTATTTATAATGATGAAATTCGGTTACAGATATGCAATAAAATTCGGTCATCAAATTTCTTCGGGAATGGAAATTCCGTACGTATGGCTGTATGGAATTATTCCCGTCGGATGTTTTACTTCATTAATTGTCGTAATTTTGCAATTTATCGAATTTATAAAATCCTTATTCCGTAAAAAAACTAAGGAGGCCTGATTACTATGGCAATGATATTTCTTTTAGTTTTTCTGATCATTTTTGCCATTCTCGGTACGCCGCTTGCGTTTTCAATCGGGGCTTCGTGTTTAACATATATCAATTCGTTTAACCCGAACTTTCTTCAAATGCTGCCTCAGAGAGTTTGGGGCGGAGTTTTCAGCTTTGTTATGGTAGCGATGCCTTTATTCATGCTTGCAGGAGAGCTCATGAACACGGGCGGAATTACAAAGAGAATCGTGGATTTCAGCATGTATTTGGTACGCCCCATTAACGGCGGTTTCGGCGAAGTAAATGTCATCGCAAGCATGATCTTCGGCGGAATTTCAGGATCTTCCGTCGCGGATACTTCCGCCCTAGGATCCATTGAAATTCCGGCTATGGAACAGCGCGGCTATCCTCCGAAATTTGCGGCGGGCGTTACGGTTGCGTCGTCCACGATGGGAATGATAATCCCGCCCAGCGTGCCGATGCTTGTTTACGCAATGATTTCGGGTGCTTCCGTCGGAAAGCTGTTTATCGCAGGTCTGGTTCCCGGAGTTCTCATAGGGCTTTCGCAACTGACAACGGTTTACGTCCTTTCGGTCAAACACGGCTATCACCCCAAAAAAGAACCTTTTAACTTTAGAGATTTTGTTCATAGCGTAATTTTCGGTCTTCCTGCAATACTGATGCCGCTGGTTATTGTCCTGTTTGTAAGTTTCGGAATTTGTACTGCAAGCGAATCCGCCGGTATCGCCGTTTTGTATTCTCTTGTCTTAGGGTTCTTCGTTTATCACGAACTTACGGTAAAAGACGTCATAGTCGCCTTAAAAAAGACATTGATTTCTTCGAGTTCCGTGATGATCATCATCGGCTTTACCACAATCTTTACATGGCTTTTAACGATGGCAAACGTACCGTCTACAATCGCAAGTTTTTTCTTAAGCATGCACCTTCCGGTTTGGGGTTATGCTTTGCTTTTTGACGTACTTATCCTTTTGATCGGAACGTTCATCGACGTTTCACCGGCCATCTTATTATTAACGCCTATTTTGCTTCCTATTATGCAGGAAATAGGTATAAGCGATTTACAGTTCGGCGCGATGATTATTACAGGTCTTGCGATAGGTTTGGTTACGCCGCCCGTAGGTATGTGTCTAAACGCCTGTAATAAGATTAACCGCATGCCTATCATTGAAATTTTTAAAGGCGCCCTGCCGTTTATCATCTGCAACGTAATTGTTTTACTTGCAATAAGCTTGTTCCCCGTTCTTACAACATGGCTTCCGAGCGTCATTTCTTACTAAAAAGGCGCGCCGTGCGCGTATGCAAAATCCGATCCGGATAGCAGGTGAAAAAATCGCCGGCCGAGCAGGAGAGCGTTTAAAACACAAAAGAGCCGTTTAAATTTTTAGACGGCTCTTTTTTTGACACTGATATTCAGAAAATGTATAATCTTATTGGGAATATATCGCTCTTTTGTAAGGATTTTATATGTACCTTTTAGTAGCTAAGCAGCTTATCATTATGACGCTGATATCTGTCGTAAGCTTTGTATTCTCGAAAAAATACAAATACGGCGAAGCGGAGTCTTGCTATCTAAGCAATTTATTGCTTTTTGTAATTACGCCGTGCCTTATTTTAAATACCTTCAATATTCCTTACGGTTCGGAAAAAATAAAATCCTTCGGGTTTTCTATGGCGATAAGCTTTGCGGTTTTACTTTTTATGACAGTAATCGCAGAAATTTTTATTCACTCGAAAACCGAAATAGGAAAAAGCCGCGACGGGCTTGATAAAATGTCGTTCGTTTATTCCAACGCAGGTTTTATAGGCATTCCTCTTATAAACGGTATTCTCGGCGTCCAAGGAATTTTTTTTCTTATGGGATACATAGTCATGTTTAACTTATTTTTATGGACAAACGGCGTCTATACGATTTCCCGTAAGATAAGCATAAGGCAGATTTTTTTTAATCCCAACATTATTGCGATTCTTTTAGGTTTTCTGCTTTTTGTGATACCGTTTCAGCTGCCGTCAATGCTGAGCCAAACAATAAAATTCTTCGGAGATCTTAACACTGCGATTTCCATGATTATTTTGGGTATTTTATTTGCAAATTTTAAAAGACCGGTAAAAGGCGAAAAAACTCCTTTTTTCCGCATCGCAAGGGTTGTCGTTTTCAGGCTGATCATCATTCCCGTTTTTCTTCTGATCCTGCTCAAGTTGACAATCAACTTTTTTGACTTTTCGGACTTACAAAAAGAAATAATTTTAATAGTCTTTATAGCGGCAAGCTGCCCCGTAGGAATGACCGTTGCCAGCTTTTCCGTCCTTTACGGAAAAGAAGAATCTTACAGCAGTCTTTTGGTTGCAATATCTTCTGCAGTATGTGTTTCCACCCTGCCTGTAATGGTAAAGCTTTCGGAAATAATTTTAATGCCGTTTTCGTGCGCGTGCCCCGCAACGAGCGCGTAAGCGCGAAGTTTCGAGCGGCGCACAGTTAATAAGCGATGTTTCGGCTTTGTCCGAAACTCGCCGTTAGCCATTTTTTCAAGATTTCAAGCGAGTTCTACCGGCCAATTGAAACTTAACTGCTCTTAGTCTTTGCCTTCCACTCGGAAACGAAAAGTCCCGTTATGGTAAGCGCCGCGCCGATCGAACCCATAACCGTAATAGGCTCATGCAGAGCAAAAAACGCAACCGTTATGGTTACGACGGGTATGAGATACAGTCCGACCGTAGTTCTCACCGTGCCTAAAAACCGGCAGGCGATACTCCATGCGACAAAACAAAATCCCGAAGCAAGGATGCCTAAAAATAAAAGACCGAACCAGTTGAGCGGATCGGAAAACCTTAAGGCGTTCAATTTAAGAGAAAGCGAAACGTCCATGCTCGCCGTACCGATTCCAAAAAACCGTGCGAAGGCGATGGGCAGCATAAAAAGCAGCGCGTAAAAAAATATCTTTCTTGTAGCAGGAACGGAAGAGTACCCCAATTCGTTTATCTTTGACATAAACAGAGAATAAAAACCCCATGAAACCGATGCTATAAGAGCAAGGACGTCCCCCTTAGGATTGAGGCCCGACGTGATTTTTCCGTTAAAGCTTACAAGGGCAATTCCCCAGATCGCCAAAGCGAAGCCTGCAAAAAATTTAAAAGACAGATGCTTTTCATGTAAAAATATCTGCGCTATCACCGCCGTGAAAATCGGACAAATCGAAACTATTATGCTCACATTTGAAGCGGACGTGTATTCTATGGCGATGTTTTCCATAAATTGATAGACCGTTACGCCGAAAAGCCCCGCAAAAGCAAACAAAAGCTCATGTTTTTTTTTCTGAGAGGGATAAGGATGCGGATATATACACCATAAAATACAGTAAGCTAAAAAGAAACGAAAAATCAGCACTTCCAAAGAAGAAAAGGTTCTCAATAAATACTTCGTGCAAACGAAAGTTATGCCCCAAAAAAATATGCTTATCAAGGCTAAAACTATTCCGGTAATGGTTCTGTTTCTATTGAAAGTTTTTAACATAGACAAGACTTTACCATAAAACGACAGTTTAAGGAACTACGCTTATCAAGACAATCGTGCCGTTTTATGCTAGACTGTTTTTCATGCAGACCGATACGGCTTACAATTCCCGCGATGATAAAGTCCGGCTCATTTCTTTTTTTACGGCGCTGTGCATGTTCCTTTCCGCCGTAGAATACGCAATTCCCAAGCCTTTGCCGTTTTTGCGGTTGGGACTCACAAATTTGCCCGTTTTACTATCGCTTTCCGTGCTAAAAAAACGGGACGTCCTGCTCTTGATCCTTCTTAAGATCCTTGCGCAGGGATTTGTTTCGGGCACCTTGTTTTCATATATATTTCTTTTTTCAGCGGCGGGTTCTTTTGCAAGCGGAATTACCATGCTGGCCCTGTATACGGTTTTAAAAAAATCAAAATATATTTCCGTAATCGGCTTGTCGCTCGCCGGATCCCTTGCAAACAATCTTTCGCAAATCGCTCTTGCGCGGCTCATAATCTTCGGAAAAAACACGCGTTTTATAGCTCCTGTGCTGCTCGCAAGCGGACTGGTCACCGGCGTTCTTATAGGAATTTTTGCCGAATTTTTTACGTCAAAATCAAAGTGGTTTTCACTTATACGAGGCCGATATGAAGCTTCCTGATCCCGTCTTTCGCCGCACTGGATATTTTTTTAACAAAGTTTGCCGCCCTGAAATTCTCTTCATTCTTTCGATGTGTCTTTTGCTTTTTTTTATATTTTTACCCTCTTCAAAGATTCTGTGGGCGTTTGTTTTTTTATTCTTTGTCTTGAATCTTTTAAAAAAAGGAAAAATTCTTGTTTTCCCTTCCGTTATTATCACTGCGGGAATAGTTTTCTTTTCGCTTTTATCACCTGCAGGCAGGGTTATGTTTTCAATAGGCGGATTTTCAGTGACGGACGGCGCTCTGCAAAACGGTCTTCACAGATCGGGGCTTCTTTGCGGTATGGTGTTTTTGTCCCAATTCGCCGTTTCGCCTAAGCTGCACCTTCCCGGAAGGATCGGCTTTTTTTTAAGCCGTGTATTCATATACTTTGACAGATTGACTGAAAAAAATATTTCATTTAAGCCGGGATCGATTATATCTTCTCTTGATAAAAGGCTTCTTGAAATATGGACTGAAGACGATCCGACTTAAAATGATTTTCACGCTTTAAGACATTCGCTTAATATCATGTTTCGGGCAGTAAAAACACGTAAAGACGCCGTGCCTATTTAGCGACAGCGACGATAAAACCTTGCAATAATGCCGAGCGGCCGCGGCAGCAAACCATTCCTTAATTTATGTTCGCAATCGGTCATTTCCTCACAAAGACCTTTTTTTCCAGCAAATAAAAAGCGAACTGAAAAAGCGAGCAGATCACTAAATAAACGGCAAATATGTCAAGATACGCTTCAATATAATTATAGCCGAAGGACGCTTCTATTTTGGCTATAGCCGTAATATCTTTTACGGTCATCAAAAAAGCAAGAGACGTCTCTTTAAACAGATTCACGGTTAAGTTTCCCACGTTTGCTACAGCGTTTACCGCTGCCTGCGGAATTACCACCAGACGGAACGCTTTAAGCGGCTTCATTCCCAGCGCAAGGCAGGCGTCCATTTGGCCGCGGTCAACCGTCAAAATCGCAGACCTTATAATTTCCGAAAAGGCCGCCGCCGAATGCAGCGTAAAAACGACGATCGCATAAAAAAGCGGATCTATGTCAAACACACTCACAGGAAGACCTAAGGCCAATATCGTCCGATTTATCAGGCTGGGCAGCAAACTGTATATGATAAGGATCTGAATCACCATCGGCGTTCCGCGTATAAACGATACGTAAATTTTTACGAGATTTGAAAACAGCTTTATTTTATAAATTCTTGCCAGCGCCATAAAAAAAGCGGGAACGGCCGCAAGCGTTAAAGAAAAAAATGTTATTGCCAACGCAGTCGGAATTCCGTGAAGAACGGCAAAGAAAGTATTTTTTAAAAAGGGAAAATTCAGTTCCACGAATCCTCCCGTTCGGCCGCCGTTTCCAAAGAATTTTTTCCCTTAGAAGAATATTTTTCCGCAATGTTCAGCAATTTTTCGATTACAAGCGTTACAGACCAATATATGACAGCCAGCGCAATATACGCTTCAAGCCCGTGCGCTCCGTAGGCGCGGTTTATCACGATCTGCGTTTGTCCCATTATGTCTATAAACCCTATGGTAAAAGCGAGGGCTCCCTGTTTTAAGATGCCGGTAACGGTATTACAAAAATTCGGAATGGCGGCGGGAACGGCTTGGGGAATCACTATGAGAAAAGCAGTTTGTAGCTTGGACATACCGCAGCAAAAAGCCGCTTCCCTTTGTCCGTCGTCTACCGATAAAACTGCCGATCTTATAAGCTCGCACATGGATGCGGCGGACAATAACGAAAGAACCGTAACCACGGAAAAAAATCTTTCCGTATTGCCGGCGTGGAGCGTAATACCCGTAAAAGCTTTATAAACTGCAGGAAGTCCGTAAAAAACAATAAACAATAAAACGATTGAAGGTGTGCATCTTATAACATGTATGTATAAAACGGAAAAAAAACGCGCCGTCTTTGAAGGAGAAAGCCTTCCCAAGGCCAAAAAAGATCCGAACAGGGCCCCGAACAAAGTTGAAAGAAACGTTACCTGTAAGGTGATCCTTATAAACGGCAAAAGGATCACCATGTATTTCCAAATATAACTTACATCAAAGGGCCGCATAAATAGAAGATACTATTTTTTTACGTATTTTGATACGTCTTCTCCAAAAAAACTTTTCGAAAGCATGGCATACGTACCGTCGGCAAAAACTTGAACTATTGTTTTGTCATAGTCGTCGGCAAGTTGCGTTTCATTTTTAGAAAACAGCGGCCACGTGGGAACAGCTTCGTATACTACATACGAAAGCTTATCCGCGTATTTATGATAAGAGCCGTTTTCGGCTTCTATATTGCGTTTATAAGCCACTTGAAGGTCGAAAAAACCGTCATATCTTCCTTCCAAAACCCACGAATAAGATTCGGGGATGTCAAAGACGTCCGCCGGAATAAGTTTAATAGGTTTGTCGGGATGTCTATTGTTAAAATCGGTAATGATCGCATATTGCGCAGATTGCGGAGATATGGGAACAAGTTTTCCGCTGAAAGCCGCAAAACTTTCCAAGTCGTGTATGACATTTGCGTTTTCTTTTCTGAATGTCAAACCTATGACGCTCGCGCCTAGATAATTTTTCGGAAACAAGTATTTTTGACGGCGCTGTTCCGTAGACCAAATTCCTTTTATGCCCACATTGTACTTTCCCGTTTCCACGCCTATGAGAAGGTCTTCGCTTGAAGTGGGAACAAATTCCACCTCATACTGATCGAGACGCTTGTCTATTTCTTTCCAAAGCGCAACTTCAAATCCGTCGGATTCGTTTTTTTCGTTTACAAAGGCGTAGGGAATATAAGACTGCGAATGCGCTACGTATATTTTTCTTACGCTTGTATTTTGAATTTCACCGGCAGTTTTACGATTCTTCGAGCATGAAACCGACAAAACCGATAAACAAATTGCTGCGATTATTTTTAACTTTTTCATAATTTATCCTTTGCATTTAAATAAGATACGGCCGCCAAAGCCGCTACATTTCCTTCACCGGCGGACTTTGCGTATTGATACGGAATTCCCGTAATGTCTCCGGCGGCAAAACAGCCCGGTATGTTCGTTCTGCAATTTCTGTCAACGGCTATATGCGTACCGTCCAATTTAAGGCCTTGCAACAGCGCCGAAGGAGAAATGCTCTCCCTCAGTATAAAAATACAGTCCGTTTCCAGTTCCTGTTTTTTTAAAATAAGTTTTTGCGCTTTTAATTGTCCTTTTATTTCTTCGGGAACGTCTTTAATTATATCAATTACGGAATTTAAGGCAAGAGAAACGTCTTCTTTATACATAGGTATAAAGTAAACCTTTTTGCATATCGAAGCCAAAAACTCAGCTTCCGCTTCCTCCGATTTTGCATAAGCGATAACGGCCGTCGTCTTTCCCTTGTAAAGCATTCCGTCGCAAGTTGCGCAATAGCTCACTCCCCGTCCCAAAAAATTTTCTTCGCCGGGGAGCGCTTTGCCGAAATCCACACCGGTAGCAATTATAATCGTCCTTGCTTCAAACTGTTCCTGTCCGGACAAAAGAGTAAAGTGATCCGTCATATCGTAAATATTTGTTATGCGCGCGTCCGTTATTTCGATTTTCAGAAATTCCAAATGCTTTCTAAATTCTTCGGCAACTTGGGCGCCGGTTTTTCCGTACAGTCCCGGGTAATTATTTATCGCATGAGCCTTTGAAATTTTCGGACTAAGCTCAGGACTTCCGAAAATTTTAAACTTCTTTCCGCGGGCGGCTAAAGTCAACGCCGCAGAAACTCCTGCCGGACCCGTTCCTATAACAGCCGCATCGAGCATATTTTCTTTTTGTCCCATAAAATTCACCTTATATATTGAAATTTACTCAACATCTTTTTCTCAGACAAGTAAATTCGGCGCGAAAAAGGCGGCGAAAAGCGAGGCAGAAGGCTGCCGCTGTGCGGAAACCCTCGAGTTTCGCCTTACTATGTATGCCGAAAACTTCACTCTTCGCGCTCACTGCAGGCGCCGCGTCCATCCTGAAAAAGACGCCGCAATTGCCCTGAAGAAAAGCAAAACCTCTATGGACGAATAAACATTCTGTCGTTAAAATAAAAAAACATTTACGAGGTATCTATGTCAAATCTTACATTGCCGAAAAACTATAAAGCTCTTCTTTCCGTTGCGGAAACCGAACACGCCATTATCACAATAAAAAACTTTTTTCAAATTGCGCTCTCTACCGAATTGAATTTAAAACGCGTTACGGCTCCTCTTTTTGTAAAATCGGGAAAAGGCCTTAACGACGATCTTAACGGTGTCGAGAGGCCCGTTTCTTTTCCCGTTAAAGACATGAACGACGAAAAACTTGAAATCGTTCAATCCCTTGCAAAATGGAAACGCCTCAAGGTAACGGAAATGAAATTGTCTTCGGGATTCGGAATTTATACGGACATGAACGCCATTCGCCCCGATGAAGACCTTGACGCAATACATTCTTTATACGTTGATCAGTGGGACTGGTGTATGGCGATGAACGAAGCCGACAGAAATTTATCGTTTTTGCACGGTATAGTGTCAAAGATATACCGATGTTTGAAAAGAACCGAATTTTATATTTACGATCATTATCCTAAAATCAAACCCGTGCTGCCTGAAGAAATCAAAATTCTATATGCGGATGACTTGCAAAGAGAATTTCCTTCGCTCACTCCGAAACAGCGGGAATTAAACGCTGCAAAAAAATACGGCGCCGTTTTTATAACTGGAATCGGAGGAAAACTTCCCGACGGAACCGTACATGACGGCAGGGCGCCCGATTATGACGATTGGATCACTAAAGACGAAAGCGGGCACACCGGATTAAACGGAGACATCATCGTATGGAATCACGTTTTAGGCTCTGCGTTTGAGCTGTCCTCTATGGGTATTCGCGTTTCCCCTGAAAGTCTTTTTCTTCAACTGCAAGAGCGCGGTTGCTTGGAAAAAACAAAACTTGATTTTCACAAAAAACTCCTCAAAAGAACCCTTTCTCAAACCGTCGGCGGCGGAATAGGTCAGTCGCGCCTTTGCATGTATTTTTTGCGAAAGGCGCACATAGGAGAAACGCAGGTAAGCATTTGGCCGGAAACTATGCGAAAAGAATGCAAAAAAGCCGGCATACATTTACTATAGGATTTTTATGAGCGAACTGAGCAGTAATCAAAGAAAAATTTTAAGCCGCATGGCTCAAACCGTAAAGCCTGTCGTACAAATAGGGCAAAACGGGCTGACGGACGCCGTAATCAAAAAGATAGATCTGTCTCTCATCTGCCACGAGCTTATAAAAATTAAATTCATAAGTTTTAAAGACGAAAAAGAAATTCTGTCTCAAAAACTTTGTGAAGCGCTCTCCGCATCCCTTGTCAGAATCATAGGCAATACGGCTATAGTCTACCGCCCCGCCGAAGCTACGCCTTCCGAGCAGGACGATTGATTTTTGCCGGGCGGGGATTGCGATTATAAGCTTACATACATATTTTATTGTTGTCGTTAGCTTACAAGATTTTACAGGATATCCGGCTTTATAAGTGCTATAACACAGTGGCTATGAGCTCTTGCATATAACCGGAAATATAACCAACAACGTTTCAACGTTCCCCAAATTTAGGCTCTTAAGTACTGCCTGCATATCGCGGCAAAATCTTAAAAGCTATATTTCGGTCCTGACAAAATTCGCCATAAGCCGATGTACCTAGAGATCCATCGGCTTATATTTCGCATTTTAGAAATAAAAGTTAAACCGCCTACTCGCCAGCAGTGGCAATGGTTGCCATAAAACCGACAAGCAAAAATCTATTACAGATCGCCGAATTTCTTGTATACCTCTTCTATCGGCAAACCATCTGCTATCATCTTCCGTTCCTCATTTTCAAAGCTTAATATTTCTTCTGCTTTTAATAAAACAGAGTCAACATACGGCTCAGGAATAATTTGCAAACCGTCATCATCTCCGAAAATGAAATCCCCGGGATTGACAATAACGTAATGCGTGAGATGACCGGGGAGATATATAGGCTCTAAAAGCTCTGAAGCAAAAAGGGAAGCATATCCCTGAAGATGTGAAGATAATAGGTTATGACGATTCATTCGTTTCAACCATTACGGAACCTTCCATTTCCACTATCCATGTTCCTAAGGTGAGTGCTGGCGTTAAGGCTGCAAACCTTCTGTTCTCTCTGATGGATCGCAACAAAGATGATTTGATTCATGAACCTGTTGGTTTCAGGATGGAAGGTCGGTTAATAGTCCGTAACTCCACTGTTCCAGGTATGGATGAGGAGAACTGGCTCGTTTCAGAATGGTAGATGTTGGATGAGAGAAGTGCAATGTTACGGCTTTTAGGATATGCGGGGTCTGCTTTTGCAGCGACCATCAAGCAACTTTCGTAACAAAACAAATGTCAGCGTTAAAGCGGGTGTTAGATGCTTATAATAATTTTCCATAATCATGTTTCGCATAAAATAGATACATTATAATAACTACTTTTTTCTTTACATTGCTTATATTAAAGTTCTAATAAGCTAGTGTGTATAAATAATCATTGAGAAATTTTCCACTTACAGCAGTATTTTTGCTCCAATACTTTTCATAAATGTAACTACATTTTCAATATCCTTAGTATTGGGATGTCCTTTGGCTAGACCTCCAAAGAATTTAAATAAGCCGTAGGTATCGAATCCCTTGCATTCAAAAGCTCCTAAAACTTCAAAACCTCTGTCTTGTAAATAAGAATAGAATTTTTTTGCGTATCGTCCTTTTCCAATTCCGCTGGTACAGAGTACAAAAGTTTTCTTCGGTATATCTGCTTCTTGCTTTTCTAAAAATTTATAAATTGATTGATGGAATTTCCCCATATATATTCCTGAGGCAAAACCTATTGTTTCATATTTTGAAAAATCTACTTCTTTTACTTTATTAATATTAAAGATATCGATTTCTATCTCTTTTGAAATTCCTGTTACCAATTTTTCGGTATTTTTATGATGGATCGAAGCGTAGATGATGGCAATTTTGTTCATAATTACCTCATGAAAGTAAAATTTATTTTATCTTTACATTACTTATTAGGTTTTGTTTATCATAACCTTTGCCCGATATTTTTTCGGTAATTTCACCTATTGTAATCTTATCATCTATTTTTATCTCACATGTAAATAATACGGTATTTTCCCATTTTATATTTGCTTCAATACATATTTTATAGGTTCCCTTTTCTACAAATTCTCCATTTTCATTTTTGATATCCCATTCCAATTGAACCTTTCCGGATTTAGGAGTCGCACTGCTTATTCCGTCTATGCCGGTATCTTTTACCGCTTTTCTCCATAAAGGTAGGCTTTCCGCTCTTTTTTCCCAACCATTCCCTGCTGTAAAATCCGTAACAAATAAATTTTTTACGAGAATACCTTTTTCGTTTTCAACCCATACAGCAAATTGATTACTTGCTAAGCCGAATTTTCTGGTAAAATCAAAATCGATGCTTATGATTTTTTCCTGATTATCTAAGTCCTCTGCAAATATATTTCCAGAAAAGACGATAAAAATGATTAGAATAGTTAATATTATTTTTTTCATCTTACAAGCCTCCTTACCTTCTTTCCTTGAGGTATAAAATTTAGAAAACATACATTAGTCTTATTTAACATGCGCGTTAGCAGCGTCCGTTCAACATTCGCTTAACCTGCAGTTGTGCCTTTGCCGAAGCGTAAGGCAAAGTTGGCGCGAAAGTTGCACAAAAACGGACACGGATGTCCGTGGTATAAGCAGTAGCGAGTTTTCGTAGGAAAACTCGTCCATTAAGAATGAACACGGATGTTCATTCTTAATGAGGCGACCGTCAAGCAACTTTCGTGACAAAACAAATGTCAGCGTTAAATCGGGTGTTAGACAATTTAGGCATATGCGTACATTTTTATTGTTTCAAATTCTCGGGAGTGATTATTGTTTTCTTCTTCTAAATCATACAGATTCTGAAGATTGAGCCAAAATTCAGCTGTCGTTCCAAAGAATTTTGAAAACCTGATAGCGGTATCCGCAGTAATTGAACGCTTTCCGTGAATTATTTCTGAGATTCTTGTTTCAGGAACATTGATTTCTTTTGCCAGACGATATGCAGAAACATTCATCGCATCTAAAAAATCTTCTTTGAGAATTTCTCCAGGATGAATATTGGGTAATTTTTCATCTTCATCAGTGATAATCTGTGATTCTAACATTTTCTGCACCTCCATTTTCAAACTTAAAGACAATTCTCCATTGATCATTTATTCTGATTGAATAAAATCCGTCTAAATTCCCAACAAGTTTTTCTAAACGATTTGATATATTCTTCTCACCAAACCAACCCTTTATTTTGGTTGCATTAAGACCGAGATAAACTATTACTGCGAAAAAACATATACCAATAATTGCGTATATTACAATAGGAAAAATACTCATATTGTTCTAAGAAACAGCCTTTTTCATTCAGGGGAGCTTATTACACCCCAAAACAATTCTCCTGTATCGCTATCAGAATATAAAGTCCAAGATGCACCTGTTAATGTGTTTGTTAAATATATTCCTTTTGCAGCTATTCCTGACATAGTAATTTGATATACAGCACCTTTGTAACCATCTGGAATTTTATCATCTGAGTTTTTATTTCGATAAATTCTTTGCCAAGCATATCCGTAACTTGTGCTAACCAATTGCCAAGTATCTCCAGTTTCTCGATTTAGCATATAAGTATCACGCATTGTAATAGGGCTTGTTATAATTTCATATTTACCATTTTCAGGAAATGTTGTAAAAGTTTCTCTTTTTGTATCACCTTGAGCATGAGCAATAAAAGTAAAAAATATAAACCATGGAATAATTAAAAATGCTTTTTTCATCATTACCTCCTGCGCCCCAGTGCGGGCGTCCACATAACATGGTTTTAAACCGCAACGCAGCTTGTCTGCGTTGTCGGCTTTGAAAACGGTGTTAGGTTTCTGACACAAGACTATTAAGTGCATGATTAAGTATTACCCTCAAATCCTTTTCAACATTTAGCATTTCAATTCGTTGAAACATTTTTTCTAAATTATATTTATCTGCAATAGGTTTAAAAATGCTTCTTGCCGCAATAGTAGAAAGCAACTTAATATTACCGAAGTTCAATGTAATTATTTCATCTTTAGTATCATTAATAATCTTCATTATATCGTTTGAAAGTTTTGATGTAACTTCTTCATTTGTAATATTAGTTCCGTATTTATCCATTTGATATTCCATATATCTACCTCCAAGTAATCGGTAATTTATTGACCACAAGTAATTCTTTAATATCTTTGATACAAACAATTTTATCTAATTCAAGACGCAAATAAACAATTGTACCTTTCCAAAAACCAGACTTCCTAACTTTTTCTTTGTTTCGGCCAGAAATATATTCATAGCCTTCTGAAATCACACGAAAATAACCATTATTTTTTTTAGCAATCATATCTATTAAATATAACCCCATTCCTAAGTGATTGCTATTTGCTTTTGATGTAACTCCTTGCATAAGAGATTGTCTTAAAATCATTTCTTTTGACATTTTTTTATATTTTTCATTTGATGATTGTAAATTTGTAATTATTCCACAACCATTATCAGCAAAACAAATTTCCATATAATGCTTATTCCCCATGGCTACCATAACAGTTCCGCTGTCATCTGTCGCATGAGACCAAAAATTTGATAACAATTCACTTATTGCAGTACATACTAATCGTGATTTATCGTTACACTGATAAAACAAGAAAATTCGATTAAATAGTTCTTCTTCAAAAATACTTTTTAGATGAATTTCTGAGCGAAGCAGACGTTGTGGAGTGATTAAAACATTATCCCGTTCAAAGTATTTTAACTTTTTATATGCTTTTAAAATTTCTCCTTCATTGGTTGGTGAAACAATATATGTTTTAATAATTGGATAAAATCCATACTGAATGAGTGTTTTTTCAAGTTCATGATTAAGATTAAAAGTTAATCGAGGTTTTATAAAACATTCATTTTCTGATGTGTAGCTTATAAATTTGTAAATAAGCAATTGTCCGAGTAAACAAATACTATTTATTTTTGATAGATTTAATTCGAAATCTTGTTCGTGTTTATGTTTTAAAGAAAAAATAATCTCTGAAATCTTAAGGAACTCATCCACACTTTCAATGCCAAAGTTCTTTGGAAAAACTATAGTCATAACTGCTCATATTCCTTAATATAATCTGCAAATAGCTTGTTTTCTTTTGTTATATCTCTTGATCTAGGATTTGATATAACAATAACATAGTAATCAAGGATTTCATTTGAAATATCAAAAATGGCTTTTCCTAAGAGTATGCGATTATTACTTATTTGAGTTCGTAATTGACTAATCTTTTTTTGTATACTCTGATCTTGAGCAGAAAACATCAGGTTCGATATGTAAAACAACCAACTATAAACATTTTCAATATATTTCAGTTTTCTTTCATATTTCATTTTCTTTATATCATTTCGTAAAACACGATTATTAATATATACCTGAACCATTAGATTCACTATTACAGATATTAAAGTTACACAGATTAATACTGTAAAATATGTTACTAGTTTTTTACTATCATTTTCAGAAGTTTCCAAAATTTTTTGTAATAATTCTAAAGGTGACATCTTTTCTCCTTCTTATTGAGTCCGTAGGGGCAACCTAACAATGGGTTGTACCGCAGCGGGCTCGACCCGCTGTCGGCTACGAACCTTTGTTAGGCTATTTATTCATACTCTCGTATATGTTGATTTTTTCTTAATTCAAAATATCCGCCGAAATTCTTATTTGTAGCTTTTTTAAAATCTTCATTTTTTTCTAACTCTTCTATTTTATAAAACTGATATTCTTCATCAGAAATATTTGAAATTTCTGCTTTATAATATTTTGAAGCTACTTTTTTTGAAAATGGATATTTTTTAGAAAGGTGAACTGCAAAGAAATATTGATTTCCATCAGTCATGTAGATATAAAAAACAGGTCTTCCACTTGGAACATATTGAGGATCAAATAATTGATCAATTTGACGACCTAATCCTTTTTCCAATTGTGAAAAGAATTCTTTAGGAGTTTTTTGTATGTGAGAATATGGATTTGTATCATCGCAATATTCTTTTTGCTCATTATTGTATATAAATGCATAAACTTGTTGATTTTCACCTTCAAATGGATATTTTCCGACTTTTAATTTATATTCTTCAATTAAATTTCCATAATAACTTAGATGTTGAAGCCTTACTACATCACAGTCATCCTGATACGCTTGTTCTAGAAGTGTAATTCCTAAATAAATGGATACGATACAAGCTAATAAGCTTACTATGGATAATAAAAAATAGATTTTTACCGTTTTCTTTTTTATAAGTCTTACAATTGCGACTATAATGAATACAAAAAATAGAATTACAAAAATAGCAGCAAGTGCAAACAAAATTCTTCCAATTAACATTTTTTCCTCTTTTTCTTACTAGGTATCCCAGTGCGGGTGTCAGCATAACATCTTTTCGACCTTTCCTCATAATACCATAAAACTACTCGTTTGCAATCTAAACTACTACAAGACAAGAAATTACATCTTTCTACCATAATACTACCCGGAACACATCATCAATAGTCAGATTAGGCCTATCTTCACTAAACAAGCTAAAACGAATCACATTCGGTCGATAGGGCTTTGAACGCCGAGACCGCCGCGGTTGAGGACGTGGGTGTAAACCATAGTGGTTGAAACATCGCTGTGACCGAGAAGTTCTTGGATGGTGCGGATATCGTAACCGGATTCCAGTAGATGTGTTGCAAATGAGTGGCGGAACGTGTGGCAGCCGATCGGTTTCGGAATACCCGACCGTAAAACAGCTTCATGCAGGGTGCGCTGAATAACCGAAGGATCAATATGGTACCGCCCCTGCTCGCCTGTCTTATTATTTTGCCATCGGCGTACTTGGGGAAACACCCACTGCCATGCCCAAGTTTTACCGGCATTGGGATATTTTTTCGCAAGGGCAGACGGCAGCGACACTAAACCGAAACCGTCTTTGCAGTCTACCTCATGGATGCGGCGAACATTTTCCAAATGTTTTTGCAGCGGAAATTTCAGAGATACCGGCAGCATCGTTTTACGGTCTTTTGCGCCCTTTCCGCAGTGTACCGTAATTTCATTTTTATCAAAATCAATATCTTGTACCCGTAATTGCAAGCCTTCCATCAGCCTCATTCCCGTTCCATAGAGCAAGCGGATACAAAGACCGTAATCATTATCTGGTAAAAGCGAAAATATCTTTGCCGTTTCCTCACGGCTCAATACAACGGGCAACTTTTGAGACTTTTTAGCACGGATGATATTCTCGGGACTTTGTATAGTTAAGCCTAATATGTTTTTATACAGAAACAAAAGAGCGGCAAGGGCTTGATTTTGACTTGAAGCGGCAACCTTTTCTTTTATTGCAAGACGGCTCACAAAGGAATTTATCTCTGCAGCGGAAAATGTTTTAAAATTTTTATTTTGATGTTCTCGTATAAAGCGACTTATCCAATAGCTGTATGCTTCCCGTGTACGTTTGCTGTAGTGTTTTGCAGTAATCACTGCATCCAGTTTTCTTAAAATATCCTGAATATCCGATGCAGTAGGCAGATTACTTTCCTCAATCATTCCTGTATTCAAGCCTATAGCATCATGAGGATCGCTATCAGCGCCTTCACAAATTTTCTCGATAAAATCGGAATCCGCACGGCAAAAACCCTCACTATAAATACTATTCAATAAAATATCACAAGAATTACGATCAGCGGGGATAGTCCAAATGCACCGATCCGGAACCCAAGCTCTGTTTGGTACTTTTTTTATCGCTTGCAAGATTTTAGAAAAATCTTCTCTGCCTGCTTTAAAACGTACCGCTAAAGTTTCTTGTTCATAAGGCTTAATTTCAATAAACATAAAAACCTCCTAAATTTATTTTCAGTCTGAATCAGTCCCCCCCAAACAACAAAAACATCACGGATAGTAAACCGCACAAATCAAATGTTAAAAGGAAAAAAGTTGCATGCTGGGTAATCCGTCTAATATTCGCTGAACCTATAACGGAGCGTACCACTGTTGTCCGATTAAAGCAATTTTAGATGAAATTTGCTATATATGTTTATTCTTTTTCCAAGTTATATAATCTTTTTTTGCCTTCATAGCTTTTAGCTTATTCCATGCTTCCAAAGCCGCTTCTCTTGTTGCATTTTTTTCATTTGCCAGATAATCACTGATAAAGTTATTAAATTTACAGGATGGAATTTGCGGAAGCTTTCCTTCAGTTTTATTTAAACAAATATATTCACAAATGACATCATTATAAGTTATTTTTTCACCATCAGAAAGTTTATTTTCAATCCAGCGATTAAGCCAATATTTTGCGCCTGATTTCGGTTTTAGTCCCGAAATCCGTTTATCCATTTCACTATGTATGAATTCCCATGTTTCTTTTTTGTTGCTAAAATTTTCAAAATAAGTATGACTATTCAACGTGTCTATATTCCGGCTTTTACTCCGATAACTATTCTTTTTATTCACCGTTCCGGTTTTCAAAAATTGAATAATAATGTCTTCAAGCTGATCCTTTCGTATTTTTGTACCAAAGGGAATTTCAAGCGATTTAGCCAATGCTTTGAGTTCACTCATGTACCAATATTTATTCTCGAATTCTGTTATTGTCATAGAGTCTTTTTCTCAAAATTACGTTTTATTCGGTCAATACCCATTTCAGTTGTATGAATTTTTTCTGAATTGTTTTCCTATTTATCATCATAATGATTTTTGCATTGAATAATTTTTATGAGTCCATCCTCTATTTTATATACAGGTCTGTTTTTCTCGTCTATTGTCCGTGACCAATATCCGCTTAAATTTTCTTTTAATGGTTCAGGATGTCCTATGCCGTCATTGCCGTTTCGTTCAATATCAGTAAGCAGTCGATTAATTTTCTTCAGCGTTTTTTTGTCTTGCATTATCCAATATGTATAATCCGACCATGCATCATCTGAAAAATCCTTATGCACTTTTATGCCTCAACAAGTTCATGTATTGAATGCTGCCCGTTTTCCATTTGTTTTTTCGAATGTTCCAATGCTTTCATATTTTTTTCAGAATAAAAAGAGTCGTCTTGAATAATTTCAAACGGAATTTTACGCTGAATTAAGGTTTGTTTCAAAAATATACGTATTGCCGTAGTCGTATCCATTCCGATAGACTCAAAAAATGCATCTGCATCATTTTTTAGAGCTGCATCAACTCTTGTTTGAACTACTGCTGTTTTCATATGAACCTCCATGTTTATAATATAATACAAAAGTAATGAAAAAGCAATGTGTTTTATTGACTGAGCAATATACAATCCTAAAAGCTCGACCGCGGCATGTACTACGAGTTTGTAGAGCAAACTCGTAGTGAGGCGAAGCCAAACGACGTTCTCGCCGAAAGCAAAGCTTTATCTAGAAATACTTTTGAAACTCAACATTTCAGGCTGTCTAGTCATTCTCTTTAAAAAAATGTATAATGAGGCTTTAGAATGAGTATTAGAGCCTGTATTGTACTTGAAAACGGACAAGTTTTTGAAGGAAAAAGTTTCGGCGCTTCCGGCTGCGTGACAGGCGAAGCGGTTTTTACAACGGGAATGACCGGATACATTGAAACGCTTTCCGATCCCAGCTACTACGGTCAAATCGTCATGCAGACTTTTCCTTTAATCGGAAATTACGGTTTGATTCGGCAGGATTTTGAAAGCTCGCGGCCTCACTTGAGAGGATACGTCGTTCGCTCGTATTGTGATTCTCCTTCCAATTTCCGAAGCCAGGGTTCTATAGATTCTTTTTTAAAATCAAATAACATTGTAGGCTTGTACGACATTGATACCCGCGCGCTCACAAAAATTTTAAGAGAAGCGGGCGTCATGAACGCCATGTTAATTTCAGGCGATTCTCCGGAGGCAAAAAAGGAATTCGACGCCCTCGATATTCCGGAAGAAAAGAAAAAACTGCTTGAAAAAATCCGCGCTCACAAAATTGAAAAAGCCGTCGAATCGGTAAGCTGCGACGCCGTTAAAATCGAAGATCCTGCGGACATTGTGTTCGCCGAAGCCGCAAAATATCGTGCGCTTCCCGTAACAAAAGACGGACTTAAAATAAACGACGCTTCAATAGCCATGAAAAACGGAAAAAATAAAAAAGTCGTTCTCTGGGATTTCGGCGCAAAAGCCAATATCCGACGGGAGCTTTTAAAACGCGGAGTTTCCGTTATTTCCGTTCCGTCAAAATCCACCGCAAAAGAAATTATCGATCTTAAGCCGGACGGATTGATGCTTTCAAACGGCCCCGGAGATCCTAAGGATAATCAAGAAATCATCGACCAGCTTAAAAAACTGTGTGAAAAACGTATTCCCGTTTTCGGTATCTGTTTGGGACACCAAATCCTTGCCCTTGCCCGCGGAGCTAAAACTTCAAAGTTAAAATACGGACACCGCGGATCAAATCATCCGGTAAAAGATCTTTCAACCGGCCGCGTTTATATTTCAAGCCAAAATCACGGCTATGCCGTAGAAAACGCTTCTTTGCCTAAAGGTGCCTTACTGAGTTTTGCAAATACAAACGACGGAACGTGCGAAGGGATTACCTATACCGATATTCCCGCTTTTTCCGTTCAATTTCATCCGGAAGCTGCCGGAGGTCCCTTGGATACGAATTTCTTATTTGACGAATTTATTTCTCTTATAAACAATCCCGATCATTTTAAGAATTTTAAAACGCCTTACGCCCTCATCGATTCAATTTCATATTTTGCCGACGCTATAAAAGAAAACGCTCGTATATCCGAACAATCCGGGAGTCTTTAATGCCGCTAAACACATCAATAAAAAAGATTATGGTCATAGGTTCCGGCCCCATCGTCATAGGACAGGCTGCGGAATTCGATTATGCAGGAACACAGGCTTGCAAGGTTTTAAAAGAACAGGGCATAAACGTAGTTTTGGTAAATTCAAATCCGGCAACCCTCATGACCGACCATTCCATGGCGGATTCAATTTACATAGAACCTCTGATACCTGAAACCGTCAAGCGCATAATTGAAAAAGAAAAGCCCGACAGCCTGCTTTCAACGCTCGGCGGACAGACAGGGCTCACTTTAAGCATGGAATTGGCAAAGTCCGGATTTTTAAAAGAACACAACGTACGACTGCTCGGAGCGAATCCCGAAACTATAGACAAGGCCGAAGACCGCCAGATGTTCAAAGACACCATGCTTTCCATCGGAGAGCCTTGCATCCCTTCCAAAGTGGTCACAACCCTCGAAGGAGCTTTGGATTTTGCCGATAACGAAATCGGATATCCGGTGATCGTAAGACCTGCGTTTACCTTAGGCGGAACGGGCGGAGGAATAGCAAACGACCGCAAAGAACTGGAAGAAATCGCACACAACGGTCTTCATCGCTCTCCCATACATCAAATTTTAGTTGAAAAATGCATCTCCGGCTGGAAAGAAATAGAATTTGAAGTCATACGGGATCATTCGGGCAATGTCATAACCGTCTGTTCCATGGAAAACTTCGATCCTGTAGGAATTCACACGGGAGATTCCATCGTAGTAGCGCCGGCCGTCACTCTGGCGGACAAAGAATATCAAATGTTGCGTTCTTCCGCGCTGAATATAATTTCAGCTCTCAAGATCGAAGGCGGTTGTAACTGTCAGTTCGCCCTAAAACCCGATTCTTTTGAATATGCAGTTATAGAAGTAAATCCCCGCGTTTCAAGGTCTTCGGCTCTTGCGTCAAAAGCGACTGGATATCCTATAGCAAAAGTCGCAACCCTCATCGCAATCGGGTACAATTTGGACGAAATTCCTAACGCCGTCACTCAAAAAACGGCGGCATGTTTCGAACCGGTAGTGGATTACATTGTCGTAAAATTCCCGAAATGGCCGTTCGATAAATTCGTCTATGCCAAAAGAACCTTAGGCACTCAGATGAAGGCGACCGGAGAAGTAATGTCGATCGGCCGCTCTTTCGAAGAAGCCTTGATGAAAGCCGTCCGCGGGGCGGAAATAGGCGTTTTTTCTTTGCGCCTAAAAGCTTTTTCCCAAGAAACCGACGAGCAAATAAAAAAAAGAGTCGGTGAAATAACGGATTTACGCATCTTTGCCGTTTACGAGGCCCTGAGACGCAAAATCTTATCTGTAAGACAGATAAGTGAAATTACAAAGATAGACGCATGGTTTATTTCCAAGTTGGAAAATATAGCAGCCCTTGAAGATGAACTTGAAAGCGTAAAAAACAAAAATTCGACGCTTTCAAACGAACTTTATTTAAAAGCAAAAAAATCAGGCTTTCCGGACAAGGTGATAGAATCTTTGTCGAAAGTGAAAATTCCAGGCGGCTCGGGAATTTTACAAGACTCCAAAGCGGCGGAAAAACTGCGGAAAGAAGGCAAGCTGGCGCACATTCCCGCAACATATAAAATGGTCGACACCTGCGCCGGAGAATTCAACGCGGAAACTCCGTATTTTTACGCAGGCTACGACGAGCAAAACGAAGCCGCCGAATTCCTTAAAAACAGGAAAAATACGGAAAGCAAAAAAGGTACTATTATTGTTTTAGGTTCCGGCCCTATAAGGATCGGTCAGGGAATAGAATTCGACTACGCCTCCGTTCAATGCGTTTGGTCGCTGAAAAAACTGGGCTATGAAGTAGCGATTATAAACAATAACCCCGAAACCGTTTCTACCGATTTCGACACTGCCGACAGGCTTTATTTCGAACCTCTTACGCCGGAAGACGTTATGAACGTGATACACACGGAAAAGCCCTTCGGGGTTGTCGTCGCCTTCGGCGGACAAACCGCAATAAAACTTACAAAATTTCTTGATAGGCAGGGAATTAAAATTCTGGGAACCAGCGCCGATTCGATAGACATTGCCGAAGACCGCGAACGTTTTGAACAGCTTTGTGAAAAACTAAAGATAAACAGACCCAAAGGAGAAACCGTTTTTACGACCGAACAGGCTCTTCTTTCGGCGGAACGGATAGGATATCCGGTTTTACTTCGCCCTTCATATGTTCTCGGCGGACAGAACATGATCATCGCCTTTACACCGGCGGACATAAAAGAGTACATGTCCATTATACTCGCTCAAGAAATTGAAAACCCTGTTTTAATAGACAAATACATGATGGGTACGGAACTTGAAGTCGACGCTATCTGTGACGGAAAAGACATTCTTATTCCGGGAATAATGGAACACATAGAAAGGACGGGCATTCATTCCGGAGATTCCATAGCCGTTTATCCTTCTTGGAACTTAAACGATATTCTCCGTGAAAAAATCATAAATCAATCCCGCGAACTCGCTCTCGCCCTTAAAACGCGGGGCCTTATCAATATTCAGTACCTGGTTTACAACAATTCTCTTTACATCATAGAAGTAAATCCCCGTTCAAGCCGTACTGTTCCCTACATCAGCAAAGTCACGGGCGTTCCCATGGTAGAACTTGCCACACAGGCCATGCTGGGTAAAAGCATAAAAGAAATGGGCTACGGCAAAGGACTTTATAAAATTCCTCCGTATTTCGCTGTAAAAGTTCCCGTATTCAGCTTTGAAAAACTCATGGATGTGGATACCCACTTGGGCCCGGAAATGAAATCTACGGGAGAAGTTTTAGGCTTGGCTTCCACTATGGAAGAAGCAATTTTTAAGGGACTCATCGCAGCCGGCTACAAAATGAAAAGAGGCGGCGGGGTTCTGTTTACTGTACGCAAAACCGATCAATACGAAATTCCCGATCTGGCGCGCAAATTTTACGACATGGGCTTTACCCTATATGCAACGGAAGGAACCGCAAAGGTTATACGCGATTTCGGAATGGAAGTGATAACCGTAAACAAGATTCATGAAAATTCCGAAAATAATTTTCTTACACTTTTGGATTCGGAAAAGATCGACTACGTCGTTTCCACAAGCGCAAAGGGACGAAATCCGGCCGCCGACAGCGTAAAAATGCGAAGGCACGCCATAGAGCGCGATATTCCGTGTCTGACATCCATAGACACCGCCAACGCCATTGCCAATTGCCTTATGAGCCATTATTCGGCCGAAAACGTAGAACTTGTAAACATAAACGACTTAAGATCTTCAAAACAAAAAATAAGATTCAGCAAGATGCACAGCACAGGTAACGATTTTATCGTCATCAACGCGATGGCTCAGGTAATCAACAATCCCGCCGGTCTGAGCGTAAGACTTTGCAACCGCCGCACGGGAATAGGAGCGGATTCTTTAGTCCTCATAGAAAGGAGCGATAAGGCCGACGCTTACATGAAATTTTTTAACCAGGACGGCTCCGAAGGAAGGCTTGCGGGAAACGCAATACGCAGCGTGGCAAAGTATCTTTTCGACAACAACATAAACGGTATTGCCGCGCGGCATGCGCTCGTTACGGATCCTACGGCGACGATAACCATAGAAACAGCGAGCGGAATAAAATCTTTGGTTTTATACAAACAAAACGGAAAAATATCGTCCGTAACCGTAGATATGGGAAAACCGGAATTTTCACCGGATTCTTTACCGACAACGCTGAAAGACGCGCCGTTTTCTCCTCCGTCAAACGAAACCCAGA
The DNA here is from genome assembly GCF_017893965.1 of Treponema parvum. Lineage (NCBI taxonomy): Bacteria > Pseudomonadati > Spirochaetota > Spirochaetia > Treponematales > Treponemataceae > Treponema > Treponema parvum. The sequence continues at coordinate 2,638,727 of NZ_CP054142.1, forward strand.
ATAATCCACTTTTGCCCAAGAGGGCCGTCGTCAACGAAAGCCTTTTTGTAGGCGATGAAAAGTATAAAGTTTCCTGTGTTTCCGTAGGAGTTCCTCACTGCGTGGTTTTTTGCGACTTCGTCGATAAGGTAGACATTTTTAAAGTCGGCCCCTTGTTTGAAAACAACAAAGCCTTCCCGCAGAGGGTAAACACCGAATTTGTGCGCGTCGCAGGCCCGAACGAATTAAAAATGCGTACATGGGAAAGAGGAAACGGCGAAACCCCAGCCTGCGGAACGGGAGCCTGCGCGGCGGTCGTAGCGGCCGTTCTTAACGGATACTGCAAATTAAACGAAAATATTACGGTAAAAGTTCGCGGCGGCGAATTGATAGTAAAATACACGGGAAAGACTGTCTTCCTTACGGGCGCGACGGAACTGGTATACGAAGGCAACGTAGAAATTTAATTTCATAAAGTGTTACGGAAGCGGCATTTGCAACATTCAGGCTTTCAACGGGAGGGCATTGTCCGGGTTCGCTTACTTTTTTAAAAATATTTCGGCGGCTCCTGTTTTTTTATCGCGGCTGTACACGCCGTTTTGCGGCAGTTTTTCCACTGATATTTTGTCTCCGGAATTTATGTCGCGCCCCTCTTCATTTATAGCAAGCAGCATTCCTCTTTCAGAACAGGCGTAATATCCTTTCTTTGCGCTAGGAAGCCTTATAGGATCCGATACTATCCTTAAAATGTCCGTCTCGGAGCCTTCTTGTTTTTTAAGACGGTTAGAAACCAATACAAAACTTAAAACAGCCCTGTCCTTGGGTAAGCCCGCGTCAGCCGAGAGTTTTAAAAGCGGCAAAGGTGAATCCTCTGTCGTAAATGCGAAATTACACCATTTTTGGCCGCCTTTTCCCGTCATAGGGCATTCGCCCGTATGCGGACAAGGTAAAACGGGTTCATACCCTTTATCAATAAAATTTTTTCTCATTGAACTTATCAATCGGGCGGACTGCGGAACGCCGGGTTCTATCAAGAGAATGCTTGCCTTTTCATCCGCGTAGCTTAGCAAGTCTTCACAGAATTTTTTCGCAAAAAAGTCAAATTTCGATCTTGCGCTCAGCGCCGTATATTGAAGCAATTCGTTGAGCATATTGGCGCAAGTTATAAACGAGACCCTCTGTTTTACCGGCAATCCCATTTCGCCTTTTAAGCGGATGATTTTCCACGGAAAAGAATCCGTTTCGGGTAAGGTTTTCGCGGCAATCGACAAAAAAATTTCTTCGCCAAGCGTAAGAGCCGCTTGAGAAATATCAAGACAATACCATGTCAATTTTTTTTTACGGAGCTCCGGTTTTGAAAGCCACAAAGCGATCACTACCGTCAAAGGTCCGCTTCCCGCATCAAGACAAACGTCTCCGTCTTCAAGGCAAAAATTTTCGGGAGAAAAGCCTGAAAACAGTTTTGTAAGCCTTATAAGGTTCCACCACATAAAATACCGCACGTATGAAGAAAGTTTAACCGTTTCGTTCATATAGCTTTTTCGCCTGTCGGGTCTTTCATCTGTCAATTCATGAGACAGTTCTCTTATCTGCATGGGAATCTTCGCAAGCTGACGGCTGTTTAAAGGCCGTATGTTTTGTATCACGGATAAAAATTCCGTAAGTATTTTTTTCGCATCCTCAGGAATATTTTCGTCGGAAAACATTTTTGTTCTTGCCGACACGGAAACTCTTATTTTCCTTTGACTGCCGGAAATCGGGTTTTTCACACTTTCGGCGTTTTCGGTATTTTTATTTTTGAGAGTTTTTTTATAAATTTTACCGGATTTTTCTTCTTTTAAAGTTTTACAGCGATCCGACGGTTTTTTCTTTGAAAATTTATCGTACCATTTTTCACTTCCGCCAGGCGTCTGCGCTTTATTGCGTTTCATCTTTACCGTCCGCCCTGTCGTCAACACGGTATTTCCTTACTGTCAAAAAAATATCCGTAAGTTCTTTTCTCGCTTCGCGAATGTTTTGCATAAGCTCCGCATTTTCACTTTCCACATTCATGTCGGCGATAATATTATCTCTTGCGCCTTCTATCGTAAATTTTTTTTCATATATCAGATATTTTAAGCGCTGTATGACGTCTATTTCTCTCTGCGTATAAACGCGTCTTCCGCCCAAATCTTTTTTGGGTCTTATGCCCGGAATGACTTCTTCCCAGTAACGAAGAACATGAGCTTTTAATCCCGTTAACTCTTCAACATCCCCGATCGTATACTGTGCCATCAGTTTTTTTCCCGTTTTTCCCATTTGACTCGGCTGGCCTTCATTTCCAGCTGAACGGGAATTTTAGAGAACCCCAAGTCTTCCCTGATCCGGTTTTTAAGATAAGCTATATAAGTTTGAGGAACAACTTCCGGCCGAGTTGCAAATATAATAAATCCTACGGGATTTACGCTTTTTTGCGTCATGTACCTTATGTGAAAATGTAAGGTTTTTGAAGCCGGCGGAGGATATTTGAAAAGCCAATCTTTAAGAGCCGTATTCAAAGCGGAAGTGTCTATTTTTCTGGAAAGCTGTCCGTATAATTCAATGGCTGTGTCCATAAGAAGTTTTATGCCGTCTCCTTCCTTCGCGGAAAGAGGAAGTATGGGCGCAAAATTCATATGAGCGAACATTATTCTGATGTCTTTTTCAATGTCTTTGAATTTCGTCTCTTTTTTGTCTACGGCGTCCCATTTGTTCATAACAAAAATAATAGCGCGTCCCCTCTCATAGGCTAAAGAGCAAATTTTTTTATCCTGTTCCGCAAGGCCGGTGCGAACGTCGATCACTAAAAAAACGATGTCGCAATCATCAAGCGTTTTTATAGCCCTGTTCACGGAATAATATTCTATGTCCTCCGTCACTCGCGCTTTACGCCTTATACCCGCAGTGTCGAGAATTTGAAAATCACGGCCGCTGTACCTGAACGAACCTTCAACAACATCGCGGGTAGTTCCCGCATAATCGCTTACAATCGATGCTTCCGTATGGGTGAGCCGGTTGGTCAATGTGGATTTCCCCGTGTTCGGTTTTCCCAAAACCGCAATCCTTATCGGGTTTCTTTCTTCTCCTTCCGTAACCTTGGAAAAATCAAGACCTTTGACTATAGCTTCGGAAAGTTCCGGTATGCGGTCCCCGTGTTCCGCGGATATAAAGATAATTTCTTTAAATCCGTATTTCATATAATTCCATGCGGAACCTTCGTTTCTGCCGCCTTCTGTCTTATTTACCGCAGCTATGACTTTGTCCCAATATTGCCGCAGCAAGGCTATGAATTCCTCATCTTCGCCCGTTATCTGCCCGGCTTCAAGCAAAAGTAAAATGCGGTCGGCTTTTTTAAGCGTTTCAAGCATTTTGCTTACGACAAGTTTATCTAAAAGAGCTTCCTTTGTTCCTTCGGCATGATCAAGCTTGTATCCGCCCGTATCTGTCAGATGAACGGGTTTTCCGCATATAAAGGCGGTTCCGTCAACGGGATCTCTGGTAACTCCCGGCGTAGGATCCGTGATGGAAATTCTTTTTTTCATAAACCTGTTAAATAAGGTGGATTTTCCCACGTTGGGCCGTCCGGCTATTACTATGAGAGGAAGATTGTGATATGTTTTTTCCGGATCGAAATTCAAACCGCTTTTTTCTTTCTGCGCCGGAAATTCAGGATTTAAAATCGCATTTTCCGCAATGCCTTCATTTTTTCTTTTTGAGGATTTAAAAGAATTTCGTCCGGTTTTTCCGGTTTTTTTATACATGTTTTTCCGCATTTAAATTAAATTGTTTAAGGCCTTTGATGAAATATCCTGCATTTCTTTTATCGTAAATTTTGAAAGTATCTCTTTTACCGTCGATATCTGCTTGGCCGTCATGCTCAAATTTCTTATTCCCATTCCGCCAAGAACAAGAACTCCGTTTTGCCGGCTCGCCATTTCACCGCACACGGAAACGGATATACCGGCTTCAGCCGCATTTTGCAGCGTGTTTTGTATCATACGCAAGACGGCAGGATGACATTCATCGTAAAGCTCCGCCACAAAAGGATTTTCTCTGTCTATACCTATCGTATATTGCGTAAGATCGTTTGTCCCTATCGAAAAAAAATCCGCCGTCTTTGCAAGTCTGTCTGAAATAAGAGCTGCTGCTGCCGTTTCAACCATGATTCCCAAAGGAACATTCTTCTTAAAAGGCACGCCTTCGGCGGCAAGTTCTTTCTGCGCCGTATCTGCTATAATTTTTGCTTTTTCGATCTGTTCCGCGCTCGAAATAAGCGGCAGCATTATTTTTAGATTGCCGTACACTCCGGCCCTATACAAAGCGCGGAGCTGCGTTTTTAAAATTTCAGGATGCGCCAGGCTGAACCGTATAGCCCTCAATCCCATCAGAGGATTTTTTTCTTTAAAACAGGATTGAGCGGGTTGATCGGATCGATCTGACTGATCGGATCCGTCGGAAATTTTTGCGTCCGATACGGAAGTCGGCGCAAAAGTTTTTGCAAACGTCACATCGTTCAAACCTTTTATCAGTTTATCGCCTCCGGCATCGAGCGTTCGTATAGTCACAGGTTTGTCGCCCATTATTTCCAAAACATCTTTGTATGCTTCAAACTGGGCTTCTTCCGAAAAGCTTTGATTTTCGGTCATAAAGAGAAATTCCGTTCTGAACAGGCCTATTCCGTCGGCGCCTTCTTTTAATACGCTTCGGGCTTCTTCCGGCGTTCCGATATTCGCAAAAACAAAAAACTTTACGCCGTCCTTCGTCAAAGCTTCTTTTGCCCTAAATACGTTCAAGACTTTTTTGCGCTCCTCTTCGTCTTTTATTCTTTGGCGATAAAGCGAAAGCGTTTTTTCATCCGGGTCAGCAATCACCTTTCCTTTTTCACCGTCGACAATAACCTTACTTCCCGACCGTATTCCTGAGGTAATTCCTGCAACGGCAAAAACACTAGGTATTCCGTAATTCCTTGCAAGGATCGTAACGTGGCTTGATTTTCCTCCCTCCGTCAAAGCAAGAGCCGCTATTTTTCTTTTTGAAAGGACTATGGCATCGGTAGGATTCATGAGTCTTGCAATTATGACGGCTCCGTCGGGCACGGAATCTGGGTTAAACGGATGATAATCCAAAAGTTCGTTTAAAACCTGATCGAACACATCGCGGATATCTTTGGCTCTTTCGATCAAATATTCGTTTTTGGAGTCGCGCAAGCGCTGAGCGTATTCGTCGGTCTTTTTGTCAAGAACGTATTCGATATTGTAAAGCTCTTTTTCATAAGAAGTTTTAATTTCTTTTATAAAGACAGAATCCGCCAACATGGCAAGATATGTTTCAAATATTTCTTTTTGTACCTTATTTGCCGCAGTCTCGGTTATCTGTGTCTTAAGGCGCGCGGAAACCGTTTCGACGGCCGCTTTAAAACGGCCCCATCCGATTTCTATTTCTTCGGGTTTTATCGATCTTTTTGGAACAATTCTTTTTTCAGTTTCGGGAATAATAAAGGCCGTCCCCAAGCCTATGCCGCCGGAGGCCGAAATACCGGTAAAAACATTCATTTCAGAAAATTATACCTTTGAGTTTACTCTGTTGTCAAATATACAAAAAAAGGCAGCCGAAAATTTTCAAGCCGCCTTTTTATCGCCGTTAAGTCCGGTCATAAGAACTTTACTTGTTCCGGACGTCTCATCGAAAAAATCAAACGCTAAGCAGATCGTTGAGTTTTTTAACGAAATCAGCAGGATTTTTTATCTCAGCTCCGTCCATCAGCATGGCTTGATCCAGCAGTACCGTAGAAATCTTTTCAATGTATTGTTCGTCCTCGGATTCACGGATCTTTGCGAGTATCGCATGGTCGGCGTTTACTTCCAGAATAGGTTTGACCTCCGCAAAACTTTTTTGTCCCATCGCTTTCATCATGCGTTCCATCTGCAAAGAAGGATCGTTTTCATCAACTACGATGCACGCCGGACTGTCGGAAAGCCGCTTGCTTAAGCGCACGTCTTTTACCCTGTCTCCCAAAGCTTTTTTTATTTTTTCAACGACGGGTTTGAATTCCTTGTCTTTTTTTTCGGCTTCTTTTTTATCTACGCCCAACTCTTCGTCGCTTCCTGCGCGGTTTACGGCTTTTAATTCAAAATCCTTATATTTGCCGAAGGCGGGAATTACAATATCGTCGATTTCGTCAAACATAATAAGAACTTCAAAGCCTTTTTTTCTGTAGGCTTCAAGCAGCGGACTTAAACGCAGATTTTTTTCATCCGTTCCGGTTATATAGTAAATAGCTTTTTGCTCTGGTTTCATGCGTTGCACATAGTCCGCAAAGCTCGTCCACTTATCGTCTCCTGTTCCGCTCTCATCCGTGCTTTTAAACCGTACTATATCCGCAAGTTCTTCGCGGTTCGCATAATCGGAATAAAGCCCCTCTTTTATGGGACGATTAAAAGCGGAAACGAATTTATTCCAGTTTTCAACAGCCTTTTTTTCGTCATCGCCGGGTTTTTCCGCCTTTCGCGCCTTGTCGGCGGTGTCTCCCATCTTTTTAAATTCGCCGAGTAATTTTTTTACGGATGCGGTACGGATATTTTCCAAAATTCTGTTTTTTTGGAGAATTTCACGGCTTACGTTCAACGGCAGATCTTCACTATCGATAATACCGCGGACAAATCTTAAATATGCCGGTAACAGTTCCCTGTCGTCGTCCGTAATAAAAACGCGCTTTACATAAAGCTTTACTCCGCTCTTATAGTCCGCCTGATACATATCGAACGGAGCCTGCTGAGGAACGTAAAACAGCGTCGTGTATTCCTGTGTCCCTTCGGCATGCGTGTGCACATACATCAAAGGATCAAGGGTGTCATGACTTAAAGTCTTATAAAAGTCGTTATAGTCTTCTTCTTTCAGTTCGGACTTGGAACGCTTCCATAAAGCGCTCGCGCTGTTTACCTGATCGACCTTATTTTCGGAACCGGTTATCTTTCCTTTGTCGTCGTATTTATTTTGAACATAGTGCAAAAAGATGGGAAAGGCTATGTGATCGCTGTATCGTTTGATAAGTTCTTCTATTTTCCAACGGCTCGCATATTCTTTGCTTTCGTCGTTAAGATGCATTTCTATTACCGAACCGACTTTTTCTTTATCGTCGAATCCGAATTTTTTTGAAATTTCACTGGCGGCGTCCGTTTCTTCTATTTCATAAGAATTGACTCCGTCGCTAGACCAATGCCATATTTTTCCAGATTTATCGCCGGCCTTGCGCGTATAGACGTCTATTTTTTTTGCAGCCATAAACGCCGAATAAAAACCTACTCCGAACTGCCCTATTAACGATGAATTTTTTGCCGCGTCACTACCCAGTTTTTCAAGGAAGGCCTTTGTTCCCGAGCGGGCGATTGTGCCGAGATTTTCGGTGAGATCTTTTTCATCCATTCCAAGTCCCGAATCCTGCACTGTCAGTACGTTTTCTTTTTCATCGAAAGAAATATCTATCCTCGGATCGAATTTTATAGACTTATATAAATCATCCGAAACCGTCAAATACTTAAGTTTATCGATGGCGTCGGACGCATTCGAAACTATTTCCCTTAAAAAAATATCTTTGTTCGAATACATGGAATGTATTATGAGTTTTAAGAGTTGATTAACCTCTGTCTGAAATTGGTGTTTTGCCATAATTTTTCCTCGTGCAATTAGTGCGCGTTTGCGCGCACAATTTTTCTTTACGTGCTTTTTACCGCATATATTGATTTTTTACAAACCGGTCGAACTTTGACCACTTATAAAAATATAATAAAAAACCGCTTTCGGCGGCAAGATTTTTCAAAGTCCGAGCTGCGCCAATTTCGCACCGCGTTGATCGCTTCGTTTCGCTCCGATGCGGAATGTAATTCCAATATCGCCTATGGAAGAAAAATAGCGTTCGTAATAGTCCCCCTTTTCCAGCGTATTGCGGCGTGAAACATAAAGATGCAAACCGAAATATTCATATTCAAAAAACAAATCGACACCCCATTCAAAACAAAAAGAATAAGTGTTTTGCAAAGGATAATAATAAGAAAAAGGAGTAAACATGCCTTTTATATCCATCTGAAACCATTTTTTTAAATAAAACCTATGTTCAACTCCAAATAAAAAATCGTGATATATCGTATGTCCGTAAAAATTCCGCGGTAAAAACTCATAGCCGTTTTTATAATCAAGTTTTAAATAAGAATACCCCACGAACGGATATGCGGTTATCCCGTAATCTATGCGGATCGGGATTCCTATAGTTTCCTGTGTAAAGACCGAATATATGTCGTTTGTCTTATTCATTATGTCCGACCAGGCGATTCCCTGCGGGTGATAAAGCACTCCGAAATTTGTCAACGACTTTATAAGAAAAAAATCGTTTATTTCTACTACGATTAAGGCTCCGGAATAATTCATGAATTTTTCAAAAGTCCTGTCCGCTTCTCCCGAATTGCCTTTTATTTCATTTATTATGCTCAGAGTTCCCGCCGTCTTTTCAATAGTCCAGCTCATATTCATAAGAGAAGATTTTGTCTGTATCTGCAACGCCGGTAAGGAAAAAATAAAAATGAATATTCCGGCGAACAAAAAGCAAAGCCGTTTAATAGATCTTATCTCCCAATAATCTTGCTATGAGATCTACGGCTAACGCCGCCGTCATATTCCTTATATCCAATACGGGATTCACTTCTACGATTTCCGCCGATTTTACCATTCCCGTATTACACATCTCTTCCATTATGAGAAGACCTTCTCTGTTTGAAAGACCAGCTTGCAGCGGGATTCCCGTGCCCGGAGCGAACATGGGATCAAGAACGTCCATATCGAAACTCAGGTGTACCGCGTCCGCTCTTTCTCTAAAAAACTCCATTATCTTTTTCAATATCACCGGAAAACCCTGCTTGTCTATGTCGCTCATGCTAAAGACCGTAACCCCGGCTTTTTTCATAAGAGCTTTTTCACCGGGATCAAGATCGCGGGTTCCTACAAAGCATACGTTTGCAGGATCCACTTTTCTTCCGGCAAAATACAAATCCGTCAAATCTTTTAATCCGTATCCGCAGGAAGCCGCAAGGCATTCGCCGTGCACATTTCCTGAAATCGTAGTATCCGCCGTATTAAAGTCCCCGTGAGCGTCTACATACAAAACGCCGAGCCTCTTTTGCTTTTTTTTGCAGGCGGCGGCCATTCCCGCCAGAGACCCCAGCACAATGGAATGATCTCCTCCTAAAATCAAAGGAAATTCTTCCCTTTCTGCAATGCTTTCAACTTCTCTTGCAAGCTGTGTGCAAGCGGCGACTATGGGTAATAGGTATTTTGCCTTAGGATTGCCTTCTTTTTTGTAATCTTCGGATTCTATTTTTACTATCGAACGGTAACCTACAATTTTGTGACCGAGCCGTTCCAGCCGGCTTTGAAGGCCCGCAAGCCTTATCGCTGCAGGTCCCATATCCGATCCGTGCCGGCTTGCCCCAAAATCAAGCGGCACTTCAAGTATGTTTATATTCATGATCCCTATATTATTGAGTTTACTTTGTATGATCAATAAAACGCGGCATAAAATCGTCGAGTTTGAACGATAATAATCCCGCAGCCAAGCATCTGATAATGCGATGAGATGACGAACTGTTTTATAGGCGAACCATTCTTAAACCTCCGTTGCTTTTATAAAAAACTGCCGAACATTCCGTTGTTTTAGGGCAGCTCTAAAAACTGCAGTTTTTAGAGGTTCTCTTTAGAAACAATCTCCTTGACAAAACCATGTTATTACATAATAATTACATCAATAAAGGGGTGCTTTATGTTGGTTTCCATAGTTCCAATCGGCAATTCTCGCGGAGTAAGATTTCCGAAACCCGTTCTGGATAAATTTTTCGTAAAAGACAAAATGAATATGGAAGTAACGGAAAAGGGAATATGGCTTACGCCTGTAACAGAACAACCTCGTTCCGGTTGGGCAGAGGCCTTTTGCGCCATGCATCAAAACAAGGAAGATATTTTGGACGATATTCCGGTTTCGGGAGCGTTTGAATGGGAATGGTAGCGAGTCAGTATAATGTTTATCTCGTGAGCCTTGACCCGACCGTGGGACACGAGATAAAGAAAACAAGACCGTGCCTTGTCATTTCCCCCGATGAGATGAATCATCATATCGATACCGTTATCATTGCGCCCATGACGAGTAAATCCCGCCAATATCCGACCAGAATTCCTTTGAAGTTTGAGGGGAAAAACGGGTGGATTGTTTTGGATCAGATAAGAACTGTTGATAATACCAGACTTGTAAAGCATTTGGGAAAAATAACTAAAAAAGAAATTTCGGCAGTGAAAAACATTCTAAAAGAAATGTTGGTTGACTGAAGTCTTATAGATAGGTCATCTATTCCGGCCGGAATGCCGATAATTTCCGAATTATGGACAGCATAAACCTATTTTGTTATACTACAATAGTCTGAATGTCGAGCTTTGAAAGCAAGACATAATAAGAAATGTACTTTCGGCGAAAACCCGTCCGCTTAGCCGCGGTCGAGCTTTTAGAGTAGAATTCCGTAAGCATAACGCTCGAAGCGTCACGCTGCCTGAACCTCGCCTTGAGTACCTCATTTTCAAAACACGCCATTTCATTGAACAACGAAAATGTCGAAAATCTGCGAGGTCTTATATGCCCAAAATAGAAGTGAACGAATCTTTGTTTTTTAAACAGATCGGTAAAAAATATGATTATGAATCTCTTGAAAAAATACTGACCTGCGGAAAGGCCGAGCTTGATGAAAAACCCGATGAATCTTTACCGGAAGACCTGCGCACCATAAAAATCGAACTAAACGATACCAACCGCCCGGATCTTTGGTCTACAAACGGAATCGCAAGGCAGATAAGCCTTTACGGCGGACAAAAAAGCGTCGACTATTCGTCTTTTATGTCAAAAAAAGGAGACGTTAAAGACAGTGGAAACAGAATCGCGACCGTCGATCCGGAATTAAAAAACATTCGGCCTTACATGGTAGCCTTTGTAATTTCCGGCAGGGCTATCGACGAACCCATGCTCTTGGATATCATCCAGACACAGGAAAAACTTGCCTGGAATTTCGGAAGAAAGAGAAAATCCATTTCCATGGGAATATACAATGTGTCGCAAATAAAATTCCCTGTTCACTATAAGGCTGTAGATCCCGATAAAACGTCTTTTGTTCCACTGCAGTTTACCGAGCCCATGACATGCAGGCAGATCCTTACGGATCATCCAAAGGGAAAAGACTACGGCTGGATTTTAAAAGACATGAAAAAAATTCCCCTGCTGGTAGACGACAAAGGTGAAATCTTGTCCATGGCGCCTATAATCAACAGCGCCACATTGGGCGCCGTACAAGTCGGAGAAAAGGATCTAATGGTAGAGCTTACCGGCGACAATATCGAAAATCTCATACTTTCGGCCAACATGGTCGCCTGCGATTTTGCCGACTGTGGATATGAAATTTTGCCCGTAAAAGTCTGCCATCCTTACGATACCGGGCTGGGAAAAGACATAGTCGCGCCGTATTATTTCCAGCTTCCCACAACGACTTCTCTTTCACACATAAATAAGCTTTTGGGATTGGAATTAACACAAAAGGAAGTTACGGCGGCTCTTGAGCGCATGGGTAACGCCGTAAACGTAAAAGACATAAAAGACAAAGACGGCAACGAAGATACCGAATTTATATTAAATCCGCCGCCCTACCGCAACGATTTTTTACACGAAGTCGACGTAATCGAAGACGTTATGATCGGGCTTGATCTTACGACTTTTAAACCCGAAAAACCGGGCGACTTTACGATAGGCCGCCTTTTGCCCCTTACGGAATTTTCCAGAAAAACCAAAACTCTTATGGTGGGACTCGGCTATCAGGAAATGATCTTTAACTACGTGGGCAGCAGACAGGACTATATTGAAAAAATGAACACGGACGGTTCGAATGTGATAGAAATTGCCAATCCCATGAGCGAAAACTATCAGTTCATACGATCCTCCGTAATTCCGTCCCTGCTTAAAGCCGAAAGTATTTCAGCAAACGCCGTCTTTCCTCATAAAATTTTCGAAATCGGTAAGATAGCCTATATCTGTGAAAAAGAAAACACGGGAACGAGGACAAGACAAAGCCTGGGATTTTTGACCGCCGCGAACAATGCCAATTTTAACGGCGCCGCCGGCGAAGTTTCCGCTCTTTTGTATTATCTCGACCATAAGTATGAAGTAAAAGAAAGCTGCGATCCGCGCTTTATACAAGGCCGACAGGCGGCCGTAATCGTAAACGGTAAACAAGCAGGCGTATTCGGCGAAATCCACCCGGCCGTCCTTGAAAACTGGGCTATAAACGTTCCGTGCGTCGCCGGCGAGATAGATCTGGAAGAATTGATTTAAATATCGGGTTCGGCTGCGGTAAGTCTCGCTGCCGGTTCCGCTCTTAAAATTACGGTTCCAGAACTATCGATTATACTATAATAATTACAACTTTATATTAATTACAAATATCTTGCGATGACAACCCTTAAATTCTGAAGAAAAAACAACGGTGAAAAGATTCTAATTGTTAAAGATAGAAATAATAGAATTAAGAAATAAAATTAATTTCAGATTAAAAAAACTTGACGGCAATTATAATTCTTGTTATATTGAAGTTGCGGTGAGCTTCTACCATATTTATGAAGCCCTAAAAAAGCGGTGAATTTCTACCATAAAAGTGAAATGTCAAAAAAGCGGCGAGTTTCTGCCATTAAGTGAAAACCCAAAAACGCAAGTTTTTATAGAGGAGTCGGAAATGGCTCCTTTTTCTGTTTTTGAGGGATTTATGAAATTTTATCATATAAAGGACATCTTTATTGCTTATTTACGGCAGTTTGATTCCAAAGTCGCTGAAAATAAAAATGAATCCCGTCCTTATGTCGGGATTGTGCTTCAGATAGAAGACATAAAATATTATGCGCCATTCTCATCTCCAAAGCGAAGCACAAGAAAATGAAGAACGGAAAAGATTTCAGAAAAATAAATAACGGTATTTATGGGGCAATTAATTTCAATAATATGGTTCCGGTACTGGATTCCGTACTTATAGAAATTGATATTACAAATATTCCCGATGTAAAATATCGTCGACTGTTGCAAAACCAATACAATTATATAAAAGCTGACAGAGTTGGCATAATAAGAACTGCTGAAAACCTACGGAAGATGATTTTTGAGGATGAAAAAAATCTTTCAGAATATGAGAAGACTGTTAAAAAAAGATGCTGTGATTTACGGTTGCTGGAATCAAAGTATCTCGATTTCAAATAATTATATTTTTCTGTTACACAAAATTTATGACAGGATGCATTAAAGGCTGGTCTTGCTTTTTTCCATTTTCCTTCTCAGTTTAAAAAATATCGTCCGTGTGATAAAATCAAACTCACAGTTGTGCGACTTTAAAATCAGCGGGGGCAAAAATGAAAACGGAAACGGCAAAAGCGGAACAGATAAGAAGCGTTATTCGGTACATAAAAAAATTTAAAGACGCGACCGTAGTCATATATATCGACGACGAGCTCATAGAATCTCCTTTGTTTTCAAACCACATCCGCGACATCGCCCTTATTCACGCATCAGGATTAAACGTCGTTATCATTCCCGGAGCGCGTCATTACATAGATAAAACTCTTACAAAAGCGAATATTCCTTGGAAAATAAAAAACGGCTGCCGCATTACTAGCGAAGACGCCATGCCTCTGATAAAAACCGCCGCTTTTGAAATTTCAAACATAGTTATGACCAGCTTAGCCGGAGAACACTTAAACGCCGTAATCGGAAACTGGGTAAGAGCAAGAGGAATGGGCGTGATAGACGGTTTGGACTTTGCAACTTCCGGAGAAATAGACAAGCTTGAAATAGATTCCATACGCACGATACTGGAAAAACGGTTCATTCCCATATTTCCGTGCATAGGATGGAGTCTTACGGGAAAACCTTACAATATTTCTTCCCTACAGCTTGCACAGGAAATAGCCGTATACTTACAAGCGGACAAACTTTTTTTTGTAGTTCCCGAAGCTGAAATTTCAAAGAAAAATTTTATAATTCCCGACAATATGATCCTATCAAAAGAAGGGCATATTCCCGCTTTAAACATAGAAGAACTAAACGCCTTTATGGAAATGAATCAAACAGTTCCGGCAGACGATTGCGCGCCCTCTTGCTCAAAAGCTTGCGCTGGCGGCCGTGCAGACGATCAATCGGACAATCGAATCGACGACCCGGCCGCAGATTCCGAGCGAAGCTTCGAGCGGCGTCAAGATACTGAAATTTCCGCACGAATACGAATAAAAGAAAAAATTCTTTCTCTTTTGCGCTTATCAAAAAAAGCTTGCGACCTCGGAGTGCACAGAGTACATATCTTAAACGGCTTGTCGGACGGCGTGATTCCCTGTGAAATTTTTTCCGAGCTGGGATCCGGCACTATGATTTACACAAACAATTACGGTCGTATACGTGAAATGCGGCTTGAAGATATTCCGGCGGTTTTAAGACTTATGCGTCCCTTTGTCGAAAAAGGAATTCTTTTGCCGCGAACGGAAAGCTCCCTTTTTAACGAAATAAACGACTTTATAATATATGAACTGGACGACGGCATACGCGCTTGCGCCGCTCTTCACATCTTTGAAGGCGCACAGGGTGAAATAGCGGCCCTCGCCGTAGACGAATCCTATTCCCACACGGGAATAGGCCCGAAGTTAATATCTCACCTTACCCAGCGGGCAAAAAAACATAAACTTAAAAATATTTTCGTCCTGACGACTCAAACCGCCGATTGGTTTGAAAATTTAGGATTTAAAGCCGCAGACATTCAAACTCTTCCGGAAAAAAGAAAAAAAACCTGGACGGCAAACAGAAATTCCAAACTGTTGAGAATGCAGCTAAACGATTGACGCCGGCGGATTTAAAACCGCAAAAAATTCCGATAATGTTTCACGTGAAACATTATCGGATGCGACATTTGCTTTGTTGACAAGTTTGCACCGCAAACTCGTTACATTATTTGTCTTTTTCGTTGTTTTGGGCTACGCGGTCGATTCCTATAAGATAATCGGGATCTTCTATTTTAAGAATGCTCACTCCGCTGGCGTTTGTTCCCTGCTTGTTTATAGCCGAAGCGAGTACCCGCAGCGTCTTTCCCTGGCTCGTCATACAGACAATCTCATCCGTTTCAGCCGCCGCCAAAGTCCCTATTATCTCTCCGCGGGCTTCGGTATTTCCGAATATGCGCTGGCCGCCGGTTCCTCTGCCGTGCGAAAGGAATTGATCAAAGTCTATGCGTTTTCCGTATCCTTTTTCCGTCATCACCAAGATGGATTTGTCGTTTTCTATTCTTACGGCGCCGGTCAACTCGTCTCCGTCGCGTAAACGAATGCCGCGTACACCCCGGCTGGCCCGTCCCATCTGCCGTATATCCGTTTCGGAAACTCTGAGCGCCTGACCTCTTCTGGTAACGAACATTATTTCATCCGAACCCGTCGTTAAAATGGAGCTCACGAGCTTGTCGCCGTCATCCAATTTTATGGAAA
Organism: Treponema parvum; assembly: GCF_017893965.1. NCBI lineage: Bacteria > Pseudomonadati > Spirochaetota > Spirochaetia > Treponematales > Treponemataceae > Treponema > Treponema parvum. Next base: position 2,654,303 of record NZ_CP054142.1, read on the forward strand.
TAATTCCCCTTGTCTTTGCATTGGAGAAATCCGTTACGGGCGTCTTTTTTACAATTCCGTTTGCGGTAGTCATAAAAAGATAAGTGTTTTCCTCAAAATCTTTAAGCGCCACTATCGTAGTTATCTCTTCGTTTGCGGAAACGGCCAAAAGACTTTTTATGTGGGAACCCCTGCTCGTTCTTGCCGCTTCGGGAATTTCATGCACTTTGATCCAATAAGCCCTGCCCTCGTTCGTTATGAACATAAGGTAATCGTGAGTGGAAGCTATAAAAAGCTGGTTGATATAATCGTTTTCAACAAGGTTTGCGCTTGCGCTTCCTTTTCCGCCTCTGCCCTGTTGTTTATACAGAACCGCCGGAACGCGCTTTATATAACCCAGTTTCGAAATCAAAATAACGACGTCTTCTTCTTTTATCATATCCTCGACGTTGATATCTTCGACTTCGTCGGCTACAATATCGGTTTTTCTGTCGTCGCCGTATTTTTCCGCTATTTCGTTGGTTTCGGTTTTTATCAATTCCAATATTTTTTCATGGTGTTCCAGCAAATCGCGAAGATGAGCTATCAACGCTTCAAGCTCGGCTATTTCTTTTTTAAGCTCATCGATCTGCAGATGAGTGAGTCGTTTAAGCTGCATGTCAACGATAGCCTGCGCCTGAACGTCGTCAAACGAAAACCTCTGCATAAGGGCGTTCTTTGCGTCTTCCGTGTCGCGGCTGGATCGAATGAGTTTTATAACTTCGTCGATATTGTTGATCGCAATTATGAGAGCTTCAAGTATATGAGCCCGCGCTAAGGCCTTAGCCAAATCATACTTTGTGCGTCTGGTAACCACTTCGTCTCTGTGTTCGACAAAGTATTTTACAAGATCTTTAAGATTTAAGATTTGAGGCCGACCCTTTACAAGCGCAAGGTTTATAACGCCGAAATTCGATTGCAACGCCGTCTTGGTAAAAAGCTGGTTCAATACTATTTTTGTGATAGCTCCCCGCTTCAGATCGACAACTATTCTCATGCCGACGCGATCCGACGATTCGTCGTTTATACCGGCGATGCCGTCTATAGCCTTGTTTCTTGCCAACTCCGCTATTCTTTCACACAAAACCTTAGTATTTATACCGTAAGGAACTTCCGTAAAGACGATAGACTCTTTTCCGTTTTTTAAAGTTTCTATCGTAAATTTTCCTCTTACGATGATTTTACCGCGGCCGGTCTTATAAGCTTTTTTTATGCCCGCCTTGCCGAAAATTATCCCGCCGGTCGGAAAATCCGGTCCTTTTATATATCTGCAAAGTTCGTCAACCTCGATTTCGGGATTGTCTATATAAGCCGTCACCGCCGCCGCTATTTCCTTTAAGTTGTGAGGCGGCATATTTGTAGCCATACCTACGGCAATTCCGGACGAGCCGTTCGCCAAAAGAAACGGAAATTTTGCAGGAAGAACCGTCGGTTCCTGAGTGGTTTCGTCAAAGTTGGGAATAAAATTAACCGTGTCCTTACCTATGTCTACCGTCATCTCTTCGGCAAGTTTTGCCATCTTCGCTTCGGTATAACGGTAGGCTGCCGCCGGATCTCCGGCTATGGTTCCGAAATTTCCCTGAGGAGTGATAACGGGATATCGTAAAGAAAAATCCTGCCCCAATCGCACAAGCGCGTCATAAACCGAAGCGTCTCCGTGAGGGTGATAACTTCCCAAAACGTCGCCTACGATCTTCGCGCATTTTCGCGTAGGTCCGTTATTGCGCAGGCCCCGCTCTTCCATCGCGTATAAAATTCTTCGATGAACGGGTTTTAAACCGTCGCGGACATCCGGCAAAGCGCGGCTTACGATGACGGACATGGAATAATCTATATAGGCCTGCTTTACTTCAGTATCGATAGGTATGGGAATCAGGGTTCCGCCTTCGGGCGTTTTTATCTCTTCCATTAAAAAATCCTTTAAACGTCAAGGTTGGCGTAGACGGCGTTTTCTTCTATGAATTGCCGTCTGGGTTCAACTTCTTCTCCCATAAGGACGCTGAAGATCTTATCCGCCGCAACGGCGTCCGGCAATGTAACTCTTTTCATCTTTCTGCGGGAAGGATCCATTGTGGTTTCCCACAATTGAGTTCCGTCCATTTCACCCAATCCCTTATAGCGTTGTACCGATATTTTATCCGTGTCGGCTCCTATGTCCGAAATAATCCTGGTTTTTTCATCGTCGTCATAGACATACCATTCTTTTTTTTGGTAGCTGATTCTATATAGCGGCGGCATGGCAAGATAAACATATCCGTCTTCTATGATCTGCGGCATGTATCTGAAAAAAAACGTTAAAAGCAAGGTACGTATGTGAGATCCGTCAACGTCGGCATCCGCCATGATTATTATCTTATGATAGCGGAGTTTTGAAATATTGAATTCCTTTCCGATTCCCGCGCCGAGGGACGCAATTACCGGCTCGAGTTTTTCATTGTTTATAACCTTGTCTATACGGGCTTTTTCAACATTGAGCATTTTGCCCCAAAGAGGAAGGATGGCCTGTGTTTTGCTGTCTCGGCCTTTCTTTGCCGAACCGCCGGCCGAATCTCCTTCGACTATGTATACTTCGCAAAGAGAGGGATCTTTTAAAGAACAATCCGAAAGTTTTCCCGGAAGACCGAAACTGTCCAAACCGGATTTTTTGCGCGTAGCATCCTTAGCTTTACGGGCGGCAATTCTCGCGGCGGCTTCGCTCACGGACTTTTCAAGGATCTTTTCGGTTTCCGAAGGATTTTGCTCAAAAAACAACACAAGTTTTTCTTTTATAAGATTTTCCACTATGCCGCGAACTTCAGTGTTGCCGAGTTTTGTTTTTGTCTGTCCTTCAAACTGAGGTTCCGGAACTTTTACGGACAAAACCGCCGTTAAGCCTGCCCTCACATCTTCTCCGGACAGTTTTTCATCCTTGTCGAGCCGCTTTTGCAACTTAGGATATTTTTCAAGGAATTTGTTCATTACAAAGGTAAGACCTGTTTTAAATCCCTCTAAGTGTGTTCCTCCCTCGCGCGTATTGATGTCGTTTACATAGCTGTAAATGTTTTCCACATATCCGTCGTTGTACTGCATGGCAATTTCCGCAAGGACGTCGTTTTCGGAACCTTCCATATAAATCGGCTCGGCCGGAACGGTAGATTTTCCTTCGTCGAGATAAGAAACAAAATGTTTTATTCCGCCTTCAAATTTAAATACTATTTCTTTGGGAGTTTCAAGTCTTTCGTCGCGAAAGACAATCGTAATTCCGCTGTTTAAAAAAGCCAATTCTCTTAAGCGCTTTGCAAGAACGTCGAAATTATATGTCGTCGTTTCGGTAAAGATGGATTTGTCCGCTTTCCACCTGATCATCGTGCCGTGACTTTCAGAATCTCCTACAACTTCCACCTTAGTCTTCGGAATTCCCGTTTCATATTTTTGAACGTATTTTTTTCCGTCGCGTTCGATAAAGGCTTCCATCCATTCGGAAAGAGCGTTTACGCAGCTTACGCCTACGCCGTGAAGTCCGCCTGAAACCTTATAAGATCCCTTATCGAATTTACCGCCAGCATGCAGTCTTGTTAAAACAAGTTCAAGCGCGCTTATGTGTTCCGTAGGGTGTATGTCCACCGGAATGCCCCGCCCGTTATCCACAACGCGGCAGATATCGTCCTTTTCAAGAGCTACGGTTATAGTATCGCAAAAACCGGCCATTGCCTCGTCTATGCTGTTATCGACAACTTCATACACCAGATGGTTTAAACCTTCCGGACCGGTCGATCCGATATACATTCCGGGTCTTTTACGAACCGCATCAAGTCCTTTGAGAACTTGAATATTACCGGCTGAATATGTAGCTGTCATTATTTTCGTCCTTAAATTTGATTAATGTAATTCCTTCTATTATATGAAATAAGCAAAATTTAAAAATAGAAACGTAAATAATAGTATATCGATATTGCAGAAAAAAGTAAAGACAGTCTATAATGAGATT